>NZ_JAYKZY010000002.1:2500-1202500 GCF_035818615.1 Sphingobium sp. CR2-8 | reverse complement strand
AGGAAGCGGCCCAGACGCTCAGTTCCACCGAGCTGGAAAACCAGAAAGTGTCGAGCGCGATCCGCACCGACTTCATCCTGTCGGGTGAGATCATGGCGATATCGCTGGGCACGGTCGCAGCCGAACCGGTATGGGAACAGGCGGCTATCCTGGTCGTCGTCGCCATCCTGATCACGGCGGGCGTCTATGGCGTCGTCGGCCTGATCGTGAAGATGGACGATATCGGCCTGCACCTCGCCAAGAAGGATTCGTCCGGCACGAAGGCGCTCGGCCGCGGCCTGGTGAAGGCGATGCCCGTCATCATGGCGATCCTGTCGGTGGTCGGGACCGCCGCCATGCTGTGGGTCGGCGGCGGGCTGATCGTGCATGGCTTGCACGAATTTCATATCGACCTGATCCCCGGCGCGATCGAGCATGTCGCGCAGGGCGCGGCGCAGGCCCTGCCCGCGATCGGCGGACTGCTGCACTGGTTGGTAACTGCGGTGGGCGGCGCGATCGTCGGCCTGGTCATTGGCGGCATCGTGGTCGCCGCGCTGCACCTGTTCAAGAAGCATTGAGGCCTCTAACCAGACGCAACATATAATTCCCTGGCCGGACACCGACGTGACCCACCCCTCCCCCTGGCGTATCGAAGCCACAGCGCTGATCACGCTGGCGCTGCCGATGATTGCGGGCAATATCGCCTGGTCGGCGATCGCGGCCACCGATCTGCTGCTGCTCGGCCGGATCGGGGCGGAGGCGGTCGCGGCGGGCGCGCTCGCCATCAACCTGTTCCACGCACTGCTGCTGTTCGGCATGGGCCTGGTCACTGCCGCCTCCCCCTGATCGCCAGCGAACGCGGCCGCCGACGCCATAGCGTGCGCGACATCCGCCGGACCGTTCACCAGACGCTGCGCGCCGCGCTCTTCTTCGTCATCCCCGCCTGGATATTGCTCTGGCAAAGCGAATCGATCCTGCTCGCCATGGGGCAGAATGCCGACCTGGCGCGCGAAGCGGGCCATCTGATGCACGGTCTGCAATGGGCGCTGCTGCCGTTCCTGGGCTTTACCACCCTGCGCAATTTCATCGCCGCGCTGGAGCGGCCCATCTGGGGCCTCGTCATCATGTTGGCCGTCATCCCGTTCAATGTGTTGGCAGGCTGGGCATTGATCTTCGGCCATGTGGGTTTCCCCGCGCTCGGCCTGTTCGGCGCGGGCCTCGCCAGCACCCTGTCCTCCTGCTTCCTGTTCTTCGGCCTGCTCGCCGTCATCCTGATCGACCGGCGCTTCCGCCGCTACCGGCTGATGGGCCGTTTCTGGACGCGCGATCGCGAACGCCAGCGGCAGGTATGGGCGCTGGGCCTGCCGATCGCGATCACGCTGGGCTTCGAAACGACGGTGTTCAACGCCTCGGCCCTGCTCATGGGCCTCATCGACCGCGATTCTCTCGCGGCCCACGCCGTCGCGATCCAGATCGCAGCGCTGGTCTTCATGGTGCCGATGGGCATCGGCCAAGCCGCGACCATCCGCGTGGGCATCGCCTATGGCCGTCACGATCGGGCGGGCGTGGGCCGGGCGGGATGGCTGGCGCTGATCATCGGCACCGGTTTTGCCGTCTGCGCCGCCCTGCTGCTCATCTTCATGCCGCGCACCCTGGTGTCCGCCTTCCTCGACCTGTCCAATCCCGTCAACGCTCGCACCGTCGGCCTGGCCGTCAGCTTTCTGGCCGTCGCCGCGTTGTTCCAACTGGTCGACGCCGCGCAGGCGGTGGGCGCGGGCGTCCTGCGCGGGGTGCAGGACACGACGGTGCCGATGATCTTCGCGCTGATCGGCTATTGGGTGGTGGGCCTGGGCGTCGGCACCCTGCTCGCCTTTCCGCTGCGCATGCAGGGCCTGGGCATATGGCTGGGCCTTGCCAGCGGACTGGGCGTCGTGGCGCTATTGCTCATCAGCCGTTGGAGCATGCGCGAACGGCTGGGTCTTGTGCCCGCCTGAACCATTCGTCGCGCTGATTGCACGGGATGGATATGGTGCAACGCACAAAGCAATTGAAAGAATTGGCGAAATCGGTCAGGTAGGCGACATCATGCAAGCCCCGACCGAGATTTTTGAAGCGATCGCGCTCCAGAAGTGCCTGAAGGTGACCTATAATAAAATGGTCGTAACCTTGGCGCCGCACATCCTCTACACCCGCCATGATGAACTGTTCATCGACGCAGTGACCACCGACCGCGAAGGCCGCCCGCCGCGCGAATTGAAGCTTGGCACGTTCAAGCTGGTCGGGCTATCCGACATCGTCGTGCTGGATGAAAAGTTCGAGGCGATGTACGGCCTCTATAATGACGGCGACGACAAATATAAGGGCGTGACCCTGTTCGCCGTGACGCCGGAAAGCCAGGCGGCGTAACGTAACGCCCTTGTGGGCTTTATAAGATCGCCATTGGCACCGTTGGCGCGCCTTCATACCAAAATATATTGAATAACTGCTGTTCCCCGGCGAAGGCCGGGGTCCAGTTCGAGACGCGGAGCTGGATCCCGGCCTTCGCCGGGAAACCATCTGCCTGCACCGTGGGCTACTGCAGGCCCGGATATCACTTCTTCAATCGATATCCCGTGCGGAACATCCATCCGATGATGCCGATGCACACCGCCAATATCCCCGCGACGAACAAGAGGCTCAGCCCGATCGCCACGTCGCCCTTGCCGAAGAAGGTCCAGCGAAATCCCGATATCAGATAGACGATCGGATTGAAGAAGGTGATGGTCCGCCAAGGTTCGGCCAGCATCTTGACCGAATAGAAAGCGCCGCCCAGAAACGTCATCGGCATGATCAGCAGCAGCGGGATCACCTGCAACTGTTCGAAACTCTGCGCCCAGATGCCCAGAATGAAGCCGAACAGGCAGAAGCTGATGGCGATCAGCACCATGAAACTCACCATCGCGAAAGGATGCGCGACCGGCACGTCAACGAACAGGTGGGCGGTCAGGAAAATGATGCTGCCCACGATCATCGACTTGGTGGCCGCCGCACCGACATAAGCGATGATCGTCTCCGTCGCGGACACCGGTGCGGACAATAGTTCGTAAATGGTGCCGCTGAATTTGGGCATATAGATGCCAAAACTCGCGTTGAAGATGCTTTCGGTGAACATCGTCATCATGATGAGGCCGGGCACGATGAAGGCGGCATAGGGGATGCCGTCCACCTCCGTCATGCGCGATCCGATCGCGCCGCCGAACACCACGAAATAAAGGGAGGTGGTAATGACCGGCACCAGCAATCCCGTCAGCAGGGTGCGCCGGAAGCGATGCAGTTCGAAACGGTAGATCGCCGATATGGCGCGCAGATTCTGGAGGCTCATGCGGCCTTCTCCTGATGGACGAGGCTCACGAATATATCCTCCAGGCTGCTTTGCCGGGTATTCAGATCCTTATAGCCGATGCCCAGATCGCCCAGCTTGCGCAGCAGCGACGATACGCCGGTGCGCTCCGCCTGGGTGTCGAAAACATAGTCCAGCTCATGCCTGTCCGCACCCAGCGTGACGTTCCATTCGGCCAGGTCCACCGGCACCGCATCGATCGGGTCCGCCAGGACGACGGTCAGCGTCTTCTTGCCCAGCTTCTTCATCAATACGGTCTTGTCCTCGACCAGCATCAGTTCACCCTTGTTGATGACGCCCACCCGGTCGGCCATTTCCTCGGCTTCCTCGATATAATGGGTCGTCAGGATGATGGTGACGCCGGTCTGGCGCAATGCGCCGATCAGCTTCCACATGTCGCGGCGCAGTTCCACATCGACGCCCGCAGTCGGCTCGTCCAGGAACAGGATGCGCGGTTCGTGGCTCAGCGCCTTGGCGATCATCACGCGCCGCTTCATCCCGCCCGACAGTTCCAGTATCTTGCTATGTCGCTTGTCCCAGAGCGACAGGTCGCGCAGCACCTTCTCGACATGGGCGTCGTTGCGCGCCTTGCCGAACAGGCCGCGGCTGAAGGTCACGGTATCGATGACCCGCTCGAACTGGTCGGTGGACAATTCCTGCGGCACCAGGCCGATCGCGGTGCGCGCGCCGCGATAGTCGCGCACGATGTCGTGCCCCGCCACGGTTACGCTGCCGCCGGTGCCCCGGGCAATGCCGCAGATGATGGAAATCATCGTCGTCTTGCCCGCGCCGTTAGGCCCCAGCAGCGCGAAAATCTCACCTTCTTCGATCGAAAGATCGACGCCCTTGAGCGCTTCGAACCCCGACGCATAGCGTTTCGTCAGGCCCTTGATGTCGATGATGGATGCCATGGATGGCTCTGCCCCTTTTGCGTTGCGGCAAAGATAGGGGGCCGATGGCCAAACGCAACCTATTCGCCGCGCCGGGAAAAGCGGAAGACGGTGGCGGGCGGGAAATTGCGCACGGTCTGGCCGACCCGCATGACGTCCAGCCCCAGCGCCTCCATCACGTCGCGATGCACCGGCGGGCGCATCGAATAGGTGAACTGCACGAAGCTGCCGCCGGGACGCAGCATCCGCAGCGATTCCGACAATATGTCGAAATGCATGTAGCGATCCATCGCCAGCAACGGCAGGCCGCTGACCACCACCTGATAATCGCCCGGCAGGCCAGCCGTCGCAGTCGACACGATCTGCGCAGGCGTTTCCAGGATAGACACATGGGGGAAATGCCGACGCAATCCGCGCGCGAACGCAGGATTGATCTCCACCACTTCCAGATGATCCGGTGGCAGGCCGGTGCCCAGGATCGCGCGGGTAAACACCCCGGTCCCGCCGCCCAGTTCCAGCACGCGGCCATCGTGCGGATCGATCTGAGAGACCATCAACCGGGCCAGGTAGCGGCTGGACGGAACGACCGACGCGGTCTGGCGCGGCTTCTTCACCCAGGCGGCCAGAAAATCGAGATATTCGGTGGCGCGGGCGCGAAATTCACCGCTCGGCAGGGCGATCGCCCTGCTGCGCTTGGGCTTATGCTGCATAAGCGTAATGCGACCGCCTTATTTCCATCCCGACTCCCTTAGCGAGGTCCAGGGGCGGCGTCGATTGACTTTAAAGCGAATTTGAAGCGGGCCTCACCCACCCCCCTGAAAATCGCGATGACCCGACAATATGTCCACGCGTTCCTGCAACCATTCGGCGACCGCACCGATCCGCGCCAGCTTGCGCAGGTCGCCATGCATCACCAGCCAGAAACTGCGCGTAATTTCGACCTGATCGGCCATCAGCGGCACCAGGCCGGGGTCGCGCCGCGCGATGAAATCGGGCAGCACGCCGATGCCCGCCCCGTCGGCGATCATCCGCTGCTGCATGATGATGCTGGTCGATCGCAGCGTAGCCTCCAGCCCCGTCTCCACCTCGTCCAGATAATCCAGCTCGGGCGAAAAGAGGAATTCGGGCACATAGCCGACCAGCACATGATCGCGCAGGTCCGCCGACGTGGCGGGCCTGCCCGCGCGCTCCAGATAGGCTGGCGACGCATAGAGATGCAGCCGATAATCCCCCATCCGCCGCACCGTCAGCCGCCCGCGTTGCGGCCGTCCCAGCATCACCGCCATGTCGGCTTCACGGTTGGACGGGTTGAGGAAACCGGATGCGGTGATCAGGTCCAGCCGGATGCCCGGATAGCGCCGGTTGAAATCGCCCATGCCCGGCGCCAGCACCCAGGTCCCGAACCCTTCGGCGACCGACAGGCGCACCTGCCCGGCTAGCCTGTGTACCTGCCGCTGCACATCCTCCATCGCCGCGAGCGCCGCGCTTTCCGCCCCCTCCGCATGGCCCAGCAGCGCCTGGCCCCGCGCCGTCAGCGTCCGCTCCCCCGCGCCCAGTTCGAACAGTTCGGCATCGATCGCCTTTTCCAGCCGCGCCAGCCGCCGCGCGATGGTGGTCGCATCGATCCCCAGCGCGCGGGCGGCGGGCGCGACCTTGCGCGCGCGGGCGACCGCCAGAAATACCCGCAGATCGTCCCAATCGAACAAGCGCCCGCCCCCTCTGCAAATTTGCAGGGAGTTCATGCACAACTTCGCCATTGCTGGCAATAACGCAACATTGCTACAAGGCCACCCACAAGCGATCATGCCATGCACAGGGCGTGACGGAAGGAGAGCATGAGCCAGTTCGACCTGACCGAGGACCAGCGCGCGATCCAGGAGATGGCGCAGCGCTTCACCGCCGATGCGATTACCCCGCATGCGGCGGAATGGGACGAAAAGCATATCTTCCCCCGCAACACGATCCGCGCGGCGGCGGACCTCGGCTTTGGCGGCATCTATGTGTCGGAGGAATCGGGCGGCATCGGCCTTGGTCGGCTGGAAGCCGCGCTCATCATGGAGGCGATGGCCTATGGCTGTCCCTCCACCAGCGCCTTCATATCCATCCATAATATGGGCGCCTGGATGATCGACCGTTTCGGATCGCAGACGGTGAAGGACAGATATCTCCCCGACTTGGTGCCGATGACGCGCATGGCCAGCTATTGCCTGACCGAAGCGGGCGCGGGGTCGGACGCTGCCGCGCTCAAGACGAAGGCGGTCCGCGACGGCGATCATTATGTCGTGACCGGCTCCAAACAGTTCATATCCGGCGGCGGCGAGAATGAAGTCTATGTCGTCATGGTCCGCACGGGAGAGGATGGCCCGAAAGGCATTAGTTGCCTCGTCATCGAAAAGGACATGCCCGGCGTCAGCTTCGGCGCGCAGGAGCGCAAGCTTGGCTGGCACAGCCAACCCACCGCGCAGGTGAATTTCGATGCCGTCCGCGTACCTGTAGACAATCTCGTCGGCGCGGAGGGTGAAGGCTTCCGCATCGCGATGACGGGGCTGGACGGCGGCCGTCTCAACATCGGGGCCTGCTCGCTGGGCGGCGCGCAGCGCTGTATCGATGAAAGCGTCCGTTATACGAAGGATCGCAAGCAGTTCGGCCAATCGATCGCCGATTTCCAGAATACGCAATTTACCCTGGCCGACATGCAGACCGAATTGGAGGCTGCCCGCACATTGCTCTACGCCGCCGCCGTCAAGGTAACCGACAATGCGCCGGACAAGACGCGCTTCGCCGCGATGGCAAAACGCTTCGCCACCGACACCGGATCGTCCGTGGTCGATCGTGCGCTGCAACTCCATGGCGGCTATGGCTATCTGATGGACTATCCGATCGAACGCTTCTGGCGCGACCTGCGCGTCCATTCCATCCTGGAAGGCACCAACCAGGTCATGCGCATGATCGTGGCGCGGGATATGTTGCGTTAGTCATGCCTGTCTTCTCTACCAACGTTCGGTTCGAGCCTGTCGAGAACCCGGCGCTGGGTTCTCGACAGGCTCGAACCGAACGGAATTGAAATGACCGACCAAGTCCTGACCTTCATCGACCGCACTATCGGCCGCATCCGCCTGAACCGGCCCAGGGCGATCCACGCCCTCACGCCGGACATGTGCCTAGCCATCAACGACGCGCTGCTGGCCTGGCGCGAGGATGACGCCGTCGTCGCGGTCATGATCGACCACTTCCCCGACCCGGACGGCGATCCCAAACTCTCCCGCGGCTTTTGCGCAGGGGGCGACATCGCCCTGATCGCCAACAGCGCCAAGACAGACTGTGTCGAAGCCGAACGCTTCTTCGCCCTCGAATATCGGATGAACCATCTGCTGTTCGTCTATCCCAAGCCGATCGTCGCCTTCATCGACGGCATCGTCATGGGCGGCGGCGTCGGCCTCTCCCTGCCCGCCCGTTTCCGCGTCGCGACCGAACGCACGACCTTCGCCATGCCCGAAACCGGTATCGGCCTGTTCCCCGACGTGGGCGGCGGCTGGTTCCTGCCCCGCCTACCCGGCCGGGTCGGCGCCTGGCTGGCGGCGACAGGCGCGCGGATCGACGGCGCGGATTGCGTCGCGGTGGGCATCGCCACCCACTATATCGCCTCCAACAAGCTGGACGCGATCAAGGCGCGCATCCTGGCCGACCCGCTGGGGCTGGACGAGATATTGGCGGAAAATGACGAACCACCGCCCCCCTCCAAACTGGAAGAGGCGCGCCCCGACATCGATCGCCTGTTCGCGTCGGACAAGGCCGAGCAGATCGTCGCCGCGCTGCGCGCCGATGGCGGCGAATGGGCCACCAAGCAATTGTCCGTCCTCGCCACCAAATCGCCCCAGACGATCAAGGTAGCCCTGCGCCAACTGGTCGAGGGTGCGGGCAAGGCCGACTTTGCGGACAATATGGCGATGGAATTCGCCCTTGCCTGCGCGGTCATCCGCCGCCCCGATTTCGTGGAGGGCGTGCGCGCCGTGATCTTCGACAAGGACGGCGCGCCGCGCTGGAATCCACCGACGCTGGAGCAGGTCGATGATGCGACGATCGACGCCATCTTCGCACCGCTGCCGCCGGAGAAGCGATGGACCCCACTGCCGGACCTTATAGACGCAGGCTGATCCTGTCCTATCGCGGCGGCAGGCGCTAAATTCAGGGCGCCTCCTTTCCGATAGGATCAGGCCCACGTAACATAATGTCAAAATCAGCGGGAAATGTGCGAAGTTAAGCGGGAGAGGATAGGATAATGAGCCAAACGATCGCCTTCATCGGCCTTGGTAATATGGGTGGGGGCATGGCCGCCAACCTGCTGAAGAACGGCTATGCCGTCCGCGCCTTCGACTTGGCCGAAGAGGCGCTGGCGAAGGCGCAGGGCCATGGCGCCATCCGCGCCACCAGCGCCGCCGACGCCGCCTCTGGCGCCGATGCCGTCGTAACGATGCTGCCTGCGGGCAAGCATGTCGAAAGCGTCTATAGCGACCAGATATTCGGCGCGGCCACGCCCGGCGCGCTGTTTCTCGACTGCTCCACCATCGATGTCGCCACTGCCCGCCGCGTGAGCGATGCCGCGACGGCGCAAGGATTTGAGATGGTCGACGCGCCCGTTTCCGGCGGCATCGCGGCGGCCAATGGCGGCACCCTCACCTTCATGGTCGGCGGCGCGGACGCGGCTTTCGCGAAGGCCAGGCCGATCCTGTCCGCCATGGGCAAGGCGGTGATCCATGCCGGGGGCGCGGGCAATGGGCAGGCGGCCAAGATCTGCAACAATATGCTGCTGGGCGCTACGATGGTCGCGACCTGCGAAAGCTTCGCCATGGCCCGCAAACTCGGCCTCGATCCCCAGACCTTCTACGATATCAGCAGCGTATCGTCGGGCCAGAGCTGGTCGACGACCAGCTATTGCCCCGTGCCCGGCGTCGGCCCGCAATCGCCGTCCGACAATGGCTATCAGGGTGGTTTCGCCGTCGGCCTGATGCTCAAGGATTTGAAGCTGGCGACCGAAGCCGCCGCGCTGGTCGGCGCATCGGTGCCCATGGGCAATACCGCCGAAGCGCTCTACCAGATGCTCGCCAACCAGGGAGAAGCCGGGCGCGACTTCTCCCTGATGATCGAGATGCTGGAGGGGAAGTAGCGCCTGTACCATGTGGTTCCCCGGCTCAGGCCGGGGTCCAGTTCAGGCCCTGAAACTGGCCCCCGGCCTGCGCCGGGGAACAGCCCCTCTCACTTCCCCTTCGCCGCCTCATTGGCCGCCAGCACGCGCAGCAGGTTGCCGGACCAGATTTTCTGGATATCGGTTTCGCTATAGCCTGCCTTCAACAGCGCGGCGGTGATCTTGGGCAGGTCGACCACATCCTCCAGGCCGACCACCCCACCGCCACCGTCCCAGTCCGCGCCGATACCGACATGGTCCGGTCCCACGACCTTCAACGCATGCAGCATATGCGCCAGGAAATCGTCGAAGGTCGGCCGGTCGGTGTCGGGATAGAGCTTGTCGATCTCCTGCCGCTTGGCCAGCAGTTCGGCGCGCTTCTCTGCCGACATCTTGGCGTCCTCGCGCATCTGCCCGTACAGCGCCATCAATGCCTTCTGCCGCTCCGGATTGGGCTTGGACGCACGCAGATAGGTGCCATAGGCGTTCATCTGGATCACCCCACCCTTGGCCGCCAAGGCCTTGAGATGATCGTCGTCGATATTGCGCGGATGATCGTAGACCGCCTTGCAGCCCGAATGGGTCAGCAGGATCGGCGTGGTCGACAGCGCCAGCAGATCGTCCAGCACCTGATCGCTGCTGTGCGACGCATCCGGCACGATGCCCAGCCGGTTCATCTCCTTGAGCAGTTCCTTGCCCAGCGGGCTGAGGCCCCCATAGCGCGGCTTCTTCGACGGATCGGTGGAACTGTCGGCAAACTGGTTATGCGCGAAATGGGCAAAGCCCGACACCCGCACGCCCATGTCGTAGAAGGTCTTGATGAGCGACACGTCCTCGCCCAGCGGATAGGCGTTTTCGATCGACATATAGACGACCCGCTTGCCCGCCGCCGCGATCGGTGCGGCGTCCTTGGCTTCCAGCGCCAGCGCGAAATTGGCCGGGTCCGCCGCCACCATCGACCGGATCGACATGCCGCGCAGCAGGGCGAAGTCGCGCGCCTTGCGGAACCCCTCGATCGTAAGCGGCCCCTGACCCGTATAGATGGCCCAGAACCCGCCATCCAGGCCGCCCTTCTTCATGCGGGGCAGGTCGACCTGGGTATAGTCGCTATGGACGCCATGTTCCTCATCGATCGACCAGCCGGGCAGGTCGAGCGACGCGGGCGTATCGAGATGGCTGTCCAGCGTCAGCAGACGCTGGTGCAGTTGATAATCCTTCTTGGACACCACCGGCGCTTCCGCCTGCGCCGCCAGCGGCAGCAGTGCGGCCAGCGCCGCACCCATCATCCATGCCGCCCGCATCAGATTTCACCCGAGATGGTGAACTGGAAGGTGCGTGGGCTGAGCGGACGGAAATTGCCGTCACCCGTTACCGTCGGCGAGATGAAAGACAGCGTGTCCTTGTCGAAGATATTATCGACGTTGAACCGCGCCTTCACGCCCTTGACCGGGCCCAGGGTGATGCCGTCGCCGATATCGACATAGGCGCTGAACACGGTGAAGCCCGGCACGCTGGAACCAGCAGCGTTGGTGAAGGTTGACCAGCGCTTACTAGTATATCTTCCGGAGATATTGGCGACCAGCCATGTCGCCGGTTCGACGGTCACGCCGCCGCTGACGATCCACTTCGCGCTGTCGGGAATAAACTTGTCGGCGATCAGGATCGGCGTCGACGCAGCTATGTTATCCTTGAACTTGGCGTTGTTGTAAGTGACATTCAAATTACCATAGCCCAGCCCGTTCAGGAACGACGGTTTGTATGTGCCGGCAAATTCCACGCCATAGGATCGCACCCGACCCACATTCTGGAAGAAGGTTTCGGTCGATGCGCCGCCGCCTGGGACGAAGCTGGTGATTGACTGGATACGATTCTGGAATTTGGTGTAGAATGCCGCCAGCGAAGCATAGACCTGTCCCTGATTGGTGCGGATGCCCAGTTCCATATTCTTCGATCGTTCGGGCGCAGGCTGCGGCACCAGCCTGCCGCCCGGGCGGATGACAGAGAAGATGTCATCCATCCCCTTGGGCAACGCCATATTTTCGGCGTAGGATGCGAACATCTGGGTCCTGCCATCAAACTTGTAGAGCAGCCCCGCCATCGGCAGGAACATATCCCGGTAATGGGCGGTGTTTGACTGCGGACCATAGCCTGCAATCCCTGTCGTGGCGGTCCCGGTGCCGGTCGTGCGATAATAGTCGTCGAAATCGCGATAGCCACGATAGGCGTAATCCATCAGGAGCCCCTTGAACCCAAGGTCGAGCACCAGCCGATCTTCAGCCAGCTTGAGCGTGTCTTTCAGGAATACCTGAAGCGTATCACGCTTCGACCGATAGTCGCGGCGCAGATAGACCAGTTCGTCCAGATTTGGTGCGCCATCGGGCGCGCCATCCAGCGTGTTATAGCGAGCCTGGGTACGATGATATTTATCTACTTCGGCCCACACGCCGGTTTCGACCGTGTTAAAGCCCATTTCCCAATGCAGTTTGGTGGTGATGCCATAGCGATCGCCGCCCACCTCTGACAGGCCATATTGCACGCCCTTCGGCGCGAAAACCGGAAGGCCTGCGTCAGCCTGATAGCGGTAGCGTAAAAAGCTGTTGAGCAGCGGCCCGGTAGTCCCGCGCGTCGTGCTGCCATAAGCGTCGGGCGATACGCCGTAGCCATCCTTGTCTTCCCAATATAAGGTCGACTCTGCCCACACGCCATCGGCAATCCCGGCATGGAAAGTGGCGCCGTACAGCTTGTCCTTACGCACGTTGATGGCCAGATTATACACGGCGGTATATGCGCTGTTCGAATAATAGATGCCCGGCGCGGTCGGCCCAAATCCGGCGGTCGTATTAGGCACATTTTCGATATAGGCAAAATCACGACCGCACTGGCCCAGCGCGTTTCTGACCGTACAATTATATTGGCCCCGTGAGATAGTAGGCGAATCATAGTCGAAAAAGTCGTTAGACACGAATTTCAACCGTGCCCAACTGTCGCTGCCAAGGTCGACATGGACCTGACCTTCCCAATGTTCGCGATCTACCGTTCCGGGCCCGCGCCAAAGGTCAGAATTTAACTTGGTGCGGCTGACATAGGCGCGGAACGGGCCGACCTGGCCGGTGCTGGCGCGGATGAAGGTGCGCTTCATGTCGAAATCGCCGAAGCTCTGCGACACGAACAGGCCCATCTCTTCCTGCGGCTTGATGCTGTTATACTGCACCACCGGACCCAGCGTCGAATAGCTGGGCAGGCCGACATCGCCCGCGCCCACGGCCGCTTCGACCACGCCCAGATTTTCATTGTCGACGTAACGGAACACCGGGCTGCCGCCGAAAGCGTCGCTGCGCCCGGTCGGGATGCCGTCGACCACGAAGCCGATCTGGTCCAGGTTGAAGGCGCGGGTCTGGACGCTGTTGCCGAATTCATAGAGGCCCAGCGCGCCATCGGTCTGCACGTTGAAGCCGGGCAACTGCTCCAGCATCTTGAGGCCCGAAATGCCCGACGGCGCGGACAGCAGCGCTTCGCGCGTCACCGCGACGACATTGCTGACCTTATCCTCACCGATCGCCTCGGCCGACTGCGAAATACGACGGCCGGTGACGGTGATGCTACTGCTGTCATCACTCTCCGCCGCATCCTGCGCATGCGCCGCACTCAGCGCCCCGGCGGCGCACGCGATCAGCAGCGCCGCGCGAGAGGAAAGACGGATCGAGGTAACGGACATGCGGAACTCCCTGTTTCACGACGCGACGGCAAAGAGGTCGCGCAAAGCTGCGCGCCTCTCCGCCGTCGTTTCTGCGTTTTCTTGTGAAACGAAAGTGCCGGGGAACTCCGCCACGAACCAATGAGAATTTATCAGCCCGCCGCGAGATTATCAAACCGTCGTGACAGGCTTAACGCCCCTTCCACACACCGGGCCGCTTTTCCACGAAGGCGGTCATGCCTTCCTTTTTGTCTTCCGTCGCGGTCAGGATCTGGAACAGCCGACGTTCGGTCAAAAGGCCCTGCGCCAGCCCGGTTTCGAAGGCGATGTTGACCATTTCCTTGTTCACCATCGCGGCCATCGGCGGCTGCGCCGCAATCGTCGCGGCGGTCTTGAGCGCGTCGTCCAGCAGGTCGGCGGCAGGCACGACGCGGCTTACCAGACCCGACCGCTCGGCTTCGGCCGCGTCCATCATCCGGCCGGTCAGGCACAATTCCATCGCCTTCGCCTTCCCCACCGCGCGGGTCAAGCGCTGCGACCCGCCCATGCCCGGCGCGACGCCCAGCTTGATTTCGGGCTGCCCGAATTTCGCCGTATCGCCCGCAATGATGAAGTCCGCCATCATCGCCAATTCGCATCCGCCGCCCAGCGCGAAGCCCTGCACCGCCGCGATCCACGGTTTGCGGGTCGCGACGACCCCGGTCTGCCAGCCGGAAAAGAAATCCTGCAAGAAGAAATCGGCGGCGTCCTTCTCCACCATCTCCTTGATGTCGGCGCCCGCTGCGAACGCCTTTTCACCGCTGCCGGTCAGCACCGCGCAGCGCTGTGTCGGGTCTGCGTCATAGGCACCGAAGGCGGCGCTCAGATCCTTCAGGACATGGCTGTTAAGCGCGTTCAAGGCCTGCGGCCGATTGAGCGTGATCAGCGTCACCGCATCGCGCTGTTCGACAAGGATCGTTTCATAGGTCATCGCCATCTCCTTATGTATTTGGGACCGCTTTATGGGCATGGGCGGCCCTGCGCCAGCCCCCAGGCGCCCGCATTTGCGCCGATCCTATCGGCACAGATGCATGAAATCCCGGTCATAGCTTTTGAGGTGCGCGCCGCCATCGACATAGAGCGTCTGCCCGGTCACCGCGCTCGCCTCCACCAGATAGAGGACCGCCTGCGCGATCTGCTCCGCCTGCGGCAGGCGGGCGAGCGGCATCAGCTCGGCCAGCCGCTCCATCTGCGCTTCGTCATAATCCGGCGTCGCGATGGTCAGCCCCGGCGCGACGGCATTGACCCGCACCTTGGGCGCCAGGCTGGCGGCGCTGGTGCGCGTCAGTCCGGCCAGCGCCAGCTTCGACAGGGTATAGGCCAGCTGGTCGCCATGGGGATGATCGATGCGCTGATCCAGGATGTTGACGATGCACCGATCCCCCACGCCTGCAGGTATGGTGGCGAACGCTTTCGTCAACAGGGTCGGCGCGGCGCAATTGACGGCATAGTGGCGCATGAGGTCTTCGGCCGTGACCGTGTCGAGCCGATCCTGGCCGAACATCGCCGCGCTGTTGATCAATATGTCGGGCGGGCGGCCGAAGCGCTCCGCCACCCGCGCCACCAGTTCCTCCGCCCCTTCGGGATCGGCGAAATCGACGACGAAGCCGTCCCATTCCGTGCCCTCCTCCTCGAAGGTCAGCGCCAGATGGGAATCGAGCCGCGTGTCGTGGCTGCCATGGATGGCGAGCGAATGGCCCGCCTTTGCCAGCGCGGAGGCGATGATGCCGCCCAGCCGCCGATGCCCGCCCGTAACGAGCGCCAGCCGCTTGGCCGCCATCGGCGCGCCGACCGGTTCGGCCTCTCCGCGCGCCTTGCCCAGCGGGCGATAGGCAGGTTCCGTCTCTTCACTCATGAAGCGATGAGCTTCAACACTTCCTCCCGCGACTTTTCACTGTCGCGGAATACGCCCAGCATGCGGCTGGTCTTCATGATGACATTGGGGGTCCGCACACCGCGCCCGGTCATGCAGCCATGGGTCGCTTCGATCACGACGGCCACGCCCTGGGGTTTCAGATGCTCCCAGATGCAGTTGGCGACTTCGGACGTCAGCCGCTCCTGCACCTGCAACCGGTTGGCATAGGCGTGCAGCACGCGGGCAAGCTTCGATATGCCCACGACATAGTCGCCGGGCAGATAGGCGATATGCGCCTTCCCCACGATGGGCGCCATATGATGTTCGCAATGCGACTGGAACGGAATATCCTTCAACAGGACGACATCGTCATAGCCGCCCACTTCATGGAAGATGCGCGAAAGATGATAGGCCGGATCGTCGGCATAGCCGCGGCAATATTCGCGCCAGGCGCGCGCCACCCGTTCGGGCGTTTCCATGAGGCCTTCGCGTTCGGGCTGATCGCCCGACCAGCGGATCAGGGTGCGGATCGCATCGCTGACTTCGGCCGGAACCGGCGCCTTGCCTTCGCCGACAGTCTCCGCTTCGAGTTCACAGGCCATGAACGGGCATCTCCTTATGCTGTTGGGCCTGCATATGGCGGCTAGGGTGCGCGATAGCCAGTCCCTTTCGGATCGCTGGACACAAGATCGCCATGGTGGCAAATCGGGGCATAATCGGGATCGCCACGACATCATGCCTTTGTTCTTGAACTTCCATGCGTACTGAAAGAATTGCCGCCGTCCTGCTGGCGGCCGGAACCTCCTCCCGCTTCGGCGAGGCCGACAAGCTGATGGCCAATCTGCGCGGAAAGCCGGTGGCGGCGCATGTGCTGGAGACGGTGGCGTCGATGGCCTTTGCCGAGTTGATCGCGGTCGTGCGCCCGATCGCCTATGCGCCGGTCATCCATCGCAAGCTCGACCGGCGCGGCTATACGATCATCGTCAACGACCGGCCCGAAGACGGGATGGCGGGCAGCATCGTGCGCGCGGTCGAGCATGTCATGCCCAACAACCGCATCCGCGGCATATTGATCTGCCTGGCCGACATGCCGGACGTGCCGCAGACCCATTATAACCGCATCTGCCTGGCCGCAGAGGATATACGATCGGTCGTCGCGTCGACCGACGGCTTCTCCTCCTCTCCCCCGCCTTCATCGGGCGCAAGCATTTCCCCGAATTGCTGGAGTTGAAAGGCGATCAGGGCGCCCGCGCGCTGCTGAGCCATGGTATCCAGATCGAGACGATGGGGAATATCCTGCACGACATCGACACGCCCGAAGACCTGCCCGACCTGCGTCCGGTCGCGCCGCGATAATCAGCTCGACCGGGTGGGATCGGTCATCGGATCGCTGATCTCGCGCGCGTCGGGCGCACGGCTGATCGGCAGCGATCCGGTCTGCCGTTCCAGCATGCGGTGGACCACCGGGAGGTCAGGCCCGGCATGCAGCGCGCGGATCGCTTCGCTATTGTCGACATCGGCCACGGTGCGCCGCTGATTGTGGCGGACATAGTCGAGCCAGGTCGAGACATGATAGCGCTCCACCCAGAGTTCCGGATCGCCCAGGTCGCGCATCAGCGACCAGCCATGCGCCCCGTCGCGCCGCCGGATGCGCCGCCGCTCGCTCATCGCGGTCAGGAACGGGACGACCGATCCTGCAGGAATGCGATATTCGATGGTGACGACCACGGGACCGCTGCGCGGCTCCACCGGCACGGCGGTGTCGGGTTCGCGCCAGCTATTCTGCAGGTCCAGATTATCCTCGCCGATCTGGGGCAAGGGGCGCAGCAGGCCCAGCAGCGCAGCGACGACCTGGACAGCGGCCGAGGCGTACAGCGCCTCGACCACGCCATGATGTTCGGCCAGCCAGCCGAACAGCCAGGCCCCGATCGCCATGCCGCCGAACGCCATCATCTGATAGAGCGACACCGCCCGCGCCACGACCCAGCGCGGCGCGGACATCTGAACCGACACGTTGAAGGTGGACAGCGCCGTCACCCAGCCCATGCCCGCCAGCAGATAGCCCAGCAACGCCAGCGCCAGCCAGTGGGCGACCCCGGTGATCGCCGTACCCAGCGCCAGGATCAGCGCCGCCGATCGCACCATCGTTTCGACCGAGAAGCGCGCGCGCAGGCGGCGGGTCGACAGGGCGGCCAGCACCGCGCCGATGCCGAACGCGCCGCTCGTCATGCCGAAGGTCAGCGCGCCGCCGCCCAGCAGGTCGCGGGCGACCAAGGGCATCAGCGCGGACACCGCACTGGCGCCCACACCAAAGACCGCGGCGCGCAGCAGCACCAGCCGGATATTGGGCGACATGGCGACATAGTTCAGCCCGGCCTGCATCGCGACGCCCAGCCGCTCACGCGGCAACAGCTTGGGCGGCAGATTGGGCCGCCAGCGGAACAGCACCGTCAGCAGCGCGATATAGCTGAGCGCGTTGGTCAGGAACGCCGCCGCCGCGCCCGCGACCGCGACGATCACGCCGCCCAGCGCCGGGCCGACGCTGCGCGCCAGGTTGAAGCCCATGCTGTTCATCGCGACCGCGCTGGGCAGGATGGCGCGCGGCACCATGTCGCCGACCGACGCCTGCCAGGCGGGGCCATTGATCGCGGTCGCGCATCCGATCAGGAAAGTGAAGCCCAGCAACAGCCAGGGCGTCAAAAGCCCGGCCCAAGCGCTGGCCGCCAGCAGGGTCGACACCAGCAGCATCGACGCCTGGCAGGCGATCATCACCTTGCGCCGCTCCAGATTGTCGGCGACCGCGCCCGCCCAGAGCGACAGGAGCATGATCGGCAGCGTGGTTGCCGCCGGGACCAGCGCGATCAGGAGGGGGACGCCGACAGCGACGTCATCATCCAGGCCGCGCCGACCGACTGGATCAGCCCGCCGAAGTTGGACGCGAGGCTGGCGGTCCAGATCGCGCGGAAGATGGGGATGGAGAGCGGCGACGGGAGCGGTTGAGTTGGGTCTGGCGGCGCACTGTCCATGCGAGGGGATATAGGCAACTATGTCAGGTGCGCAACGCTGGATGCGGTGGCATGACCGCAGCACGGTCGCCCGGCAGTCGGCCGACACGCGCAAAGGCGACGGGAGGTGGCCGTGACCCAGGATACACAGCGGACGACCATGTCGATGCGACACGGCATCCGGGACGGACGACAATTCCGTGCTTCGCCGCAGCCTATGCCGATGCGCATCACCATGAAATGGCTTGGGGATTCGCGCGATACGCACGGAAAATGCGACAGCGAGTTGGACAGTTGAATCGAAAATTTCAAACTGCCCCTACGGCATGCTGGCGGCACCGCGAACAGGATAATAGACACTTGCACTTTACGTAAACGTAAATACATTCGGGGCCAGATCCGAAGCGCCGGAACGGCCCCCACGGAGAGGGAATGAACATGGAAGCCTATATCTACGATGCCGTCAGGACGCCCCGTGGCCGGGGCAAGGCCGACGGGTCGCTGCACGACATCCCCCCATACAGCTGGCGACGCAGGTGCTGGAAGCCGTGCGCGACCGCAACCGGATCGACACGGCGGACGTGGACGACGTCATCCTGGGCTGCGTCAGCCCGGTCGGCGAACAGGGCGCGGACATCGCCCGCGTCGCGGTGCTGAACGCCGATTATGCGCAGACCGTGCCGGGCGTGCAGATCAACCGTTTCTGCGCTTCTGGCCTCGAAGCCGTCAACATGGCGGCGGCCAAGGTCTATTCGGGCGAGGCGATGTTCGCGATCGGCGGTGGCGTCGAATCGATGAGCCGCGTGCCGATGGCGTCGGACGGCGGCGCATGGGCGATGGACCCGGCGGTCGCCTACAAGACCTATTTTGCGCCGCAGGGCATCGGCGCGGACGTCATCGCCACCAAGTTCGGCATCAGCCGCGACGATGCGGACGCCTATGCCGTGGAAAGCCAGAAGCGCGCCAAGCAGGCCTGGGACGAGGGGCGCTTCGCCAAGTCGATCGTGCCGGTGAAGGACGTGATCGGCCAGGTGGTGCTGGACCATGACGAACATATGCGCCCCGATGCCACGATGCAGTCGCTGGGCGCGTTGAAGCCCAGCTTCACGGCGCTGGGCGAAGACATGCCGGGCTTCGACACGGTGGCGCTGCTGCGCTATCCCGAACTGGAGAAGGTCAACCATGTCCACCATGCCGGCAACAGCAGCGGCATCGTCGATGGCGCGGCGGCCGTGCTGGTCGGCAACAAGAATATGGGCGACAAATATGGGCTGAAGCCCCGCGCCCGCATCCGCGCCATGGCCTCGATCGGGTCGGAGCCTCTGATTATGCTGACCGGGCCGGAGTTCGTCGCGGGCAAGCTGCTGTCGCGGGCCGGTATGACCACCGCTGACATCGACCTGTGGGAACTCAACGAAGCCTTCGCGTCGGTCGTGCTGCGCTACATGCAGGCGATGGACCTCGACCATAGCAAGATCAACGTCAATGGCGGCGCGATCGCCATGGGCCACCCGCTGGGCGCGACCGGGGCGATGGTGCTGGGCACCGCGCTGGACGAACTGGAACGATCGGGCAAGGGCACGGCGCTCATCAACCTGTGCGTGGGCGCGGGCATGGGCACCGGCATCATCATCGAGCGTATCTGATCCCCCCATTTCCCGTTCGGGCTGAGCCTGTCGAAGCCCCTTCCTTCTGCAAAGAAAGAGAAGCCCTTCGACAGGCTCAGGGCGAACGGAGAGTAAAGGCAAAGCCATGAAAACCATCAACTTCGATATCGACGCCGACGGCATCGCCACCCTGACGATCGACGTGCCGGACCAGTCGATGAACGTCATCGGCCCGGATTTCCTGGCGAACCTGGACGCCGCGATCACGCGCATCGCGTCGGAGGACGCCATCAAAGGCGCGGTCATCGCGTCGGGCAAGGCCAGCGGCTTCATGGCGGGCATGGACCTCAAATATTTCGGGTCTATGCTGGCAACGGGCGACGGAGAGCGCCCCGCCCCCGCCGCGATCTTCGACAAGCTGTTCGTGCTGAACGCGCTGTTCCGTCGCCTGGAAACCAGCGGCAAGCCGGTCGCCTGTGCGATCGAGGGCACTTGCGTGGGGGGCGGGTTCGAACTGGCGCTGGCCTGCCATCGCCGCTTCGTGGGCGACAGCCCCAAGACGCAGCTGGGCCTGCCGGAAATTCTGGTCGGCCTGTTCCCCGGCGGTGGCGGGTCGCAGCGCCTGCCGCGCATCATGGGCGTGCAGGCGTCGCTGATGTATATGCTCCAGGGCAAGCTGTTCCGCCCGGCGGAAGCCGCGATGCTGAAGGTTGTGGATGCAGTCGTGCCGCAGGGTACGGCGGTCGAAGCCGCGCGCGAATGGGTGAAGGCCAACCCGAACGCCAATACCCAACCCTGGGACGTGAAGGGCTTCAAGGTGCCCGGCGGCGCTGGCGGCTTCAACCCCGGCTTCGTCCAGACCATGGCGGGCGCGCTGCCGATGACGCTGAAACAGACGCAGCGGAACATGAATGCGCCGATCGCCTTGCTGTCGGCCGTCTATGAAGGCATCACCCTGCCGATGGACCGGGCAATCCGGATCGAGAGCAAATATTTCGCCAAGGTCGCCGCCGACCCGCAGGCGTCCAACATGATCCGCACCCTGTTCGTCAACAAGCAAGCCGCCGAACGCGGCGCGCGCCGACCCAAGGACCAGCCCAAGGCACCGACCAAGAAGCTCGCCATGCTCGGCGCGGGCATGATGGGTGCGGGCATCGCCACCGTCGCAGCGCAGGCGGGGATCGAGGTCATGCTGTTCGACCGCGACCTGGCCTATGCGCAAAAGGGCAAGGCGCATGTCGAGGCGGTGCTGACCAAGCGATTGGGCAAGGGCATGACGCCCGAGAAGCTGGCCGAAACGCTGGCTCGCGTGACGCCCACGACCGACTATGCCGACCTGGCCGGGGCCGACTTCGTGATCGAGGCGGTGTTCGAGGATGTGAGCATCAAGGCGGAAGTCACGAAAAAGGTTGAGGAAGTGCTGGGCGCGGACACCATATTCGGGTCCAATACCTCCACCCTGCCGATCACCACGCTGGCGCAGGCCTGGACGAAGCCCGAAAATTTCATCGGCGTCCATTTCTTCTCACCCGTCGAAAAAATGCCGCTGGTGGAAATCATCCTGGGCGAAAAGACCGGACCGGCCGCCATCGCCAAGGCGCTGGATTTCGTCGCGCAGATCAAGAAGACGCCGATCGTCGTGCATGACAGCCGCGGCTTCTACACTTCGCGCAGCTTCGGCACCTATGTGCAGGAGGGCGCCGAACTGGTTGGCGAGGGCGTCAATCCCGCGCTGATCGAAAATGCCGGCAAGCAGTTGGGCATGCCGACCGGCCCGCTCGCCGTCAGCGACGAGGTGTCGATCGAACTGGGCGTCAAGATCATGACGGCGGCCAAGAAGGAACTGGGCGACGCCTATGTCCCGCAGGGTTCGGACGACATCATGGTGAAGATGGTCGAAGCGGGCCGCCTGGGCCGCAAGAACGGCAAGGGCTGGTACGACTATCCCGAGGGCGGGAAGAAGTATCTTGCGCCTGTCCTGGGCGACCTCTTCCCCGCGCCGAACGCCAGCCCGATGTGGATGCGGTGAAGGAGCGGCTGCTCTATCGCCAGTTGATCGAATGCGCGCGCTGTTTCGAGGAAGGCGTGCTGGAAACGCCCGAAGATGGCGATATCGGCGCGATCTTCGGCTGGGGCTTTGCGCCCTATACCGGTGGGCCGTTCAGCCATATGGACACGGTCGGCATCGCCCATGTCGTCGCCACGCTCGACCGTTTGGCGGCGGCGCACGGCCCACGCTTTACCCCGACGCAGCAATTGCGGGACATGGCGGCCAGCGGCGCGACCTTCTATCGGCCGGTCGCCGATCGCATAGCGGCATGAGCTGTGCCCCGGCGAAGGCCGGGGAACAGCCTCTATAAATCGCAACGACACTCGGCTAGGTCTTCCCGAACATTTCGGGGAGACCTTTTTCTTATGAGCAAGCCAACGGTATTGGTCACGGGCGGTGCGGGCTATATCGGCAGCCATGCCGTGCTGGCGCTGAAGGACGCCGGTTATGGCGTGGTGGTGATCGACAATCTGGTCACAGGCTTCGACTGGGCCGTGCCGCAGGACGTGCCGCTGGTGCGCGGCGACATCGCCGACCAGCCACTGGTGGAAGCGACCCTGCGCGACCATGGCGTGAAGGCTATCATGCATTTCGCAGGCTCGGTCGTCGTCCCCGAGTCAGTCGATAACCCCTTGAAATATTATCACAACAATAGCGCCAAGACCCGCGACCTGATCGAAAGCGCGGTGCGCGTCGGCGTGCCGCATTTCATCTTTTCCTCGACCGCCGCGACCTATGGCATACCCGATGAAAGCCCGGTCCGGGAAACGACGGCGCAGCGGCCGATCAATCCCTATGGCATGTCGAAGCTGATGACCGAATATATGCTGCGCGACGTGGCGGCGGCGCATCCGATGAATTTCTGCGCGCTGCGCTACTTCAACGTCGCGGGCGCGGACCCGCAGGGCCGCACCGGCCAGTCGACGGCAGGCGCGACCCACCTGATCAAGGTCGCGGTGGAAGCGGCGCTGGGCAAGCGGGAGAGCGTCGGCGTGTTCGGCACCGATTTCGATACGCCCGACGGCACCGGCGTACGCGATTATATCCATGTCAGCGATCTGGCCGCCGCGCATGTCCTGGCGCTGGAAGGGCTGATGGCGAAGCCGGAGCAGAATTATCTGCTCAATTGCGGCTATGGCCGGGGCTTTTCCGTGCTGGAGGTGCTGGACGCCGTCGATCGGGTGACGAACAGGACGATCGATCGCCGCCTGCAAGGCCGCCGCGCGGGCGACCCGGATTCGCTGATTTCCGACAATCGCGCGATCATGGCCGAATTTCCGTGGCAGCCGCGCTATGCCGATCTGGAGCAGATCGTCACCCATGCGCTGGCCTGGGAACGCAAGCTGAGCGAGATACAGGGCGAAATCCCCGCCGCATGAGCGAGGCCAGCGTCCGCGCTTTCCTGGCCGAACATGCGCCCGATCTGGCGATCATCGACCAAGGCGTCAGCACCGCGACGGTGATCGAGGCCGCCGTCGCACTGGGCGTGGAACCGGCGCGGATCGCCAAGACATTGTCGTTGCGCATCGGCGACACGGTCGTGCTGGTCTGCGCACGCGGCGACGCGCGCCTCAACAATGGCAAGGCGAAGGCCGCGCTGGGCGGCAAACCGCGCATGCTGGCTAGCCATGAGGTGGAGGCGATCACCGGCCATCCGGTGGGTGGCGTCTGCCCATTTGGCTTGGCCGCGCCCCTACCCGTCTATTGCGACATGTCGTTGCGCGCATTCACGACCGTCTTTCCGGCGGCGGGATCGCGCACGACATCGGTCGAACTGACGCCCGATCGGCTGGCGGACTTGACCGGCGCGCAATGGATCGACATCTGCACGTTAGCTGATAGCGGGGGCTGATAGCGGGGATTGATCCATGCCGACCGAACATCTTTTCGCCACCGGGGCGCAGGCCGCCGCCGACATCGCCGCGCGCATCGCCGCCATCCTGTCGGACGCGATTCGCGCGCGCGGGGTTGCGACCATCGCGCTATCGGGCGGACGGTCGCCCCGGCCGGTGCTGGAGACGCTGGCTGAGGTCGATCTCGACTGGAGCAAGGTCGTCGTCACGCTGGTGGACGAACGCTGGGTCGATCCCGCAAGCGCCGACAGCAACGAACGGCTGGTGCGCGAGAGTTTGTTGCAGGGCGCGGCGGCGCAGGCGCGCTTCGTGCCGATGAAGAATGATGCAGCCGATGCCTATGCGGGCCAGGCGGCGGCCGAGGCGATCTTCGCCGACCTGCCCTGGCCGCTGGACATCATATTGCTGGGCA
This sequence comes from Sphingobium sp. CR2-8, assembly GCF_035818615.1. NCBI lineage: Bacteria > Pseudomonadati > Pseudomonadota > Alphaproteobacteria > Sphingomonadales > Sphingobiaceae > Sphingobium > Sphingobium wonjuense. The sequence goes on along the minus strand of NZ_JAYKZY010000002.1, from coordinate 1,178,555 downwards.
TGGGCGACGATGGGCATACGGCCTCGCTGTTCCCGGAAGGCGCGGAACTGGCTGAGGGGCTGGCGACCAAAGCACTGACCATCGCGGCGACCCCGCCCGTCGCGCCGCATCAGCGCCTGTCGCTGACCGCGCATGCGATCCTGCAGAGCCGCCACATCTTTTTGCAGATCGGCGGCGCCGCCAAGAAGGCGGTCTATGACCGGGCATTGGCAGGCGGCGCGGTGGAGGACCTGCCGATCCGATTGGCGCTGTTGCAGCAGGACGTGCCGGTCGAGATATGGATCGCGGAGGCGTGAGCCTTTGCACCACGCGTCAGTCCTTCACCTCATGCTTGGAGATCAGGTAGCGCCACACGCCGACCGCATTAATCAGCAGCAGCGCGATATTCTGCCAGCCAATCCCCTCGCTATCCTTTTCCAAAAAGCCCCAGCCGATCAGCGCGATAGATGAGGTCACGAACAGGACGAATGCCCATCCGGTTATGCGACGGCCCAGGTTGAGGGATACGACCAGGGCGGCGATCGTCGCTGCGCCCGCACCATAATATTGCAAAGCGGTAAGCAGCGTCATGTCCATGTGAAGCGAACGCCGGGGCCATCGACATGGTTGCCCCCGCATCGAATCATACCAGAATGGGATGATGCTGATCCATGAGGGAGTTCCCGGCGCAGGCCGGCGTCCAGTTCTGAGCGCGGGACTGGACCCCGGGCCTACGCCGGGGAACAACGGGCTATAGGTTCCTATCAATGCAACTTGATATCAGTTGCTCAAACTGCACCGGATAGTCCGCCCCCTGTTTTGGACTTTCACGACGCCCGAGGCATCCGATGATTTCATCTGACAGGAAATCGCTCTAGGCACGGCGCATGATCGCCGACATATCCCCCTTCCACGCCATCGCCATCAGCCGCGAAGCCCATGCCCTCGAAGCGCAGGGGCGATCGATCCTGCATATGGAGTTCGGCCAGCCATCCACGGGCGCGCCCGCAAACGCCATCGCGGTGGCGCATCAGGTGCTGGACACCGAAGCGATGGGCTATTGGGAAAGCACGCCGCTGAAAGAGCGGATCGCGCGCCATTATCACGCACGGCATGGGGTGGATGTCGATCCCGAGCAGATCCTGCTGACATGCGGCGCGTCGCCCGGCCTGGTGCTGGCGCTGACCAGCCTGTTCGCGCCGGGCGCGCGGGTGGCGACGGCGCGGCCGGGCTATGTCGCCTATCGCAACACCCTCAAGGCGCTCTATCTGGAACCGGTCGAGGTCGCCTGCGGCCCGGCCGAACGCTACCAGATCAGCGCAGACGCGCTGGCCGCGATCGATCCCGCGCCCGACGGCCTGATCCTCGCCAGCCCGGCCAATCCCACGGGCACGATCATCCCGGGGCAAGAACTGGCCCGTATCGCGCAGATATGCGCCGACCGGGGCATCCGCATCATCTCCGACGAAATCTACCATGGGCTGAGTTTTGGCGAACCGGCCCGATCGATGCTGGAATATGCGCCCGACGCGGTGATCGTGAACAGCTTTTCCAAATATTATTCCATGGCCGGATGGCGACTGGGCTGGATCGTGGTGCCGCCCGCGCTGATCGACGCGGCGCGGGCGCGGATGGGCAATCTGTTCCTGACCCCGCCGGTCCTGGCGCAGCGCGCAGGGCTGACCGCCTTCGACTGCACCGACGAACTGGAGGGGCATGTCGATAGCTATCGGCGCAACCGGCAGTTGCTGCTCGATGCCCTGCCCGCGCTGGGCCTCGCCAGCATCGCGCCGCCCGATGGCGCCTTCTATATCTATGCCGACATCAGCCACCTGACCAACGACAGTCTGCGCTTTTGCCAGAAGCTGCTGCGCGAAACCGGCGTCGCCACGGCGCCGGGCATCGATTTCGATCCGGTCGACGGCCATCGCTTCATCCGGTTCAGCTTCGCGGTATCGACCGACCGGGTCGAAGACGCGATCGCGCGGATGGTGCCGTGGTTCCAGGCGCAAGGCGGGCGGTGACGGATACGGTGATGGCCTGAACGGGAACGACAGGTACAGAGTGCAACTCTGGCCGGGCGCGATGATGGCGATATCGGTGAATCGCTCTCTTCAGGCCGTAAAACCGAAAGCCAAACCATGGTGCGGGCGGTCGGAATCGAACCGACACTCCTTGCGGAACCGGATTTTGAGTCCGGCGCGTCTACCAGTTTCACCACGCCCGCACGGCTGGTCGGGCCAGATGACAAAATCCGGCGCGGGCGTCCAGCCGAAAATTCATGGATGCGTCGAAAGTGCGTGCGCGATCCTTGACAGTCCGCCCACTCAAGCCCAAATCGCGACCAGTATGTTATGTTATAACATTGAACGGAATAGATCATGACTTCGTGTGAGGGCGCTCGGCAGGCGCAGCAAATGGTAGACAGCCGCAGCAAATGGCTGGACGGCTTCGCGCTGTGCGCATCGTCGCTGTGCATGTTGCATTGCCTGGGTTTGCCTCTGTTGTTCGCGCTGCTGCCCGCCATCGCCGGTCGCGTCGATCCGGGCGAGTCTTTTCATCTGATCATGCTGGCGCTGGCCGTGCCGACCAGCCTGTTCGCGCTTGTGCAAGGCTGGCGGCACCATCATGCCGCCAGCCTGCTTGTCATGGGCGTAGCAGGACTCGCCCTGATGACGATCGGCGCGCTGGCTACCAACAGCGCGGCCTGGGAAACGCTATGGACGCTCGCGGGCAGCCTGATGCTGGCGGGCGCGCATATTGCCAACTGGAAGCGGCGCATTCGCCTGCCCGCCTGATCGCGGACAGGCGCGCCGCCAAAGCTTAACCGCCCAAAAAGTCGATCAGGTCGGCGTTCAGCCGCTTCGGCGCGGTGGCGAACAGGCCATGGGGTTCGCCATCATATTCGATGAAGGTCGCGTGCGGGATGCCCGCTGCTGCGGCCCGTCCGGTCGGATCGATCGGCACGGTCTTGTCCGAGGTGCCATGGATGATAAGCGTAGGCACAGTGAAGGCGGCGAGGTCACCCCGAAAATCGGTTTGCCCAAACGCATCGACGCAATCGATCGTCGCCTTGGGACTGGCCATCACGCCCAGGATGAAGCTCCAGTCAAGCACGCCTTGGCTGACCGGTCTGCTGACCCAGCCGACCCCGTAGAATGTCTTGGCGAAGGTCTGGAGGAAGTCGAACCGGTCCTTGCGCACCTGGTCCTTCATGTCCTGCAACACGCCGATGTCGACGCCGTCGGGGTTAGTGTCGTCCTTCAGCACATAGGGCACGACCGAGGAGATCAGCGCCACGCGCGCGATCCGGGCCGCACCATGGCGGGAAAGGTAACGGGCGATTTCGCCGCCGCCCATGGAGAAGCCGACCAGCGACGCCTGTTGCAGGTCAAGCTCGTTCAGCACGTCGGCCAGGTCGTCGGCGAAAACGTCATAATCATAGCCGGTAGCGGGATGGCTGCTATGGCCGAAGCCGCGGCGGTCATAGGTGATGACGCGATAGCCCGCCTCCAACAGGGCCAGCGTCTGATATTCCCACATATCGCCGGTCAGCGGCCATCCATGGATGAGCACGACCGGCGGGCCGCTGCCCATATCCTTGACGTGCAGCGACGCGCCATCGCGGGTTGCGACGTGAGCCATCAGACATTCTCCTGATTTTTATGACTAGAAAATTCGTGCAGGGATGCGTCTCGCCGGGCGATCGCCCGTACGATGTATCCAAGGGTCCAACCGCATGACGCAGCGGGAAGTTCCCGCCGTTTTTCGCCGCTTGCACCTCATCCTGTTGCGACATGCGGGCTTTGGCGATAGCCTTCTTGCGTAACGATCCTCGCCCGCTATAAGGCGGCCTCGTGCAGACATAGACAATCTTCCAACGGAGAAGGACCATCCTTTGACCGAGCCGTCTGCTACGTTCCTGTTATTCGGCGCCACCGGTGATCTGGCGCGCAGGATGATCTTTCCTTCGCTCTACAACCTTCTGTCGGACGGGCTGCTGCCCGACGATTTCCTGATCGTCGCGTCCGGCCGATCGGAACTGGACGACGACGCGTTCCGCAAGGATGTGGACGCCGCGCTGCGCCAGTTTCTGGCCGCCGATCGTTATGATGCGGACGTCGCGGCGCGTTTCGTGGCGATGATCGGCTATCAGCCGGTCGATGCGGGCAATGCCGATCAGTTCGCGAAGCTAGCCGAGCGTATCGACGGGCGATTGGAACGGGGCCTGTCGGTCTATCTGTCCACCCCGCCGTCGCTGTTCGCGCCGACCGCGCAAGGGCTGGCCGATGCCGGGTTGATCGCGCCCAACACGCGGATCGCGATGGAAAAGCCGATCGGCAAGGATCTGGCGTCCTCCAAAACCGTCAATGACGGCATCGGCGCGCTGTTCGCCGAAGAACAGATTTTCCGCGTCGACCATTATCTAGGCAAGGAAACGGTCCAGAATCTGCTGGCGCTGCGCTTCGGCAACGTCATGTTCGAGCCGTTGTGGAACGCCACGGCGATCGACCATGTCCAGATCACTGTCGGCGAAACCGTAGGGCTGGAAGGCCGCGTATCCTATTATGACGGAGTCGGCGCGCTGCGCGACATGGTGCAGAACCATATGCTCCAGATCCTGTCGATCATCGCCATGGAGCCGCCTGCGCGCATGGACCCGACCGCCGTGCGCGACGAGAAGGTCAAGGCGTTGCGATCCTTGCGGCCGATGACCGCCGAAACCGTCAAGACCCACAGCGTGCGCGGCCAATATACGCCGGGCGCAGTCGGCGGCCATATCGTGACCGGCTATGCCGACGAACTGGGCCAGTCGTCCGACACCGAAACCTTTGTCGCATTGAAGGCGCATGTCGACAATTGGCGCTGGCAGGGCGTGCCCTTCTACCTGCGCACCGGCAAGCGGATGCCGACCCGCCAGTCGGAAATCAAGATCCGCTTCAAGCCGGTCCGCCATTCGATCTTCGGCCGCGACGGGCAGGCGTCGGGCGGAGGTTCGGGGCTGGAAGCCAATACGCTGGTCATCCGCCTGCAACCCGAAGAATATATCCGGCTGACGATCATGAGCAAAAGGCCGGGGCTGGAGCGGCAGGTGAAGCTGGACGAGGTGACGCTGGACGTGTCGCTGACCGCCGCCTTCGCCGGTCAGCGCCGCCGGATCGCCTATGAACGGCTGATCCTGGACCTGCTGGCGGGCGACCAGACCCTGTTCGTGCGCCGCGACGAGGTGGAAGCGCAATGGAGCTGGATCAATTCGATCATCGACGGATGGAAGGAGGCGAACATGAAGGTGTCGCCCTATTCATCCGGGAACTGGGGGCCGTCTTCGGCCATTGCCCTTATCGAACGAGACGGAGCCAGCTGGCATGACTGACCTGAATCCGGTGATCGCCAAGGTCACCGCCCGCATCGTGGAGCGCAGCGCGCTCACGCGCCTGAAATATCTCGACCTGATAGAACGGGGCCGCGATGCGGGCACCAACCGCGATCAGCTGTCTTGCGGCAACCTCGCCCATGGCTTTGCCGCGAGCGGCGAAGACAAGCCTGTCATCCGCACCGGGCGAGCGATGAATATCGGCATCATCACGTCTTATAACGACATGTTGTCGGCGCATCAGCCCTATGGTCGCTATCCCGAACAGATCAAGATCGCCGCGCGGGAAATCGGCGTGACGGCGCAGGTAGCGGGCGGTGTGCCCGCCATGTGCGACGGCGTGACGCAGGGGCAGTCGGGCATGGACCTGTCGCTCTTTTCCCGCGACACCATTGCGCTCTCGACCGCCGTGTCGCTCAGCCATGCGATGTTCGAGGGCGCGCTGCTGCTGGGCATTTGCGACAAGATCGTGCCCGGCCTGCTGATCGGCGCGCTGCGCTTCGGGCATCTGCCGACCATCCTGATCCCGGCCGGGCCGATGCCGTCGGGCCTGGCGAACAAGGAAAAGGTGCGCATCCGCCAGCTCTATGCGGAAGGGAAAGTGGGCCGCGACGAGCTGCTGGAATCCGAAAGCGCCAGCTATCATGGCGCGGGCACCTGCACCTTCTATGGCACCGCCAACTCCAACCAGATGATGATGGAGATGATGGGCCTGCACATGCCGGGTGCCGCCTTCGTCAATCCAGGCACGAAGCTGCGCAGCGAACTGACGCGCGCTGCGACGCATCGCATCGCCGACATCGGATGGGACGGCGACGACTATCGGCCTTTGGGCCATTGCGTCGATGAAAAGGCGATCGTCAACGCGATCATCGGGCTGATGGCGACCGGCGGGTCCACCAACCACGCCATCCACCTGCCCGCCATCGCGCGGGCGGCGGGCATCCATATCGACTGGACCGACTTTGCTGAGATTTCCGACGTGGTGCCATTGCTGGCGCGGGTTTATCCCAACGGGTCGGGCGACGTGAACCATTTCCACGCGGCGGGCGGCATGGCGGTCATCATCCGCGAACTGCTGGACGCAGGCCTGCTCCATCGCGACATCCTGACCGTCGCGCGAAAGGATCTGACCGATTATGGCACGGAGCCGATGCTGGAGAATGAGGCGCTGACATGGAAGGCCGTGCCCGCATCGCGCGACGAAACGATGCTGCGGCCCGCGTCCAACCCGTTCAGCGCCGATGGCGGCATGAAGCTGCTCCAGGGCAATCTGGGCCGGTGCGTCATGAAGGTGAGCGCGGTGGACCCCGAACGCTGGACGATCGAGGCCCCCGCCGCTGTCTTCCATACCCAGGACGATGTGCTGCGCGCGTTCAAGGCGGGCGAACTGGAGCGCGACGTCGTGGTCGTGGTCCGCTTCCAGGGGCCAAAGGCCAACGGCATGCCCGAACTGCACAAGCTGACTCCGGCGCTGGGCGTATTGCAGGATCGCGGCTTCAAGGTGGCGCTGCTGACCGACGGGCGCATGTCCGGCGCGAGCGGCAAGGTGCCCGCCGCCATCCACCTGTCGCCCGAAGCGCTGGGCGGCGGCCCGATCGGCAAACTGCGCGACGGCGATCTGGTGCGCGTCTGTGCGGAAACCGGCACGGTCGAAGCGCTGGTCGATGCCGCGACATGGGACGCGCGGGACATTCCCGCCGCCCCGCCCCCGCCCTACGACACCGGCCGCGAGCTGTTCGCGCTGTTCCGCCATCATAGCGACCTGGCCGAACAGGGCGCGTCGCCGATCCTGGCGGCGATGGAAAGCGAGCTTTAACAGCGGATATATTTCCGTTCGGGCTGAGCCTGTCGAAGCCCTTCTCTTGTTTGAAGAGAAGGACGGCCCTTCGACAGGCTCAGGGCGAACGGACGGAGAGTGACATGACCGACATCATCGCCGCCGACATCGGCGGAACCAACGCCCGTTTCGCCCGCGCATCGCTCGACGATCGGGGCGTGCCGACGCTCGGCACCGTGCGCAAATATAAGGTCGCCGACTATCCCAGCCTCCAGGCCTGCTGGTCCGCCTTCGCCGAAGACGAAAAGAAGCAGGGCGACGGCCCCTTGCCCGACGCCGCCTCCATCGCCTTCGCCACCGCGATCGGGCGCGAGGTCATCAAGCTGACCAACAGCAATTGGGTGATCCGCGCCGACACGCTGGCGCAGGATCTGGGCATGCGCACGGTCCGCCTCGTCAATGATTTCGAAGCGGTCGGCCATGCCGTATCGCGCTTGCCGGCCGAAAACCTGCCCCTCTTGTTCGGTGAGGACCGGCCGTTTCCGACCGATGGCGGCGTCACCATCCTGGGGCCGGGCACGGGCCTGGGCGTGGCGATGATCGCCTATGACCAGGGTCATCCCCATGTGATCGCGACCGAGGGCGGCCATCTGGACTTCGCCCCGCTCGATCCGACCGAGGAAAAAATCCTGTCCTACCTGCGCGACAAGTTCCTGCGCGTATCGACCGAGCGAATTGTGTCGGGGCCGGGCCTCAACTATATCTACAAGGCGCTGGCGACGATCGGCCATGACCGCGTCATGCTGATGGAAGACCCCGAATTGTGGCAGGCCGCGCTCGACGGCACCGACGCTTTCGCGCGCCGCGCGCTCGACCGCTTCTGCCTGTGCTACGGATCGGTCGCGGGCGACCTGGCGCTGGCCCATGGCCCGCATAGCGTCGTGCTGGCGGGTGGCCTGACTCAGCGGATGCGCGAATTTCTGGTGCAGAGCGGTTTCCATACCCGTTTCAAGGCCAAGGGCCGGTTCGAAAGCCTGATGGCCAGCGTCCCGATCCGCTGCGCCATCCACGACGAAATCGGCCTGTTCGGGGCCGCCGCCGCATTCAGGGAGAGGTGATCCGCCGGATCATCCGTCCGTAGGTTTTGGGTTTGCGCGTTTTCCAGTCTTGGCAGATGCACATATCGGCTTTGGAAGACGCTTCGAGAGAGGAAGAAGAATGAGCAAATTGACCGTCGAACAGGTGATGGACCTGGCCCCCGTCATCCCGGTGCTGGTCGTCGATCGGGTCGAAGATGCCTTGACCATTGCCCGGGCGCTGGTGGCAGGCGGCCTGCCTGCGCTGGAAGTGACGCTGCGCACCCCCGCCGCGCTGGACGTGATCCGCGAAATGGCGACGGTCGAAGGCGCGGTCGTCGGCGCGGGCACCGTGCTGAACCCCGCCCAGCTCGACGCCGCGATGGAGGCGGGCGCGCGCTTCATCGTCAGCCCCGGCCTCACCAAGCCGCTGGGCAAGGCCGCGATCGCGGCGAAGATTCCCTTCCTGCCCGGCACCGCCACGGCGGGTGACATCATGCGCGGCATGGACATGGGCCTGACCCATTTCAAATTCTTCCCCGCCGAAACGTCCGGCGGCTTGCCCGCCCTGAAGGCACTGGCCGCGCCGCTGCACACCGCCCGCTTCTGCCCCACCGGCGGCATCACCCCGCAAAGCGCGCCCGAATGGCTGGCCCAGCCCTTCATCAAATGCGTCGGTGGCAGCTGGGTCGTGCCCAAGAGACCGGTCGACGCCGCGCAGATCGAGGCGCTGGCGCGCGAAGCGGCGGCGCTGCCGCGTTGAGGGTTGCGCGTTGAGGCGGTTGCGCCCCGCGCCCCCGCCCCCTAGATGCAGGACATGACTCCGCGCCGCCTCCTCACCGCCCTGGCCCTGATCCTGTCCGGCTGTGCGGGGCCGCCGCAAAACTATCCCTCGCTCGCCAAGCGGCCGGTCGAAAGCGCGCCGGTGGAAAAGCTCAGCCCGCCACCGGCACCGATCCCGGCCGATGCCGCGCTCAGCGCTGAAATCGCGCGCTATATGGGCCAGGCGGACAAGGGCGCGGCTGCCTTCGACGCCGCCTATGCGCGCGCCGACAAGGCCGCACGCGGCGCTGCGGGCGCGGCGGTGTCCAGCGACGCCTGGGTATCGGCCCAGGTGGCTATCAGCGCGCTGGAATCCGCGCGCAACGACAGCGTGTCGGCGCTCGCCAGCCTCGACACCCTCTATGTCCAGCGCAGCAACGCCGTGGCGGACGGCAAGGCCAGCGGCGGTGTGGAAGATATCGACGCCGCCCGCAGCGCCGCGCTGGCTCTGGTGGATCAGCAGAACGACCGGATCGACGCCATGAAGGCGCGCCTGCCGCAGCCTTAAGGGGGTACAGGAACTGCCGTCAGTGATAACGTCATCCCGGGCTTGACCCGCGATCCCGCTTTTCTTTCGATCCCGGCTTTGAGAAGGCAGCAAGACCCCGGGTCAAGCCCGGGGTGACGAGATTGCAACGTCAGCCTTTCCCCTATTCCCCCATCGCCCTGATCGCGCCCTTATGCGCCTTGGCATTATGGACATACTGATCCACGCCCTCGCGCATATCCAGGATCGCCTCGTCACTCAGGTCGCGCATATATTTGGCCGGGCGACCGGCCCATAGCTGACGATGCACTACGCGCTTGCCCGGTGAGAGCAACGCGCCCGCCGCCAGCATCGCGTCGCTTTCCACCACGCAGCCGCTCATGACGATCGCGCCCAGACCCACGAAGGCGCGATCCTCCAGCACACAGCCATGAATCATCGCCATATGGCCGATCAGCACGTCGTCGCCGATGATCGCGGGCCATCCCTCCACCGGACGGCCATCGGCGCGATCGCCGGGACTGTCGCAATGGATGATCGTGCCGTCCTGCACATTGGTCCGCGCGCCGATCCGCACCTTGTTCACGTCGCCGCGCAGGACGCAATTATACCAGATGCTGGCGTCTTCCCCGATCTCCACATCGCCGATGATTCGGCACCCCGGCGCGATGAAGGCGCTGGGGTGGATGACCGGCGTCTTGCCGTCGAACGGGATGATGCTGACATCGGGATGCGCGGCGCTGGACAAGAAACCTCTCCTCTTATGGTCTGATCTTCAGCACCGGTAGGATGCTGGCATGGTCGTCGGTCCAGACCCGGAAGTCGTCCCGCCCATGCAGCAGCTGCCAGTCGCCGGGCTTGCTGAACGCCGCCAGCCGATCGAGCCGCGCCGGATCATGCGACAGGGCGATCCAAAGCGATGCGGTGTAGAAGCGCGCGGCATCGCGCTTGAGCGGCTTGTAATGACGCAGCCGCGCCTGCCATCCGCTGTCCCGCGCCTGCGCCGCGATCGCCGGGCGCAGGTCCAGATAGCGGTTGGAGATATGGATCAGCAGCAGCCCGCCGGGCGCCAGTCTGCGCGCGTAGATGGCGAACGCCTCACGCGTCAGCAGATGGAGGGGGATGGAATCGGACGAGAATGCGTCGATCACCACGATGTCCGCGCCATGGGCCGGTTGCCGCGCCAGCATCATGCGCGCGTCGCCGATGACGATGTCCGCCCTGGGCTGGCAGCGCGACAGGAAGGTGAAGTCGGCGGGATTGCGCGCGATGGCGGCCATGGCCGGATCGATCTCGTAGAAACGCCATGTCTGGCCGGGCCGGGTGTAGCAGGCCAGCGTCCCCGCCCCCAGCCCCACCACATCGATCCGCGCGCGCGGCCCGAACAGGTCGGGCGCATGGCGCAGCGCCAGACCGACGCCGGATTGGGGCGCATAATAGCTGGTCGGGTCGGTTTCCAGGCCGGGCGTGCGGTTCTGAACGCCGTGCAGCGTCGTGCCGTGGAACAGGATGCGTTGCGTGTCACCCTTGTTCGCCACGCCATAGACGCCGAAATAGCTGCGCGTCAGCATGCCGCTCGCCGACTGGGACAGCTTCTCCCATCCGCTCAGGCATAGCATCAGATAGATGAGCATGCCCGCCGTCAGCCAGCGATGGCCCAGCGCCAGGATCGACAGCGCGATGATCGTGACGAAGCTGATCGTCTTGACCAGCGGCGGCGTGTCGCCCGCCGTCAGCAACCCGCCACCGGCCATCGACAGGATGAGGCCGAGGATGAGGAAGACGCAGGCAAGCCAGACCCGGCGATGGGGGTCTTCCCACAACAGGCGCGGCAAACGCAGCGTCGCTTCCCGCGCGGGCAGCAGCAAGGCCGCCGCCGCCAGCAGGATCGGATATTCATAGGTCCAGTCGAAGATCAGCGGCGCGATCAGGGCGCAGAACAGCCCGCCCAGCATCCCGCCGACTGACATCAGCAGGTAGAAGCGCGTCAGATGCACGGGCGCGGGTCGCAGGTCGTAGAGCCGGGCATGCAGCGCGGTCGCGACGACGAACAGGACCGTCAGGATGCCGATGGCGATGAACACGGGAAAATGGACGCCGCCGGTAAAGGCGATGCACGCGCCGATCAGCAGGATCAGCGGCGCGATCGTCAGGCACAGGTCCGCCGCGCCGCGCCGCACCGCGAAGGCGACCGAGAAGCTGAGCAGATAGAGGCCGAGCGGCAGCACCCAGAGCAGCGGCATGGCGACGATATCGGTGGTGAGATACAGGCTGGTCGCCAGCATCAGGCCCGATGGCACGGCGGCCAATATCAGCCAATGCGTCATCATGCCGCGACCCGGCGGTGGTTCGGGTGCGGCGTCCGTCACCGGTTCGCCCGGACTGTCGGGCGGCAATTGGCGGGCGCTGGCATAGACGAGGAAGAAGAGCGCGCCGTAGCAGAGCGACCAGAGGATGCTTTGCGCCTTCAGCGTCAGCAGCGGCTCGACCAGCAAGGGATAGGCGAGCAACCCGGCGAAGCTGCCCAGGTTGGACGCGGCATAGAGGGGATAGGGATCGCGCCCGTCCGCCAGCGCGAACCAGCGTTGCAACAGGGGCGCCTGCGCCGCGACCACGAAGAACAGCGGACCGATCGACGCGGCCAACAGCCACAGCACCCACAGCGCCGGCTCCATGTCCGCTGGTGGCTGCCAACCGGCCAGGCCGATCGGCAGGAATATGGCGGCGGCCAGAAAGAGCCCCAGATGGATCAGCGCCTGCCGCCGCGCGGGAAACCGCCCCAGCATATGGGCATAGGCATAGCCGCCCAGCAGCAGCGCCTGGTAAACCAGCATGGCCGAATTCCACACCGACGGCGCACCGCCCAGACGCGGCAGCGCCATCCGGGCGATCATCGGCTGGACCAGAAAGAGCAGAAACGAACCCGCGCAGATCGTCAGGACGAAGCGGGCGCGGGTGCCGATCTGCATCAGGCCGCCAGCAACCTGACTGCGTGGAGCGCATGATAGGTCAGCACGCCGCTGCACCCCGCCCGCTTGAACGCCATCAACGTCTCCAGGATCAGCGCGTCGCGGTCGCCGGCGCCAGCAGCGGCGGCATGTTCGATCATCGCATATTCGCCCGACACCTGATAGGCGAACACCGGCACAGCGAAGCGATCCCGCACCCGCGCGACGATGTCGAGATAGGGCAGGCCCGGCTTCACCATCACGCTGTCAGCGCCCTCTGCCAGGTCCAGCGCGACTTCGCGCAGCGCTTCCTCGCCATTAGCGGGGTCCATCTGGTAGTTTTTCTTGTCGCCCTTCAGCAAGCCGCGCGATCCCACGGCATCACGGAACGGGCCGTAGAAGGCGCTGGCATATTTGGCGGCATAGGCCATGATCTGGACATTGGCGTGGCCGCCCTGCTCCAGCGCGCCGCGGATCGCGCCGACCCGGCCATCCATCATGTCGCTGGGCGCGATGATGTCCGCGCCCGCCGCCGCCTGGTTGAGCGACTGGCCGATCAGCACGTCGATCGTCGCGTCGTTGAGGACATAGCCGCTATCGTCCAGCAACCCGTCCTGCCCATGGGCGGTATAGGGGTCGAGCGCCACATCGGTCAGGACGCCGATGTCGGGCACCGCATCCTTGATCGCGCGGATCGCCCGGCACATGAGGTTGTCGGGATTGAGCGCCTCGGCCCCGTCGTCGCTGCGGCGCCCGACCTGGGTATTGGGGAAGAGCGCGAGGCAGGGAATGCCCGCGTCGCGCGCATCCTTCGCCCGCGCCACGATCCGGTCCACCGACCAGCGCGACACGCCGGGCAGTGCGGCGATCGGTTCCTCGACCCCGTCGCCTTCGGTCACGAACAGCGGCCAGATGAAATCGCTGGGCGACAGGCGGTTTTCGGCGTGCATCGCCCGGCTCCAGGCCGAAGCACGGGTGCGGCGCAGGCGCAGCGCCGGATAGGGGGCATAAGTCATGGCGCGGGTGTAGGCGGCGCGCGCCGAGGGATCAAGCCGGGCGGGTTGCCTCACTCGCGTGGCGGGAAGCGACACATCAAACACCGTCATCCCGGGTCAAGCCGGGGATGACGAAGTTGGGAATGACGGAAATCCTTCGAAATCCCCATTCCCACCATCGCCCGAACCGCCTAAACCCGCCCGATGCGCGCCATCCACCACATCGCCCTCATCTGCTCCGACTATGCGCGCTCCCGCGCCTTCTATCGCGACATCCTGCAACTGCCTGTCATCCGCGAAGTGTGGCGCGCCGAACGGCTGTCGTGGAAATGCGATCTCGACGCGGGCAATGCGCAGATCGAGCTGTTTTCCTTCCCCGATCCCCCTGCCCGCCCCAGCCGCCCGGAGGCCTGCGGGCTGCGCCACCTCGCCTTCTTGGTCGACGATATCGACGCGGAGGTGGCGCGGCTGGGCGAAGCGGGGGTGGACTGCGAACCGATCCGCATCGACGAACATACCGGCCAGCGCTTCACCTTCTTCGCCGATCCAGACGGCCTGCCGCTGGAACTGTATGAAAGCCAGCCAGCCGCTTAGGCCCCTTATTTGACGAAGCGCTGGAAGAAGCTGTCCTTGTTCCACGCCGGACGCGCAGGCGCATTGGCGACGCGCAACGTCACCGCAGTCACATAGGCATTCAACTTCGCGCTTTCGGCGGGCATGACCGGCTGTTTCAGATCGTCGAAGGGCGAATGATAGATGTTCGCCCGCCACGCCTTTTCGGTTTCGGCTTCGGGCGTCCCCGCCTTGAACCCATATTTGAAGAACAGCGCCGGGATGCCTTCGCGGATGAAGGCATATTGATCGGACCGGATGAACACGTTGCGATCGGGGAAGGGATCGGGCGTGATCGGCAGGTCCATCTGCGCGCTCACCACCTCTGCATCCTTGCCGAGCGAACTCTGGTCATAGCCGATCGGCGTCACGCTGGTCAGCGGGAAGATCGGCAGCGCCATGTCGAAATTCAGGTCCGCGACGATGCTCTTCTGCGGCACGGTCGGCCGCCGCGCGAAATAGCGCGCACCCAGCAACCCCTTCTCCTCCGCCGTGACGATGGTGAAGAGGATGGACCGCTTGGGCTTCACCCCGCTGGCTTTCAGCGCCTTGGCGATCTCCAGCACGCTGGCGACGCCCGACGCATTGTCGAACGCGCCATTGTAGATCGCGTCGCCCTTGATCGGCGTACCCACGCCATAGCCGTCCAGATGCGCCGACAGAACCACATGCTCGGCCCGCAGCTTGGGGTCGCTGCCCGGCATCACCGCCACCAGATTGGGCGAGGACAGGTCGCGGCGCTTGGCGGCCACTTGCGCCTTGAACCGCAGCGCGAGCGGGAAGCTGGCGACCGGCGCGGACACATCGGCCGCTGCGGCGATCGTGGCGAAATCCTTGCCCGTCCCCGCAAAAAATTGCGCCGACTTGGCGGGATCGAGCTGCGCGTTCAGGAACGGGGCCTGCGTCTCGCGCATCGCGGAATCGGCGAAGTAGAGCGCCGGCGCACTGGCCAGCGCCACGCGGCGGACCCAGGGAATCTCGACCTGCTTGGGCGTCACCAGGGTGATGAGGCCCAGCGCGCCGCGCGCCGCCAGCCATTGCGCCCGTTCGGACCGGGCATGCGACTTGAGCGCGCCCGCAATATCCGCCGGGCCGCCCGACAGGACGACGACGATCTTGCCCTTCAGGTCCAGCCCGGCAAAATCATCATGTCCAGCTTCGGGCAGATGCAGGCCATAGCCCGCAAATACCATCGGCGCGTCGATCTTTTCAGGAACCGGCCCGCCGCCGCCCGAAAAGATGAGGTCGCCCGGCACGGCCAGCGCCGTTTCCCCCTGCGGTCCGACCAGCGCCGCATTGCTGCGATCCGACTGGATCGTCTGTTCGACAAAGGCCACCGGCTGCTTGTAGCCGTCCACGCCTGCAGGCTTCAAACCCAGCGCCTTGAACTGCGCGATCACATAATCGGCCGCGCGATCGTAGCCGGGCGTCCCGGTGCCGCGCCCTTCCATCCCGTCATCGGCCAGCGCCTGCACATGCGCCCACCAGCGCGCGCCTGCGTCCCCGCCATCCTGCGCATGGACCGGAACGGCCATCATGGAAAGCAAAGGCAGGGTAAGAAGGGACAAACGCATCGACGAAGACTCCATATTTTCAAGTGGCTATCATTGCCTGATCGAGTCTGACGAACAAGGGGGGGTGGAACCGCCACCCACCATGTGTATTATGATAGCAATACACAAACAGGAGTGTGCGATGTCCCGTCCCCTTCCCTTCGCCGCCTTGCTGTCGGGCGCGGCGCTGGCCGTCATGGCCCTGTCCACCGCCGCCTGCTCGCGCAACGACGAGTCGCCAGCCGCCGATGACGTCACCCGCAGCGCGCAGGACTGGTCGGCGCTCAAGGATTTCGACGCCATCGACGCGACCGGGCCGGACAATGTCGTCGTGACGGTCGGCAATGGCTTTGCGGTCAAGGCCGACGGCGACGCCAAGGCAGTCGCCGCCCTCGACATCCGCGTGCGGAACGGCAAGCTGGTGATCGGGCGCAAGTCCGCCTTAAGCTGGAACTGGGGCAGCGGCGACGGCGACAAGAGCGCCACCGTCCGCGTCACCATGCCGGCGATCAAGGCCGCAGACCTGACCGGCGCGGGCGATTTCGACCTGGACCGGGCGGACGGCGACAGCCTCACCCTGTCGCTGACCGGTGCGGGTGATTTCCGCATCGGCGCGGTAAAGCTCGCGTCCCTGACCAGCGACATCACCGGCGCGGGGTCGATGAAGATCGCGGGCACGGCGGACCGCGCCAAACTGTCGATCACCGGCGCAGGCGACATCGACGCCGAGGGGCTGAAGGTCGGCAGCGCCGAGGTATCAATCCTGGGCGCAGGCGACATCGACTTTGCCTCCGACGGGAAGGTCGCTATCAGCATCATGGGTCCGGGCGACGTGACGGTGAAGGGCAAGGCACAATGCACGACGAGCGGAACAGGACCGGGCGAGGCGCGCTGCGCACCCTGAGCGCCATGGCTTTGGCGGGCGCGGCCCTGCTGACGGCCATGCCCGCGATGGCGGCAACGCGCGGATTTACCATCACCAGCTTCGACGCGATCCGCGTGGACGCGCCCGTCACCGTTGTCCTGACGACGGGCGCGGGCGCATCGGCGCGGGCGGAGGGCGACCAGGCGGCGCTCGACCGGCTCAAGGTCGATGTCTCGGGTCGCCTGCTCATCGTCTCCATGGATCGGCCGCGCGCTGGGGAGAAAAGCGGCGGCGCGGCGACGCTGCGCCTGTCGACCGGCATGGTCGATCGGATCGTGCTGACCGGCGGCGGATCGGTGTCGATCGACCGGATGAAGGGATTGCAGGGGCAGATCGTGTCGGGCGGCAATGGCGACGTCACGGTCTCGAAAGTCGAACTGGACCGCATCGATGTCGCGCTGGCAGGTGGCGGCCGGGTGTCGCTGGCGGGCCGCACCGGCATCGCCAATGTCCGCGTCAACGGCCCCGGCACGCTCGCCGCCGAACCGCTGTTCGCGCGACAGGCCAGTGTCGGCAATGAAGGACCGGGCAGCATTGCCCTGACCGCCGACGTCACCGCCCGCATCACGGCTTCGGGGTCGGGCGACGTCACCATAACCGGCAAGGCCGCCTGCACCGTCGACAATCGCGGCACCGGCCGCGTGGCATGCGGCGGGGAACGGTTCTAGCGGAAGAGCGCGCCTTCGCAGCGATAGGTCCAAACCCTCTCCCGCCTTCGCGGGAGAGGGAGGGGCCCGCGCCGAAGGCGTGGGAGGGTGAGGGTCTTGCCCTTGCGTTAGCAAGGGCGCGGGCCTCCGGCCCGCTTACCCTCATCCAACTCCGCCTAGCCGCTTAGCGGCAAGGCTGCGTATCCTTCTCCCGCCTGCGGGAGAAGGACCACCCCTCACTTTCCTATTCGCGCTGTCTCTGATCTATCCTTCCGGATGAAACAGCATCCCACCCCCGCACCCGATGCGGTGCAAACCCCCGACCGCGCGCACTGGACGCCAGCCCGGCAGCGCCTCTTCCTCGCCGCGTTGCTCGACAGCGGCAACGTCTCCCGCGCCGCCCGCGCGGCTGGCATGTCGCGGTCCAGCGCCCATCGCCTGCGGCAACGGCTGGCGGGCACGGCGTTCGACCGGACATGGGATCAGGCGCTGGCGCTCCACGCCGCGCGCATGGCCGATCCTTTCGCGGACAGCCGCGTCCCCCGCCCCGCCCCGAAAAGGAACGGATAGCCGTCACCTGCCTGTCGCTTGCCTGTCGCGCCGCTGTGACCCCAGTGACGCGTCGGCGTGACCCATGTGTAGCGTGGGCGGCGCATGTCAGTCGCATCCCTGTCGCAATGGGGGCAATTTCGCTTGTCTATGCCTGACAACGGTGTGAACTTCGCCATGACGCGTCGCTGTGACCTTGCATATCCTTGTGCGCTACTTATCGAAAACTTTACCAGCATGGGGTTAGACCGCCCCCACTTCTGACAGCGGGATTCCCGACGATGCGCCTTTCTTCCGTCCTGCCTCTCCTCGCCGCGATCGCACTGCCACAACCTGCCTGGGCGCAGGTTGCCGTCGCGGACAGCGGCGATACCGGCTGGATGATCCTCTGCGCGCTGCTGGTGCTGCTGGCGGCCCTGCCCGGACTGATGCTGCGCCATGCGGGGCAGGTCAACGTACGCAACGCCCTGTCGGCGTCGGCGCAGGGCGCGGCGGTGGCCGCCATCGCCATGCTGACCTGGGCGATTGCCGGTTACAGCCTGGCCTATGCGCCGGGCAGCGCCTGGCTGGGCGGCGGGTCCAACCTGTTGCTCGCCAATCTCAGTGCATTGCGCGACGGGCTGACCGTGCCCGAATCCGCCTTCGTCTTGTTCCAGCTCAGCCTCGCCTTGCTTGCCGCCTGCCTGCTGGTCGGCGCAGTCACGGAACGGACGCGGATCGGCTGGTGGATCGCCTTTACCCCCTTGTGGATGCTGCTGGTCTATACCCCCATTGCCCATGCGGTCTGGGGCGGCGGCTGGCTGGCGGACCTGGGCGTCATGGATTTCGCCGGCGGGCTGGTCCTGCATGGCACGGCGGGCTTTTCCGCCCTCGCCCTCGCCCTCATCGTGGGCGCACGGCGCGAACCGACCAGTGCGGGGCACAGCCCGCTGCTGAGCATGGCGGGCGGCGCGCTGCTTTGGGTCGGCCTGTCGGGCGTGGTCGGCGGATGGGCGCTGGGCGCGACCGACGACGCCGCGACCGCGATCCTGAACCATCTCTTCGCCGCCTGCGCGGCGGCGCTGACCTGGGCGTTGCTCGATCGGTTGCTGAGCGCACAGAGCAGCGCGACTGGCATCCTGTCGGGCGGGCTGGCGGGGGTCGCCGCCATATCGGCGTCCGCCGCGCTGGTCGGCACCGGCGGCGCGATGCTGATCGGCGTCATCGCCGCCTTCGTCTCCCGCATCGGCGCAGGCGTCGTCGCACGCCGGGTGGATGATGGCGCGGGCGTCTTCGCTATCCATGGTCTGGGCGGCCTGACCGGCATCCTCCTGCTGCCGGTCTTCGTCCTGCCGCTGATGGGCGGGGTCGGTTTCGACGCGAACATCACCCTGACGGGCGCCCTGACGGCGCAGGCGATCGGTCTGGTCGTCGTCGCGCTCTGGGCCATGGTCGGCAGCGCGATCGCGGCGCTGATCGTGTCGGTCGTGATCCCGATGCGGGTCAGCGCACAGGCAGAATTGGATGGCCTGGACCCCAGCCAGCATGGCCAGCAGAGCTGGGATTTCCGTTAAGCGCCATGACGGTCGCCCCTTCTTCCGTCGCCGTCGCCATCTTCGCCCATCAGGAGGAACGGCGGATCGGCGCCTGCCTGGCGTCCCTGCCGCTCGACCGGCCGGGCACGATTTTCCATGTGCTGGTCAACGGCACCACCGACGCCACGGTAACACGCGCGCAGGCGGCAGCTGACGGACGGCCGAACGTCATCGTCCATGACATAGCGGCAGGGGGCAAATCGCGGACCTGGAACCATATGGTCCATGACCTGCTGACGGGGGAGGAAGACGCGGTCGTGTTCCTGGACGGCGACGCCCAGATCGTCACCGGATCGATCGATGCACTGGTCGCCAGCCTCGCAGCCCACCCCCATGCCCATGCCGCGTCGGGCATGCCGATGAACGGCCGCATGGCGTCCATCTATCGCGGCACGCTGCATAGCGAAGGCGGGCTGTTCGGCGACCTCTATGCGCTGTCCGGGCCTTTTCTGGCGGAGATCAGGACGCGCGGTCTACGCCTGCCCGACGACCTGGTCGGTGACGACGGACTGGTCGCCTCCTGGGCGCATACCGGGCTGCAAAAGGACAGCGCGTGGCAGCAAAAGCGCGTAGTGCCGTGCGACGGCGCGGGCTTCCTGTGCGAACAGGTCAGCCTGGCGCGGCCGCAGACCTGGCGCATGCATTATAAGCGGCTGATCAACTATTCGGTGCGTTTCTACCAGAACCGGATCGTGTCGGACATCATGACGCGCGAGGGGCCGGATGGCCTCCCCGCGCGTCTGTCGATCCTCTATGCCGACTGGCTGCCCCGCTTCCGTCCGCGCCCCGGCCTCACCGCCTGGTTCGACCGGAAAGCATTGAAGCGGATGCGAACTGCGTCTTAACGGTCGCGGCCAGCCAGTTCCTTGTTCACGAACAGGGCGATGCCGGTCACGATCGCACCCGACAGCAGATAGATGCCCGATGCCGCCAGGCCGAACTCGGCCGAAATGAACAGCGCCACCAGCGGCGCGAAACCCGCGCCCACCAGCCAGGCCAGATCCGACGTCAACGCCGATCCGGTATAGCGCGTCGCGGTGCGGAAGTTGGAAGCGACGATGCCCGAAGACTGACCGAAGCTCAGCCCCAGCAGGATGAAGCCCAACACCATGAACGCGACTTCGCCCAGATCACCGCCATTCAGCAACAGCGGCGCGGCAACCGCGAAAATCCCGATGCCCAAGGCCGACCAGCCCAGCAGCGTCCGGCGGCCCACCATGTCGGCGACGAAGCCCGACACGATGATCGCCAGTACGCCCACGAATGCGCCGATGACTTCAATCATCAGGAAGCGTTCGAGCGGCTGATCCGTGTAGAGCGCGATCCACGACAGCGGGAATACCGTGACCATGTGGAACAGCGCGAAACTGGCCAGGGGTGCAAAAGCGCCGATGATGATGTTGCGACCTTCGCTCCGCACGGTTTCCACGACCGGCGAGGGCTGCAATTCGCGGCTTTCGAACAGACGTTCGAACTCATGCGTCACGACGATCCGCAGGCGGGCGAACAGCGCCACCACGTTGATCGCGAAGGCGACGAAGAAGGGATAGCGCCAGCCCCAGTCGAGGAAGTCCGCATCCGAAAGGGTGGTGAGGAAGAAGGCGAACAGCCCGGCCGTCACCATCAGCGCCAGCGGCGCGCCCAACTGCGGCATCATGGCATACCAGCCGCGCTTATGTTCCGGCGCATTCAACGAAAGGAGCGAGGCCAGGCCGTCCCAGGTGCCGCCCAGCGCCACGCCCTGCCCGGCGCGGAACAGCGCCAGCAGGATAGCGGCCCAATGGCCGATCGTGGCGTATCCCGGCAGGAAGGCGATGGCCGCCGTCGATCCGCCGAGCAGGAACAAGGCGATAGTGAGCTTCACCCCACGACCATAAGCGCGGTCGACCGCCATGAAGATGAAGGAGCCGATCGGCCGCGTGACGAACGCGAGCGCGAAGATCGCAAAGGACCAGAGCGTGCCCGCCAGCGGCGACAGATAGGGGAAGATATGCGCCGGGAACACGATGCAGGACGCGATCGCATAGACGAAGAAGTCGAAAAACTCCGACGTGCGGCCGATGATGACGCCGATCGCGATTTCGCCGGGCGCGATCTTCTTATGACCATGCGCATGAAGCTGGCGCACGTCGCGCTCCGCCTGGGTGGAGTTGGGCGTGGTCGTCGCGGAAGTCATGGGGTAAAACGGACCTTCATGCTGCGGGAACGATCCGTGCCACACTTCGTTGCACGACGAATCATCCCGGGGGTTATTTAACCCATGCCCTATTTTGCACCTGCGCAGGGATAGGACAAAAGGTCCAATGTCACGCGATGGCCATCCTGATTATGCGGGCCGCATGATAGCCCGCCATTCCGCCACGAAGCGCGCGTTTCTGCGCCGAATTGCACCACTGCTGCTGCTGCCCCTGGGGGGATGCGACTGGGTGGTCATGTCGCCTGCCGGTGACGTTGCAATGCAGCAACGCAACCTCATCCTCATTTCGACCGCCCTGATGCTGCTCATCATCATCCCGGTGATGGCGATGACGATCTGGTTCGCGTGGAAATATCGCGAAAAGGCGAAGGCGGAGGATTATGATCCCGACTGGGATCATTCGACCAGCCTGGAACTGCTGATCTGGTCGGCGCCGCTGCTGATCATCATCGCGCTGGGCGCGGTGACGTGGAGCAGCACCCATCTGCTCGATCCCTATCGCCCGATCGAGCGCGTCGATCATGCGCGCAAGGTCGATCCGGCCGCCAAGCGGCTGCAGGTCGAAGTGGTGGCGATGGATTGGAAATGGGTGTTCATCTATCCCGAGCTGGGCATCGCGACGGTGAACGAACTGGCGGCCCCGGTCGACCAGCCGATCGAGTTCAAGATCACCTCCTCGACCATCATGAACAGTTTCTTCGTGCCCGCGCTGGCCGGCCAGATCTACGCCATGCCGGGCATGCAGACGGTGTTGCACGCGGTCGCCAACAAGCCGGGCAATTATGAGGGCTTTTCCGCCAACTATTCGGGCGCAGGCTTCTCCAACATGCGCTTCCGCTTCCACGCGATGGACCAGGCCGGCTTCGATCAGTGGGTCGCAAAGGTAAAGGCCAGCGGCGCGACGCTGGATCGCTCGGCCTACGTCAAGCTGGAGCAGCCGAGCGAGAAGGTGCCGCCGATGTATTTCAGCGGCGTCGAACCCAAGCTGTTCCACGACGCCCTCAACATGTGCGTCCAGCCCGGCAAGAAGTGCATGGACGCGGTCATGATGACCGACAGCATGGGCGGCGCGGGCAAGGAATTGGCGCATGACATGGAAGGGCTGCGCCATGACGGCACGATCGATGTCGGCGGCTATCATCCGGTCGAACCGGGCAAGAAGGGCGAGATCGCCCAGCCCGCGGGCATGACCCCGGCGGCGGATCGCACCCCGGCCGCGCAGGGCAAGCAAGCCCCCGGCCAGCAGGACGGTGATGGGCATGGCAACGGCCATGCCGGTCATGAGGGCATGTGATGCCCATGATCTCCTCCCGTTCTTTCTTTTCTCTCTCGCCTGAAGGCTAGACGCCATGTCCCCCTCCCCCGCCTCTGAAAATAGCGGCATCTGGAAGCTGATATTCGGTCGGCTCGACTGGAGTTCGCTGCCCCTGCACGAGCCGATCGTCGTCGGCACCTTCATCATGGTCATGCTCGGCGGCCTCGTCGTCGTCGCGGGCATCACCAAGTATAAATTGTGGGGCATGTTGTGGAACGACTGGTTCACCACCGTCGACCATAAGCGCATCGGCATCATGTATATGATCTTAGGGCTCATCATGTTCGTACGCGGCTTTGCCGACGCGGTCATGATGCGTCTGCAGCAGGCGATGGCGTTCAACGGGTCGGAGGGCTATCTGAACGCCCATCACTACGACCAGATTTTCACGGCGCATGGCGTCATCATGATCTTCTTCGTCGCGATGCCGATGATCACCGGGATCATGAACTATATCGTCCCGCTCCAGATCGGCGCGCGCGACGTGTCCTTCCCCTTCCTCAACAATTTCAGCTTCTGGATGACCACGGCGGGCGCCGTGATCGTCATGATGTCGCTGTTCGTGGGTGAGTTCGCGCGTACCGGCTGGCTGGCCTATCCACCGCTGTCGGGCATCGCCTATTCGCCGGGCGTGGGGGTCGATTATTATATCTGGGGTCTGCAGATCGCGGGCATCGGCACGCTGCTGTCGGGCGTCAACCTGATCGCGACCATCGTCAAGATGCGCGCGCCGGGCATGAACATGATGAAGCTGCCGGTCTTCACCTGGACCTCGCTGTGCGCCAACGTCCTGATCGTCGCGGCCTTCCCGGTGCTGACCACCGTGCTGGCGCTGCTCAGCCTCGACCGCTATGTCGGCACCGCCTTCTTCACCAACGACATGGGCGGCAACCCCATGATGTATGTGAACCTGATCTGGATTTGGGGTCACCCCGAAGTCTACATTCTTATCCTGCCGCTGTTCGGCGTGTTCAGCGAAGTCACGTCGACCTTCTCGAACAAGCGCCTCTTCGGCTACTCCTCGATGGTCTATGCGACGGTCGTCATCGCGATCCTGTCCTACCTCGTGTGGCTGCACCATTTCTTCACCATGGGGTCGGGCGCCAGCGTCAACAGCTTCTTCGGCATCACGACGATGGTCATTTCCATCCCGACGGGCGCTAAGCTCTTCAACTGGCTGTTCACCATGTATCGCGGGCGCATCCGGTTCGACCTGCCGATGATGTGGACGGTCGCCTTCATGCTGACCTTCACCGTCGGCGGCATGACCGGCGTGCTGCTCGCCGTGCCGCCTGCGGACTTCGTGCTGCACAATTCGCTGTTCCTGATCGCGCACTTCCACAACGTCATCATCGGCGGCGTGCTGTTCGGCCTGTTCGCGGCGATCAACTATTGGTGGCCCAAGGCGTTCGGCTTCACGCTGGACACCAAATGGGGCAAGCGCAGCTTCTGGCTGTGGGTCGTGGGCTTCTGGTTCGCCTTCATGCCGCTCTACATCCTGGGACTGATGGGCGTGACCCGCCGGATGCGCGTGTTCGACGATCCCAGCCTGCAAATCTGGTTCCAGATCGCCGCCTTCGGCGCGCTGATGATCGCGGCCGGCATCGCCTGCATGTTCGTGCAGTTCGCCGTCAGCATCATCAACCGCGATAAGCTGCGCGACACGACCGGTGATCCGTGGAACGGCCGCACGCTGGAATGGGCGACCAGTTCGCCCCCGCCAGACTATAACTTCGCCTTCACCCCCGTCATCCACGACAATGATGCCTGGGCCGACATGAAGAAGCGGGGTTATCAGCGGCCGCTGTCGGGCTACGAGCCGATCCACATGCCCAGCAACACGGGCACCGGCATCATCATCGCCGGGCTGTCCGTCGCCTTCTCGGTCGGCATGATCTGGTACATCTGGTGGCTCGCGGGCCTGAGCTTCGTCGGCATCCTTGCCGTCGCGATCGGCCACACCTTCAACTACAAGCGCGACTTCTACATCCCCAAGGATGTGGTGGAGCGCACCGAGGGCGAGCGCACCGCGCTGCTCGCAGCCAAGGGTTAAACCATCATGGCAAGCGCACCTACCATAGACCCCGCCTTCCTGGACAAGGACGGCAAACCGCTGTTCCACCTGGCCCATGAGCCGCATCATCCCGAAGGGTCCAGCACCATGCTGGGCTTCTGGATGTACCTGATGAGCGATTGCCTCATCTTCGCCTGCCTGTTCGCCACCTATGCGGTGCTGGGCGGCAATTATGCGGCGGGACCGGGGCCGAAAGACCTGTTCGACCTGCCGCTGGTGGCGGTGAACACGGCCATGCTGCTCTTCTCGTCCATTACCTATGGCTTCGCCATGCTGGCGATGGAGAAGAACAAGGTCGCCGCGACCCAGGGCTGGCTGGCGATCACCGGCCTGTTCGGCCTGGCGTTCCTCAGCATCGAAATGTACGAATTCGCGCATCTGATCCATGAGGGCGCGACGCCGATGCGGTCGGGCTTCCTGTCGGCCTTCTTCACGCTGGTCGGCACCCACGGGCTGCACGTCACCTTCGGCTGCATCTGGCTGGTGACGCTGATGGTGCAGGTCGCCAGGAAAGGCCTGATCCCCGCCAACCAGCGTCGCCTGATGTGCCTGTCCATGTTCTGGCACTTTCTCGACGTCATCTGGATCGGCGTCTTCACCTTTGTCTATCTGATGGGAATGCTGCGATGAGCGCGCACGATCACGCCCAAAACGATCATGGGCACGCCAATCATGGCCACGGCCATGACCATCATCATGATGCCGGCACGCACGGCACCCCAAGTCACGGAACGGGGGGCAGCTACATGATAGGGTTCGGCCTGTCGGTGATCCTGACCGCCATCCCCTTCTGGCTGGTCATGACCGGTTTCTTCGCCAATCCGCAGACCACCGCGATCATCATCATGGCTTTTGCGGTGGTGCAGATAGTGGTCCACATGATCTACTTCCTGCACATGAACACCCGTTCGGAAGGCGGCTGGTCGATGATGGCGCTGATCTTCACGCTGGTGCTGGTCGTCATCACCCTGTCGGGGTCGATGTGGGTCATGTATCACCTGAACCACAATATGATGCCGACCATGTCGCATGACATGAGCCAGATGCCGTGACACAGACCGCCCCCCGCCCTGCCCCCAGTGGTGCGCGGGCGGGGTTTCCGGTCGGCCTGACGCTGGCCGCGCTGGTCCTGTTCCTCGGCCTGTGTGCGCTCGGCATGTGGCAGGTGGAGCGGCTGGCATGGAAACGTGACCTGATAGCCCGCGTCGATGCCCGCATCCATGCCGCGCCGGTAGCGGCACCGGCCAGCGCGACGAAGGCAGACGAATATCGCCGCGTCATCGCGACCGGCACGTTCCTGCATGACAAGGCGGCGCTGGTACAGGCCGCAACTGTGCGCGGCGCGGGCTATTGGGTGATGACCCCGCTGCGCCAGGCGGATGGCGCAATCCTCCTCATCAATCGCGGCTTCGTGCCACCACAGGCGAAGACTCGCTACGACCGGCCGCACGGCGTGATCCGTGTCACTGGCCTGCTGCGCCTGACCGAACCGGGCGGCGGATTCCTGCGCAGCAACGATCCCACAGCCGACCGCTGGTATTCCCGCGACATCGCAGCGATCGCGGCTGCACGTCAATTACCACGGACAGCCAATTATTTCATCGATGCGCAGGCAGGCCCCTCCCCCGACATCCTGCCGGTCGGCGGCCTGACGGTGGTCAGCTTCCCCAACAGCCATCTCCAATATGCGATCACCTGGTTCGTGCTGGCGGCGATGGTCGCAGGGGCCTATATCGTCACGATGCGCCAGTCGGGAAAAGATCGCCGGGGATGACCGCAACGCCCGTGAGACGCGTGCGCTGGTTGCCTGGCCGCTGGCCCGCAGACGCCGCCGGGCGGCGCAACATGGCGCTGCTGGTGCAGTTGCGCTGGATCGCCATTGCAGGACAGGTCGCAACGATCCTGTTCGTGCATTTCGGCATGGACATCCGCCTGCCATTGGCATCGATGCTGGTGGTGCCCTGTATCGCGACGGCGATGAATGTGGGCAGCCTGATGGTGTTGCGGCGGCGCACCGACATCACCCATGCCGAACTGTTCCTCTCTCTGCTGTTCGACGTATTCGCGCTGACCACCCAACTCTATCTGAGCGGCGGCGCGACCAATCCGTTCATCTCGCTCTATCTGGTACAGGTTGCGTTGAGCGCGATGCTGCTGCACCGCTGGAGCGTATGGGGCATCGTCGCTGTATCGATGCTGTGCGCCGCGATGCTGGCCGTCATCTACCGTCCGCTCGATTTGAGCGAGACGCTGCAAGGCCATTTGTTCGACCTCCATATCGTCGGCACGTGGATCTGCATCTCCATGACCGCCGTGCTGCTGGTGCTGTTCATCACCCGCGTGACCCGCAACCTGCAACAGCGCGAATCCTATCTGGCGCAATTGCGGCAGCAGGCGGTGGAGGAAGAGCATATCGTGCGCATGGGCCTGCTCGCGTCGGGCGCCGCGCACGAGCTTGGCACCCCGCTTGCCCAGTTGGCGGTCGTCCTGGGCGACTGGCGGCATATGACAGAGATCAAGGCGCATCCCGCCCTGGTCGAGGAAGTGGGAGAGATGGAAGCGGCAGTCAAACGCTGCAAGACCATATTGACCGGCATCCTGATGTCCGCAGGTGAAGCGCGCGGCGAAGCGCCCGAAATCACCAACGTCCGCGATTTCATCGACATCATCGCGCGCGATTGGCGGATCGCCAATCCGGGGATGCCGCTGCGCTGCGACTTCGGGCCACATGATTATCCCCGCATCATCGCCGACCCCGTGATTCGGCAGGCCGTCACCAACCTGCTGGACAATGCCCGCGAAGCCGGGGCGACCTACATCAACATGATGGTCAGCCGCGACAGCCAATGGCTGCATGTCGCGGTCCGCGACAATGGCCCCGGCTTCGATCCGGCTATGTTGGCCGATGTCGGCAAACCCTATCGATCGAGCAAGGGCAAGCAGGGCGGCGGCCTGGGCCTGTTTCTGGTCGTCAATGTGGTCCGCAAGCTGGGCGGACGGGTCGACGCCAGCAATGGCGCGGACGGTGGGGCTATGATCCTGCTGCGCCTGCCGCTTGCCACCATGGCCTTGGAAGAGGAGACGGCCGATGACGCATGAACGGCAATTGCTGATCGTCGAAGATGACGAAAGCTTCGCCCGCACGCTCAAGCGATCGTTCGAACGGCGCGGCTATACGGTGCTGCTGGCCGACAGTCTGGAAACCGTCACGGCGCTGCTGGCGGACAACCGGCCGGGTTTTGCCGTCGTCGATCTGAAACTTGGGCCGCAATCGGGCCTGGCCAGTGTCAAGGCGCTCCATGCCCATGATCCCGCCATGTTGATCGTCGTGCTGACCGGATTCGCCAGCATCGCCACGGCGGTCGAAGCGATCAAGCTGGGGGCCACCAATTACCTGGCGAAACCGTCCAACACCGACGATATCGAGGCGGCTTTCGCCCGGTCCGGCGGCGATCCCACCGCGCCGCTCGCGCCGCGTCCGACATCCATCAAGACGTTGGAATGGGAGCATATTCACGAAGTGCTGAAAGACAGCGACTTCAACATCTCGGAAACCGCCCGGCGGCTGGGCATGCATCGACGCACCTTGGCTCGCAAACTGGCCAAGCGGCAGGTCGGATAGACCATCGGATTGTCGGGAATGGAGCGGGTGAAGGGAATCGAACCCTCGTCACTTGCTTGGGAAGCAAAAGCTCTACCATTGAGCTACACCCGCTTGCTGCCTGCCCCATGGCGCAAGCCATGGGGCGCTGTCAACGGGGATCAGTAGGGCGCTTGCGCATCCCGCGCCGGGATCGCGCCACGACGGCCGATATTCCATCCGGCCAGACGATGTCCCGCCAGCGCGGCGTCACGCGGGCTGACCCCAGCCAAGCGGGCGTGGATATAGCCGCCGTTGAAGGCGTCCCCCGCCCCGCTCGAATTGATCACGTCCAGCGTCTGCGGGATCGCCACGATCTCGCCCGCCACCAGACATCCGTCGCCGCCCAGCTTGACGACGACATCCCTGCCCTCGTCCGCGCCCCAGCGCGCTGCCGCGTCCTGCGCGTCGTCGGCCTCGCCCATCTCCACCTCGTCGGCGAGCGTGGGGAGGCCCATGTCGCTGACCGCGATCGCGCGGTCGCGCCAGTGACGCGCCGTCGCCGCATCGTCCCACAGGCGGGCGCGATAATTGCCGTCGAAGGCGATCCGGCCGCCATTGGCCCGTACCTGCGCGCACAAGTCCAGCAGCGCCTCTCGCCCGGCATCGGGCAGGATCGCCAGCGTGATGAGCGAGAAGTAGAGCAAGTCCGATTGCGCCGCCTGCGCCACCATCGCCGCACTTTCAGGCAAGTCGAACATGCGCCGCGCGGCCGCTTCGCTGCGCCAATAGTGAAAGCTGCGCTCGCCCGTGTCGTCGGTTTCGATCGCGTAGAGGCCGGGCAAACGGTCCTTCGCGGCGATCACCAGCGATGTGCCCACGCCTTCGGCTTCCCATTGGGCCAGAAGCTGCGCGCTCATCGGATCGGCGCCCAGCGCGCTGGCCAGACGAACCTGATCCCCGGCACGCGCCAAATGAATGGCGGTGTTGATGACGTCGCCGCCATAACGCAGGTTCCAGCTGTCGCCCTCGCCCCGGCTCAGTTCCAGCATCGCTTCCCCAATGACCGTGATCGTCGCCTTCGTCGCCATGCCTGTCCCGCTCCCGATTTGAAGGGGCGTGGTGCGCAGAGCAGCGTTTCAAGTCAAGAGGCCGAAGCGTTGCACGGCGGCATGATCCTATCGCTACCCGATTTTTAACCTTCCCCCTTCCCATCCCATTTCACGGCAATCCGATCGAAATAGTGGAAAAGCCGCACTTTTTCGTCGCTCTTGGCTTGCAACATCGGCGCGGTTCGCCAATGGGGTCTGTATCTGTACCCAGCCCGCAGGACCGCATGGACATCGCCTCAGCGCCGACCCCGACTTCGCATTTCTATACGTCCTTGCGGACCCGGCTTCATTATCTCGACTGGGGCAATCCTTCCGCGCCTACGTTGATCCTGGTGCATGGCGGCTTCGACCATGCGCGCAGCTGGGACTGGACGGCGCGCGCGCTGTCGCGGGATTATCATGTCATCGCGCCCGACCTACGCGGCCATGGCGACAGCGCCTGGTCGCCGGACGGGTCCTATATGATGGCCAATTACGCCTACGACCTGGCGCAGCTGGTCGAGCTGCTGGACCGCCCGCCCGTCACTATCGTCGGCCATTCGCTGGGCGGGGCGATCAGCCTGCGCTATGCGGGCCTGTTCCCCGACCGGCTCACGAGGCTGGTCGCGATCGAGGGCCTCGGCCTGTCTCCCGCGCGCCTGCAGCAAAAGGCCGAGCAGCCCGCGCCGGACGCCTGGCGCGAATGGATCGACAGTCGCCGCGCTCGCGCCCGGCGCATCCCCAGCCGCTATCCCACGATCGAGGCGGCGATCGGCCGGATGCGGGAACGCAACGAGCAACTGACCCTGGAACAGGCGCTGCATCTGACCAGCCATGGCGTC
Source organism: Sphingobium sp. CR2-8 (assembly GCF_035818615.1). Taxonomy (NCBI): domain Bacteria; kingdom Pseudomonadati; phylum Pseudomonadota; class Alphaproteobacteria; order Sphingomonadales; family Sphingobiaceae; genus Sphingobium; species Sphingobium wonjuense. The sequence goes on along the minus strand of NZ_JAYKZY010000002.1, from coordinate 1,148,135 downwards.
AACCGGAACGAGGATGGCAGCTATAGCTGGAAGTTCGATCCCTATTTGAAAGGTATGGCGCCCCAAGCAGGCACCGACGAGGAACTGCCCGCCTTCTGGCAGCGGATCACCTGCCCCACCCTGCTGTGCCTGGGCCAGGACAGCTGGGCGTCCAACCCGCAGAAGGACGGACGCATGGCGCATTTCAGCGACGCGCGGCTGGTCGAGTTCGCCCAAGCCGGTCATTGGCTGCACCACGACCAGTTCGACCGCTTCATCACCGAACTGCGCGGCTTCCTACAGGGTGAAGCCGGTGACGGCCGCACGGTAGTCCGCGGCTAACCCCGCGACGAAATCGGCGGTCGGCTGCACCTTGTCGACCGCTCCGATACCCTGCCCGCATCCCCAAACGTCGCGCCACGCCTTTTTGTCGCCGCCGGTCATCGCTGCGAAGTCCATGTCCTTCGCCTTGGGCAGGCTGTCCGGGTCCAGCCCAGACGCCACGATGCTGGGCCGCAGATAATTGCCGTGCACGCCGGTGAAGACGTCGGAATAGACGATGTCGTCGGCATGGCTGTCCACGATCATCTGCTTGTAGGCGGGGTCGGCATTGGCCTCCGTCGTGGCGATGAAGGGCGACCCCATATAGGCAAGGTCCGCGCCCATCATCCGTGCGGCGGCAATGGCGCGGCCGGTGGCGATGGAGCCGGACAGGGCGAGCGGCCCGTCGAACCAGGCCCGTATTTCCTGGATCAGGGCGAAGGGCGACAGCGTACCGGCATGGCCGCCCGCACCCGCCGCCACCGCGATCAGCCCGTCCGAGCCCTTGTCTATCGCCTTGTGGGCGAAGACATTGTTGATGACGTCGTGCAGGACAATGCCGCCATAGCTGTGGATCGCGCTATTCACATCCTCCCGCGCGCCGAGCGAGGTGATGACGATCGGCACCTTATATTTTACGCAGAGCGCCAGATCCTCCTCCAGCCGCATATTGGATCGGTGGACGATCAGGTTGACGGCGAAGGGCGCATCGGCGTCGGTCAATTCCGCCTGCAATTGCTGCAACCACGCCTCGAACAGGCCGGAGGGGCGCGCGTTGAGCGAGGGGAAAGACCCCACGATCCCGGCCCGGCATTGCGCCATGACCAAAGCGGGTTGCGAGATGATGAACATCGGCGACCCGATCAGCGGCAGCGACAGGCGGCCTTCAAGCAATGTCGGCAGGGTCATGAACGGATGCTCCTCTCTTATCTATGTCGCCTGCGCTAACACCGGTCGGGCCGATCAAAAAGGCGAAAAGCGGCGGTCGGGGCAGGACGCCATCGTCATGGCGGGATCCGCGTTCCGGGACTTTGTGCAGCGTGATGCGGGCCGTTCGGGCATGCCGTAGCGGCGGCATCGGCTACGATCGCCTTGTCGATGGATCGGGCAAGGAGCGGATTTTCCCTCGCCAGGGTCACATGCACGCGCCTTCCGGGTCATGACTGCGAAGTTCACACCGTCGTGGCTGCGATACTTCGGGTCGATTCGCGCCTATTGCGCCCGTGACGCGCCTGCAAGGCCACAGCCACGCGCCTGCGACGCACCACTTGGGTCATTGCGACGCTACACGTGCGCGTCATGGACGCGCCGCCTGGGTCATGATGGCGCGCCTGTTGGAGGATGGAAGACAGGTGGGTATGCGAGCGAAAGCGGGACCGGTTCATGTAACGCAATAAATCAGGTGCCGACCGTGTAGGAAAGATAGCGGGATGCCGGGTCAAGCCCGGCATGACGATGATGGGAAAGCTTGCGCTTCAATCCTCGACGATGCGCAGCAATTTGCGTTCGACCGGGGCCAATACGCCTTGTAGATCAAAGCCGCGCTTCAATATCTGGCCGCCTTCGCCGACCAGCGCCCACATGCCCTGGCGGTGCCGCAGCGCGGGGCGTTTTTCGATGCGATATTCGGGCCGCTCTGCGGCGCGGCGGAAGGCGCTGAAGATCGCGGCCTCCTGCCCCATGTCCATCGCATAGTCGCGCCAGTGGCCCGCCGACACCATGCGCCCGTAGAGATCCATGATCCGTTGCAATTCGAGCCGGTCGAACCCGACCTGCACGCCCTTTGGCAGATGTCCGGCATTGGGGCCGATTTGGGGAAACGGCGTCACATTGTTCATCAGGCCCGGCCATGCTCCTTGAACAGCCGTATGTCGCTCGTCCCGCCATCGCGCTCGGCCAGCAATTCGGCCAGACGCTTGTGCAATTGTTCGACTTCGCACTGGAGCATTTCAAGCTTCTGCTTTTCCGGGTCGAAACAATCCGAACAGGGTGTGCCATAGGGCATGAAGTCGCGTTGGTAGGCGGTCACGTCGATCATCATCGGGCGCGCCGGAATGCCGACCATGGTCGCCCCTTCCGCCACGTCCTTCGTGACCACCGCGTTGGCGCCGACCCGCGCCCGCGCGCCGACGGTGACCGGGCCGAGCACCTGTGCGCCCGATCCCACGATGACGCCGTCATGGAGCGTGGGATGCCGCTTGCCCGCTATGCCATTGGCCGGGTCGGTCCCGCCCAGCGTGACATTCTGATACAGGGTGACGTCGTCGCCGATCTGTGCCGTCTCCCCGATCACGGTGAAGCCATGATCGATGAAGAAGCGCTTTCCGATCCGGGCGCCGGGATGAATGTCGTTGCCCGTCAGGAAGCGGGAGAAATGATTGACGGCCCGGGCCAGGAAGAACAGCCGGGCGCGGTAGAGACGATGGGCGATCCGGTGGAAGGCCAGCGACCAGACGCCGGGATAGAGCAGGATTTCCGCACGGGACCGGGGCGCGGGGTCGCGGCTCTTGACCGAATCCAGATAGGCAATGAGGCTGCGGACCATGCGGACGTCCCTGATCGTTGCAATCGTTGTTATGAGCAACGCATATAAGGGAAAGGCCAGCCCATTTCCAGATGGCGAGCACATCCGCCCTTTGGCGCAACAAATAGAAACTTGCTTGGCCGTTCAGGATATTCCAATCATGGGAGTAGACAAAGCGCATGAAGGGTAGCGGATGATCGATATGTTGGTCGCCAATTTCGGCGACATCTGGCCTTTCATCCTGGTGGGGTTCGGCGCGCAAGTGATCGATGGCGCGCTGGGCATGGCCTATGGCGTGATTTCCAGCACCCTGTTGCTGACGATGGGCGTGCCGCCCAGTCGCGCGTCGGCCAGCGTGCATGTCGCCGAAACCTTTACCACCGGCGTGTCGGCGATCAGCCATATCCTGCACCGCAACGTCGACTGGAAGCTGTTTTCCCGGCTCATCATTCCCGGCGTCATCGGCGGCGTGACCGGCGCCTATCTGCTGTCCAACATCGACAGCGCCGTCATCAAGCCCTTCATCCAGGTCTATCTCGCCTCCATCGGCTTCTACCTGATCTGGCGCGGCATGCATCTGCCCCCTAAGCCGCGCGATCCCAAATGGGTTGCGCCGCTGGGCCTGGTCGGCGGGTTCATGGACGCGACCGGCGGCGGCGGATGGGGACCGGTGGTGACATCCAACCTGCTGATCCAGGGGTCCAGCCCGCGCCACACCATCGGCACGGTCAACACGGTCGAGTTCATCCTGACCCTGTCGATCAGCCTGACCTTCCTCATCCATCTGGGTTGGGAAGCCTTTACCACCTATACGCTGGGCCTGTTGATCGGCGGCGTGGTGGCCGCGCCGTTCGGCGCGATGCTGGCGCGCCATGTCGCGCCGCGCATCCTGTTTTCCGCGGTCGGCGTGATCCTGACGCTGACATCGCTGTTCGGCGTGGTCAAATGGCTTGGATATATCGGCTGAGCCTCTTATATTCGGCTGTCTGATCGATGGAGCCGATGAATGTCCAGCTATCTGCCGACGTTGAAACAGCTGCAATATCTGGTTGCGCTGAAGGAGCAGGGGCATTTCGGCAAGGCGGCCGACAGTTGTTTCGTGACCCAGTCGACCCTGTCGGCGGGGCTGCGTGAGCTGGAATCGCTGATCGGCGTCACGCTGGTGGAGCGGACGCGGCGCGTGGTGCGATTCACGGCGCTTGGCGACCGCATCGTGGAAAAGGCGCATCGGGTGCTGCGCGAGGCGGAGGAATTGTCCGCGATCGCGCAGGCGTCCGGCAAGCCGCTGAGCGGCGAATTGCGGATGAGCGTGATCCCCACCATCGCGCCTTTCCTGCTGCCGCGCCTGCTGCCCCGGCTGCGCGCCGAGCGCCCGGAACTCAAACTCTATCTGCGCGAGGAGACCAGCCAGGCGGCGATCGAATCGCTGCGCCATGGCAATGTCGATTGCGTGCTGCTCGCCCTGCCCTTCGCCATGGGCGACATGGACAGCGAAATCCTGTTCCAGGACCGGCTCTATGTCGCCTTCCCGCAGGACGAGCCGACCAATCCGCCCGACTGGATCGAGCCGGGCATGATCGACGAGAGCAAGCTGCTGCTGCTGGAGGACGGCCATTGCCTGAAGGACCATGCGCTGGCCGCGTGCAACCGCCCCGACCTGCGCGCCAGCACGACGATGATGGGCACGTCGCTGCATACGCTGATCCAGATGGTGGATAATGGGCTGGGCGTGACGATGATCCCGGAAATGGCGATCGCCAGCGGCATATTGGAGCATACGAAGATCACCGCCCGGCCGATCGAATCGGACCGGTCCTCGCGCGACATCGCGCTGGTGTGGCGGCGCAACAGCCCGCGCGAGAAGGAATTCCACCTGCTGTCGGGGATATTGCGCGATGCGGCGGCCTTGAATTGTCGGCTGCCCGAAGCGGCCTAGCGACCCCACCCCTTCGCCTTCGCCTCATCCTCCGCGCGGGCGGCGACCCACTGGGTCGCGCCGTCGCCGAAATGCGCCTTCTTCCAGAAGGGGGCGTCGGACTTCATCCAGTCGATCAGGAAGGCGCAGCTTTCCAGCGCCGCGGCGCGATGGCGCGACGCCGTGCCCACAAAGACGATCCGTGCGCCCGGTTCCAGCCGGCCGAAGCGATGGATGACGCTGACGCCCAGCAGCGGCCAGCGGGCGACCGCTTCGTCCACGATCCGGTCGACCTGCGCCTGCGTCATGGCGGGATAATGTTCCAGTTCCAGCGCGATCAGGCCGTCCTCGCCGCGCACCACGCCGGTGAAGCTGGCGATGCCGCCGCCCCCCAGCGCCTCCAGCGCGGCCAGTTCGGCGCCGACATCGAAATCCTCCGCCTGGATCGCGACCCGTTTCATCCGCCGGTGACCGGGGGAAGATGGCGATTTCGCGCGCGTCGCCGATCGGGCTGTCGAGCGGGGCGAAACGCTGGTCGATGGCGGCGCGCAACCGGGTCGGATCGCCGAGCGCCTGCGCATAGCCGCCGCCCCGCGCCGCCAGCGTGGCGATCATATCGACCAGGGTCGCGTCGGGCGCGGGCCGCTTCACCTGCTCCTCGTCCCGGCCCACGGCTTCGCGGACCCAGGCGAAATAGACGATCGTAAGCAACGCCACGATCAGTCCATATGCTTCAGGCCGACGCGCAGATAATCCCAGCCCGTCACCAGCGTCAGGATCGCGGCGGCCCATAGGGTGAAGATGCCCACCGCCTGGACGAAGGGGAATTGCGGCACCGCCCCGGCCAGGATCAGCGCGCCCAGCGCGATGATCTGAAACGTCGTCTTCCACTTGGCGAGGCGCGACACCGGCACCGATACCTGAACCCCGGCCAGAAATTCCCGCAGGCCCGACACCGCGATTTCGCGCAGCAGGATGATCATCGCGGCGGCGATATGGATGCCCGCTATGTCGCGGGTGGCGGCCAGCATCAGGATGACCGCGCCGACCATGATCTTGTCGGCAATGGGGTCCAGGAACACGCCCAGTTTCGACACGGTGCCCTGCGCTCGGGCCAGATAGCCGTCGAAATAATCGGTGACGCCCATCAGGCAATAGAGCGCGAAGGCTAGCGTGTAGCCGGTGGTCCAGCGTGCGCCAAGCTCCGCAGGCCACAACAGCGCCACGAGCAGCGGAACGGTGACAATACGCGAAAGCGTCAGCAAATTGGGCAGCGTCAGCATGGCCGCGAACTGCCACAGTCCGCGCCGCCATACAAGCAAAGCTGTGCCATCGCGTCCAACCCATTGGACATGGACGGCGCCACCGGCTAGACCCCGCCCCGGTCGCTCACGGAAAAGAAGACGCCCCTATCCATGCAAGCCTCTCTCAGGCTCTTGAACAAGCGCCGTTTTCTGCCGCTTTTCATCACTCAGCTGCTCGGTGCGTTTAACGACAATCTGTTCAAGAACGCGATGGTGCTGTTCGTCGTCTACCAGGTGTATAACGACGAAAAATCCGAAACCTGGTTCAGCGCGCTGGCGACGGGGCTGTTCATCCTGCCCTTTTTCCTGCTGTCCGCCGTGTCGGGCCAGTTGGCCGACCAGCGCGACAAGGCGACCATCATCCGCTGGGTGAAGGCGGCCGAAATCGTCATCATGAGCGTGGGCGCGGTGGGCCTGGGCCTGATCTGGAGCGGCATTGCGGTCCACACGCTGGCGATCCCCCTGCTGCTGGTCGCGCTGTTTGCGATGGGCATCCATTCGACCTTCTTCGGCCCGATCAAATATGCGATCCTGCCCCAGCATCTGCACGACGATGAAGTGCTGGGCGGCACCGGCCTGGTGGAAGCGGGCACCTATATCGCGATCCTGGCAGGCACGATCCTGGCCGGCATCATCCCGGTGGAGGCCGCCGCGGTCGGCATCGTCATCACCGCGCTGATCGGCTATGTCGCCGGGCGCAAGGTGCCGCCTGCCCCTTCCCTGCTTGCCGAGCAGGCGATCGACTTCCACATCATCCGCTCGTCGATCGCGCTGGTGCGCGGCACCATGCATATCCGCCAACTCTTTCTGGCGATCATGTCGATCAGCCTGTTCTGGGCGGTCGGCTCCATCCTGTTCATCCAGTTCCCACCGCTGGTGAAAAATGTGCTGACGGCCGACAAGCCGGTCGCCAGCCTGTTCCTGGCGATCTTCTCGATCGGCATCGCCATTGGTTCGATCGCCATCAACCGGCTGTTGCAGGGCCATGTGTCGGCCAAATATGCCCCCGCATCGGTGATCGGAATGGGGCTGTGCATCGTCGCTTTCCACATCGTTTGCGACCTGTGGACGCCCGCGCCTGAGGGGCAGATGCTCTCGCTGGCGGGCTTCCTCGCCCATCCGCTCGCCATTCCCCTGTCGCTCTGCCTGCTGGGCGTCGCGACGTTCGGCGGCATGTTCGTCGTGCCGCTCTATGCCTTCCTGACCACGACGGTCGAAAAGTGCGAGGCGGCGCGGACGGTGGCGGCCAATAATATCGTCAATTCAGGCGCGATGGTGATCGGGTCGCTCTGCGCCATCGGCCTCAGCCTCGCGGGCGTCACTGTGGTGATGCAGTTGCTGCTGGTTGCCTTCCTGTCGCTACCCTGCGCAGCGATGGCCTGGAAACTGCACAAGGCGTGCGACGGCCCGATTTGCCACTGACCCGCGTCCACCCCCGCAGGGGCGAAGCGTCAGAATATGAAGCTGTAGAAAGCGGTGAAGAAGGCCGCGAAACTGAGGCCGAACAGCTTCCAGTCGCTGTCGTCGTCGCTCAGGCGCTTCCGACGCCCGGGCGCGTCTTCCACGACGCGCAGCACATGGGCGGGCAGCCGCTGGCGGAAGGGATGGCGGGCCGATTCGGAGGTAAGGACGAGGGGTCGGTTTCGCATGGCGACTGGTTAACGCAAAATTTACCATATGGACCAGTCCATATTACGGCTAATTCCCGCCTGTCCCGCCACGGGACAGGCTTGACTGTATGACTTGAACAACACAGTATGACGCAAGAGATGCCCGATTCCGCTCCTATCGACCCCAAAGGCGTCGACCCCGCCGCGCCCCCGCGCGCATTCGGCGCGGGTCCGCCCAGCGCCTTTGCGCCGCCCACGCCTTGGCGTCGCCGGTTGCAGGTCGGCGGCTGGGTGATCGCGGCGGGCCTTGCGATCCTGATGATCCTGGTCGCCTGGCTGGCGGTCACGGCGCCGCTCTCCCGATCGCTCAAGCCGATCGCGCCGCCCAGCATCAGCCTGACGTCGGCGGACGGCCATCTGATCGCACGGCGCGGCGCGGTGATCGACAAGCCGGTGACGATGGCGGAACTGCCCGCCCATGTGCCCCAGGCCTTCATGGCGATCGAGGATCGGCGATTCCAGAGCCATTGGGGCGTGGACCCGCGCGGGGTCGCGCGCGCCATGTGGCATAATCTCTGGTCCGACGGATCGTCGCAGGGCGGCAGCACGATCACGCAGCAGCTGGCGAAAGGCGTGTTCCTGTCGAGCGACCGCACTTTCGGTCGCAAGGCGCGCGAGGCGCTGATCGCGCTCTGGCTGGAAGCGTGGCTGACCAAGGACCAGATCATGGAACGCTATCTGTCCAACGTCTATTTCGGCGACAATGTGTACGGCCTGCGCGCGGCGGCGCTGCATTATTTCAACCGGTCGCCCGAGCGGCTGACGATCCCGCAGGCCGCAATGCTGGCGGGGCTTTTGAAGGCCCCCTCTCGCCTGGCCCCCACCAGCAACCTGAAAGGCGCGCGCACCCGCGCCGCATTGGTGACGCAGGCGATGGTCGATGCAGGCTATATCAGTCAGGCGGAACGCAACGCCCTGCCCCCGCCCGCCTGAACGTGCATGACACGCCCGACGCCACCACCGGCACCTATTTCGCCGACTGGGTGCTGCCGCTGGCGCGCGACCGGGCCGGGGCGGTCTATGGCGAGCAGAAGATCGCCACCACGCTCGACTGGCGTATCCAGCGGCTGGCCGAAGCCGCCATCCGGCGCGCCCCGCTGGGGGCAGCGCAGGCCGCTCTGGTAGCGATGAAGCCCGATGGCAGCGTCGTCGCGATGGTGGGCGGCAAGGATTACGGCAAGAGCAGCTTCAACCGGGCGGTGCAGGCCAGGCGCCAGCCCGGATCGACGTTCAAGCTGTTCGTCTATCTCGCCGCCTTCCGCGAAGGCATGACGCCAGACGATATGGTGGACGATACCCCGATCACCACCGGCAGCTATCGCCCGGCCAATCATAGCGGCAAATATCGCGGCCGCATCACCCTGCGCCAGGCCTTTGCCGCGTCGAGCAATGTCGCGGCCATCCGCCTGACCCAGAAGGTCGGCGTCGACAATGTCATCAAGGTCGCCCGCGACCTGGGCATCACCGCGCCGCTGACCGAGGATCTGAGCCTGGCGCTCGGCACGTCGGAAATTCCGCTGGTCGAACTGGCCGAAGCCTATGCGGCGGTTGCGGCCGGGGCCTATCCGGTCGTCGCCCATGGCCTGCCGCCCGAAGAACAAGGCTGGTTCGAGAAGCTGATGCAGCGTCAGCGCCATTTCAGCGACGCCCAGTTGGAAATGATCCGCGACCTGCTGTCCTCCGCCGCCAATCGCGGCACCGGCAGCGCGGCGGCTTTGCGGACCAGCACCTTCGGCAAGACGGGGACGACGCAGGACAGCCGCGACGCGATTTTCGTGGGCTATGCAGGGGGGCTGGTAACGGCGGTGTGGATCGGCAATGACGACAATAGCCCCCTGCCCGGCGGCGCGGCGGGCGGCGGCGTGCCCGCGCGCATCTGGCGCAATTTCATGAGCGGCGCGATCAACGAACCTGTCGAGGATGCGCCCGAAGAGACGCAGGACGCCGACCTGGTCAACGCCATCGCCAATATTACGGTGGAAACCGGCATCGGCAATGTCGGGCTGGGCGTGGATGAAGGCGGGATGACGGTGAATATCGGTGGCGGGCAGATACGCTTGCCGGTGGATCAGCCTGCGGCGCCGTCCGACGCGCCACCGCCCAGGATCGCGCCGACGCGGTCGGATGAGGGTGAGGATGGCGGGCCGCCATAAAGTGCCCGCGACGGCATGCTCTCCTTGTCTTTTGTTTTCCGCATAGCCCCTTAGAGTCAGGTGATGCCATCTGCTTTGAAAATGCTCCGGCTGCGCTTGCGAACCTTGCTACCGTCCTGAATATTCCATATCTTGTGGACGGAAAGGTAACATCATGTCCAAGCTCATGACCTTGAACGTGCGCGTCAGCGGCGCACTGAGTGATTTTGTAGCCGCTAATGTCGGCGATGATGGCGCCTATGAAAATGTCAGCGAATATATTCGCGACCTCATTCGCCGGGACAAGGCGCAGGTGGAAAGTCAGCGCCTTGCGCATCTCAAGGCGGAACTCACCCAGGCATTTGCCGCCCCGGAGAGTAGCTATCAATCGCTCGACGCCAGTATGATCATCGCCCGCAACGCCCGCAGTTAAGCCTATGGCTACCTATCGCGTGCAGCAGGCTGCGGGACGGCGGATCGACGCCATTTTTCGGTATACGCGCGAACGCTGGGGTCAGGATCAGGCCGAACAATATGTTCGCGGCCTTTTCACGCAGTTTGAGGATATCGCTGCTCGACGTTGCGTCTGGCGAGACATCCCTGCGGAATTGGGCGTCGATGGCTTCTATTGCCGGTATGAACGCCATTACATCTATTGGCGTATCTTGTCGGACGGTGCCGTCGGGATCGTGACGATCCTGCATGACCGGATGCATCAGATCGACCGGTTCCGGCAGGACTGGGTTTAACACTATAATGCGATGATGCTGATCCATAAGGCAGTTCCCCGGCGCAGGCCGGGGTCCAGGTCTGAGCGCGGGACTGGACCCGGACTACGCCGGGGAACAACTGATTATAGATTCCTATCCATGCAACTTGGTATAAGAGGCTTCGACAGGCTCAGCCGAACGGATGCTGAGTGTTCGCTTCGATGGCTACCGGCGATCAAGCACTCACCCCAGGGAAAAAAGGCCCCCGCACTGCGGAGGCCCCTTTCCTAAATTCGCGATGCGCGAACCGATTACATATGGATCGGCTTGCCCTGCACGGCCATCGCCGCTTCCTTGATCGCTTCGCTGTGCGTGGGGTGCGCGTGGCAGGTGTAGGCGATGTCTTCGCTCGACGCGCCGAACTCCATGGCCTGCGCGGCCTGCGCGATCATCGTGCCAGCGGGCGTTGCGATGATCCACACGCCCAGCACCTTGTCGGTGTCGGCATCGGCGATGATCTTCACGAAGCCTTCCGGCTCGTGATTGGTCTTGGCGCGACTGTTGGCCATCATCGGGAACTTGCCGACCTTGATCGCCCCCTTTTCCTTGGCGGCTTCCTCGGTCAGACCCACGCCCGCGATCTCCGGCTTGGTGTAGACCACCGAGGGGATGACGGCATGGTTCACGATGCCGGTCAGGCCCGCGATATTTTCCGCGACGGCAATGCCTTCGTCCTCGGCCTTGTGCGCCAGCATCGGGCCGGGGATGACGTCGCCGATCGCCCAGACGCCGGGCACCTTGGTCGCGAAGTCATGATCGGTTTCGATCTGGCCGCGCGGGTTGAGTTCCAGGCCGATCTTGTCGAGGCCGAGGCCTTCGGTGTTGGGACGGCGGCCGATCGATACGAGGACCACGTCCGCCTCGATCTTTTCCGCGTCGCCACCGGCGGCCGGTTCGACGGTCAGGGTCACGCCCTTCTTGCCCGCTTCCGCGCCCGTCACCTTGGTGCCCAGGCGATATTCGAAGCCCTGCTTCTTGAAGATCTTGTTGGCTTCCTTGCGGACTTCGCCGTCCATGCCGGGCAGGATCTGGTCGAGATATTCGACCACCGTGACCTTGGCGCCCAGGCGCTTCCAGACCGAACCCAGTTCCAGGCCGATCACGCCGCCGCCGACGACGACCAGATGACCCGGCAACTTGTCCAGTTCCAGCGCGCCGGTGGAGTCCACGATCTTGCCACCGGCATTGTCGACCGCGACGCCGGGCAGTGGCGTGACCGACGAACCAGTCGCGATGACGATGTTCTTCGCCGTCACCTTCTCGCCGTTGATCTCGACGGTGTTGGCGCCGGTGAAGGTCGCGAGGCCCTTGAGCCAGGTCACCTTGTTCTTCTTGAACAGAAATTCGATGCCGCCGGTCAGGCCCTTGACCGCGTCGACGCGCTGGCCCTGCATGGTGGGCAGGTCCAGGCTCATCTTGTCGATCTTCACGCCCAGCTTGGCGAGCGTGCCATTGGCGGCTTCGTCGAACAGTTCGGACGCGTGCAACAGCGCCTTGGACGGGATGCAGCCGACGTTGAGGCAGGTGCCGCCCAGCGTCTCGCGGCTTTCGGCGCAGGCGGTCTTGAGACCCAGCTGCGCGGCACGGATCGCGGCGACATAGCCACCGGGACCGGAACCGATCACCAGAACGTCGTAGTCGAAATCAGCCATGATAATCTCCGTTCGCCCTGAGCCTGTCGAAGGGCATTACTTCTTCTTTTGTCCATTCAGAACCAGAAAGGACGGGGCTTAGACAGGCTCAGCCCGAACGGGGACGGATCTTACAGGTCAATCAGCAGACGGGTAGGATCTTCGATCGCATTCTTCACCGCGACGAGGAAGGTCACCGCTTCGCGACCGTCGACCATGCGATGGTCGTAGCTCAACGCCAGATACATCATCGGGCGGGCCACGATCTGGCCGTTGCGGACGACCGGGCGTTCCTCGATGCGGTGGAGGCCCAGAACCGCCGACTGGGGCGGGTTGATGATCGGGCTGGACAGCAGCGAACCGAACACGCCGCCGTTGGAGATGGTGAAGGTGCCGCCCTTCATATCTTCCATCGTCAGCTTGCCTTCCTTGGCCTTCTTGCCGAAGCCGCCGATGGTCTTTTCGATGTCCGCGACGCTTAAGGATTCCGCGTTGCGGATGACCGGCACGACCAGCCCCGTGGGCGCCGACACGGCGACGGAGATATCGCAGAAGTCGTTATAGACGATCTCGTCGCCTTCGATCTGTGCGTTCACGCCCGGAATGTCGCGCAGCGCCATGCAGACGGCCTTGGTGAAGAAGCCCATGAAGCCCAGACGGACGCCATGCTTCTTCTCGAACAGATCCTTATATTTCGCACGCGCCTCGATGATGTTGGTCATGTCGACGTCGTTATAGGTCGTCAGCAGCGCGGCGGTGTTCTGCGCTTCCTTCAGACGCTTGGCGACGGTCTGGCGCAGGCGGGTCATCTTGACGCGTTCCTGCTTGCGGCTGGGGCCGGAAGCGACCGGGGCGTCGGCAGCAGGCGCGGCGGCTGCGGCACCGGCGGCAGCCTTGGCCGTGCCGGCAGCGGCGGCGGCGGTGACGTCGTCCTTGGTCAGGCGACCGTCCTTGCCGGTGCCCTTGATCTTGCTGGGGTCCAGGCCATGTTCCAGCACCAGACGGCGAACCGCGGGTGACAGGGTGAGGTTGCCGCCCTCTTCGTCATCCGAAGCGGCAGGCGCCGGTGCGGACGCGGCGGGCGCAGGCGCGGCGGACTCCGCCTTGGCAGCGGGCGCCGCAGCAGCGGCGGGCGCGGGCGACGCGGCGGCGGAACCGCCTTCGTTCACATAGGCCAGCAGCGCGCCGACCTCGACCGTGTCGCCTTCCTTGGCGATGATGTCGCCCATGACACCGGCGACGGTCGAGGGCACGTCGACCGCGACCTTGTCGGTTTCCAGCGACACGATGGGTTCATCGACCTTGACGGCCTCACCCGGCTTCTTGAGCCACTGGCCCACGGTTGCTTCGGTAACGGATTCGCCCAGCGTTGGGACTTTGACTTCGGTAGCCATGAGCTTGATCAGCCTTTCTTCTGGCGACGGATTTCTTCACGGACGCTGTGACCCAGCGCATCGGCGACAAGAGCGCCCTGTTCGGACACATGGCGCGACGCCAGACCCGTAGCGGGCGAGGCGGACGCCTTGCGACCGGCGTAGCGGGCGCGCATCGGCGCCTTGCCAGCCTTTGCCAGGGCTTCTTCGATATAGGGTTCAACAAAGAACCACGCGCCATTGTTGCGCGGTTCTTCCTGACACCAGACGACATCGTCCAGGCTGGTCATGCGCGTGATGCGATCGGCCAGGGCGTCGGTCGCAAACGGATAGATCTGTTCCATGCGGACGATCTGCACGTCGGTGTCGCCAGCGGCATCGCGGGCGTCCATCAGGTCGTAGAACACCTTGCCCGAACACAGGATCAGGCGCTTGGTGTCCTTGTCGACGGCCCCGTTGGGGTCCGACAGGATGCGCTTGAACTGGGTTTCGCCCAGGAAATCCTCGGCCTTGCTGACCGCACCCTTGTGCCGCAGCAGCGACTTGGGCGCCATGATGATGAGCGGCTTGCGGAAGGGCCGCAGCATCTGGCGACGCAGCGCGTGGAAGTAATTGGCCGGGGTCGTGATGTTCGCGACCTGGATATTGCCTTCCGCGCACAGTTGCAGGAAGCGTTCGAGACGCGCCGAACTATGTTCCGGACCCTGCCCTTCATAGCCGTGCGGCAACAGGCAGACCAGGCCGTTGGAGCGCAGCCACTTGGTTTCCGACGATGCGATATACTGGTCGAAGATGATCTGCGCGCCGTTGGCGAAGTCGCCGAACTGCGCTTCCCAGATGACCAGGCTCTTGGGGTCCGCCAGGGCATAGCCATATTCGAAGCCCAGCACGCCATATTCGGACAGCGGGCTGTCGAGCACCTCGAACCGGCCATGCGGCACGGTTGAGAGCGGGACATATTTGTTTTCGCTGTCCTGATCGGTCCAGACGGCGTGACGCTGGCTGAACGTGCCGCGCCCGGAGTCCTGACCCGAGAGACGGACGCCATAGCCTTCCGACAGCAGCGATCCGAACGCCAGCGCTTCGCCGGTCGCCCAGTCGAAGTTCGCGCCGCTCTTGAACATCTCCGCCTTGGCGTCGATCACGCGCTTCAGCGTCTTATGGACGTTGAGGCCTTCGGGAACGGTGGTCAGCGTCTTGCCCAGGCTGTCGAACAGCTTGTTGCTGATCGCGGACTCCACGCTCTGGCGCGCCGTCTCGTAATCGGCGGGCTTGTGCAGGCCGGACCAGCGACCGGCGAACCAATCGGCCTTGTTCGATTTGTAGCTCTTCGACGCCTCGAACTCGTCTTCCAGATGGGCGACGAAGCCGTCGGTCGATTCGGCGATGAACGCGTCGTCCACCACGCCTTCGGCCTTGAGGCGCGCCGCATAGACGTCGCTGACCGGCGGATGCTGGCGGATTTCCTTGTACATCAGCGGCTGGGTGAAGCCCGGCTCGTCGCCTTCGTTATGACCGAAGCGGCGATAGCACCACATGTCGATCACGATATCGCGATGGAAGGTCTGGCGATATTCCATCGCCAGCTTGCACACGAAGGTCACGGCTTCGGGATCGTCGCCATTAACGTGCAGGATCGGCGCCTGGACGCCCTTCGCCACGTCGGACGGATAGGGCGAGCCGCGCGAAAATTGCGGGCTGGTGGTGAAGCCGATCTGGTTGTTGATGATGAAGTGGACGCAGCCGCCGGTATTATAGCCATGCACACCCGAAAAGCCGAGGCATTCCCAGACGATACCCTGGCCCGCGAAGGCCGCGTCGCCGTGGATCAGCACGGGCAGAACCTGCTCATGCTTGCCCAGGTCGTCACGGAAGGTCTGCTGCGCGCGGACCTTGCCCAGCACCACCGGATCGACGGTTTCGAGATGCGAGGGGTTGGGGACCAGCGACATATGGACCTTGACGCCGTCGAACTCGCGATCGGTCGATGTGCCCAGATGATATTTGACGTCGCCCGAACCGCCGACATCTTCGGGATTGGCGGTGCCGCCCGAAAATTCGTGGAAGATGACGCGGAAGCCCTTGGCCATCACATTGGCCAACACGTTCAGGCGGCCGCGATGGGCCATGCCGAACACGATTTCGCGCACGCCGGCCGAACCGCCATATTTGATGACGGCTTCAAGCGCCGGGATCATCGATTCGCCACCGTCCAGGCCGAAGCGCTTGGTGCCGACATATTTGCGGCCCAGGAACTTCTCATATTGCTCGCCCTGGATGACCTTGGCCAGGATCGCCTTCTTGCCCTCGGGCGTGAAGATGATTTCCTTGTCCTTGCCTTCCAGTCTCTCCTGGAGGAAGCGGCGCTCCTCGACATCGGCGATGTGCATATATTCCAGGCCCACATGGCCGCAATAATTGGCGCGCAGGATCGCAACGATCTCCGCCACTGTCGCATATTGCAGGCCCAGCGTGCCGCCCAGATAGATCTTCTTCGCCGGGTCGGTCAGGCCATGATATTCCGGGGTGAGGTCGGCCGGCAGGTCACGCTTGGCCAGGCCCAGCGGATCGAGGTCGGCGGCCAGATGCCCGCGCACCCGATAGGTGCGGATCAGCAGTTGTGCGCGAATGGCGTCGTCTGCCGCGGCGACGGCGTCGCTGTCCGACACGGGCTTGCCCGCCGACTTGGCGGCGGCCTTCACGGCCACCTGCATCTGCGTGGGGTCAAGCGCCCCGGTCAGATCGTCGGTGTCGTTCAGCGGCCAGTTGTCGCGCTGCCAGCTTGGCCCGCGCTCGACTTCGAATTCCTGGTTCTCGTAACCCATTTCTCGTCCCATCCCAGCCGCGTGCAGTCGCGGAGCGGGAAAATAGCGGCCGGGGTGCAGCCCGGCCGCCCGTATATAGGGGCTGATTAGCCCTTCAGCACCTCGACCAGCGTCGAGCCAAGCTCGGACGGGCTGGCGGCGACCTTGATGCCGGCCGCCTCCATCGCCGCGATCTTGCTTTCCGCGTCGCCCTTGCCGCCCGACACGATCGCGCCGGCATGGCCCATGCGACGGCCCGGAGGCGCCGTGCGGCCCGCGATGAAGCCGGCCATCGGCTTCTTGCGGCCACGCTTGGCTTCGTCGATCAGGAACTGGGCCGCCTGTTCTTCCGCGTCGCCGCCGATTTCACCGATCATGATGATCAATTCGGTCGCGTCGTCGGCCAGGAACAGTTCCAGCACGTCGATGAAGTTGGTGCCGTTGACCGGATCGCCGCCGATGCCGACAGCCGTCGTCTGGCCCAGGCCCGCATTGGTGGTCTGGAACACGGCTTCATAGGTCAGCGTGCCCGAACGCGACACGACGCCGACGCTGCCCTTGGAGAAGATGGAGCCGGGCATGATGCCGATCTTGCACTCGCCGGGCGTCAGGACGCCGGGGCAGTTCGGGCCGATCAGGCGCGACTTGCTGCCCGACAGGGCGCGCTTCACGCGGACCATGTCCAGGACGGGGATGCCTTCGGTGATGGCGACGATCAGCGGGATTTCCGCGTCGATCGCTTCCAGGATCGAATCGGCCGCGAATGGCGGCGGCACGTAGATGACCGAAGCGTCGGCGCCGGTCTTCGACTTGGCTTCCGCGACCGTGTCGAACATGGGCAGGCCGATATGGGTCTGGCCGCCCTTGCCCGGCGTCACGCCGCCGACCATCTGGCTGCCATAGGCCAGCGCCTGTTCGGTGTGGAAGGTGCCGGTGGCACCGGTCATGCCCTGGGTGATGACCTTGGTATTTTTGTTAATGAGGATGCTCATTGACCGCCTCTATCCTTCATGTTCCACCCCAGCGAAGGCCGGGGCCCAGTTTCCAAAGCGATCATGGTTGCGCAGTCCGATCGTAAAGGTCCGTCCATTCCGGGTTGGGGCCTTCAATCTCGCGCAGCTTCCACGCTCGCTTTCATTCTTTCATCTGCCGCTCACGAAGGCGGGCGGCTTCCAGGCTGTCATGTTTTTCGTACCAGACGAGAAGATGACAACCATATCGCTTCGTGAACCCGGGGACGACGCTGTTGCGATGTTCCCAAACCCTTTTTGGGAGATCGACGGTAGACCCGATATAGATCGTGCCGTTCCGTCGATTGCCATGATGTAGACGAAAGCCTGGCTTTCCATCATCGGCGTCACCCCGACTGGGCCCCGGCTTTCGCCGGGGTGGCTCCTTATTCGTCAATCATGCCAGCGAGGGATCGATGCCCTTGCACGCTTCCAGCAGCTCCTTCACCGCGTCGACCGACACCTGAAGGTTCGCCTTGGCTTCGTCGTTCAGCGCGATCTCGACGATCTGCTCGACGCCGTCCTTGCCGATGATGACAGGCACGCCGACATAGAGATTGTCGACGCCATATTGGCCGGTCAGGTTGGCGGCGCAGGGCAGCAGACGCTTCTTGTCGCCCAGATAGGCTTCGGCCATGGCGATCGCGCTGGTGGCGGGCGCATAGAAGGCCGAACCGGTCTTGAGCAGCGCGACGATCTCGCCCCCGCCCGAACGGGTGCGTGCGACGATGGCGTCGATGCGCTCCTGCGTCGAACGGCCCTGCTTGATGAGGTCGGGAACGGGGATGCCCGCGACGGTCGAATATTCGATGACCGGGACCATCGTGTCGCCATGGCCGCCCAGCACGAAGCTGGTGACGTCCTTGGCCGACACGTTGAATTCTTCCGCCAGGAAATGGTTGAAGCGCGAGCTGTCCAGCACGCCGGCCATGCCGACGACCTTGTTGTGCGGCAGGCCCGAAAATTCGCGCAGCGCCCACACCATCGCGTCGAGCGGGTTGGTGATGCAAATGACGAAGGCGTCAGGCGCGTTGGCGGCGATGCCCTCGCCCACGGCCTTCATGACTTTCAGGTTGATGCCGAGCAGGTCGTCGCGGCTCATGCCCGGCTTGCGGGCGACGCCGGCGGTGACGATGATGACGTCCGCGCCCGCGATGTCGGCATAATCATTGCTGCCCGTGATCTTGGCGTCGAAGCCTTCGACCGAAGCGCATTGCGACAGGTCGAGCGCCTTGCCCTGAGGCACGCCTTCCGCCACGTCGAACAGGACGATGTCGCCCAGTCCCTTGAGCGCAGCCAGATGCGCCAGCGTGCCGCCGATATTACCAGCGCCGATAAGCGCGATCTTGTTACGGGCCATATGCAATCATCCTCCAAGTCATGACTACTGGAATTGCTGGTTCGCCTACGCCCTTCGAACCGGGGTTTCAACCGCCCAAACCTCGGAAAGGCAAATTATCTTTGCAATTCATTCGCAATTGCATTAGAAGGGATTCACACCCTGTCGCTCCGGGCTTCTACCCTGGTCCGCGAGCCTTCCCTGCAGAGGTATCCTGTCGGGTGTCGTCGATCACGACGGCACCCGACCTGTTTCCCACCACAAGATTGCGTCCTGATGAACGGCGCACAGGCATCGGATGGGCAGACCCCGCCCGGCGATGAATGGACACAAAACAGGCGGATTTAGGGGGCGGGGCGACGCGCAAGGCTATTTGGGGGCCAGGCCGCGCCGGGCTATTTCGGCCCGTGGCCTAGGGCGAGATAGTCGTCCGACTGCATTTCCATCAACCGCGACACGGTACGTTCGAACTCGAACGCTCCGTCGCCCTGGGGATAGAGATTGGCGGGTTGGGCATCGGCTGACGCCAACAGCTTCACCTTATATTCGTAGAGGGAGTCGATCAGCGTCACGAAACGGGCGGCCTCGTTCCGCTTCTCCGGCCCCAGCACGGGGATGCCCACGATGATGACGGTGTGATATTTGCGCGCGATCGCCAGATAGTCCGGCGCGCCCCGCGCCTCGGCGCACAGACGCTTGAACGAGAAGACCGCGACGCCTTTCAGGCTCTTGGGGACGTGCAGCGTGCGCCCGCCCTGCACGACGATGTCCTCCGACGGCACGCGCGTCCGATCCTCGACCGAAAAATCGGTCAGGCGGAAAAAGGCGTCGGACAGCGCTTTGGTCGCCTCCGGACCGTTGGGACAATGCCACAGCGTCGCGTCGCCCAGACGGTCGCGCCGATAGTCGGTCGGACCGTTCAAGGTCATCACGTCCAGCTTCACCTTTATCAGGTCGATGAAGGGCAGGAAAAGCTGGCGGTTGAGGCCGTTCTTGTAGAGCTCGTCGGGTTCGCGGTTGGACGTGGTGACGATCGTCACCCGCTTTTCCAGCAGGCCGGTGAACAGCCGCGACATGATCGCCGCGTCCGCCATATTGTTGACCACCATCTCGTCGAAGCAGAGCAGCCGCGCCTCGTCGGCCAGCGAGTCCACCACCGGCGGGATGGGATCGCCCTTTTCCGATTTGCGCGCTTCCGCCAACCGGGCGTGGACGTCCAACATGAACTCGTGGAAATGGGCGCGCTTCTTGCGGGTGACATGAACCGTGTCGAAAAACAGGTCCATCAGCATCGATTTGCCGCGCCCGACCCCGCCCCACATATAGAGGCCGCGCGGCGGCTCGGGCGCCTTGCGCAGCAGCTTCCACAGCGTCGATCCGCGCGCGGGCACCGCTTCCAGTTCCTGTTGCAGCCGGTCGAGTCGCTCCGCCGCCGCCCGCTGGTCCGGGTCGGGCCGCAATTCGCCGGCCTGCACCAGCGCGTCGTAGCGGGCGATGACGCTGGTCACTGGGCGCTTGGCGCCTTGCGCAGCGTGGCGGTGGAAGCGGCGATCGGCTCGCCATCCTGGGTGACGAGCATGCGCAGGAAGAACAGCCGCCCGGTTTCGCGCAGCACCTCGACCTCGGCGATCAGGTCCGGCCCGACCTTGCCCGCACCCAGATATTGCATCGACAGGTCGATGGTGACGCCGTTAATCTGTTCCTCGTGCCCCATGGCCCAGAGCGCGCCGAAATAGGCATGGTCGGCAAAGGCGGCGAGGAAACCGCCGTGCAGCGTATCGAGCCGGTTGCGATGGCTCGATCGCGTCTCCAGCCCGACCCGCGCCCTGGTCGGCGTGTCGCTGCGCATATAGCCGCGACCGATCGCCTGGAGAAAGGTATCGGGATGTGGGTCCGACCATGCGGCCCAGCCCGCCCACTTCCCTTCGGTCAGCGTGACGCCGCCGGCGATGCCGTCGCTGGTCAACCTACAGCTGCCGTTCGACCATCATCTTCTTGGTTTCGGCGATCGCCTTGGCCGGGCTCAGGCCCTTGGGGCAGACATTCGCGCAGTTCATGATGGTGTGGCAGCGATAGAGGCGGAACGGATCTTCCAACTCGTCCAGACGCTCGCCGGTGTATTCGTCGCGGCTGTCCGCCAGCCAGCGATAGGCCTGGAGCAGGATCGCTGGACCCAGGAACTTGTCGCTGTTCCACCAGTAGGACGGGCAGCTGGTCGAGCAGCAGGCGCACAGGATGCACTCGTACAGGCCATCGAGCTTCTCGCGGTCGGCGGGCGACTGGAGCCGCTCCTTGCCCGACGGCGGCGGGGACACGGTCTTCAGCCAGGGCTGGATCGAATTATACTGGGCGTAGAAATGGGTGAAGTCGGGCACCAGATCCTTGATGACGTCCATGTGCGGCAGCGGGGTGATGCGCACATCCTTGCCGCTGCACTCGTCGATCGCGGTGGTGCAGGCCAGGCCATTCTTGCCGTTCATGTTCATCGAACAGCTACCGCAGATGCCCTCGCGGCACGAGCGGCGGAAGGTCAGCGTGGGATCATATTCATTCTTGATCTTGAGCAGCGCGTCCAGGACCATCGGCCCGCAAGAGTTGAGGTCGATCTCGAACGTGTCGTAGCGGGGATTCTGGCCGGAGTCGGGATCGTAGCGATAGACCTTGAAGCTACGGACATTGGTCGCGCCGTCGGGTGCGGGATGGGTTACGCCCTTGCCGCTGATCTTGCTGTTCTTGGGCAACGCAAATTCGGCCATCGCTCGTCGAGCCTCTTCGAAAGATGTCTGTTGTTGGGGGTCCGCATAACGAAAAATCCGCAAAGGTCCAGCACTGTGACCCATGTTTCTGCCCATAAGCCCTTGTTGCAAATGGCTTGCAAATAGTCGGCCAGCGTCTTTGCTTCGTTGGCCGACCGCGCTAGGGCGATGATGGGTGCGTATTCCGTTGCGTTCGGGATAATGTTCCTCGGCGAAGGCCAGGGAACGTGCATCGCCATCAGGAACCGCCGCCCTTGCCGACCGACATCGCCTTCCTCGCCATCGCCGAAGCGCAGCAACTCTTTCATTGGCTGCCCGCCGCTCTGGAACTGGCGCGTCGGCCCGATGTGCGGGTCAGCATCCTGTCGCCGTCGGACCAGATATTGGCGCTGGTCGCCAGCTATGACCCCGAAGCCACCCTCCACATGATTCGCCTGCGTCGCCCGCCCTCTCGCCCCAACTCGCTCTTTCGCCAGCCTTCGCGCCTGGCGACCCTGCTGCTCAACTATCGCATCATCGCCCGCTTCCCCACGCTGGTGACGACGGAAATCAGCAGCGCCTGGCTGCGCCGCGTGCCGGGCTTTACGTCCCGCCTCATCCTCATCAAACATGGCGCGGGTGACCGGGAGGGCGGCTACAAGAAACGCCATGCCGATTTCGACCTGACGCTGGTCGCGGGCGAAAAGGATCGCCGCCGCATGATCGATCGCGGGCTGTGCACGGCGGACACGGTGGCGGTCGGTGGCTATGCCAAGTTCGAATTGAAGGCGGAGCGGCAGCGCCTCTTCCCCGACGACAAGCCGGTGCTGCTCTACAACCCGCATTTCGACGCGGACCTGTCCTCCTGGGTCCGGCATGGCCCGGCGGTGCTGGCCGCGCTGGAGTCGCTGACCGGCTGGAACGTCGTCATCGCCCCGCATACCAAGCTGGCCGCCAAGACGCCGCCGATCGTCAGCGCCGCGCCGCACATCCATGTCGACATGGGCAGCCGCCGGTCGATCGACATGGGTTACACGATGAGCGCCGACGTCTATCTGGGCGACGTGTCGAGCCAGGTTTACGAATTTCTGATCCAGCCGCGACCCTGCATCTTCCTCAACCTCGACCATCGCGACGCGGCGGGCGACGCCTTCGCCCACTGGCGGCTGGGCCAGGTGATCGAGCGCGCGGACGCCCTGCCCGCCGCGCTGGCCCACGCGAACGACTTGCAACCCGGCTTCGTTGCTGCTCAGGAAGCGGCGATGCAGCAATCGATAGACCTGTCGCCCTTCCCCGCTTCGCAGCGTCAGGCCGACATCATCCTGAACTTCGCAAAGAGCCACGCATGAGCCAGACAATCACCACCGCCCTTGGCCCCGTCCGCCTGATGGGCGACAATGCGACGCCGATCTGGGGCATGTCCAATGCCGAGCGCAATCGCCGCATGGCGCAGAGCGCGGCGAAAAATGGCAGCACGCTGGCGGCGGGACATGAGCTGCTGTTCAACCTGACCTACGCCTTCGACCCGCTCTTGCTGCGCCTTGTTCTGGAAACGCCGGGCACCCTGTTCGCCTGGGCGGGCACGCCGATCGTGGGCCAGGTGGCGCAAGGCGTCGATCCGCTGACCGCGCCGCATGTCATCGACCTGGCGGACGGGCGCAAGCTCTACAACCGGCAGCTGCGCAAACTGGAGCAGCCGATGGTGTGCGAACTGACCCCATCGACCCGGCGCGCGATCGAGCGGCGCAGCTATTTCGGCGCGTATAAGGGCGTGACCGATGTCCTGACCAAATATCTGTGGC
This sequence comes from Sphingobium sp. CR2-8, assembly GCF_035818615.1. NCBI lineage: Bacteria > Pseudomonadati > Pseudomonadota > Alphaproteobacteria > Sphingomonadales > Sphingobiaceae > Sphingobium > Sphingobium wonjuense. The sequence goes on along the minus strand of NZ_JAYKZY010000002.1, from coordinate 1,124,826 downwards.
CCGAACTGGCGCTGGTGCTGACGCGGATCGCCGCGCAATTGCGGATGACACCCAATATGGTGTCGGTGATCGGCGTTACCCTGTGCCTGCTCGCCACCTATCTGTTCGCGCAGGGCATGTTCTGGACCGGCTTCCTGTCGGGCTTCATCTTCATGGTGCTGGATACGGTCGATGGCAAGCTGGCGCGCTGCACCATCACTTCGTCCAAATGGGGCAATGTAATCGACCATGGCGTCGACCTGGTCCACCCGCCCTTCTGGTGGTATTTCTGGGGCACCGGGCTGGTCTATTGGGGGCTTGGCCTGTCGGGCGGCACCTTCACCTTTATCATGACCGCAGTGATCGCGGGCTATATCCTGCAACGGCTGATCGAGGGGATGTTCCTCAAGGACTTCAAGATGGACATCCATGTCTGGCGGCCGTTCGACAGCCAGTTCCGGCTCATCACCGCGCGGCGCAATCCCAATATGGTGATCCTGTTCGTGTCGCTGTTGTTCGGTCGCCCCGACATCGGCCTCATCGCGTTGGCCTGGTGGACGATCCTCTCGCTCGTCGTCCATGCCGTGCGGCTGGCCCAGGCCTATGGCGTGCGGCGGTCGGGCAAGCCGATCGTCAGCTGGATGGACGAAGCAGAGGCAGCCCTATGAACGCGACGATCGAGAAGTTCGGCTGGCCCGCGACGCTGATCGCCGCGTTCGACCATTGGGTCGTGCTGTTGCGTCCCGCGCAGCCGACGCTGGGGTCGCTGGTGCTGGCGGCCAAGAGCGACGCGACCGCGTTCGGCGACCTGCCGGGGCAGGCGCATGCCGAACTCAAGACCGTCACCGCCGCGATCGAGGCGGCGCTGACCAAAGCGGTGGATTATGGCAGGATCAACTATCTGATGCTGATGATGGTCGACCCCCATGTCCATTTCCACGTCATTCCCCGCTACGAAGGGACACGCAGCGCCTGCGGCCTGACCATTGCGGATGCTGGCTGGCCGGGGCAGCCGGACTTGGGCTCGGCGGTCAAACTGGACAGCGAGTTGGACAGTTTGCGCGACTGGTTGAAGGGGCATTTCAACGGGATCAAAGGCTGAGGTTTTCTAAGTTCGCCATCGCGCCACCCACCTTCGTTCGATGATGGAATATAGATCAGCCGGGCTATCCTACGTCCCACCTCGCCTGCTAACATCGTTCGGCCAGCACCGTTGGGCAGCGTAACGATAAATCCGAAATAGGATATTTAATGTCGAAACCAGCAGGAAATGTGCGAAGTTAAGCCCGCCTTCTCCTATTTCGCGTAGCGTCCTTCCGCCACCCATTTGTCCGTCAGCGTCTGGGCCGCCTCGACATCCTGGGGGAAATCGACCTCCTGCCAGTCCAGTCCGTCGATCGACACGGTGCCCACGCGATTGCCCTTGGCGATGATGTCGATGGCGCGCAGATACCAGCGTTCCACGCCTTCGGGCGTGCGCATCATCTGCTCCACCTGGTTGCGGAAGATTGCCGGGCCTTCGCCGGTGAAGGCCAGCATGCCGATCAATTCGGCATTGGTGTCGGGCGGCAGCAGCCGCTTGCCGATATGGTGCAGGCGACCGCTCTCGTCGCGGTTCACCTTCATGTCGTCATCGTCATAATCGCCGTCGGCCTTCACATCCACGGTGACGGTGATGGCGTCCTGCGCGCCATCGACCAGCTTCGCCACGATCGCGTCCGACACGATGGTGTCGCCGTTCAGGATGATGAAATCGCGGTCCATCTCCTCCCGCACGATCCAGCATGTGCCAAGGTTGTCGGCGACCTGGAAGAAGGGATTGAAGACGGTGCGGATGCGCGCGCCGGTTTCGCGATAGAGTTGCAGCGCATGATCCTCGACCCGTTCGGTGCGGAAGCCGGTGACGACGACGATGTCGGTCACGCCATTGGCGACCAGCGCCGCGACCTGCCAGCTGATGAGGGTGCGGCCGTTGAAGTCGATCATGCATTTGGGCACGTCGCGGGTCAGCGGCAGGAGCCGCGAGCCTTGGCCGGCGGACAGGATGATGGCTTTGGTGATCGTCATGGGCGCGGCTTTAGATGGCAATTTGGCCGAAAAAAAGGCGGCATTTGCACTCGTCCCGACGCTCGCCTAAAGCGCGGCGTGCCCAACCTACCCGTTGGCCCTATGGAGTGACGATGTTCAAGCGCGGATCGGGCGCGGCGGGGGACGGTTTCGCCCGCATCCTGGCCAATACCGGCTGGCTGCTGGGGGGCAAGGGCGTGGGCGCGGTGCTCAGCCTGGCCTATCTCGCTATCGTAACCCGCACCCTGGGGGTCGCCGATTTCGGGCGTTTCGCGCTGGTGCTGAGCGCCGCCAACGTCATCAAGACGCTGGTGAGTTTCGACAGCTGGCAGATCGTCGTGCGCTACGGCCAGCCGCATCTGGCGAGCGGGAACGGCGACGCGCTGAACCGGGTGCTGCGCTTCTGCATCCTGATCGACCTGGCCTCGGCGCTCGCGGGCGGCGTGATCGCGGCGGCGATCATCCTGCTGCTGGGCGACCTGCTGGGGATCGGGCCGGACATGGGATGGCAGGTCTGGGCCTTCTGCATGGTGATGATGGTCACGATCCGGTCCAGCCCGACCGGCGTGCTGCGCCTGTTCGACCGGTTCGATTCGGCCTCCTTCGCCGAAACCATGATCCCGGTCGGGCGGATGATCGGCGCGGGCGTCGCGCTGGCCGTGATGCCCGACATCAGCGGTTTCCTGATCGCCTGGGCCTTTGCCGAGCTGCTCTGCGCGCTCAGCTACTGGTATCTGGCGCTGAAGGTCGGGCGGGGCCGGATCGGCCACTGGCGCGCGGGCAAGGCGCTGGACGCGCGGACGGAAAATCCCGGCATCGTCGGCTTTCTGACGGCGACCAACCTGCAAACCAGCCTGTCGTCCATCGGCCAACAGGTCGCGGTGCTGATCGTCGGCGCTTTCGTCGGCCCGGCGGGCGCAGGCCTCTATCGCCTCGCCAATCAGCTCGCCAATTCGCTGACCAAGATCAGCAGCCTGCTGTCGCGCAGTATCTTCGTCGAACTGTCGCGCACCAGCACGCAGGGCAAGGAGGCATTGAGCGCGCTGTTCCGGCGTACCAACCGGCTGGCGCTGGCGGCGGGCGCGGTGATCATCGGCCTGATCCTCACCATCGGCCATCCGCTGCTGGGGCTGATCGCAGGCAAGGATTTCCTGCCCGCCTATCCGCTGCTGCTGATGCTGGGCGTGGCCGCCTGCATCGAACTGATCGGGGTCAGCTATCGCCCGCTGCTGATGGCAACCGACCGGGCGGGCCTGTCGCTGCGGATCACCGTCATCTCGACCCTGCTGCTGCTGGGACTGCAATCGGCGCTACTGCCGCTCTACGGCACGAAGGGTGCGGCGATGGCGAATATCGTCGCGTCGCTCGCCGGTTTCGCGATGATGGGGCTGGCCAGTCGCCGTGCGATGCGGACGTAGCTTAGCGAAACCGGGGCTTAGCGAAACCGGGCGGGAGAATAGGGACGCGGATCGAGGTTGGCGATCTGCGCCGATGGGGCTTCATCCCGGATCAGCGCACTGGCCAGCAGGGCGGCGGCGGGCGCGGTCTGGATGCCGAAGCCGCCCTGCCCCGCGAACCAGAAGAAGCCCGGAACATCCGGATCGAACCCATAGACGGGCGCACGGTCGGGCGCGAAGCTGCGCAGCCCGGCCCATTTGCGTTCGACGGCCGCGATCGGCCAGTCGACCGCTTCCTCGAACCGGGCGATCGCCTGCGCCACCGCCAGTTCCTCCGGCGCGGCGTCGCAGGGGAGCGACGGCGCTTCATCATGCGGAGTGAGCCATAGCCGCCCCGCCCCCTCCGGCTTGAAATAGAAGCCGCCCGACAGGTCCATCACCAGCGGCAGATCGGAAGACGGCATGGCGGGCACGCGCAACTGCGCGACGGTGCGCCGCAACGGGCGGATACCCACGGGCGCGACGCCACTGGCCGCCGCGACGATATCGGCCCAGGCCCCCGCCGCGTTGACCAGCAGGCCGCAGTGGATGGCGCCTTCGCGCGTGTCGATGCGCCAGCCGCCCGGCTCGGCATGGGCTGCGGTCAACGCGCTGGCCAGGCGCACCTCGCCGCCCAGGCGCTGGAAACGGCGCAGATAGGCCTGATGCAACGCCCCGACGTCGATGTCCCGGCAACTCGGCTCCAGCACGCCCAGCGTCCAGTCGGGCCGCAGCCCCGGCACCAGCGTGGCGGGATCGACGCATTGCAGATCGACCCGGCCCGCGAACTGCGCCAGCAGCGCATCGCGCCGATCCGCGTCCCGCGCGCGGCCGATGTGCAATGTGCGGCGCGGCGAGAGGAAGCTGCGGTCGTGAAAGGCGGGGTCGGGATCGGTCAGCATCGGCCCCGACGCGGTGGTCAGCGGCTGGACGATCGGCCCGCCATAGGTCTCTTCCCAGAAAGCCACCGACCGGCCCGTGGCGTGATAGCCTGGCTGTTCCTCCATCTCCAGGATCAGCACATGGGCATGCGCCGCCAGTTCCGCGCCCAGGCTGGCGCCGGCCATGCCGCCGCCGATGATGACGATGTCGGGATGGGTCAACGGCCGATCTCGCTGGGAGCCTTCTCGTCCAGAAAAGCATCGATCCGCGACAGCGCGTCCAGCCGCACCGGGTCCAGTTCGCGCAATATCTCGTGCGCCGCTTCCCGCCCATAGACATGCAGCCGCGCGCCCGCGATGCGCCCTGTCACCTCGCGGATGGCGGGTGTCGATACAAGCTGGTCGGCATCCGTCGCCAGGATCAGCATGGGCGTGTCGATCCGGGCGATCGCCGGTCCTTCCGCCAATGTTCGGGTCAATTCGAGCGCCTGTAGCACCCAGTTCCAGCTCGGCGGACCCAGCGCGATATCGCGACTATGATCGCGCCACCAGATTTCGTCGGCATAGCGATCCGGATCGTGGGTCAGCCTTTTCTGCCGCATCCGCCGCTGCCGGTCGGATTGCTCCTTCTGCGTCCAGGCGGGACGCTCCCCCCGCCCGATGCCCACCATGAAGCGCGCGATCGCCACCGCCAGCCAGCGCGGCAGCGGCGCGCTATGGACGCCCAGCATCGGCGCGACCACGGCAGCGGCGCCGGGCGCGGGCATGCCTTCGGCCAGCGCGCGCAGCAACATATGGCCGCCCATGCTGTGCGCCACCATGGCGGTGGGGCCATGCCCTTCCGCCCGCCAGTCCGCCGCCAGCGCATTGAGGTCCGCGATCCACGCGGCAAAGTCGCCGATATGCCCACAAAGCGGGTCGTCGGTCAGGCGGCCCGATCCGCCCTGTCCGCGCCAGTCGAAGCTGGTTACGGCCCAGCCGCGCGTCGCCCAATGGTGGATGACCTCCAGATATTTTTCAATCATGTCGCCGCGACCGCCCAGCACCAGCATGCGGCCACGTTCGCCCGATCCCAGCTGATACCGGCGGATCGGCCAGCCATCGGGCGCGGTCCAATAGTCCAGCCGCCCGCCCATCGGCCAGGCGCGCCGGTTGATCGGCGCGTCGGGGGCCGCCGTCGGGAAATCGGGTGAATCCATCTGTGCCGTGGTTACCCTTTGGTAAGCCATATGGTCTAGGGCCTAACCCCCATGACCGGGGAATATTTCCGACTGGCGCTGATAGCGCTATTGGGCGCGCTGCTGATTGTGGCGGCGATCACGGATTTACGGTCGCGCATCATATCCAATCGGCTGAACCTGGCCATCGCCTTGCTCGCGCCCCTGTGGTGGCTGGCGAGCGGGCTGGAGCCGTGGCCCGGCATGGCGGTGCAACTGCTGGTCGGCGTCATCGTGTTCGTCCTGTTCGCTGCGCTGTTCGCCGCAGGCATGATGGGCGGAGGGGATGTCAAGCTGCTCGGCGCGCTGGCGCTGTGGTTTCCCTGGCAGGCGGTGCTGTCGATGATCGTCCTGATGGCGATGCTGGGCGGGTTGGTCACGATCGTCACGGTCATCCACCACCGGATGACAAAGAGGCTGGGACAGCCGGAAATTCCCTATGGCGTTGCCATATCCGTCGCGGCCCTTTGGCTGCTTGGCGAACGATATCTTAACCATTTTGCGTAATGAGTGGGGCACTGGGGGCAGTGCACCCATTTGAGGGAGGCGAATTTCGTCATGGATGCCAAGAAGATCGTGCTGCTGGTGGGGGCGCTAATCATAGCAGTCACTACAGCCTTGCTTGCACGCAACATGTTGAGTTCGTCGAGTACGCCGCAGGTCAATGCCGCGAACATGCCGGTCGAAGCCGATCAGCCCCATGTGCTGGTCGCGACCAAGGCGCTGCCCGTGGGCACGATATTGGACGCGGAAAGCTTCCGCTTTCAGCCCTGGCCCAAGGATCTGATCGAGCAGGCCTATTTCCTGCGTGGTGAGGCCGATCCCGCCAAGCTGGCAGGCAGCGTCGTGCGCACCGCTATCACAGCAGGGCAGCCGATGACCCAGGGGTCCATCGTGCAGCCGGGCGATCGTGGTTTCCTGGCGGCGGCGCTGGGCCCCGGCATGCGGGCGGTCACGGTTCCGGTGTCCGCGCAAAGCTCCGTCGCGGGCTTCGTATTTCCGGGCGATCGGATCGACCTGGTCCTGACACAAAGCGTGGCAGGCGGTGGCGACGGCGATCCGCTGCGCGTGTCCGAAACCATCCTGCGCAACCTGCGCGTGCTCGCTACCGACCAGCGCATGGATGCGATGGGCGCGGACGGCAAGCCCGAAGTGCGCACCTATTCCAACGTCACGATCGAAGTGACGCCCAAGATCGCCGAAAAGATCGCGGTGTCGCAGACCATCGGGTCGCTGTCCATGTCGCTCCGGTCGATGGCGGACACCACGTCCGACCTGGATGCCGCGATTGCGGGCACCGATGTCGACCTGCCCGGCGGCGCGAATCCCAATGCGGAAAAGGCGATCATCGCCAAGCTGGCCGCCAGCCCGGTCGATCGCGGTTCCACCTATTCGACGGGCGCCGACGTATCGCGCTACCAGCGCAGCTCGGTCCCGGCCAAGGCGGAAGCGCCGATACCGCCGATGATGGCCGCCAACGGCGCGCCGGTCGGCACCGTGGCCTTCAAGGGGCCGGTGATCCGCGTGGCTCGCGGCACCCAAGTGACCGAAGTTCCGGTCGGGGGAAGTAAGATGAAGAGCTTGCACAATCGCGCGCCGCGCCTGACCGCTCCGGCCATTGCCCTGGGCCTGGCCGTCGCCACCATCGCGGCCCCCACCACGGCGCTTAACGCCGCGCCCTCCAGCATGCAGGACGGTGCGATCCTGATGTCGATCGGCGGCAGCCGGGTGGTCAACCTGTCGGCCAAGATGTCCGATGTCGTGATCGCCGATCCGTCCGTCGTCGACGTCCATGTCCGGTCGCAGAACCAGCTTTACCTGATCGCGAAGAAGGCGGGCGAAACCACCGTCTTCGCCACCGCGACCAACGGCAAGGTGCTGTTTTCGGGCACGGTGCGGGTCGGCAACAACCTGACCAGCATCGACGACATGCTGCGCCTGGCGATGCCGGACGCCGCCATCGCGGTCAACAAGATGAATGGCATGGTCCTGCTGACCGGCACGATCAAGGCGCCCGAGGACGCGGCGGAGGCCGAACGGCTGACGCAGGCCTTCGTGGGCAAGGAAACGACCGTGGTCAGCCGCCTGCGCATGGCGACGCCGTTGCAGGTCATGTTGCAGGTGAAGATCGCGGAAGTCAGCAAGGATGTTGGTCACAAGATCGGCATGAACATATCTGGGCTCGGTGGCGTGAAGGGTTCTTTCAGCGGCTATGTCGGCCGCAATTCGCGCAACTTCGTCACCCGCAATGTCACTAAGCCTACGATCGTGCCGGGCGTCCTAAATCCGGATGGTTCGTTCACGCCCCCCTACACTTCGGTGCCCGGTTCCACGGAATATAACTTCACCCAACCCGCAGATGGGTCCACCACGCTCGGTTTTGTTGCGCGGCTGTTCGGCATGGACGTGGCTGGTGCTTTGGACCTTGCCGAATCAAGCGGTCTGGCGACCACCCTTGCCCAGCCGAACCTGACGGCATTGTCCGGTGAAACCGCCAGTTTCCTGGCTGGTGGCGAATATCCCTATACGGTCAGCAACGGCACGCAGGGCAACAGCATCGAATTCAAGCAATATGGCGTGCAACTCGCGTTCACGCCGACGGTTTTGTCGGACGGGCGCATTTCGCTGCGCGTTCGGCCCACCGTGTCGAGCCTGGACTTCACGATCAATGCCAACGTCCCCGCGCTCAAAAGCCGTACCGCTGAAACGACAGTGGAACTGGGATCAGGCCAGGCCTTCATGATCGCGGGCCTGCTGAATGCGGAAACCGGCAACACGGTCGACAAAGTGCCCGGGCTGGGAGACATCCCGATCCTGGGCAGCCTGTTCAAATCTCGATCCTTCCAGCGGTCGGAAACCGAACTCGTCATCGTCGTCACCCCCTATCTCGCCAAGCCGATGAACGCCGGGGACGTACGCCTGCCGACCGATGGCTTCCGCAACGCGACCGTGGCGCAGGGCCTGTTGCTGCAACAGGGCAATGACGGCGTCAGTGGTGCGCGTGGCCGGGGACCGACACGTGCGCCCGGTTCTCCGGCGCCCGTCAGCCCTCAGGCCTATGCGCCGCCGCGCGGCGACGGCAAGTCGACCAAGCCCGCCGCCGCACCCGGCTTCAGTTTCTGACGGAAGGACAAAGACATGACCTCTCCCCTCCCTCCCCGTCTGCCTCTTAAAGCGCTCGCCGCGATCGCGATCATGGCGCTTCCGATGACCACCCATGCCCGCCCGCCCCGCGCCAACCGCAGCGTCGATTCGGTGCATCAGCCGGTCGTGAGCCACAGCGCCTATACGTTCGATGTGCAGGCTGGTTCGGGCGGTGGCCTTACCCCCACCGAAGCGATCCGGCTGAACGATTGGTTCGTGTCCATCGGCCTGGGCTATGGCGACTCTATCGCGATCGTCACTGAGGGCGGCTATTACAGCCCTGCCCTGCGCGACGATATCGGCGACGTCGTGGCGCGCCATGGCCTGCTGATCGCGGAAGACAGTTCGGCCGAGGCCGGACAGGCCGCTGCGGGCAATGTCCGCCTGATCGTCCGCCGTGCCACGGCCAGCGTGCCCGGCTGCCCGGACTGGCACCAGAAGCAGGAAACCGACATAAATCTGGGTGCGTCGTCCAATTTCGGCTGCGGCGTCAACGGCAATTGGGCCGCGATGGTCGCCAACCCGGAAGACCTGGTCCGTGGTCAGGGCACCGACAGCGACCTGCGCACCGCGACGTCGAACCGCGCCATTTCCACCTATCGCGACAAGCCGCTGACAGGGGCTGGCGACCTCAAGCAGATGACGGCGGGGGGGCAATAAGATGAACGCACCGTGGAAACCCGGCATCGGCGGCCATCGCGACCCGTTCCATGCCTATGTCTGCGACGATCACAGCTTCGACATGCTGCGCGCAGTCGCTGCCGAACTGGGCTGGGCGCCGGAAAAGGTGAACAAGGGCGGCATGCGCAACGCGGTGCAGAGCCTGTCGATCACCGCGTCGCCACAGATATTGTTCGTCGACATGTCCGAAAGCGGCGATCCGCTGAACGACATCAACAGCCTGGCCGAAGTATGCGAACCCGGCACGGTCGTGATCGCGTCGGGCCAGGTCAATGACGTGCGCCTCTATCGCGATCTGGTCGCCAGCGGCATTCAGGACTATCTGCTCAAGCCCTTCGGCGCGGACCAGTTGCGCGATGCTCTGGCACAGGCGCAGGCCGTATTCATGGCCCCGCGCGATGTTACGCCCGAGCGTCCGCATTGCACCATGGCGGTCATCGGCACACGCGGCGGCGTGGGCGCGTCCAGCATCGCGACGTCGCTTGCCTGGATGCTGTCCGAAAAGAAGAAGCGCCCGACCGCGCTGCTCGACCTGGACGTGCATTTCGGCACCAATGCGCTGGCGTTGGACCTGGAGCCGGGTCGCGGCCTGACCGACGCGATCGAAAATCCCAGCCGCATCGACGGACTGTTCATCGAACGCGCGATGGTGCGGGCGAGCGATACGCTGGCGATCCTGTCGGCCGAAGCGCCGATCAGCCAGCCGATGATGACCGACGGGGGCGCTTTCTACCAGTTGCTGGAAGAATTTCGCCTGGCATTCGAATGCAGCGTCATCGACCTGCCGCGCAACATGCTGATCCAGCATCCGCACTTGGCGTCCGACATCAACGTGACGCTGGTCGTGACCGAACTGACGCTGGCCGCGGCGCGCGACACCATTCGCATCCTGTCCTGGCTCAAGAGCAATGCGCCGCAGGCGCGCGTGGTGGTGGTCGCCAATCGCGTCCATCCCGGTGCGCCGGAGATCAGCCGCAAGGATTTCGAACAGTCGATCGAGCGCAAGGTGGATGTCATCGTGCCGTTCGACCTGCGGATCGCATCGCAGGCGGCGAAGCTGGGCAAGACGCTGGCGGAAACGGCCAAGGGCAGCAAGGTCGGCGCGGCCTGCGCCAGCCTGCTGGACGAGGTGCTGGGCGCCGCCGATGCCGTCGATCCAACTGCTGCACCCAAGGGTGCGCGCAAGAAGGGCGATTCCCTGCTGGGCAAGATCGGCGATTTCCGGTCGATGATGCCGTCACGTCGCAAGGACAAGGCGGCGTTGGACAATTGATCGCATGTGCCGCCCGGCAGTGGGCGGCGCGGCATCCTGAAGGACAGGCGACGAGATGGACGGCAATTTCATCCTGATATTGGTGCTGGTCGCGACCATGCTGGGGCTGGCCGTGGTCGCGTTTGCCGGTCCGTCGCCGGACAAGGCGCGCAAGCGGCGCGTCGCGATGATCCGTGGCCGCCACAGCGAATTGGCCGAAGCGCTGTTGGAGGCGCGGATGCGCCGGGTGATTTCCAATCGCGCGACCGGCGTCGAAGCCAAGATGCTGGTGTCGCTGATCCCCAATCCGGATAATCTGACCAAGCGCCTGAAGATGACCGGCAAGAAATGGACGCTCAGCCAGTATATGACGGCCAGCGCCTGCATTTTTCTGCTGCTGTCGGCATTTTTGATGCTGCGCGGATTCCCCTTTCTGTTTGCGGTCATGGTCGGCCTGGCCGCCGGTCTTGGCCTGCCCCACTGGTGGGTCGGACGCCTGATCAAGGGGCGCGTCAATAAGTTCACCGTCAAATTCCCCGACGCGCTGGAATTGCTGACGCGCGGCCTGCGGTCGGGCCTGCCGATCGCAGAGACGCTGGGCATCGTGTCGAGCGAAATTCCGGGGCCCGTGGGCGAAGAGTTCAAGCTGATCACCGAGCGCATCAAGATCGGCCGTACGATGGAACAGGCTTTGCAGGAAACCGCCGATCGGCTGGGCACGGCCGAATTTCAGTTCTTCGTCATCACCTTGTCGATCCAGCGGGAAACCGGCGGCAACCTGGCCGAAACGCTGTCGAACCTGGCCACCGTATTGCGCCAACGTGCGCAGATGAAATTGAAAATCCGGGCCATGTCCTCGGAATCCAAGGCGTCGGCCTATATTATCGGCGCGCTGCCGCCGTTGGTGTTCGGCATGATCTGCTACATCAATTTCAATTATATGAGTCCGTTCTTCACACCTGATCCGGCTGGCATTTTCGGGCTGAGCACCATGCAGGTGATCGGCATCGGCGGCATGTGCTGGATGGGCATCGGCGCTTTCATCATGGCCCAGATGGTCAATTTCGAAATCTGACGGGCAAGGACAAAATATATGGACGCCCCTACCCCCGCCGGTACGCTTTTCGGCCTGACCGCCACCGATTTCGGCACGCTGCTCGCCGCCCTGGCGACGCTGGCCATCCTGTTTGCGCTCTATGCGGTGATGACCGTGCGCGATCCGATGGCCAAGCGGGTCAAGGCGCTCAACGACCGGCGCGAACAGTTGAAGGCGGGCATCACCGCGTCGACCGCCAAGCGCCGCGCCAAGCTGGTCACGCGCAACCAGACGACCGACCATATGCGGTCCTTCCTGTCGAGCCTGAAGGTGCTGCAGGACGACCAGCTGAAAGATGCGCAGATCCGCCTGGCGCAGGCGGGCATCCGGTCGAAGGATTGGGCCGTCGCCATCATCTTCGGCCGCATGATCATGCCGATCATCATCGGCGGCGCGGCCGCGATCCTGCTCTATGGGGTGGGGATCGAGCCGGAATGGGGCCCGATGAAGCGCTTCTTCGCTTTTGCGGTGGCCCTGTTGCTCGCCTACAAGGCGCCCGACATCTTCATCGACAACAAGGTGCAGAAACGGTCCGCCGCGATCCGCAAGGGGTTGCCTGACGCACTCGACCTGCTGGTGATCTGCGCCGAGGCGGGCCTGACCGTCGACGCCGCCTTCAACCGGGTGGCGCGTGAACTGGGCAAGGCCTATCCCGAACTGGGTGACGAGTTCCAGCTGACCGCGATCGAGCTGAGCTTCCTGACCGAGCGTCGCATGGCGTTCGAAAATCTCGCCACACGCGTCAAGCTGGATGCGATCAGGGGCGTGGTCACGACCATGATACAGACGGAGAAATATGGCACCCCGCTCGCTTCGGCACTACGTGTCCTTTCAGCCGAGTTCCGTCACGAACGCATGATGCGCGCAGAGGAAAAGGCCGCGCGCCTGCCCGCGATCATGACGGTGCCGCTGATATTGTTCATCCTGCCGACCCTGTTCGTCGTCATCCTGGGTCCGGCCGCCTGTTCGATCAGCACCGCCTTCTAAAAAAGTTGGAGAGCGGGATGCACGCTGCCGTAGCGTCGCCCGGAAAGGTCGCCCGCCCCGCCGAAAAAGGCGGTGGCGGGCGGGCTTTTCCTGACTATCTTTCGTCAAACAATGGAGTGGATCGCATGAAGCAGGCCGTTTTCGCCATCGCAACCCTGGGTGCCGCCCTTGCCGCCATGCCCGCGCAGGCCGCCCAGCCCGTCACCGGGCGCTGGGCCACGGTGGACGGCAAGGCGATCGTCCAAATCGCGCCATGCGGCAAACATCTGTGCGGGAAGATCGAGAAGATCGTGAAGCCCACGCCCGGCCGTGCGCAGACCGATGTCAAAAATCCCGATCCGGCGTTGCAGTCCAAACCCCTTGTCGGCCTGGCGCTGCTGACCGGCTTCGAAGATGGCGGTGAACATTGGAAGGGGACGATCTACGACCCTGAAAGCGGCAAGAGCTATACCTCAAAGCTCAGCCGCAACGGGAATGGCACGTTGAAGGTGCAGGGCTGTATCGCCTTCTTCTGCAAGACCCAGACCTGGACGCCGGTGCGGTAGGCGACGACCACCCTGCGGTTCGCTGGGCTTCGGTATTCCGGGCTATCCAGTTATTACAGCAGTATCAATTGCGCCACCGGGGCGAAGCTGCGGCGGTGGAGCGGGGTCGGGCCATGTTCGCGCAGGGCGGCCAGATGCCGGGCGCTGCCATAGCCCTTGTTCGTGTCCCAGCCATAATGGGGGTGGTCGGCCGCCGCCGCGATCATCATGCGGTCGCGTTCCTCCTTGGCGAGGATGGAGGCCGCCGCGATCGACAGGCATTTGGCGTCGCCCTCCACCACGGCGGTGGAGGCCCAACGCCATGTGGGGCAGCGATTGCCGTCCACCAGGACATGGGCGCAATCGTGGTTCAGCGCTTCGACCGCGCGGGTCATCGCCAGCATCGTTGCCCACAGGATATTGATGGCGTCGATTTCCTCCACGCTGGCGATGCCGACGCCCCAGCAGAGGGCGCGCGCCTTGATCTCGACCTCCAGCGCGGCGCGCTTCTTCGCCGTCAGTTGCTTGGAGTCGTTGAGGCCATCAGGGCAATCATCGCTACGCAGGATGACGGCGGCGGCGACCACCGGCCCGGCCAGCGGTCCCCTGCCCGCTTCATCCACACCGGCGACGAGGCCGGGATGATGGCGCAGTTCGTGGACGAAGTCAGGCATAAGCGTGGAAACCGAAGGGCGCGCCCATTGGGCCATGACCGCCGCCGAGCCCCGGCGCGAGGCTGAGGGCTTCGCGCACATATTTGCGGCCGCGCTCGATCGCTTCGACCAGGTCCAGCCCCTGGCCCAGGCCGGTCGCGATAGCGCTCGCCAGCGTGCAGCCGGTGCCGTGGCTATGGGGCGTGTCGATGCGGGCGTTGCTCCAGGCATTGAGGACGCCGCGCGGCGCGATCAGCCGATCGGTCAGCATAGGGCCTTCGCCATGGCCGCCCTTGGCCAGGACATGAGTGTCGAAACGGACGGCGACCGCGTCCCCACCCAGCGCGGTCAGTTCGGGGATGTTGGGGGTGACGAGGGTCGCGATGGCCATCAGCTTTTCGAACGCTGCAATGGTGGCGTCGTCGGCCAGCAGCGATCCGCTGGTGGCGACCATGACGGGATCGAAGACGATCGGGACATGATCCAGCCTGGCCAGTCGGTCGGCCACGGCTGCGGCAGTTTGCGCCGATCCGATCATGCCGATCTTTACCGCGTCGACGCCGATGTCGCTGATGCAGCTTTCCATCTGCGCCAGTACCATGTCGGTGGGGATCGGGTGGACGCCCTGGACGCCCAGCGTGTTCTGCGCGGTGATCGCGGTGATGGCGGTCATGCCGAAGCCGCCCAGCAGGGTCACGGTCTTGAGGTCCGCCTGGATGCCCGCGCCGCCCCCGCTGTCGGAACCGGCGATGATGAGGATGCGGGCGGGCGTCATGGCGTGTAGTGGCGCTCCGTCGAGGCCGGGTTGGCGGCGAGCGCCTTGCCGACGCGGGTCGGGCGGTCCATCAGTTCGCCGCCGCAATTGGGGCAGCGATCGTCCAGCGCTTCGGCGCACGGTGCGCACCAGGTGCATTCGAACGAGCAGATGAACGCGCCGGGCTGGTCGGCGGGCAGATCCGTGCCGCAGCGTTCGCAGTCGGGGCGCATGTCAAGCATGGTCGCACCCTCCCCGTTCGGTTCGCGCTTGTCGAGAACGTACCGCGAAGTTCTCGACAAGCTCGAACCGAACGGATGTGGGGATGAGAGCCATCACGCTGCGGCTTTTTCCACTGCGGCGCAGATGCGCTCGACCACATCCCTTACCTGCTCTTCCCGGTCGCCCTCCGCCATCACGCGGATAACGGGTTCGGTGCCGGACGGGCGGATGACGAGGCGGCCCGCGCCGTTCAATTCCGTTTCCGCCTGCGCGATGACGCGCTTGACGTCCGCATGCTCCAGCGGCTTTCCGCCGGAGAAGCGGACATTTTTGAGCAATTGGGGAACAGGGTCGAACTGGTGCAGCGTTTCGCTGGCGGGCTTGCCGGAACGGACCAGCGCGGCCAGCACCTGGAGCGCGGCGACCGTGCCGTCGCCGGTGGTGGCATAGTCGGACAGGATCATATGCCCCGACTGTTCGCCGCCGATGTTGAACCCGCCTTCGCGCATCCGTTCCAGCACGTAGCGGTCGCCGACCTTGGTCCGCTCCAGGCCGATGCCCTTTCCCGACAGAAAGCGTTCGAGGCCCAGGTTCGACATGATCGTTGCAACCAGCCCGCCGCCGCGCAGCCGGCCTTCGGCCATGAAATTGGCGGCGATCAGCGCCATGATCTGGTCGCCGTCTACGATCTGGCCCTTTTCATCGACCACGATCAGCCGGTCGGCGTCGCCGTCCAGCGCGATGCCGACATCCGCGCCGGAGGACACCACGGTTTCCTGGAGCAGCAACGGTGCGGTGGAGCCACAACCGTCATTGATGTTGATGCCGTTGGGTGTCACGCCGATGGCGACGACGGTCGCGCCCAGTTCCCACAGCGCGGATGGCGCGACCTGATAGGCGGCGCCGTTGGCGCAATCGACCACGATCTTGAGGCCATCGAGGCGCAGGTCGGCGGGGAAGCTGGACTTGACCGCGTGGATGTAGCGACCGCGCGCATCCTCGACCCGGCGGGCGCGGCCAATATCCTTGGACGGGGCGAGCGCGATGTCCTGCCCCAGCAGCGCTTCGATCTTCAACTCGTCCTCGTCCGACAGCTTGTAGCCGTCCGGGCCGAACAATTTTATGCCATTGTCGAAATAGGGATTGTGGCTGGCGGAGATCATAACGCCCAGGTCCGCGCGCATCGAATGGGCGAGCAGCGCGACGGCGGGCGTCGGGATCGGGCCAAATTGCACCACGTCCATGCCCACGGCGGTGAAGCCCGCGACCAGCGCGTTTTCGACCATATAGCCCGACAGGCGCGTATCCTTGCCGATCACCACGCGATGGCGATGGCTGCCGCGCAGGAAGTGGGTGCCAGCGGCCATGCCGACCTTCATCGCCAGCTCCGCCGTCATGGGCCATTGATTGGTACGGCCGCGAATGCCGTCGGTGCCGAAATATTGCCTGCTCATGCCCCTCTCCATGCACCGGGGAGCCGCCCGGTATCAACCCACAACCGCTGTCATGGGAAAGATGAACGAGACGAGGCGGGCGCTTAACTTCGCACTTTTCCCGCTGATCCTGACATTTTATTGCTCGGGTGTGATCCTATTCGGTCGTGCCCTGGCGGTAGAGAGTTCAGTTCGACAAACGACACTGGACCCCGGCCTTCGCCGAGGAACGGATTTCATAAGCCGCTGCGTGCCGATAGGACAGAAACGGGAAAGGCCCCGTTCCTTTCGGAACGAGGCCTTCGATTGTCCGGACTATCGGATCAGATCTTGTCGCCGAGCGCGCCCTTAACCGAACCGGCCACATCCTGAGCCGTGCCCTTAGCCTTCTGCGCCTTGCCTTCGGCTTCGAGGCGCTCATTGTCGGTCGCCTTGCCGATGCCTTCCTTGACGGCACCAGCCGCCTTGTTGCCAGCGGCCTTCAGCTTGTCGGTGGTCTCGCCCATGGTCGTTACTCCTTGCGTGGTGATGGATGTATAAACGACGCATCGGTCGAACGGTTTCCACCAATACGAAGGCGAAACAAAATCTTAGAGGGGCTTTTCGTAGATCTGGTAGATTTTGTTCACTTCGCTGTTGATGGCTTCGGCAATGGCGTTCATGCCCTGATTGTCGTCCAGCACCCAGCCGATCTCCCCACGCGTGGAATCATATTCGGACACCGCGCGCAGGCGGATCGCCTCGATCATCATGAAGGCCAGCTGGCTCGCCATGCGGGAGGATTGCAGGCGCTGGACCACGCCCATCAGCGGCACGCGCATGGTGCGCACCTTAGGCTTGCGCAGCCACCAGAGCAGCTTTGCCCAGCCGAACGGGAAGAGTGAGCCGTTAAGCGGCGTCAGCGCTTCGTTGAGGTCGGGCAGCGTCATCATGAAGGCGACCGGTTCCCCGTCCAGTTCGGCGATCATGATGAGATCTTCGAACACGATGGGTTTCAGCTTCTTGCCGGTGTGGGCGACCTCTTCGTCCGTGATCGGCACGAAGCCCCAATTATTGCCCAGGCGTCGTTGAGGATCGCCAGGATGATCGCGGCTTCCTTGTCGAACTGCGCCTTGTCGACGCGGCGGATATGGATGCGCGGGTTCTTCTCACCCGACTGAATGATGCGCTGTATCAGCGGCGGGAAGCTTTGGGTGATGTCCAGCTCATAGGTTTTGAGCTGCTTGGCGGGGGCATAGCCCGCCCCCTCTATGATCGCCTGATAGGCGGGGCTGTTATGCCCCATCATGACCGTTGGCGGATGATCATGGCCTGAAATCAGCAGGCCCGGCTCTTCCCAGATGGACAGGGAAATCGGCCCCAGCACCCGGGTCATGCCCTTGCCGCGCAGCCAGTCTTCGGCCGTGGCGATCAGGGCGCGGCCGGTTTCGGCATCTTCCGCCTCGAACAGGCCGAAATTGCCGGTACCCGGTCCCATCCCCTGTTCGACCGGCTGTTGAAGCGCCAGATGATCGATATGGGCCGCAATGCGGCCGACCACCTTGCCGCCGCGACGGGCGAGGAAATATTGCGCCTCGGCATGGCCGAAAAAGGGGTTCCTCCCCGGCGTCATCAATTCCTTCACCTCCGCCTTCAACGGCGGCACCCAATGGGGATCGTTGGCGTAGATGCGCCAGGGCAGGTCGATGAAAGCCTTCAGGTCGGACTTGCCGGAAACGGGTGTGATGACCAGATCAGATTGCGCCACTTGTGCCGCCTTCAAGGAAATTATGGAATGGGATGCAGTTCGCGCCTCGTCGCCGGAATGTCAATCAGGCGCGCCCGGCGGGGCGATATCATGGTGAATATGTCATGGTGTTGCCACGATATCAGCGCATTTCGCGGTTAGGAGCGCCCTTATGACTGTGCATGATCCCCTATTGGCCGCCGCCCAGCGGGCGCGCGCCGCGATCCCCGACGACACCGTGATGTTGCGGGCCGCCGCCGAACTGACGCGCGATTATTCACTCGCCAATCCGCGCATCTATTGGCCCGACATGCTGGCGTCCGCGCTGGTCGGATGGGGCGCGATGGCCGGTGCGATCCTGGTGGAGAATAAGGCGGTCGCGGTGGCATGCGCCTTCGTCGCGATGATGGCGCTGTATCGCGCAGCGAGTTTCATCCATGAGCTGACCCATATCCGCAAGGGCGCCCTGCCCGGCTTTCGCCTGGGGTGGAATTTGATCGTCGGCATTCCGCTGATGATCCCGTCCTTCCTGTATGAAGGCGTCCACACCCAGCATCATGCGCGCACCCGTTATGGTACGGCGGATGACCCGGAATATCTGCCGCTGGCGCTGATGAAGCCCTGGTCTTTGCCGCTGTTCATCCTCGTCGCCTCGCTGGCGCCGGTCGGCCTTATCTTGCGTTTTGGCGTGCTGACGCCGCTGTCGCTGCTGATCCCGCCGTTGCGGCGCAAGGTGGTGGCCGAACTGTCGGCGCTGTCGATCAACCCATCCTATCGCCGCCGCGCGCCCGAAGGCGATTTCGCGCGGATGTGGCAATGGCAGGAGGCAGGCGCCAGCCTGTTTGCGCTGGCGCTGGTCGGCAGCGTGTTCGCCTTCGGATGGAAGCCGCTGCTCGTCTATATGGCGATCCATTCGGCCATGACCGTCATCAACCAGTTGCGCACCCTGGTGGCGCATCTGTGGGAGAATGAGGGCGAGGCGATGACGGTGACGGCGCAATATCTGGATTCGGTCAATGTGCCGCCGCCCGGCACGCTGCCCGCGCTGTGGGCGCCGGTGGGGTTGCGCTATCATGCGCTGCATCATCTGCTGCCCAGCGTACCCTATCATGCGCTGGGCAAGGCGCATGCCCGGCTTATGGCCACGCTGGACGCGCAATCGCCCTATCATCGCGGCAATTACAAGGGGATGATGCCGCTGGTGGGCAAGATCGCGCGCAGCACGATGGCGGCGCGCTGACGCGCCGATCGCATGGCGCGGCGGGAGGATTTACTGGCGGCCGAAAAAATATAGGTTGCCCGTTGAAACCCTATTTTCGACGCCTATATCCGAACTGTTCCGGTCTCTTTCCCCTCCCCCTATGAGGATCGGAACGCTCCCTAGGAAGGCCCCGTGCGACATCCCTTGTTCGCCGGGGCCTTTTTCTTTGGGGCGCAACATCGACGGCGGCCCCAAGTCGTTTCTTTGTTTTCCGTGATGTCCCAAGTCGTGCGATGGTCCATCGTACGCGAAATCACTCTTCCGTGCGGAACAGCACGGTTTCGCCGACGAGCAGGAACAGGAAGAAGGGCGCCCAGGCCGCCAGAACCGGGGGATAGGCGCCCAGGCTACCCATCGCGAGCGAGAAATTGTCGGCGACGAAATAGGCGAAGCCCAGCGCCATGCCCAGCACCGCGCGCATGAACAACTGGCCCGATCGCGCCAGGCCGAAGGCGGCGACCGACCCCAGGATCGGCATCAGCAGGGCCGAAAGCGGCCCCGATATCTTGTGCCACAGACTGCCTTCCAGTTCGGCGGTCGGGCGGCCCGCGTCGCGCAGGTCGGAAATGGCGGCTTCCAGCTCGCTGAAGGTCAGCGCGTCGGGATCGACCTTTGCCAGGGTGAACTGGTCGGGGCGGATGTCGCGGCCGAAGCGGACGGTGCCGACATTGCGCACGGTGCCGCGCGCCACATCGAACTGGCGCGCGCCTTCCAGCAGCCAGCTTTTGGTGGCGGCGTCATAATGGCCCTTGGGCGCCTGGATGATGGTGGTCAGGCTGTTGTTGACGCGGTTGTATATCTGCACCTTGCGCAACTGGACCTGCGTACCGCGCCCGGCCACGATCGCGGCGTTGACCAGGTTGTTGCCGTCGCGCACCCAGGGGTTGCTCTTGACCCCGCTGTCGGGCGGGATCGGGCCGTAGTCCACGGCCTGCCAGGCGCTCAAGGCCGCCGTGGCGCGGGCGACGATACGTTCGTTGAACACGAAGCTGATGACCGCCACGCCCAGCGCGGTGGCGATGAGCGGCGCCAATATCTGGTGGGCGGAAAGCCCCGCGCCCTTCATCGAGATGATTTCGCTATTCTGATTAAGCGTCGCCAGCATCACCAGCGTGCCCAGCAGCACCGAAAAGGGCAGGAAGCGGGCGATGATCTGCGGCGCGCGCAGGCCGACATAATGCCATAGCTGCGGATCGCCATTGCCCGGATAGGCCAGCACGTCGCCCGAATTGCCCAGCAGGTCGAGCGTCTGGAGCACGACCACCAACAGCGCCAACACCGCGAAGGTGCGCGTCAGGAACAGCCGCGCCATGTACCAGCTGATCTGACGCGAGGGGAAGAAGTTCAATTGCATGTCAGGCCGCTCCTTCCGCGACGTCGGACGCGGGCGGGCGACGGCGGCCGAAGCGCAGAAGCCGGACGATCTGCTTACCCAGTTTGGAGAAGGCGACTTCGAGCGCGCCGATCGGCTGGCCGCCGGGTCGGTTGGCGATCACATGATACATCCACAGCACCAGGCCGGAGGCGAGCAGGAACGGTCCCCACAGGGCGATGATCGGATCGACCTTCCCCAATGCGCCGATGCCTTCGCCATATTGGTTGACCTTATGATAGGTGACGATGAACACGATCGAGAGGAAGACGCCGAGCGCGGAGGTGGATCGTTTGGGCGGGATGGCGAAGGCCAGCGCGGCGAGCGGCAGCAGGAACATGAACACCACCTCCACCATGCGGAAGTGGAAATTGGCGCGCACTTCGTCCTTCAGCTTTTGCGGCGTCGCGGGATTCTTGCCAATCACCATGAGTTCGGGAATGGTCTTTTCCCGGTCGACGTCGCGGCCCCGGAAATTCTCGATCTGCGGCAGGTCGATCGGCAGATCGTGGCTGGAGAAGGAGAGGATGCGCGGCGTCTTATATTTGGGCGCGTCGTTCACCAGCACGCCGTTGCGCAGGCGGAAGATGATGACGTCGGGATCGTCGGTGGCGAGGAAAGTACCCTGCGCCGCCGTGACCGCGACCGACTGGCCGTCGCGGCTGACCGCGCGCACGAAGATGCCTTGCAGATTGCGGCCTTCGTCCAGGCTGCGTTCGATCCGCAGCGTCATGCGCTTGCCCAGATTGGTGAACTCTCCGACCTTGATCGACGCGCCGAGCGCACCCGAGCGCAGTTCGAATCGCAGCGCCTCATAGGCGTGGCGCGAGAGCGGCTGGACGAAGCCGACGATGCCGAAATTGAGCAGCGCCAGCGCGATCGCATACATATAGGGCACGCGGAGCAGCCGACCGTAGGACAGACCGACCGCGCGCATCACGTCCAGTTCGGACGACAAAGCCAGCTTGCGGAAGGCGAGCAGGATGCCAAGCATCAGGCCGATCGGAATGCCGAGCGAGAGATATTCGGGCAGCATATTGGCCAGCATGCGCCACACGACGCTGACCGGCCCCCCTTCCGCCGCGACGAAATCGAACAGGCTGAGCATCTTGTCAAGGACAAGCAGCATCGCGGCGATCACCAGCGTACCCAGCATGGGCACCGCGATCAGGCGGGCGAGATAACGATCGGTGGCGGTCAGCATTCTCTAAGTCGTCGTCCCATCACCATGTTTTGGCCGCAAACCCCGCCCATATGCGAGTCAGTATAAAAGCGGGGCGAACAGGGGCCTGCCGTCCGGTTCATATCGGCGGCTATA
The DNA here is from genome assembly GCF_035818615.1 of Sphingobium sp. CR2-8. Lineage (NCBI taxonomy): Bacteria > Pseudomonadati > Pseudomonadota > Alphaproteobacteria > Sphingomonadales > Sphingobiaceae > Sphingobium > Sphingobium wonjuense. The sequence continues at coordinate 1,102,823 of NZ_JAYKZY010000002.1, read as the reverse complement.
GCTTCCAGGAGTTTGATGGTCATGGTAAAAGTTGCAATGGGTTTGATGTCGGTGGCAGCGATGATCGCTGCGGTCCCGGCGATGGCCCATGGCGAGGAAATCGCGAACGATCTGGGGCGGTGCGAGAGCAGTGCCAAGGGACCGGCCGTGCTGGTCGATGTGCGCGGTTTCGCCGCCGCCACCGGCAAGGTGCGCGTTCAGTCCTATCCCGCGACGAAAAGCGCCTGGCTGACCAAGGGTGAGTGGCTCAACCGCATCGATACGGTGGTGAAGCCGGCGAATGGCGCGATGCGCTTTTGCGTGCCGGTGCCACGCACGGGTGAATATGGCATCGCCGTGCGGCATGATCGCGACGGCAATGGCAAGACCGATATTGCGCGGGACGGCGGCGGATTTTCCAACAATCCGTCGATCAGCATCTTCAACCTGGGCAAGCCGGGCGTGGAGAAGGCGGCCTTTCATGCCGGGCCGGGCGTGACGAAAATTACGATCAACCTCAAATATATGTGATCCAAAGCCATGGTCCGCGTCGCGCTTCTGTCCAATCCGAAATCCACCGGCAACCGGCAGACCCTTCCGCGCGTGCGCAGCTATTGCGCCAGCAACCCCGACATCTTCCATTATGAAGTGGAGCATGTCGACCAGATCGGCCGGGCATTCCAGACGATCGCCCGCGTCGATCCGGCGGTCATCGTCATCAACGGCGGGGATGGCACGGTGCAGGCGTCGTTGACCGAACTCTATCAGGGCGAGCATTTCAAGGGCCGGGTGCCGCCGATCGCGGTGCTACCCAATGGCAAGACCAACCTGATCGCGCTGGACCTGGGCATCCATGGCGACCCGATCAAGGCGCTGGAACGGATCGTGGCGATCGCCAAGGCGGGCGTGGACGATCATGTCGTCGCGCGCGAACTGATCGCTCTGTCGGACGGCGCGGTGGGCAGCCGTCCGGTGCTTGGCATGTTTCTGGGGGGCGCGGGCCTCGCCGATTACATGCTCTATTGCCGCAACCAGATCTATCCGCTGGGCCTATCCAATGGCCTGAGCCATGTGATTACCGCAGTCGCGGTCGTGTTTTCGCTGCTGTTCGGCATCCGCGCCAAATTCCTGCCACCATCGGGCAATCCGGTGCGTATATCGCTGATCCGTGATGGGCAACTGGTCGGCCGCTTTGCGGTGCTGATCGTGACGACGCTGGAACGGCTGCTGCTGGGCGTCGATCCGGGCGACAGCCGACGCGGCAATATGAAGCTGATGGCGGTAGACCAGAATCTGCCGTCCCTGCTGCGGCTGGTATGGGCCAGCCTGTTCAAGCGCGTGGGCAAGCGGCAGATGCAGGGCATCCACCTGGAGCAGGGCGACACGATCCGGATCGAAGGCGATCGCAGCAGCGTCATCCTGGACGGCGAATTGTTCGAGGCGTCGGAAGGCAAGCCGATCGTGCTGCGATCGACACAGCCGGTGCCGTTCCTGCGGCTGGCGGCCTAGCTTTTCACTTACCGCTGACCCGTTCGTCCTGAGCGTTTGCATGACAGGTCGTCGAAGGGGGCGACTTTCGTCGTGAAGAAAAGGGCTTCGACAGGCTCAGCCCGAACGGTTTGAGAGGTCTTACATAAGGGCCGGAGCCGCGAGCGCGCGGGCGTGGTCGCGGATGCCCGAGGGCCAGTCCTGAGACAGCGAATTGAACAGTTTTGCGTCCTTCGCGAACAGGGCGCGGATCGCCGCTTCATAGCCGGGGCGGTCGCCCGCCATCGCGGTCATGAAATGATAGGCCGCGTCCATCGCGGCGCGCGGATCGAGGGTTTCGGCGCTGGACTTGCGCGCGGTTTCCACGAGGCGGCGCAGGGTCGCCGACGCGCCGCCGGGCTGGGTGGCGAGCCAATCCCAGTGGCGCGGCAAGAGGGTCACTTCGCGCGGTTGGACGCCGAGTTTGGGGCGGCCCCTGCCCCGCGGTGCCTCCACAGCGGCGCCGCGCAGATCGATATCGACCTGACGGCCGGTGGCGTCTTCGAACAACAGAATATTTTGCGCGTCGTCGCCCATGGCGTGCAGGGCGTCGCGGATTTCGGCCTCGTCGCCGGTCGCAATCCACAGGTCGCCCGCAAAGGCCGTCAATGTGCGTTCCATGCCGAATCTCCTTCGACACGGTTATTATTACCCGGACTTTATTGTGTCAATATAATCCGGGTAATATTTATTCGGCGCGCAGTTCCACCCATGTCGGGGCGTGGTCACTGGCCTTTTCCCGGCCGCGAAAATCCTTGTCGACCTGCGCGTCGATCAGGCGGTCGGCGGCGGCGGGGCTGAGCAGCAGATGATCGATGCGGAAGCCCGCATCGCGCGGCCAGCTGTTCGCCTGATAATCCCAGAAGGTCCATACGCCCCCGGCCGGATGGCGGCTGAGGATCGCATCGGTCCAACCATCATTCAGCAGACGGCGATAGGCGGCGCGGCTTTCGGGCTGCATCAGCGCGTCGTCCTGCATCGCCTTCACCGAAAATGTGTCCACGTCGCGGGGTATGACGTTGTAATCGCCCGCCAAAATCGCTGGCACTTCCTCCGCCCAGATGTGTGCGGCCCGCTCGCGCAGGCGCTGCATCCAGCGCAGCTTGTAATCGAATTTCGGGCCGGGCTGCGGATTGCCGTTGGGCAGGTAGATGCTGGCGACGCGCACCCCCTTCACATCGGCTTCGAGATAGCGGCTATGGTCGTCCTCCGGCTCGCCCTCCAGGCCCCGGCGCACTTCGACCGGGGTTTCCCCGCGCGCGAGGATGGCGACGCCGTTGAATCCCTTTTGCCCGTGCCAGATGACGCCATAACCGGCATCCTCGATATCCTTGACCGGGAAGGTTTCGTCGCTGGTCTTGATTTCCTGGAGGCAGGCGATGTCGGGGCGCGTCTCGTCCAGCCATTCCAGCAGCCGCGGCAGGCGCGCCTTGATGCCGTTGATGTTGAAGGTGGCGATGCGCATGAGTTTATATCCGTTCGTGCTGAGTAGGGGCTGAGCGAAGTCGAAGACCCGTATCGAAGCACCACTATCCTTCGATACGCCATTTCGACAAGCTCAATGGCTACTCAGAACGAACGGATTAAAGATGATTACACCGAGAAGCTGGTGCCGCAGCCGCAACCGGCGGTGGCGTTGGGGTTCGTCACCTTGAACGCCGCGCCGCCCAGGTCCGAGACGAAATCGACGGCGGAGCCCCGCACGAGGTCTAGGCTGACATCGTCCACCACCAGCGTTACGCCGTCCCGCTCGACCGACAGATCGTCCGCCTCGATCGCTTCGGCCAGGCCGAAGCGATATTGAAAACCGGAACAGCCGCCCCCCTCCACGGCCAGGCGCAGGATCGCGGGCTTGCCCTGCTTGGCGGCGATCGCGGCAACGCGGGCGGCGGCGGATGGGGTGAGATCGATGTCGGACATGCTGTTTCCTAAAGCAACTCGCCTTAAATCGCTATCGTTTCCGTATCCGTTCGCCCCGAGCCCGTCGAAGGGCCTGGCTCCCCAAAGAAAAGAACAGGGCTTCGACAAGCGCAGCCCGAACGGCTTTAAGGCTTCATGCCTAGATAGGATCAAGCAAAAGGCCCGGCAACCCATAGGGGACCGGGCCTTTTACGAGAGCCTGTAATTTGCGATTAGTCGGCGGCTTTTTCGTCCGCCTTGGTCGGGCCGCCCATGGCGAGCGGCGGCTTGGTGTTCATCGCGACCAGATAGTCGGGACCGGCGACGAAGGGCAGCGGGTTGATCGCCGCGCCGTCCACACGGACTTCATAATGGAGGTGGCTGCCGGTGGAGCGGCCGGTCGACCCCATCAGGCCGATGATCTGGCCGCGCTTCACATAGCTGTTTTCGGCGACCAGCAGCTTCGACATATGGCCGTAGCGCGTTTCCATGCCGCTGCCGTGCGAGATCTGGACGAGGTTGCCATAGCCGCTGGCCCATCCGGCGCGGCTGATGATGCCGTCGGCCGTGGCGTGGATCGGGGTGCCGATGGGGCCGGGAATGTCGATGCCTTTGTGCATGCGGGCGGCGCGGTTGAAGGGGTCGGAGCGGACACCGAAATTCGAGGTCAGGCTTAGCTTTTCGACCGGGCGGCCCGACGGGATATAGGCGGCGGTCTTGGCGTTGCCGTCCAGGCGCTGGAGGCTGGAAAAGAGGTTGGAGAAACCGACGTCGGATGGCCCGAGCGGGCTGGTGTTGATTTCCGATGCCTCCCCATAGGGATCGTCGGTTTCGGTGGCGTGGGCCGGGGCGGTTGCGCAGAGCGCGCCGATCATCCCGATACTGGCTACCAGCCTTTTAACCTTGATGCGGGTCTGGAACAAACGCGACCCGCGAGCATTAACCGAATGACGAACCGACATGCAGACCCCGACTATGTCACCGGAGGCTTTATGCCCTCGGCGCTTCCCGTGTTTCACTTATTGGCGACCTGGATCGCCCCCGCCGGATGCAGACTGCAAATCGCGCATCATGTTGCAAGCGCGACGTAGAATTCTTCCGTCAAACCGGCCTGCCGACGCGCCGAGCCGTTGAACGGCGGCTTAACGCTGCCCCTAAAGTGGCGTTTCACAAGCATTTGGTAATGATTGGCGGCGTCCAGCCCCGATCGGTTCGTCGCTGCGATGAACCATTTGGTGCCAGCCGAAACGTGCCGAATCTCGTCCGCCATGATGCGTCGCAACATGCGTCCGGACAGCCGGTCCCCTGCCCCTTCGAACCGGTCGATCGTGGCGGGCGTGATATCCAGCGCGCGCGCTTCCAACACCATGGGGACGATGGCGAGCCGCGCTAGAACGTCGCCTGCCGTCTCGCTGGCCGCCTGCCACAAGCCATCATGCGCGGGCAGCGCGCCATAATGGCTGCCCATCTGGCGCAGGCGGCGGTCGAGCAGCGCGAAATGCATCGCCTCTTCAGCGCCCACCTGCATCCAGTCGTTGGTGAAGGCGACAGGGAATTGCGCGCCGAAACGGCCGATCAGGTCGAACGCCAGATCGATCGCGACACATTCGATATGGGCGATCGCGTGGAGCATCGCGATGCGCGCCCGATCCGAACCGATCTTGCCGCGCCGGGGCATCTGCGCGGGCGGCAGGAGTTCGGGCTTTGCGGGGCGCGCGGGCGTATCGGGCATCGCGACGTCGAAGCGATGCGCCAGTCGTCCCATCCGCCAGGCCCGCGCCACGGCGCGCGCCGCCATCAGCTTGTCCCGCGGATCGGGGGTCAGCAATATATGAGCGCAGGCCGCCCCCACGCTGGTGACGGCATCGGGCAGGATCAAAGCGCCTTCACCGCCTCCAGCACCTCCTGCGCATGGCCCTTCACCTTTACCTTGGGCCAGACCCGCAGGATCGCGCCGTCCGCGCCGATCAGGAAGGTGGCGCGTTCGATGCCCATATATTTGCGACCATAGAGTGATTTTTCGACCCAGGTGCCGAACGCCTCACAGGCCGCACCCGATTCGTCGGAGGCCAGGATGACGCGCAGGCCATATTTGTCGGCGAACTTCTTGAGCTTGCCCGGCTTGTCCTTGGAAACGCCGATGACCGGCACGCTGACCTCCGCAAAATCATCGGCCAGCGCGGTGAAGTCCTTCGCCTCGTTGGTGCAGCCGGGCGTGTCCGCCTTGGGATAGAAATAGACGACCAGCGGCTTGTCGCGATAGGCGTCCAGCGTGAATTCCACGCCTTGCGCATCGACCAACGTAACGGCGGGGACGGACATACCCTGTTCCAGCATCATGCTTCCTCCTGATAGGGCGCGGCGAGCGCGGCCCAGGCTTCGCCCACGCATTGCCGCGCCTTGGCATAGCTTGCAAGCAGCCCGTCCCAATCCGCCGCGCCGCAGGCGCGCGCGACCAGCGGCCGGGTGGCCTCCGCCGGCTGCGTCGATTTGGGCGACACAAGGCGGGAGACGACCAGATAGCGGGTGACGAGATCGTGCGCAGCGATGAGGCCGGCGGGCAGATGCCCGGCGGCGACGAGTTCGGCCAGCGCCTTGCTCAGGTCCGGATCGAAGGCCATGCGATAATGGAACTGGTTGACGTGGATCAGAAACTCCAGGTCAATGAGGCCACCCGGCACCAGTTTGACGTCGAGATCGCTGGCGGGCGGCTTATGCTTCGCAATGTCGCCGCGCATCTTCACCGCTTGGCGTGCCAGATCGTCGAAGTCGCGGGGGCGCTGGAGCGTTTCAACGAGGATCGCGTCGAGCGCGGCACGCGCCTGTGGCGATCCGAAGACCGGGCGGGCGCGGGTCAGCGCCAGATGCTCCCAGGTCCAAGCCTCTTCCCTCTGATATTTGGCGAAGCTGTCGAGGCTGACCGCCAGCAACCCCTGCGCGCCCGACGGGCGCAGGCGGGTATCGACTTCGTAGAGCGGGCCGGACGCGGTGGAAACGGACAGGGCGTTGGTGATCCGCTGGGCCAGGCGATTGAAATATTGGGTCGCGCCCAAGGGCCTGGGCCCATCCAATTCGGTCGAGAAGGCGCCGGTGAAGAGATAGACGAGGTCGAGGTCGGACGCATGGGTCAGCACGCCCCCGCCCATGCGGCCGAGCGCCAGGATCAGCAGTTCGCCGCCCGGCACTTTGCCATGGGCGGTTTCGAATTCCGCGATGGTGCCCGCCGCCAGTGCCTCTATCGCGGCTTGCGCGACGCGGCCATAGCCCCTGCCCGCCTCCAGCGGATCGCCGCCACGAATGATCTGCGCGCCCAGCGCGAAGCGGCGATCGCCGACGCGCTGGCGCACCCGGTCGAGCAGCGCCTGATAATCCTCGCCCGGTTCCAGCATGCCAAGCTGCGCCGCCAGTTCCGGCACGGGCGGCGGCGGATCGAAGGCGGTGGCGTCGATCAGCCCGTCGATCAGTTCGGCGCGGCGGCCCAGCGCATCGGCCAGCGTGGGCGCGTGGCTGAGCAGTTCGGCCAGCAGTTCCACCAGCGCCGGGCGGGCGGCGAGCAGCTTGAAGAAGTTGATGGCGCTGGGCAGGCGGGCGATCATGTCGTCCAGCCGATTGAGCGCGCGGCTGGGATCGGGCGCCTGCGCCAGCGTGCGCATCAGGCCGGGCAGCAGCGCTTCCAGCGCGTCGCGCGACGGGGCGCTGCGCAGCGCGCGGATGGTGCCGCCGCGCCAGCGGGCGATGCGGGCGAGCGGGGTTTCGGGATCGGCAAAGCCAAGGTCGGTCAGTTGCTGTTTCAGGCGATCGTCATCATGGGAGAGCGCCGCGTCGTCCTTTTCGGGACTGAGCCGGTCGTAGTTGCGCCCGACCCATTCGACATGCGGGCGCAGCAGGTCGAGCAGCGCTTCGCCGTCGGCCAGTCCGTGGAGGCGCGCGACATTGTCGAGGCTGTCTGATGATTTGGGCAGTTCGTGGGTCTGTCGGTCCTCCACCATCTGGAGCCGATGCTCGATGGTACGGAAAAGAGTATAGGCCTCGTCCAGCCGGGCGGCGACCTCCGGCTCGATTATGTTGGCCGCCGCCAGCGCACGCAGTGCCTCGCGCGTATTGCCGGACCGCAGCGCGGTATTGCGGCCGCCGTGGATAAGCTGATGGACCTGCGCGAAAAACTCGACCTCGCGGATGCCGCCGCGCCCGCGCTTGAGGTCATAGCCGGGACCGAAGGCCTGGCCCTGCGCATAATGGTCGCGGATGCGCCGCGATATGTCGACGATGGCGTCGATCGCACCGAAATCCAGGCTCCGTCGCCAGACGAAGGGGCGGATCTGGCGCAGGAAATAGTCGCCAAGCGCTATGTCCCCCGCTGCCGGGCGCGCGCGGATGAAGGCGGCCTGTTCCCACCCCATCGCGGTCGATTCATAATAGCCGATCGCAGCCTCCACCGGCAGGGCGATGGGCGTGGCTTCGGGCGAGGGCCGCAGGCGCAGGTCGACGCGAAAGACATAGCCATCGCCGTCGCGCGCGGTCAGCAATTCGCTCATCCGCCGACCGATGCGCACGGCGGCGTCGGCGACATCCTCCCGCTCGCCATGTGGCAGGGTGGCGGGATCGTAGAGCAGGATCGGGTCGATATCCGACGAGTAATTGAGTTCGCGGCTGCCATGCTTGCCGAGCGCCAGGACGACGAAGCCCTTATGCTCCGCATCAGGATAACGTTCGCGCATCGCGGCGGCGAGCGCTTCCTCCAGCGCCTGGTCGGCGAAGTCGGACAGGGTGCGGGTGACGCGGTCCATGTCCCATGCGCCCGCCAGATCGGCGGCGGCGACCGCCAGCGCGATGGCACCGCGACGGCGCCGCAATGAACGGGCAATGCTGGCGTCCGGCGCGTGTTCGGGGCCGCCCGCCGCCTGCGCAACGACCAGCGCGCCGTCATGGTCGCCCGCCGCCAGTCGCTCCACCACGGCCGGGAACCGGTCCAATGCGCGCGACAGGAAGGGCGAATGGCCCCTGATCCGGGCTTGCGTTTCCAGCCAGTCGGTCACGTCGTCTCTCCCTTATGCCCGCGCTATCGCTTGGCCTTGCGACGAATGCCAGAAACTTTTGGGCCACAAAGCCGTTCAGCTTTCATGGACATCCAGCGCAAAGCTTTCGGCCGATCGGCAACAGGGCGGGAGGGCGGCAGCGGCCCCATCGTCACCGTCGCCGTGCCGGAGCCATATGAAGGGGTCGGCAACGCCCTTCGCGCCACCTACGCGCCAGGGCGCGATGTCATACCCGACGACATGATGGCATTACTCGCGAAGCTCGACCGGCACTGAACATTTTGCCCGTTTCCGGGCTTTGCCGACCCACTGCCAACTCGGAGCAGTTTCAACCTCAAATCATGACGGCAGGCGCGCAATGGCTACGCGCCTGCCGTCATGCGACAGCCGTCAGATTGCGCCCTTGAACGTGTCGCATTGAGCGGGGTCACCCGTCGACAGCCCCTTTTGCAGCCATTCCATGCGTTGTGCGCTGGTTCCGTGGGTGAAGCTTTCGGGGACGGGGCGGCGGCCTGCGGCCTTTTGCAGCGTGTCGTCGCCGATCGCTTCGGCCGCGCGCATGCCTTCCTCCAGATCGCCCGCTTCCATGAGGTTGGTGTCGCGCGCTGCCCAGACCCCGGCGTAGCAGTCGGCCTGCAATTCCATCTGCACTTGCAGCGCATTGCCTTGCGCTTCCGATGCGCTTTGCTGCGCCTTGCGGATCTTGTCCGCTTCGCCGGTGATGGTCTGGATATGGTGGCCGACCTCATGCGCGATGATGTAGCCGATCGGGAAATCGCCCGGCGCGTTGAAGCGCGTTTGCATCTCGTTGAAGAAATCGGTGTCGAGATAGATGCGCTGGTCAGCCGGGCAATAGAAAGGCCCCATCGCCGATTGCGCCGCGCCGCAGCCGGACTGGCCGTTCTGGCTGTAGAAGACCAGCTTCGGGGGCGGATATTGCTGTCCCTCCGCCTTGAAAATGTCGGTCCAGCGTCGTTCGGTCGAACCCAGCACTTTGAGCGAGGTGCGCTGGACGTCGGTCAACTGGCCGGTCGCCGGGCGTTCCGTCTGCACCTGCTGCCCACCACCGCCACCGCCGATCAGGCTGAGCGGATTGATGCCCATGACGACCATGATGATGAGCACGACCGCGATGCCGCCGCAGCCGAAGCGGCTACCTATCAGCGGCAGGAGCATGCCCAGGCCACCGCCCAGTCCGCCGCCACCGCCGCCGCCGCGCTGTATTTCGTAATTGCTGCTTTCCTGTTCGTCGTCGAGCCGCATGGCGCCCTCCCCTTTTCGTCAATCCCTGCCTACGCGATCCGGCACATCCGGGGAACCGCCCGATGCCGCGAAGGTTGCGGGGAGGCCATGAAATGTTACGAGACATTAAGTTGGAATCGCCTTGGCAAAGCCTATATTGCACTGCGACATGGCTGACATCGATCCCCCGCGTGCAGACGCGAAACCACCCCGCCGCCACCGCACGCCGCTGCCCCTGCCCCGGGAAGTCGCGCTGCTGTTGCAGGGCGGCGGCGCGCTCGGCTCGTACCAGGCGGGCGTCTATGAACGGCTGGACGATCTGGGCATCGACGTCAGCTGGGTCGCGGGGATTTCGATCGGTGCGATCAACGCGGCGATCATCGCCGGCAATCCGCCGCATCGCCGCATCAGTCGGCTGAAGAAATTCTGGTACACGCTGTCGGGCGGCATGCCCAACATGATCCTGCCGGAAATCGACCATATCCGCGAAGCGGCGCATCTGGGCGCGGCTGCGGTGGTCGCCACCTTCGGCGTGCCGGGCATGTTCCGTCCGCGCCTCTGGCCAGCGACGATGATGCCCGAAGGCACGACGGGCGCGATCAGCTTCTACGACAGCGCACCACTGAAAGACACGCTGGATGCCTGCGTCGACTGGGATCTGCTGAACGACGGGCCCGTCAGGATGTCGGTTGGCGCGGTCGATGTGGAGACGGGCAATTTCGCCTATTGGGACACGCGTGGCCCGGGCGGCAACACGCGGATCGATGCGCGCCACATCATGGCGTCGGGCGCGCTGCCCCCTGGCCTGCCTCCGGTCGAAATCGACGGGCGCTGGTATTGGGACGGGGGCCTGGTGTCCAACACGCCGCTGTCCCATGTGCTCAATCACCAGACCGAGGACATGCTGGTGTTTCAGGTCGACCTCTTCCCCGCCGAAGGGCCGATGCCGCGACAGATGACCGACGTCTATTCGCGGATGAAAGACGTGCAATATAGCAGCCGCACCCGCCAGGTGACGGACCAGTATCTGCGTCTGCGCCGCGAACATGGCGCGATCGAAGCGCTGCTGAACAAGCTGCCGCCCGAATTGCAGGACAGCACCGAGGCGAAGGCCCTGCGCCAGTGCCTGGACCGGGGGTCGGTGAACATCGTCCATCTGATCTATCGCTCGCGCAACTGGGAAAGCGGCGCGAAGGATTTCGAATTTTCGCGATCGACCATGCTGGATCATTGGAGCCAGGGCCGCGATGCGGTGGAGGAAGTGATGCACAAGGGCGACCTGATCGCGCGCAACATCGTCGACGGCAAGAGCGCGACCTTCGACCTGGACGAACCCGATCATCTCAAGGAGAAAATGGCATGAGCACGTCTTTAGCAGGCAAGACCGCGCTGATCACCGGATCGACGTCGGGCATCGGGCTGGCCTATGCCAAGCTGCTGGCCGGCGAAGGCGCCAACATCGTCATCAATGGTTTCGGCGATGCGGATGCGATCGAGACGGAACGGCTGGCGCTGGAGGCGACGAGCGGGGCGAAGGCGCTTTATTCGGGCCACGACCTGACCAAGGCCGAAGAGATCGAGGCGATGATGGCCCAGGCGGCAGACGCCTTCGGCGGGGTCGACATCCTCATCAACAATGCAGGCACGCAGCATGTCGCGCCGGTCGATGAATTTCCAATCGACAAGTGGAACCTTATCATCGCACTGAACCTGAGCAGCGCGTTCCACACCAGTCGGCTCGCCATTCCCTATATGAAGTCGAAGAAGTGGGGGCGCATCATCCAGACGGCGTCGGCCCATTCGCTGGTCGCATCGCCGTTCAAGAGCGCCTATGTCACGGCCAAACATGGCCTTGCCGGCCTGACCAAGACGATCGCGCTGGAAGTCGCGACTGACGGCATCACCGCCAACTGTATCTCGCCCGGCTATGTGTGGACGCCGCTGGTCGAAAACCAGATTCCCGACACGATGAAAGCGCGGAACATGACGCGCGATCAGGTGATGAACGACGTGCTGCTGGCGGGACAGCCGACCAAGCAATTCGTGACCGTCGAACAGGTTGCGGGCGTCGCCCTGTTCCTGTGCAGCGATGCGGCCGCCAATATCACCGGCGCGAACATCAGCGTCGATGGCGGCTGGACAGCGCAATGATGCGACCATCCATGGGCCGTCGAACGGCCCATGGATATGATCCGGCCTAGGACCAATCGACATTCAGATGATGACGAGCCGAGCCAAAGGCCACCGAAGGTAAAATGGTTGTTTTTTGTGACCCGGAGCGCAGCGTACTAAAAGTACGTGAGCACCGGAAGCCCGGAAAATAGCCATTTGCAGGCCGCCAGGGCTGAATGTCGATTGGTCCTAGCCGGTCGGCGGGGTCAACAGGCGCAGGACCGATTGCAATCCATCCTCGCTGTTGGTCGCCAGCGCCAGCGGACGATCGGCCAGCCCGTCATGTTCGCTATTGAGGAACAGGATCGCATCGGACGCGCCCAGTTGGGCGATCGCCAGCCGCGTGATCCGCCCCTGCCGCTCGGCGGCGTCGGGCGCCAGGCGCACCGCGTTGCGCGGCGTGAAGCGGCGACCGGACATGGAACGGCCCCCATTTGCGGGGGCCTGGCTCGGCTTTTCGTCGGTCGCCATGCTCAGCTTTTCAACGTCACGATGCCGACCACGCCCGGCTTGGTCGACGGGTTGGACGCATTGGCCTTGGCGGGCTTTTCCGCCTTGGGCTTGCGGATTTCGCGGCTCGATTTCTTCTGGCTCTTGGCCATGGTCAGTCCCTTTCCAAAAAAGTCGGTGTCAGCGTGCGTCTTGCAGGACCGCCTCTTCGGCGCGGAACTCGGCATTGATCATCTCGTCTTCGGGCAGTACCGAGCGCGTCGCGCGACGGCGTTCGGCGCCGATCGCCAGTTCAGCCTCCCGGCCCCAGGCATTGGCCGCCCGCTGGGCCACATTACGCGCATTGGGCAGCGTTTCGGACAGGGCGCGCGCCTGATGCAGCGACTGTTGCGTGAGGCAGAATGCGGATGTCTGGGCCATGGGGAGGCTCCTTTTTTAGGGTCGGGGATATAAGGATCGGCGCACATCGAGAGCGCCCGACGCGGTCCTGCCGCATTATGCTGGACGATCATACGGGCGCCAGACGCGCCGGATCGTTCCTTTCTCTTCCGAAATGGTGCGTGCGCACGCATTTTACAAGGGGAATGTTTTTTGAGGCTATGCTGCGGCGGGATCCAAACATCCTCTTTTACGCCTCCGAAATCCCCTTATGCTCGCACCCAACAAGGGAGATCATCACCATGCGCCATGCGCTTACGGCCATTCTGGCAGCCGCCAGCCTTTCATCCATCGCATTTGCCCAAACCACGCCCGCCCCGTCGCCACCTGCCGTGGCTGCGGCCGCCCCCGCACAGAGCGAAATCGGCGCGGCGGTGGCCAAGGATATGGACGGGCTGATGACGCTGTATCGCGACCTCCACGCCAATCCCGAACTGTCGTTGCAGGAAGTGAACACGGCGGCGAAACTTGCCAAACGACTGAAGGCGTTGAAATTCGACGTCACCGAAAAGGTCGGCGGCACCGGCGTGGTCGCGGTGATGAAGAACGGGTCCGGCCCGACGCTGCTGATCCGCGCCGACATGGACGGGCTGCCGGTCGTGGAACAGACAGGGCTGGAATTCGCGTCCAAGGTGCGGACCAAGACGCCCGAGGGCGTCGAGACGGGCGTCATGCATGCCTGCGGCCACGACACGCACATGACCGCCTTTATCGAGACCGCCAAGCTGCTGGCCGCGCGCAAGGCGGAGTGGAAAGGCACGTTGGTGATGATCCTCCAGCCCGCCGAGGAAGTGGGCAAGGGCGCGCGCGACATGCTGGAAGACGGGCTATATACGCGCTTCCCCAAGCCCACCCACGCCATCGCCTTCCACGACGCGGCCAATATCGCGGCGGGGCAGATCGGCTATACGCCCGGCTATGCGCTGGCCAATGTCGACAGCGTCGATGTCCTGGTGAAGGGGGTGGGCGGCCATGGCGCCTATCCGCAGACGACGCGCGATCCGATCGTGCTGGGCGCGCGCATCGTCACCTCGCTCCAGACGCTGGTCAGCCGCGAGCAGGATCCGCAAGACCCCGCCGTCGTCACCGTCGGCAGCTTCCAGGCCGGGGCGAAGCATAATATCATTCCGGATGAAGCGAAATTGTTGCTGACCATCCGCAGCTATTCCGACGAGACGCGCGCCAAGCTGATCGAGGGGGTCAGGCGAATCAGCCGGGGCGAGGCGATCGCCGCGGGCATGCCGGAGGACAAGATGCCGGTTGTGACGGTGAAGGACGAATTCACCCCCTCCACCTTCAACCCGCCAGAATTTGCTGAGCAGATGGCTGGCGTGCTCAAGGGGCATTTCCCCGAAGGCCGCGTGATCAAGACGCCGGCGGTGATGGGGGGCGAGGATTTCGGCCGTTTCTATCGCGCCGACAAGAGCATCAACAGCTTCATCTTCTGGGTAGGCGGCGTGCCCGCCGACAAGATGGCGGCGGCGCAAGCCGGTCAGGGCAGCCTGCCTTCACTGCACAGCCCCTTCTGGGCGCCCGAAGCGGACAAGGTGATCGCGACGGCGAGCGAGGCGATGACCGTGCTGGCGCTCGATATTCTTAAAAAGGAATAGGCGAACGCGCTATTGCGGCCGGTGTCCCTTGCGCCATTTGGTGAACAGATGGCGCGCCAGCATCAACGGCGGCATGCGCAACCAGTGCGAGCGGACGAAGAAGGCGAAGACCAGCGCCTTGTGGGTTTCCCGGCCCCAACCGTCGCGCGCCAGCAGCCGCGCCCGCACCAGTCGGTCCCATGGGGTCAGGTGCGCGCCATGCCCGAAGATCGCTGCCGCCAGACGCTGCGCCTGCCGGACATGGCGACGCAGGCCGTGATGGGCCGCCCGCGCATCCAGCGCCGCTGGATCGGCGTCCGGGAGCAGGCAATATATGTCCCACAGATTGCGCAACCCGCCCTGCATGTCGCCATCGGCCAGCATATGGGCGACGGAATGGACGACGCGATCTTCAGGCGGCAAAATATATAACCCGTTGCTTATGGATATCGCATCGGCCAGCATCGCCGCCGCGTCCGGCGTCTGGCGCGCGGTCAGCGGCAAGATGGTGTGGTGGACGTCGATCATCCGGTCGCGCTCGACATGGATCATCGGGGGCAGTTCGTGCATCCAATCCCGATAATAGGCGTCGTCATAGGGGTCTTCCTTGACCCACTCCCACCCCGCCGCGATCAGCGCCGCTTCCACGGCGGGCATGGCGTCGCGGGACACGAGGATGTCGAGATCGCCGATGAAGCGCCCCTGCCCGGCCTGCAAGTCCGCCGCGACATAGGCCGTGCCCTTGAGCAGCACCAGTTTGACGGCGAGGCCCCGGCACGCCTCGACCGCGCGATCGGCCTCCCATAGCGCCTGTTGGCCTTCGCGTGCCGTGTCGCCCCGCGCGTCGTGCAGGACTGGGCGCACCGCCTGCGGCACGACGACGCCCTCCAGTCGGTAAGCCAGCGTGCCGATCAGCCGTTCGGCCCGCGCCGCCGCGAGCAGGCCGTTCCAGCCCTCGGCGTCGAGCGCGGCGACCCAGGCCGGATCGCGCAGCGCCCGCACCAGCAGCGCCGCGCTCATGCCAGTTCCTCCCACAGCCGATCGACCATCGCAATGGCTTCGTCGCCGGATGGGAAGTCGATCGCGCGCGCGGGGACGTCGGTCACGAACCGGGTCAGCGCAGTAAAGGCCGGTTCGCCCAGCGCGACATAATTGGTCGATGCCTGCGTCAACCGCATGAAGATTTCGCCCTGCCCCAATGGACGCACATCGGCGGCATGGCCGAAGCGGGGGAAGAGCAGCAAGGCCGGCTTGCCCCCGTCACCCATGCGCCCCACCGCGTCGGCACGCGGCACCATGTGTCGGATGTCGCCCTTCGCGGTGGCGGCGAGCAGTGGCCCCATGCGCGCTTCGCCCACGGTATCGGCCACGACATCGATCGCCCGGTTCTTGAGGCTGATGAGGCGGGGGAAAGGCAGGATCGCGCCCGTATCGCAATCGAGCAGCGCGAATTCGTCGCCCATGAAGCGCCAGCCCCGTTCGCCCAGCAACGCCGACAGGGTCGATTTGCCCGATCCCGACTTACCGGTCATGACGAGCACGCGCCCGTCCTTTTCCACGCTGGACGCATGGAGCAGCAGATGCCGCCGCCAGCCCAGCGCCATTTGCAGGTTCATCCCCATTTCCGCCGCCAGCAGGCCGTGCGCCAGGCTCATCGGTGCGGCGTCGGCCAGGCCATGGTCGCCGGTGATGAAGATGGATGGCCGCACCCACCGCCGCATGACGCTGGTCGGCTGGAGCCGCACGGTAAAATCGGCGACCGCCCCCCGCATATCGGGATAGCCAGCATAGAGGCGGGCGAGCTGGGCGATGGGCTGCGGCCAGGCTGAGCCGATGCGGAAGGTCGCGGGACCGATGCGCAGGGTGATGTGATGCTTCATTGCGCCTGCACCAGCCCCAGCGCGACCAGCGCGTCGAGATGCGCGCCGATTTCGGCGATCGCGTCGTCCACCGGTCCCAGATCATAGTCGCGCGACAGCCGGTCGTGCATCGCCTGCGCCGTGACCGGGGCGCCATCGGCCATATGGTCCCAGATTTCGGGCACGGGGCTGATGACCATATGGGTCTGGCCCGATCTGCGGTGGTAGAAAAGGGTAAGATCGTCGAGGACGCAGGCGGCTACCGTGTCTTCCACATCCCGGCGATAGACCTGTATCCCGCTCACATGCCGTGCCTTTGCTACTGTCCATGTCGCTGTAGCGCGAAAGACGTAGACAAAGACCTAACAGATTAGGGACCTAACGCATCAGGCCGGGGCTGGCGACGGAATGGATAGGGGCGCAGGCGCGCCTGCCAGTCGTTCGAAGGCGCGCAGATAACGGTCGAGCGCGCGGTCGACGCCATGGTCGCGGGTTGCGGCCGCCAACAGATCGCGGGGAGCAGGACGCATCATGGTGCGTTCGATCGCGCGGGCGAACGCCGCCGCATCGCCGACCGGCGTTACCGGGTGCTGCCCGCCGGACGCCAGCACGGGGCGGATATTGGGGGTGCTGTCGGTCGCGACCACATCCATGCCGCAGGCCATCGCCTCGATCAAAGTGGCGCACAGCCCCTCCCAGCGCGACGGCTGGAGCAGCAGGTCGGATTGCGCCATCAGCGCGGCGAGCCGCTCGGGATCGCCGACATAGCCGGTGAAATCGACGCGGTCGGCGATTCCCAGCGCGACGCATCCGCGTTCCAGCTCGGCGCGCAACGGCCCCTGCCCCGCGATGGTCAGCCGCCAGTCGCGATGCGACAGACGCGCCAGTGCGGCGAGCGCCGTGGCGTGATCCTTCTGCTCGGTCAGCCGCCCGACCATCAGCAGTCGCCAGGGATCGCCAGGTCGGCGATCGGTGCGGGTCGCGCAGGCCCGCTCCATCAGGCGCGTCACGGTCGGCCGGGGCAACAAGCGGATATCGCCGCTTTGCGCCAGCAGCGCGCGGTCATGCTCGCCCATGACGATCGTCAGGTCGCAGGCCCGCGCGATGGCGCGGAAACGCGTCAGCCGCGCCCAGGCGCCCGGTCCCTGCTGACCGGGCCGCACGATCGGATTGGATATGCGGCCAACCGCTTTGCTATCGGTGCCCAGCGTCGCGAGCGCCACCAGCATGTTGCTCTGGTTGCCGGCCGAATAGAGAATGTCGGGGCGGTAGCGTCGCACCATCGCGGACAAGGCCGGAAATTGCGCGATCATCGACAGGCGGCGCGCGAGGCGCGGGGTCGGCACCTGCCTGATGGTCAGCGCGGGATCGATGAGATGCGCCGCCGCACCGTCCATCCGCGACATCCAGAGTTCGACCGGGACGCCGCGTCGCAGCAAATGGTTGGCTAGCAGGATGGCGACACGGTCCAAGCCGCCGTCGCCCGGCTGGTAGAGATAGATCGCCACCGAAAAATTGCGCGCCGCAAAGCGGCGGGTCTGAAACATCGATATGCCCTCGTCGGAAATCGAACCGTCGCAGGTTCGACGTCGTCAACGCGGACAAACCGTATCCGTTCACATCATGGCAACGGCGATGGGATCAACGGGGCATTTGGAGGGACGCATAGCAGGTAAAGCCGCTCGTTCCGCGCTGAAGCCGGCGGATATAATTGAGATAGGCCTGATTCTGCTGATAGCCGGTGCCGGGCAAGGGACGACCACGTAGCGCCTGCTTCACCTGTTCGCCGGTGAATGGACGCCCTGCGCCGGGATAGGCGCCCGGCGTCCCTGCAGGCACCAGCTGGCCGTTGGGCGCGATATAATTGGCGGCGCGTCCCTGATCGGGCACCGGGATGGTGCAGTTGAGCACCGACGCTGCGGTATTGGCCAGCGCGGGGCGGATCGACACGATCGCCGACGCCGCCGCTGCGCCGCCCATCAGCAACTGACGGCGCGAAGGGACCGCAAGCGACGGCGCATCTTCCGACACGTCGTCGTTGATCTGGGGACTGTCCTGGCCGGGCTTCGGGTCGTTCATATCGTTCTGATCCGCTCGTCACGCTTGCCAAAGCGTAAAGATTGCACGCTATTGAGGATAGCCATCGCAGCAATTGCGCGACAAATCCAGCGCGGTAACCATGAATTGACTGACCATATCCCAGATTACCGCCTCCCTGGCCATGCTGTTGCTTGGCACCGGGGGCGCACTATTGCTGGGCGCTTCGCCCATCGCCATCGCCCTGCCAATCCTGGCGGGGCTGATCGTCCTGTTGATTTGCGCGCAGGGGATCGCCCTTCGTCCGGCGTCGCAGGACGTTGCCCTCGATGCACCGGACCTGGCCGGTCACCGCGATTTCACCAGCCTGCTGGAGGGTATATCGGACCCGCTGATGCTGGTGGAACGGGGCCGTATCGCCCATGCGAATCGCGCTGCCCAGCGTTTGTTGGGGACGCATATAGAGGGCGAGGATGCCCGCATCGCCATACGCCACCCCGCCGCCGCGGAACGGCTGGCGAGCAGCGCGCCGATGGCCGAACCGGTGATGGTCGAACTGGTGGGCCTTGGCAGCCGCGACCAGCGGTGGCAGATGCGTATCGCGCCGATCGGCCAGGTCGCCGATATGCGCAAGCTGGTGCATCTGGTTGACCATAGCGGCACCCATGCAGCCGAACGGATGCGCGTCGATTTCGTCGCCAATGCCAGCCATGAACTGCGCACGCCGCTGGCAGGCATATTGGGCTTCATCGAAACGCTGGCCGACCCGGAACTGGGCCAGGACACCGAAACCCGCCAGCGATTCCTGAAGATCATGGATGGCGAGGCGCGGCGGATGCAACGGCTGATCGACGACCTGATTTCGTTGAGCCGGATCGAGGCGGAGAAATATCGCGCGCCCGACACGCTGGTCGACCTGTCGGAACTGGCGGCCGAGGTGGTCGGCGTCTTCCGATCCAGCCATGGCGAGCGTGGACGCGAAGTGGAGATGTCCATCGCGCCGCAATTGCCCAGCGTTCAGGGCGACCGGGCGCAGTTGTCGCAACTGCTGCACAATCTGATCGGCAATTCGATCAAATATGGCCGCCCCGGCACGCCGATCCGCGTCACGCTGAACGAAGGGCCGAGTAGCATGACCCGCCTGACCGTTGCCGACGAAGGCGAAGGCATCGGTCCCGATCACCTGCCCCGCCTGACCGAGCGTTTCTATCGCGTCGATTCGGGTCGCAGCCGGGCGATGGGGGGCACGGGCCTGGGCCTGGCCATCGTCAAACATATCGTGGAGCGGCATCGCGGGCGGTTCGACATCGCCAGCACATTGGGCAAGGGCACGACGATTACCGTCCTGTTGCCCCCACCCATGGAAGAAGCGCCAAATAAAAGTGATGAGAAACGGCGTCCTTCGGCGCTTTCAGGTGCGGTGTCATGAAAATGCAACCTGACTGTCACAAAGGCGCGATGGTCCGCGACTAGGGCGCTTCCCAAGGGGGCGGCGACAAGCGAATCGCGGCTCTGTTGTTTGGAGGTTTCCGTGAAGACATTCGCCCTGCTCGCCGCCACGACCGTGAGCGTTCTCAGCCTTTCCGCCTGCGGCGACCAGTCCGGCGGCGCGGGCCAGACGCGCGACCAGATCCGCGCGGTCGGTTCGTCCACCGTCTATCCCTTCGCCACGGCGGTTGCCGAGCTGTTCGTGCAGGGCAATGCCGGCATGAAGTCGCCGATCATCGAATCGACCGGCACCGGCGGCGGCATGAAGCTGTTCTGCGCAGGCGTCGGCGCGCAATATCCCGACATTGAGAACGCATCGCGCCGGATCAAGAAGTCCGAATATGAGCAGTGCCAGGCCAATGGCGTCAAGGACATCATCGAAGTCCAGGTCGGGGTCGACGGCCTCGCCTTCGCCGAATCGAAAAAGGGTCCGGGCCTGAAGCTGACCCCCAAGATCGTCTATGAGGCGCTGGCGGCCAATCCTTATGGCAAGGGGCCGAACAAGGCCCAGACGTGGAAAGACGTCGACGCCAGCCTGCCTGCGATCCCCATCTCCGTCTTCGGGCCGCCATCCACCAGCGGCACCCGCGATTCGCTCGCCGAACTGATCCTGGAAAAGGGCTGCCAGAGCGATCCGGCGATGAAGGCGCTCAAGGACAAGAGCGAGGACGAATATAAGGCGACCTGCACCCGCGTGCGCGAAGACGGCAAATATGTCGACTCCGGCGAGAACGACAATCTGATCGTGCAGAAGCTGAACGCCAATCCCAATGCGGTCGGCGTGTTCGGCTACAGCTTCCTGGAGGAAAACAAGGACACGCTGAACGACGTGCCGATCGACGGAATCGAGGCGACCTACGAAACCGTGTCGACCGGCCAATATCCCGGCGCGCGCCCGCTCTACATCTATGTGAAGAAGGCGCATATGACGGCCATTCCCGGCCTCCAGGGCTTCCTGAACGCCTTCGCCGCCAACTGGAACCCCGACGGCGCGCTGACCAAGCGCGGCATGGTCGCGGCGCCGGAAGATGTGCGCAAGAAGAGCGCCGACATCGTCAAGGCGCTGACCGTCCTTGACGGTTCGCAGTTGAAGTAAGGGCATCATGACCGGACCAGCCATCCTCCTGCTGCTGGCGGGCCTGGGCGCGATCGCCTGGGTCAGCGCCCGCGCCCGCGCGCTACGGCTACAGACCGTGGCGCGGGCGACCGGGCGGCGCGACGCCGTCCATTCCCTCCCCGGCTATCATGGCTGGTATGTGGCGCTGTGGACCCTGGTCCCGGCGATCCTGTTCCTGGCCGTCTGGTCCAATGTCGCGCCCGGCCTGGTTACGCAGAGCGTGCTGGCGGACCCGGCGGCACAGAGCCTGCCGGTCGACGCCTTCTCCCGCTCCGCCATATTGGGCGAAGCGCGCGCGATCGCGAGCGGCAGTCAGGCGGGCGCGTTCAACCCGCTGTCGCAGGGACTGGTCGAACCCTATCGCGCGGCGCTAGACAAATATGGCATCGCAGGCACGGTTCTGGCGCTGGTGCTGGCCTTCGCCGGGGGGGCCTACGCCTTCACCCGCGTCCGCCCCGATTTCCGGGCGCGGACGCGGGTCGAGCGGCTGGTCATGGCGTCGTTGCTGATCGCATCGCTGATCGCGATCATCACGACGGTTGGCATCGTGGCGTCGCTGCTGTGGGAAAGCTTCCGCTTCTTTTCGATGGTCAATCCCATCGACTTCCTGTTCGGCACCAAATGGTCGCCGCAATCGGCCGCCATGGGCTATGGCAATGAAGACGCGTTCGGCGCGGTGCCCTTGTTCTGGGGCACCATCTTCATCGGCGCGATCATCGCCATGATCGTCGCCATCCCGCTGGGCCTGATGAGCGCCATCTACCTCACCCAATATGCAAGCCCTACGGTGCGCAAGTGGATGAAGCCGACACTGGAGATGCTCGCGGGCGTGCCGACGGTCGTCTATGGCTATTTCGCCGCGCTGACGATTGCGCCCGCGCTGCGCGACTTTGCCGCGGCGGTCGGCATCCATGGCGCCTCATCCGAAAGCGCGCTGGCCGCAGGGCTGGTGATGGGCGTGATGATCATTCCGTTCGTCTCCTCCATGGCCGACGACAGCATCGCCGCCGTGCCCCAATCGATGCGCGACGGCAGCCTGGCGATGGGCGCGACGACCAGCGAGACGATCCGCAAGGTGCTGATCCCCGCCGCCCTGCCCGGCGTCGTGGGCGGCGTGCTGCTGGCCGTCAGCCGCGCCATCGGTGAGACGATGATCGTGGTGATGGCTGCTGGTCTTGCCGCCAACCTGACGATCAACCCGTTCGCCAGCGTGACCACGGTGACGACCCAGATCGTCCAGTTGCTGACCGGCGACCAGGAGTTTGACAGCGCCAAGACGCTGGCGGCCTTTGCGCTGGGGCTGGTGCTGTTCATCGTCACCCTGTTGCTCAACATCGTGGCCCTGCGGGTCGTGAAGAAATATCGCGAGGCTTATGAATGAGCGCGCAGATTAACATGCCGTTCGCCCTGAGCCTGTCGAAGCCTGTCTTGAGCGACTGCCGCAGGCAGGCAGTCGAAGGGGGCCTTCCTTCTTTTGAACAAGAACAGGGCTTCGACAAGCTCAGCCCGAACGGGGTAGAGTTTACGCTCTCGACACGGAGATTAGCGCAATGAGCGCGAGAAACCCGACCGACTGGAAGTCGGAGGACATGCGCAAGCGGATCGCGGGGCGCTATGCCGCCGAGCGTCGCTTCAAATTCGCCGGCCTGTTCGCCGTCGTCTTGTCCGCGTCTTTCCTGGCCTTCCTGCTGATCACCATGATGGGCAATGGCCTGCGCGGCTTTACCCGGACCGAAATCGCGCTGAAGGTCGACTTCCCGGCGTCTCCGCTGTTGCTCGATCCCAATGCGATCACGGACGAGGCGCTCAATAACGCCAATCTGCCGATGGTGACGGGCACTGTCGCCAAGGCGGCGCTGGGCGATCAGGCCGATGCGCTGCTGTCGCCCACCGCCTGGATCAGCATCCGCGATGCGATCAAGGCCGATCCCAAAATCTTGGCCCGCACCGCGACGATCGACGTGCCCGCCTCCACCGCGCTGGACCTGGCGGCCAAGAGCCAGAGTTCGCCGGACATGGAAGCGGCGGTCACGCGGTTAAAGCAGCAGGGCCTGTTGGCGACCGGCTTCAACTGGAATTTCCTGTCCGCCAGCGACGGCACCGATCCGACGCAGGTCGGCATCTGGGGCGCGTTCAAGGGATCGTTGCTGACGATGCTGGTCACGCTGATCCTGAGCTTCCCGATCGGTGTCGCCACGGCGCTCTATCTGGAGGAATATGCCCGCAAAAGCTGGTGGACCGACATCATCGAAGTGTCGATCAACAATCTGGCGGCGGTGCCCTCGATCATCTTCGGCCTGCTGGGCCTGTCGATCTTCCTGAACCTGGCGCATCTGCCGCGATCGGCCGCTTTGGTCGGTGGCATGACGCTGGCGCTGATGACGATGCCGGTCATCGTCATCGCCGGGCGCAATGCCATCAAGTCGGTGCCGCCCAGCATCCGCGACGCCGCGCTCGGCATCGGGGCCAGTCCCGTGCAGGTGGTGTTCCAGCATGTGCTGCCCCTCGCCCTGCCCGGCATCCTGACCGGCACGATCATCGGCATGGCCCGCGCGCTAGGCGAAACCGCGCCGTTGCTGATGATCGGCATGCGCGCCTTCATCGCAACCCCGCCGGGCGGGATCACCGATCCGGCGACCGTGCTGCCGGTGCAGATTTTCTTGTGGTCCGACGAAGTGTCCAAGGGCTTCGTAGAAAAGACTTCCGCCGCGATCATCGTTCTGCTGGCCTTCCTGCTCGCGATGAACGGCCTCGCCATCTATCTGCGCAACAAGTTTGAAACACGGTGGTAATGACACCCATGACAGAAGAACAAACCAGGCTGGCCATCGAAAACCCGAAAATGTCCGCGCGCGACGTCAAGGTTTTCTATGGCGAGAAACAAGCGATCAAGGGCGTGTCGATCGACGTCGGCATGGACCATGTCACCGCCTTCATCGGCCCGTCGGGCTGCGGCAAGTCGACCTTCCTGCGCACGCTCAACCGCATGAACGACACCGTCGCTTCCGCGCGGGTCGAGGGGGAGATCACGCTGGACGGCGAGAATATCTACGCCCCCTCGATGGACGTCGTGCAGTTGCGCGCACGGGTGGGCATGGTGTTCCAGAAGCCCAACCCCTTCCCCAAGTCGATCTACGAAAATATCGCCTATGGCCCGCGCATCCACGGCCTGGCCGCTGGCAAGGCGGACATGGACGTGATCGTGGAAAAGTCGCTGCGTCGCGCAGGCCTGTGGGACGAGGTGAAGGACCGACTGCATGACAGCGGCACGGCGCTGTCGGGTGGGCAGCAGCAGCGGCTGTGCATTGGGCGCGCGATCGCGGTGGAGCCGGAGGTGATCCTGATGGACGAACCTTGCTCCGCGCTGGACCCGATCGCGACGGCCAAGATCGAGGAGCTGATCCACGAACTGCGCGGCCGATACGCGATCGTCATCGTCACGCATAACATGCAGCAGGCCGCGCGCGTGTCGCAGCGGACCGCCTTCTTCCACCTGGGCGACCTGGTTGAATATGGCGTGACGTCCGACATCTTCACCAATCCCCGCCAGGAGCGGACCAAGGATTATATCACCGGCCGCTACGGCTGATCCGGGGAGAGAGACAATGGCTGAACATACGATCAAGGCATTTGACGAGGAAATTGACCGGCTGCGCGGGCTGATCGCCGAAATGGGCGGACGGGCAGAAGCGGCGATCGAGAATGCGATGCTGGCGCTGCAACGGCAGGACAGGGTGCTGGCCGCGCAGGTGGTCGCCGACGACAAGCGCATCGACGCGATCGAGGCGGAAGTCGAAAAGCTGGTGATCCAGGTGATTGCGCTCCGCGCGCCGATGGCTAACGACCTGCGCGACGTGATCGCGGCATTGAAGATCGTGAGCGTGGTCGAGCGGATCGGCGACTATGCCAAGAATATCGCCAAGCGCGTGCCGCTGATCGCGACCAACTCTCGCATCCTTGAACCCATTTCGCTGCTGCCGTCGATGGGGCAGGTTGCAGGCGAGATGGTGCATGATGCGCTGAACGCCTTTGCCGCGCGCGATCCCGATCTGGCGCTGGCGGTGGTCGAGCGCGACACGGTGGTGGACGATTTCTACAACAGCGTGTTCCGCACGCTCGTCACCTTCATGGTCGAAAACCCCAAGACGATCAGCGAGTGCGCGCACCTGCTGTTCATCGCCAAGAATATCGAGCGGATCGGCGACCATGCGACCAATGTCGCGGAAATGGTCTATTATGCCGCGACCGGCCAGACCCTGCCCGAGCGCGAGCGTGGGCCCGACATGCAGCCGGAGGATTAGACCATGGCACGAGCGAAAATGCTGCTGGTCGAGGATGACGCGGCGCTGGCCGAACTGCTGATCTGGCATTTCAAGCGCGAGGATTTCGAGGTCGCCCATACGGTCGACGGCGAAGAAGCGCTGCTGATGGCGCAGGAAAATGTGCCCGACATCGTGCTGCTCGACTGGATGGTCGAAAGCCTGTCCGGTATCGAAGTGTGCCGCCGCCTGCGCCGCATGAACGGCACCGCCAATGTGCCCATCATCATGCTGACCGCGCGCGGCGAGGAAGAGGATCGCGTCCGGGGCCTGGAAACGGGCGCGGACGATTATGTGACCAAGCCTTTCAGCCCCCGCGAACTGGTGGCGCGGGTCGGCGCGGTGCTGCGCCGCGTGCGCCCGGCGCTGGCCGGCGAGACGCTGACCTTCTCCGACGTGGAGATGGATACCGTTGGCCACAAGGTGCGCCGCAGCGGCCAGGTGATCCCGCTCGGCCCCACCGAGTTCCGGCTGCTCAAGCATTTCCTGGAGCATCCGGGCTGGGTCTTCTCGCGCGAGCGGCTGCTCGACAGCGTCTGGGGTCAGGACAGCGACATCGAACTGCGCACGGTGGACGTCCATATCCGCCGCCTGCGCAAGGCGATCAACGCCGATGGGCAATATCAGGACATCATCCGCACGGTGCGCTCGGCGGGCTATGCGCTGGATACCGAGGGGATGGGGTAATACAAGAATGCGATGAAGCTCACCCATAAGGCGGTTCCCCGGCGAAGGCCGGGGTCCAGGTCTGAGCGCGGGACTGGACCCCGGCCTTCGCCGGGGAACTACTGGCTATAGCTTCCTATCAACGCAACTTGGTATAACATCCGTCATTGCTACCATAAAAGAAGGCCTCCCCGAGCGATTGGGGAGGCCTTCTAATTGCGACGGTGGCTGCGCAGCCGATCAGGCCGCGCGGCGGGCCTTGTTCAGCTTCTTGAGCAGCATGTCGCGCTTGAGGCGCGACAGATGGTCGATGAACAGTACGCCTTCCAGATGATCCATCTCGTGCTGGAGGCAGGTGGCGAGCAGGCCTTCCAGCTGCTCCTCATGGATGCGGCCGTCGCGGTCCATCCAGCTGGCGCGGACGACGGCGGGGCGTTCCACTTCGGCATATTGATCAGGGACCGACAGGCAGCCTTCCTGATAGACGGACAGTTCCTCCGACCCTTTGAGAATCTGCGGATTGATGAAGACCATCGGCTTCTTGACCGGCTTGGCGTCTTCTTCGTACGATTCGGGTTCCTGCAGGTCCATGACCAGAACGCGCTTGGGCACGCCGACCTGGATCGCGGCCAGGCCGATGCCGGGCGCGTCGTACATCGTTTCGAACATATCGTCGATCAGCCGTTGCAGATCATCGTCGATCGCATCGACCGGGGTCGAAATGGTACGCAGGCGCGGGTCGGGCGCCTCAAGGATCGGTAGGATTGCCATGTGCCGAACATAGATGGAACGGCGCGCTATTTCAAGCGGCTGCCTGGATCGGCGTGCGGATGGGGCGGCGTTCCGCTTAACTTCACACATTTCCCGCACATCTTGAAATATCCGAACAAGAGTAGGAAATTAAACTATAAAATCTACGGGTTGGGATGGCGTCTACGACTATTTTCATCTGTCCCGTACAGTCCTGAAAGAGAAGGAATGTCCTTCGACAGGCTCAGGACGAACGTGTGGAGATGCCGTGCCAATGCTCGCACAAGGGTTAGTGGCCGTCGGTCCGGTAGGACAGCGCCTGTCCCCTACCCCACCGGCCGTCGCGCGCGCAGCGCCTGCGCCAGCGTGCCTTCGTCCAGATAGTCGAGTTCGCCGCCGACGGGCACGCCATGGGCCAGTTGCGTCAGGCGGATCGGGAAACGCTCCAGCCGCTCGGCCAGATAATGGGCGGTCGTCTGCCCCTCCAGCGTGGCGTTCATCGCCAGCACCACTTCGTCCACGCCGCCCTGCTCCAGCCGGGTGACGAGCGCATCGATCGTCAGATCCTCGGGCCGAACCCCCTCCAGCGCGGACAGCCGCCCGCCCAGAACATGGAAGCGGCCCAGGAAGAGGCGCGACTTGTCGAGCGCCCAGAGGTCTGACACATCCTCCACCACGCACAGCGCGCGCGGGTCGCGGCGTTGATCGCAGCAGATGCCGCAGGGATCGACCGTGTCGACATTGCCGCAGATATGGCAGGTCACGAGCCGTTCGTTCACCGCCTCCAGCGCGCGCAGCAGCGGCTCCATCGCGCCTTCGCGCTTCTTGAGCAGGTGCAGCACCGCGCGCCGCGCCGAACGCGGGCCAAGCCCGGGCAAGCGGGACAGGGCCTGGGTGAGCGTCTCGATTTCCGGGGATGCCATGGAACCGAGATAAGGGCTTGCAAGTCGTCCCGACAAGAGGTTTGAGCATCGGTCATGCGTATTATCTACATGGGCACCCCCGATTTCGCCGTTCCCGCGCTCGATGCGCTGGTAAAGGCGGGTCACGACGTCGTCGCGGTCTATAGCCAGCCGCCCCGCCCCGCCGGTCGGGGCAAGGGATTGCGCGCCTCCCCGGTCCAGACCCGCGCGGAGGCTTTGGGGATAGAAGTGCGCACGCCGGTGTCGCTGAAGGACGCGGACGTGCAGGCCGCCTTCGCCGCACTAGACGCCGATGTCGCGGTAGTGGCCGCCTATGGGCTGATCCTGCCCCGCGCCGTTCTGGACGCGC
Organism: Sphingobium sp. CR2-8; assembly: GCF_035818615.1. Lineage (NCBI taxonomy): Bacteria > Pseudomonadati > Pseudomonadota > Alphaproteobacteria > Sphingomonadales > Sphingobiaceae > Sphingobium > Sphingobium wonjuense. Next base: position 1,074,983 of record NZ_JAYKZY010000002.1, on the reverse strand, counting down.
CGCGCCATGGCTGCATGAACATCCATGCGTCGCTATTGCCGCGCTGGCGCGGTGCGGCGCCGATCCAGCGGGCGATCCTGTCCGGCGACAATATCACCGGCGTCACGATCATGGACATGGAAGCGGGCCTCGACACCGGGCCGATGCGCGCCAAGCATGTCACCCCGATCGAGGATAAGACCGCGGGCGTCCTGACCGCCGAACTGGCGCAGGCGGGCGCGGAGCTGATGGTCGAGGTGCTGGACGACCTGTCCCTGCATCCGCCCATGGCCCAGCCGGACGATGGCGTCACCTATGCGTCCAAGATCGATAAGGCGGAGGCGCGGATCGACTTTGCGCAGGATGCGCATCGGGTCGAACGACAGGTGCGCGCCTTCAACCCCTTTCCCGGCGCCTTCTTCGAATATCGCGGCGAACGGTTCCGCATATTGGCGGCGCATATCGAGCATCATGCAGGCCCGGCGGGCGCATTGCTGGACGACAGTCTGCTGATCGGCTGCGGCCATGATGCGATCCGCCCGACACTGGTGCAGCGCGCGGGCAAAGGCGCGATGTCGCCGGGCGAATTGCTGCGCGGGTACGACATGCCCGCAGGAAGCCGGGTCGACGCCTGAACCATGACCCGCTATGCGTTCACCGTCGAATTTGACGGCCGCCCCTTCATGGGCTGGCAGCGGCAGACGCATGGGCCGAGCGTGCAGCAGACGATCGAGGATGCGATCTTCGCCGTAACCGGAGAACGCGCCGTCATCCATGCGGCGGGCCGGACGGACGCGGGCGTCCATGGCCTGGCGATGCGCGCCCATGCGGAGATTGCGAAGACTATTGCGCCATTTCGCCTGATGGAGGCGATCAACGCGCGCATGCGCCCCGCGCCGGTCGCGATCCTGGCATGCGAAACCGTTGCGGACGATTGGCATGCGCGCTTTTCCTGCGTTGGGCGATCCTATGTCTATCGGATCGCCAATCGCCGCGCGCCGTTGACATTCGAACGGGGTCTGGTGTGGCGGGTGATCCAGCCGCTCAACGCCGCAGCGATGCACGATGCGGCGCAGATACTGGTGGGACGGCATGATTTCACGACGTTCCGGTCGGCCCATTGCCAGGCGCAAAGTCCGGTCAAGTCGATCGACCGGCTGGACGTGGTGCGGGATGGCGATCGGATCGCCGTCCACGCCGCAGCGCGATCCTTCCTGCATCATCAGGTGCGATCGATGGTCGGGTGCCTGGCGATGGTGGGCATGGGACGATGGTCCGCCGACGATCTGCGCGCGGCGCTGGAGGCGAAGGACCGGGCGGCGCTGGGCCTCAACGCACCGCCGGACGGACTGTATTTCGTGCGGGCGGCCTATCCCGGCGAATAGTCGTCAGAGCCGTGTGCGGAAGGGCGTGAAATCGGTGCCTTCGTCATAGACGTCCAGCCCTTCGCGCCGTTTCAGGCTGTTGACCACCAGATAGGTGACGGGCGTCAGCAGCGCTTCCCAGCCGACCTTCATCGCCCAGTTGGTGACCATCACGGTCAGCACCTGCGTGTGGGTCCAGTTGCCCAGAAAGGCGAGCGGGTAGAAGAGGAGGCTGTCCACCCCCTGCCCCACGATCGTGGAGCCGATGGTGCGCATCCATAGATGCCGCCCCTGCGTCAGCAGCTTCATCCGGGCCATGACGAAACTGTTGGCGAACTCCCCGGCCCAGAAGGCGACGAGCGAGGCGAAAACGATGCGCCATGTGCTGCCAAACACGGTTTCATAGGCTTTCTGGTCGGGCCAGCCGTCTGCGGGCGGCAGGGCCACGACCACCCAGCTCATCACCGCCATGAACAGCATCGCGCCGAACCCGGCCCAGACGCAGCGGCGCGCGCGGGCATAGCCATAGACTTCGGTCAGCACGTCGCCGATGACATAGCCCAACGGGAAGAAGAGGATACCCGCGCCGAAAGTGAAGCCGCCCAGCGTCGCCAGCTTGGCCGCGCCGATCAGGTTGGACAGCAGCAGGATGGTGACGAAGGCCGCCATGAAAAAATCATAATAACGCAGCGGGCGCGTGCCCAGCGCGCCTGCCCCGATTTTGTGAACCGCCCCATCGCTCATATGCTCCTGCATATCCTGTGGTCAGGTGATTGCAAGCGGCGCGCTCCCTCGCTATCGCGGCACGCGCACGGCCCCGTAGCTCAGTTGGATAGAGCATTCGCCTTCTAAGCGAATGGTCGCTGGTTCGAATCCAGCCGGGGTCACCAAAATCCTCTCCCAGAGCATTTCATAATGGGCCCGGAACGGCCAAATTCTTGTCAGAGAATTTGCCCAAGCAAGGACAAATATATGACCATCTACGGCGCCATCGAAGCGGGCGGAACGAAGTTTGTTTGCGGAATTGGTAACGCTGATTCCGGGTCGATCGAGACAGTGACGATCCCGACACGCGATCCAGACTCGACCTTTGCCGATGTCGCTTCCTTTTTCCAGCGAGTGCAACACCATGGGGCGATCGAGGGGATCGGCATCGGCAGCTTCGGACCGGTGGAGTTGCGTACGACATCCGATCGATACGGCCAAATATTGGCGACACCTAAACGGCAATGGGATGGCGCGGACATGGTCGCGCGTACGAGGGCGATCCTCGATGTCCCTGTCGTGATCGACACGGATGTAAACGCCGCCGCCCTTGCCGAGGCCGCTGCGGCTGGGTCACATATCTCCCAGTTGGCGTATGTCACCGTGGGCACAGGGATAGGCATTGGCCTCGTCAGTGGTGGGCAGCCCGTCCATGGGGTCGGCCATCCCGAAGCGGGGCATATCCTGCCACGTCGGCATCCGATGCATGAGGGATTTGCGGGCGTCTGTCCCTTCCATGGCGATTGTCTGGAGGGTCTGGCCAGCGGGCCGGCCGTGTCCGCGGTTTGGGGTGAGACGCCATCGCACTTCCCAGACGATCATCCTTTCTGGGAAGTCGAATCATATTATCTGTCGCAGCTTTGCGTGACGCTGTTCCTCACGATGGCGCCGGAGCGGATCGTGCTGGGCGGCGGCGTCATGAAGCAGCAGCGCCTGTTTCCATTGATCCATGCGCGCACCGCCGAGTTGCTCGCCGGCTATTTCAGCGCCGCCACAAGCGCCGAAGCGATGGCGCAAAGAATTGTGCCGCCTGTCTGTGTCGAGCCGCCGGGGCTGATTGGCGCCTATCTTCTGGCGGAACGGCAGGCGATGTAAGGATGTAGGCGATGGCCCCTATGGCCGGCAGGCTCGATAAGGAACCTGCCGGCCGCTTTGTTCCAGTGGATAGTCGGAGCGCATTACCTCCAGCCCGAACCAGCGCAGTTCGGCAATCGCCGTGCAGAGCGATCGCGAACCAGACCGACTGGCTTGAGAGGCGGCTGCCGCCATATCCACTGACGACGGGCAAAGCTGAAGACATCAGCTCTGCCTTTGTCGCCCGCCACCTATCGGCTGGACGATGGGCGATCAAACCCAATTCATAAGGCAATCGATGCAGTAATTGGATTGAACCGGGCAGCGACGCGCGGCTGAGGACCACGGATTATCAAACCAACAGAAAAATCATTCGCGCTGGCAGCCTAAGGCAGATTGTCCGCTTGGCATCGATCGATCCATAATTGGCAATGGTTTTTCGACATTTCCATTGTCATTGGGTCGCCAAAGAAGCGTGTGGCAAGACGCCGGCCTTCTCAGGGCGGTTGATGGAGAGATTATGGACCGCAGGACATTCATATTAGCTTCGGGCACGATGCTGCCCATGGCTTTGGGGTCGGGTGCTGCCGATGGTGCAGGCGCCAAGCCAGTGAAATCCGCGCGCCCGTCGGCTGTCCATCCCTATCTGATGAAGCTGGGCTGCCAGAGCATGCCATCGTCCGATGCGCATTTCGCCGACTTCGCCCGGTTCGGCGTCACCAATATCTGCGCCCGCGCAACCGTTGCCGATGGTCGCGCCTATCCCACGGTCGATGAACTGGTGGCGCTACGCAAAATGGCGGAGCGTCATGGCCTTAGCCTTGACATGTTGCATCCCGAAATGCTGGATTCGACCCATATCGACAGGGAGAAGCGCCCCGCCATCATGCTGGGCGGCCCAGATCGCGATCGCGATATCGAAGCCTTTGCAACGACGTTACGCAACTGCGCCAAGGCCGGTATCCCTGCGGTCAAATATAATATGAGCATGCTCGGTGTGCTTCGCACCGATCCGGTCCCTGGCCGGGGCGGCTCGCATTATTTCGGCTGGGATGAGTCAAAGGCCAAGCCCGCGACCCCGTTGACCCGCGCAGGGGTGGTCGACGCCGACCTTTTCTGGGAGCGCATCACCTATTTTCTGGACCGCATCGTGCCGGTCGCCAATGAAACGAAGGTCCGCATCGCCTGTCATCCCCAGGATCCGGGCACGCCGCCCGGCGGCTATCAGGGCATTACCAACGTCTTGGGGACCGTGGAGGGGCTGCAACGCTTCGTCCAGATCAATGAAAGCCCCTATCATGGGCTCAATTTCTGTCAGGGTTCCGTGTGCGAGAATCTGACCGATCCTGCCAGGCAGATTTTCGATGTGATCCGCTGGTTCGGGTCGCGTAAGAAGATCTTCAACGTCCATTTCCGCAACATTCAGGGTCATCGGGGCAAGTTCAACGAGAGCTTTCCGGACGAAGGCGACATCGACATGGTCAAGGCGCTGCAGGTCTATGCCGAGGTCGGCTATGACGGCATGATCATGCCTGACCATGTCCCGGGCATGGACGACCCCCAGGTCGTCAATGGCCAACCCGTCTGGACGCCGCGCGCCGAAAACTTCGCCTTTTGTTACGGCTATATTCGCGGGCTGCTGCAATCAGCCCAGCGTCTTTCCTGATTCACTTCATTTTATCCATCATTCTTTAAAAATTCCGGGGAGGAATACTCATGATTAATCGCTTTGCCGCTTTGGGCGGCGTATCGGCGCTGGCCCTTTTGACAAGCACGGCCGCTCTGGCGCAGGGTGCGCCCGAGCAGGAGGCTCAACAGGCAGAACAGGCCAACGCCGAAAGCGACATCGTCGTTACGGGCAGTCGCATCCCTACCGGTGGCTTCAACCGTCCGACGCCTGTCACCGTCACCAGCACGGCCCAGTTGAATGCTGCCGTTCCCACCACGCTGGGTGAAGCACTCAAGCAGCTTCCGGCTCTTTCCGGGTCGACCGGGCCTCGCGGCGCGCAGACCTCCAGCGGTCAGGGCGGCGCCTATCTCAATCTTCGGAACCTGGGCAGCACACGTACGCTGACGCTGTTCGACGGCCGCCGCTTCATCCCGAACGACGGTAGCGGTCAGGTGGACACCAACCTGTTCCCGCAGGCGCTGGTCGAGCGGGTCGAAGTCGTTACCGGCGGCGCATCTGCGGCTTATGGATCGGACGCGGTGGGCGGCGTCGTCAACTTCATCATCAACAAGAAGTTCGAAGGCTTCAAGGCGAACCTGCAAGCAGGTATCACCACCTTTGGTGACAATGGCGAGCAGAAGGCGGAATTCGCCTATGGCACCAGCCTGGCCGGCGGTCGGCTCCATTTCCTGCTGAGCGGCGAATTTTTTCGCAACGAAGGGCAGGATGATCGTATCACGCGTGGCTTCTCGCGCCAGAGCTGTGGTCCGATTTCCGTACCGGCAGGATCGGGCAACGCCTCTTCGCGCATCTTTGCCTGCGACATTCGCGCAGCCAATGCGGCCTTTGGCGGGCTGATCACCGCAGGCCCGGCGGGCATCGCAGGATCGACGTTCGATGCCAACGGCAATCCCGTCGCTTTCCAATATGGTTCGTTGCGCACCGGTTCCACCATGGTCGGCGGCAGTGGCCCGATCACCCAGTTTGCGCCGCTCATTGCCGGGCTGGAAAAGCGGATTGGCTATACACGTCTGGCTTATGATCTGAGCGATGCCACCAGCCTGTTCTTCGAGGGCAATTACGGCCATACGGAGGTCAACTACCAGGTTGGTTCCTATTCCAACCAAATCGGCACCACGGCGTTGCGGATCCAGCGCGACAACGCCTATCTGCCCGCCGGCTGGGCCGCGCGGATGCCGGTCGGGTCGACGCTGACCATGGGCCGTTATGACACCGACCTGCCGCGCACCCATGTCAACGTCGTCAATGAAACCTTCCGTGGCGTGCTGGGCGCCGAAGGTTCCATATTCGGCGACCTCAAGTGGAATGTGTATGGTGAGGCGGCGCGCAACGAACGTAACCTGTCGCTGTCCAACAACCTGCTCCAGGCCAATTATGTGAATGCCTCAGATGCGGTACGCAACAGCAGCGGCCAGATCGTCTGTCGCTCGACGCTGACCAATCCGACCAACGGATGCGTGCCGATCAACGTATTCGGCAACAATTCCGTGTCCCCGGCCGCGCTGAACTATGTCACCGGCACCAACACCGCCGATCAGGTGTTCAAGGAATATGTCGCTGCCGCATCGATCGCAGGGAACCCCGTTACCCTGTGGGCTGGCGATCTGGGCTTTGCCACTGGCGTCGAATATCGTCGGCAGAGCTTCAACCAGGTGGTCGATCCCCTGTCGGAAGCCTTCAATCCCGTCACCAATGCCGAAGGCGCCTATCGCGTCGGCAATGCCAAGGCGCAGAGCGGCAAATATAATGTGAAGGAAGCCTTCCTGGAGCTGAACATTCCGTTGGCAAAGGATTTGCCGCTGATTCAGGATTTGAACTTCAACGGTGCGGTTCGTCGTACCGATTACAGCACCAGCGGCGTAGTCACCACATGGAAGGCCGGCCTTACCTGGCAATTGTTCGACGACCTGCGTGTTCGCGGCACCCGCTCGCGTGATATTCGCGCGCCCAGCCTGTACGAACTCTACCAGCGCGGTACGACCAGCTATCAGCCGACCGTATTTGACGTGATCACCGGCACGACGGCGACCAATGTCCGCTCCGTCGTCACCGGCAACCGCAATCTGCGTCCGGAAATTGCCCAGACGCTGACCTTTGGTTTCGTCTATTCGCCATCGTTCCTGCGCAACTTCAACCTGTCGGTCGATTTCTACGACATCAAGATCAAGGACGCGATCGCTTCCCTGTCCTTCCAGCAGACACTGGAAGACTGTAGAAATGGCAGCGCGGAATCATGCGCCTTTGTCTATCGTGATGCCAGCGGGGTGCTGACGCAGATCGACGTGGCGACCAAGAACCTCGCTTCGTTCAAGACGCGCGGCATCGATTTCGAGGCAAGCTATCGCGTTGGTGCCGACTGGCTGCGCGATGGCGCAATGCTCAACACCCGCCTGTTGGGCAATTATATCGACCGCTATATCCAGGAAACACCCGGTGTCAGGCCAGTGGATCGCGCGGGCCAGGTCGGCGTAGCGCCGCATTGGCGCGCCACGGGTCAGGTCGACCTGCAGATGGGCCGCTTCTCGCTGTTCAATCAGGCCCGGTATATTGGCGGCGGCGCATTCGACAAGGGTACGGCGGCAACCGACCTGCCGCAGCGCAACTTCAAGGGTCAGATTTTGGTCGATACCCGCGTGGGGGCGAAGGTCGACATGGGTGGCAAGGATGCCGAATGGTATCTGAGCGTGACCAATGTCTTCAACAAGCTGATAAACCCCTATGTCGCGAACAGCGCATCTGGCATTTCCGACTTCGATGCGATCGGTCGGACCTTCCGCGTCGGCGTGAATTTCTCGCTCTGATGGGATGCAATTGAGCCGTCTGCTCTCACCAGGCTCAAAGACTTGAAGTTAAAGCATGGCCGGGCAATTTTCGCCCGGCCATGCCGTCATGGAGAATAGGTAATGAATGCAAAGCTTTTCCATGGCGTATTGGTGGGCGCGCTGGCCGGACTCCTGTTCGGATTCGATACGGCGGTCATTGCCGGCACCACGGAAGGCATAAAGGCAGCATTCGGCCTGGATGCGGCGGGCGTCGGCTTCACGGTGTCCAGCGCCTTGTGGGGTACGCTGGCGGGCGCATTGCTGGCCGGTGTTCCCGGCGATCGCTACGGCGCGCGTACTTCGCTGAAATTCATCGCCTTGCTCTATGTCGTTTCCGGCATCGGTTGCCTGCTGGCGTGGAGTTGGCCTGCACTGTTGCTTTTCCGCCTAATGGCCGGCTTTGCGGTCGGCGCGTCTTCGGTGCTGGCGCCGGTCTATATCGCGGAAATCGCGCCTGCTGAAAAGCGCGGCATGATGGTGGGCGCTTTCCAGTTGAACGTCGTTCTGGGCATCCTCGTCGCCTATCTCAGCAATTATTTCGTCACCAGCCTCAATCTTGGCGACCTCGACTGGCATGTGAAATTCGGCGTGACCGCGCTGCCCGCGCTGTTGCTTCTGGGCCTGATGCGCACCATTCCCGACAGCCCGCGCTGGCTGGTGGCCAAGGGTCGCGAGGATGAAGCGCAACGCATTCTGACCGATCTGGGCGTCGCGGACGTCCCCGGCGAAATCAGCACATACCGCCGGGCCGAAGCGACTGCCAAGGCGCCACGCCTCAGCTGGATCGCGCACCGCCGCCCGATGTTGCTGGCCATCGCCATTGCGTCTTTCAACCAGTTGTCGGGGATCAACGCGATCCTCTATTATCTCAACGATATCTTCGCCGCTGCCGGTTTCAGCGGCGTGTCAGCCGACCGGCAGGCGATCGTCATCGGCGCGTGCAATCTGCTGTTCACTGCGCTGGCACTGACGGTGATCGACCGGATCGGGCGCAAGACGCTGTTGCTGATCGGCTCGGTGGGTCTGACGCTGGCGCTGGCTGGCGTTGCGGCGATCTTCTCCAGCGGGACGCATCAGGGCTGGTTGCTGTGGCTGCTGATCGGCTTCATCGCCTTCTTCGCTTTCTCGCAAGGTGCGGTGATCTGGGTCTACATCGCGGAAATCTTTCCCACCGACGTCCGTTCGCGCGGCCAAAGCCTGGGTTCCTCGGTCCACTGGTTCATGGATGCGATCATCGCCATGTCCTTTCCGCTGGTCGCCGCCCATGCGCGCGCGCTGCCCTTTGCGGTGTTCGCGGCGATGATGGCGCTCCAGTTCGTCGTGGTGCTGTTCTTCTTCCCCGAAACCAAGCGGCGATCGCTGGAAGCCATCGGCGCGTCGATGCGATGAGGGGCGCAGGTCGCATGCTCGCACGGATTGTGCCGTTGTCGCTGCTAGCGCTCGCGACGATGGCCGTTGCGCAGGATGGCGGCGCGTTCAAGCCGGGCGCGCGCAATCCGTTGATCCCCGGCACCTTCGCCGATCCGTCGATCGTGCATTACAAAGGGGAATGGTTCGTCTTCGCGACGATGGACCCGTGGGGCGGCGAGACGCTGGGCCTGTGGCGTTCACGCAATTTTCGCGACTGGACCTTCTCCACGCCCAACTGGCCGACCAAGACGGCCGCGACCAGCCCGACTTCCAACAAGAGCCGGGTCTGGGCGCCTTCGGTCGTGCGTGGCCGGGATGGCCGCTTCTGGATGTATGTCTCGGTCGGCAGCGAAGTGTGGGTGGGCGTAGCCGATGATCCCGGCGGGCCGTGGCGTGATGCCAATGGCGGCAAACCGCTGATCCCCGGCAACGCCAAACCCGGCTATCACATGATCGATGCCGAGGCGTTCGTGGACGATGACGGGCAGGCCTATCTTTATTGGGGGTCGGGGCTGAACTGGGTCAACGGTCGCTGCTTCGTCGTGAAGCTGAAGCCCGACATGGTGACTTTCGATGGCGAGCCCAAGGATGTGACCCCCGCGCATTATTTCGAAGCGCCCTTCATGGTGAAGCGTGGCGGCCATTATTTCCTGACCTATAGCTGGGGCAATACGACGAAGGACACCTATCAGGTCCGTTACGCGGTCGGCACGTCGCCGATGGGACCGTTCATGGAGCCGGACGACCGGGCGCTGCTGGAAACGGATGCGGCCAAGCAGATCATCAGCCCCGGCCACCATGCGGTATTTCGTGCAGGCGGCAAGGATTTCATCCTCTACCATCGGCAAGCATTGCCTTTCCCTTCGGCGGACGGTCAGGTGCTGCGGCAGATCGCGGTCGACCGGCTGATCGTGCAGGGGGATCGCCTGAAGGCGGTCGTGCCGACCCATGAGGGTCCAGATGTGCCGGGGGCAGCGAAGCGGAGGGGCAAAGCGCTGCCCTATGCGCTGGCTGCTTCGACCGGGAAAGCGGACCTGGCGGGCGACGATAATTATGCGACCGGTTGGACCTCCGCTGCCGGGGCGTCCTGGCTTCAGGCCGATGCAGGCCGCAGCCGCATGATCGGCCGCAGCCAAATCCGCCTCGCCGATCCGAATAAAGCGATTCGCTATCGTCTGAGCGTTTCAGGCGATGGACAGGCATGGTATCCCGTCGGCGGTATGAAGGAGGCCAAGGGGTCGCCGATCATTCTGCCCGCCGCAGGCCGCGGTCGCTATGCGCGGCTGGATTTCGACCAGCCCGTCTCAATCCTCGAATGGAGTTTTCTGCCATAAAATCCCTTCGTCTCCCGGCGCTCGCTTTTCTGAGCATGGCTGCCGCTCCCGTGCCCGCCCCGATCCAGCCGCAGGTGTCCGCCGACCGCCCGGATTGGGAAAATCCAGCCATTTTCGCGCGTGGCAAGCTGCCTGCTCATGCCACGGGGTTCCCCTTCGAGAGCGAAAAGCTGGCGCTGGACAATGACAGGACGCAATCGGGCCGGTTCCTGTCGCTCGATGGCACATGGAAATTTGCCTATACGCAAAATGCCGACGAAGCGCCCATGGACTTCGCCAGCCCCGGTTTCGACCTGTCGGGCTGGAAGGACATAAAGGTTCCCGCCGACTGGCAGACGCAGGGCTTCGACCGCCCGCTCTACAATAATGTCCGCTACCCCTTCCCCCCAACCGCCCGCTGATCCCGCATGAGAATAATCCGGTCGGTTCCTACCGCCGCGATTTCGACCTGCCTGCAAACTGGAAGGGCAGTGATGTCATCCTGCATATCGGGGCCGCAGGGTCAGCCTATTATGTCTGGGTTAACGGCCAGAAGGTCGGCTATAGCGAAGACAGCAAGCTTCCCTCCGAGTTCGCGATCAGCCGCCATCTGAAGCCGGGACGTAACAGCGTTTCCGTTCAGGTCTATCGCTGGTCGGACGGCAGCTATCTGGAAGACCAGGATTTCTGGCGCGTGTCGGGGATCGAGCGGTCGGTCTATCTGATCGCGGCGCCCCAGGCCCGGATCGACGACATCTTCGCCAAGCCCGGTTTGAGCGCCGACTATCGCGACGGCACGCTGGAAGTGGCGCTGAAACCCTCCGCCGCTGCAAAGGGGCTGACGGCGCGCATGACCGTGCGGGATGGCGACGCCATCCTGCTGACGCAGAGCGCGAAAGTCAGTGGCGCGACGCTGTCGATGACCGGCACGGTTCCAGCGGTCAGGCCGTGGACGGCCGAGACGCCCAACCTCTACACGCTGCTGGTCGAATTGCTCGACCGGCATGGCAAGGTGGTGCAAGCCACATCGCAGCGCATCGGCTTCCGCACGGTAGCGATCAAGGACGGCATGGTGACCGTGAACGGTCGCCCGATCTTCATCCGCGGCGTCAACCGACATGAGCATGACCCGGAAACATTCCATGTCATCTCCGAAGAATCCATGCGCCGCGACATCGAACTGATGAAGCGCAACAATGTGAATGCGCTGCGCACCTCGCACTATCCCAATGACGAGCGCATCTATGCGCTGGCCGACGAATATGGCCTTTACGTCATGGATGAGGCGAATATCGAGAGTCATGAATATCTGTCGGCCGCCAACAAGGCGAAGGACGATGCGAAATTCATGCTCGGTTATGACCCCGCATGGGAGGGTGCTCATGTCAGCCGCGTGCTCAACATGGTGGAGCGCGACAAGAACCATCCCTCCGTCATTTTCTGGTCGCTGGGGAATGAAGCGGGCGTCGGTCCCAGCTTCGCGAAGGCCGCCGCTGCGGCGCGCGCGCTGGACCCCAGCCGCCTGATCTCCTTCCTGGGCTGGAGCCAGACCAGCAATCACCGTCCGCTGCCCTATTCCGATATTTACGCGCCCATGTATCACAGCATCGACCAGATGCTGGATTATGCCGCGCACCGCGAACATAAGCAGCCGATGATCCAATGCGAATATGCCCATATGCAGGGCAATTCGGGTGGCAATTTCAAGGACTATTGGGACGCCATCTACGCCCATCCCGACCGGTTGCAGGGCGGTTTCATCTGGGACTGGGTGGAACAGTCCATCTATCGCTATACCAAGGACGGTCGGCGTTATTGGGGCGATGGCAGCGCATTTGGCGATAATCCGCGCGGCGAGATCGAGTTTGGCGACGGACTGCTCCAGTCCGACCGTACCCCCAATCCGCAGCTGTTCGAGGTGCAGAAAGTCTATTCGCCGATTCAGTTCAGCGCGTCCGATGCCGCCAGCGGCCGGATCACGGTGCTGAACCGGCATGACTTCCGGGATTTAAGCGGTTTCGACTTCGACTGGCAGTTGGATGAGGATGGCGTGACCATCGCGTCCGGCAAATTGTCGGGCATAAACGCTGCGGCGCGCGGTAGTGGCGAATTTGCGGTCCCGCTGCCCGCGAACCCACGTAAGGCGGGTGCGGAATATCTGCTGACGGTCCGCGCTCTGGCGAAGGAAGGCAGCATCCCGTTGGTCAAGACAGGGACCGTCGTGGGCTGGGAGCAATTTGCTCTTGGCGCGGTGCCCGTGCCTGCCGAACCGCCGCGTGCGGGTAAGGTCACGCTCAGCCTGGAGGACGGGCGACTGGTGTTGAAGGCGGGGGTCACGACGCTCACCATCGACCGGGCGACCGGCCTGATTTCAGACTATGCTTCGGGCGGCACGACTTTGCTATCCGGCGGGGCGCCCAACTTTACGCGGGCGCTGACAGACAATGATGCGGGCACACGCAAGCCTGAATGGAACAAGCTGTGGGAGGATATGTCGAGCAAGCGACAGCTCCAATCGCTGACAACCGCGCAGGGCCGGGATGGCGCTTCGGTCACCGTGCGATACCTGATGGGCGAAGGACAGGTGGCGTTTGCGACCCGCTACTCGCTGGCGGGCGACGGCAGCCTGAAGGTGGAGGGCGACTTCAAGCCATTGAAGTCCGATCTGCCCGACCCGCTGCGCATCGGCTTTGGCTTTGCCACCACCGGCGGTTTCCAGACGGTCACCTGGTATGGGCGCGGGCCGCATGAAAGCTATGCCGACCGCAAGACCAGCGCGATGATCGCCCTGTGGCGTGGCGCGCTGGCCGACCAGCATCATGACTTCATCCGTCCGCAGGAAAGCGGGACCAAGACCGACGTGCGTTGGATGCAGCTATCGGGCGGCAATGGGCCGAACCTGCATATTGCGGGACCAAAGCCGCTCACCATGAACGCCCTGCCCTTCCCGTATGAGGATCTGTCGCGGCGCGAGCCAGGCACGCGCAAGAGTACGGATATCGTACCGCAGGCGACTGGGTCGCTGATGGTGGACGCGATCCAGTCGGGCGTTGGCGGCGACACGACATGGAATGATCCGGGCCGCGCCCTGCCGCAATATCGGGTGCCGCTGACCCCGCGCCATTTCGAATTTCGCCTCAGCCCGACCACCAAGGCGGAGGACGGACAGGCGCGGCCCGCAAAGGCCACCATCACCCCATGAATTGAAATGATCCAGGGCATTCCCCAGGCAATCAGGATATCGGCCGAGGCGATGCTGGACATCGATATCGCGCCGCTATCGCCCGTATGGCTGTCGTTCAACGGGATATGGCGGTTGCAGGCGCTGGAAACGGATCGTGGCGGGTAAATTCCCCCGCCATGATCCGTAGAGCAAATTCCGATCCGATTACATCGGCTCGAAATCTGCTCCAGTTATTTGATACAACGCGTTTTTTTTAACCAGCAGACGATTCCGTCTGGTTGGAAAACGCTTTGAGATCAGAGGATGCTCTGGCCGGTCTTCGCCCAGTCGGCGGCGAAGCCTTCCAGGCCCTTGTCGGTCAGCACATGCTTGGACAGCATCTTGATGACCGAAGGCGGCGCGGTCATCACGTCCGCGCCGATGCGGGCCGCTTCCAGCACATGGATGGGATGGCGGACGGACGCGACCAGGATTTCGGTGTCGAAACCATAATTGTCGTAGATGAGGCGGATGTCGGCGATCAGCGCCATGCCGTCGAACCCATTGTCGTCATGACGACCGACGAAGGGCGAGATGAAGGACGCGCCCGCCTTCGCAGCAAGGAGCGCCTGGTTGGCGGAGAAGCACAGGGTCACGTTGACCATCGCACCGTCGTCGGTCAGCGCCTTGCAGGTCTTGAGGCCGTCGATCGTCAGGGGCACCTTGATGCAGACATTGTCGGCGATCTTCCGCAGGACTTCGGCTTCCTTCATCATCGTCGCATGGTCGAGGGCGACGACTTCGGCGGAGACGGGACCGTCCACGATGCCGCAGATTTCCTCCACCACTTCCAGGAATTTGCGGCCCGACTTGGCGATCAGCGACGGGTTGGTGGTCACGCCATCCAGCAGGCCGGTGGCGGCCAGATCGCGGATATCGGCGGTGTCGGCGGTGTCGACGAAGAATTTCACTGGGCAGCCCTTTGCGCAAAAAAGTGATTCGTTGCGTGGCGCTATAGCGTCTTAGGGCTAGCCTGTCCTACATGGGCGCAATGTCCCGCGCCCGTGTCCTGATCCTCAACGCCGCCCTTGGCCCGCTCGACTATCGCGTGCCACACGGCATGCCGGTGCAGCCCGGCAGCATCGTCGTCGCGCCGCTGGGGCCGCGCCAGCTGATCGGCGTGGTGTGGGAGGAAGACAGCTTCCCCGACATCGAGACGGTGGGCGACAATCGGCTGCGCAACCTGCTGGAGGTGGTGGATGCCCCGCCGCTGCCCGAACCGCTGCGGCGGCTGATCGAGTGGACGGCGGATTATTATCTGGCGCCCCCGGCGGCCGTGCTGCGCATGGCCCTGTCGTCCATGGCCGCGCTGGAGGGGACGCGGACCGTGATCGAATATAAGGCGACCGGCGCGGTGCCCGAGCGGATGACGGAGCAGCGCGCCCAGGCGCTGGAGCGGATCGGCGAGCGGCAGGGCCTGATCCGCGAACTGGCGATGATCGGCGGGGTGAGCGACGCGGTGATTCGCGGCCTCATCAAGCAGGATATCTTCCAGGCGATCGAGGTCAGCGTCGACACCCCCTTCCCCATGCCCGATCCCGGCCATGCCCAGCCCGTGCTGTCGGACGCGCAGACCAGCGCGGCGGAGCAGATGGCGGACGCGGTACGGGCGCATGACTTCGCGCCCTTTTTGCTGGACGGCGTCACCGGGTCGGGGAAGACGGAGGTCTATTTCGAAGCGATCGCGGCGGCGATCCGGGCGGATCGGCAAGTGCTGGTGCTGCTGCCCGAAATCGCGCTGACCGAACCGTTTCTGGAGCGGTTCGAGAAGCGGTTCGGGACGGTGCCGGTCAACTGGCATAGCGGCCTGCGCCAGAGCGAGCGGCGGCGGGCCTGGCGCGCCATCGCCAGCGGCCAGGCGCAGGTGGTGGTGGGCGCGCGATCGGCTTTGTTCCTGCCCTATCCCAACCTCGGCCTCATCGTCGTGGATGAAGCGCATGAGGCGAGCTTCAAGCAGGAGGACGGCGTCCATTATCATGCCCGCGACGTGGCGGTGATGCGCGGCCTCATCGAGAAATTCCCGGTCATCCTGGCGTCCGCCACGCCCGCCATCGAGACGCGGCATCAGGTGGAACTGGGCCGCTATGCGGAGATCAAGCTGCCCTCACGCTATGGCGGGGCGGAAATGCCCACGATCGAGGGCATCAACCTGCTGACCGACCCGCCCGAACGCGGCCGCTGGATCGCGCCGCCGCTGGTCAAGGCGATCGACGAAGTGATGGCGAAGGGCGAGCAGAGCCTGCTGTTCCTCAACCGGCGCGGCTATGCGCCGCTGACGCTGTGCCGCCATTGCGGCTATCGCTTCCAATGCCCCAATTGCACCGCCTGGATGGTCGAGCATCGGCTGACCCATCGCCTCGCCTGCCATCATTGCGGTCATGTCGTGCCCGCCCCGCGCCGCTGCCCCGACTGCAAGGAAGAGGACAGCCTGGTCGCCTGCGGCCCCGGCGTCGAGCGGATCGCGGACGAGGTGAAGGCGCTGTGGCCGCAGGCGCGCACCGCCATCGCGACATCGGACACGCTGTCGTCCCCCGCCCGCGTGGCCGATTTCGTGAAGTCGGTGGAGGCCGGCGACATCGACATCATCGTGGGCACCCAGTTGGTCACTAAGGGCTATCATTTCCCCAACCTGACTCTGGTGGGGGTGATCGACGCGGACCTGGGGCTGGAGGGCGGCGACCTTCGCGCCGCGGAGCGGACATTCCAGCAGATCGTGCAGGTGGCGGGGCGCGCCGGGCGCGGGGAGAAGCCGGGCAAGGTGTTCATCCAGACGCGCATGCCGACCAGCGAGGTCATCGAATCGCTGATCGAGGGCGACACCGAGCGATTCTATGCGGTGGAGACGGAGAACCGGCGGCGCGCCAACGCCCCGCCCTTCGGCCGTTTCGCCGCGATCATCATATCGAGCGAGAATGCCGACGAAGCGGCGCAGATCGCGCGGCTGATCGGCAAGTCGGCGCCGGTGATCGAAGGGATGCGCGTCTATGGCCCTGCGCCTGCGCCGCTGTCCGTCCTACGTGGGCGGCATCGCCACCGCCTGCTGATCCACGCCAACCGTAATATCGACATTCAGGCGGCGATTCGCGAATGGCTGGGCAATCTGGCCTGGAAATCGGGGACCCGCGTCGCGGTGGACATCGATCCCTACAGCTTCATGTGATGGACAGGCCCCTCGTCAGTCCATGTCGCAATCTCTGTTCGCTCGACCGCGAGCGAAAGATTTGCACCGGTTGTGGCCGGACGATCGAGGAGATCGTGCATTGGCGCAGCATGACGGAAGCGGCGCGTGCCGCCGTTATGGCGCGGGTGCGGGATTTCGAGCCGGAGACGCGTCCTTCTGCTTAGCCGCCTGCGCGTCAAGGCCTTCCTTCATCCTGATGGCCGCCTGCCGCATATCCGATCCGTGCGGCGAAAAGGCGATCGGATCGAGCAGGACCGACGCCGCCGCATAGTCCCCGCGACTGGCCATCGCATGGGCGATCTGGAACCGGTAGCTGGGATTTTGCGGCAACAGGCTGAACGCCTTGTACAGGCCGTCATAGCCGATGTCCGGCATCTTGCCGCCACGCATGGCATGATAGCGGTAGAAGAGCGCAAGCGGCACCGGATCTTCGGTATCGGCACGATTGGCGCGGACGATGGATGTCAGCGCGGCCTTCCAATCCTCCGCCTTGTCGCTGTCATGGGCGCGCTGGAGCAAAGCTTCCGCGCGCACGGCATAGGCGCGGGAGGATTTGGGATCGATCGCGATGGCGCGATCGGCGTCCGCCAGCGCCGCCTCTCCCTGCTCGGCATCCCATTCCGCTTCCGCCAGAAGCGCCAGCGCATAGGCGCTGTCAGGATATTTGGCGGTCTTGGCGCGGATCGACGTGACCAGGCCGGGAATCTCTTCCTTCTTCGGCCGATGGATGAGGTGGAGTTCATCCTCCACCAGCGCGCCTTGCGCCGGATCAAGCGGCGTGACGGCGATCGTGCCGATCGTCATTTCCTGCGGCTTGATGACGGACATCATCAGGCGCTTACGCATATAGGCCTTCAGTTCCTTTTCCAGTCCGTCCAGCCCACCTTCGAAATAGCTGTCCGGCTGCACATCCTTCTTCCCCTGCGCCAGGTCGTTCAGATAGCGGGTCATGCCGGCCGTCTGCGCATTCTTGTTCTGGAAATAATAATGGGTCAGCAGCCAGGCGGTGCCATAATAGCGGTCGCCATCCTTGAGGTTCAGCCCCTCCGTCGTGCGGGACATCAATTGCTTGAGCGGATAGGGCTGGCCCAGCACCAGCCCCGGCACCCGCGCCATCGGCACCTTGGCGAACTGGATCGACCCGTCCTTGGGGAAATTCACGACCGAGAAAAATTCCGCGAACCCCTCCACATACCAAGCCGGATAGGCGGCCGGGAAATGGTGCAGCATGAAATGATGGGTATATTCGTGGAACAGCACCTCTTCGGCGCCCATGTCGAACTTGCTGGTCTTCGCGCCGCGCGCCAGGAACGCATAAGCGCTGCGATCGGAGGTGGTGTAATAGCCGGCGATATTGGGATTGCGGGCCAGTTCCTTGACCTTGGCCTCGCTCGACAGGAGATAGACCTTCACCGGGCTGCCCTGATCGGGGCTGGTGACGCCGGTCAGGCGGCGCAGCAGGAAATCGAACTTCTCCAGCTGCTCCGCAAAGTCGCGCAGCGTTTCGTCCCTGCCTTCGCTATAGACGGTGAAATGCCGCGTCTGCGCCTGCCACCAGGCCGCCTGCGCCGTGCCCATGTTCGCGATCGCCAGGCCGAACCCGGCCAGCGCCTTCAACCACAATCGCATCGTCCGCGCTTACCCCTTCCGCTATCCCCGGTGGCAAGGTGGCGGAGCGCGGGGCGGATGAAAAGACACAATCTCCGTCACTTGTCCTTTTCCCGCGCGAGCAGCGCCTGTTTCCTGTCCACGCCCCAGGCATAACCGCCCAGGCCGCCGTCGCCGCGCACGACGCGATGGCAGGGTATGAGCACCGCCAGAGTGTTGCCGCCACAGGCCGTGCCCGCCGCCCGCACCGCGCCGGGGCGACCGATCGCAGCGGCGATGTCGCCATAGCTGCGCGTCTCGCCCGGCGGGATGGCGCGCAGGGCGGCCCACACCGCCTGCTGGAACGCCGTGCCACGTATGTCGGTCGGCAGGTCCGCGCCCGATGCAGGATCGTCCACCAGCGCGGCGACCCGCGCCGCCAGCATGTCCAGCGTCGCATCGGCTGGGGTCAGGTCGGCGCGAGGAAAGCGAGCGCGCAGGTCCGCTTCATTCTCGCCGAAGCTGATGCGGCACAATCCCTTGTGCGTCGCGGCGACCAGTAGCGGACCCAGGCTGCTTTGCACGGTGCGCCAGCGAATCGTGACGCCGCGCCCGCCATCCCGCCACGCGCTGGGCGTCATGCCCAGATGGGCCTGCGCGTCGGCATAGGCGCGGCTGGGGGCGTTATAGCCCGCCTCGTAGATAGCGTCGGTTACGCGGCCGTCATGCGCCAGCGCGTCCTTCAGGCGCGCCGCACGCACGCCGCGCGCGAAGGCGGCGGGGGTCAGGCCCGTCTCCCGCTTGAACAGGCGATGGAAATGATGCGGGGCATAGCCGGCATGGGCGGCGATCGCGTCGAGCCGGGGCGTGTCCTCCGCCCCCTCGATGAAGGCGACCGCCGCCGCGACCGCCAGCCGATCGCGCCCGACGTCATCGGGATGGCAGCGCAGGCAGGCACGAAAGCCCGCCGCGCGCGCCGCCGCAGGATCGGACAGGAAGGTCATATTCTCGCGCCGGGGGTGGCGCGCCGCGCAGCTTGGCTTGCAATAGATGCCGGTCGTCGCGACACAGCCCACGAAGCGACCGTCCATCGCCCGGTCCCGCGCGACGAAGGCGGCCCAGCAGGCATCGTCGTCCGGCATGCCCGGTGCATCAAGGCTATTGGCGGGTTTCAGGCGGGTCATCTGGTTCATGCCTATGCGATAGACGCACGCGATTGACCATGCTTCCCGCGCCTTGCTTTCAAAAGTCGGCACGGCATTTCCCGATTGCACCAAGCGCGCCTTCCAATATGTATGCGCGCATCTATGGTCGCCCTATTTCGCCGCTTCGCCCCTGCCCTTGCCTTCGCGCTCGCCCTCGGCGTGCCTGCGTCCCTGCATGCCGAGCAGCAGGATATCGCCTCTGCCGCGCGGGGCGTGGTGCGTGTCGCGCTGGTCGCGACGGATGGGTCCGACGCCTATTTCGTGGGCCATGGCAGCGGCTTTGCCGTCGCGCCGGACAAGGTGCTGACCAACGCCCATGTCGTTGAACTGGCGCGCGAGGAGAAGAATCTCGTCATCGGCGTCATCCCGTCCGAAGGCACGAAGACCTATGGCGGGCGAATCATCGCCTATTCGCCGGGCAACGACCTGGCCCTCATCCAGTTGGAGGAAGGATCGCTGCCGGTCAGCACCTTCTACGCGGGCGCGGTGAGCGACGGGCAGCATGTGACCGCGATCGGCTATCCCGGCACGGTAGATCGGGCGCAGGGCCTGGGCCTCAAGCAGTTGGTCGAACCGCTGGCGACGGTGAAGACCAGCGGCAACATCTCGTCCGGCCGGGCGAGTCGCAGTTTCGACACGCTGCTGCACACCGCGCCGCTGGCGGCCGGGAACAGCGGCGGGCCACTGATCGACGATTGCGGCCGTGTGCTGGGCGTCAACAGTTTCGGGTCGGTGTCGGACGGCAATGACGCGGAGTTCGGATTCGCCGTATCGTGGCGCGAAGTCGCCTCCTTCCTGCGTCAGGCGGGCGTGTCGTCGCTGCACACCGTCGTTCCCTGCCGGTCGATGGCGGAGGCGGACGCCGCCGAAGCAGCCATCACCCAGCGCGAATCGCAGGCGACCGAGCAGAAAAGCCGCGCGAGCGCAGACGCGCGCGAACAGCAGATGACCCGCGCCAGAGACGCGGCGGAACGCGACATCATCACCGCCCGCGAAAACGCCATGGCCGGGGCCGCCGTGCTGCTGGCGCTCGCCGTGCTGGGCCTGGGCGCGGGCGGCCTGTTCTACAATCAGGGCAAGGAAAAGCAGGCGACATGGTTCCTGGCCGGGGGCGGCGTGCTGCTGCTGTCGGCGCTCGGCCTCTTCTTCCTGCGCCCCAGCTTCGCGGATATCGACGAGCGGGCCAAGCTGCCTGCCGACAAGGGCGTGGTGGGCAACGGCGCCTTTGCCTGGAGCGGGGAGAATCTCTGCAAGGTCGATCTGGCGCGCAGCCGCCTTACCGTGTCGCAGCCCAATGATATCGGCCTGAACTGGGCCGATGGCGGATGCGTCAATGGCAACACCCAATATGTGGCGTCCGGCACGACATGGCAGCGCATGAGCCTGCCCGACGAGGCCAATTATGTGACCAGCAACCAGTTCGATCCGGCCACCGGTGTGCTGCGCGTCCAGCGCTGGCTGCCGGATATCGACACAATGGACAAGGCGCGGGCGCTGCTCAAAGAAGGCGCTGGCAAGGGGCCTATCAAAGGATGCGGTAGCGATAGCGACCTGCTGTCGCGGATCGCGACGTTCCAAAGCGACGTGACAGCGTTGCTTCCGGCCCAGCCCAATGAACGGATCGTCTATCATTGCCAGAAGGGCCGTTTGGCCCCGACCGATCCCACGCCATAACCGATTCGTCGCGGCGGAAATACTCAGGCAAATAGGCGCGATTTCACACTATTGCTGGAATCGCGTCACATGACTTGCATAGTCATAATCGCGCTGCTAACCGGCCGGGCAACAGGGGCTCGGGACGGATTTGACCGCGCCCTCTTTTTGCATGACCCGCAAATCAACGGAGGACGGCAGGCGCGTGGAGATTAACAGCGGCATTCAGGCTAGCCTCAGCGGCCGCTACGCGGTGGCGCTGTTCGATCTGGCCCGCGACGCAAATGCACTCGACACGGTGGCGGACAGCCTGGCCGGGTTGAAGGCGGCAATTGCCCAGTCCCCCGATTTCAAGGGCTTGATCAACAGCCCGGTGTTGAGCCGGGACGCAAGCGGTAAGACGATCGCCGCCGTCGCATCCTCCATGGGGACCGATGCGCTGACGACGAAATTCCTGGGCGTCCTCGCCCAGAACCGTCGACTGGGGCAGTTGCCCGCCGTCATCCGCGCCTATGAAACGCTGCTGTCGAATCACAAGGGCGAAGCGCGCGCGCAGGTGACGAGCGCCCATCCGCTCGACGCCGATCAGATCGCCGCGCTGACCCGCAGCCTCAAGGCGCGCGTCGGCCGCGAAGTGACGCTCGACGCAAAGGTCGACCCCGCGATCCTGGGCGGGCTGGTCGTCAAGATCGGCAGCCAGATGATCGACAGCTCCATCCGCACCCGTTTGAATACGCTCGCCCAGGCGATGAAAGGCTAAGTCATGGATATCAACGCCGCAGAAATTTCGAAGGTCATCAAGGACCAGATCGCCAATTTCGGCACCGAAGCGCAGGTCAGCGAAGTCGGTTCCGTGCTGACCGTGGGTGACGGCATCGCCCGCGTCCATGGCCTCGACAACGTCCAGGCGGGCGAAATGGTCGAGTTCGCCAACGGCGTGCAGGGCATGGCGCTGAACCTGGAAGCCGACAATGTCGGCGTCGTGATCTTTGGCTCGGACAGCGAGATCAAGGAAGGCGACACCGTCAAGCGCACCGGCACCATCGTGGACGTGCCCGTGGGCAAGGGCCTGCTGGGTCGCGTCGTGGACGGCCTGGGCAACCCGATCGACGGCAAGGGTCCGATCGTGTCCGACCAGCGCATGCGCGTCGAGCGCAAGGCGCCCGGCATCATCCCGCGCACTTCGGTCCACGAACCCGTGCAGACCGGCCTCAAGGCGATCGACACCCTCGTCCCCGTCGGCCGTGGCCAGCGCGAACTCATCATCGGCGATCGCCAGACCGGCAAGACCGCCGTCGCGATCGACACCTTCATCAACCAGAAGACCGCGAATGCTGGCGATGACGAGAGCAAGAAGCTCTACTGCATCTACGTCGCGATCGGCCAGAAGCGCTCGACCGTCGCGCAGATCGTCAAGCAGCTCGAAGAAAATGGCGCGATGGAATATTCGATCGTCGTCGCCGCGACCGCTTCGGAGCCCGCGCCGCTCCAGTATCTCGCCCCCTATACCGGCGTGACCATGGGCGAATATTTCCGCGACAACGGCATGCACGCCGTCATCGTCTATGACGATCTGTCGAAGCAGGCCGTAGCCTATCGCCAGATGTCGCTGCTGCTGCGTCGTCCTCCGGGCCGTGAAGCTTATCCGGGCGACGTCTTCTATCTGCACAGCCGCCTGCTGGAACGCGCTGCGAAGATGAACAAGGAAAACGGCTCCGGGTCGCTGACCGCGCTGCCGATCATCGAGACGCAGGCGGGCGACGTGTCCGCCTACATCCCGACCAACGTGATTTCGATCACCGACGGCCAGATCTTCCTGGAAACCAACCTCTTCTACCAGGGCATCCGTCCGGCCATCAACGTCGGCCTCTCGGTGTCGCGCGTCGGCTCCGCCGCGCAGACCAAGGCGATGAAGAAGGTGTCCGGCTCGATCAAGCTGGAGCTGGCCCAGTATCGCGAAATGGCGGCCTTCGCCCAGTTCGGTTCGGACCTCGACGCGTCGACGCAGAAGCTGCTGAACCGTGGTGCGCGCCTGACCGAGCTGCTCAAGCAAGGCCAGTTCTCGCCCCTGCCGTTCGAAGATCAGACCGCGTCGATCTTCGCGGGCACCAACGGCTATCTTGACAACGTCGCCGTCAAGGACGTGACCCGGTATGAAGAGCTGATGCTCGCCTATCTGCGTCACGACCACCCCGAAGTGCTGACCGCGATCCGTCACAGCAAGGATCTGGGCGACGATGCGAAGAGCAAGCTGAAGGCCGCGCTCGACAGCTTCGGCAAGACGTTCGCATAATATAGTCTTCGTCATCCCGGCGCAGGTCGGGATGACGAACTGAAGGGGTCGTGATGGCTAGCCTCAAAGAACTGAAGATCCGCATCGGGTCGGTCAAATCGACCCAGAAGATCACCAAGGCGAAGCAGATGGTCGCCGCCGCGAAGCTGCGCAAGGCGCAGGCCGCGGCAGAAGCCGCGCGTCCCTACAGCCAGCGGCTGGAAGCGGTCGTCGCCTCGCTGGCGTCCAAGATCGCCGGTGGTACGGGCGAAGGCGCCTCCCCCTTGCTGGCGGGCACCGGCAAGGACGACGTGCACCTGCTGGTCGTCGCCAACTCCGACCGTGGTCTGGCAGGCGCGTTCAACGCCAACATCGTCAAGGCCGCGCGGCTGAAGGCCGACGAACTGATCAAGGCTGGCAAGACGGTCAAATTCTACCTGATCGGTCGCAAGGGTCGTCCGGTCATCAACCGCATGTATCCCGGCAGCATCGTCGCGCAATATGATACGACGGGGACCAAGCAGCCCGGTTACGACCAGGCGCAGGCGATCGCGCACGAATTGAGCGAGATGTATCTGAACGGCAAGTTCGATGTCGCGCATCTCTTCTACTCACGCTTCAAGTCGGCCCTGGCGCAGATCCCGACCGAGCAGCAGATCATTCCGGTCAAGATCCCTGCGGACGCCGACCGCAACGCCATCCCCGCCACGGTCGAGTTCGAACCGAGCGAGGAAGCGATCCTGGACGATCTGTTGCCGCGCAACGTCGCGATCCAGCTATTCAAGGCGCTGCTGGAAAACAACGCATCAGAACAGGGCGCGTCGATGACCGCGATGGACAACGCCACGCGCAACGCCGGCGACCTGATCAGCAAGCTGACCATCCAGTATAACCGCAGCCGCCAGGCCGCGATCACCACGGAACTCGTCGAAATCATCTCGGGCGCCGAAGCCCTTTAAGTGCAGGCAAGGACATAAGTCATGGCAACCACCAACAATGTAGGCCGCATTTCGCAGGTCATCGGCGCCGTCGTCGACGTGACCTTCCCCGATGCGCTCCCCGCAATTCTTTCCGCGCTGGAAACCAGCAACAACGGCCAGCGCCTGGTGCTGGAAGTCGCCCAGCATCTGGGTGAGAACACCGTCCGCACGATCGCGATGGACTCGACCGACGGCCTGACCCGTGGGCAGGAAGTCACCGACACCGGCGCGCAGATCGTCGTGCCCGTCGGCCCGGCCACGCTCGGCCGCATCCTGAACGTCATCGGCGAGCCTATCGACGAACGTGGTCCGGTGCAGACCGAACTGCGCTCGCCCATCCATGCCAAGGCGCCCGAGTTCGTCGAACAGTCGACCGAAAGCTCGATCCTGGTCACCG
Source organism: Sphingobium sp. CR2-8 (assembly GCF_035818615.1). Classification (NCBI taxonomy): domain Bacteria; kingdom Pseudomonadati; phylum Pseudomonadota; class Alphaproteobacteria; order Sphingomonadales; family Sphingobiaceae; genus Sphingobium; species Sphingobium wonjuense. Next base: position 1,050,068 of record NZ_JAYKZY010000002.1, on the reverse strand, counting down.
GCATCAAGGTCATCGACCTTCTCGCCCCCTATGCCAAGGGCGGCAAGATCGGCCTGTTCGGCGGCGCGGGCGTAGGCAAGACGGTTCTGATCCAGGAACTGATCAACAACATCGCCAAGGGCCATGGCGGCACGTCGGTGTTCGCGGGCGTCGGTGAGCGGACCCGCGAGGGTAACGACCTGTATCACGAATTCCTGGACGCCGGCGTCATCGCCAAGGACGCCGATGGCAACGCCATCAGCGAAGGGTCGAAGGTTGCGCTGGTCTATGGCCAGATGAACGAGCCGCCGGGCGCCCGCGCCCGCGTCGCCCTGTCGGGCCTGACCATCGCCGAATATTTCCGCGACGTCGAAAATCAGGACGTGCTGTTCTTCGTCGACAACATCTTCCGCTTCACGCAGGCGGGCGCGGAAGTGTCCGCTCTGCTCGGCCGTATTCCTTCGGCCGTGGGCTATCAGCCGACCCTGTCGACCGACATGGGCCAGTTGCAGGAACGCATCACCTCCACGCACAAGGGGTCGATCACCTCGGTGCAGGCCGTCTACGTTCCCGCAGACGATTTGACCGATCCGGCGCCTGCGACCTCGTTCGCGCATCTGGATGCGACGACCGTTCTCAACCGCGCCATTTCGGAACTGGGGATCTACCCGGCGGTCGATCCGCTCGACTCCACCAGCCGCGTGCTGGAGCCGCGCACCGTGGGCCAGGAACATTATGACACCGCCCGCGCGGTCCAGTCGATCCTGCAGAAATACAAGTCGTTGCAGGACATCATCGCGATCCTGGGCATGGACGAGCTGTCGGAAGAGGACAAGCTGACCGTCGCCCGCGCGCGCAAGATCCAGAAGTTCCTGTCGCAGCCCTTCCACGTCGCCGAAGTCTTCACCGGCATCAGCGGCAAATTCGTCGCGGTGGAAGACACGGTCAAGTCGTTCAAGGCGGTCGTGGATGGCGAATATGACCATCTGCCCGAAAACGCCTTCTACATGGTCGGCGGCATCGACGAGGCCATCGAAAAGGCCAAGAAGCTGGCCGCCGAAGCGGCGTAAGCTGCCAACATTTCCCCTCCCTTCTTAGGGAGGGGGTCAAGGGATGGGTCGCGAGCGAAACGCGCGTCAGCCTATCCCGCAAAGTTGCGCGCGATTGCTTCGCAATCGACCCACCCCAACCCCTCCCCTGAAAGGGAGGGGCTAAGGAAACGTAAAATGGCACTGCATTTCGAACTCGTAACCCCCGAAAAGCTGGTCCGCTCGATGGAGGTCTGGCAGGTCGTGGTGCCCGGCACCGATGGCGACTTCGGCGTGCTGGAAGGCCATGCGCCCTTCATGTCGACGGTCCGCGATGGCAGCATCCAGATCTTCGCTTCGGCGGGCGCCGCGGCGGAAATCATCCCGGTCGAAGGCGGCTTTGCCGAGGTCAATGAAAAGGGCCTGACGGTGCTGGCCGAAAAGGCCGGCTGACCGGCGAGCCGATATTATGGCGCTTTGGACGCCATAAGATGAGGGGCGCTTTCCGCGCCCCTTTTCTTTGCCATGACTGACGGCATGCGCGCCCAGCCCCCAACCCCGCCGTCCCTGGCCGAAACGCCGATCGCCAAAACCCCGCCTGGCCGCCCCACCCTGCTCGCCCGTCCGGTTCCGGGGGGCTGGCTGATCGCAGCGATCGCGGCCTGGCTCGGCGTCGGACAGTTGCTGCTTTGGCGCTTTCTGGATATCGCGCCGCTATGGGCCTATGGGCTGGGCGCTATCCTGATCGCCGGGTTGTGCGCAGCAATCGCGCGCACGGCGCGATCCTATACCGGACCCACTGTCGCTACACTCCTACTCTGCATCGGCCTCGCAGGCGCTATCCTGATGCTGGGTGGCGAAGGGCGTTTCTTCTACGCCAATATCGACTGGCAGGTCCGCTTCGCCGCGCTCCGCGACATGAGCGCCTACCCCTGGCCCTTCGTCTATATGCGGGCCGAACCCGAAGTGCTGCGCGCGCCGGTCGGCATGTTCCTGGCGCCGGCGCTGATCGGCAAGATCGCCGGTGCGCGCGCTGCCGATCTGGCCTTGCTCGTGCAGAACAGCCTGATGCTGGGCGCGATATTGGCGCTGCTGACCACCCTGTTCGAAACCCGGCGCGCCAAGGCGGTGGCGTTGTTCGTCTTCATGGTCTTTTCCGGCCTCGACGTGCTGGGCCGCCTGCTCATCCATGGCGGCCTGTCCGATCATCTGGAAAACTGGTCGGGCCTGCAATATTCGTCCACCGTTACCCTCGCCTTCTGGGTGCCCAACCATGCGATATCGGGGTGGATCGGGGCACTGTCCTTCCTGCTCTGGCGCGCGGGGAAAATTCCTTTAGGCGCGGCGCTGGCGCTGTTGCCGCTGACGGCGCTCTGGTCGCCGCTGGGGCTGATCGGCGCCATGCCTTTCGCCCTGCTGGCAGGGGTTCGCACCCTGTATCAACGCAGCCTGCGCGTACCCGACATTGCCCTACCCGCGCTGGCGAGCCTGATCGCGGTCCCCGGCCTGCTGTATCTCGCGGCCGCCGGGAACAATGTCGGGATGCGGGCGCAGACGATCGTGCCATTGCAATGGGGCATTTTCGAACTGCTAGAAATACTGGTTTATATCGCGCCGCTGGCGCTGATGGCGCGCAGCGTGCGCTTCGGGCGGGACACGCTGGCGCTCGTGACGGTCTGGCTGCTCGTCATTCCTTTCGTTCAGATCGGATCGTCGATCGACATGATGATGCGCGGGTCGATCTGCGCGCTGACGATCCTGGCGATCATGGTGGCCGATGCGTTGTTGGGGGAGCCGGCGACGCGTCGCCTGTTGATCGGGCTGCTCGCGATCGGGTCCATCACCGGGCTGGCGGAAATCCGCCGCGCGCTGGTGCATCCGCCCGCGCCGGAGGTGCGGTGCAGCATCTTCAAGGCGTGGCGACAGAATTTCGGGGATTTCCCGATCGATTCCTATGTCGCGCCCTTGTCCGCCATGCCCGCGCTGGTCCGCCCTACCGCGCCCGCTCAGGTCCGTCCCGCCGAACCGCCGCGCTGTTGGGATGGGTCATGGTATCATCCCGAAGATCCGTCAGTCCGATAATATGGCGTAGAGCGACAGGCCGATCGGAAAACGCACACGGCCCAGAAGATGCCGCTCCCATCCGAAGATGCGCTGCAACAGGGCGTTGACCGGTGCGGACGGCCTGGCGTCGAGCGGCGCGGTCCGGCGCAGCAACCGGTGCATGGTGCGCATCGTCATGGCCAAGGGGAATAGCAGGCTGTTGAAATAGCCGATGCTCTCGACCTTCAGCCCGGCGGCCTGCGCCGCCTCGCGCAATCCCGCCAGCGTGTAGCGCCGCTTGTGATGATGCAGTACGTCATGGTCCGACCAGAGCCATGGCACGGCCGGGACGGTCAGCAATATCCGCCCCCCGGCGCGAGCCGTGCGCGCAGCGCAGCGAGGGACGCGCGGTCCTGCTCCACATGTTCCAGCACGTCGAGCAGCGCGATCAGATCATAATGCGCGCCGTCGAAGCCGATCCGGTCGGGCAACATGCCCGGCTCGACCCGGCCGACGCCCTGCGCCTGGGCCAGGGCGCGGGCCTGGGCGTCATATTCCAGCGCATCGACCGACCCGTGACGGGCCAGCATCGCCAGGTTGCCGCCGGTGCCGCATCCTGCCTCCAGGATACGCGCGCCTTTGCCGGGTGCGATCCGGTTGCGGATCAGCCCGTCCAATATCGCGCGCCGGGCGACGAACCACCAATGGCCGCCCTCCTGCGCGCTCATGCTCGCATAGGCTGATCGGTCCATTCGTCCTGTTCCTTATGAAGCGGGCGCGCCATCGGTGCGACAGAATCCGTAGCAACGATGTAGAGCGGCCTCTGGCGCACTTCCCGCGCGACCCGGCCGAGATATTCGCCGACGATGCCCAGGCTGAGCAGGTTCAGGCCGCCCAGCATCAGCACCGCGACCATGATCGACGCATAGCCCGGCACATCCACGCCGGTCACGATCGTATGGGCGACCAGGAAGGCCGCATAGGCGAAGGCCAATAGCGCGATGCCGCCGCCGACATAGGACCAGATGCGCAGCGGCATGGTGGTCGATGCGGTGATGCCGTCGATCGCCAGCGACCAGAGCTTGCCCAGCCGCCATTTCGTCGTGCCAGCGCCGCGCACGGCGCGGACATAATCGACCGTTGCGACGCGAAAGCCGATCCAGGAAAACAGGCCCTTGTTGAAGCGGGCCTGCTCGCCCAATTGCTTGATGACATCCACGGCCTGCCGGTCGAGCAGGCGAAAATCGCCGACATTTTCCGGAATGGGATAGTCGGACAGGCGATTGAGGATGCGATAGAATCCATGCGCGCTCCAGCGCTTGAACCAGCCGTCGCTCGACCGGTCGATGCGGCGGGCGTTGACCACCTGCGCCCCGGCGAGCCAGGCGCGCACCATGGCGACGATGACGTCCGGCGGGTCTTGCAGATCAACGTCGATCGGGATGACGGCGTCGCCGACCGCATGGTCGATGCCCGCCGCCAGCGCCGCTTCCTTGCCGAAATTGCGCGAGAGGGACAGGCAGCGCACGTCCGGGTTCAGCCGCGCGAGGATCGACACGATGTCGGCGGTGCGGTCCGAACTGCCATCGTCGACGAACAGATATTCGGCGCGCGCATCCGGTCCGATCAGCGCCAAGGCCTTCGCCACCGCAGGGCGCGCGGCGTCGAGGAACAGGGATATGACATCCTGCTCATTATGGACGGGAACGACGATCGACAGGGTCGGCATGGCGCGCAAATTTCCCCAAAACTTGGGTTGGCTATCGACCATAATGGTTAACGCCGCGTAACTGGACGCAAGCCATCTCGGTAGAAGGGCATTTCGCGAGGATGATTAGCTTTCCGCGCCATTAGCCATTTGTCAAAGTTTCCATCCTATTCACCGTCTTCAACCAGATTGGATCGACGCTTTCGGGGCTATGCACGCCGATCGCGACAGAGTGGCGGAGAAGTATGAGCGCCTTTGGACGGAAAAATGGACCCGCCGGCATCAAGTCCGGCTTTGGCGTTGCCCGCCCGATGCAGGGCGGCGGGCCGCGGGAGGAAGAACGCGGCGGTGACCAGTTCCCGCCGCTGGACATCGCATCCCTGCCGGGCGAAGTGGCGTTCGATCCCTTGTCCGCGCCGACCAGCCAGATGCAGCGCAACGCCGATGCCATGGCGCGCCTGTCCGATCGCGCCAATGCCGAACATCTGCCTGATGCGGGACCGCAGGGTTTCGAAGCCAGCGTCCACAAGATCAAGGAACAGGTGCTGCCGCGCCTGCTGGAGCGGGTCGATCCGGAAGCCGCAGCGACGCTGACCAAGGATGAACTGGCGGAAGAATTCCGCCCGATCATCATGGAAGTGCTGGCCGAACTCAAACTGACCCTCAACCGCCGCGAGCAGTTCGCGCTGGAAAAGGTGCTGGTGGACGAACTGTTGGGCCTTGGTCCGCTGGAAGAGTTGCTGAACGATCCGGACATCACCGACATCATGGTGAACGGGCCGGAACAGACCTATATCGAAAAAAAGGGCAAGCTGGTCATTGCCCCGATCAAGTTCCGCGACGAAGAACATCTGTTCCAGATCGCCCAGCGCATTGTGAACAAGGTCGGCCGCCGCGTCGACCAGACCACGCCGCTGGCCGACGCCCGCCTGCCCGACGGTTCCCGCGTCAACGTGATCGTGCCGCCCCTCAGCCTTAAAGGCACGGCGATTTCCATCCGTAAATTTTCGGCCAAACCGATTACCATCGACATGCTGGCCAATTGGGGGGCGATGTCGCCGAAGATGGCGACCGCGCTGAAGATCGCAGGCGCGTGTCGGTTCAACATCGTCATTTCGGGCGGCACGGGTTCGGGCAAGACGACGATGCTCAACGCCCTATCGAAGATGATCGACCCGGGCGAGCGCGTGCTGACGATCGAAGACGCGGCCGAACTGCGTCTGCAACAGCCGCACTGGTTGCCGCTGGAAACCCGCCCGCCCAACCTGGAAGGGCAAGGCGCGATCACGATCGGCGACCTCGTCAAGAACGCCCTGCGTATGCGGCCGGATCGCATCATCCTGGGCGAAATTCGTGGCGCGGAATGTTTCGATTTGCTCGCCGCCATGAACACCGGCCACGACGGGTCCATGTGTACGCTGCACAGCAACTCGCCCCGCGAATGCCTGGGCCGTATGGAAAACATGATCCTGATGGGCGACATCAAGATCCCGAAGGAAGCCATTTCCAAGCAGATCGCCAATTCGGTCGACTTGATCGTGCAGGTAAAGCGCCTGCGCGACGGGTCGCGCCGCGTCACCAACGTGACCGAAGTCATCGGCATGGAAGGCGACGTCATCGTCACCCAGGAACTGTTCAAGTTCGAATATCATGACGAGGACGACAGCGGGAAGATCATCGGCGAATATCGCTCGATGGGCCTGCGCCCCTATACGCTGGACAAGGCGCGCATGTTCGGTTTCGATCAGCCGTTCCTGGAAGCCTGTCTTTAAAAATAGGCGACAGGCGCGGAACGGCCCCAAGGCGTGGGTTCCCGTCTCAAGACCGGCTTCCGGCTGATCGGCGTATTCTGACGGCGCAGGAAGCGCTTGTCAGGCAGGCCCATAGCGGGCACATCGGACGCCATAATCACGACCTTAGAGGAGTGCCCGATGCGCCTAGCCCCCCTGCTTGCCGCCGCCGCCGTCATCCTGCCGATCGCTGCCGCCCCGGCGCAGCCTGCGAAGAAACAGGCTGGCGCGCCCAAGGCCGACGCCGCCATCGCCAGCGCGGTCGCCGCCCCCAGCCGTACGCCCAAAAATGTGGCGCGCGACGCCTATCGCCACCCCGCCCAGACGCTCGCCTTCTTCGGCGTGACACCGAGTCAGACAGTTGTGGAATATGCGCCGAGCGGTGGCTGGTACAGCGAAATCCTGGCGCCGCTGCTGCGCGGCAAGGGCACCTTCTACGCATTGCAGCCCACCGGTCGCGGGCTGGACGGTTACAAGACCTTCCTCGCCGCGAAGCCGACCGTGTATGACAAGGTGAAAGTCGTCGCCTATCCCGAAGAGGCGAGCGCGATCCCCAAGGGCAGCGTCGACACGGTGCTGACGTTCCGCAACGTCCACAATATGGTCATGGCCGGCAGCGAAGCCGCGACGTTCAAGGCGTTCTTCGACATGCTCAAGCCCGGCGGCACACTGGGCGTGGTCGATCATCGCCTGCCCGAAAATCGCGACACGGCGCTGGAAAAGAGCAGCGGCTATCTGAAAGTCTCGACCATTCGTCGCATCGCGCAGGCCGCCGGTTTCGAATATGTCGGCGCGTCGGAGGTGAACGCCAATCCCAAGGACACGGCCGATTGGCCCAAGGGCGTCTGGACCCTGCCGCCCACCCTGTCGCAGAAGGATGTCGACAAGGACAAATATCTCGCGATCGGCGAAAGCGACCGCATGACGCTGAAATTCCGCAAGCCGGTGAAATAATCGGACGCCGGTTGCGTCCCGGCGCAACCGGGTTAAGGGCGGGGGCGTGACCGCCACCGCCCCTTCTTCCTCTCCGGCCGCCGTTCCGGCTGCGCCGCGCGAAAACCGTCCGCTCTATGCCATCGGCCTGCGCCTGATCGCCGTGCTGTGCATGTCCATCATGTTCATCACCGTGCGGCTCGCGTCGGACCATGGCGTGCATGTGCTTGAATCGCTCTTCTACCGACAGGCGCTGGCTCTGCCCGTGATCTTCGGCTGGATCGTGTATAGCAGCGGCGTCGGCGGCATCCGCACCAGCCGCATCGGCGCCCATGCCAGCCGCATGGTCATGGGCCTGACCGGCATGGTCCTCAATTTCCTGTCCTATATCCTGCTACCCCCGGCGGAGGCGACCGCCATCGGCTTTACCATGCCGATTTTCGGCACCATCCTGTCGGCACTGATCCTGCGGGAAAGAACCGGAATATGGCGGTGGGGCGCGGTTCTGCTGGGGTTTGTCGGCGTGATGACCATGTTGCGTCCGGCTGGCGGCATCGATGTGCCTGTCGCTGGCGTGGCGACCGCGGTGGGCGGCGCAATCGTGACCGCCACCATCAGCCTGGTGCTGCGCGCGCTCAGCCGCACCGAACCGGCCGGGGTCATCGTCTTCTGGTTCACCCTGCTGTCCATGCCGCCGCTGGGCATCGCCATGCTCTTTGTGGGTCAGGCGCACGACCTGACCGCATGGAGCCTGCTGCTGGTGATCGGCATTTCCGGCGGCATCGCGCAATTATGCCTGACGGGCGCGCTGCGCTGGGCGCCGGTGTCGGTGGTGCTGCCGATGGATTATAGCACGATCCTGTGGACGACCCTGCTAGGCCTCGCCCTATGGGGTGACTGGCCGACGTCGACCACATGGATCGGCGCCGGCCTCATCGTGACGAGCGGACTGACCATCGCCTGGCGCGAGCATATGCTCGGCCGCCGGGCACGGTTAGTTCAGTAGTTCAGCGTCCAGGCTGATATCGGCCTTCAACAGCTTGGAAATCGGGCAGTTCGCTTTCGCCTTGGCCGCCAGTTCCTGGAAGGTCGCATCGTCGGCGCCGGGGATGGTGGCTTTCAGCGTCAGCTTGCTGGCCGTGACGGCAAAGCCGTCGTCCAGCTTTTCCAGCGTCACGACGGCGGTCGTATCCAGCTTTTCCGCCGTCAGGCCCGCTTCGCCCAGGATCATCGACAGGGCCATCGAAAAACAGGAGGCATGGGCGGCGGCGATCAGTTCTTCGGGATTGCTGCCGGGCACGCCTTCGAACCGGGTGGCAAAGCCATAGGGATAGGCATCGAGCGCGCCGCTCTGCGTGGAAATGCTGCCCTTGCCGTCTTTCAGGCCACCGGCCCAGATAGCCGAACCGCTGCGATTGATTTTCATGACTATGCTCCTTTTGGTGAAGCGGGGAACCCCGGCGGACCCCCATGGTTGCATCATCATAGCTGCATTTCTCACAGGAGCGTGACAATGGCTGATCCTATCATGGAAAATCATGGAGACCTGATCGCATCCGACCGGGTCGAGGGCACCGCCGTCTATAACCGCCAGGGCGAAAAGCTGGGCCGGATATCGAACTTCATGGTGGACAAGGTGTCGGGCCACGTCCGCTATGCCGTGCTGTCCTTCGGCGGGTTTCTGGGCATGGGGAACGACCATTATCCCCTGCCCTGGTCGATGCTGACTTACGACACGGGTCAGGGCGGCTATGTCGTGGATCTGAACAAATCATTATTGGACAATGCGCCCCGCTACGCCAATGAGGACCGCCCCGATTATGACGACGGCTATGGCCGTAACGTCTATCAATATTATGGGCTTATCTACCCCTGGTAAGCCAGCGCGCCGGGCCGGGGCGGCTATGCCACCATGGCCCGGCCCGCGTCCGCCGCGCGGTTTTCCAGTTGCCTAGATTTCACCACATTTCGCCGCTTCCCTATTGTCTACCAGATAAATAGAATTATCTTCGGAGCCTCGATATACAGGATGAGGATCAGACCATGGAGCGATTCGGTTTTTCGGGTGACGCGCGCCAGCCGGTCGTATTGACCATCCCCGGCCTCAACAATAGCGGGCCGGGCCACTGGCAGACATTATGGGAAGAAACACGCGGCGATTGCGAACGCGTGGACCTGGGCAGTTGGGCCAGCCCCAATCGCAATGCCTGGGTGACACGGCTGGACGCGGCGATCCGCGAAGCGAACGCGCCGGTCATATTGGCGGCGCATAGCCTGGGTTGCCTGGCCGTCGCCTGGTGGGGGGCGTTGCAGAGCCAGGCCTATGGCTGGCCGGTGACAGGCGCGCTGCTGGTGGCGCCACCCGATTGCGACCGGATGGAAACGCCCGAATCCATCGGCGGCTTCGGCCCCACCCCGCGCGCGCAACTGCCCTTCCCCTCCATCCTGGTCGGCAGCCGGGACGACCCCTATATCTTCTTCGAACGCGCCCACAGCATCGGCAAGAATTGGGGCAGCCAGTTCGTGGACGCGGGCTATGCCGGGCATATCAACGCCGAGTCGGGCCTGGGCGACTGGAAGGTCGGGCAATCGCTGCTCGAACGGTTGATCGACAATGCGCAGGAACAGGCGTCCGCCATGCGGCAGATGCGCCCGGCGCTGCCGATGGCGCAGCAGGATCGCACCGTTTCCGGTCCCACGCTCCACCCCTGAAGCTCACCCCCGGAGGGGCGCGACAAGACAAACTTGCGCGCCCCTTATATTTGCTTTTTTGTCTATCTTTGAAGTTGAGATATTAGGCGCAACAGAGGTGTCCATGAGCGAACATAAGCCAATCGAACTCCGCCCGGTCCGCGTCGACGGCCAGCGACCTGACGGCCCCCGCGCCGACATTGCCGTCAGCATCGACAAGGTGCGCGGCGTGTTGGAAGCGCTGCGGTTCGGGTCGATCACGCTGACCGTCCACGACGCGCGCGTGGTGCAGATCGACGTGACGGAAAAGACGCGCCTGACCGCGAACTGAGCGGCGCGCAGGGGTCAGGAGCCACAGGGTGGCTCAAGGCGGCATGGGGTGGGCCGTCCAGGACAATCATTCCCAAGACATGCGGCCCACCGGACACCGGCGCGGCCGCGATCGACAATCAGCCGGACAGCCGGACCAAAAGGGGACTATCATGATTGCGCGTTTTCTGTTGCTTGCCAGCGTGGCGGGCGCTTCTCTCCTCACGCCCGATGCCTTTGCGCAGGACGCGGCCGCCCCCGCCGCCGACCAGGGCGAACAGGCCAGCCCACGCGGCGACGTGATCGTCGTCACCGCCCGCCGGCGCCAGGAAACCGCGCAGGAAGTGCCGCTGGCGATTTCCGTGGTGCGGGGCGACAGCATCGAAGCGACCGGCAATTTCAACATCGTCAAGCTGCAACAGCTTGCGCCGACCTTGCAGGTCTACACCACCAACCCGCGCAACACGTCGGTCAACATCCGCGGCCTGGGCGTGCCGTTCGGCCTGACCAGCGACGGGTTCGAACAGGGCGTGGGCATCTATGTCGACGACGTCTATAACAGCCGCGTCGCCGCCGCGACCTTCGACTTCCTGGACGTCGCGCAGGTCGAAGTGCTGCGCGGCCCACAGGGTACGCTCTATGGCAAGAACACCACGGCTGGCGCGATCAACATCACGACCAACCAGCCTACCTTCGATTTCGAAGGCCGCGCGGAACTGACCGTCGGCAACCTGAACCTCAAGCAGGCGAAGGCCGCCATTTCCGGCCCGCTGTCGGACACGATCGCCGCCCGCGTCGCCATCGCTTCCACCAGCCGTCGTGGCACGCTCTACAATGTGACGAGCCGACGCTGGATCAACGAGCAGGACAATCTGGGCATTCGTGGGCAACTGCTGTTCAAGCCCAATGACGATTTCAGCATCACCCTGTCGGGCGACTATAGCAAGCAGGATCCGGAATGCTGCGGCACCACCTTCGTGCGTGTGGGCCGCACCCAACGCGCGCTGACCCGCCAATATGACGCGCTGGTCGCCGCGATCAACGCCGCCAATCCGGGCCGCAACTATGCGACGCCCAGCCGCAATCCCTATGATCGGTTGAGCGACCTCGATTCCAACCTGAACGCAGGCAACAAGATCGGCGGCGTGTCGGCCAAGATCAAATGGGATGTCGGCCCCGGTACGTTGACGTCTGTCACGGCCTGGCGCTTCTGGGACTGGAAGCCGGAAAATGATCGCGACTTCACCGGTCTGTCGATCGTGTCCCGCTCGCAAAATCCCTCGCAGCAGGACCAGTATAGCCAGGAATTCCGCTATAATTACGAAAGCCAGAAGATTGATTTCGTCGCGGGCCTGTTCGGCTTCAAGCAACGGATCGACACGCAGGGCACCGAGCAACAGGGCGCGGACGCCAGCCGCTGGAGCCTGACGGGCACGCAGGCGGCCAACCCCGCCATCCTCCAGGGGCTGACCGCCAGCAACACGCAATATCTGAAGGCCGACAGCGCCGCACTGTTCGGTCAGCTCAGCTGGAAGGTGACGGACGCGCTGACCATCCAGCCGGGCGTGCGGCTGAACTACGACAAGAAGTCGGGCTTCTACCAGCGCGTCGTCACCAACGGCCAGGGACAGGTCATCAGCTGCACCCCGACGCCAGCCGCCGGGTCTGTGCTCGCCGCGCAGTGCGGCGTGTATCAGCCGCAGATCAGCGCGCCGTCCGACAGTGCGTGGAACTTCACCTACGACTTCAATGTGAACTACAAGATCGCGCAGGACGTGCTGGCCTATGCGACCTATGCCAAGAGCTTCAAGACGCTGGGCATCAACCAGAACGGCCTGCCGCTCAACGCCGACAATAGTGTGAACTATGACGCCGGGACGGTGCGGCCGGAAGGCGTGCATCATTATGAAATCGGCCTGAAGACGCAGTTCTGGGATCGTCGGGCGACCTTCAACCTGTCCGCCTTCCGCACCGACATCAAGAATTTCCAGGCGACGGTGAACGGCGGCCAGTTCGGCACCGTGCGCGGCTATCTGGCTAACGCGGAAAAGGTCCGGTCGCAGGGTATCGAAGCGGATTTCAAGATCGTCGCCAGCGACCGCTTCACCGCTTATGCCAATGGCGCCTATACCGACGCCAAATATAAGAAATTCTCCAACGCCCCCTGCCCGCCCGAATTGTCGGGCGGCACGTTGCAGGCGGCGACGGCGACCCCGGACTATTCGCAGCCGGGCGTACCGGGCGCGCTCAGCCCACGTCAGTGCGATATTTCCGGCGAGCGCCTGCCCGGCGTGTCGCGCTGGGCCGCGTCCTTCGGCGCGGAATATAATATTCCGGTCAAGCTGCTGGCGAAGGAAGGCCAGGCCTATCTGGGCGTCGATGGCAATTACCGGTCGCACTGGAACAGCAACGCATCGCCTTCCATCTATACCGAGGTGAAGGGCTACGCGCTGACCAACTTCCGTGCGGGCTTCCGTGGCGACGGGTTCGATGTCTTCGGCTGGGTCCGCAACGCCTTCGACGTGGACTATATCGAGAATCTGCAAGTCGCGCCCGGCAACACCGGCCTGATCGCGGGCCAGGTGGGCGATCCCCAGACCTGGGGCGGCACGATCAAATTCTCGTTCTGACACAAACCCTGCCGGCCGGCGCGCGCATCATGCCGCTCCGGCCGGTCCGGCATTTGCGCGCCGCCCCGCGCTGCGGTAGAGCGCTGCCCATGTCCACGACCTATACGCTCGACACGGCGACCAGTCGCGCCACCCCCACGCCAGCGCCGATGAAGCGCCTGACGGTGCCCGCCATCCAGCGGCGCAAGTTCGAGGGGAAGACGGCCGAACCTCTGGTGATGCTGACCGCCTATACCGCGCGGCAGGCGCAGCTGCTCGATCCGCATTGCGACATGTTGCTGGTGGGCGATTCGCTGGGTCAGGTCATTTACGGACTGCCCTCCACCCTGCCCGTCACGCTCGACATGATGATCGCCCATGGCGCGGCAGTCGTGCGCGGGAGCTATCATAGCCTGGTGCTGATCGACATGCCGTTCGGCAGCTACGAAGCCTCCCCCAGCAGGCCTTCGCCAGCGCCAGCCGCATCCTGGCCGAAACCGGCGCGGCGGGCGTGAAGCTGGAGGGCGGCGTCGCCATGGCGGATACCGTCGCCTTCCTGACCCAGCGCGGCATACCCGTGATGGGCCATGTCGGCCTGACGCCGCAGGCCGTGAATGCGCTGGGCGGCTATGGCGCGCGCGGCAAGAGCCAGGAGGAACATGCCAAGATCCTGTCCGACGCCAGCGCCATAGCGGGCGCAGGCGCCTTTTCCGTCGTGCTGGAGGGCGTGATGGAAGATACCGCCATTGCCGTGACCGACAGTGTCGACATACCCGTCATCGGCATCGGCGCATCGGCGCATTGCGACGGCCAGGTGCTGGTGGCCGAAGATATGCTGGGCATGTTCGAACGCACCGCCCGCTTCGTGAAGCGCTATGATAATATTGCCGAAACGATCAGCAAGGCGGCGGAACGCTACGCCGCCGATGTCCGCAACCGGGCCTTTCCAACCGAAGAACAGGTGTATCGCCCCAAAAAGTGATTTGCCTGTGGCATAAGCGCCGCTAATGATCGCGCCTTCTGCGCATAATTTCTATTTCATTTCTCGGAGAATCCCGTGGCCCTGACGCCGCAAAATAGCGAAGCCTTCATGCGAGAGGTCGATGACGCCGTCCGCCAGGACCAGCTTCTGACCGTCTGGCAGCGCTATGGGCGCTGGATTCTGGCTGCCGTCATCCTGGGCCTCGCTGCCTTTGGTGGCTGGCTCTACTGGCAGCATTACAGCAAGACCCAGTCGCAAGCCGTGTCCGAACGGATGGACGAAGTGCTGACGACCGCGGCAGGTGGCGGCACGCCCGACGCCAAGCAGGTCGAGGCGCTGACGAAGGCGACCCAGCCGGGCTATCGCGCCTCCGCCCTGCTGACGCAGGCAGGCGTTGCATCGCGCAAGGGCGACACGAAGGGTGCGATCGCCCTTTATGCCGCCATGGCCGCCGACACCGGACTGGACCAGCCCTATCGCGACCTGGCGTTGATCCGTCAGACGGCGCTGGAATTTGACGCCCTGAAACCCCAGCAGGTGGTCGATCGGCTCAAGCCGCTCGCCATCGAAGGCGCGCCCTGGTTCGGCAGCGCGGGCGAACTGGTCGCCATCGCGTATATGAAGATGGGCAAGACCGATCTGGCCGGGCCGATGTTCGCCGCCATGGCGAAAGATGCCAATGTGCCGCAGTCGATCCGTTCACGCGCGCGACAGATGGCAGGATTAATGGGGATCGACGCGGTCGAAAGTCCGACCGAGCCGAGCGAAGGATGACCGAGCGGATGGGAATGACGAGCATGAAAGCCTTCGCGCCGATAGGTCGGGCCGTAACCATGGCCGCGCTGGTCGCCCTTTTGGCGGGCTGCGGCATCGTGGGTGGCAAAAAGGGCGGCCCCAAGACGCCGGTCGTCGGCAACCGCATGTCGATCCTGAACAACGAGCAGGGGGTCGAGGTCGAACCGAGCCTGGCCGATGTGCCGGTCACGCTGCCCGCGCCCTATGTCAACGACAGCTGGTCGCAGCCGGGCGGCGATCCGTCCAAGGCGATGGGCCATGTGTCGCTCGGCGGCTCCCCTTCGCAGGTGTGGAGCGTGTCGATAGAGGGCAGTTCGCCACAGGCGCGCCTGGCCGCATCGCCGGTCGTGGCGGGCGGCAAGCTGTTCGTCACCGACGCCGGCGCACATGTCATCGCCTATGACGCGGCGAGCGGCGGGAAGCTGTGGCAGACCAATCTGCCGTCCGAGGGCAAGGGCAATGGCCGATCGCTGTTCGGCGGCGGCGTCAGCGTATTGGGGGACCGGGTGTTCGCCAGCACGGGGCTGGGCGACGTCTTCGCGCTCAACGTCTCCGATGGCGCGATCATCTGGAAGAAGCATCTGTCCGGCCCTTTGCGTGGTGCGCCGACGCTGGAAAACGGTCATGCCTATGTGATGGGCCAGGACAATCAGGTCTTCGCGCTCAACCAGTCGGACGGCGAAACCCAGTGGACCGACAGCGGCACGTTGCAGGTCACCGGCATTTTCGGCGTGGCGGCCCCTGCCGCTGCGCAGGGCACGGTGATCGCGGGCTACAGTTCGGGTGAAATCAACGCTTATCGCTATGAAAATGGCCGTACACTCTGGGGCGACGCGCTGTCGCGCACCAGCATCTCGACCGCCGTGGCGTCGCTGACGGACATCGACGCCGATCCGGTGATCGACCGTGGCCGCGTCTTCGCGATCGGCCAGGGCGGACGCATGGCGAGCTACGAACTCACCAGCGGCCAGCGCTTGTGGGAAATCAACATCGCGGGGATATCCACCCCCTGGGTGGTCGGCGAATGGGTGTTCGCGGTGACCAGCGACGCCCGGCTGCTCTGCATCGCGCGCGCCACCGGCAAGATCCGCTGGGTCAGCCAGTTGCGCCGTTGGCAGAAGGAAAAGAAGAAGGACAAGGCGATCCGCTGGACCGGCCCGATCCTGGCCGGTGGGCGCCTGATCGTCGTGTCGACGCGCGGTGAGATGGTCTATGTCGATCCCGCCACCGGATCGGTGCAATCGACGGTGGACATGGATCGCTCCATGTCGCTTTCCCGATCGTCGCCAACAACATGCTCTATGTGCTGGCCGACGACGGGAAATTGACGGCGTTCCGTTAAGCGACACAAATATGCTAAGCGTGCTCCCGCGCAGGCGGGGGGTCGGTTCTCCCATCTGGACCGGACCCCCGCCTGCGCGGGAGCACGGCGTTTATCGATTTTGAATTTTTAAGAAGGAAACGGGCCTCCATGCTGCCCACCGTAGCCATTGTCGGGCGTCCCAATGTGGGCAAGTCCACCCTGTTCAACCGCCTGATCGGCAAGAAGCTGGCGCTGGTTGACGATCAGCCCGGCGTGACCCGCGATCGGCGGGAGGGGGAAGCGCATCTGCTGGGCCTCGACTTCACGATCGTCGACACCGCCGGTTATGAGGATGAGGACGCCCAGTCGCTGCCCGGCCGCATGCGGATGCAGACAGAGGCAGCCGTCGAAAATTGCGACGTCGCCCTGTTCATGATCGACGCGCGCGCGGGCATCACCCCGCTGGACGAGGAAATTGCCCGCTGGCTGCGCGCCAACGATGCACCGGTCGTGCTGGTCGCCAACAAGGCGGAGGGCAAGGCGGCGGATGATGGCGTCATGGAATCCTACAGCCTGGGGCTGGGCGAACCCATCCCCTTCTCCGCCGAACATGGCCAGGGCATGGCCGACCTGTTCCAGGCGCTGCTCCCCCATCTGGAGCGCGAAGGCGACGAGCCGCACGAAAAGGAATTTTACGAGGATGAGGAAGGCGCGCCACTCAAGCTCGCCATCGTCGGCCGTCCCAATGCGGGCAAGTCCACGCTCATCAACCGCCTGCTGGGCGAAAACCGCCTGCTGACCGGGCCGGAAGCGGGCATCACGCGCGACAGCATCGCAGTCGACTGGATGTGGACCAGCCGGGACGGGCTGGAACGCCCCGTCCGCCTGATTGACACGGCGGGCATGCGCAAACGCGCCAAGGTGCAGGAAAAGCTGGAAAAGCTGGCGGTATCCGACGGCATCAACGCCGTGAACTTCGCCGAAGTCGTCGTCCTGATGATCAATTCCACCCGCGGGCTGGAGGCGCAGGATTTGCGCATCGCCGACCGCGTGCTGGAGGAAGGCCGCGCGCTCGTCGTCGCGCTCAACAAATGGGACACGGTCGAACATGGATCGGCGCTGTACCAGGGCATCAAGAAGGCGCTGGACGAGGGTCTGGCGCAGGTGCGCGGCGTGCCGATCATGACCATATCGGGCGCCACCGGAAAGGGGCTGGACGACCTGATCCATGTCGCCTTCGAAACCCGCACCGCCTGGTCGCAGCGCGTATCGACCGGCGTGCTCAACCGCTGGTTCGAAACCGCGCTGGAAGCCAATCCGCCGCCAGCCCCCGGCGGCAAGCGGATCAAGCTGCGCTACATCACCCAGAACAAGACCCGGCCGCCGACCTTCGTGCTGTTTGGGACGCGGCTGGATGATCTACCCGAAAGCTACCGCCGCTATCTGGTGAACGGCATCCGCCGGGAACTGGGTTTCGGCGCGGTGCCGGTGCGCATGACGCTGCGCAGCCAGAAGAACCCGTTCGCGACCAAGTAAAGGCATGGCAGCCGATCCGGTCATGGTGAACGCCAGGGGCATGAAATGCCCTTGGCCCGCCCTGCGCGCGGCGCGCGCGTTGCGCGATGCGACCCATATCGTGATCGAAGCGGACGATCCGATCGCCGGACGTGAATTGGCGGCGCTGGCAACGGCGCAGGGATATAGTTTCGCGGCGCTGGGCGATCATCGATACGCCCTTTCGCGCGCGGGCTGAACAGCGACCAGATCGGCGGCATCGCCACGCCCTTTAACCGGCTGTTTACACGCCGCGTCTATCTCTGCGCCGTTGGATTAAGGAGCGGCGCGGGTGTCCCATCTCGATACCGAATTGGTCAGTGCAGGCGATTTGACCCGGACCCGCAGCGAGCTGGGCGCCGCCTTCCCGCGCATCCTGGGCTATTTTCGTGAAGACGGCGCCAAATCGATCCGCGCTATCGAAGATGCGTTTCGCGCCCGCAGCGCCGCCACGCTGGTCACGCCTGCCCACACTCTGAAAGGGGAATCCGCGCAGTTCGGGGCATTCCGGCTGAGCGCCATGGCGGAAGAGATCGAAATGGTCGCTCGCCGCTGCGTGGAAATGCATCAAAGCCCCGACGAACTGATCGAGGTCGTCGTCGCCCTGCGCGCTTGCTTTGCCGAAACGATGGCGCTGCTCGATCGGGACGCCAACCCATTGGCCCCGCGTCGCCCCACCGGCTTTGGCCGCCGCGTCGAAGCGCCAGTGCAGGGATTTGGCCGGGCCATCTGATTTCCGTCTTGAAGTGAAACCCACCCTGCCCCCATATGCAGGGCATGACCCGCTTTTCCCTGCTCGACCTCGTCCCCGTTCGCGAAGGCGATGATGTCGCTACCGCCCTGGCCAATGCCGCCGACCTTGCCGCCCATGCCGAAAAGCTGGGCTATCACCGTTTCTGGGTGGCCGAACATCATGGCATGGCGGGTATCGCGTCGGCCGCTACGGCGGTCGTGCTGGCGCATATCGGGCAGGCGACATCCACCATCCGGATCGGCGCGGGCGGCATCATGCTGCCCAACCACGCGCCGCTGGTGATCGCGGAACAGTTCGGCACGCTCGACGCGCTCTTCCCCGGCCGCATCGACCTGGGCCTGGGCCGCGCGCCCGGTTCGGACCAGCGGGTGGCCCAGGCGATCCGGCGCAACCTGTCAGGCGGAGCGGACCAGTTCCCCCGCGATGTGATGGAATTGCAGGCCTATTTCGCCAACGACGAAAGGCTCAGCATCCAGGCGACCCCGGGTGCAGGCGCGGATGTGCCGCTGTGGATACTCGGCTCCAGCCTCTATGGCGCGCAACTCGCCGCCGCGCTGGGCCTGCCCTATGCCTTCGCGTCCCATTTCGCGCCCGCCGCGCTGGACGAGGCTATCGAGATATACCGCCGCGATTTTCGTCCATCGGCCCAGCTCAAATATCCCTATGTGATGGCGGGTTATAATGTCTTCGCCGCTGATACGAGCGCGGAGGCCCACTTGCTCGCCAGTTCGATGCAGCAGGCCTTCGTGCGATTGCGCACCGGGCAGCCGGGCAAGCTCCAGCCGCCAGTGGCAGGCTATTATGACCAACTGCCCGCGCAGGCGCAGGCGATGCTGTCCGACGTGCTGAGCGTATCCAGCATCGGTACGCAGGAGGATGTGGAGCGTGACATCGACGCATTTCTACGCCGCACCCGGGCGGACGAACTGATCCTGACCGGCCAGATTTTCGATCCCGCCGCGCGCAAGCACAGCTTCGCCATTGCGATGGCCGCCGCTCAGGCGGTGGCGAGCCGCGAAACGGTCTGAGGCTCCGCCTTCTTCAATCGTCCGCCGCTCAGGATCGCCGCCGCACCCGGCGCGATCCGGCGTAGGGTAGCGCCCACCAGCACCACGACGCCCAGCACCATGACCGGCTGGAGGATCAGGTAGAAGGGGTAGAAGGGCGACCCCATCTTCCCGAACAGCCCACCCAGCACAGGCCCGAACAGCCAGATCAGGATCAGGTGGGCGCTGAACAGGAAGAAGGCATAGGGTTCGATCCGCAACAGCCCCGCGCGCGCGGGGCTGGCAGCCAGCGCCCAGGCCAGACGCCAGAAAGCGCCAGCAGCGGCAACACGCAGCGCCATATCCAGAGCGCGCTGGCCCAGCGGCCACGCATCGTCACCGACCGTAATGGCGGCATAGAGTTGCGCCGCCATCAACAGGAAGAACGGGGCGGCAACGAGCAGCATCGGGCGGTTCGCCACGCGTTCCGCCCAATTGCCGCGCTGCGCCAATATCCCGAGCGTGAAGAAAACCAGGATCGACGCGCGCATCAGGACGGGCGGGCCCAGGCCGAAGATGTGGCAGACCGCCGCCACCGCCGCGATCAGCGCCAGCGACCAGCCAGGCAGCCGCACCAGCAGGGGCGCGGCTATCATGCACAGGAACAGGTCGCGCAGGAAAGGCATCTGCACGTTAATGTCGGGATTGCGGGTCAGGATCAGGACTTCGTTGACCGTCCACCAGCCCGATTGCGGCAAGGGCGCGGACAGCCCGAACCGCCAGGCCGCGCCGGACACGAGAATGATCGCGATGATGTTCCAAAGCGCCATCGGTAGCAATATCGTGCGCGCCTTACGCCGCACATGCTTGCCCCAGTCGCGGGTGCCTTGCGACGTCGCCACCAGCCATCCGGAGATCACGCCCAGCAGCGGCACGGCGCTGCGGCCGAACAATTCCATCAGCAGCCAGCGCAGATTGTCCTGCCCGCTGCCGCGCATCGTCTTCAAGGCTTCGCCATTCAGCCCGGTCCAGGCATGGACATAGACGACGCCCAGGATGCAGATGACCCTGGCTATCGCGATCGCGGCGGAGCGGCGCGCCCCATCTATTTTTAGGATTTCGGGCAAACGGCGATCCTGAATGTTGTCCCATTCTAATGCCCGAAATTAATCCATGTTCCTTTTGCGCTGCTCGACTGGTCCATATCGGACCCCGGCTCAGCGACTCTTAACTTTGCCGCTTCAATCTGGTGCGGGCCGTGCGCGAGGACGAGATAAGCCAATATTTACCTCTATTGCCTAGAAGCGGCCTGTTAACCGGAAGCCTTTCCGGTCGAAGGGACGTCAAAGGCTCATGACCCATATGCCGGGAGCACACATATTCTCGTCCGCCGCCGGACCCGCGCAACTCGCGTCGATCCAGTCGATGGGCATGGTGTTCCAGATCGCGGGCTCCAGTTCCAAGGTGCTGATCGACGCCCAGCGTCTGGCGCTGCTGGAGCATGACGCGGACCCCTGCACCGCCATGGCGGGCCAGGTCGGCAGCCAGGTGAAGATGCGGGTGGGCGATAGCTGGCTGGTCGCCAGCGTCCGGGCGTTGACGCTGGATCAGGCCAGCAAGGGCATCGTCGCCGACATCGATTTCTTGGGCGAAGGGGACGAGGAGCCGCTAACCGGGCGCATCCATCGCTTCCGCCGCGGCGTCACCCGCTATCCCACGCCCGGCACCGACATCTTCCCGGTATCCGGCCAGGATATGCAGCAGATCTACGCGGCCGACGATCGCGCGAATGTGGAGATCGGCACCGTCTATCCCACCACCGATACGCGCGCCGCGCTCTATGTCGATTCGATGCTGGGCAAGCATTTCGCGCTGCTCGGCTCCACCGGCACCGGCAAGTCGACCAGCGCCGCACTGATCCTGCACCGCATCTGCGACCTGTCGCCGCAGGGCCATATCGTCATGATCGATCCCCATGGCGAATATGGCGCAGCCTTTGCCGACAATGGCGCGGTGTTCGACGTCACCAATCTGGCCCTGCCCTATTGGCTGATGAATTTCGAGGAACATTGTGAGGTGTTCGTCACATCGTCCGGCTCCGAACGGACGGTGGACAGCGACATCCTCGCCAAATGCCTGCTGGCGGCCCGATCGAAAAACCGCTTGGCTGAAAGCATTGGTCGGCTGACGGTCGATTCGCCGATCCCCTATCTATTGTCCGACCTCACCACCATCCTCCAGAATGAGATGGGGAAGCTCGACAAGGGCACCAATTCGCTGCCCTATATGCGCCTGAAAACCAAGATCGACGAGATCAAGGCCGACCCACGCTACAGCTTCATGTTTTCGGGCATGCTGGTCGCAGACACCATGCAGGCTTTCCTCGCCAAGATTTTCCGTCTGCCGTCCGATGGCAAGCCGATTTCCATCATCGACGTGTCGGCCATGCCGTCCGACATCACATCGACCGTGGTGTCGGTGCTGTCGCGGCTGGTGTTCGACTATGCCATCTGGGCGCGTGACGAGCCGCAGCGGCCCATCCTGCTGGTGTGCGAAGAAGCGCATCGCTACATCCCCAACACGACCACCGGGTCGGGCCAGGCGGTGCGCAAGATATTGGAGCGGATCGCGAAGGAAGGTCGCAAATACGGCATTTCGCTGGGCCTCATCACTCAGCGCCCGTCCGATCTGGCCGAAGGCGTGTTGTCGCAATGCGGCACGATTATTTCGATGCGCCTCAACAACGACCGCGACCAGGCCTTCGTGCGGGCCGCCATGCCCGAAGGCGCGCGCGGTTTCCTCGATTCCATTCCGGCGCTGCGCAATCGGGAGGCGATCATCTGCGGCGAGGGCGTCGCGGTGCCGATCCGCGTCGCGCTCGACAATCTGGAAGAACATCGCCGCCCCGCGTCGGGCGACCCCAGCTTCACCGAATTGTGGCGTCAGGCGGGCAGCGAAGCCGACATATTGGATCGCACCATTACCCGCTGGCGCAACCAGGGACGGTAGACCGAGTCCTCAACCGACTGGCGCGATGCGCCCGGCCGGTTCCGCGTCGCTATTGGCCGTCTCGCGGCACTGTTCCTCATGCAACGGCACCAGCAGCCGCGTCTTGCGCCAGCCGCCACGCGCATAGACGACCCATGCCAGCGACAGCGACACGACCGACCCCGCCGGAAAACTCAGCCACAGCGCGTCCGCACCCAGGATCGGATAAGCCAGTTCGTAAAAGCCGAGCCGCACGCCGAACAGCGTGAAGCAGAGGATCAGCAGCGGCGCCATCACCACGCCATTGGCGCGCATGACGCCGAACAGGATCATCGTGCAGCCGAACATCATGAAACTCCACGACGCCAGCAATTGCATGTTCCACGCCGCCGCGATCGCTTCGCTGTTGCTGCCCAGGAACAGCGACAGCAACCCGTTGTGGAACAGCAGGATGATCGCGATCATCGCCCCGGTGATCGCCAGCAGATAGAAGATGCCGTAGCGGGTGATACGGCTGATCCGGTCCCAGCGCCCTGCCCCGATATTCTGCGCCGCCATGGCGCTGACCGCCGCGCCCATCGCCATCGCGGGCATCTGAAGATAGGTCCATATCTGCTGCGCCGCGCCATAGGCCGCCGTCACCATCAGCCCTTCCCGATTGACCAGCCCGATCATCACCAGGCCGGACGCCGACATGACGATCATCTGCAACCCCATGGGCAGCCCCTTGGCGAACAGGACGCGCAACTGGTCGACACTGGGTCGCAGATAGCGCAACTCCGCCCCCCGCAGCCGCAGCGGCAGATCCTTGGCATAGATATAGGCGATGACGCCGATCAGGCTGATGATGCCCGCCGCCGCCGTGGCCGCCGCCGATCCGGCGATGCCGAACGCCGGAACCGGTCCCAGCCCCAGGATCAACACCGGATTGAGCACCAGGTCGATGGCGACGCTGGCGATCATGAAGATCAACGGCGTCTTCGCGTCCCCCGCGCCGCGCAGCCCCATCATGATCATGACGACCAACAGGGTGGCGGGCATCGCGAAAAAGATGACGCGCAGATAGACCAGCGCCAGGTCGAACGCCTCGACTGGCGTCGCCAGCAGCCGCAGCAGCGCGGGCGCGCCGATCCAGCCCGTGATCGCGACCCCCAGCCCCAGGATCGAACAGAAGCCGACCGCCGATCCGAAGGCGCGCCGCGCCGCGTCCAGATCGCGCGCGCCGACCGATTGGGCGATGACCACGGTGGACGCCATGCCAAATCCGAACACGACCGAAAACATCAGGAACATGATGATATTGGCGTTCGCCGTCGCCGCCAGCGCCTGCGCACCCAGAAAGCGGCCGACCCAGATCGCGTTGATCGATCCGTTGAGCGACTGGAGGATATTGGACGCCAGCGTGGGAATGGCGAATAGCAGCAGGGTCGCGGCAATCGGTCCCTGCGTCAGGTCTTTCGCGCCTGGTCTGCTTGCTGCCATCGGCCTGCCTCTTCCCCTGTGTCAGGCTTGTGGAATAGCCCCATGCCCCGTTCGCCCTGAGCCTGTCGAAGCCTGTCCTGAGCGACTGCTGCAAGCAGTCAGTCGAAGGGGGCCTTCCTTCTTCAACAAGAAGAAGGCTTCGACAAGCTCAGCCCGAACGGATTTTTGCTTATTTCCGAAAAATCTAGCCCAGCCGATCCAGCGCCGCCTTCAACCGTTCCGCTTCCGCCGTCTTCTCGGCATGATCTTCACGCGCCTTGACGACGGCTTCGGGCTTGGCCTTCTCGACGAAGCTGGGGTTGGACAGGCGTCCGCCAAGGCCATCCCGCTCCTTCTCTGCGGCGGCCAGCGCCTTGGCAAGGCGGGTCTTTTCCGCCGCGATGTCGATCACACCTTCCAGCGGCAGGATGAAGGTCGCTTCGTCCACCACGATCTGCGCCGCGCCGCCCGCCGGTGGTTCGCCAAAGGTCAGGCTTTCCACGCGACCAAGCCGCGCCAGCGCCACGCCCTGGCGATCGAGCCGACGATGCGTCTCTTCCGATCCATCGCGCACCACCATCGGCAGCTTCGCGCCGGGCGGCACATTGAGTTCGGTGCGCGCGGTCCGGATCGCGCTGACGAGGCGGATCAGCCAGTCGATCTCCGCCTGCGCGTCCGTGTCCACCGCCGCAAGCGCCTGCGGCCATTGCGCGACGATCAGGGCGTTCGCACGCTCGCCGGTAAGGTGCCATAACTCTTCGGTTATGAACGGCATGAACGGGTGGAGCATCACCAAAATCTGGTCGAACGCCCAGCCCGCAACGGCGCGCGTCTCGTCGTCCATCGCACCCTTGGTCAATTCGATATACCAGTCGCAAAACTGGTCCCAGACGAAATGATAGATGGCGTTGGCGGCCGCATCGAAGCGGAGGTCAGCCAAAGCCGTGTCGATCGCCTGCACGGTTGCGACCGTCTCCGCGATGATCCAGCGGTTGACCGGCAGGGTGGCGTGGGGCGCTTCATGGCTGGTAGACGCGGTGACGCCGTTCGACTGGAGGAAGCGCGCGGCGTTCCACAGCTTCGTCGCGAAGTTGCGGTATCCCTCGACCCGCTTCTCATCCATCTTCACGTCGCGGCCCTGGCTCTCCATCGCCGCCATGAAGAAGCGCAACGCATCCGCGCCGAACCTGTCGATCAGGCCCAGCGGATCGACCACATTGCCCTTGGACTTGGACATTTTCTGCCCATCCGCCGCGCGGACCAGACCGTGCAGATAGAGTTTGCGCCACGGGACTTCGCCCATGAACTCCATCCCCTGCATCGCCATCCGCGCGTCCCAGAAAAACAGAATGTCGAAGCCGCTGATCAGCAGGTCATTGGGGTAATGGCGTTGCAATAGGCTCTGACCCATTCGGGCTGAGCCTGTCGAAGCCCCGTCCTTTTCTTCCGAAGAGAAGTGTGGCCCTTCGACAAGCTCAGGGCGAACGGTGGTTTCGTCTTCGGGCCAGCCCAGCGTGCCGAACGGCCAGAGCGCGGACGAGAACCAGGTGTCGAGGACATCGGGATCGCGGCGGATCATCGCCGTCACGCTATCGCCGTCAACATTCAGTCCGGCTTCGTCGCCAATGACAACAGAAAACGCTTTTCCTTCTAAATCCCAATGCTCACGATAAAATGCTTCTGCCTTCGCAATGACAGCATCATCACTTTCCGCAACAAAGGTCGGCAACGCCGACGAAGGATCACCAATTCTATCAGTTTGTAGCTTGGGGAAGTGTGCCCCCCAAATTGGGAAACCAAACCACGCCGGGATCTGATGCCCCCACCAAAGCTGGCGCGACACGCACCAGGGCTGGATATTCTCCATCCAGTTGAAGAAGGTCTTTTCCCACGTCTTGGGCACGATCTCGATCGCGCCGTCGCGGACCGCCTGCATCGGCGCGACCGCCAGCTTTTCGGCGTCCACATACCACTGATCGGTCAGCCAGGGTTCGATGACCACATTGGAGCGATCCCCGAACGGCGTCTGGATCGTGCGCGGCTCGAAATCGGCCGAGACTTCCTCGCCTTCCTTGTCCTTGGTGATATGGGGCACGAGGAAACCAAGCGCCTTCATCTCCTCGACCACGGCCTCACGCGCGCCGTCCACGCCATCGCGCTTGAAGCGGTGCAGCCCCAGAAAGCGATCGGGGATCAGCCCGTCGGCGGTCTGGACGACATTGGCGTCAGCATCGAACATGTTGAGCATGTCGCCGGCCTTGAACCCCGCCCGCTTGCCCACGTCGAAGTCGTTGAAATCATGCCCCGGCGTGATCTTGACCGCGCCCGATCCCAGTGCCGGATCGGCATGTTCGTCGGCGACGATAGCAAAACGCCGACCGGTGATCGGCTGGAGGATATCCTTGCCGATGACATCCTTGTAGCGCTCGTCGTCGGGATGCACCGCCACCGCCATGTCGGCCAGCATCGTCTCGGGCCGGGTCGTCGCAACGACGATATGGTCGCTGCCATCGGCCAGCGTCACGCCATCTGCCAGCGGATAGCGGAAGCGCCAGAAGCCGCCCTTCGTCTCGACCGTCTCGACCTCCAGGTCCGAAATGGCGGAGCGGAAATGCGGGTCCCAGTTCACCAGCCGCTTGTCGCGATAGAGCAGGCCGCGCTTGTGCAGTTCCACGAAGGTCTTGACGACCGCCTTGGAAAAGCCCTCGTCCATGGTGAAGCGTTCGTTCGCCCAGTCCATGGAACAGCCCAGACGGCGCAACTGGCCGGTGATGGTGCCGCCGCTCTCCGCCTTCCATTCCCACACCTTCGCGACGAATTCATCGCGGGTGAAGTCGGTGCGCTTCTGCTGCTTGGCGTTCAACTGCCGCTCGACCACCATCTGCGTCGCGATGCCCGCATGGTCGGTGCCGACCACCCACAGCGCATCCTTGCCGCGCAGCCGCTCGTAGCGGATCACGATATCCTGCAACGTATTGTCGAGCGCATGGCCGATATGCAGGCTGCCGGTCACGTTCGGCGGTGGATTGACGATCGTGAAGGGCGTCGCGTCCGGCCGTTCCGGGCGGAACAAGCCATTGGCTTCCCAATGGGCGTACCAGCGGGATTCGATATCGGCGGGGTCGAAAGTTTTGGGCAATTCGGTCATGGGAAGGCGCTGTAATGCGCCTTCCCTTCAGGTTCCAGCGCTTTTACTTGGCCGTCCACTTGTCCAGCCAGCCCAGCGCCTCGCCATACCATTGCAGCGAGTTTTTAGGCTTCAAAACCCAGTGATTCTCGTCGGGGAAGACCAGCAGCTTGGACGGTACGCCGCGCCGCTGGAGCGCGGTGAAGGCGGCCAGCCCTTGCGTGTAGGGAATGCGGAAATCCTTCTCGCCCGTCACCACCAGCATCGGCGTCTTCCAGGCGGCGACATGATTGACCGGGTTCCACTTCTCATATTCTTCCGGCTTCTCATAATAGGGGCCGCCATGTTCCCATTCGTCGAACCACAATTCCTCGGTCTCATAGGCCATGGCGCGGGCGTCGAACACGCCGTCATGCTGGACCAGGCATTTGAAGCCGTCGGGCCACTGCCCCGCGATCCAGTTCATCATATAGCCGCCATAGCTGGCACCCAGCGCGCAGGCGTTGCCGACATCGATATCCGCATCCTTCGCTGCCGCTGCGGCCAGTCCCAGTTTCAGGTCTTCCAACGGCTTGCCGCCCCAATCCTTGTTGATGGCGTCGGTGAAGGCCTGCCCATATCCGGTGGAGCCATGGAAATCGACGATCACCGCGGCATAGCCATGGGCCGCGAACGCCTTGGGATTCCAGCGATAGGACCATGAATCATTGAAGCTGCCCTGCGGCCCGCCATGGACCAGGAAAGCGACCGGCAACTTGGCGCGCGTGCCTGATGCCGAGGGGTTCAGCGGCTTGACGATCTGCCCCCAGACGGTGTCGCCATTCGCGCCCTTGAAGCTGAACCTTTCGACCGACACGTCATCGACCCCCGCCAGCTTGGCCGCGTTGACTTGCGTCAGGCGGACGGGCTTGC
This sequence comes from Sphingobium sp. CR2-8, assembly GCF_035818615.1. Lineage (NCBI taxonomy): Bacteria > Pseudomonadati > Pseudomonadota > Alphaproteobacteria > Sphingomonadales > Sphingobiaceae > Sphingobium > Sphingobium wonjuense. The sequence continues at coordinate 1,022,116 of NZ_JAYKZY010000002.1, read as the reverse complement.
CTTTAGCGGGCATTTTCCAGAAATCGGCAGGCGACTGGATACTGTCCATCGCATAGACGAAGCCGCCTTTGGGCAGCGGCACGACGCTACCCGCATGCCCCTTCTGCGTCAGCCGGGTCAGTTTGCCCGACGCGGCATCGACGCGGAACACCGGATTGTCGAGCACGTCGTTCGCGGTGACGAGCAGCCCCTTGCCATTGGCTTCCCAGGCGATCGACGCGACGGATCGATCCCATCCCTCCGTCAGCGCCTTCGTCGCGCCGGTCGCGACGTTGCGCAGCATCAGCACCTGGCGGTCGGCTTCATAGCCCGGCCGCTGCATCGCCACATAGGCCAGCCATCGGCCGTCGGGCGACACGGTGGGCAACGTATCGGTCGCTTCGTTCGCCTTGGTCAGGTTGGTGGGCGCGGCGCTGCCGTCCGCCGGAACCGAAAAGATATCGAGGTTGGTCGACAACGGCTCGATCCGTCCGGCCTCGCGCAGCGCGAAGAACAGCGTGCTGCCATCCTTGCTCCAGCTTATTTCTTCGCCGCCACCGAACGGCTTGGACGGGCTGTCGCCGACCAGACCGCCCATCACCGACACGGCAGGGCCGCCCGCGACTGGCATCACGAAGATCTGCGATCGCTGACCGTCGCTCCATGTGTCCCAGTGGCGCACGAACATCTGGTCGTACACGCGCGCGGACCCCGCGTCCTTGGGCGCGTCGGGCTTCACGTCATCGATCGTCTTCGCCCCCACCGGGCGATCGGCCCATAGCGCGACCTTCGTCCCGTCGGGGCTGAGCAGGAAGCCGGAAATGCCGCCGGGCGCCTTGCTGATCTGCACCGGTTCGCCGCCGCCGATCGCCACGCGCCATAATTGATCGTCGCCGCTGGCGTTCGACAGGAAATAGAGCGCCGATCCATCGGGCGAAAAGACTGGCGCTGTTTCATTCTTGTCTGGCTTCGACGCGATCAGGCGCGGCGCCTGCCCCGCCTTGCCGATGTTCAGCAGATAGAGGTCCATCCGACCCTTGTTCCCCGCCAGGTCGGTGCTGCGCTGCTGATAGGCCAGCCATTGGCCGTCGGGCGATACCGCAGGCGCGGCGATGCGGTCCAGCGCCACCATGTCGGCGGGCGTGAACGGACGGGCGAGCGCGGGCGTAGCGGCCAGAGCCATCGCACCGACCGCAGCGAGCAGAAAAGTCTTCATGGAAATCACCCTTGGATCGAACGGGCGATACCATCGGCGCATGTCCGCGCCGATGCAGCATCGTCAGGATGACAAGGGTCTAGGCCGCCGCGCAAACGGCGGCAAGCATCACCTTAGCGGCCGGTGATGCGCGCAATTTCCTTGGCCACCATCTCTTCGACCAATGCGGGCAGGCGGGCGTCGAGCCATTCCTTGAGCATGGGCTTGAGCATCGCGCGGACCAGACCGTCGAGCGTATTGTCGCCGCCATCGACCGGCGCGATCAACATGGTGGACAGCGCCGACAGCGAATGCCGCGCGGCCACTTCGCTTTCGACCGACAGGATCGACTCGTCGCCCGTGGCGCTGGCGGAACCGGCGGCGCTTGCAGGCGTACGGGGGGTGGCGGCTTTGGGCGCAGGCATGGGGTTCTCCTCCGCGACCTCGTCGGTCAGTTCCAGCACTTCTTCGACGGGCGTCTCGATCGGGGCAACCGCAGCGGCGGCCTTCGCGTCGGCGCGCATACGCCGCGGCGCAGCCTGCACCGCTTCCTCGCCTTCTTCGGCGATGATCCGCTTGATGGACGAGAGTATCTCTTCCATCGAGGGTTCCTTGGTCATGTCACCCATGGATAGTCCCCGTCCAAAATCCATTGCGCACCCTTTACGCCGTTAAGATTACCCAGCCGGGTTAACAAGCGGTTAAGGCTTATGCGCAGTGGCGTCGACATTGGCGTTTTGCGCGGGCGTGTCAACGGTCCGCGTGGCGACTGGCATCGGCTTGGGATCGAAGCTCCAGTCCAGCCACTTGCCCTTTACCCGCTCATAATTGACCATCGGGTCGTAGAGCGTGCCGCTGTCCAGGCCCAGATCATCGGCTTCGGCATGGCCCATGGCGGCGATGACGCTGAAGGCCGCGACATAGGCGTTACGCTGCGCCGTCACCAGTTGAACCTTGGCGTTCACCGCTTCCTGCTCGGCGTTGAGGATGTCGAGAATCGTGCGGCTGCCGACTGAATTTTCGGCGCGTACGCCCTCCAGCGACAGCTCTGCGGCTTCCACCGCCCGCTGGTTGGACTCGATGCTCTCCAGCGACGCCTGCCAACTCGCATAGGCCGCCCGCGTCTGCGAAATGACGCTGCGCTCCACCTCGATCTCGCGCTCGATCGCCTGCGATTCGCGCGCCTGGTTCTGGCGCACCTGCGCGGCGGGGCGGCCACCCTGATAGAGGGGGATGGTCAGTTGGACGCCAGCGGTGGCCTGCTTGTTGACCTGTGGCCCTTCGACGGCATTGCCGTCCACATCCTGGGCGCTGCCGCCCAGCGTGTGCAGATAGTTTGTGTAACCCGCCGTGGTGAACCCGGACAGCGTCGGCAGACGCCCGGCCCGCGCGACCTTCACGTCGTAACCGGCGGCGATCCGGTTCTTCTTGGCCGCCAATATATCCGGATTATCGTTCATCGCGACCTGGACCGCGATGACCGGCGTCGCGGGAAGCCCGGGCAACGTGGGCGGTGCATCCAGCCCGTCGGGCGTATCGCCGACCAGCGCGATATAATTTTCGCGGCTCGTGACCAGATTGGCCTCCGCCGTCTGCAGGTCCGACCGCGCCAGCGCCAGACGCGATTGCGACTGGGCCACGTCGGTGCGGGTCAGGTCGCCGACCTCGAACCGGTCGTTGGTGGCCTGAAGATTGACCTCCAGCGCCTTCACGTTCGACCTGTTGAGCGACACGACCGCATTGTCGCGGATCACGTCCATATAGGCGGCGACAACCTGGGTGAAGATGCTCGCTTCGGTGCCGCGCAGATTGGCTTGACCGGCTTCCACGCGCACTTTGGCTGCCTTCACGCCATTGCGCACCGCCCCACCGGCATAGAGCGGCACGTTCAGCTGCGCATTGGCGTTCACCGTCCGCTGGGGCGATGTGAAGCTGATCGTGGGTTTCAGGATGCTTTCGGAAAAACTGCCCGTCACGTCCAGGCCGGGTCGCCCGGCCGCCTTCTGGATCGGCACATTCTCGTCCGTCGCCCGTTGCCCGGCGCGGGCGCCGGTCAGCGTCGGGTTGGTCGCATAGGCCTTCGCCAGCGCGCGCTGCAAGGTTTCGGCCCGCGCGATCCCGGCGGGGCCTACGGTCAGGGCGGAAGACAGCAACAGCAAAGCGGCTGCGGCATGATGCCGATAGAATATGCGCTTGCCCGTCATCTGTCCCCGCCCATCATCTCTTTAGAACACAAATCCCTTGGGTGCGCCGAACCCAGGCAGCACCACCATTTCGATATCGACAAGGCTGCCAAGACCCAGATGCCCCGCAACCACCCGGCCGCTGCTCAGGCGGGTGACGCCGCGATCGGCGATCCCGGTTACGACGCGGGCGTCCTCGGCAAGTTGCTGAACGAGCGTCGCGGGAACTTCCTCCACCGCGCCGTCGATGAACAGCACATCATAGGGCGCGCCATCGGCCGCGCCGCCATGCAGCGCGCCGCGCACGACGGTGACGCCGGACACTGTAATCTCAGGCCCGCCCGCTTCCTCGACCGCAGTCACCTGCGCGCCCAGGTCCACGAGTAGCGCCGCGGCGTAGCCGGTCGCCGCGCCGATCAGCAGCACCTTGTCGCCCGGCGCGATCTTCGCTTCGGACAAAAGGCGGCCCGTCACCAGCGGCGGATTGAGCGCGCGACCGCCATCCAGCGGAATGGGCCGGTCGACATAGGCCATGGCGCGGCGCTCCGCGGGCACGAAATCCTCGCGCGGCACCTTGGCCATCGCAGCGATCACGCGCTGGTCGTCCACGTCGCTGGTCCGCAACTGGCTTTCGACCATGGCGGTCCGCATCGAAGAATAATTCTGCTCGGTCACGATAGTTTCTCGCTTGGTCCAGTGGGCTTGGCACAACTGTATTGGCAATGCAATACACTAAGGGGATCATCGGACCTCTAAATCAGCGAGCAGCCCACGCCAAGCGGCTTTGCGCGGAGCCAGGCAAGTTTCTTCGCCCAGGCTACCCATCGCCCGCTTGACTTTAGCGACAAAGCCGCACATTTGCGGCCTCCCACGCCGAGGCCCGATGGCGGAGTGGTTACGCAGAGGACTGCAAATCCTTGCACGCCGGTTCGATTCCGGCTCGGGCCTCCAAAATCCTGTCTGGCGACGTCTGCCAGCAGTTGAAAAATCCCTGATTTCCGGTAGTTTATGGGCATTCGCTGATTGTCAGTGGATGCCCTTGTTTGCCTGCAATTGCGGATTATGGGGGCCTAATTTGGGGGCCTCAAAGGCCCCAGCAGAATTGAGGCCCCCAATGGTGCTAACCGATACCGCTATCCGCAATGCCAAGCCCGCAGATAAGCCTTACAAGGTTACTGACTCCCAAGGTTTGTATCTGCTCGTCAATCCAAGAGGCAGCAAGCTGTGGCGAATCAAATACCGGATCGACGGCGTAGAACGGAAACTGTCGCTCGGGGCGTATCCCGAGATTACCTTGGCCGAGGCGCGCGCTGCCAGGGATGCCGCCCGGAGGCAGCTGGCTCATGCGATTGATCCCAACGTAGCCAAACGACAAGCCCGCATTGAGGCGAGCATTCGGGCCAGCAACAGCTTCGCTAGCGTGGCCGAGGAATTGATAGAGAAGAAAGCGCGTGAGGGGTTGGCTGAGCCAACGCTAGAGAAGATGCGCTGGTTTGTGAAACTGATGGGGGCAGACTTCGGAAAGCGGCCTGTCACCGATATCACGCCTCAGGAACTTCTTCATGAACTGCAGAAGCATGAACGACGTGGCCGCTTGGAAACCGCCAATCTGCTGCGCGCCTTTGCCAGCCGCGTTTTCCGCTTTGCAGTCGCAACGGCACGTGCCGAACGTGATCCGGCGCAACTCCTGATCGGCGCATTGACCACACCGCGAGTCAAGCACTTCGCCGCCATCATCGATCCAAACGAGTTCGGCGCTCTCCTGCGCGCTATCGAGGATTATCAGGGCGATCCTGCCGTCATGTACGCCCTTAAACTCACACCTCATGTCTTCCAGCGCCCGGGCGAACTGCGGCAAATGGAATGGGCTGAGGTTAATTTCGACAAAGCTGTCTGGACGATCCCGGTAACCAAGATGAAAATGCGCCAGCCCCATTCGGTGCCTCTGTCTCGGCAGGCTCTCGCGATACTGCAAGCCATGCGATCCTTATCCGGCTCCGGGCGCTATGTGTTCCCTTCGATCCGCACCCGAGCAAGACCGATCAGCGAAAACACCATCAACGCGGCATTGCGGCGCATGGGCTATTCCAAAGAGCAAATGACGGCCCACGGCTTCCGCACGTCCGCATCATCGCTGTTGAACGAATCCGGCAAATGGAACCCGGATGCCATCGAGCGCGCACTGGCACATATGGTGGCCGGGTCCGTACGTCGCATATATAACCAGTCCGCCTATTGGGCCGAACGTGTCGAAATGGCGCAGTGGTGGAGCGACTATATGGATGAACTGCGAAAGGGCGGAAACAGATGACAGGCCCGCCCTGCCCTACTCCACCGCGGGCATTTTTTCAGCAAGAGCCGTGTAGCGCTGGCGTATCAAGCCATATCTCGGGATTGTGCCAGCCGCTTGATGGACTCAGTGGTCAGCAAGGTTCGCCTACCGATTTTGATCGCATCAAGTTTGCCAGATTTGAGTAAGGCATAAACCGATGACCGACCGATGCCGAGCGCCTTAGCGGTGTCGTTAATAGAGATTGCTAGCACTTCCATGTGCATCTCCTTGCTTATCGATTACCAAGGTAAGCGTGCGTTCCGGCTCACGCGCTGAACCATTGATGCTGGCCACTAGCTAAAATCATGCCGAGAGCCTTTCGTCCTGCGGAGCTTGGCGTTCGCCGGTCTCATCGCAGGAAGTGTCGCCTTGGGTGGCCTCGGCCTGAACCGCTTCGACCTGCGCGGCGGCGTGCCGCGCCAGCAGCCAGTCAGCGGCCTTGCTGGCGGCGCTGGCGGCGCGGAAGATCGCGCGGTTATCCTCGCGCAGCACGTCCAGCCAACTGCCGAGATAATCAGCGTGACGGCCGGTCGGGACGATGCCCAGCGCGGCACAGAGAAAGGCCGCACCCATTTCGGCAATCAATTCCTCGCGGGCATAATCCTTCGATCCGAAGCTGTTGACGAGATTGCGGTTCAACCGGGACGGGTGGCCGCTGCCGTGGCAAAGTTCGTGTAGGCAGGTCCGATAATAGTTGATCTGCTCGAAAAAGGCCGGTTGCGGCGGCACCTGCACATAATCCTGCGCGGGCACATAATAGGCGCGATTGCCGCCGACGCGGAACTCGATGCCGCTTGCGGCGATCACTTCCTCGGCGACCGGCACGATCTGGCGTTCGGGCAAGGGGGCCGGATCGGGCGCGAGGCCGGGGCGCAATCCCTCGCACTGCGTGACGTTGAACACGGTGAAGCGTTTCAGGAAGGGAATGGACTTGGCGTCGCTGCCGGTTTCGACGGCGCGCACTTTCTCGGCCTCGGGGGTGAAGCGGTCGGCATAGACGACGGTGGTGCCGCGCTCGCCCTTGCGGACGCATCCCCCTGCCTCCAGCGCCTGTTTGAAGGTTAGCCAACCCTGCGAGGGATAGCCCTGCTTTATCACTGCGCCCCACAGGATAAGGATGTTCACGCCAGAGTAACGGCGTGCGGTAAGGGCGTTGCGCGGCAGTCCGGGGCTTACTGCGATGCCATCACCATCGGGACGCCCCCAAGGCTGAACCCAAGGCAAGCGGCCCGCCTCCAGTTCGGCGATGATCCGCGCCGTCACCTCGTCATAAAGGTTCGTGCGCGCCGTTTCGGACTCTGCACGGGCCTTGGCCGCGATTGGGGCTCCGCCGTTGGACGCCATGGGTCTCCGGCCCTTGCCGCGCGCGCGAACAGTCGTGGGAGAACGCATCATTTACCTCCTGCACCGCCCCAAAACCACCATGGCCTCCCCCGGAAGCGGGGGTGGGCGGCAGGATGCGAACCGAAAAGGCCCGCTTTAGCGGCGTCGGCACCCAAAGGGCCGCAACGTCAGTGGAGGAGCCGGGCGCAGCCCGGCTTGCCGGGGACGCGAGCGGGCCTAGCAGGGAGCGCCGCCCACTCCCGCGCCACCGGGAGAGGCCACCAACAGCGCCGTCGCCCAAGCGGCGACCGCAGCACTTCCCGGCGGCGGAGCCGCCGCCAACGAAAAAATGGCCCCCGGCCGGCGCGGTCGGGTCAGCGGTGCAGGGTCGGGATTCGCAGGCCAAGGCGGCACTTGTCGACAGCCTCGCGAAACCGGACGCACCGCCCGACCGAGAGGCCGGCGTGCCTGCGGGGCCGCCAATCGGGCGCCGCACCCTGGCCGGCTGCGCAGCCGTCCGGCAGTGTGCGTCCTCAGCCCCGCTCCATCAGGTCAGCGGACGCTGACCCGCGCCAGCCGATCGTCACCGCCAGGCCGAGACCCGGCGACGGGGGCTCGGCGGCGAGAAGCCTGGCTTCGAGCGGTAGAGCGCGGTCGCGCCGCTTCACCGGCGCGAGGCGTTTGCTCCCCACCCAGTTGCGAACCTTTCGACACCCTCTTTGCGATCCTGAAATCAGTCGTTCACCGTGCCGCCGTTTCGGCGGGAACCGACCGATAGTGTTGAAAAACCCGCCACTGAGATCGAGGCTGGTACCAGCTTGGGCACGGTCTGGAGGGCCCGTCCCGGTTATGCGAGCGCCGGTGCGGCGGGGATCGGGATCAGCTTTGCCAATTTGCGGAGATTTTGAGCCGTGGCTGCAAGGAGGAACTCGTCCTTTGCCCCGTTTGGCCCTCGAAGGCGCAAGCGGTCGAGCTTGAGGATGCGTTTGAGGTGGGCGAACAGCATCTCAACCTTTTTCCGCTCGCGGCGGGATGTGACATAGGCGTCGGTTTGGGACAGATCTCTTGCCAGATCTCGTGCACCCTCGTGAATTGATCGGATCACTTTGCGATTGGGCTGACCGGGGCAGCATTGCTGCTTGAGGGCGCAGGCATCGCAGTCATGTTTGCTGGCGCAGTAGCGGATAAACCCGTCTTGATCGACGTCGCCCCGCAGCGCCGCAAAGTTCCTGCGGCGCGGGAACAGCTCTTTGCTGCCGGGACATACATAGAGATCATGTTGGTGATCGTAGCGGAATTCGTCGCGTTGGAAACTTCCGGTCCGGCGCCTCGCGTGATCGAAAATCGGGATATGCGGTTCGATGCCGCGCTCATGGACAAGCCAGGCGATATTGGCGGCATCGCCATAACCAGTATCGGCGGCCAGACGCTGGGGCCAGATGCCAAAACGTTCCTGTGTTCGGTCAATCATCGTTCGCTGCGCTGTCACTTCGGCGGGACGAATGGCCGTGGTGGCTTCAACATCAACAATCACGGCGTTTGCCAAATCGATGAGATAGTTGGTGCTGTAAGCGAAGAAGGCTTGCCCGCCATGGGCGCTTGTCCAGCGCGCTGCGGGATCGGCAGGCGACAGATATTTGGGCGTGACGGGCGATGCAGCCCCAAACGCTGCGGCATCGAGCACCTCCAGATACTCCCGGGCAGCATGATTGACGATGTCCGGGGGCAAGCCCTCCTCGCCAGGCACACCGCGTTGGCGGTTCGCGTCGGCCTTGATCAGGCGGCGTCGACGGCAAAACCCTCGCCACCGACCAATCCCTCCTCGATGCAGCGCGTGACAGTCATTTCGAACAATTCCCGCAATAGGTCGCTATCCCGGAAGCGGCCGTGGCGGTTCTTTGAGAAGGTCGAATGATCCGGCACCGCTCCATCAAGGCCGAGGCGGCAGAACCAGCGATAGGCCAGATTGAGATGCACTTCCTCGCACAGGCGCCGCTCTGACCGGATGCCCAGACAATAGCCAATGAGCAGCATCCGGATCATGAGCTCGGGATCGATCGAAGGGCGGCCCGTCTCGCTATAGAATGGCTGCAGCTTCTCCCGGATACCGTCCAGGTTCACAAAGCGGTCAACCGCCCGCAGCAGGTGGCTTTGCGGCACGTGGTCCTCCAGGCTGAAGCTGTAAAACAGCGCCTCCTGCATCACCGTCCGAGCACCCATCATCAGCCTGCCTCCCAACGACAGACACAGTGAATCAGGACTATGCGATTACTGCAAGGCCGAGTTTTTCAACACTATCGACCAGACCCGGTCGTTCCCGAGTGAGTAACCGAACGACCGCTCCCAACAGAAGCCGCCATCAGCACTGCGGCAAGCAGCCCGACGCCAGCCGCCCTACTCTCGGTCATCCAAACAAATCGACAGCCTCCCGAAAATTGCCATTCCGAACACATGTAGCAGTCCCGTTTCTCCATTTTGAAATGGCCGTGTCGCGAAACTCATTCGGGAACGGGTTTTGGGAAAGCGGCGTGTTGGCGCGGGCGAAGAGGCTTACCTGACCCGGCTTTCCGCTGAACTTTCTTACCGAGACGATGGACTGACAGTTCGCAGGTCACGATTTTGGCGTGATCGGAAACACCAGAAGAGTCGAGGTGGCGGAGGCGCACAACCGCCCCTGCGCATCGACGAGGCGCGCCTCGGAGAAGGCGACCCGGCGTCCGAGCGAGACGAGCTTGCCTTCAGCGCGAACCGGGCCGCTCGTCTCGCTCAGGGCGCGGTGATAGGACACCTTCAGCTCCAGCGTCGTGTATCCCTGGCCGGCAGCCAGGCTGGAATGGACGGCGCAGCCGCAGGCGCTGTCGAGCAATGTCGCCGCATAACCACCATGAACCGAACCGAGCGGGTTGAACACCTTGCGTGATGTCGAGCCTTCGAACACGACGCGGCCGCGCTCCAACTCCACCAGCGCGAACTCCAGCGTCTCGCCGATCGGCGGCTGACGACCCGTCGCCATCAGCGCGGCAAGCTGGTCGTGGCCATCCAGATCGGCATGGTCGAGCATCACGTTCACCGTCCGGTTCCTTCTGATCCATCGCTTCCGGCAGCATCGCCCTCGGCCCCGATCCACGCGCGCGTGCTGGTCAGCAACTCATCGGCCAGCGCCGGATCGTCGACGGCCCGTGCCATGACGAGGGCGCCGACCATCGCCGACCACCGCCCGATTGCTTCGCGCCGACGTTCCGCCGGGTCGCCGTCAGGCAAGGAGCGCGCGAACCGGTCGATCTGTGCGTCCAGCCCCTTGGCCATCGCCGCGCGCGCTTCCGGTGTCTGCTGGCGCATCAGCCCGGCAAGGCTGGCGGTCGGGCATCCTTCGCCCGCATGATCGCGGTGCAGCGGTGACAGATAGACGTCGATCCAGCCTTGGAGATCGGGCATCGTCTCACCCTCGCCATCGAGCGCGAACGCAATGGTCTGGGCGACAAGGTCGTCCTTGGATGCGAAGTGGCTGTAGAAGCCGCCATGAGTCTGCCCGGCGGCCTTCATCACCTCCGACACAGTCACCGCATCGAAGCCACGCTCCCGGAACAGCCGGCTTGCCTCGGTGAGTATGCGTACCCTGTTGGTCGCCATCTGGTCGCGACTGACCTTCATAAAAAATTCTCCGATCGCTCGGTTGACATATTCATGATCGCTATCACATAAAATATTATCGTGACGACTGTCATGAATATAGTGTTTCAGCCGCAAAGGGCAACAGCATGACCAATACGACTATTCTCATCACCGGTGCCTCGACCGGCATCGGCGCCACCTACGCCGATCGCTTCGCCCGACGCGGCCACGATCTAGTGCTGGTCGCCCGTGACGAGGCGCGGCTGAAAGCGCTGGCGACGAAGCTGTCATCGGAGCATGACGTTGCCGTCGACGTTCTGCCCGCCGACCTGACCGACACCGCCCAGTTGGCAACGGTCGAGACGCGACTGCGCGACGATGGCAGGATCGGCACGCTCATCAACAACGCCGGCGCGGGCTTGAATGGCGCGTTCGTCGATCAATCGACTGATGCGGTGGATCAGCTGGTCGCGCTCAACACGACGTCGGTCGTCCGCCTCGCCAGCGCCATCGCTCCACGGCTGGCGCAGGCTGGCGAAGGCGCGATCGTCAACATCGGCTCGGTCGTCGGGCTGGTGCCCGAGTTCGGCATGAGTGTCTACGGCGCTACCAAGGCCTTCGTTCTCTTCCTGTCGCAGGGATTGTCGCTCGAACTCGGACCCAAGGGCGTTTACGTCCAGGCCGTGCTGCCGGCGGCAACCCGCACCGAGCTGTGGGGCCGTGCCGGCGCCGACGAGGCAAGCCTACCGCCGATGATGGACGTGAACGAGCTGGTCGACGCCGCGCTCGTCGGCTTCGATCGCCGCGAGGGCGTCACCATTCCGCCGCTGCACGACGGGACGCTGTGGGACGCATACGACCAGGCGCGTCGGGCGATGGTGCCGCACTTTGGCTCGGTCCACCCCGCGCCCCGCTACACCGCAGCCTGACCCCCATTTTTCCAACAAGGACCAACTATGAGCGATCTTTTCTCCCCGTATCAACTCGGCCCGCTGACGCCGCCCAATCGTATCGTCATGGCGCCGCTGACCCGCAACCGCGCCGCACCCGGCCTCCTGCCGAGCGAGCATGCGGCGGAATATTACGCGCAGCGCGCATCCGCCGGCCTCATCATTACCGAGGCGACGCAGGTGTCGGTGCAGGCGCAAGGGTATCAGGACACGCCCGGCCTCTACACGCCCGAGCAGATCGCTGCGTGGCGCATGGTGACGGATGCGGTGCACGGCAAAGGCGGCCGCATCTTCGTCCAGCTCTGGCACGTCGGGCGCGTTAGCCATGTCGATCTGCATGGTGGTAAGGCACCGGTCGCACCCTCGGCGATCCGCGCCGAGGCCAAGACCTTCGTCAATAACGGCTTTGCGGATGTGTCCGAGCCGCGCGCGCTCGAGCTGGACGAGCTGCCAGGCATCGTCGAGAGCTTCCGCCAGGCGGCCGCGAACGCGATGGACGCCGGCTTCGACGGCGTCGAGGTGCATGGCGCCAATGGATATCTGCTCGACGAATTCCTGCGTGAGACCGCGAACGTGCGAACCGATGCCTATGGCGGTTCGATCGAGAACCGTGCCCGTCTGCTGCTGGAGGTCACGGCCGCCGTCGCTGGGGAAATCGGCGCGAACCGGACCGGCGTGCGCCTGTCGCCGGTCTCGCCTGCGAGCGGCATCGTGCCGGCGGACGACGAGCAGCCGCAGTTCGACCATGTCGCAGAGAAGTTGGGCGAAATGAAGATCGCCTATCTCCACGTCGTCGAGGGTGCGACCGGTGGGCCGCGCGATGCCAAGCCGTTCGACTATGGCGCGCTGCGTCGTAAGTTCGGCGGCACCTTCCTCGCCAACAACGGCTTCGACAAGGCACTCGCCGAGGAGCAACTGGCCGCAGGCAAGGCGGACCTGTTCGCGTTCGGGCGCGGCTTCATCGCCAATCCCGATTTCGTCGAGCGGTTGAAGTCGGGCGCGGAGCTCAACCAGCTCGATCCTTCCACGCTTTATGGTGGCGGCGCGAAGGGCTATACCGACTATCCGACGCTGGCTGGTGCCTGAGGAGAAGGCAAATGAAAGCCTATGTTCTTGATCGCTACGGCAAGCAGCAATCGCTGCGCCTCGGCGACATGCCTGAGCCCGTACCTGCGGCCGACGAGGTGCTGGTCGAGATCCATGCGGCTGGCCTTAACCAGCTCGACGCGAAGATCCGCGACGGGGCGTTCAAGCCGATCCTGCCCTACAAGCCCCCCTTCGTGCTGGGGCATGATCTGGCCGGCACGGTGGTGTCGGTCGGTCAGGGGGTGCGCGGGTTCAAGCCGGGCGACGAGGTCTATGCCCGCCCGCGCGACGGCCATATCGGCACGTTCGCCGAGCACATCGCTGTTAAGCAAGCCGATCTCGCGCTGAAACCCGCCAATCTGTCGATGGAGGAAGCGGCTTCGATCCCGCTCGTCGGGTTGACCGTCTGGCAGGTGCTGGTCGAGCGCGCGAAACTGAAGAAGGGGCAGAAGGTCCTGATCCATGCCGGCTCGGGCGGGGTCGGCACGCTGGCGATCCAACTCGCCAGGCATCTCGGCGCAACCGTCGCGACGACGGCGAGCGCGGCCAATGCAGACCTCGTCCGCAGCCTCGGTGCCGATGTCGTGATCGACTATAAGAAGCAGGATTTTTCAGAGGAACTTTCCGGCTATGACGTCGTGCTCAATAGCCTGGACGGCAAAACGCTGGAGAAGTCGCTCAAGGTGCTCAAACCCGGCGGCAAGCTGATCTCGATTTCCGGGCCGCCCGATCCGGCGTTCGCCAAAGCGCAGGGGCTGAACATCGTCCTGCGCCTGTTGCTACGCGCGACGAGTGTCGGCATCCGCCGCAAGGCGAAGCGGGCGGGCGTCGATTATTCGTTCCTGTTCATGCACGCCGATGGCGGGCAGCTAGCGAAACTTACGTCGCTGATTGAGAATGGAACGATCAAACCCGTGGTCGACCGGGTCTTCCCGTTCGACCGGATGGATGATGCGATGGCGCAGCTCGACAAGGGCGGGGCCAAGGGCAAGCTCGTGGTGCGCGTGCGATGAGCCGCGCGGACTGGAACACGGCTCCGACGCTCACGGTCGAGGCGGCGGGAACCCGCTTCGCCTATCGACGCCTCGGCCCCGACCGGGGCACGCCGATCGTGCTCCTCAATCACTGGGGTGCCAATCTCGACAATTTCGACCCGCCGATCGTCGAGGGGTTGGCCGCAGACCGTCCGATCTACGCACTCGACTATCGCGGCATCGGCCGTTCGGGTGGCGCGGCACCGTTGACCGTCGGAGACATGGCAATCGACATGATCGCGATGATTGGAGCACTGGGGCTGGCAAAGGTCGACCTGATCGGCTTTTCGCTCGGCGGCTTCGTCGCGCAGGAGATCACGCTCCGGCAGCCCGATCTTGTTCGTCGTCTCGTCCTGGCGGGCACTGGCCCTGCCGGGGGCACCGGGATTGAGCGGGTAGGTCGGGTGTCGCTGCCGCTGATCCTCAAGGGTGTGGTGACGCTGCAGGACCCAAAGACCTTTCTGTTCTTCACCGACACCGCCAACGGTCGGCAGGCGGCGAAGGCGTTCCTCGCGCGGCTTAAAACCCGCACGGTGGACCGTGACAAGGCCGTCAGACTTCGGGCCTTCGGTCGCCAACGCAAGGCGATCGAGGCGTGGGGCAGGCAGTCACCGCAGGACCTATCGCTCCTCCGCCAGCCGACGCTGGTCGCCAATGGCGACCATGACATCATGGTGCCGAGCGAGAACTCCACCGACCTCGCGCGCCGCATCCCCGGAGCGGAGCTCGTTCTCTACCCCGACGCCGGGCATGGCGGTATCTTCCAATATCACGACGCTTTTCTCGCGAAGGCCAAAGCGTTCCTCGATACCTAATGTTGCTGTTTTTCGCTTCAGCTTGGCTGAGAGTTCTTTTGAGAACCCGCCCATTTCCCAATTCACCATCCTTTTAAAAAGGTGGCCGTTGCGTGATGACGGCACCCACTTCTCGGAAACCTACCGGATTTCATTCCGCCAATCTTCGCGGACACCGGCGGGTATTTGCTTTGCCAAGAATGCCCGGCTCTGGCTGGAGCCGTCGTTCTGCGAACCCGGCTTGAAGGGCTGGGATGTCCCACAAGCCGATCAGAACCCGCACTGATCAAAGGTAGCCATTTGGGCCTTGACCATACCGCTCCCGCGCCACCGGGAGAGGCTACCAACAGCGCCGCCGCGCAAGCGGCGACCGGAAGGGTCAGCAGCGCTGCCGCGCGCCAGCGATCGTCACCGGCAGGCCGAGACCCGGCAACGGGGCTCGGCGGCAAGAAGCCTGGCTTCGCGCCGTAGAGCGCGGTCGCGCCGCTTTACCGGCGCGAGGCGCCAGCCCTATCGTCACACGGTAGGCATCGCCGCTGTCAGGCGGTGAATCGGCATATCACCCCCTCCGCCCCATCAATTGCCGCCAGCCGCCACGCGCCATGGCGCCAGCCTCGCGCACCAGCCGACGCACCCGCGACCGCAGCGAATCGGACGATCCCGTCCAGTCCTGCGCCACGCGCGCGTCCCCGAACAGGGCGGCACCGATGTCGCGCTGGCTGGCCCCCTGCCCGAGCGCATCATGGACGCGGAGCATATCGACCAGCCGCGCGATCTGCGGATCGGAAGGAAACAGCGCGCGCGAGAATTGCCGCCTGCGACACAGGTCGAGAAACCGGCGCAGCGGCAATAAGCGTTGCTGCGAAGACAGGATGCCCTGCAAGCGGAAATGCAGCAGGACGGCTTGCTGTCCTGTCAGCCGCCCTTCCTCAATATCGATACGGATATGATGCCAACCGTCGGACAGGACGGCATGTTCGCGTCCCTCCCTGCCGATGGCAACGGCGAGCCAGGGGGCGATTCGGTCGAGATCCAGGCTATCGGGATCGGCCGGATCAGCGGGGATGGCGGCGACGGCCATCGTCCCCGGATCGAAATCGGCATGCCAGATGATCCGGGCCTCGGGCGCTGCGCGGCTCGGATGCTCGGCGAAAGTGCAGCCCCCAAGGGAGCGGGTCGGGATCGATGCCGCGCGTGGCCGTACTGGCCCGCACATGCCAGGCGATATAATCGGGATCGCGGCGCAGCCATTCCCACATGAGGCCGGCCCGGTCGATCCCGCGCAGTCGCGCATAGCCTGCGGCATCCCGCCAATCGCGCGAAGGGCGTTCGCCGGTCGGCAAATTCACCGGCCGCCTCTGCCGCCGCCGATCGAGCGACGACAAGACCATACCCTCCAGAGGATGCGCTCGCCATGGCAGCGTTGCGCGCCCGACAAGGCTAGCGCCGGTCTTTTTCTACTAAAGCCGTTATGATATGACAATTTTGTTACTGGAGTTGTTGGGTGCTGAAATGAGACACCAGCGCCTGGCCCGAGAGGACGGGAAAGGGCGGACGCCGGGCGCGCGGTGACTTGAGACACTGCCGGTGATCGCGACATCGTCTTATGAGATTGTTGCATATGGCGACGCAGTTCAGACGCGTCGTGGATGCCGTGGCGAACGGCGATGATTTCGCAGCGGCCATGAAGGGGCTGACGGATCAGCTCGGCTTCCAATATTTTGCGCTGACGCATCATGTCGATCTCGCCAGGGCCAGTGGCGGCGCGATCCATCTGCATAATTATCCGACGCAATGGGCCGATTATTATCATCGCCATGCCCTGGGCGTGACCGATCCGGTCCACCGCGCGAGCCATGTGGCAAGCGTCGGCTTTCCCTGGTCGCACATGGCGGAGATGATCCCGTTGTCGGGCCGCGATCGTCGCATATTGGCCTTGGGTCGCGCGCAGGGCATCGGCGATGGTTTCACGGTGCCGGCGGTCCATGTGCCCGGCGAAGCGCGCGGCTCCTGCTCGTTCGCGAATGAAGCCGGACGACCGCTGCCGCATGACATGCTGCCGCTGGCGCAATTTGCGGGCCTGTTCGCGTTCGAAGGCGCGCGGCGCCTCTGGTCCAGTGGCAGCCTGCGGCAGACACCGCCGCGCCCGATGCTCACCGACCGCCAGCGGGACTGCGTGCTCTGGGTCGCACGCGGCAAGAGCGACTGGGAGATCAGCCTGATCCTGCAGGTGGGCGAAGAGACGGTAGCCCGCCATATCAAGCAGGCGTGCGAGCGCTATGGCGTGAACAAGCGGACATATCTGGTGATCCTGACGCTCTTCGACGGAACACTGACCTTCTCGGATATTTTCCGCCGCCGCTATTACCCTTTTCCGGAATAGCGGCCGGACCCGCCGCGAGGCGACCCTGGACCGATCACGGCCAGGGAGTCCTTATCATGTTGCATATCCGTCAATCCGCTGCGCGACCGGCCTCGGACGCCGTCCTGCGTTCGATGTTCGCCGCCCGCAAATCCGTCTTTGTCGACCTGCTCAAATGGGACGTGCCGGTGCTCGCCGACAGCTATGAGATCGATCAATATGACGACGCGCATGCGACCTATCTGATCCTGGCCGACCCTGACGGGACCCATCTGGGATCAGCCCGACTCCTGCCCACGACAGGCCCCCATATATTGGGCGATTTCTATCCCGACCTGTGTGAGCAGGCACCGCCGCAGGCACCGGACATCCAGGAAATCACCCGCTTCTGCCTGGATCGCCGCCTGCGGGCGGCGGAGCGGCGGCAGGTCCGCGATACGCTGGTGACCGCCCTGGTCGATCATGCCCTGGCGCACGGCATCATCGCCTATAGCGCCATTGCCGAGATGGGCTGGTTGCAGCAGATCCTTGCCTTTGGCTGGCACTGCACGCCGCTTGGCCCGCCGCGCAGGATCGACGGGACCATGCTCGGCGCGCTCCGCATCGACATTGCGTCGGACACAAAGGCGTTGTTGGCTGAGCGCGGCATTGTTGCGTCGCCGCTGCGCATCCACCAGCGCGTCGCTGCCTGAAGGAGACGCCGCCATGACCGTCTCCATCACGCTCACCCAAGCGATCGCGCGCCACGCGACCGAACTTAAGACGCAAGGCTATTGCCTCGTCCCGGATGCCCTGCCGGCCGCGGCCATCGCGGCGCTCGACGACGATCTGGCCGGCGATTTCGCCCGCACGCCCTTTGGGCAGGGCCATTTCTACGGCGAAACCACCAAGCGCTTCGGTCGGCTCCTGATCCGGTCCGACCATGCCAGGGCTCTGGTCCAGCATGACCTGATACTCGGCATCGTCGAGACGATCCTGTCGCCCTGGTGCGACTGCATTCAGCTGAACACGACCCAGGCGATCGCCATCCATCCCGGCGCCCCGGCCCAGTTCCCCCACCGGGATCATAAGCGAGGTTCTCAAGCCTCGGCGCCGCCTTCGCGACGCGGAACAAGACTAACATCCTGATTCGGAGAAGCAATACCGATGGGACGATTTGCAAAGCGCGCCTATTTGTAGAGGGGGAGATCGACCACGATCCCGCCTATAATAATGTCTCTGCTTCCCAGCCAGCGCTCGACTGCCCCATGTCGAAGAGCGTGATCATCATGCGCAAGCGTTTCGCGCCTTGATTTCTGCGGGCTTTCGTTCGGGCGCAAGAGAACATTTGAGGAAAATCGCGCGGCCGGATCGGGATGCTGACAAAATGAGGCGGGATTGCAGAGTTTCAGGCAATCATTCCCCGATACTCACTTTTTCAATCCGGATTTGAGATAAATTTGCCGCCATTCACTCCGACTGACTTTTTCAATCGCGTATTACCGGGAATGGCGAAGCTTGGGACAAACCCGTCGTTCCTAACACTGTTGGCGAACGGCTGCTTCCGGCGAAGCTAGCCATTCGTTATTTGGGAGGGCTGCTCGCGGGCAATCGCCTCAAGATGCGCACGATGGTGATGGCTCCCGCCATTCAGATCGCATCGGTTGATCATTTCCATACAGTGTATTTCAAGTCTAGTGCTTGCTCAGTTCGTTGCTGATTATAATCGTGTCTGCTTCCGGAGGAATGTCTTAGAAAATAACATAAATCATGGCATGAGCGACCTATTGTTGAGCACCCACCAAGGGAAATAGCATGCGTTTGATGATCACGCTGTTGGCAAGCGCGGCGCTCCTTGTGCCGCAATTGGCGCAGGCCCAAAAGGCAAACGGCCTGAACGATCTGGTCGGTGCGCGGGCACCAGGCGGGGAAACAGCGCTTCAATCGCGCGGCTGGGTCCATATCAAAACCGATCAGGGCGATGACCGGGTCTGGAGCTATTGGTGGCAGCCCACCCAGAAGAGCTGCGTCAGCATCGCGGTCAAGGAAGGCCGCTTCGATTCCATCACCCCAACTACGGCGCCAGACTGCAATCAGAAGGTCGGCGGCAAGGGACCGAGCGGGACGGCGGTGGCGGCGGGCGTCGGTATCGCCGCGATCATCGGCGCCATCGCGCTCGCCCACAAGTCGCATAATCACGACAATGGCCAGCATTATGACGATGATGCCTCCGACGCCGCCTATGAGCGAGGCTTTCGCGACGGGCTCTACTCCCAGACCTACCATAATTATGATCGCTCAGAGCCCTATTCGCGTGGCTATGAGGCTGGCGTCAGTCAGAAGGGGCGAGAAACGAGTCATCGTGACGGTCATCGCTCAGACGGTGCCGGCTATCAGCAGTCGGTCGATCTGAATGACCTTGTCGATGCACGCGCAGCAGGCGCCGACAGCGAAATGCAGCGGCGCGGCTTTCGCAACGTAGGCGGCCTTAAGAGCGGCATGTCGAGTTACACCTACTGGTTCAACGATCGCACGCGGCAGTGCGTCCAGATGGGCATTGCCGACGGGCGGGTCCAGAATGTAGCCGATATCGGCACCTATCAAGGGTGTCGGTGAGCTGCCGCAATGCGCGTCACGATATTCGGCACTCGCAGCTATGACCGGCAGTTCCTGACGGCCGCGAATGCGGATCATGGCCATGAACTCCGGTTTGTGGAGGCTGGCCTCGACCCGCTCACCGCCCGGCTGGCTACGGGCAGCGATGCGGTTTGTGCTTTCGTCAACGATTGCCTCGACGCCGAAGTGATCGAGCAACTGGCGGGCCTAGGCATCCGTATCGTCGCTCTGCGCTGCGCCGGCTACAATAATGTCGATCTTGAAACCGCAGCAAGGCGGGGCATCGCCGTCACGCGGGTTCCTGCCTATTCGCCCCATGCCGTGGCGGAATTCACCATCGGCCTGCTGCTGGCGCTGGACCGCAAAATCCATAGGGCATGGTCGCGCGTCAGGGAAAATAATTACGCGCTAGACGGTCTGGTCGGGCGCAATCTCCATGGGCGTGTCATGGGTATAGTGGGGACCGGTCAGATCGGCGCCCTGGTCGCCAGAACCCTGCGCGCAGGCTTTGTTTGTGCGGTGTTGGCCAGCGACCCAGTCGTCGATCCGGAACTGGAAGCGATTGGAGTCCGCTATACGAGCGTGGACAGGCTGCTGCGGGAGGCCGATGTCATCAGCCTGCATTGTCCGCTGACGCCCGATACCCGGCACATGATCAATGCCGAGACGCTGGCGCAGGCTCGTCCCGGCCTGGTCCTCGTCAACACCAGCCGCGGTGCGCTGATCGAAACCAAGGCGCTAATCGACGCGCTCAAGGCCCGCTCGATCGGCGGCGTTGCTCTCGATGTCTACGAACAGGAAGCAGGCATTTTCTTCGATGACCTCTCCAGCGAGATCATCGACGACGATCTGCTCCAGCGTCTGTTGACCTTTCCGAACGTGCTGGTGACGGGCCATCAGGCGTTCCTGACCGAGGAAGCCTTGGCCGCGATCGCGCAAACGACGCTGGGGAGCCTGTCGAGTTTCGAGAAGGGCTTGCCGCTGGCGCATCAAATCCTGCCTGCCGAACAGGTTGGTCAGCGCCTGCCATGAATTTCGTGCAGTGGTTGAACTCGCTCGACGAGCTTCTCTATGAAGTGATGAGCTGGCTCGTCTTCTATCCGATAACCTTGTGGCAAATCCTGCGCCATCCGCTCGCGACGATGCACTACGCCGAAGAACAGTTGCGGCTGGACCAGGACCAGCAGTACCGCGCAACCGTCAGCCCGCCCATCATGCTCATCCTGACGATTGTGCTTATCCAGGGCCTTGGCCTTGCCATCGACGGCACCAACACGATCGTCAAGCATCGCCATGGCCTTGCCAGCCTGGTCAACGACAACACGACCCTGCTTTTCCTGCGGCTGGTGCTGTTTGGCACATTCGCCCTCGTGCTGGCAGCGCGCAAAGTACACAGGAGCGAGCAGGATCTTGATCGGGACACTCTCAAGCCTGCCTTCTATGCCCAATGCTATGCGATCTCGCCCTTCGCTTTGCTGCTAGGCGGCGGAGTCAGCGCTACGACCCATTTCCATGACGCAGTACAGTTGCTCGGCCTCACGGCAATCCTTGCTGCCTTCCTTTTCTACGGCATCGTTCAGATCCGCTGGTTCCAGCAGGAACTCGGCCAGTCCTGGTTACGGTCATTCATCGATGCCTCCATCGGCATGATCGTGAGCATCATGGCAACAGCTACGCTTGGGATTCTTTTTGCATGACCCGCACCTTCCGTAAGCGACCCGTGAAATCTTTCTCGATGCTGTCCATGATCTTCGTACTGGCGATGACAGGCACGGCCCATGCCCAAGGTTCGAAAGTCAGCTCTGCCCCCGAACTGGCGCGACAGATCGACGCGCTCAAGCCTGGTCAATGGGTATGGGCGCCAGCAATCGCCCCCAGCGGCCCGGTGATGATATATGTCGACCTGTCGAAGCAGATCGCGCTCGTCTATCGCAATGGTATCCGCATTGGCGCCGCGACCGTCTCATCAGGCAAGGATGGCCATGAAACGCCGACCGGCGTCTTCACCATCCTGCAAAAGGACGCCACCCATCGGTCCAGCGTCTATAATAATGCGCCCATGCCCTTTCAGCAGCGACTGACATGGGATGGCGTGGCGCTGCATGCTGGTGGCCTGCCCGGCTATCCGGAGAGTCATGGCTGCGTTCATTTGCCCTATGAATTCGCCCGCGCCCTGTTCGCCATGACCAACCTTGGCATCACCGTCATTGTGCAGGGCAGCGCCGCCGACCATGTGCATACCAGCGATAACAGCCTTCTTGTTCCCTTCGATGTCAAGGGGCAGCCTGCAACCGTCAAGCCTCTTATCGGTGAGGCCTATCGCTGGGAACCGGAGGCCGCGCCCGAAGGTCCGTTGACGATCATCGTCTCCAAACTCGACCAACGGCTTGTCGTGCTGCGCAATGGCATAGAAATCGGGCGAAGTGTTGGGCAGATCAACGACGATGATCCCGGGTCGCATGTCATCAACCTTGTCATACGCGACGGTAAGCCGCACTGGCTCTATGTCGGCCTGCCGGGCCATGGCGATGAGGACGGACAGGAGGTCGACGAGGCCATTCTCAACCGCGTGCGAATGCCGAAACGCTTCTACGAGTTGGTACGTGGCGCCCTGAAACCCGGCACTACGATTCTGGTGACCAACTCGCGGGTCGGGGCGAAGCCGCTGGAGCGGCTCACGATTATGGATGCAGTCGTTCCACAGCCATAGAGGAGAACTTCATTCGGCGCAGAGAAGCGCCGCAGCAGGTATAGGCTCGCGCAACCCCGGAATCCTTCCGAAGATCGCGCAAAACCAGCGATCAGGCAGAACGCCCGACAAAAATTTCTCAGAAACGCCGCTGCCCGGCATCGACTTTGTCACAGGTGCCGGAAAAGTCCTGCCCGGTGCCCTTGATCGTGATCACGCCGGTTTGCCGGTCGATCCTAAGCTTGGGCTTGTTGAGGCCGTTGAGGCGATAGCTCGCCCGGATTTCGTCGCTCCCGACGATGACGTCTTCTAGCTGCCACCAATGCTGATGATCGCCACCCGAATGGAGGGGCGGTATCAGCTTTTCCGGCAAACGGATGCGACCATCATTACCATAGATCTGGAGCGTGACTGCGGACGCGAATCCCCGCATCTCGGTCTGCACACCGCTGCGCACTCGATATTTGTGATCATAGCGGTCCCACTCCAGGTTGTTGACATAGCCCGAACCGAGCTTTTCACCCTGACCCGAACAAACCAGATTGATGGCTTCATCGTCTCCGCCCTGTGCCGAGGCCGGGCCGGCGAGCAAAATGGCGCCTGCCATTGTTACGATAGCAAGTTTCAACATCCCTTTTCTCCTGCTTGTCCGAGTGGGATGGTGTCAGCATCGACGACATCCGACCAGAGGTGATATTCGTTCCGCAGCGTCGAATCGATGCAGCTCATAGGTGGGCTCATCTGGATAGACGCCGTCAAAGGGGCGGCCAAGCGTGACCGCGGCGATTGTCAAACTGCGCCGCGCTGAAGTCCATAGATTGGGGCAGGGAGATGGGTCGGTGTGGAGGCGTTCGGTCAGCATGGTCCCGCGAATCACGCCGCAGCACGACGTATCGGCATAAAGACTATGCTGACCCGGCACAGATATCAGAAAATCGCGGCCTTCACGCCCAGCACGAAGCGGGGGCCATAATATTCGACCTGCAACGGACGATCCTTGTTGCCCAGATAATAATGCAGCTTCTGATTGGTAAGATTGCTCGCTTCACCGAACAGCGTCACCTTCGGCGTCACCTGCCAGTTCACCGTCAGATCGAGGCTGGTATAGGCGCCATAAAAGCTGTCCAGATTGGCGCTGGCCCCATATTCCTCAATGAATGCGCCCTTGTAGTTCATCGCCAGGCGGCTGGAGAAACGGCCGTCGTCATAATAAAGTGCAAAGTTCGCCAGATTATTGGCCTGTCGCGGTACTCGCACCTCGCGTCCATCGGGGAGCGTGAACTTGGAGCGGATGAGGGTATAGTTCGCATTGACGCCGAAGTTGGACAGCAGGCCGGGCAGGAAGGTCAGCCGGCGCTGCACGTTGAACTCCAGGCCGTAAAGATCGCCCGCCGCGCCATTGGCCGGGGTCAGGAAAGCGACGCCATCAATGCCGCGATAGGTGTCGATCCGTCGCGAGTCATAAATCGGATTGCTAATCCGCTTATAAAAGGCGCCCGCCGAAATCACGCCGTCATTGCCGAAATAATGTTCGAACAACAGGTCGCCATTCCAGGCATAGGTGGGCTTGAGGTCCGGGTTGCCGCCGGCAAATTCCAGATCGGCTTCGCTGAACGCGCCGCCGGGCGCGAGATCGCCAAAGTCGGGCCGGGCAAAGCTGCGGGTGATGGCCGCACGAAGATTGGTGTCGCTGTCGAAGCGATAGGTCAGATGCAGCGACGGCAGGATCGCCAGATAGTCGTTGGAGCGCCGCTCGTTTTCCAGCGCGCCGTTGACCAGAACCTGTCCCGAAACGGTCGTCTTGGTATGTTCCAGCCGCACGCCGCCGAGCAGCGTGACCGCCTCGCCGGGGTTCCAGGTCGCCATGGCGTAACCGGCCGTCTGCTTTTCCACGAGGCGGAAGGTGCGACCCAAAGACCCCCATTTTGCGCGGTCGCCGATCCGGCCGTATCCAGCACCAGATTGCCGCGATTGGCGAGATACCAGTTCACCAGATCCTTTTCGGACACGACCTGAGAGAATTGGCCGCTATATTGCTTGCCGATCGGGAGTTCGTCGAGATAGCCGCCGCGCCCCGGCTGGTTCATCAACGGGAAGTCCGCCAATGTCGGCACCGGCCCCGCTGCCGGGTTCCAGGTGTAGAACAGATCCTCGAACGTCGCATCGCGCAGCTTGTCGCGATATTTGGCGCCCGCCTTGAAGGTCAGCGTGTCGCTGGCCGGTAAAGTCGCGTTGCCTTCCAGCACGATCCGGTCGGTTTCCTTCACCCGGATCTTGTAGAGTTCGACATTGGACAGGCGGGTGAGCGCCGGGTCCATCTGGAAACCGGACGGCAGATGGTTGCTGATCGCATCGGCCGGATCGGTGCCGCCGTCTATCTCGTTATAGGCAAGGTTGCCCGAACCGCGATTGTCCAAGCCCTGATAGCTGACATTGCGCTGGTCGAACCGGACGACGAAATAGCTGTTGTCGCGGCCGTCGGGCGTATCGCCATAGCGAAAGAGATTTTCGTAATGCGCGGCTTTCCAGTCGATCTTCGCGCCGCCGTTGCCCAGCATATGGATGCCGCCCACTTCACCGCCCTTCAGTTCGGTGATGAGCGTGTTGAAGATATGCTGCACTTCGACCCGGTTGGACGCGAAGTTCAGGCGGTGCTTGTAATGCGTCTCGTCATCCTTGAGCGATCCGTAGATGCCGCGAGCATAAAGCTTGCCGCCATCGTCGAACGCATATTCCATCGCGCCGTTTAGGCCGATCGTCTCGCGCACGCCGGTATAGTCGCGCAGTTCGAGGCGGGTGATGCCGATGCCGTCCCCGCCACGGCGCGGTTCATAATTGTCTGTCGCCCAGTGGCGGTTATAATAGCTGCCCGACAGGACGAAGCCGAATTTGCCGTCGGCGAAGCGGTCGCCATAGAGGCCGTTCATCAGGAAGCCGCCCCTGTTCGCCTTCTCCGAATAATTGCCGCCGGCAGTCAGTTGCAGCGTGCGCTTGTCGGGTGCGGTCTTGGTGATGAAGTTGACCGAGCCGCCGATCGCGTCGCCCTCCATGTCGGGCGTGATTGCCTTGGCGACGACGACCTGTTCGATCAGCTCGGACGGGAAGAAGTCGAAAGCGGTCGCGCGGCTGGTCGTTTCCTCCTCGGCCGTAGGCAGGCGGCTGCCGTTGATGAGGGTCGAATTCCATTGCGAGGGCAGGCCACGCACGGCGACGAAGCGGCCTTCACCTTGGTCCCGCTCGATGGCGACGCCAGGCAGGCGCTGCACAGCTTCGGCGGCGTTGCGATCCGGCAGGCGACCGATGCCGTCGGCAGTCAGGACGTTGACGATATTGTCGGCGCGACGCTGCGCCTCGATCGACTTCATCTCGCCGCTGACGATCGTGCCGGTGACGACGATGTCGCTGGACGACGCATCGCCGGCGGCCGGGACGATTTGCGCGTGCGCCGTGGTGGCGAGGACGAGTGCCCCCAAGCTGACAGCGGATTTAAGAACGAACCTCGTCATAATTTCACCCCTTGATTGATGGCGGCGCTATCACAGCGCCGCTGATCTTGATCCTGGGGTTGCCATGACTTGGTCTGGCTCATCCAATTCATTGGGTGCATCGCAGCAATAGCCGGATGGCGGACCAATTTAGACGAAAATCGCCTCGCACAGCTTGGCCGTACGAGGTATAATCTTCGAAAGAGAATGAAATTGCGTGTTTAAATATTTGCGTGTCCCAGCTTTCGTCTGAAATAGAGGATGGAGACGGACGCCATGGCCAGACACAGCGCCGCGCCCGCATAGGCAAGCCAGATGAAGAAATGGAGCCAGTCGAGCGTGACGCCCGGCAGGTTGCGGAGCAGCGTCAGCACGACGCTGGCGCCATAGCCGGTCGCGTCGGCGACATAGATGAGGAAGCCGGCCGTTCCCGCCCGTCGCGTCGCCGCGACCAGCCGGTCGAACAGCATCGCGTTAAACGGTGTATAGCCCAGATATAGCCCAAGCCCCGACAGGATCATCCAAGGGAGTGGCGCAAGCCAGCCTAGCTGGAACGCCAATGTCGACAGCCCGATCAGCGCCGCGCCCAGCATGACGATGACATGGATGACGATCAGCGCACGCAGATTGTCCCGGATGAAGACGAGACTGGCCAGGATGGCCAGCGTCACCAGCGCGATCGGCGCCTCGCTGGCGGTAAAGACGCTCGACACGCCCGCATAGCCAAGGTCGATCCAGATTTCGGCCGAGAAATTGTCGCGAAAATCACGGATTGCCGTAAAGAATGTATAAGCGAGGACCAGAAAGCCGACGCCCGGACCATAGTCGCGCAGAAAGGCACGGCGCGCTGCGGCAGGCATGGGCGGTCGCGCCATCCGCTCGGCCTGCTCCTCCGGTGTCGGGGGCGGCATGTGCGCCAGGCCGATGACCGCGACGATCAGCAGCGGCATGAACAGGGCGCCGGTCATTGCCGGCATCCAATATTCGCTGACGCCCATGCCGATCATCAACCACATGCCGACCGACTTCACGATGCCCGACGACACCACGAAGCTGGCGCACAAGATGGCCGCGATCACCTCGCTCGTACGCCGCCCCTCGACATAGCCGAACACCAGTCCCCAAATCATGCCGAGCGGCAGACCGTTGAGGAACAGCGCACCAACTTTCCAGTTGGGCGGCAGAATAGCGAAGAGCAGCAGCGCCACCCATGAAACCATGATGAGTCCGACGATCGCGAGACCGCGACGGGACGCCGCCATTTCGGATATCACCTTGACCCCGATGAACTTGGACAGCGCATAGCCCGCGACCTGTGCGATCACGAGCGCGATCTTGAAATCGATCACGCCTTCCCAGCCGCTGGCATCGGCATAGGTCGCCGCGGTGAACGGCTTGCGAAACGCATACATGGAGCAATAGGCGGCAAAGGCGGCAAGTCCGCCATAAAGAGCGAACAGGGCTGGATGCGCCCGCGCCAGACGCTGCGTGAACGTCCGTCGCGGCCTCATCACTGCCCCAGTTGCCGCCAGGCTGGTCACGCGTTGTGGCCGATCAACATCCGGGTCGGCGCAGACCCGGGTTGCTCGCCCTTGACCAGCGCTTCCTCGATCAGGCGGATCGCAATGCACAGGTCAGCGACGCTTTCGATCACAAAATCCGCTCCGGCCGCCGCGAACTCGACCATCACCGGCGCCATGCGCGCGGACCGGTCGTCGGCGGACAAGCTCATGAAATCATCATAGGCCAGCCCTACGCCATTGCCCGATCCGGCAAGGCCGATGGTCCATAGCCCCGCGTTTCGGCCAGCGGCGATCCCGACCGGCGCGTCATCGACGGCGACGCAGCGCCCCGCCGGCCATGCGGACAATTGCGCCATCGCTTGCCACAGCATCAGCGGCGCAGGGCGGCCCAGCGCAGTTTCGCCAGCGCACACGATCGCGTCGGGCGCATAACCCTGCTCGGCGGCAGCGGGGATGATGTCCGCCATCATCGTGCGGGTGTAGCCGGTGGTCGAACCGACCTTGATCCCTTTGTGACCCAAGGCGGAAGCCGCTGTCGCTGCGCCCGGAATGAGATCACGGCAGAGACTTGCACTATGGGCCATGGCAGGTTCCAGATCGACCATGATCGCGTCGACATCGGCCTGCGTCCACGCGCTGCCCTTCGCCGCCATCCAGCGCATCGCCATGGCGTCCTCGGACAGGATGGCGACCACATGCTCGCGCTTGGCCATGCCCATATAACGGCGGATGGTGGCCTCGTCGGCGGGAACACCGGCCGCTTCGAAAACCTGGTGCATGGCCATCACGGGGGCACGCGATCCGAAATCGATCATCGTACCAGCCCAGTCGAACAGGACCGCGACAATATCCGACATCATGCAATCTCCTTGATCGGGGCATTGAGCGCCGCGCCGACCACCCGTTCGCCAATGGCGAAGGCGGTGGACATGCCAGCGCCGCAAGTCACAGCCGTGACATGGACGCCGGGCGCAACGGCCTTGGTGAACCAGTTCTGCTTGGGGGATGAGGCGTAAATGCCCACCCAGCGTTCGATAACCGGCGGGGCCTTGCCCAGCACAGCAGAAAACTCTTCCAGCATCAAGGCGTCGATGCGCTCATGATGGAAGGGGTCGGGGGCGTCGCCATAGTCATGGCTGTCGCCCACGACCAGCGACCCGTCGGCCGACTGCACGGCGATCAAGTGAATGCCCGCATCGAGGAAAGCCCCTTGCTCCGCCTGCAACTGGGTCGCGAGCGGCGCGGCTTCCGGCAGGGCGGAATAGCCTTCGTATCTGGTGAGCCCGAGGTCGCTCATCACCGGCCGCGCAAGCCGATAGCCGGGCGCGGCGAGGCGCAGCATCTGCAACTTGCAGCGCGTGACTGCATGGGCCGCCATGACCTGCGGGAACAGCGCGTTCAGATCGTCGCCGGGGCATATGAATATGGCAGCGGCGCGATAGTCGCCTGCGCTCGTGACGACGCGCCCGTTGTCGCAGGCGGTCACCGTGGCAGGCGGCGCGAAGGTGACGCCCATGTCCCGTTCCAGCCACGCAGCTATCTTGGGTATGGCATCGCGGGCTTCCACGCGCAGTTCGTGCGGACTGACCAAAGCCGCTTCGCACGGCTGAAACGGCGTCTCGGCGTCGAGCGTGCGTAACTGACGGTCGGTCAGAAGCTGACAGCCCTCGCCCATTTCGGTGGCCATGAAGGCCTCCAGAACGGCAGCGGCAGCCTGACGCCGCACGGGCAGGACAAGGCCGGTCTGCTCGATGGCGATGCCCGCACGCGGCGCAACATTCGCCCATACGTCGCGTGCGCGCCGCGCGAGCGGCCACATCTCGGATCGTTCCTGGCCCGTCACGGTGACGAATCCGAAATTGCGGATGCTGGCACCAGTCGCACGGGCATGGCGGTCGATCACGACCACACGCTTGCCGGTCCGCGCCGCCGCCAGCGCATGGGCAAGCCCTACTATGCCGCGGCCGACCACCGCAACGTCAAATTCCCTGTCCATGTCGCTCTCGTCTGCCTGTGACCAACTTGTAACAATCTTGCTTCACAGGCTGTTTGCGGCAGCGGCGCGATCAAGGCCAATGCATCTGAGGCATGGCGACCATAGACGCGCATGGCCTTCGGTCAGGGAAAGGTAATGGGTTGAGCGTCAATTTCCTGCATCTGCGCAGCTTTTATGCGGTCGCCAGCGAACGCAGCGTCAGCAAGGCCGCACGGCGGCTCAACATCTCGCAGCCGACCTTATCCAAACAGTTGAAGGCATTGGAGGATCGCTACAAGGTCAAGCTGATCGAAGGGATGCGCCCACCACTGACGCTGACCACTGCCGGGCACGAACTGTTCGACAAAGCGCAGAAACTGTTCGGGATCGCCGATGAGATCGGCGCGCTGCTGGGCGAAGACGACATCGACAGCGGCGCGCTGCTGCGCCTGGGTACTGACAGTCCGCCCTATGCCGCCGAGTTCATGGCCGCGTTCAAGACGGAAGTTCCCAATGCGCATTTTCGCGTGACGATCGCCAACGCCATGCAGACCAACGAGCTGCTACTGAAGGCGCAGGTGGACATCGGCATCATCTGCGAACCGCCGATCGAAACGGACTATACCTACACGCCACTTTATGCAGACCGACTGGTGGCGATTTTGCCGGCGTCATGGCCGGACGATGGATTGAAGCTGTTCCCGATTGCGCGGCTGGCGCAGGAAGTGATTTTGGTCCGTGAAGCCACGTCGCGCACGCTGGCGGCCATGAACCGACTTCTGGCCGATGCGGAAATCGCACCGGGCCAGACGATGGAACTGCACACACGTGAAATGATCCGGGAGGGCGTCGCTCAGGGCATCGGCATGAGCCTGATGTTCGAGAAGGAATGCCCGCCCGACAGCCGCATAAGGGTGCTACCGCTCGATACGCGCTCATCCCTGATCGAGGTGAAAGGCTATCTGGCTGTGCGGACTGAACGCAAGCGCATGCCGTTGATCCGCCAGTCGCTGGCAATCGCCAAGAGGTTGGCAGAACGCTGAGGCGCGGTGCTTTCATATCGGCATTGATGATCGCGAACCTCAGTCTAAAAATCTGAAAATTGCGCGCAGACGAGCACGTCGCTCGAACCACAATGACCAACTTTGCTAACAGCCGACGTTCGTGCCTCTGCGATCGAAAGGCAACAATTGGTCGGCAGCCGACGCCGGGTGAATGTCAGCTACCTCTGCAGCCGGGCTCCGAACCGGACATTCCACTATCGGCCATTATAGCTTGGCAGATAAATCACCTGCCAAAATCACTCGGCAAATCTTCTATAGCCTTCATTGGATAAGATGGAAGGCTCGACATGAGCGGTGTTTTGTTCGGAATTTCTTGCTGAACCGCTTCTGCGGCTCCCTCTTTCGCTGCTTCTGTCACAGAATTTTCGAACATCCGCTTAAGGGCCCAACCCACAACGAAAGTCACAGAAGCTGTTACCACTGCGCGAGCCGCTGTTTCTTTAAGCGATCGCACGAATTGCTTGCGTTGCTGGCGACCCGATTGCCCTGCCACGACGTCGGCTAATTTCTCTCTGGTACGCATTGAGTCACCCCTGAACGAATCGGTTGTGACGGGACAACGCCCAACCAACTTTCTGGATGCAAAGCGCCATTCATGAAAATTTCTGCCGATGTCGCGGCTATCGTCTGGCCTATTGGCAAATTGCTTTAGCTACGTTTTTGGTATGGCTGCTATCTAATGCCCACAGCTCTGAAGCCGACATTTTGCAAACGACCATTACTTGCATCCTTTATGTCCTTGGCTGATCAATGATCATGAGAGCGTTGGCGTTCACCCAAGACAATCTCAGCAGCGTCATCCGTCACCATGACGTCTGAAACCAAGCCAAGGTTTTCTCCTGCTTGCGTTGGGCGACTTTAAAACCTTCGAGGGCCATCGGTGCGGCCTCTTCAGCTGCATCCAGATATTTCGCCCACCAATCCATCATTTTACGGCGATGCTGCAGATAACGCGCCGGGTTATAGACCCCCCTGACCCCGCGCGGCATATGCGCGAGCTGCATTGCTATCCAGTCTGGCATGAAGAGACCGGACTCATTCAAGACGGCACTGCCAAGGGATCGAAAGCCGTGGACCGTGGCCTTGCCGCGTAGGCCCATTCGATACATGACATCGAGCATGCGGTTTTCGCTGATGACGTCCGATCGGGAGCCAGCAACCGGGAACAGATATTTCCCCAGCCGCTCATTGCCGACTTTGCCATATTTATTAATGTCCCGGATTTGGCGCAAAAGATCGACGGCCTGCGGGGGCAGGGGCACAAGATGCTCGGAACGCATTTTCATGCGCTCCGGCGGTATGCGCCAGAGCGGCTCTTCGCTTCCCAGCCCCTCAAACTCTGTCCATTGCGCAAATCGCGTTTCTTGTGTCCGCACCATGGTAAGGATCGTCCATCGCAATGCGAGGTGGCTCAGTTGCGAGCCGCCGTCTGCGTTGAGACGTGCATAGAATTCAGGAAGGTCCTTGATCTCGATCTTGGCGCGGTGCCGGACCGGCGGGGGCTTGATCATCGCTGATGAAAGGTCCCGGCATGGATCGCTCTCGCAGCGTCCGTCCGGGATGCCGAAACGAAATATTTCGCTGCAATGGTTCGTGATGCGATGGGCCATTTCGAACGACCCGCGCGCCTCGATCACGCGCAATGCTTCGAGCATCGTGCGTGGAAGGATGGAGCGGACAGGCTTGTCCCCTATAATAGGGAGAATATCATTGTTGAGCCGCCCCTCTATCAGCCGGGCGTAGCGCGGGGACCAAGCCGGACGACGCGCCTCCATCCATTCATGTGCCAGCATGGCGAACGTGGTCCGGTCGGCCACGACCTGAAACCTGGCTTCCTTCCTATGGTCGATGGGATCGGTGCCTTGCGAGACGAGCGCCTTCATCTCTTCGCCCCAGACGCGCGCACGGTGCAGGCTGACAGCGGGATACTCGCCGCCATCGACAGTTTTCTGCTTGCCATCGAAGCGATAGGCGAGACGCCAGCGCTTCTTCCCAGACGGCATCACCACGATGTGCAAGCCGCCACCGTCGGACTTTTTGATGAGCTTGTCGCGGGCCACCAGAGTGGCGAGCATTTGATCGGTCAGCATGGGCGGTACTCCGGCTCCGCTGTTTGCGGATTCGAACCGGCAGCACCCGATTACCAACTTCGACGCCTGTTTTTACCAACGGATTTACCAACAAATCGCCTGAAACTGCCTGATCGGAATGGCTCCGGCGTGAGACAGAATAACGGAAATAAGTCACTGAAAACAGGGTTTTTTATTGCAACCCTGTGAGACGGTGTTGGTAAATATGGGTCGAAATATTGGCTGGGGCGGCAGGATTCGAACCTGCGCATGGCGGCATCAAAAGCCGCTGCCTTACCGCTTGGCGACGCCCCAGCAGCACCGATCATGTCGGCGCGGACCGCCATATAACGTGTCATCGGCGAAAGGAAAGCCTAGTCATGCCAGTTTCGTGACGCCAATATGCACTTTGCCTCTATGCCGGATCATATCCCTTCATGTCGGTTACCAGTACCCCCTCCCAGCCCGCCCAGATTTCATCGGCCTCCCCGCTCTTCCTGCGCGAGGACGAGATACGGCGCGGGATCGAGATGCTCTATTTCGGCTATTCCGCGCTCACTCGATCGATCGACGAAGGGCTGGCCGCGCAGGGGCTTGGCCGGGCGCATCACCGGGCGCTCTATTTCATTTCGCGCCAGCCCGACCTGACGGTCAAGGATCTGCTGCGGCTGCTGGCGATCACCAAGCAATCGCTGGGGCGGGTGCTGAACGACCTGATCGAGCGTGGCTATATCGAGACGCGGACGGGCGCCAGCGATCGGCGGCAAAAGCTGCTGCGGCTCAGCCCTGCGGGCAAGACGCTGGAAGCCGAACTGTTTCGCGCCCTGCGTGAGAAGATGGCTGCGGCCTATGCCCAGGCGGGACAGGGATCGGTCACCGGATTCTGGCGCGTACTGGAAGGGCTGATCCCAGAAGCCGACCGGTCGATGATATTCGGCCTGCGCAGCGGATAGGCAGGGTTGCGAAACCTTATGCGGCTTCCTGCGCTTAACAGCATCCATATGTTGCAAGAGGAGCCTTCATGCGCACATCCCTTATCGCCGCAGTCGCGGTGCTGACCGTCGCCAGCCTGTCCGCCTGTTCGGAAAAGGCGCAGGACAATCTGGAAAATGCCGGGTCGGCGATCGGCAACGACGTCAGCAGCGCGGTCGACAATGCGGGTGCGAAGATCGACAATGGCCTGGACCGGGCCGGACGGGCGATCGACAATGGCGCCGACCGGATCGGCGCGGCCACGGACAATGCAGCCGTCGATGCGAAGCGTGAAGCGGGCGAGGCCAAGCGCGATGTCGGCGAATCGCTGGAAAAGGCGGGCAGCGACCTCAAGAAGGAATGATGGGATCCGGGAGCGCCGTCGAATGGCGTGAGAATGCTTCGACGGCGCTCCCGCCCAATGGCCTAACCCCTGCGGAAAACCGGGGGGCGCTTTTCGAAAAAGGCGGCGAACGCTTCCTGCGCTTCGGGGAGGAGAGGGTTTCGCGAAAGAGGCGCGCTTCCTCCTCGATCCGTGCAGCGAGCGCTGCGGAATCGCCCTTCATCAGGCGGCGCGTGGCGGCCAGCGCCTGGGGCGGCTTGGCCACGAGCGCCGCAGCCTTGGCCCGTGCATGATCGCGTAGTGCGTCGGTCGATACAATGGCGGTCACGAAGCCGGCGCGATCGGCACTTTGCGCGTCCATCGGTTCGCCCAGAAGCAGCATCGCCGCCGCCTTGGCATGGCCCATGATCGCCGGGGCGAGCAGGCTGGAACCGGCTTCCGGTACAATTCCCAGATTGACGAAGGGCATGACGAAGCGCGCGTCGGGCGCGGCATAGATGAGGTCGCAGTGGAACAGCATGGTCGTGCCCACGCCGACGGCCTGGCCCTGGACCGCGGCGACCAGCGGTTTGTCGAACGCGGCGATGGCGCGGATGAAGTCGAAGGCGGCGGCGCCCCCCTCCGGCCCGGCCATGAAATCCTTCAGGTCGTTGCCCGCGCAGAAGGCATCCCCCTGCCCCGAGATCAGCACCGCGCCGATATCCGCGCGCGCAGACGCGTCGGCGAGGGCAGCGGTCATGGCGCGATACATGGTAGCGGTCAGGGCGTTTTTCTTGTCCGGCCGATCGATCCGGATTTCGATTACACCCGCATCGTCCATGATCCTGATATCTTCGCTCACGGTCATCCTCTCCTTGTGCGCGTCCAAGGGGAAATTGTTGGCGCATGCCATGGCCCGCGTCTATCCCCTGCCCGAACAGTCGATGATGGAAGCTCATGATACAGCGCCTGCGTCAAGCCCTGGACCCTTTTTTGATCCTGTTGATCGCGACCGTCGCCCTCTCGTCCATCCTGCCGGCGCGGGGGATCGGCGCGTGGGTCGCAGACATGGCGGCCGATGTCGGCATCGTGCTGCTCTTTTTCCTGCATGGCGCAAAATTGTCGCGCGCGGCGATCTGGAGCGGGGCGAAGGCGTGGAAGTTGCACCTGGCGACGCTGGCAACGACCTTCGTCGCCTTTCCCCTGTTGGGACTGATCGTCGGGCAATTCGGGTTCGTGCCCATAGACATGCGGCCCGGGCTGTTGTTCCTGGCGCTGCTGCCATCGACGGTGCAGTCGTCCATCGCCTTTACCGCGATCGCGCGGGGCAATGTGGCCGGGGCGGTGGTCAGCGCTTCCTTTTCCAACCTGCTGGGCATTTTCCTGACGCCGGTGCTGGTCGCGCTGCTGATGCAGAGGAGCGGTAGCGGGAGCCTGATTTCCCTGTCCTCGGTCGAAGGAATCGTGCTGCAACTGCTGCTGCCCTTCGTCGTCGGCCATCTGATGCGGCCCTGGATCGGCGGCTTCATCGAGCGGCACAAGGCGATGATCGGACGGGTCGACCGGGGATCGATCTTGCTGGTGGTCTATGCCGCCTTTTCCGCCGCGGTGGTCGAGGGATTATGGTCCAAGGTTTCGAGCGAGGAACTGCTGGTGCTGGCGCTGCTGTGCATCGGGATGCTGGTGGCGATCCTGTTCTTCACGCTGATGGTGGGCCGGATGCTGGGCCTGTCGCGGGAAGATGCGATCGTGCTGCAATTTTGCGGGTCGAAGAAGAGTTTGGCGTCGGGCGTGCCGATAGCGGGCGTGCTGTTCCCGGCTGCGGCGGTGGGCCCGATCCTGTTGCCGATTATGGTCTTCCACCAGATCCAGTTGATGGTCTGCGCCTATCTGGCGCGACGTTACGGGGCACAGGCGGACGGTGAAAGAGACAGCGAGTTGGACAGTTGAATCGTCTTTTCGAAAAGTCTATTATACGATCGTAAAACATGATGGGCGCGGGGGTGCGATATGGTTCGCGGGGTGCTGGCGGGGAATGATCCCGATGCGGGGTGGAGCCTGCCGACCTGGACCTATGGCGACGCCGAGTTTTTCGCGGTCGAGGTGGAACGCATCTTCCGCCCATCCTGGCAGATCGTGTGCCATGAGAGCGACATTCCCGCACCCGGCGATTATCATGTGATTGATTATATTGGTGAAAGCGTGATCGTCCTGCGCGGTGAAGACGGGACGATACGCGCCTTCACCAATGTGTGTCGCCATCGCGGTGCGCGCATCGTGGACGGTCCCGGCGGTTGCGCCAGGAAGCTGGTCTGCCCCTATCATGGCTGGACTTACGAACAGGATGGGCGGCTTTCGGGCGTGCCGATGAAGGCCAGCTATGGCGCGGCGTTCGCGCTGGCGGATCATGGATTGACGCCGGTCGAGGTGGAGGCGTGGCAGGGCTTTCTGTTCGTGCGGCTGGCCGATGATGGCGGACCGTCCGTGGCGCAGATGATGGCGCCCTACGCGCATGAAGTCGCGCCCTACAGGTTCGAAGACGTGCGGGCATTGGGGCGAGTGACGCTGCGGCCTCGGGACGTGAACTGGAAGATCATCGGCGACAATTATGCGGACGGACTGCATATCGCGGTGGCGCATCCGGGCCTCAAGCGCCTGATGGGTGATGGCTATGGCGTGGAATCCAGCGCGCATGTCGACACGATGTGGGGGCCGATCCTGGACCGGCCGTCGGCCAACCTGTCCGAGCGGGCCTATCAGCATTTCCTTCCGCCAGTGCCGCATCTGCCACCCGAGCGGCAGCGGTTGTGGACCTATTACAAGCTGTGGCCCAATGTCGCCTTCGACATCTATCCCGACCAGATCGACTTCATGCAGTGGCTGCCGGTGTCGCCGACGCAGACGCTGATCCGTGAGATCAGCTATGCGATCCCCAACTCACGGCGGGAGATGCGGGTGGCGCGTTACCTCAATTGGCGGATCAACCGACAGGTGAATGTCGAGG
This sequence comes from Sphingobium sp. CR2-8, assembly GCF_035818615.1. NCBI lineage: Bacteria > Pseudomonadati > Pseudomonadota > Alphaproteobacteria > Sphingomonadales > Sphingobiaceae > Sphingobium > Sphingobium wonjuense. The sequence goes on along the minus strand of NZ_JAYKZY010000002.1, from coordinate 985,568 downwards.
ATACGGACCTTGTCGCGCGGGTGCAGGCGGGCATGGCATCGGCGAGCTTCACGGTGGGGCCGCTGTCCGAGCAGGAAGTGGCGTTGCGGCATTTTTGCGGGCGGGTGCGCGATGTGATCCCGCAGGCGCGGCTGCATCGGGCGCCGGGGATGGGGTGGAGCAACATGGCATGACCAAAAGCTACGACGCCGTCATCATCGGGGGCGGGCATAATGGGCTGGTCTGCGCCTTCTACCTGGCGCGGGCGGGCTACAAAGTGCGCATATTGGAGCGGCGCGGCGTCGTGGGCGGGGCGGCGGTGACGGAGGAGTTCCATCCCGGCTTCCGCAATTCCACCGCCAGCTATACGGTCAGCCTGCTCAATCCCAAGGTGATCCGCGACATGAAGCTGGAGACCCATGGCTATCGCGTGATCGAGCGGCCGATCAGCAACTTCCTGCCGCAGCCCGATGGCGGCTATCTGAAACTGGGCGGCGGAATTGAGAAAACGCAGGCGGAGTTCGCCCGGTTCAGCGCGAAGGATGCCGCCGCCCTGCCCGCTTATTATGCGGCGCTGGAGGTGGTGGCGGATGTGCTGCGCGACCTGGTGCTGCGAAGCCCGCCCAATGTCGGCGATGGGCTGACGATGATCGTCGAGGCGCTGAAACAGGGGCGACGGGTCGCGGGGCTGGGGATCGAGGCGCAGCGGGACGTGCTGGACCTGTTCACCAAATCGGCGCGCGGCTTTCTGGATAGCTGGTTCGAGAGCGACGCGGTGAAGGCGGCGTTCGGTTTCGATGCGGTGGTCGGCAATTATGCGTCGCCCGATACGCCGGGCAGCGCCTATGTGCTGTTGCACCATGTGTTCGGCGAGGTGAACGGCAAGAAGGGCGCATGGGGGCATGTGGTCGGCGGCATGGGCGCAATCACGCGGATCATGGCGCAGGTCGTGACTGCGATGGGGGTGGAGATCAGCCTGGACGCGCCGGTCGAGGCGGTGCTGGTGGATGGCGGGCGTGCCGTCGGCGTGCGGCTGGAGAGCGGCGAAGCGGTGATGGGTGGCGCGGTGATCGCCAATGTCGGGCCGAAACTGCTATATGAGCGGATGATGGACCCGAGCGACCTGCCCGTAGATTTCGTCAAGCGGATCAAGGCGTTCAAGGCGGGATCGGGGACGTTCCGGATGAATGTGGCGCTGAGCGCCCTGCCCGACTTCACCTGCCTGCCGGGCGCGGGCGAGCATCACCAGTCGGGGATCATCATCGCGCCGACGCTGGACTATATGGACCGGGCCTTCATGGACGCGAAGCGGGACGGATGGTCGAAGGCGCCGATCGTGGAGATGCTGATCCCGTCCACGGTGGATGACACGCTGGCGCCCGAAGGGTGCCATGTGGCGAGCCTGTTCTGCCAGCAATTCGCGCCGGAACTGCCGGACGGACGGTCGTGGGACGACGCGCGCGAAGCGGCGGCGGACGATATCATCGCGACGGTCGAGCGCCATGCGCCGGGCTTTGCGAAGAGCGTGATCGCGCGGCAGATCCATTCGCCGCTGGATCTGGAGCGCAAGTTCGGGCTGGTCGGCGGCGACATCATGCATGGCAATCTGACGCTGGACCAGATGTGGGCGGCGCGGCCGGTGCTGGGCCATGGCGGCTATCGCGGGCCGGTGAAGGGCCTCTATATGTGCGGCGCGGGAACGCATCCGGGCGGGGGCGTAACCGGCGCGCCGGGGCATAATGCGGCGCGCGAAGTGCTGCGCGACGGGTCGATCCTGGGGAAATGGTTCGGGCGCAGGTAAGCGCCTTGCCCTCCCCCGTCGGCTTGCCTAAAGCACCGGCTCATGCCCGATATCTTCATACCCGACGCGACCCCCGAGCTGACCGGCCGGGCGTTGTTTCCGCACAGGCATCTTCTGTCCATCGCGGACCTGAAGCCCTGGGAAATCCGTTTCCTGCTGGATGAGGCCGAACATTGGGCGCAGGCAAACAAGGGCCGCGCGCGCAAGCATGACGGGCGGCTGGCGGGGATGACCCAGATCAACGCCTTTTTCGAGAACAGCACGCGCACGTTGCTGTCGTTCGAGATTGCGGGGAAGCGGCTGGGCGCGGACGTGGTCAACATGCATGCCGGGCAATCGAGCGTGAAGAAGGGCGAGACGCTGATCGACACGGCGATGACGCTCAATGCCATGGCGGCCGATGTGATCGTGATCCGCCATGCGAGTTCAGGCGCGGTGCGGCTGATCGCGGACAAGGTGGACTGCCCGGTGCTGAACGCGGGCGACGGGTGGCACCAGCATCCCACGCAAGCCCTGCTGGACGCGCTGACGATCCGGCGGCGCAAGGGCAGTTTTGCCGGGCTGGTCGTCGCGATCTGCGGCGATGTGCTGCATAGCCGGGTGGCGCGATCGAACATGTTGTGCCTGGCGGCGCTGGGCGCGCAGGTGCGCGCGGTGGCGCCGCCCACGCTGCTGCCGCCCGAAGTCGAGATGCTGGGGGCGACGCCCTTCACCCGGATGGACGAGGGGCTGGACGGCGCGGACGTGGTGATGATGCTGCGGTTGCAGAATGAGCGGATGGATGGGGCCTTCATCCCCTCCCCCGCGAATATCATGCGCTCTATGGGCTGACGCCCGAGCGGCTGGCGCTGGCCAAGCCCGACGCGCTGGTGATGCATCCCGGCCCGATGAACCGGGGGGTGGAGATCAGCAGCGCGGTGGCGGACGATCCCGAACGCTCGGCGATCACCGAGCAGGTGGCGATGGGGGTCGCGGTGCGGATGGCGTGCCTGGACGTGCTGACGCGCGGCGCGCGCGGTGTGGAGGGTTGGGCATGAGCATCTTCTCAACCCCGTTCGGGCTGAGCCTGTCGAAGCCCTTCACCTCGTCCCGCACCCAATCCCAAAAGACAGAAAAGCCCTTCGACAAGCTGAGGGCGAACGGATTTGAGGGGGTGTTATGACACGGTTGGCCATCATCAACGGTCGCCTGGCCGATCCCGCAGGTGACGCGCCGACGCCGGGCGTCGTGCTGATCGAGGGCGACCGGATCGTCGCGGCGGGCGATGTTGCGGTGCCGGACGATGCGCAGCGTGTCGATGCGGGCGGCCTCGTCGTCGCGCCGGGCCTGATCGATCTCGGCGTCTTCGCCACCGACAAGCCGGCCTTTCATTTCGGCGGGATCACGCGCGCGGCGCTGATGCCCGACCAGCGCGCGCCGCTGGACGAGGTGGGACTGATCCGGCAGGCGACGCGGGCGGGCAAGCCCGATTTCTGGGTCCATCCGATTGCGGCGGCGACGCGCGGGTTGCTGGGCCAAGAGATGGCCGAGATGGGCCTGATGCAGATGGCGGGCGCGAAGGCGATCGGCACCGGGCGGCAGTGGATCGCTGATTCGGGTGTGATGCTACGCGTGCTGTCCTATGCCAGCGGGCTGGGCCTGACCGTCATCGCCCATGCCGAAGATGGCGGGCTGACGGCCAAGGCGGTGGCGACGAGTGGGGAGACGGCGACGCGGCTGGGCCTACCCCACGCACCGGCCTGCGCCGAAGCGCTGGCCATCGCGCGCGACATCATGCTGGCGCGCGAGGCAGGCGCGGCGATCCATTTCCGGCTGGTGACGACGCAGGCGGGGTTCGACCTCATCCGCGCGGCCAAGGCCGAAGGGCTGAAGGTGACGTGCGGCATCAGTCCGGCCTATCTGTTCCTGAACGACCAGGCGGCGACCGATTTCCGCACCTTTGCGCGCCTGTCGCCGCCGTTGCGGGACGAGGCGGACCGGCAGGCGAGCCTACGCGCGGTGGCGGACGGGACGGTCGACGTCATCACGTCCAGCCATGATCCGCGCGGGCCGGAGGACAAGCGCCTCCCCTTCGCCGACGCGTCACCCGGCATGGCGGGGGCGGAGACGCTGCTGGCGCTGTCGCTCAATCTGGTGCGGGAGGGGCATGTGACCATGGGGCGGCTGATGACGCTGCTGAGCGCCAATCCTGCGCGGATATTGGGCGTGAATGCGGGCAGCTTCGCGAGCGGGAGCGCGGCGGACCTGATCTTCGTCGATCCCGATGCGCCCTGGATCGTGGACAGCGCCCGGATGGCGGCGGCGGCGGGCAATACGCCGTTCGACAAGGTGCCGGTGCAGGGGCGCGCGCGGCGGATCATGAAGGGCGGCGTGTTTCTATAAGCTTGGCGTCATGCGCTTAACTTCGCACATTTCCCGTATGTTTTGACATTATGTTGCGTTGGCGTGATCCTATTGGAAAGCGATGTCGGCTGAAGGTGTAGCTGGCGGCCGCTATGGTAGCAGGGGAACCGGGGCGTAGGATGGCGAAGTCCGTATGGACGAAGACGACCATCTGTTGCTCTTTGAATATGCTGTGCGATGACTTGGAGTCGGCCATTCACTTGAACGTCACCCCAGCGAAGGCTGGGGTCTCAGGCGGTCAGAGGATAAGGTCCGTCATATCTCGTAGGTGTAGTGTACTGCCTCGCGCTATCCCTATCGTGGCGCGCCGCCGCCTGAGATGCCAGCCTTCGCTGGCATGACGCGGTTATGTCAGGTTCGGTAAACCAGAGCGGTCAGTCCGCTACCCCCCCAAATCAGCCCCGCGCCCCGTGGATCCGAAGCCAAAGGGAACCCCCTCCCCCTTCACGCGCTTGCGTTTGTGGAACAACAGGGGACATTGATGACGCAGCAGGTCGCGCAGCAGGTGCATGTCGATGCGCCGTGGAAGATACCGCCAAAGGCATGGTGGGAGATTTTGAAGCGCGTCTATACGGGACTGGGCGACCATCATGTCGGGCTGCTGGCGGCCGGTGTCGCTTATTATGCATTCCTGTCGATCGCGCCTTTGCTGGCCGCCGTCGTCCTGACCTATGGGTTGTTCGGCGATCCGGCGATCGTCAGTCGCCATATGCAGGCGATCATCACGGTCGTGCCCGCCGACGCAGCGGGCCTGATCAACGACCAGTTGCTGGGCGTGGTCAGCACGCGCAAGCCCGCGATCGGGTTCGGCCTGCTGCTGGCGCTCACCATCGCCGTCTATGGCGCGACGCGGGCGGCGTCGGCGATCATGGAGGCGCTCAACATCGTCTATGAGCAGAAGGAAGGGCGCAACATCCTGCACTTCTATCGCACGTCGATGGGGATCACCTTCTCGGCTGTGCTGGTGGTGGTGGTCGGCGTGTTCACCGCGACGGTCATCGGCCTGTTGCAGGATTTCCTGACCAACTGGGGGCCGGGCGTGCTGTTCACGATCAAGGCGGCGACATGGGTGCTGGCCGGTTTGTTCGCCAGCGTCATATTCGGCCTGATCTATCGTTTCGGGCCGAACCGGCGGCAGGCGCAGTGGCAATGGCTGACGGTCGGATCGGTGGCGGCGACATTGTTCTGGCTGATCGCGACGCTCGGCGTGTCCTTCTACGTTTCCACATTCGGCAATTATAACAAGACCTACGGATCGCTGGGCGCAGTGGTGGTGCTGCAACTGTGGCTGTTCGTGTCGGCCTATATCGTGCTGCTGGGCGCGCAGATCAACGCGGAGGCCGAGCGGCAGACGAGCGTCGACACCAGCGTGCCCCAGGCAAATGCTGCGCGCGCATAATGACGCTTGCCCTGCCCGTCAGGCCACGCTAAAGCGCCCTCCTTCGCTGGCTCGGGCCAGTGCAGGAGTGTAGCTCAGTTGGTAGAGCGTCGGTCTCCAAAACCGAATGCCGTGGGTTCGAGTCCCTCCACTCCTGCCAAGCGAACTGGCCGCGAACGCTTGTAAATACAGGTGCTCGCGGCTAAGTGCGCAAGCGAATTTGGTCGCGGAGCATGCGGCCGCACCCCCGGACGCCGAACAGGGCGGGATCGGGAGGGCGGACTGTTGCTTCGCGATTTGGTGTTGGTTTAAAGAAGTGCAGAGGCAGGCGATGGCGAAGGTTTCCCCCGGCGAATTCGTCAATCAGGTGCAGACCGAAGCGAAGAAGATCGTGTGGCCCACGGGCCGCGAAACGGTGATGACCGGTGTCATGGTCGTCATCATGACAACGCTTCTGGGCCTGTTCTTCTTTGGCATCGACACCTTCTTTGGCGCGATCGTCCAGTGGTTGCTGGCTTTTGCAGCGGGTCGTTGATCGGCACGTTCTGAACAGGAGTTTGAGACGGTAACATGGCGCGCTGGTACATCATCCACGCCTATTCGGGCTTCGAAAACAAGGTCAAGGAATTGATCCTGTCCGAAGCCGAGCGCATGGGCCTCTCCCAACTGGTCGAACAGGTCGAAGTGCCTGTCGAAACCGTGACCGAGGTCAAGCGCGGCAAGAAGGTCCAGGTCGAGCGCAAGTTCATGCCTGGCTACGTCCTTGCCAAGCTGGCCATGAACGACGACATCTATCACCTGGTGAAGAACACGCCCAAGGTGACGGGCTTCCTGGGTTCGATGGGCAAGCCACAGGCGATCAGCGAGAGCGAAGCCGCCCGCTATTTCGGTGCCCGCAAGGAAGCCGAAGCCGCGCCCAAGCACAAGGTCAGCGTCGATTACGAAATTGGCGACAGCGTCAAGGTGCTGGACGGTCCGTTCGCCAGCTTCAACGGCGTGGTCGAGGAACTGGATTTCGAAAAGAACCGGGTCAAGGTGTCGGTGTCGATCTTCGGTCGCGCCACGCCTGTGGAACTGGACTTCGAGCAGGTCGAACTGTCGAAGTAACCGGTCGCAGGACAGGTTCTGCAAAAGGGTCGCCGCCGCAGGGTTGGCGACCCTTTTTGTACCTAATAGGAAATCGCTACGACTACCAGCATGAGAGCCCCCTCGATAATGGCGGGTTCATATCGCGCGTTCCCCGGCGCAGGCCGGGTCCAGTCCCACGCTCCGAACTGGACCCCGGCCTGCGCCGGGGAACGTGGAGCGAGAGGTTCACATCGTCGCCAGTTGATACGAGAATAGCGCCAACCGGGATTTTCCGTCAGACGGACAGTCCCCCTTCCCTTTCGGAAGGAACATCGCTATAGGCCCGCGCTTCCGTGCTGCCCCAGGGTGGCCGGATGCTATGCGGGAGGAGGTTTCTGGCCTCCGTTCGACCGCTAAACTTGAACCGGGCGGGATGCTTGCAGACCGCCCAGCAATAGAGTGAGTGACAATGGCCAAGAAGATTACGGGCTATATCAAACTCCAGGTGCCCGCTGGAGATGCCAAGCCTGCCCCGCCGATCGGCCCTGCCCTGGGTCAGCGCGGCGTGAACATCATGGAATTCTGCAAGGCGTTCAACGCGCAGACGGCGAATCTGGACAAGGGCACCCCCCTGCCCACCATCATCACCGTCTATGCGGATCGCAGCTTCACCTTTACCACGAAGCAGCCGCCTGCGACCTTCCTGATCAAGAAGGCGATCAACCTGAAGTCGGGTTCCAAGGAACCGGGCAAGGTCGTCGCCGGCAAGATCACGCGCGCTCAGCTCGCCGAAATCGCGCAGGCCAAGATGGTCGATCTCAACGCGAACGACATCGACGCTGCAACGAAGATCATCGAAGGCTCCGCTCGCGCGATGGGCCTCGACGTGGTGGAGGGCTGATATAATGGCGAAGATCACCAAGAAGGCGAAGGCCCTGGCCACCGCGATCGACCGCGAAAAGCTGCACGGCGTTGACGAGGCGCTGGGCCTGATCAAGACCCACGCGACCGCCAAGTTCGACGAAAGCGTCGAAATCGCGATCAACCTGGGCGTCGATCCCCGTCACGCCGACCAGATGGTCCGTGGCGTCGTCACGCTTCCGGCTGGTACGGGCAAGGACGTCCGCGTCGCCGTGTTCGCCCGCAACGACAAGGCGCAGCAGGCGCTCGACGCCGGTGCCGACATCGTGGGCGCGGAAGACCTGCTGGAATCGATCCAGGCCGGTAACATCGATTTCCAGCGCGTCATCGCGACGCCGGACATGATGGGTCTGGTGGGTCGCCTTGGTAAGGTTCTGGGTCCCAAGGGCCTGATGCCGAACCCGAAGCTGGGCACCGTGACGCCGAACGTCGCCGAAGCCGTGAAGGCCGCCAAGGGTGGTCAGATCGAATTCCGCGTCGAAAAGGCCGGTATCATCCACGCCGGTCTGGGCAAGTCGAGCTTCACCGCCGAAGATCTGCGCAAGAATTTCGACGCCTTCGTCGACGCGATCGTCAAGGCGAAGCCGTCGGGTTCGAAGGGCAAGTATGTCCGCAAGATCGCCCTGTCGTCCTCGATGGGTCCGGGCGTGAAGGTCGATGTGGCGGAAGTCGCCGCAGTCTGATCTTTATGCTATAGCGTTAAGGCAAGCCTCCTTCCTCGGGAACGCGGGAAGGAGGCTTTCTTATTTGGGGAAAGCCGTGAACGGCGCTCCTCTAAACCGTTCAGGCTAAGCCTCTCGAAGCCTCGTTCTTCTACCAAAAAGAAGAGTGGCCCTTCGACAAGCTCAGGGCGAACGGAGGTTGGTTTTCCAACCTAGAGAATCAGGGTGTGTGACCTTGCACCCTGAACATCCGTTTTGCGGATGGAAGGCACAGGTCTTGTTGTATCCGTCGGAAGAAGGCGGGTCGCTTTATCCGATGGAAAAACAATAATATGGCTTTTGAAACCCTCCACCCCCTGCTCGCCCAGGCCCTGACTACCAAGGGCTATGAGGCGCTGACCCCCGTTCAGTCCGAAGTGACGCAGGAAGAGGCGCATGGCCGCGACCTGATCGTGTCGGCGCAGACCGGTTCGGGCAAGACCGTCGCCTTCGGCCTCGCCATGGCGAGCGAATTGCTGGGCGATGCCGATCGCCTGCCCCCGGCGGCCTGGCCGCTGGCGCTGGTGATCGCGCCGACGCGCGAACTGGCGTTGCAGGTCAGCCGCGAGCTGGAATGGCTCTATGCCGGTGCCCGCGCCCGCATCGCGACCTGCGTGGGCGGCATGGACGCCGCCAAGGAGCGCCGCGCACTGGCGCAGGGCGCGCATATCGTGGTGGGCACGCCCGGCCGTCTGCGCGACCATCTGGAACGCGGCGCGCTCGACCTGTCGGCGCTCAAGACCGCGGTGCTGGACGAGGCGGACGAAATGCTCGACATGGGCTTCCGTGAGGATCTGGAAGGCATTCTCGACGCGACCGCCGAGGGCCGCCGCACGCTGCTGTTTTCGGCGACCATGCCCAAGCCGATCGTGGCGCTGGCGCGGCGTTACCAGAAGGACGCGCTGCAAATCGCGACCATCTCTGCCGAGCGCGGCCATGGCGACATCAGCTATCAGGCGATGACGGTGGCCCCTGCCGACATCGAGAATGCGGTGGTGAACCTGCTGCGTTTCCACGAGGCGGAAACCGCGATCCTGTTCTGCGCGACGCGCGACAATGTGCGCCATCTGCATGCCAGCCTGACCGAACGGGGCTTTGCCGCCGTGGCGCTGTCGGGCGAGCATAGCCAGAATGAGCGCAACCATGCGTTGCAGGCGCTGCGCGACAAGCGGGCGCGGGTGTGCGTGGCGACCGACGTCGCCGCACGCGGCATCGATCTGCCGACGCTGACGCTGGTGGTGCATGTCGAACTGCCGCGCGACGCGGAAACCATGCAGCATCGGTCGGGCCGTACCGGGCGCGCGGGCAAGAAGGGCACCGCCGTGCTGATCGTGCCCTATCCGCGCCGTCGCCGCGTCGAATCGATGCTGAAGGGCGCGAAGATCCCGGTCGAATGGACGACCGCGCCGAGCAAGGAACAGATCGCCGCGCAGGACGCCGAACGGCTGCGTTCGCGCCTGCTGGAGCCGATGGAACTGGAAGAGTCCGACTGGGCGCTGGGCGGCGAATTGCTGGAAGCCAAGAGCGCCAAGGAAATCGCCGCGATGCTCGTGCGCAGCGCCCGTGCGGCGATGCCTGCGCCCGAAGAGCTGCTGGACGCCAGCGAAGCCCCTGCCCGCCGTGACGGGCCGCGTCCGGGCTTTGAGGACACGCAGTGGTTCCGCATGAACATCGGCCGGACGCAAAATGCCGATCCGCGCTGGATATTGCCGCTGATCTGTCGTCGCGGCCATGTGTCGCGCGGCGACATCGGGGCGATCCGGATCACGACCAACGAGACGATGTTCGAAATCCCCAAGGCGATTTCGGCCAAGTTCCTGGCCGCCGTCCGCCGGTCGGGCGAAGCGGGCGACGAAGGCGCGGACGTGATGTTCGACATGGTCGACGGCGCGCCGCGTGAAGAGGCGCGGACCAACCGCAAGCAGTTGCGTCCTGCCAATGGCGATCGCCCCAATCGCACCGGCCCGCCCCGTGGCGGCCCCGGCAACCATTCGCGCGGCGGCGCTGCCCCGCACAGCCCGCGTCCGTTCAAGGGCGCTGGCGCGGGTGGCCCGCGCAAGGGGCCGCCCCGCTCGCGCGGCTGATAGCAGATAGGCCATTGCCCTTTAGGGCAGCTGGCAACCCGATGGGCGCGTCGTTCATTCCAGCAGGATGACCGACGCGCCCATCTTGATTCCGGTGCTGGGCGACCAGTTGACCCCCGACATCGCGGCGCTACGCGCGGTGGACAAGGCGCGCAGCGTCGTGCTGATGATGGAGGTGGCGGATGAGACCCGTTATGTCCGCCATCACAAGGCGAAGATCGCGTTCATCCTGTCCGCCATGCGCCATCATGCGGAGCGCTTGCGGGCGCTGGGCTGGACGGTCGATTATGTGCGGCTGGACGACCCCGATAACAGCGGCAGCTTTACCGGCGAGGTCGCCCGCGCGGTGGCGCGACATCGCCCCGCCGCCATCCATGTTACCGAGGCCGGCGAATGGCGGGTCCGCGCGATGCTGGACGCGTGGGAGACGCGCTTCGCCCTGCCCGTCACCATCCATGAGGATGATCGTTTCCTCTGTTCCCATGCGGCCTTCGACACTTGGGCGGCAGCGCGCAAGCAGTTGCGGATGGAATATTTCTACCGCGACATGCGGCGGCAGACGGGGCTGTTGATGGCGGCCGACGGCACGCCCGAGGGTGGGCAGTGGAATTTCGACGCGGATAATCGCAAGCCTGCGCCAGGCCGCGACCTGTTGATGCCCCGGCCTATAGCGTTCCGGCCCGATGCGATCACGGCGCAGGTTCTGGACATGGTCGCGGCGCGTTTTGTCGACCATATCGGCAGCCTGGACCATTTCCATTTCGCGGTCACGCATGAGGATGCGCTGCGCCAGCAGCGTCGCTTCCTGGACGAGGCGCTGCCGCGCTTTGGCGACTATCAAGACGCGATGCTGAGCGACGAGCCGTTCCTGTGGCACTCCATCCTGTCGCCCTATATCAACGCAGGCCTGCTCGATCCGCTGGACCTGTGCCGGAAGGTCGAGGCCCGCTATCGCGCGGGCAAGGTGCCGTTGAATTGCGCCGAGGGTTTCATTCGCCAGATCATCGGCTGGCGCGAATATGTGCGTGGCATCTATTGGCATGAAGGGCCGGATTATGGGCGGCGCAACGCGCTGGACGCGACGCGCGACCTGCCCGCCTTCTACTGGACGGGCGAGACGGACATGCGCTGCCTGTCCCAGGCGATCGGCCAGACGATCGACCATGGCTATGCCCATCATATCCAGCGGCTGATGATTACCGGCAACTTCGCCCTGCTGGCCGGGATCGACCCTATCCAAGTGCATGTCTGGTATCTGGAAGTCTATGCCGACGCCTATGAATGGGTCGAGCTGCCCAACACGCTGGGCATGGCGCTGTTCGCGGACGGCGGGCTGCTGGGGTCCAAGCCCTATGCTGCGAGCGGTGCATATATCAACCGCATGTCCGATTATTGCGGCGGCTGCCGCTATGACGTCAAGCAGCGGGTGGGCGAGGATGCCTGCCCGTTCAATGCGCTCTATTGGGATTTCCTGGCGCGCAACGCGCGCAAGCTGGGCCGCAACCCGAGGATGGCGATGCCCTATCGCAATTGGGAGCGGATGGCGCAGGACGACCGGGCCGCCATATTGGCGCAGGCGGCCCGGTTTTTGGAACAGCTGGATACAGGTGGCGAGGCCAGAGCGTGATGTAGCCGCCCTGCCCTCGTCTATCCCGCTATCCCGCGCCGCATAGGTTGAGCATGCGGGACGCCAGTTCGCGTTCGCCCATCACGACATGGGGGACGCCCAGCCGCTCCAGATGCGCGACCTCCGCATCGGAATGGGCGCGGGCGATGACCTGGATATCCGCGTTCAACATCCGCGCATGTTGGTGGATCGCGCCGCCTTCGAACCCTTCGGGCACGGCGATCAGCAGATGGTGAGCATGGGCAATGCCGGCGGCGAGGAGATGCTTGTCCTCCAGCGCGTTGCCGCGCACAGTGGACAGGCCCTCTTCGGCGGCTTCCTCCGCGCGTTCCGGGTCGCCTTCAATCACCACGAAATGGACCTTGCGCTCGGTCAGGCGGGTGGCGATCAGCTTGCCGACCCGGCCGTAGCCGACCAGGATGACATGGCCGATACGGGGGCGGTCGGGCGCGGGCGCGGGTGCATCCTCCTCGTCATCATCCTTCTTATGTTCGCGCACGACCAGTGAGAAGAGGATGGGGTTGAGGAAGATGGAGACGAGCGCGCCCGCCAGGATCAGGTCGCGCGCGTCGGCGGGCAGGACGCCCAGCCCCGTTCCCAAGGATGCGAGGATGAAGGAGAATTCGCCGATCTGCGCCAGGCTGGCGGCGATGGTGAGCGCGGTGACATTGGCATGGCCGAAGGCGCGTACGATGCCCCAGGCGGCGATCGATTTGCCCACCACGATGATGAGGACGGTGGCGAGCAGCGGCAGCGGATGTTCCAGCACGATCGACGGATTGAAGAGCATGCCGACCGACACGAAGAACAGCACGGCGAAGGCGTCGCGCAGGGGCAGGGTTTCTTCGGTCGCGCGACGGCTGAGCGGGGTTTCGCCCAGGATCATGCCCGCGAAGAAGGCGCCCAGCGCGAAGGAGACGTCGAAGGCCAGCGCCGCGCCGAAGGCGACGCCGAGCGCGATCGCGAGGACGGCGAGCCGGAACAGTTCGCGCGATCCGGTGTGGACCACCCAGTGCAGCGTCCAGGGAATCACGCGACGGCCCACGATCAGCATGACCGCGACGAAGCCCGCAACCTTCAGCAGCGTGCCCAGCAGCGGCGCGATCAGGGCCTCCAGCCCGCCACCGCCATCGGCCTGGCCGAGGACGCCCGCCAGTGCTGGCAGCAGGACCAGCGCCAGGACCATGACCAGATCCTCGACGATGAGCCAGCCGATCGCGATTCGCCCGCGTCGCGTATCCACCAGGTCCGCGCCCTGGAGCGCGCGCAGCAGAACGACGGTGCTGGCAACCGACAGCGCCAGGCCGAAGACGATGCCGCCCATCAGGCCCCAGCCCATATAATAGGCCAAGCCTATGCCGAGCAGCGTGGCGACCGCGATCTGGACCAGCGCGCCGGGGACCGCGATATTCTTGACCGACAGAAGATCCTTGAGCGAAAAATGCAGGCCGACGCCGAACATCAGCAGGATGACGCCGATTTCGGCCAGTTCGTTGGCCAGCCCTGCGTCGGCGACGAAGCCCGGCGTGAAGGGACCGACCAGGATGCCCGCGACGAGATAGCCGACCAGCGGCGACAATTTGAGGCGATGGGCGATCGAGCCCATGATGAAGGCAACGACGAGACCGGCGACGATCGTCCCGATCAGGGGCGTGTGATGGGGCATGGGTGGCTTTCGTGACGCGGATTGGCGGACGGCACGACGCAGATGCGCCGTCCGCTAGTCCATTCTGATTATTCTACGACGGTCATCATCATCACCGACAAGGCGGCGGCGACGACGGCGATACCGGACATGACGGCGGGCATGAACCACCAGGGCGGGCGACGACGCGAACGTCGTGCGGCATTCCTGCGAGCCATGTTATGCTCCTTCTTCCGACGAAAGCCCGCATCGCGTGCGGGCGGAGAAGCGAATCGTCAGGAAGCGGCGGGCGGCGCGCGGGCGTGGCGTGTCCGCGCGGGCGCGAAGGCGCGGGGATGGTGGCGGTCACGGCCCGCCATGCCGGGCAAGCGGACATGATGGATCGCCAGCAGGACGATCGCCAGCGCGACAGCAAGAATCAGGGGTGGCGACGGACCGTCATGCGTGGGGGTGGAGGCGTCCACCGCCTGAAACGCGGCATGGGCGCGTGCCTTGAGCACGACATCAGCGGTGGCGGGATTGAAGGCCGAGCCGGTCGCGCGGCTAAGCGGCGGACCCAGGGGCGCGAGCGCGGACAGCAGGGTCACAAGGATCAGCGTCCAGAGCGCGGCGACGACCGGAAGGCGCAGATATGCGCCCTTTCCGCTCCACCATGACTCCATGCCGTGCCGCATCCGCCAGATCGATCCTTTATCCTGGGCTTCCTTGTCCCCTGAGAAGATAGGGATTAAAAAGCCGGAAAACCACCCCCGTCCTGCGCCGCCATCGGTTGACAGGCGCGAGTCATTAAACTAACGGGCCACATTCCCGCGCGGGTCGGCTAAGGCTTCATGTCTTTGGTGATCTGCGTAAAGCAGATTTGAACGAGAAGAGACAAGCCATGTTCGCTATCGTGCGCACAGGCGGCAAGCAGTATCGCGTCGCCGCCGGAGACAAGATCGTCGTTGAGAAGCTGGCTGGCGAAGCCGGCGACAAGGTTACGCTGGACGACGTCCTGCTGGCCGGTGAAGGCGGCGACCTGAAGGACGCGGCCAAGCTGACCGTCGCGGCCGAAATCATCGCGCAGGCGAAGGGTGAGAAGGTCATCGTCTTCAAGAAGCGTCGCCGCCACAATTATCGTCGCAAGAACGGCCATCGCCAGAATCACACGATCCTCAAGATCGTGTCGATCGCCTGAGCCGCAGCGCAAGATTTCGAGGAGTTTAAGTCATGGCACATAAAAAAGCTGGCGGTTCGTCGCGCAACGGTCGCGACTCCGAGTTGAAGCGCCTTGGCGTGAAGAAGTTCGGCGGTCAGGAAGTGATCGGCGGCAACATCATCATTCGCCAGCGCGGCACGCGCGTCTATCCGGGCCGCAATGTCGGCATCGGCAAGGACCACACGCTGTTCGCGCTGAACGAAGGCCGCGTGGTGTTCCACGCCGGCAAGCTCGGCCGCAAATATGTGTCGGTGGACGCAGTAGCCGAAGCGGCTGAATAACGGACGATCGATGACGGATCGTCCCCCGCAACAGGGGCGATCCTCCCGGTAAGGGCCATATGGCACTGCCGGTTTCGAGGGAAACAAGGGGCGCTCCTTCCATGGGAGCGCCCCTTTTTCCGTTGCGCGTTTCTTGCCGGAACGCGAACAGACAAAAGATTGGCATTTCTCTTTCCGATTTCCCTCAAGTCATTGGAACTCCACGCCTTCTCACGCGTCTTGCGGGCGAGGAAACATCCAGAACAACGCGTCTTCAAGCCGTCATCAACGGTCGTTAGGGGGCGCAGACAAGAGGAGAGACGAGAATGTTTGCCCGTACCCCCCGCCTGCTCCTGCGTCCGGGCTGGATGGAAGATGCCGCCACCCTGGCCCAGACCATCAACGATCCTGCCGTCCTGCGTAACCTGACGCGCGCGCCCAGCCCCTATGGACTGGACGATGCGCAAGCGTTTCTGGCGCTGCCGCAGCATCCGCAACTGCCCCGCCTGCTGGCGTTCACCCGCACCCAGGGCGCGCCGCGCCTGATCGGCGGATGCGGCGTCCATCTGGACGAGGAGGGCGCACCCGAACTGGGCTATTGGATCGCCCGCCCCTATTGGGGCCTGGGCTTTGCGACCGAAGCCGCGCGCGCGGTGCTGAGCATGGCGCGAGCCAACGGCGTTCGCGACATCCGCGCGGGTCACTTCGCCGACAATCCCGCGTCGGGCAATGTGCTGCGCAAGCTGGGCTTTCGTTTCAGCGGACGCACGGCGCAGCGCTACAGCCTGGGCCGGGACGCGATGGTCGATTGCCTGCTGTTCGAGGAAGGCGACCCGGGGCTGTGCAGCAACGATCCGGCGGCGGACCTGTATCGCGACGCGGTCGTGCCGATGGCGGCCTGACAAGGCTTCTGGGGCGTACCCAGTCCGCTGCCTGCGCCCCGACAACCGTGTTTATACCAAGTTGCATTGACAGGACCCTACAGCCAGTTGTTCCCCGGCGAAGGCCGGGGAACTGCCCTACGGGTCAGCATAATCGCATTATAGTATCAGTCGATGATCGCGGTCGATCCCGACGGGAAATCGACGCCCGTAAATTCGGGATAGGCGGCGCGCAGCAGGGCGACCTGCTGCGCATTGTCGATGCGGACGAGGAACCATTGTCCGTCGTCCTTGAGCGCCAGCGTGCTGGTCTTGCTTTGGATCTTGCCCGCGTCGGGGATGGCGATGACGCTTTGCGTCGGTATCAGCATATAGGTTCGGCTGCGGTCGGGCGTCGTCGCGACCTTTGCGGCGGACATATCCATGCCGAAGGACAGGAATGTCATGCCATCGACCGCCGCGAACGCCTGCGCGGCGACCATCTCCTTCAGCTTGCCTTCGGGCAGACCGACCTTCTCCGCCATGACGCGCAACAGACGCGGCGGAATGAAATCGACGCTTTGCGCCACGCGCCCTGCCTTCATCGCCGCGTCGAAGTCCGCGATCCGGCTTTCGATGACCGATCGATCGGCCGGTGCGATTTCCTGCGCCCGGGCCTGTATGCCGATCGAGCCGACCAGTAGCCATGCGGCCAACCCGATCGCTTTGCGCTTCGTCTTCGTCATGCGGGCGCTCCTATGGTCGTCGCGCGGGGCCGGTCGAACACACGAGTCGGCTTTCCGCCCAATTGGGTGTCGGTGAGGGCAAGGAAGCCCAGCTTTTGCGCCACCTTGATCGATGCCTCATTGCCCGGATCGATGATGCAGCGCAGCGATGGCGCTTCGATATGGGCGTCGGTCCAGTCGACGATCGCCTGCATCGCTTCGGTGGCGACCCCCCTGCCCCAGGCCTGTGGCCCGAGCACCCAGCCGGCTTCGGGTACGCCTTCCAGTTCGGGCAGACCCCGTTCGGCGCTGAGCAGGCCCGCTTCGCCCAGGAAGGCGCCGCTATCGCGTTCCTCTATCACCCACATGCCATAGCCCAGCAGCGACCACATGCCCGCATAGCGCAGGATGCGGAACCACACCGCCTGGCTGTCCAGCGGCTGGCCGCCGATGTGCCGCACGACATCGGGGGCCGCCCATAAGGTCCGGCAGGCACCATAATCCTCGACGCGATGCGGGCGCAGGGTCAGGCGGGGGGTTTGCAGCGTCGGGACATCGGTCATGCGCCGATAAGAGACGCGTGCAATGCGCCGGTCAAGCCGCCGGGGACGTTCAAAGCAGCGCGATGCGTATCAGTGCGGCCCAGTGGGTTGGGCCGGGTTGGGAAAGCCATCGACAGCGCAGGGAAGAAAGCCGTAGCGATCGAACCACCGTTCAGCCAATGTCCAGGGGACTGCGCGATCCGGGCGGCCGCCGACCGACCCTGTCATGGATGTTAAGATGAGTTGTTTACAATCATGTCCATAAAACGCGCGCGCCTCAGCCCGGACGAAAGCCGCCTCGTCGCGATGGAGGCAGCGCGCAACCTGTTGATCGAAACGGGGCCGCAGGCAGTGACGCTGAAGGCCGTGGCGGGCCGGATCGGGCGGACCCACGCCAATCTGCTGCATCATTTCGGGTCAGCGGCGGGGCTGCAAAAGGCGCTGGCAGGGCATCTGGCGGACATGATCACTGCCAAGATCGGCGCGGCGGTCAACGCCGCGCGGCGCGGCGAGGTCAGCCCGCGCATCATCGTCGACATGACGTTCGACGCGTTCGACCGGGAGGGGGCGGGCGCGCTGGCAAGCTGGATGCTGGCGTCGGGCAATGAGGATGCGCTGGACCCGGTGGTGGAGGCGATCCACCGGCTGGTCGATAAGCTGGCAGCGAGCGCGCTGACGCCCAATCTGGCCGAATTGATCCGCGAGAATACGCTGATGCTGGTGCTGCTGGCGCTGGGCGATTCGCAGCTGGGCGGCGCGATGGCCGATGCGCTGGCCCTGCCGCGCGAAAAGGCGCGCGACATCGCCACGCGCAACCTGACATTCGCCCTGATGCAGGAAGCCGCGGCGATGGCGGCGCAGGCCAAGGGATCATCCGATTAGGACGATCCATATGACTTTCGTTTGCGCGTTCCGCGCGCCGTCGGCCGTCCCGGCCGCGTTCTACAATGCTCTAAGGTTTAACTTTGCGCGATTAAGCGTTATGGGCGCGCCATGCATTTTCTCGATCAAGCCAAAATCTATATCAAATCCGGCTGGGGCGGCCCCGGCGCGGTCAGTTTTCGCCGCGAAAAATATGAGGAATATGGCGGCCCGGACGGCGGCAACGGCGGCAAGGGCGGCGACATCATCTTCGAAGCGGTGCAGGGCCTCAATACCCTGATCGATTTCCGCTACACCCAGCATTTCAAGGCGCAGCGCGGCACGCCCGGCATGGGCAAGAACCGCTATGGCGCGGGCGGCAAGGACCTGATCATCAAGGTGCCGGTCGGCACCCAGATCCTGTCCGACCCCAAGCCGATCGAGGGTAGCGAGGACGAGGACGGCTATCCTGATTACGAGGATCAGGACGTTCTGGCCGACTTCACCGAAGTGGGGCAGCGCGTCACCTTCCTGCGCGGAGGCGATGGCGGCCGGGGCAACATGTCCTACAAGACCAGCACCAACCGTGCGCCGCGCCAGCATGGGACGGGCTGGCCGGGCCAGGAAATGTGGGTGTGGCTGCGGCTGAAGCTGCTGGCCGACGTGGGCCTGGTGGGCATGCCCAATGCGGGCAAATCGACCCTGATCAACCAGGTGACGAACACCAAGGCGAAGGTCGGGGCCTATGCCTTCACCACCACCAAGCCGCAACTGGGCGTGGTGCTGCATCGCGACCGCGAGTTCGTGCTGGCGGATATTCCCGGCCTGATCGCGGGTGCGGCGGAAGGCGTGGGCATCGGCGATCGCTTCCTGGGGCATATCGAGCGCTGCCGCGTGCTGCTGCACATGATCGACGCGACGACCGACGATCCGGTCGAGGCGTTCCATATCGTGACCGAGGAACTGGCCGCCTATGGCGAGGGGCTGGACGAAAAGCCGCAGTTGGTGGTGCTGAACAAGGGCGACCTGCTGGGGCAGGAACTGATGGAAGATATTGCCGACCAGTTGCGCGAGGAAGCGGGCGTGGAGGACGTGTTCATCATTTCGGGCGCGACCGGCGAGGGCGTGGGCGCACTGCTGGACGCGGTGCTGCTGATGATGGACGAGGATGCGCGGGACGCGGAAGGCGGCGATGCGGGCGGCGGCGGCGAGGCCTGGTCGCCGATCTGACCATCGGTCAGACCCTCGCGCCGTTCGGGCTGAGCTTGTCGAAGCCCTTTACTATCCTTCAAAGAAGAATGGCCCTTCGACAGGCTCAGGGCGAACGGATTGATAGCTGTGCCTTCTAACCCCCTCTCCGGCTTCCCTCCTGCCCTGGTCCGCCGCCTGGTCGTCAAGATCGGGTCGGCTTTGCTGGTCGATCCGGCGGGCGCGGTGCGGGTGGACTGGTTGCGCACGCTGGTCGCCGACGTCGCGGCGCGCAAAAGCGCGGGGCAGCAGGTCATCATCGTGTCGTCGGGCGCGATCGCGCTGGGTGCGCGGCGGTTGAAGCTGCCCAAAGGCGGGCGCGGCAGTTTGGAAGACGCGCAGGCGGCGGCGGCGACCGGGCAGATCGCGCTGTCGCAATGCTGGGCCAGCCTGCTGGACGAACAGGCCATTACCGCAGCCCAGATGCTGGTGACGCTGGACGACCTGGAAAATCGCCGCCGCTACCTGAATGCGTCGGCGACGCTGGAGCGGCTGATGGCGCTGGGCGTGGTGCCGGTGGTCAATGAAAATGACAGCGTGGCGACAGCCGAAATCCGCTTTGGCGACAATGATCGGCTGGCGGCGCGCATCGGACAGGCGGCACGGGCTGACGCGGTTGTGCTGCTTTCCGATGTCGACGGGCTTTACACCGCGAACCCACACGCCGATGCCAGCGCCATGCTGATTGAAACGATAGAGACGATCGACGCGCGGATCGCGGCGATGGCGGACGGCGGCTCCGCGTCCGGCATGGGATCGGGCGGCATGGTGTCGAAAATCCAGGCGGCGCGGATCGCGACCGGCGCGGGCGCGCATCTGGCGATTATTTCGGGCAAGGTCGATGCGCCGCTGTCGCACTGGGCGGATGGCGGCAAGGGGTCGATCTTCCTCGCGGCGCAAGGAAAAGGGGCGCGCAAGGGCTGGCTGGCCGGGCGATTGACCACGCGTGGGCGGATCATCGTGGATACAGGCGCAGAACGGGCGCTGGGCAAGGGTAACAGCCTGCTGCCCGCAGGCGTCGCCAGCGTCGAGGGCGTGTTCGATCGCGGCGACGTGGTGGATATCGTGGCGCAGGACGGCCGGGTGATCGCGCGCGGGCTGATCGAATATGATAGCGAGGCGGCGGTGAAGATCGCGGGCAGGCGCAGCGAAGATATCGCCGCGCTGCTGGGTGAAATGCCCCGATCGGTGCTGGTCCATCGCGACCATATGGCGATGGTCTGAGGCCGGTGCAGCAGATGCGGATTGCCATAACCGGCGCGACGGGCTTCGTCGGCGCCGAAACGCTGGAACAGGCGCTGAGCGACGGGCTGCGGATCAATGCGCTGACTCGCCGGGCACAGCCGCCGCGCGCGAAGCTGAAATGGGTGCATGGGTCGCTGGAGGATGCAGCCGCGCTGGATACGCTGGTGCGGGATGCCGATGCGGTGATCCATATCGCCGGGGTGGTCAATGCGCCCGATCGCGACGGCTTCGAAGCGGGCAATGCACGCGGCACCATGGCGGTGGTCGATGCGATGCGGAAACGCGGGATCAGGCGGCTGGTCCATGTGTCGTCGCTGGCCGCGCGCGAGCCGGACCTGTCCGACTATGGCTGGTCCAAGGAGCTGGCCGAGAAACATGTGAAGGCGAGCGGGCTGGATTGGACGATCGTGCGGCCGCCCGCCATTTACGGGCCGGGCGACCGGGAGATGCTGGAACTGTTCCGCATGGCCAAGCGCGGGATCATGATGCTGCCGCCGGGCGGGCGGCTGTCGGTGATCCATGTCGGCGACCTGGCGGCGTTGCTGCTGGCGTTGACGCAGGAGCGCGAGAACAGCCTGACGCGCACCTATGAGGTGGATGACGGTACGCCGGGTGGATGGGATCACCAGGATTTCGGCCAGGCGATCGGTCGCGCGGTCGGCAAATCGGTCAGGACATTCGCAACGCCGCAATGGCTGCTGAACGTCGCCGCGCGGACCGACCGGATGCTGCGCGGCCGCCATGCGAAGCTGACGCCCGACAGGGTCGATTATTTCTGCCATCCCGACTGGGTCGTTGGGAAGCGCAGGCAGCCGCCCAAAAGGCTGTGGCTGCCGCAGGTGCGGACCGAGGACGGCCTGCGCGCGACGGTTGCGGCCTATCGGGAGAAGGGGTGGCTTTAGGCGTGGAGTTTCGCAGAATTCGGCGTCGATAGGGGGATGGTTTGGGTGGATTGCCGACATATAGCCCCTCCCTTTTAGGGAGGGGTTGGGGTGGGTAGTGAGCGCAGCGAACACCGGCTCCAGCGACGGTAGAGCGCCGCTAACGCGGCGCACCCACCCCCGGCCCCTCCCTAAAAGGGAGGGGAGCAGAATGAGCGCCTTCTGACCGCCACCTGACACGCCCGCCCAATTCACCGATCCTCTACCGCTGGCTTGCTCGCCCGCTGTTCGGCCAGAAATTCGCTGATCGCCTGGCCGCTGGCGTTGAGCAGCGGGTAGGTGCGCGCGTCGGATAGCCAGTCGGGGCGGCGTGCGCCGCTGCCGTAGAAGGTGTCGTAGACGAGGCTGAAGGTCAGGAAGAGGAGGGTCGCGCCGATGAGGCCCTTCACCGCGCCGAAGCCTGCGCCCAGCACGCGGTCGACGGGGCCGAGGATCGACTGGCGCGTGCGGCGGCCGATGGCGTGGGCGATGAGCTTTCCGGCGCCGAAGGTCACCCCGAACACGAGGACCAGCGCCAGCATCGCCGCGCCGCTGCTGTTGCCGACGAAGGCGCTGAGCAATTCGGTGGCCGACGCATGGAACAGGCGGATCGCGAAGATCGCCAGCACCCAGGCGATGAGCGAGAGGGTTTCCAGCACGAACCCGCGCAGGAGGCCCAGCACGGCGCAACCGCCGATGGCGAGCAGGACGAGGATGTCGATGGCGTTCATGGGCGAGCCTGTATGTCCTGACGCTGTTCCCAGGCGAATGCCGGGTTCCAGTTCCACGCTCTCAACTGGACCCCGGCCTGCGCCGGGGAACAAGCTGGAGATTTCCCGTTGTCGCTATCCGCGTCCCAGCATCTGGTCAACAAGCTGTGCGAGGGTGCGGAAACCGCTGACCGTGATTCCCTTCACCCCATCGACGGCAGACGCGGGGATATAGGCGCGGTTGAAACCGAGCTTCGCGGCTTCGCGCAGGCGCAGCGGGCTATGGGCGACGGGGCGGATCTCGCTCGACAGGGCGACTTCGCCGAACAGGACGATGTCGACGGGGACCGGCCGTTCCGACATGGCGGAGATGAGCGCCGCCGCGACGGCCAGGTCGGCGGCCGGGTCCGACAGGCGATAGCCGCCCGCGACGTTCAGATAGACTTCGCAGGTGGAGAAGCTGAGGCCGCAGCGCGCCTCCAGCACCGCCAGGATCATCGCGAGTCGGCCGCTGTCCCAGCCGACCACCGCGCGCCGGGGCGTCGCGCCGCTGGACAGGCGCACGACCAGCGCCTGGATTTCGACCAGCACCGGGCGGGTGCCCTCCAGCGCGGGGAAGACGGTGGCGCCCGTCACCGTCTCGTCCCGGTTGGTGAGGAACAGGGCGGACGGGTTGGCGACTTCCTCCAGCCCCTCCGCCACCATGGCGAAGACGCCGATCTCGTCCGTGCCGCCGAAGCGGTTCTTGACCGCGCGCAGGATGCGATATTGGTGGCTGCGTTCGCCCTCGAACGCCAGCACCGTGTCGACCATATGTTCCAGCACGCGGGGCCCGGCGATGCTGCCATCCTTGGTCACATGGCCGACCAGGATCAGCGCGGTGCCGCGCTGCTTGGCGAATTTGATGAGTTCCTGGGACGAGGCGCGGACCTGGCTGACGGTGCCGGGTGCGCCTTCGATCAAGTCACTGTGCATGGTCTGGATCGAATCGATCACGAGCAGGGCGGGCGGCGGCCCCTCCGACAGCGTCGTCAGGATATCGCGGACCGAGGTGGCACTGGCGAGCATGACCGGGGCGTTGCCCAGGCCGAGGCGCTGGGCGCGCAGGCGGACCTGATCGGCGGCTTCTTCCCCGCTGATATAGGCCACGGAAAGCCCACGCGCGGCGATGCGGGCGGCGGCCTGCAGCAGCAGGGTCGATTTGCCGATGCCCGGATCGCCGCCGATGAGCGTCGCGGAGCCATGGACGATGCCGCCGCCCAGCGCCCGGTCGAATTCGGCGATGCCGGTGCTGGTGCGCGGGGGCAGTTCGATCCTGCTGTCGAGGCCGACCAGCGTGATGGCGCGTCCGCCATTTTGCAGATCGTGGCGGGCGGAGAAGACGGTTTCAGCCGCTTCCTCCACGATGCTGTTCCATTCGCCGCAATCCTCGCACTGGCCCTGCCACCGGCTGGCGACCGTGCCGCATTGCTGACAGACGAATTTGCGTTTTGCCTTGGCCATGATCGCGATATGCAGCGCGTGCGCGAACATTGCAAGAACATCGAACCCCTGGCTGGAAACATCCCACGCGCTGGCGCATTGGAGGGGCATGAAGACAATCCGCGTCGCGAGCTACAATATCCGCAAGGCCATAGGCACCGATCGACGGCGGATGCCGGAACGGGTGCTGGAGGTGCTGGCGGAAGTGGATGCGGATATCATCGCCCTGCAGGAGGCGGATCGGCGGTTCGGTGTGCGGTCTGCGGCGATCCCGCCGCTGCTGCTGGACAGCCAGAGCGGCTACAAATCCGTGCCGTTGAACGTGCAGGCCGATTCGATGGGCTGGCACGGCAATGCGCTGCTGGTGCGCAAGGACGCCGAACTGGGCGCGCATGACGTGCTGCACCTGCCCTATCTGGAGCCGCGCGGGGCGACCATGGCGGAGGTGACGGTGAAGGGCGCCGCCGTGCGGGTGTTCGGCATGCATCTGGACCTGTCGGGCCTGTGGCGTCGTCGGCAGGCAGCGGCGGTGATCCATGCTGCGGGTCAGGGCCAGGACATGCCGACCGTACTGATGGGCGACCTCAACGAATGGAGCGCCGGACGCGGCTGCCTGGCCGATTTTGGGCGGCACTATAGCTTTGCCCCGTGCGGGCGGAGTTTCCATGCGCGGCGGCCGGTGGCCTGCCTCGACCGGATCATGCATTGCGGGAAACTGACGCTGCAAGATTGCGGCGTGCATGCCAGCGCGGCGGCGCGGAAGGCGTCGGACCATCTGCCGATCTGGGCGGAGTTTGCGGTTGGGTAGAGGCTCCTTTCCCACTTTCTCCAAGAAAGAAGAAAGGCCCCCCTTCGACTGCCTGCCTGCAGCAGTCGCTCAGGACAGGCTTCGACGGGCTCAGGGCGAACGGATTGAGAGGTCGGCACAAGGCTATGGCTAAACCCTCGACAAGTCCCCTGCCCTCTGCGACGTTCGCGGCATGAAGGAGCGGGAATTGCGCCTGGCGCTGGTCTGCTATGGCGGCATCAGCCTGGCGATCTACATGCATGGCATCACCAAGGAGGTGTGGCACCTGGCGCGCGCCAGCCGGGCTTTCCATGAAGGCGGGCCGCCCGGCACGGGGAGCGAGGCGGTCTATCGCCGCCTGCTGGCGGATATGGAAACAGCGAGCGGGGTGCGGTTGCGCGTCATGCCCGACATCATCGCGGGGGCGAGCGCAGGCGGCATCAACGGCATATTCCTGGCGCAGGCGATCGAGACGGGCCAGTCGCTGGAGCCGCTGACCACCCTGTGGCTGGACAATGCCGATGTCGACCAACTGCTGGACCCCGACGCCCGCCCCGCCCGCGCGTTGACCAAATTCTGGGCGACGCCGCTGGTATGGATGGCGGCGCGGCGGCCGGGCGATGCGGTGGAGCGGACCGTCGCGCCCGACACGCGCGAGGAAGTGCGGATGAAGCTGTCCCGCTTCATCCGATCCCGCTGGTTCGAGCCACCCTTTGGCGGGGACATATTCTCCAACATGCTGATCGACGCCTTCGACGCGATGGCCGCGTCGGAGCGGGGCGCGCCCTTGCTGCCCGACGGGCATCCGCTCGACCTGTTCGTGACCGTCACCGATTTCGAAGGCCATCCGCAGAGCCTGAACCTCAACAGTCCAGCGCAGGTGATCGAGACGGAGCATCGTCTGTCGATCGGCTTCAAGGCGCGCGGGCGAGGTGAACGCGCCTTTGCCGATCCGGCGGAACTGGTGTTTGCGGCGCGGGCGACGGCGAGTTTTCCGGGGGCGTTCCCGCCCTTCACCGTGCGCGAACTGGACCGGGTATTGCACCGTCGGCATCGCGGCTGGCCGACGCGCGACGCTTTCCTGGCGCGCGCCCTGCCCCGCCATGCCGCGCGCGGGACGGTGGAGGACGCCGTCCTGATCGACGGATCGGTGCTGGCCAACGCCCCCTTCGCCCAGGCGATCGGCGCGCTGCGCAACCGCCCGTCGCGGCGCGAGGTCGACCGGCGGTTCGTCTATATCGACCCCAAGCCGGGGCACCGATCGATCCGCCTGAACAAGGAAGGCGAACAGCAGGACATCCAGGCGGGCGAGCATCCGCCGCTGCCGGGATTTTTCCGCACCATATTCGGCGCGCTGTCCGACATTCCGCGCGAACAGCCGATCCGCGACAATCTGGATGCGATCGATCGCCATTCGACCGGCATCCGGCGGATCAGGCGCATATTGGACGCGCTGCGCCCCGGGATCGAAGCGGAGGTCGAAAGCGCGATCGGCAAGATGCTGTTCCTGGACCGGCCGACGCCTGCGCGCCTGTCCGCCTGGCGCGCCAAGGCGCAGCAGCGGGCGGCGAGCGCGGCGGGCTTCGCCTATCCGGCCTATGGGCATCTGAAATTATCGGGCATCGTCGAATTGCTTGGCGCGCTGCTGTTCCGACTGAGCGGCGAGGACAGCGCAATGATGCGCGAAAGCTATCGCCAAGCGATCTGGGCCGTCATCCGCGCCGAGGGGGCGGACCAGTTGAGCGAGGCGAACGGGTCGGCCTCCGCCCCGGTGGCGTTCTTTCGCGCCCACGATCTGGCGTTCCGCATTCGCCGCCTGCGCTATCTGGCGCGGCGGCTGGCCGACACGCTGGAACTGGAAGCAGAGGCCGATGACCCGGCGGTGCAGGCGATGCACGACGCCATCTATGGCGCGCTGGCGCTCTATGCCGAATGCGAGGATAGCGATTTTCATGGGGCGGAAGTCGTCGCCGCGGCGAAGAACGTGCCGACCGACGCTGCCGCCGCGCTGGCCGCAGTGGCGCAGGGGCGCGACCTGCAAAAGCGGGATCAGGCGGCCGACCTGTTGCTGGCCGACGCCTTCGCCGCGCTGCCCAAGGCGGGGCGGCGAACGATGCTGCTGGCCTATCTGGGCTTTCCCTTCACCGATATCGCCACATTACCGTTGCTCCAGGGTGACACTCTGGATGAATATGATCCGGTGAAGGTCGACCGGATTTCGCCCGAAGATTGTTCAGCGATCCGTAGCGGCGGCGCGGCCGCCACGCTCAAAGGGATTGAATTCAACAACTTCGGCGCGTTCTTCAGCAGGGTCTATCGCGAAAACGACTATCTATGGGGCCGCCTGCATGGCGTCGAACGCCTTCTGGACATCGTGATTTCGGCAATGCCCATGGCAAGCCGCCTTTCGCCCGAGGCGCTGGCCGACTATAGGCGGGCCGCGTTTCTGGCGATCCTGGACGAAGAAGAGTTGCGGCTGCCCCATGTAGCCGATTTGATCGCCAGCTTGCGGGAGGAGATCGGGTGAGCGGGCGTTTTGGTCTGGTTCCTATGCTGCTGACGCTGACCTTGCTGGTCGGCTGTCGCGGCGCATCCGCCGACAGTGCGCAGACCGACAATGGCGCCGCGCCGCCCGTCGATGTCGCCGCCACGGTAGAGCCGCAACCCGCGCCCTTGCCGCTCGAAAATACCGTCGCTCCGGTCAAGGCGTCGCCGGTCGTGACGGTGCGCGCCCAGCCTGCGCCGCTGCACGCGCTGGACCTGCCCCCGTCCGACGACGACATGTCCGCGCTGCCCTTCCCCCAGGAAGTCACCAGCTTCATGGTCGACCGCGACGGATGCGACCATTTCCGGGGCGAGCAGCCCTATGATGCCGAGCGCCGCGCCTATATCGCCGAGAATATCGCGGAATTGTGCCAGGGCACCGATGCGCGGCTGGCGATGTTGCGGCGGCGCTATGCCGGGGATCGATCCGTGACGGCGGCGCTCAAGGGCTATGAGGCGCATATCGAGGGTGTGACGAGCTATTGAGGACTGGGGATTTAGGATTGGGGGGCATCCCTGCCATTCTTGCTGCCGTCATGCTGAACGTGTTTCAGCATCCATCCAGCCCCTCCAGCATCGCACGATGTGGAGAGATGGACCCTGAAACAAGTTCAGGGTGACGATAAGGACTGCATTCCATTTTAGCCGCATCCGCCGCAATCACCCCGCCAGCGCGTCGATCGCCTTCGCCAAATCGATGTCGCGTTGCGACAGGCCGCCGGCGTCGTGGGTGGTGAGGACGATGTCCACGCGATTATAGACGTTGGACCATTCGGGATGATGATCCGCCTTTTCCGCCAGGATCGCGACCTGCGTCATGAAGCCGAAGGCCCCGACGAAATCGGTGAAGGTGAAGCGGCGCGATATGCCGTCCGGATCGGCGACGCTGGTCCATTGCGGCAGGTCGGCGAGCGCCAGGGCGCGGCTTTCGTCGCTGAGTTTATCGATCATGTCCCTATCCTCATGAAATAGCTTGGGCTATGTGGCAGGCATGTCGCATCACGGTCAACCGCCCCGCTTTGCCCCGACGCCCCAGGAGATCGAGACGCTGGCGCTGGAGGCGTTGAGCCGCCTGCCCGACCCGTTCAACGCGCATCTGTCCGATGTCGTTTTGTTCGTGGAGGAATTTGCGAGCGCAGACATATTGAAAGAGATGGAGATCGACGATCCGTTCGGGCTGACCGGCCTGTATAGCGGACGCCCTGTGGGGCAGGAGGCGCAGACGGGGGACATCCCGCCGACCGTCCATCTGTTCCGCCGTCCACTGCTGGACGAATGGGTGGAAACGGGCGTGCCGCTGGACGTGCTGATCACCCACGTAGTGGTGCATGAAATCGGCCATCATTTCGGCCTGTCCGACATCGACATGCATGTGCTGGAGGATATGGTCGCTCCATGAGCGAGGCGGCGTTGCGCCTGGACGACGTCGCCTGCCTGCGCGGCGGGCGGATGCTGTTTCGGGGCGTGACCCTGGACCTGCGGCCGGGCGGCGGGGCGTTGCTGACCGGGCCGAACGGTGTGGGGAAATCGAGCATCTTGCGGGTCTGCGCGGGGCTGTTGCCCGCCTTTGCCGGGACGGTGGCGCGGGGCGGCGGCGTGGCGATGACCGACGGGCGGCTGGCGCTGGATGGCGAATTGCCGCTGGGACGCGCGCTGCTGTTCTGGGCCACGCTGGACCGGGCGGGGCCAGACGCGGTCGAGGCCGCGCTGGGGGCGATGGCGCTGACTGGCCTCGCCCATGTGCCGGTGCGGATGCTGTCCACGGGGCAACGCAAGCGCGCGATGCTGGCGCGGGTGATCGCCAGCGGGGCGGGCGTCTGGCTGCTGGACGAGCCGGGCAACGGGCTCGATAGGGCGTCGCTGGACCTGCTGGGCCGTGCGGTGGCGGGGCATCTGGCGACGGGCGGGATCGTGGTCGCCGCGTCGCACCAGCCCCTGCCGATCAATGCGCCCGTCACGCTGGACCTGACGGCCTATCAGGCGGACGGGATGTGAGGATGCTCTGGCTGCTTGGCGCGCGCGATCTGCGGCAGGCCTGGGCTTCGGCGGGGCTGTGGCTGCCGGTCGCTTTCCTGCTGCTGGTCGCGAGCCTCTATCCCTTTGCGGTCGGGCCGGATGCGGCGCTGCTGGCGCGGACCGGCGGGGGTATGTTGTGGATCGCGGCCTTGCTCGCCAGCCTGTTGCCGGTCGACCGGCTGGTCGCGCCCGACATGCAGGCGGGAGTGCTGGACCAGATCGCGCTGCGCGGGGTCGGCGAGGAGACGGTGGTGACGGCGCGGCTGGTCGCGCACTGGCTGGGCTTCGGGCCGCCGCTGATGATCGCCACCCTGCCCGCCGCCGCGCTGCTGAAACTGGACGGCGCGACGATCCTGCGGCTGGAAATGGGCCTGTTGATCGGGACGCCCGCGCTGGCGGCGCTGGGGCTGCTGGTGGCGACGCTGACCGCGGGATTGCGGTCGAGCGGCGCGCTGGCCGGGTTGCTGGCGCTGCCGCTGGCGGTGCCGCTGCTGATCTTTGGCGCGGGGACGCTGGGCGACGGCAGCGGGGCGGCGTTGAAGTTCCTGGGCGCGGCGTCGCTGCTGCTGGTGGCCATCACGCCCTTTGCCGGCGGGGCGGCGATCCGGGCGGGGCGGGAATAGGATTATCGCCGCTTAACTTCGCATATTTCCCGTTCGTTTTGAAATTTCGTTGCTTGGGCGTGATCCTATCGGGATGTCCTGGGCGGGCGCAAGGACGATGGGAAAGAACCGGTCGGTTATGGCATGAATGGGAAGCGGTAGGACAGGTCGGTCCGATACGGGCTTCGCTCAGCATGAACGCGCGGGGGTTTGGGCGCTCCGCTGTTGATAGGCTTGGCGTTCGCTTCGCTCGCGACCCACCCCAACCCCTCCCTGGAAGGGAGGGGCTATTAGATCATTGTTCCCCGGGCTGACCCGGGATCCCGCTTCTCCATTTTATGTGCCTGTGCAGTAGCAAAAAGAATAGCGGGACCCCGGATCAAGCCCGGGGTGACGAGATGGCGAGTGAGCGACACTCCCCCCTCTCTTTCCCCTCCCACATCTCGACATTATCCTGTCCTTGGCGCAAAGGCGGCGGCATGTTCGGTCTTGTCGCGCCCCTGTTGTTCGTCCTGATCTGGTCCACCGGCTTCATCGTCGCGCGGGCGATGGTGCCGCATGGCGCGCCGGAGCTGATCCTGGCGATACGGTTGAGCGCGACCGCGCTGCTGCTGAGCGGCGCGGCGCTGTATGCGCGGCAGCGCTGGCCGCGCGGGCGACGGCTGGCCTTGCATATGGCGGCGGGCGCGATGCTGCATGGTTTTTACCTGACGCTGAGTTGGTGGGCGGTGGGCCATGGGATGCCCGCCGGGGTCATGTCGCTGCTGGGGTCGCTCCAGCCGCTGATGGTCGCGGTCGTGAGCGTCGCGCTGCTGGGCGAGCGATTGCCGGGGCGGGCCTGGGGCGGGCTGGGCATCGCGATCGTCGGCGTGGGGTGCGTGCTGATGCCCGCGATCGAGCGGTCGGGCGCGGGCGGGATCGCCATCCTGCCCGTGGTGGCCGGCATGGTCGCGGTGCTGGCGATGGCGGGCGGCACGCTGATCCAGCGCGGTGCGATTGCGGGTGACGGCATCGCCGTGTCGGGCGCGGCGCAGAATATGGGCGGGGCGCTGGTGGCGATCGCCGCGACCCTGCTGGTCGGCGAATATCGCTGGGACGGGGCGCCGATCCTGTGGATCGGCCTGGCCTGGTCGGTGCTGGGGCTGTCGGCGGGCGGGCTGTCGCTGCTGGTATGGCTGGTGCGCCATCAGGGCGCGACGCGCATGTCGATGCTGTTGCTGCTGGTGCCGCCGCTGGCCGCGATCGAGGCGTGGTTGCTTTTTGGCGAGCGGCTGGGCGCGGTGCAGCTTGTGGGCTTTGCGCTTGCGCTGGGCGGCGTGCTGATCGGGCGGGCGCAGGGGAAGCGGGTGGAGGCAGCGGTCGTGGAGCCCGCCTGAAAACTGCGCTGCGGCTTTTCGACAGGCTCGAAGCGAACGGAGGTTGGGTTAAGCCTACGCCGGCCGTTTAAGCTTCGCGCAGTTGCTCGTGGTGGCGGATGACTTCGTCGATGATGAAGCGCAGGAATTTTTCGGTGAAGTCGGGATCGAGCCTCGCGTCGAGCGCCAGCTGGCGCAGACGGGCAATCTGGCGATCTTCCCGACCGGGGTCGGCGGGGGCAGATCGTGAGTCGCCTTATATTCGCCGACGGCCTGCGTCACCTTGAACCGTTCGGCCAGCATGAACACCAGCGCCGCGTCGATATTGTCGATGCTTTCGCGATAGCGGTTCAATGTTTCGTCCATTTACGGTGGCTCCGGTTCCAGATGGCGCGCTTTTTGCCGCATCCGCCGCGTCGTGCAAGCTATTCCCGCTTGCCTTTCACATTTTGCGCCGCCACATGCGCGGTCATGACAGCACCTGCCCCCGGTAACGTCCACCCGATCGGCCGCGCATCCGCCGCGCCATCGCTCGCCCCCATCATGGCGCTGGTCGCCGATGGCATGAACCAGGTCAACGCCGTGATCCTGGACCGGATGCAATCGCGCATCCCGCTGATCCCGGAACTGGCGGGGCACCTGATCGCAGGCGGCGGCAAACGGCTGCGGCCGATGCTGACTTTGGCCTGCGCCGACCTGGTCGGATATGCCGGGTCGCGCCATTACAAGCTGTCGGCGGCGGTCGAGTTCATCCATACCGCCACGCTGCTGCACGACGATGTGGTCGACGGGTCGGGGCTTCGTCGGGGTCGCAAGACCGCCAACATCATCTGGGGCAACAGCGCCAGCGTGCTGGTGGGCGATTTCCTCTTCTCCCGCTCGTTCGAACTGATGGTCGAGGCCGAGTCGCTCAAGGTGCTCAAGATCCTGGCCAATGCGTCGGCGGTGATCGCCGAGGGCGAGGTCAACCAGTTGACCGCGCAGCGCAAGATCGACACCAGCGAAGAGCAATATCTGGACATCATCGGCGCGAAGACCGCCGCCCTGTTCGCCGCCGCATGCCGCATTTCCGCCGTGGTCGCCGACCGCAGCGAGCGCGAGGAGCAGGCGCTGGACGTCTATGGCCGCAACCTTGGCATCGCTTTCCAGCTGATCGACGACGCGATCGATTATGAATCGGACGGCGCGACGATGGGCAAGGATGCGGGCGACGATTTCCGCGACGGCAAGGTGACTTTGCCGGTGATCCTGGCCTATGCGCGGGGCAGCGAGGCGGATCGCGCCTTCTGGAAGGCGGCGATCGCCGGGCACAAGATCAGCGACGAGGATCTGGCCCATGCGACCGGCCTGCTGCGCCAGACCGGCGCGATCGCCGACACGATGGCGCGCGCGCGCCATTATGGGCAGCGGGCGATCGACGCGCTGGGCATGTTCGATGCCGGCAAGGCCAAAGCGGCCCTTACCGAAGCGGTCGAGTTCGCTATAGCGCGGGCCTATTGAGGATTTCGGCAATTGTGTCGTTTATCACGATGATAGCGTTCCGTTCGCCCTGAGCTTGTGGAAGCCTGTCCTGAGCGACTGCTGCAAGCAGTCAGTCGAAGGGGGCTGTTCTTCTTTGTCCGGAAAGGAAGAGGCTTCGACAGGCTCAGCCCGAACGGTTGAGAGGGTGGAGCCTGACCGCCCATGATCCTGTCTCCCGAAACCATCGCCTTCCTCATGGCCGCAGCAACGTTGGCCGGCTGTATCGACGCGATGGCGGGCGGCGGGGGCCTCATCACCCTGCCCGCTTTGATGGCCGCGGGGATACCGCCGGTGCAGGCGGTCGCAACCAACAAGCTGCAAAGCTGTTTCGGGACGTTCGGCGCCTGCGTCGCCTATGCGCGGCGCGGGCATATGGATTTGCGGACCTATAAATGGCCGATCGTCGCCGCCTTTTTCGGGTCGGTGGCCGGGGCGTGGCTGTTGCAGCGGGTCGATCCGTCGATCCTGGCGGGGCTGATGCCCGCGCTGCTGATCGCGATGGCGGCCTATTTCACCTTCTCGCCCAAGCTGGGCGACGCCGACCGCCATGCGCGGGTGGGGATTGGGGGCCTGACCGGGCTGGTCGGCGTGGTCGGCTTTTACGACGGCTTTTTCGGGCCGGGCGCGGGCGCTTTCTATACTACCATCCTGCTGGCGCTGGGCGGCCTGTCGATCCTGCGCGCGACGGCCCAGACCAAGGCCGCCAATTTCGCGAGCAACCTGGCGGGCCTGCTGACCATGATTGCGGGCGGGCATGTGATCTGGATCGCCGGGCTGTGCATGGCAGCGGGCAGCCTGGTCGGCGGGCAGATCGGGTCGCATCTGGCGATGCGCTTCGGGTCGCGACTGATCAAACCGCTGCTGATCGTCATGTCGCTGGCGCTGACCGCGAAGATGCTGCTGGACCCGAAGAACCCGATCCATATCTATCTGTTCGGGTGAGCGCTGCTGGACCCCGGCCTTCGCCGGGGAACAGGTGGCCGGCCCCTATAGGCCCGCTTTGGTTGAACGACGACCTTTATTCCGCCTGCACCAAGGTCGCCACGCGGCGGCTGAGATCGTCCACGGCGAAGGGCTTGGTCAGGACTTCCATGCCATGTTCGATATGGCCGTGGTTCAGCACGGCGTTTTCGGCATAGCCGGTGACGAACAGGATCTTGAGATCCGGGCGCAGGGTGCGGGCGGCGTCGGCGACCTGGCGGCCGTTAAGGCCCCCGGGCAGGCCGACATCGGTGATGAGCAGATCGATCCGGGTCCGCGATTCCAGGATGCGCAGGCCCGATGGGCCATCGCCCGCCTCCAGACAGGCATAGCCGCGATCGTGGAGCGCATCGACGATCAGCATGCGCACCGAGGGTTCGTCGTCGATCACCAGGATCGTCTCGCCCGCGTCGGTTTCCGCCGCAGGCTCGGCCATGGTCGGTTCGTCTTCATCCGCTTCGCCACGATGGCGGGGCAGGTAGATGCAGACCATCGTGCCCTGGCCGGGTTCGGAATAGATGCGGATATGGCCGTTGCTCTGGCGCGCAAAGCCATAGACCATCGAGAGGCCAAGGCCCGTGCCCTGCCCGATCGGCTTGGTGGTGAAGAAGGGGTCGAACACCCGGTCGATGATCGACTTGTCGATGCCCGTACCAGTGTCGCTGGTGCAGATAGTCACATATTGGCCGGGCGTCAGGCCATGTTCGCGCGCGGTGCGATCGTCCAGCCAGCGATTGCCCGTCTCGATCGTGATCGTGCCGCCCGCAGGCATGGCGTCGCGCGCGTTGATGCAGAGGTTGAGCAGCGCATTTTCCAGCTGGTTCGCATCAACCTGCGCGGCCCAGAGGCCGGACGCGGCGATCGTCTGCACCTCTATCTGCGGACCGACGGTGCGGCGGACCAGCTCGGAAAAATCGCCGAGCAGCCGGTTGACGATGGTCGGCTTGGGGTTCAACGTCTGGCGGCGGGAGAAGGCGAGCAGCCGGTGGGTAAGCGCGGCGGCGCGGCGGGCGGCGCCCTGCCCCGCGGTCAGATATTTGTCGACATCTGCCGTTCTGCCCTGCGCCAGTCGCACGCCGATCATTTCGAACGCGCCGGAAATACCGGCGAGCAAATTGTTGAAATCATGGGCAAGGCCGCCGGTCAGCTGACCCACCGCCTCCATCTTCTGCGCCTGGCGCAGCGCGCTTTCGGCCTGTTCGCGTTCTTCCAGCGCTTGGGCGATGCGGGCTTCGAGCGTTTCGTTGAGGGCCTGTTGCGCCCTTTCCGCCGCGACCCGATCGGTAATGTCGTTGAAGAGGACGGCGACCTGCCGGTTTTCGAACGGGCCGACGCGGAAGGAGGAAACTTCCAGATGATGGCCGGTGGCTTCCAGTTCGCGCTGGAAGCGGATCGGCTTGCCGCTGTGCAGGACGCCGCCATAGAGTTCGACCCAGCCGTCCGCTTCGTCCGGCACCATTTCGCGCAGCTTCTGCCCCACGACATTGGGGATGCCGGCATGGCGTTCATAGGCGGCGTTCGCCTCGACATGGATATAGTCGCTCAAGGGACCATGGGGACCATCGAAAAATTCGATGATGCAGAATCCTTCATCCATGGTTTCAAACAGGGTGCGATAGCGGTCGGCATCCCCCACAAGACTGGCCATTCCCCACTCATTCCTTCCGCGCGCGCCACGCGCATGGGCGTGGCATGATCTGGATCAACTTCTGTGCGCCTAACGTACAAGATGGCAACTCTTTCCGCTCACCACCGCGATTTTTCGCGCATCTTGCGCTGCGCCGCGATTGGCGCGAGAGGACGCGCAATGCGTGACCTGCCGATCCCCCTGCCCATTCATGCCGTCCTGCCCGACCTGCTGGCCGCGTTGCGGACGGGCAGCAACGCCGTGCTGGTGGCGCCGCCGGGCGCGGGCAAGACGACGGCGGTGGCGCCCGCGCTGCTGGACGAGCCGTGGTGCAGCGGTCAGGTGCTGCTGCTGTCGCCGCGCAGGCTGGCGGCGCGTGCGGCGGCGGAGCGGATCGCCGAGATGATGGGCGAGCAGCCGGGCGGCACGGTCGGCTATGCGACGCGGATGGACAGCAAGGTCAGCGCGAAAACGCGGTTGCTGGTGCTGACCGAGGGTATCTTCGTGCGGCGGATCCAGGATGATCCCGAACTGGCGGGCGTATCGGCGGTACTGTTCGACGAAGTGCATGAGCGCAGCCTGGACAGCGATTTCGGGCTGGCATTGGCTCTGGATGCGCAAGGCGCGCTGCGGCCGGATTTGCGGATCGTGCCGATGTCGGCGACCTTGGACGGGGCGCGCTTTGCTGCCCTTCTGGATGGCGCGCCGATGATCGAGAGCGAGGGGCGGATCCAGCCGCTGGAACTGCGGCATGTCGGTCGGGCGTCGGAAAAGAAAATCGAGGATGAGATGGCGGCGACGATCCGCCGCGCGCTAAGCGAAGAGGCGGAGGGCGACCTGCTCGCCTTCCTGCCCGGGGTGCGGGAGATCGAGCGGACGGCGGAGCGGATCGAAGGCATAGCGGAGGTGCATATGCTGCATGGGTCGCTCGACCCCGGGGCGCAGCGGGCGGCGATACGGCCATCGCGCAATGGGCACCGCAAGGTGATCCTGGCGACGTCCATCGCCGAGACCAGCCTGACGATCGATGGCGTGCGGATCGTGGTTGACAGCGGCCTTGCGCGCCGACCGCGCTACGACCGGGCGGCGGGGGTGACGCGGCTGGTGACGGAACGGGCGAGCCAGGCGTCGGCGACGCAGCGGGCGGGGCGCGCGGCGCGGCAGCGGCCCGGCGTCGCCTATCGGCTGTGGGAAGCGGCGGCGAGCGCGGGGATGCCGCCCTTCGACCCGCCTGAGATTTTGGAGAGCGACCTGTCGAGCCTGTTGCTGGATTGCGCGCTGTGGGGGGTGAGCGATCCGGCTACGCTGCGCTGGCTGGATGCCCCGCCTGCCGCGGCGCTGGAGGAAGCCCGGGCGCGGCTGACCGTGCTGGAGGCGCTGGGCGATGACGGGCGCATCAGCGCGCATGGCAAGGCGCTGGCGAAGCTGCCGCTGTCGCCCCGGATCGCGCATATGCTGGTGCGGGCAGGCGCAATGGGGCTGGCGGCGGTGGCGGCCGAGGTCGCGGTGTTGCTGGGCGAGCGCGGGATCGGCGGGCAGGATACCGACCTGACGCTGCGGCGGCAACGCTGGCGGCGGGAGAGCGGCAAGCGCGCGGATGCGGCCAGAGGATTGGCGCGGCGGTGGGCGAGCCTGATAAAGCCCCTCCCTTCTACCTTCGCAGGAGGCTCGCTCCGCTCGCCACCCACCCCCGGCCCCTCCCTGGGAGGGAGGGGAGAAGATAGCGTCGGCCTCTGCCTCGCGCTTGCCTTTCCCGATCGTGTGGCCAAGCGCCGGTCGGCCGATGGCGCGGACTGGGCGAGCGTGGGCGGGCGCGGCTTTCGGCTCGATCCGCTGTCCCCGCTGGCACGCGAAGACTGGCTGGCGGTGGGCGAGGTGCAGGGCAGCGCCGCAGGTGCGCGGATCCTGTCGGCCGCGCCGATCGGCGAGGAGGATGTGATCGCCCTGTTCGGCAGCCGGATCGCAGAGCATCGCACGGTGCGTTTCCGCCCTGCCAATGGCGGGATCGAGGCGTTGCGCGAGCGGCGGCTGGGCGCGGTGCGGCTGTCGAGCGGGTCGGACGACAAGCCGGACCCGGACGCCGTGGTCGCCGCCTTGGTCGATGGGGTGCGGCAGGGCGGGATCGACCTGCTCCCCTGGTCGGAGGCAGCGCAATCGCTGCGGATGCGCGGGGCCTTTGCAGGATTGGCGGCGCTGTCCGACGCGGCGCTGGTGGCGAGCCTGGACGAATGGCTGCCGCCTTTGCTCACCGGCAAGCGGCGGCTGTCGGATATCGACCGGTCGCAGCTTTCCGGCGTGCTGGAGGGGCTGATCGGCTGGGACGGCAAGCAGGAACTCGACCGTCTGGCCCCGCCCGATTTCCGGTCGCCTGCCGGGAGCCATCATGCCATCAACTATGCCGCCGAAGGGGGGCCGCGCGTGGAATTGCGGGTGCAGGCGCTGTTCGGTCTGAGCGCGCATCCCACCGTGGGCAGCCAGCGCATTCCGCTGGTCCTGTCGCTGACGTCGCCGGCCGGGCGGCCGATCCAGACGACGCGCGACCTGCCCGGTTTCTGGGCGGGGAACTGGCGCGACGTGGCGAAGGAGATGCGGGGGCGCTATCCGCGCCATCCCTGGCCCGACGATCCCGCCGCCGCCAGCGCGACATTGCGCACCAAAAATGCCGATGCCAGGAAGCAGGAGGGCCGCAAGCCTTGACTTGGGCGCGCGCGCTGGTGCAACGCAGCATGAGGAATTACCGGAGTCTTTCGCGATGAGCGCGCGCATCTACCAAGTCCAGAAGAACGCCCTCCAGTCCGGCAAGGCGCTGACCCATAAATGGGTGCTGGAATATGCGCCCGCCGAAGCCAAGCAGGCGGACCCGCTGACCGGCTGGGCCGGATCGGGCGACACCAAGCAGCAGTTGAAGCTGAGCTTCCCCTCGCAGGAAGCGGCCGTGGCCTATGCGGAAAAGCAGGGTGTGCCCTACACCGTCATCGCGACCCCGCCCAAGACACTGAAATTGCAGGCCTACGCCGACAATTTTCGTTAAGCGACCGATTTTCCCTTGCACATTCGGGCGCGATGCTGCCCGATTGACGCCTTATTCCGCTGCCAAAGGGCGGGTCAGAGGTTCATCCGATTGCATCGGATAATGAGCTGATTATTTTTGCTTACCGCATTTTGCGAGTCGTCGGCTGTTCCAGCCGACTTCAAAATGCTCTGGGCGGCAAATGCCGCGCTTTGACGGAAAGATTTTCACGATAATGACGGATCGCACCGCAATTTTCGACAGCATCGCGACGCAGGTCGCGCCCTTCAACAAGAAGGGCGTCGAACTGACCGAAGCCACCACATTCGCCGGCGACCTGGAGTGGGACAGCCTGACGGTGATGGATTTCGTCGCGGCGATCGAGGATGAATTCGACATCATCATCACCATGAACATGCAGGCCGAAATCGAGACCGTCGGCCAACTGGTGGACGCGGTCGCGAAGTTGAAGGGCTAAGCCGCCTTTCCTTTTCCGTTCGGTTCGAGCCTGTCGAGAACGATGCGCTTGGTTCTCGACAGGCTCGAACCGAACGGAGGTTTTGAACCGAACGGATTTTACATATGACCGACGCTGCCGCCACCGCGAACGACACCCGCACGCCCGCCGAAACGCCCGGCGCGCGCGACCTTTTTTCCAAGTTCGATCCCCTGATCGCCGAGCGCGAGGCGCTGATGGCGACGGGCGTGCGCGATCCCTTCGCGATCGTGATGGACGAGGTGAAGTCGCCGACCCAGGCCGTCATCAAGGGCAAGGACACGATCCTGCTGGGCACCTATAACTATATGGGCATGACGTTCGACCCCGACGTGGTCGCGGCGGGCAAGAAGGCACTGGACGAATTCGGCGCGGGCACGACGGGCAGCCGCGTGCTGAACGGCACCTATCAGGGCCACAAGGCGGTCGAGGACGCGCTCAAGGATTTTTACGGCACGTCGGGCGCGATGGTCTTTTCTACCGGATACCAGGCCAATCTGGGCGTGATTTCGACGCTGGCGGGCCGGGGCGACTATGTCATCCTGGACGCCGACAGCCATGCGTCCATCTATGACGGCTGCTTCCTGGGCGACGCAGAGATCGTGCGCTTCCGCCACAACAGCGTCGAGGATCTGGACAAGCGCCTCGCTCGCCTGCCCGCCGATGCGCTGAAACTGGTCGTGCTGGAAGGCGTCTATTCGATGCTGGGCGATGTCGCCCCCCTGCCCGAGATGGTCGCGGCGGTGCGCAAGCACGCCAATTGCATGATCCTGGTGGACGAAGCCCATGGCATGGGCTTTTTCGGTGAGCATGGCCGGGGCGTCTATGAAGAACAGGGGGTCGAGAAGGATATCGACTTCGTGGTCGGCACCTTCTCCAAATCGGTCGGCACCGTCGGTGGCTTCTGCGTATCCAATCACCCCAAGTTCGAGATTTTGCGGCTGGTGTGCCGTCCCTATGTCTTCACCGCGTCGCTGCCGCCCAGCGTCGTCGCCACCGCCGCGACCAGCATCCGCAAGCTGATGCATGCGGGCGACAAGCGCGCCCATCTGTGGAAGAACAGCCAGCGCCTGCACAAGGGGCTGACCGATCTGGGCTTCACGCTGGGGACGAAGACGCCGCAGTCGGCGATCATCGCCGTCATCCTGACCGATCAGGCGCAGGCCGTCGCGATGTGGCAGACGCTGCTGGAACTGGGCCTGTACGTCAATATGGCGCGCCCGCCGGCGACGCCGACCGGCACGTTCCTGCTGCGCTGTTCGCTGTGCGCCGAACATAGCGACGCGCAGGTCGAGCAGATCATCGGCATGTTCGAGGCGGCGGGCAAGGCGACCGGCGCCATCGATTGAGCCACGCTGCGGGCATATTTCACGCCTGAAAGAGCCGAGCGTGCGACGAAATGTCGAGCGGGTATGGAACTTTTAATCCGTGATGTTTCGCGGGCGACGTTGTTCGTCTAGTGTAACGGTCGATGATCGACAGCGACATTCATGACGGTCCATTTCCTGTCGACCCGGACGGGGGCTGGCGCGGGCGGGTGCAGCGCGCCCTGCCATTGTTGCTGGCCGTCCTGCTGGTAGGGTCGCTGGGGGCACTGCTCTACAATGCCAGCCAAGCCTCGCGCGACCATGCGCAGGCCCTGGCCGAACAACAGAATAGTTTCGAGGTGATGGCGCTGGCGCGCGGGTTCGAGGCGCGGATGGCGCGGGCGGAGGTGACGCTGGCCCGCTATGTCATCAGCCTGGACCCCGATACCGGCCGCCTGTTCCAGGACCAGTGGCGCGGCGCGGCCAGCCAGTTGAAGGCATTGACCTACGCCACGCGCGGGTCCGGCTGGCAGAACGGCAATGTCGCGGCTTTGCGCTACGCCTTCATCGCGCGGGGCAAGACGCTGAGCGAAGTGGGCCTGCGCACGACGTACGACCAGAAGATGGCGGCGCTGGCCCGTTTCCATGAAGCCGGGAAGTCGCAGGATCTGCGGCGCATCACCGCCCTGCTCGACCTGGTCATCAAGGCCGAGAATCAGCGGTTGCGCGAACGCAGCCTGGCGGTGACGCTGGCGGGGGATCGCAGCGAATGGGTGGGCAGGACATCACGGCTGGTGGGCCTTGCGATGCTGGTATGCATCCTGTTCGGCGCCTGGTTCGCCCATGTCGCCTATCGCGAACGGCGCAGCGCGCGCCGGATAGCGGATGTGGAAACCGAGCGCGCCGACCGGCTGGAGGCGGCGGTCAAGGCGCGTACCGCAGAACTATCCTACGCCTATGAGCAGCTGAAAGAAGAATTGGCGGAGCGCGCGGCGGCGCAGGACCATCTGCGTCAGATGCAGAAGATGGATGCGGTGGGCCAGCTGACCGGTGGCATCGCGCATGATTTCAACAATATGCTGGCCGTCGTCGTCGGCGGGCTGGAACTGGCCAAGCGCAAGATGCGGTTGCAGCCCGAAGAGGCGAGTCGCCATCTGGACAATGCGATGGAGGGCGCGAACCGGGCGTCCGCGCTGACCCGCCGCCTGCTGGCCTTTGCCCGGTCGGAGCCTTTGTTGCCCAGCGCGGTCGATCCCGATGCGCTGCTGTCGGGCATGGCCGACCTGATCGACCGCACCATCGGCGACCAGATCACCGTCGGCTTCGTGCAGGGGGCCAGCGGCTGGCGCATCTTCGTCGACCAGCATCAGATGGAGAATGCGATCCTGAACCTGTGCGTCAATGCGCGCGATGCGATGGACGGACGCGGCCGGTTGACGCTGGCGACGGGACAGGCGTTGCTGTCCGATGGCGAGGTCGGCGAATGCGCGGCGGGCGATTATGTGACGCTGTGCGTGACCGACGATGGATGCGGCATGACGCCCGAGGTGCTGGCGCGAGTGTTCGAACCCTTTTTCACCACCAAGCCGGTGGGCAAGGGCACGGGCCTGGGCCTGAGCCAGATCTTCGGGTTCGTGCGCCAATGCGGTGGCGAGATCCGGATCG
The DNA here is from genome assembly GCF_035818615.1 of Sphingobium sp. CR2-8. Taxonomy (NCBI): domain Bacteria; kingdom Pseudomonadati; phylum Pseudomonadota; class Alphaproteobacteria; order Sphingomonadales; family Sphingobiaceae; genus Sphingobium; species Sphingobium wonjuense. The sequence goes on along the minus strand of NZ_JAYKZY010000002.1, from coordinate 943,999 downwards.
AATCGACACCGGGCCGGGGCAGCAGCGTACATCTCTATCTGCCGCGATCGGCGCTGGCGGAGGACGCCGTGCGCCAGCGTGCCAGTTTCGCGCATGCGCCGGTCGAACATCCCCCTGCCCGCATCCTGGTGGTCGAGGATGATGCGCGCGTGCTGAACCAGACCATGGCGGCGCTGGCGGAGCTGGGGCATCTGCCGATCGCCTGCGACCATCCGTCCAAGGCGGCCAAATTGCTGGCCAGTCATGGCGATGTGCGCCTGATCGTCAGCGATGTGATGATGCCCGACATGACCGGGCCGGAAATGGTGAAGGCACTGCCTGCCCGGTTCCAGAGCCTGCCGGTGCTGTTCGTCACCGGCTATACCGGCGATGCGAACGATAGTGCGGATTTCGAAGGGCATGCCGTGTTGCGCAAGCCCTATACGCTGATGGCGCTGGGGCAGGCTTTGACGAGCGCGCTCAGCGAATTGCGCCACCCCGCAGCAGCCGCGGCAGCAGAGTGATCGCGCCCAGCAGCGGCCAGCGCCGTTGCCAGGGCTGGATGCTGATCTGCGTGCCCGCATGGCGGTTGATCTTCCACGCCAGATAATCGATGCCGCCCGCATAGGTGAAGCTGGCCTTGGCCAGGCGCATCACCGACAGGCGCTTGCCGCGCCGCTGGAGCGCGCGCCAGCGGGCTGGCGCATCCTGCGGGGGCGGTGGCAGGCCGTCGGCGAGCGCGGCATCCCCGAAGCGGCGATAGCGGTCGGGATCGGCGTCCACGATCGAGACGGAACGGCCGGTCTTTTCGGCGCGCAATTCGGCATTATAGGTCTGGGTGAAACCGGCCTTCCACAGGGCCAGCGCATCCCCCTGCCCCGCCGCCATCGGCTGTGCCAGGGAAAGCAGGGTCGGCGCGGCCTGCGCCACGGCGGCGATGGCGCGCTGACGGGCGAGATCGTCGGCGGCCCAGAGCAGGCGCGAGGGCTGGGCGAAGCGCGCCCAGACCGAGACATTGTCGGCCGCCGGGCTGTTGAGACGCGCGAAGTCGGCTTCGGACAGGACCGCATATTTGGCGATCAGGCCATTATGTTCGAAGGGAAAAACGTTGGGCGGGATCAGGCGGTTGGCGCGCGCCAGCCAGCTTTTGCCATAGGCGGCCGCATAGTCCGACACGATCAGGTAGAAATCGAGCATCAGCCCGTCGAGATTGGCCTCCCGCAGGCAGGAGCCGTAGAAGAGGACGGCGCGGGCGGCCTGCGGATATTGGGCGGCGAGTGCGCCGGCCATGGCGGCGGCGCGCGGATCGGCCGGGGCGGCGAGTTCGGCCGTGACGAGGGGGAGGAGATGGCTGGGCATTAGTCCCTAATATGTGCGGCGTGTTCCCGCGAAGGCGGGAACCCAGTTCGAAGGGCGGGGCTGGGTTCCCGCCTTCGCGGGAACACACTATTATTTCAAGTCCGCCGCCTGAAAAGCAATGACAGGTTGTTCGCAGGCATGGCGATCAGCTTGTCCAAGCGCAAGCCCTGCGCCTGCGCCGCGGCGACGACATCCTCGACTCGGCGCAGGCCCCAGCGCGGGTCGCGAGCCTTGAGCGAGGCGTCGAAGGTCAGGTTGCTGGGAGCGGTCTCCACGCCGACGCGGGTGTAGGGGCCGTAGAGATAGAGCAGGCCGCCGGGCGGCAGCGCCTGCCCTGCCCCCTTGAACAATCCCAGCGTCGCTTCCCATGGGGCGATGTGGACCATGTTGATGCAGAGGATGGCGGCGGCCTGCGCGATCGGCCAGTCGGCTGCCGCGTCCAGCGGGATCGGGGCGCGCAGATTGGGCGCGCGCGCCTCTTCCCGCCAAGCGGCGATCGAGTTGATCGCGGTCGGATCGGGATCGGTCGGTTGCCAGTCGAGATCGGGGAAAGAGACAGCGAAATGGACAGCATGTTCGCCGCTCCCGCTCGCCACCTCCAGCACGAGGCCGGCGGGTGGGAGGGCGTCGCGCAGGACGGCGGCGATCGCGTCGCGATTGCGTTCCGTTGCGGGAGCGAAACGTTTTCCGGCTATGGCAGGGTCGGAACCCGGTTGCCAGGGTTCCGGCCCGTCCGTCATTCCGCCGCCTGGGCCAGCGCCGGATCGGTCCAGGTCAGGATGGGCTTTCGCGCGGCGAGCGTTTCGTCGAGGCGGCGGCGCGGGGCGTGGTAGGGTGCGCCCTTGAGCGCTTCGTCCCCGGCCTTGGCGCGTTCGGCGAGGCTGCGCAGGGCCATGATGAACTGGTCCAGCGCGGCCTTGCTTTCGGTTTCGGTCGGTTCGACCAGCATCGCGCCATGGACGACCAGCGGGAAATACATGGTCATCGGGTGGAAGCCTTCGTCGATCAGCCCCTTGGCGATGTCGAGCGTGGTGAAGCCTTCGGCCAGTCCCTTGTCGCTGAACAGCGCCTCATGCATGCAGGGGCCGCTTTGCCCAAAGGGCGCGTCCAGCACATCGTCCAGGCTGCGCAGGATATAGTTGGCGTTGAGGACGGCGTCCTCCGCCACCTGACGCAGGCCGTCCGCGCCATGAGACAGGATATAGGCCAGCGCGCGCGTGAACATGCCCATCTGGCCGTGGAAGGCGGACATGCGACCGAAGCTTTGCGGCATTTCCTCGCCGACATTCTCCTCCTCTATGAGGTGGATCGTGCCGTCCGCCATGCGCGCGGTATAGGGCAGCGGCCCGAAGGGCGAGAGCGCTTCGGACAATACCACCGGGCCGGAGCCGGGACCACCGCCGCCATGGGGCGTGGAGAAGGTCTTGTGCAGGTTGATGTGCATCGCGTCGACGCCCAGGTCGCCGGGACGGACCCGGCCGACGATGGCGTTGAAGTTCGCGCCGTCGCAATAGACGAAGGCCCCGGCGGCGTGGACCGCGTCGGAGATGGTCTTCATGTCGCGTTCCAACAGGCCGCAGGTATTGGGGTTGGTGATCATCACCGCCGCCACGTCCGGGCCGAGGCGCGCCTTGAGCGCCTCCAAGTCCACGCGCCCTTCGGGGGTCGCGGGGATATCCTCCACCCTGTAGCCGCAGAAGGCGGCGGTCGCGGGGTTGGTGCCGTGGGCGCTTTCGGGGACCAGCACGACCTGCCGCGCGTCGCCGCGGGCTTCGAGCGCGGCGCGGATGCAGAGCAGTCCGCACAATTCACCATGCGCGCCCGCCTTGGGCGTCATGGCGACGCCGTGCATGCCGGTCAGCTTGATGAGCCAGACCGCCAGTTCGTTGATGACGCCCAGCGCGCCCTGCACCGTCGATTGCGGGGCGAGCGGGTGGAGGTCGGCGAAACCGGGCATCCGCGCGACCTTTTCATTCAGGCGCGGATTATGCTTCATCGTGCAGGAGCCGAGTGGGAACAGGCCGAGATCGATGGCGTAGTTCTGGCGGCTGAGACGCGTGTAGTGGCGCACCGTTTCCTGTTCGGACAGGCCCGGCAGGCCGATGGCGTCGGTGCGGGCGAGCGCGCCGAGGCGGCTGGCGACGTTGGGCGCGTCCGCGAAGTCTACGCCGGTGGTGTCGGTCGATCCGATCTCGAAGATCAGGGCTTCTTCCAGCATCAGCGCGCGATTGCCGGTGGCGGTTGCCGGAGACATATGGGCTTCCTCGACAGGGACTGGCGTGGTGGGGCGGCCTTCCTTGAGCATCGTCATCTTACAGCCCTCTTTCCAAAACCGTTCGGGCTGAGCCTGTCGAAGCCCTGCCCTTTTCTTCAAAGAAAGTGCGGCCCTTCGACAGGCTCAGGGCGAACGGATTAAGAGGGCTGTTCATACCAGTTCCTCCTCAAGCGCCTTGGCCAGGGCTTCGATATCTTCCGGCGTGACCGTTTCAGTGACGGCGACGACCAGGCCGTTGCCGATCTGGGGCGCTGCCGGGAACAGGCGGCCGAGCGAGACGCCCGCCAGCACGCCCTTGTCGGCCAGGGTGCGGACGACCTCGCGCGCATCCTTCGACAGGATCAGGGTGAATTCGTTGAAGAAGCTGTCGTTGACCAGCGTGACGCCCGGCACCTGGCTCAGGCGATCGGCGGCCTGGCAAGCGAGGGCGTGGTTGAGGGTCGCCAGTTCGCGCAGGCCGCGTTCGCCGAGCAGGGTCATGTGGATGCTGAACGCGAGCGCGCACAGGCCCGAGTTGGTGCAGATGTTCGACGTGGCCTTCTCCCGCCGGATATGCTGCTCGCGGGTCGAGAGGGTCAGCACGAAACCGCGCTTCCCCGCGGCATCCACCGTCTCACCGCACAGGCGGCCCGGCATCTGGCGGACATATTTCTGCTTGCAGGCGAAGAGGCCAAGATAGGGGCCGCCGAACTGGAGGCCGACGCCGATCGACTGGCCTTCACCCACGACGATATCCGCGCCCATAGCCCCAGGTGCCTTGATGGCTCCAAGAGCGACGGGTTCGGTGACGACCGCGACCAGCAGCGCGCCCACCGCATGGGCGGCGTCGGCGAGTGGGGTCAGGTCGGCGATGCGACCGAGAATGTCGGGATATTGGACGACGACGCAGCTCGTATCCTTGTCGATGCCCGCGATCAGGGCGTCGATGTCGGTCGCGGCGTCCAGCGTCGGGGCTTCATGCGCCAGCACGTCGCCGGTGAACTTCGCCATGGTGTTGGCGACCGACACATAATGGGGGTGAAGGCCCGACGACAGGATCGCCTTGCCGCGCTTGGTGATGCGGCGGGCCATGACGATCGCTTCCCAGCAGGCGGTCGAGCCGTCATACATGGACGCATTGGCGACGTCGCAGCCCAGCAGGCGCGCGACCTGGGTCTGGAATTCGAACAGCACCTGCAACGTGCCCTGCGCGATTTCGGGCTGATAGGGGGTGTAGGCGGTCAGGAATTCGCCGCGCTGGATCAGATGATCGACGCTGGCGGGGACATGATGCTTGTACGCGCCCGCGCCCAGGAAGAAGGGCGCCTCCCCCGCCGACAGATTTTGCCGCGCGAGCGCCGCCATGTGACGTTCGACCGCCAGTTCGCTGGCGTGATCGGGCAGGCCCGCGATCTTGTCGGTCAGGCGGGCTTCGGCAGGCACGTCCACGAACAGATCGTCGATCGAGGATGCGCCGATGACGGCCAGCATGTCCTGCCGGTCGGTGTCGGTAAGGGGTAGGTAGCGCATGTCCAAAACTCCCCCCTCCCTTTTAGGGAGGGGTAAGGGGGTGGGTCCGCCGCGCCAGCGGCGGCTCTTTGGGATAGGATTGAGGCTCCCTACGGTCGCCACCCACCCCGTTTACAGGTGAACAGCGCCCCGCGCTGTTCAGGTCAAGCCGGGGGCTTGACCGACCTGAAACGCCCTCCCTTGGAAGGGAGGGGCTTATTTTTTGTCCTTTACAGCGCGGCCACGAACTTCTTGTAGGCCGCTTCGTTCATCAGGCCTTCCAGCTCGCTGGTGTCGGCGATGCGCAGTTTGAAGAACCAGCCATCCTCCTCCGCGTCGCTGTTCACGAGCGCGGGTTCGTCTTCCAGCGCGCTGTTGGATTCGACCACTTCGCCCGAAATCGGCGCATAGACGTCGGAGGCGGCCTTGACCAATTCCACGACGGCGGCGTCGTCGCCCTTGTCGAAATTGGTGCCTTCGGCCGGCAGTTCGACGAACACGATGTCGCCCAACTGTTCCTGCGCATAGTCGGTGATGCCCACGGTGGCGATTTCGCCCTCGACATCGATCCATTCATGTTCGTCGGTGAAATAACGGCTCATGGATTTACTACCCTCCAAGGAAATGAAGAATCAGGCCTTGCGGCGATAACGATGGGAAACGAACGGCATCGGCGCAACCTCAGCGGCGATGCGTTTGCCCCGGACGTCGATTTCGAGCGCCTGGCCGATCGCGGCATGCGGCAGGCTGACCCAGCCCATGGCGATCGGCGCGCCCACCGACGGCGCGAAGCCGCCCGACGTGACTTCCCCGACGAGGACGTCGCCAGCGTAGATCTGCGCACCTTCGCGCGCAGGCAGGCGGCCGGTGATGGTGAGGCCCACGCGCTTCGATCCCGGACCGTCGGCCAGTTCCTTCAACACGCGGGCATGGCCGATGAAGCCCCCCTCCTCGCGGCGGCGCTTTTGAATGGCGAAGCCCAGGTCCGCGCCGATGGTGCTGACGGCGGGCGAAAGGTCATGGCCGTAGAGCGGCAGGCCCGCCTCCAGACGCAGCGAGTCGCGCGCGCCCAGGCCAATGGGCTTCACCTGCGGCAACGCGCACAGCGCATCGGCAAGCAGGGTCGCGTCGTCGGCGGGCAGGCTGATTTCGAAGCCGTCCTCACCGGTATAGCCCGAACGGCTGATCCACAGCGTGACGCCGCGCCAGATGAACTGGCCCGACTGCATGAAGAGGAGGTCGGCGGTTTCCGGGATGAGCGCGGCCAGCGCTTCGCCCGCTTCCGGGCCTTGCAGGGCGAGCAGCGCCTGGTCGGCCATGTGGTTCATGACGACGGCGTCGGGCAGATGTTCGATCATCCAGCCGATATCGTCATATTTGGTCGCGCCGTTGACGACCATGTAAATGTCCGCGCCGTCGAACGCGCCATCGCCGAGGCGCGATACCATCAGGTCGTCCAGGATGCCGCCTTCCTGGTCGAGCAGCATCGAATAACGCTGGCGGAAGGGCTTCAGCCCCTTGATGTCGCTGGGCAGCAGATGTTCGAGCGCTGCATCGACAGCTTCGCCCGAAAAGCTGAGCTGGCCCATATGGCTGACGTCGAACAGGCCGGCATGTTCGCGGGTCCAGCTATGTTCGGCCATGATGCCTTCATATTGGATCGGCATATGATAGCCCGCAAAGCCGACCATGCGCGCGCCGCGGGCACGGTGCCAGGCGTCGAGCGGCAGGGCCTCCAGCGGCAGTTCCTCGGCGAGGGTGGCGATATCGTCATTGCCGGACATGAAGCGTCCTTTCCGTGCGGGGTTGATGGCGAACAGAAACCAGCGCCCGGATTCGGACCGCTGGCATAGGCCACCCCCTCTGTCACGGAACCTGAGAGCTTTGACCAGCGGCCTTGCGGCCACATGGCTTACCCCTTCGGTGGGACAATCGCGCGACTGTCCGCTTTCCAGAGTGCCTTGCGCGCGATGCGGTCCTTTAACCTGAGAGATTCCGGGGCGGTTGCTCCTTCGGTGACGGGGTGGCCTTCAAGGCTTCCCATGCTCTCCCGCATCATGCCCGACGGACGAATCCATCGGAGACGCTGCCGCATTGCTTCAAACGCAGGGGCGCGTCAATCCGCCAGCGCCATGGCGCCGTAGATTTCCGCATGACGCTTTTCGGCGTAGCGATCGGTCATGCCCGCGATGAAGTCCGCAATGTGGCGGCTGCGGGCGGGTTCTTCCAGCACGCAATCGTCGCGCCATTCGGGCGGCATCAGGGCTGGGTCGTCGCGATAGGCGCGGAACAGGTCGGTGACGATCACCCGCGCGCGATCAGCGGCGGCAAGCTGTTCGGGATGATGATAGAGGGTGGCGTACATGAAGCGTTTGAGTTCGCGCTCCTGCGCGGCGAGGTCCGGCGAGAAGGCGACGAGGGTTTCGCCGAAGGCACGGACGTCCGCGACCGTCTCCACGCCCGATGCGGCGATGTTGGCGCGGGTGGAGTCGATGAGGTCGGTGGCCATCACGCCGATCTGCTCGCGCACCAGTTCGCGCAGCAGCCGGTCCTGCGCCACATCGGGATAGCGGGCGCGCACCCGGTCCCAGCAGGTCGCGACGAAAGGCACGTCCATCAACTGGTCGAGCGTCAGCAGGCCCGCGCGCAGGCCATCGTCTATGTCGTGATTGTCATAGGCAATGTCGTCCGCGATCGCGGCCAGCTGCGCCTCCAGCGAGGCATGGCTGGCAAGGTCGAGCGGACAGAGCGTGTCGAGTTCGCGCATAGCCCAGCCGGGGTGGGTGACGGGGCCATTATGCTTGGCCAGCCCCTCCAGCATTTCCCAGCTGAGATTGAGACCGGGGAAACGCGGATAGGGGCTTTCGAGCAGCATCAGCGTGCGCAGCGTATGGGCGTTGTGATCGAAGCCGCCATGATCCTCCATCGCCGCTTCCAGCGCGTCCTCCCCGGCATGGCCGAAGGGGGGATGGCCGATGTCGTGGGCAAGGCAGAGCGCTTCGGTCAGATCTTCGTTGAGGCCCAGCGTGCGCGCGGTGGTGCGGCCGATCTGCGCGACTTCCAGGCTGTGGGTCAGGCGGACGCGAAAATGATCGCCGTCGGGCGAGACGAACACCTGCGTCTTGTGACGCAGCCGCCGGAACGCGATCGAGTGGATGATGCGATCGCGGTCGCGCTGAAACATATCGCGCGGCCCGCGCCTTTCCCCGCCCTCTTCGGGATAGAGGCGACCGCGGCTGGCGGCGGGATGGCAGGCATAGGAGGCGAGCGTCGTCATGGGCGCGCTCTTAGAGCATTTGGGCGGCGGCTGGAACAGCGGAAGGTCGGCTTTCCGTGACGCCGATTTGTGGCGCACGGGATAGGTCTTCACGGTTAGCCCGCTTGGGGTAGGCAGCTATCACATAGCGCCTCCCCTCCAGGGAGGATTGGGAGGGTGTGAGCGAAGCGAGCAACTTGCTTGCTGACGGCAGAGCGCCACTGCGTGGCGCACCCACCCCCGGCCCCTCCCTGATAGGGAGGGGAGTAGAGGAAGCCATTAGGTGGAGGCAGGTGGATTGCCCCCGACGCCATCAATCGCCCAGCTTCTCCACGACTTCCCCGGCGTCGCTTTTCCAGGCGAAGGCGTCGGCGCCGTCTTTCTTGAGGCTGGTTTCCAGTTCCCTGGCGCGGGTGAAGCTGGCGAAGGGACCGACCAGCAGGCGGTTGGTGCGGCCCCAGGCAGCGCTCCAGCCATCCTGTTTGGCGAGGATCGTATATTTCCTGCGCAGCGCATTCATGGTGAAGCCCAGCGCGCCCTTGCTCTGGCCGACGCCGACTTGCAGCCAGTTGCGCGAGGGATTGTCGGCGAGGCGCTTCTTTTCCTCGGCCTCCTTCTTCGCCTTGGCGGCAGCCTCCGCCTTGGCCTTGGCCGTGGCCTCCTTCTTCGCCTTTTCGGCGGCGGAGGCGGCGGCGGCCTGGCGTTCGGCGCGGCGGGCGGCCTGGACGGCGGCGATTTCGGCCAGGTCCACGGCGGCGACGGTGGGCTGCCGTTCCGCTTCGGGCACGTCGATGGCGCGGATGATGTCCGCCAGACTGCGCGTGGCTTCCGGATCAGGCTGCGGCGTGGGTGGAAGGGACTGGGTCGGGGCCTGGGTTGCGGCCGCCGATGGCTGGGTGGCAGGCGGGGACGCCTGTGCAAGAGCCGTCGGGGTCTGCGGCGCTACGCTTGTAGACGGCTGGCTTTGGGGCAGCGTGGTGCGGGTAGGCGCGCGATCGACCGAATCGAAGCCGGGCGCGGGTGGTCCCTGCACGGCGGCGGGCGCGGTTGTCGGACGTGACGTGGTCGGTTGGGGTGTTGGGTCCGGTGCGCTGGCAGCAGGGGTTGCCGGTAGTGGCTGGACCTGCGGTGCGGGCGGCGTGCGGCTGGACTGTGGCGTCGGCTGTTGCGCAGGCTGGGGCGCGGTCTGTTGCGGGGTCCGGGCGGCGGGCGGGTTGGCAGGCGGCGTCGTGTCGGCCTGCGCCAGTCGCGGCTGGGCCGGACGGCGGGCAGCGGCCTGCCGCTCCGCGCGCGCGAGCCGGGCCGCCTCGCGCTGTTGGCGGCGCTGTTCGCTGCGGCTGAGCGGTTTCGTCCTGGCCGGGGTTGCCGCCGCGACGGTGGTCGGCGGCGGACTGGCGGCGACGGCGACGCCCGGTGCGGGCGGGGTCGGCGTGATCGCGACGATGCTGGTGCCGATCTGCGCCGGGAAATGGCCGAAATGCACGGCTGCGGCCTTTTGCGCGGCGGTCAGATAGGGCATTTTTTCCATATAGGGGATGATGGCAGTGGCCAGTTGGGCGGGCATGGTCTGCAACGCCAGCTTCTTGGCATCCGCCTGCCGGTTGTTCATCGCCAGGATGAACGCGCGATAGCGCCAGGCGGCGCGATCGCTCTTGTAGAGCAAAGGTTGCAGGATTTTTTCGGACGCCGCGACCTGTCCGGAAATGCCGAGCGATGCGGCATAGCGGCGCACCAGTTCATCGTCGTCGGGGGTGCGTTGCAGCGCCGCCTGATAGTCGCGCTGCGCCCCGGCCTGATCGCCGGTCATGTCCCGCGCCAGGCCGCGATCGGAGAACAGGGTCGTTTCGGCATAGCCCAGCCGCGTGGCGAGATCGAACTGGCGCAGGGCTTCACGGGGGTTTTGCAGCTTGAGCATCACTCGCCCCAGCCCGGCCTTGATCCGGCCGTTGCTGCCCTCGATCGCTTCGGCGCGGGCGAAGAAGCCGGTGGCCGCGCGGGGATCGTCCAGCGCCAGCGCGGCTTCGCCAGCACCGATCAGCGCGGAGACATCGCGCGGGTTGGACGCGAGGCGCGCCAGGTTGGTGTTGAGGTCGGCGGCGCCCAGCGGACGGACCAGTTGCGACTGGTCCAGTTGCGCCAGCGCGACGCCGGGAAGGAGGAACGCGCCGGGAAGGCAAAGACCGACGATCCAAGAAGACGTACGTTTCACATTCGGTCCCTAGAACATCTCCAAGCCGGGCGAAGGGTCATCGGCATAGGGGAGATACGGAAGACAAAAGATACATTGGCTGCGTCGGGAGCGAGATGCGCTCCGGAGAGTCGATCCTCTAGCCGATATCGCGCCGGACAGGGAATTGGCCCCATGAAAAAGCGCGCCGGGCCGCCCCAGGCGACCGACAGCGCGCTTGATCAAAGCGTGCGGCCTTGGCCGCACGCGCGGTTACTGGTTGCTCTGGCGATTGAGGAAGCGGGGGATGTCGACGCCAGGCGCCGCGTCGTCAGCGCCCGGCGCTTTTTCCGTGCCACGGGTCAGGCCCGCCATCCGTTCGAACAGCGTGCCACCGGCGGCGACGCGCGGCGCGGGGGCGGCAGGCGCTGGCGCGGCGGGCGCGGCCGGTTCGGCGGCGTCCGCGCCCAGGATCAGTTCGTCCTGGTCGGGATCTTCGTCGGAAAAGATAGCGGCCGGCTTCTTCGGGGCGAAAGCAGGCGTCGGCGCTGCGGGAGCAGGCTGGGCCGGGGCGGCGGGCACGTCGAGTTCGAGCGTTTCGGGCTGCACGGGGGCAGGCGTCGGTGCAGGCGCGGGCGCGGGAGCCGCCGGTGCGGGCTGCTGCGCGACGGGCGCGGGCTTAGGCGCGGCGGACTGCGGAACGGACACGGCGGGCCGGTTGGCGAAGCTGAACGGCTGCGTCAGCGGCGCGGCGTGATTGCCCACTTCATTATCGATGCCGGTGGCGACCACCGACACGCGGATCTTGCCGTTGAGGCCATCGTTGAAGGCGCTGCCCCAAATGATGTTCGCGTCCGGATCGACCAGTTCGCGGATATGGTTGGCGGCTTCGTCCACTTCCATCAGGCGCATGTCGTCGCCGCCCACGATCGAGACGATGACGCCCTTCGCGCCGCGCATCGACACGCCGTCGAGCAGCGGGTTGGCGATCGCCTTTTCGGCGGCCTGAAGCGCACGGCCGTCGCCCTCCGCTTCGCCGGTGCCCATCATCGCCTTACCCATTTCGCCCATCACCGACCGCACGTCGGCAAAGTCGAGGTTGATGAGGCCCGGCATGATCATGAGATCGGTGATGGAGCGCACGCCCTGTTGCAGCACTTCGTCCGCCATCTGGAACGCTTCCTTGAAGGTCGTGTTCGGGTTGGCGATAAGGAAGAGATTCTGGTTCGGAATGACGATGAGGGTATCGACATGCTTTTGCAGCTCCTCGATCCCCGCGTCCGCCGACTTCATGCGGCGATTGCCCTCGAAGGTGAAGGGCTTGGTCACGACACCGACGGTCAGGATGCCGCGATCGCGCGCAGCCTTCGCGATGACCGGGGCTGCACCCGTGCCGGTGCCGCCGCCCATGCCCGCGGTGATGAAGCACATATGCGCGCCCTGCAGCGCCTCTTCGACCGAAGCGATGGTCTCTTCCGCCGCCGCCTTGCCGATTTCGGGACGCGATCCGGCGCCGAGGCCTTCGGTGATCTGCGGGCCAAGCTGGATGCGGCGTTCGGCGGGCGAGCTGTTGAGCGCCTGCGCGTCGGTGTTCGCCACGATGAAGTCCACGCCCTCGACATGGGCGGCGATCATGTTTGCGATGGCATTGCCGCCCGCGCCGCCGACGCCGATGACCGCGATCCGCGGCTTCAGTTCGTCCACATGCGGTGGGCTGATTTCAATGCTCATATATACTGCTCCCTCAGCTTCCTCGTCAGGAAGCAACGCCGTCATTTAATGTTAACACCAGAAAATAGGGGAATTCACTACCTATTTTCGTCTTGGTTCAATTTCGTTCAATAGTTGGTCTTCATCGCGCGCATCATACGTTGCCACCAGAGCGGCGCCCCCAGGCGATGCACCGTTTGCGGCGCGGGCGCCATCGTGCGGAGATCAACCGGGTTGGAAGCGCCGTAAAGCGCGAGTCCCGCCAATGTCGCGAAGGCTGGCCCACTATGCGCTTCGGGCATGGCGGACAAGCCCCTGGGTCGTCCGATCCGCACCGCGCGGCCCAGCGCGCCCTGCGCATAGTCGGCGATGCCCTTCATTTCCGCGCCACCGCCGGTCAGCACGACCTGTCGCCCGTTGCTGTTGAAACCCATGCCCGCCAGCGCGGCGTTCACGTCCGTCATGATCTGGTTCAGCCGTTCGCAGATGACGCCGACCAGCGCGGCGCGGGTGATCTTGCCCCCTTCCGCATTCAGGCCAGCGGCCTGCCCCGGTATCGCGGCTTCGCCATGGGGCGGCGCGATTTCGATCATCTCGCGGAAATCGCGGGGATTCTGCATAGCGGAGCCATAGAAGCATTTGACCCGCTCCGCCTGGCTGCGGCGGATGCCGAAGGCGGAGGCTATGTCGTCGGTGATGTCGGCCGCGCCGAAGGGAATCGAATGGAGACCGACCAGCATGCCGCCCGCATAGAGCGAAACGTTGGTAACGCCCGCGCCCATTTCTACCAGCGCGACGCCCAGGTCGCGTTCCTCTTCCGACAGGCAAGCCAGGCCCGTCGCGATCGGGGAGGCGACGATCGAATTGACGTTGAGATAGGCGCCGCGCACGCACAGGTCGAGATTGGCGAGCGGCGCACCATCCGCCAGCACGACATGGATGTCCACGCCCAACAGATCGGCATGCATGCCCAGCGGTTTCTTGACCGGCACCCGGCCGTTGATCGTGAAGCAGGTCGGTTGGGCGTGAAGGACGATGCGGCCATCGGGGTCGATACCCTGTTGCCCGGTGGTGAGCAGATCGTCGATATCGGGCTGTTCGATGCGATAGCCGCTCATGTCGCGTTCCACCGTGACGACGTCGCTGACCAGGCTGCCGCCCGAAAAGCTGACCCAGACATCCTCTATATTGGTGCCCGCGACGCGTTCGGCCTGTTCGACCGTTTCGCGGACGGCCAGTTCGGTGCGTTCCATGTCGGCGATGAAGCCGCGACGCACGCCCCGGCTTTCGCGCTGGCCGGTGCCCAGGATCGCCAGCTCGCCCGTGTCGGTCCGGCCCGCGATGAGCGCGGACACTTTCCACGATCCGATGTCGATGGCGGTGATGAGCTTTTCGACCTTGGGCTGGGCCATGGCTTTTAGCCTTCCTCGCCTTCGATCGGCGTGGCGGCGGTCTTGGCCGTGTCGTCCATCGGCTTTTCCTCGACCCGGCCCTGCGGCAGGCGCAGGACGAAACGGTCGGGATCGCGCATGTCGAACTTCACGATGCCGCGACCGAGCAGCCGGTTGACGCCATCCATGCGTGCGAAATTCACCAATGCACCCGCCGAATCCTTGTCGCCCTCAGGCAGGGAGAGCGTTTCACCCGACTGAAAGCGCAGATCCCAGCGGCGGTTCCCCACCCAGGTCGCGCCCGCCAGCATCGGCTTCAAGGCGGGGGCGTTTTCCATCAGGCGATTGAGGCCGGCGGTCTGGCGGTTGGCGTTGGGACCGACGACCAGCGGCAGGTCGGGCATCGCGCTGGCGGACACCGACTGCAACACCACGCCCTGGACATCGATCAGGTGCAGCTGGCCATTATGCTGCCAGACGGCGACCGGATCGCGCTCTACGATGTCGACCACCAGCGTATCGGGCAGGCGGCGGGAAATACGCGCATCCTTGACCCAGCCGAGCTTGAGCATGTCGGCCCGCACCTTGGGCAGGTCGAGCGAGAGCATGGAGCGATCCACCTGGCCCAGCGCGATGTTGTAGACCGGCAGTTCGTCCATCCGTTCGACGCCGCGCACCTCGACCTTGTCGACTTCGAAGCCCGCGCGGGCGGCGATGTCAGCCGCCTGCTGGCGCGCCATGCCGGGCAGGCCCATGAAAATGGCGATGGCGATGACGATTGCGGCGAAGATGCCGACGATCGCCCAGCTGGCCATGCGTTGCAGCGTGGCTTCGCTGACGGGCAGATATTCGATGAGGCTGTCGACCCAGCTGCGGCGCTTAAGCGCGCGGCCGCGAGCTCCCCGTCCTCCGGTCGCCCTCCCCTTCGCGCTGCTCAGTCGCGCGGTGCCGCCGCGCCTGATCCGTGCTTCAGCCATGTTCGCCACCCGCCTTCCGGGCGCGATTGAGCGCCTCTTCGACAATAGTCTCCACCAGCGTGGCATAGTCAATGCCCAGCTTCGCGGCCTGTTCGGGGACGAGGCTCAAGGGCGTCATGCCCGGCTGGGTATTGACCTCCAGCAGGAACAGCCCGTCGATGCCGCGTTCGTCGTCCCAGCGGAAGTCCGCGCGCGACGCGCCTTTGCAGCCCAGCAGCTGATGGGCGCGCAGGGCGATCGCCTTGCAGGCCTGCGTGATTTCGGGCGGCAGGTCGGCGGGACAGACATGCTCTGTCATGCCGTCGGTATATTTGGCGTCGAAATCGTAGAAGCCGCTCTTGGGTCGCAGTTCGGTGACGAGCAACGCCTCATCGCCCAGCACGGCGGTCGTCAGTTCGCGGCCGCGAATATAGGGTTCGGCGAGCAGTTCGGGGAAATCCTGCCACGGGCCGACGCTGTCGCGGGCAATGGGGTTGCCATAATTGCCCTCCGCCGTGACGATGGCGACGCCGACCGAACTGCCTTCGTTGACGGGTTTGAGCACATAGGGGCGCGGCAGCGGATCGGCGGTGAACAGGCTTTCGCTCGAAACGATATGGCCGCCGGGCATGGGGATGCCGTGGGGGACCAGGGCCTGCTTGGTCAGTTGCTTGTCGATCGCGATGACCGAGGTGGCGAGGCCGCTATGGGTGTAGGTGAGGCCCATCAAGTCCATCATGCCCTGCACCGTGCCGTCTTCGCCGGGCACGCCGTGGAGCGCGTTGAAGATCACGTCCGCCTTGATTTCAGCGAGGCGCGCGGCGACGTTGCGGTCCATGTCGATGCGGGTGACTGTGTGGCCGCGCAATTCCAGCGCCTTGGCGACGCCTTCGCCGGACGACAGCGAGACGGGGCGCTCCGCCGACCAGCCGCCCATGAGGACGGCGACATGCCAGGGGCCACGGGTCATGCGATATGCTCCAAATTACATCCGTTCGGGCTGAGCTTGTCGAAGCCCTTCCCTTCACTTTTTGAAGAAGAAAAGCCCCCTTCGACTGACTGCTTGCAGCAGTCGCTCAGGACAGGCTTCGACAGGCTCAGGGCGAACGGGGTGAGAGGATGATGCATCACGTCGCCACCCCAACCCGCTGGATTTCCCATTCCAGTTCGACGCCGCTCTTCTCCTTCACGCGACGGCGGACTTCTTCGCCCAGGGCTTCGATGTCGGTGCTGGTGGCGTCGCCGGTGTTGAGGAGGAAGTTGGTGTGTTTCTCGCTCACCTGTGCGCCGCCAAGCTGGAGGCCGCGACAGCCCGCTTCGTCTACCAACTGCCAGGCCTTGTGCCCGTCCGGGTTTTTGAACGTCGAGCCGCCGGTCTTGCTGCGCAGAGGCTGGCTTTCCTCACGCGCGGCGGCGATGCGGTCCATTTCGGCCTGGATCGCGGCGGGTTCGCCGGGTTCGCCGCGAAAAGTCGCGCTGACCACGATCGCGCCATCAGTCAGGTTCGAGTGGCGATAGGTATAGGCGAGGTCGCGGTTGAGCAGCGTCACCTGTTCGCCCGAACGGAGGATGACCTCGCAGGACAGCAATATGTCGCGGGTTTCGCGGCCATAGGCGCCGCCGTTCATGCGCACGAAACCGCCGACCGTGCCGGGGATGGAGCGCAGGAATTCCAGCCCCGCTATGCCTGCGTCACGCGCGGTCGAGGAGACGAGGATGCCCGACGCGCCGCCGCCGCAGACCAGCGTCGTTTCGTCCTGGGCGACGACCTTCGCGAAGGGCTTGCCCAGCCGCACGACCACGCCCGACACGCCGCCGTCGCGGACGATGAGGTTGGAGCCGAGGCCAAGCGCCATCACCGGCACTTGCGGATCGAGCATGGCGAGGAAGTCGGACAGGTCGTCCGCATCCTTGGGTTCGAACAGCCATTGCGCCGTGCCGCCCGCCTTGAACCAGACGAGCGGCGCCAGCGGGGCGTCGGCCTTCAACGTGCCGCGTACGGGCGGGAGGGGTATGTTCACGCTCAACCGCGCATGCCCCACAGGTTCATCCAGCTTTTCATCGCCTTCAGGCTCGCGTCATTGGCCTGCGCTGCGGCCATGCCGGTTTGGACCTGGCGCTGGGCCGCCTCCACCATGTCGCGCGCAGCCTCAACGCCCTGCATCTGGGCGTCGATCATGCGCTTCTGCATTTCGAAACCTACGGCGAACAGTTCGAACATCAGGCGGTTTCCTGGACTTTGGCCGAGACGGCGGCAGCAAGGCCCGCCGCCCATTTGGTGATGTCGCCTGCGCCGAGGCAGATGACCATGTCGTCGGGCTGGATGTCGGCGGCAATGACGGCGGCGAGGTCTGCGGCGTCGGCGACGGTGGCGGCGTTGCGATGGCCGCGCCGCTTGAGACCGGCGACCAGCGCCGCGCTGTCCGTGCCCTCGATCGGCTGTTCGCCTGCGGTATAGACCGGGGCGGCATAGACGATGTCGGCGTCGTTGAACGCCTGCTGAAATTCATCCATCAGGTCGCGCAGACGGGTGAAGCGGTGCGGCTGGACCACGGCGATGACGCGGCCTTTTGCGCCTTCGCGTGCGGCGGCGAGCACCGCCTTGATCTCCACCGGGTGGTGGCCATAATCGTCTATGACGGTGGCGGCGCCGCCCGCGACGGCGATCTCGCCGACCTTGGTAAAGCGGCGCTTGACCCCGCCGAACTTGGCAAAGCCGGTCTGGATCGTCGTGTCGTCAATGCCCATTTGCAGCGCCACGCCGATCGCCGCCATGGCGTTCAGCACATTATGGCGGCCGGGCATCGGCATTTCGATCCCCTCGATCCGGCGGGTCGAACCGTCGCGCTCGCGGATCTGGATGTCGAAGCGGTTGCCGCCGGGGATGGGCTGGACATTGTCGCCGCGAATGTCGGCCTGGGCGGAGAAACCGTAGGTGACGATCCGGCGGTCCTGCACGCGCGGCAGGATGGCCTGCACTTCGGGATGGTCGAGGCAGAGCATCGCCGCACCGTAAAAGGGGACGTTGCCGACGAATTCGACGAAGGCGTCCTTGACGCGATCGAAGCTGCCATAATGGTCGAGATGTTCGGGATCGATATTGGTGACGACCGCGATCGTGCCGTCGAGGCGCAGGAAGCTGCCGTCGCTCTCATCGGCCTCCACCACCATCCAGTCGCTATTGCCCAGGCGCGCGTTGGAGCCATAGCTGTTGATGATGCCGCCGTTGATGACGGTCGGGTCCACCCCGCCCGCGTCGAGCAGCGCGGCGACCATCGACGTCGTCGTGGTCTTGCCATGGGTGCCCGCGATCGCGACGGTGGATTTGAGGCGCATCAGTTCGGCCAGCATTTCGGCGCGGCGGATGACGGGGACGCGGGTTTCCAGCGCCAGTTCGACCTCCGGATTGCCGCGCTTGATCGCGGTGGAGGTGACGACCACGGCGGCGTCGCCCAGATTTTCGGCCTTGTGGCCGATCATCACGTTGATGCCCTTCTTGCGCAGGCCATCCACGACATAGCCTTCGGCCACGTCGGACCCCTGCACGCTATAGCCGAGATTATGCATCACTTCGGCGATGCCGGACATGCCGATGCCGCCGATACCGATGAAATGGATCGTGCCGATGTCCGTGCCGACACCCTTCATGTATTCTCTTCCTCGTAAAAAAATCCGTTCGGGCTGAGCCTGTCGAAGCCCAGTCCTTTCTTCAAAGGAGAAGTGTAGCCCCCTTCGACTGACTGCTTGCAGCAGTCGCTCAGGACAGGCTTCGACAAGCGCAGGGCGAACGGAGGTAGGGTGACTACAATCTTCACGCCGGAACACCCTGCAGATTGAGCGTGGTGGGCGTCGGGCCGACCTTGACCGGATCGTTCATGATCGGCGCGCGGCCGATGCTTTCGAGCAGGTCGGCCATGTCGCGCGCGGCGTTGGGGCGGCCGCACGTGCGCGCGCGCTTGGCCGCATTCTGAAGCGCGCCGGGTTCCAGCGCCATCTTCTGCATCTGTTTGGCGAGTTCGATCGCGGTGAAGCGCGCCTGCGTAATCGTGCGTGCGCCGCCCGCTTCCGTCATTTCGCGGGCGTTGGCGGTCTGGTGATCGTCCATCGCGCTGGGCAGCGGGATGAGGATCGCGGGGCGGCCCGCGCAGGTCAGTTCGGCGAGCGTCGAGGCCCCCGCCCGCGCGATCACCAGATGCGACCAGCCCAGCTTTTCGGGCACATCGTTGAAATAGGTGGCGAGGTCGGCGGGGATTTCCATCTCCGCATAGACTTTGCGCACACGGTCGATGTCTTCGGCGCGGCACTGCTGCGTCACTTGCAGGCGGCGGCGCAGCGCGACCGGCAGCATCGAGAGGCCTTCGGGCACGACGCTGGACAGGATGGACGCGCCCTGGCTGCCGCCGATCACCAGCACGCGGAACACGCTTTCGTCGGTGAGCGCTGGAAAATCCTCCTCACGCAACTGCTTTACTTCTTCGCGCACCGGATTGCCGATCAGATGGACCTTGGCCGCATAGGCGTCCTTGAGCCGCTCCACATTCGGATAGGCGGTGGCGATGGCGTCGACCCGGCCGCTGAGCAGGCGGTTGACCCGGCCCAGCACGGCGTTCTGCTCATGAATGGCGGTGGGGATGCCGTCCGCCAGCGCGCCCAGCAATGCGGGCATGGCGGGATAGCCGCCGAAGCCGACGACGGCGGTGGGGCGGAAGGTTTCGTTAAGGCGGCGGGCCATGGCGCGGCCCGACAGGATGGCCTTCAACGCGCCGGGCCAACTCGCCGGATTCTTGGTCATGCGGCCAGCGGGCATGACATGGACCTGCGCGCGATTGTCCGGCGCATGATCGAAGATGCCGGGGATCTTCGCGCCGCGCTCATCGGTGACGAGCGCGACATGATGGCCGCGCGCCATCAGCTCTTCGGCCACGGCGTGCGCTGGAATCATATGACCCCCCGTCCCGCCGGCGGCGAGGACGAAGTGACGGGAAATGCTCATCGACCACTCCATTTGACCACGGTATGCCGGCCCATGAAGGGATTGCGCCGCGTGAAGGCGAGCAGCAGGCCGACCCCGATGCAAAGCGCCAGCATAGAGGAGCCGCCATAGCTGATAAAGGGCAGCGTCATACCCTTTGACGGAAATATCTGCGCATTGACGCCCATATTGATGATCGCCTGCAAGCCGAACTGGGTGGTGAGACCCGCGGCGGCGAGGATGGTGAACACATCTTCTTCATCCAGCAGGCGCAGCAGCACCCGCACCACGATGGCGAGATAGACGCAGGCGATGGCGATGCAGGCGAGCAGGCCGAATTCTTCGCCGATCACGGAAAAGATATAGTCGGTATGCGCTTCGGGCAGGCGGAACTTGTTCTGGCCGCCGCCAGGGCCGACGCCGGTGAAGCCACCGTGGGAGATGGTGCGGAAGGCGAGGTCGGTCTGGTCGGGACCGGCGTCGATCTGGACACCGATGCCGAGGAAGTCGTTCACGCGCTGACGACCATTTTCATAGAACATATAGACCGCGATGAGCCCGGCGAGCGCCACCCCGCCCATCGCGCCGATGAAGCGCATCGACACACCCGACAGCAGCAGCAACACGCCCAGGCAGGCGGCGAAGATGACGGTCTGGCCGAAGTCGGGCTGGCGCATCAGGACGACGGCGATGAGGCCGGTGACGCAGAAGCTTAAGGGCACGACCGGCAGGCTCATATCCTTGGCGCGGAGCGAAAGCAGCCAGGCGAGCGCGACGACAAAGACGGGTTTCAGGAACTCGGACGGCTGGAAGCGGAAGCCGGGCAGGTCGATCCAGCGCTTCGCGCCGTTCACGGTCGATCCCAGGATCGGCACGCACAGCAGCATGACGAAGAAGAAGGCGCAGCCGAAAATCGCCAGCCGCCGCGCCTGCGGGCGGGGCAGCATGGAGATGACCAGCATGATCGGCAGGCCGATGAACACCCACATCAATTGGCGGTAGAAATAGATGAGCGGATTGACCGCGACGCTGGCGGTCGACCGATCGATCGCGGCGACCGGGGAGGCTGCGGCGACGGCGACCAGGCCGATCGCCATCAGCGTGACGATCAGCGACAGCAGGACGCGGTCGATTTCCCAGAACCAGATGGCGAGCGCGGTGCGTTCGCGCGGCACGGTGCGGGTGCGGAAACCCTTCACCAGTTCGCCAGCCTTGAACATGCCCGTCGTCCCTTCCCTGTTCATCGTCGCCCCCGACTATGATGGTTTATTCCAGCGCCGCAACGGCCGCGGCAAAGGCATCGCCGCGCGCTTCGAAATCGCGAAACTGGTCGAAACTGGCGCAGGCGGGCGACAACAGCACCACGTCCCCCGGCTGCGCGATGCGCGCGGCGCGGCGGACGGCGGCGCTTAGCATCTCGCTATCGTCCACGGCCATATGGGTGCGCAGCAGATCGGCGAACATATGCCCCGCTTCGCCGATGGTGTAGGCATGGGCGACGTTGCCGAAATGGGGCGCGCACTCGTCCAGATTGTCCGACTTGGCGACGCCGCCCAAGATCCAGTGGATGCGGGGGCGTCCGTCGACCGGCGGCCAGGCGGCGAGCGCCGGGGCGGTCGAGGCGGCGTTGGTCGCCTTGCTGTCGTTGACGTAGAGGACGCCTTTGCGGGTCGCGACGGCCTGCATCCGGTGGGGGAGCGAGGCGTAGCTGGTGAGCGCGTTGGCGATGGTAGATTCGTCGATGCCCAGTGCTTTTGCGACAGCGATGGCGACAGCGGCGTTTTGCGCGTTGTGCGGGCCTTGCAGGGCGGGCCAGGTCAGTTGGGCGGCGGGGTCGATGTCGGAGGACGTCACCTGCCCCAAACCGTTCGCCGGCGCAGGCCGGAGTCCAGGGCCGGATGACACCGCGTTCAACACTGGACTCCGGCCTGCGCCGGAGAACAGGTTGGTAGCGATCGCTTTGCTCGGCTCGTCATCGGTCGCGATGACAGCGATATGGTCCGCCGACTGCATCGCAAACAGCCGTGCCTTCGACGCGACATAGCCTTCGAAGCCATCATAGCGATCCAGATGATCGGGCGTGATGTTGAGCAGCACCGCGACGTCGCAATCCAGGCTATGCGTCAGGTCGATCTGGTAGCTGGACAGTTCCAGCACATAGACGCCCACGCCGTGCAGATTGGGTTCCAGCGGCGGCTGGCTGAGGATCGGCAGGCCGATATTGCCGCCCATGACAGTGGGATAGCCCGCCTGTTCGATGATGTGGTGGATGAGCGCGGTGGTGGTCGACTTGCCGTTGGTGCCGGTGATGCCGACCACCTTGTGCGGCGGCAGCGTCGGGCGGGCGAGCGCGAACAGTTCGATGTCGCCGATGATCGGCACGCCCGCGATCTTCGCGCGCATGGCGATGGGGTGGCGGTTCAATGGCACGCCCGGCGACACCACGATGCCGTCGAAGCCGGTCAGGTCGATCTCCATCGGGTCGCCGATTTCCGCCCGTCCCTCGACCAGCGCGCGGGCTTCCTCCCGGCTATCCCAGGCGACGACGCGCGCGCCGCTGGCGACCAGCGTCTCGACCGTGGCGAGGCCAGACCGCGCCAGCCCCAGCACGGCGTAGGTTTTCCCCGCAAAGGCGCTGCTGACGATCATCGCAGCTTCAACGTCGCAAGACCGGCGAGCGCCAGTACGAAGGCGATGATCCAGAAACGGATCACGACGGTCGGCTCGGCCCAGCCCAGTTGTTCGAAATGATGATGGATGGGGGCCATCTTGAACACGCGCTTGCCGGTGCGCTTGTAGAAGAAGACCTGGATGATGACGCTGAGCGCCTCCACGACGAACAGGCCGCCGATGATGCCCAGCACGATTTCATGATGGGCGGTGACGGCGATGACGCCGATCGTGCCGCCCAGCGCAAGGCTGCCGGTGTCGCCCATGAAAACGGCGGCGGGCGGCGCGTTGAACCACAGGAAGGCCAGGCCCGCGCCGATGATCGCGCCGCACAGGATCGTCAGATTGCCCGCGCCGGGCACATGCGGGATGCCCAGATATTCGGCGAAGTCCGCGCGGCCGACCAGATAGACGATCAGCATGAAGGCCAGGCTGGCGATGATGACCGGCATGGTGGCGAGGCCGTCGAGGCCGTCCGTCAGGTTCACCGCATTGCCGAACGCCACGATGACGAAGGCGGCGAAGCAGAAATAGAACGGCCCCAGCTCGATCGCCGGGCCGTTGTAGAAGGGCACGTACAGCGCGGTATTGCCATGTTGATGCACGATCATCCAGGCGGCGACCCCGGCGATCAGAAATTCGAACGCCAGGCGCATCTTGCCCGACAGCCCCTTGTGGCTGGCCTTCGTCACCTTGTCATAATCGTCCAGGAAGCCGATCGCGCCGAAACCCAGGGTGACGAACAGGCAGGCCCAGACATAGGTGGACGACAGGTCCATCCACAGCAGCACTGAAACGACCATCGACGTCAGGATCATCAGGCCGCCCATGGTGGGCGTGCCGCGTTTGGCGAGGTGGCTTTGCGGGCCGTCGTCGCGGATCGGTTGCCCCTTGCCCTGACGGACGCGCAGCCAGCCAATGAATTTGGGACCGATCACCAGACCGATGATGAGCGACGTGAAGATCGCCGCGCCCGCGCGAAAGGACAGGTAGCGGATGAGGTTGAATATACCTGCGAAATCCAGGGTTTCGGCCAGCCAGTAGAGCATTATTCTGTGTCTCCGTCGCGGGCGGCCTGCGCCAGGGCTGCGACCAGGCGGGACAGGCCCACGCCGTTGGAGCCCTTGACCAGGATCGCGTCGCCCGCGCGCATTTCCGTTTGAATGAGGGGGATGGCCGCCGCCGTGTCGGCGACATGGACATGGGGGATGGCGCTACCCAAAGCGTCGGCGAGCGGCGCCATTTCCGCGCCGACCAATATGGCGTAGTCGACCCGGCCTGCGCCCAGCGGTTCGGCAAGGCCCGCATGCAATTCGACGCTGCGGTCTCCCAGTTCGCGCATGCCGCCCAATATGGCGATGCGGCGATCGGCCTTTTCGCGGCCGAGTTGCGTCAGCGTCGCGGTCATCGACAGGGGGTTGGCGTTGTAGCTTTCGTCGATCAGCAGCGCCTCGCCGCCCGCCACGGGCAGGATGCGGCGTTCGCCCCGGCCCGGCAGGCCCGGCATTTCAGCCAGCGCAAGGCCCGCTGCCGCCAGATCGCCGCCAACCGCCGCGACCGCCGCCAGCACGGCGAGCGCGTTCGACACCCAATGGTCGCCCGGCGCGGCCACGGTGAAGCAGAGTTCGGCGTCGGGCAGCGTCGCGGTGACGAGGGTGCCGCCGCCCGGCGCGGGCACGGCTTCGCGCACGCAGACGTCTGCCTGCGCGCTGGTGCCGAAGGTCAGGATGCGCGCGGCGTGACGTTCCGCCTTGTTATAGAGCAGCGTGACATGGGGGCTGTCATAGGGGATGATCGCGGTGCCGCCGGGTTGCAGGCCCTCGAAAATCTCCGCCTTGGCTTCGGCGATCTTCGCCTCCGTACCGAAAAATTCGATATGGGCGGGCGCGATGGCGGTGACGATCGCGACATCGGGACGGACCTGCCGGGTCAGCGCCGCCAGTTCGCCCGCATGGTTCATGCCCATTTCGAACACGCCATAGGCAGCGCCGCGCGGCATGCGCGACAGGCTCAAGGGCACGCCGACATGGTTGTTGTAGCTTTTGACCGAGCGGTGGACGTCGCCAGGCGCGGCGCGATCCAGCGCCTGATAGAGCGCTTCCTTCGTGCCGGTCTTGCCGACCGACCCGGTGACACCGATCACCTTGCCAGCCATGCGCGCGCGCGCCGCCAGTCCCAGCGCGTCCAGTGCCGCAGCGCTTTCTGGGACGAGGATATGGGGGTGGGCGACAGGTTCGCTGACGATCACGCCGGATGCGCCCTGATCGAAGGCCTTGTCCACGAACTTATGACCGTCGGTGGTTTCGCCCTTCATCGCGACGAACAGATCGCCCGGCCCCACTTCGCGGCTGTCGAAGGCGACGCCCGAAACGGCAAACGGCGCCGACGCGGCGCCGCCTGTGGCCTTGGCGATGTCGGCGGAGGTCCAGAGGGTGGTCATCAACACCAACCTCCGATCGGTTCGAGCTTGTCGAGAACCGCTGAGTGATGGTTCTCGACAAGCTCGAACCGAAGGGATGTGGTCGGGTGTATAATCACCCCGCGCACTCCCGCGCGACGGTCACATCGTCGAAGGGCAGCACGCGGTCGCCGATGATCTGGCCCTGTTCATGGCCCTTGCCCGCCAGCAGCACGATGTCGTCCGCCCCGGCCTGCGCGATGGCGGCGGCAATGGCGGCGCGGCGGCCGCCGATTTCCTTGGCTCCCGGCGCGCCCGCCATGACGGCTGCGCGGATGGCGGAGGGTTCCTCGGAACGTGGATTGTCGTCGGTGACGATGACGTGATCGGCCAGTTCCGCCGCGACCTGGCCCATCAGGGGACGCTTGCCCGCGTCGCGATCACCGCCCGCGCCGAACAGGGCGATGAGCTTGCCACGGGTGTGCGGGCGCAAGGCTTCGATCGCGGCGCGCAGGCCGTCCGGGGTATGGGCGTAATCGACATAGACCGGCGCGCCCGCCTTGCTGATGACGGCGCGTTCCAGACGTCCGCGGACGGGCTGGACCCGGCCCAGCAGTTCCAGCACCCTGGCGATATCGCTGCCGGTGGCGATGGCGAGGCCTGCGGCGGTCAGGGCGTTGGCGGCCTGATAGGCACCGATCAGCGGCAGATTGACCTTGTAGCCTTTGCCTTCGACTTCGATTTCCAGCGTCTGGCCCAACTGGGTCGGGGTGCGGTTGGTGAGGCGGAGCGCCTGCCCCTGCACCCCGACGCTCAGCACACGAAGCCCCCGCTTCGTAGCCCGCGCGATGACCTTGTCCGACCAGGCGTCGTCCGCCCAGACGACCACCGCGCCGTCGGGCGCGACCACTTCGTCGAACAGCCGCATCTTGGCGTCGAAATAGGCCTCCATATCGCCATGATAGTCGAGATGATCGCGCGACAGGTTTGTGAAGGCTCCGGCGACAACCGGCAGGCCTTCGGTGCGATATTGGTCCAGGCCATGGCTGGACGCTTCGAACGCGGCGTGGGTGATGCCTTCGCGACGCAGGCCCGACATGTTGGCAAGGAAGGTGACGATGTCCGGCGTGGTAAGGCCGGTGGACACCTGATCGACTGCGGTCGTCACGCCCAGCGTGCCGATCGACGCAGACTTGTGCCCCAGCATGCGCCAGAGCTGACGCGCCAGTTCCACGGTGCTGGTCTTGCCATTGGTGCCGGTAACGGCGACGGTCACATCGGGGAAGGGCGCGAAATAGCGCGCGGCGAGCAGCGCCAGCAGGCGGCGCGGATTGGCGTGGGCGATGTGGATCGCCCCTTCGACCTTCGCTTCCGGGCGGGCGACCACGGCGATCGCGCCGGATCTGACCGCATCGGCGATATAATCCTCTCCATTGACGCGCAGGCCCTGGAAGGCGCCGAAGACGGTGCCGGGCGCAACCTTGCGATTGTCGATGGCAAAGCCGGTGACGTTGGCGTCGAGGCCTTCACCGATCACCGTCGCATCCAGCCCTGCGACCAGCGAGCCGAGGCGCATCATTCTTTCTCCTTGTCGCCGTGCAGCAGCGGCATGAGGTCGGAAATGTCGACATCGCGACTTTCGTCCGGCATCACGCCCAGCATCGGGCCGGTCCGCTCGACCACGCGCTTCACCACGGGCGCGGCGGTCCAGGCGGCAGTGCGCAGGCCGTACTGGCCCGTCGCCTCGTCCATGATCGCGACGACGACGTAGCGGGGATTGTCCATGGGGAAAGCAGAAGCGAAAGTCGTCACCAGCGAAGTCTTGTTATAGCGCCCCTCTTGAGGCTTTTCGGCGGAACCCGTCTTGCCGCCCACCCGGAATCCCTTGGCGTCGGCGCTACGCCCTGTACCCGCCGACACGATCATCCGCAACAGTTGCCGCATCCGCGCGCTGGTGGCGGCGGAAAAGACGCGGCGACCTTCGGGCACTTCGTCGGGGCGCAGCTTGCGCACGGTTGCGGGACGCCAGATGCCGCCATTGACCAGAGCGGCGTACGCGCTCGCCAGATGGAGCGGCGTGACGGCGATGCCATGGCCATAGGCGGTCGTCATGCTGGTGATGCGGCCCCAACTAGACGGCCAGATGCCCTTGGCGCGCTCGTTGAACTCGATCGGCGCGCGCTGGTCGAAATCTAGGCTGCGGAACATCTTTTGCAGCGGTGCGGCGCCCATTTCGTCGGCGATGCGCGCGGTGCCGATGTTGGAGCTGTGCACCAAGATTTCCGGTACGTTGATCCAGCGGCCCATCGCATGGTCGTCCTTGATGCGGAAGCCCGCGACGGCGAGCGGGGCGGTCGCGTCATAGCGCTTGCTCATCGACGTCACGACGCCCGCGTCCATCGCGGCGGCGATCGACAGCGGCTTGAAGGACGAACCCAGTTCGTAGCGGGCCTGCACCATATGGTTGCAAAGCGGCGATTCGCTGCACGTCTTGCCCGCGTAATTCTGCAACTTGTTGGGATCGAAGACGGGGATGGACGCCATGGCGATCACTTCGCCGGTATTGGCGTCTAGGATGATGCCGCCCGCGCCCTTCGCCCGGGTCTGCACCAGCTGCGCATAAAGCTCGCTTTCCAGCGCGCCCTGCACCCGGCTGTCGATCGACACGGCGAAGGGCTGACCGCGCTGTGCTGCGTCAGTCAACCGGTCGTTGAAGGCCGCCTCCACGCCCATGCCGCCCACGCCATCGGCATTGGGGGCAAAGCCCAGCACATGCGCCGCGAGCGTGCGCTGCGGATAGAGCCGTTCCTTCTCACGCGGGAATTCGATGCCGATTTCGCCCAGCGCGTTCACAGCCGCCACTTCTTCGGGCAGAGCGCGACGGCGCAGATAGGCCCAGCCCCGGCCGGCCAGCTTCTTGTAGAAGGCGGATTCGGGTTCGTCGGGAAAGATTTCGTGCAGCTTGCGCGCCAATTCGGACGGTTCGCCGATCAGCTTGGACGGGCGCACCGCCACCGAATAGGCGTCCATCGTGCGCGCCAGCGGCACGCCGTTGCGGTCCACGATATCGGCGCGCGCGGGCAGGAAGGGCGACAGCGTGCCGTCCCCCGCCGACCCATGCGCAAAAATGCCGACCCATGCGAGTCGGCCGATCAGGATGGTCGTAATGGCTAGGAACAGGATGAGCAGCAGCATCAACCGGTTGTGAGCCATGGCGGTCAGGTTGACCCTTTGCCGCCCTGCCCGTTCGCCGCCGGGCTGAACAATGATCGTGGCCATCAGCGCGCCTCCCTGCGCTTCTCGCGCGCCGCCTTGGCGCTGAGGTCACCCAAGGTGCTGTCGTCCAGCAGCTTGGCATCGAGCATCGCCATCCGCTCCGCCTTGCGCGCGATCGGATTGGGCCTGGACATGTCGGCGTCGACCTTCGCCTGGACCGCCGGGGTGCGGGGCGCGGGCTTGGGCAGCTTGTCGACGGCGTCGGCCGCGTGAGCTTCGCGGATCACGGCGATTTCGCTGCGAATCTGGGTCGCGGCCGGGCTTTCTGGCGCCTTTTGCGGGGCGGACGGCAGGTCGGCGGGGGTCTGGACCATCGCGACCATCACCGGCGGCGCGACATAATCGGGGCCGTTGGGCTGGATACCGTCGAGATTGGCGAGCGCCCGTTCGCCGCCCAGATATTGCTGGGCGGTGGGCGTGGCGTACATGAAATCGTCCTGGTTCCAACGTTCCAGCTGGCGCATCGAGGCGCGCGCGCTGAATTCCGTTTCCAGATAGCGGATGTCGCTCTTCGCCCGCGCGATCTGCGCCCGCACATACATCAGCTCGTTGCGCTCGGTCGCGACCTTGAGCGACACCATGTACGCGCCGAGCGCGCCCAGCGCGACCAGGATCACCCAGATCAGGCTCTGCAACCTTTTGACGGCGATCATGCGCTGTTACTCCGGATGGAAGCGGACTGGGCTGGGGCAGAGGTACGAACGGCGGCGCGCAGGGTCGCGGAGCGGGCGCGGGGGTTGCGCGCCAGTTCCGCATCGCCAGGACGCACCGCCTTGGCAGGCTTGGCGAAGGTCGGCTGCGGTCCGGCCGCGCGTTCGGGCAAATGCCTGGACCCGGCCCCTTCACCGCCGCTGCGCTTGCGCAGGAATTGCTTGACGATGCGATCTTCCAGACTGTGGAAGGTGACGATCGCCAGCCGACCGCCCTCTTCCAGCAGCGCCTCGGCCGCGTCCAGCGCCAGTTCCAATTCCTCCAGCTCGCGATTTACATGGATGCGGATCGCCTGGAAGGTGCGGGTCGCCGGGTCCTTCTTGTCATGCGGCTTGTGGCCCAGCGCGCGGCGGACCACGGCGGCCAGCTGGCCGGTGCGCTCCAGCGGACGGGCGTCGACGATCGCATGCGCGACCCGGCGCGAGCGGGGTTCGTCGCCATAGCGATAGATGACGTTGGCGATATCCTCTTCGGACGCCGTATTGAGGAAGTCGGCGGCGCTCATGCCGTCCTGACTCATCGTCATGGTGAGCGGGCCATCGGACTGGAAGGAAAAGCCGCGCTCCGCCCGATCGAGTTGCATCGAGGAGACGCCGATGTCGAGCGTGATGCCCGACACCTTCTCTATGCCGCGTTCGGCCAGCAAGTCGGCCATGCGCGAAAATTCGCCCGCGATTAGCGTGATGCCATGCGCATCGGCCACCGCCTGCCCTTCGCGGATCGCATCGGGGTCGCGATCGAAGGCGAAGACCTGCGCGCCCGCGCGCGCCATGGCGCTGCTGTAGCCGCCCGCGCCGAAGGTGCCGTCGACATGAATCTCGCCGGGGGTGATGGCAAGGGCGTCCAGCACTTCATCGATCAGGACGGGAATGTGGGGAGCGTGGCTCATTTGCCGCCCCCTGCCGCGCGCGCGTCGAGCCAGCGGCGGACCTTGTTGCGGATCAGCGCCGGGCGTTCGGGGCTTTCGACCAGGGCTTGGGGATGCCAGATCTGGAAATAGCGGCCCACGCCATAGAAGAAGATCGCGTCCGTGATGCCCGCTTCTTCCTTGATATCGGGGTGCAGGAAGAAACGGCCGCCATCATCGAAATTGACGTCCTCGATCGTGCCGAGCCGATTTTCCCGCTCCAGATCGCCATTGAAGGGGCGGTTCGCCTCCCGCGCCAGCCGTTCCAGTTCGGCGACTTCATCGAAGAGGAACTGCTTGTGCGACAGGCCAAAGCCAGTGGCGCAACCATTGTCCATATGGACCGAGAGGCACAGGCGGTTTTCGTCGCCGCTCGCCTGCCGGACCAGCTTGCGCATCTCCAGGGGCAGCACGAACCGGCCTTTGCCGTCCGCGACGCTGAACGCGTTGCCCGAATAGAGAGTGACGTCCGACACGGTAGCGACTGGCCCCTTATGAACCGGGGCACAGGCCGCCCGTCGCCGGAATCACGATAAGACCATCCAGCGCACAGGACTGCACAAAGCCTGACGAACCCCAATGCCATTTTCCTATCAAGCATGAGGCCGACTGGGAAGGGAAAAGATGGGTGTAGTCGGGAAAATCAGGTGAAATTTGGGACTAGTCGGATTTCCTGGCATTATTGATGTAGGTTTCACTTTTTGTTCCGCCGGGTGTGCCGCGCTTTTCCTGCCGGAAGAGGATCGCGCCCAGAATTGCCCAGATCATCCCGGCCAAAAGCGCCCAGCGGAGTGCGGCGGTCACGTCCGCAGCCTCCCGCATCCAGTGCCGCGCGCCGGGGATGGATGCGCCCAGCCACTGCGCGACGCGGGCGGGCGTGTCCGCCACCCATAGACGGGGATCGAGCGGATGGGCGGGATCGGCCAGCCAGAGCCGGTCGTCGATCGGGTCTGCATCGCCCAGCAGCAGCACCTGACCCTCGCCGACGCGCTTGCGCTGGATGTCGCGATCCCCATCGGCGCCGAAAAATTGCGCGCCCGACACGGTTATGAGGGCGCCATCGGGCGAAAAATGGCGGATTTCCGTGTTGTCACGGCCGGATGGTTCAAAACCCCAATGGTCGAGCAGCGGCGCAAGCGAATGCGCCGACGGCGCGCGGCGACGATCGCCCAACGGCAAAGTGGAGGGCCAGCGCAGCAGAGGATCGGCGAGGACGAGCGCGGTGCCGCCATCCCGCACCCATCGGTCGATCGCCACCCGTTGCGGCGGCGTGAGCGCGCGCGGTTGGGCCAGCAGCAGGCGGCGCGCGCGTGATGCGGACAGCTGTAGCGGGTCGTCCAGCGGCACGACTGTGAAACGGGTGCGCAGGACCGTGATGATGGGGGCATCCTGCGGCCCATCCTGTCCCGACTCCGCCCAGAAAAGCGGCAGGCCCGTGACGACAGCGAGTTTGGGGCGGTCCGGGACAGGCTGGAGCTGCTGGGTGGGGCCACGCCATAGGATCAGCCCGGCGAGGATGAGGAAGGCCATTCCCACAAGCCTTCTCTTCCAGCGCAGTCGAGAAGTGGAGCGTGCCGCGCTGCTGGTTCTCGACAGGCTCGCACCGAACGGAGGTTGGCGCAGGGCAGACCCGCCGAACAGTGCCAGCAGGGCGACCGCCAGCAAGCCCAGCGCCGCAACCACATCTGGCGCGCGCGCCGCGGCGATGGTGCAGAATATCAGCGCCGTCCCGATGCCACCCATCGCCACCCAGGCGAGCATCGCCCAGCTACGCCGCGCGAGCAGTAGCCCGACCGCCGCTGAAACCATGGCCGCAGGCAGGCCCCAGTCCCAGGGATCGGCTTGTCCCGTCAGCCAGGCGCGCTTAAGGCCGATGAGAAAGATCAGAAGCGACGGCAGCCAGATCCCAAGGAATTGCCTGACCCCCGCCATCACGGGTGACGCCCCCTCCCCGGTCGCAGCATCAACGTTGCTGCTGCGGGGCTTCGCGATCGATGGATTTGCGAATATTGGGATCGGGCTGGAGGTCGGGCACGATCGGGGCCTGTTCCGGGGCGGGTTGCACGCCCAGTTCGGCCAGCGGATCTTTGGGCGCGACGGCATTTTGCGGCAGCGTCGGCACGACCGGCGGCGGCAGCGCGGCGTCGTCCATCCGCGCCTTTTCGATGACGATATTGGCAAGGCCCACGAGCAGAACGACACCCGCCAGACCGGTCAGGCCGATCTGGACGCGCTGCAACCCTTCCTGTCGGCGGGGTGTTTCAGCCATGCCTGCGCTCTTATTGTCTTCGCCGCGACCCGTGTCGACGATCATGCAGTGTGCGCGAGCCAGGGGAAGACCGTCAAGCCCTTAGATTCCAGCCATTGCCGGTTGTAGAGGGTCGACAGATAGCGGAAGCCGGTGTCGCACAGGATGGTTGCGATCCGCTTGCCCGGCCCCAGTTGCTTCGCCAGCGCGACCGCGCCCGCGACGTTGATGCCCGACGACAGGCCCAGGCACAGCCCCTCCTCGGCCAGCAGACGGCGCACCCACTCCAGCCCCTCTTCGTCGGAGATACGGAATTGGGTATCGATCGGCGCGCCTTCCAGATTGGCGGTGATGCGCCCCTGCCCGATGCCTTCGGCGACGCTGCTGCCCTCCGACTTGAGTTCGCCTTCCGCATAATAGCTGTAGAGCGCCGCACCGTGGGGATCGCTGAGCGCGATGGTGACGGCTTCGTCCTTGGCTTTGAGGCCCAATCCCACCCCCGCGATCGTACCGCCGGTGCCCGCCGCGCAGGTGAAGCCGTCGATCCGGCCGTCCATCTGGGTCCAGATTTCCTCGGCCGTGCCGATGATATGCGCCTTGCGATTGGCGATATTGTCGAATTGGTTGGCCCAGATCGCGCCTTCCGTCTCTTCCGCCAGGCGGCGCGAGGTGTGGACGAAATGGCCGGGGTTGGAATAGGGCGCGGCCGGGACCGTGACCAGTTCCGCGCCGAGCGCGCGCAGCGTGTCCATCTTTTCGCGGCTCTGGGTTTCAGGCATGACGATGATCGTCTTATACCCCTTGGCATTGGCCACCAGCGCCAGACCGATGCCGGTATTGCCTGCCGTCCCCTCGACAATGGTGCCGCCGGGCTTGAGCAGGCCCTTCTCCTCGGCATCGTTGACGATGAACAACGCCGCCCGGTCCTTCACGGACGCACCCGGATTGGCAAATTCACATTTGGCGAAAATATCGCACCCCGTCTCTTCCGAGGGGCCGACGAGGCGCACCATCGGCGTATTGCCGATCAGCGCGAGACTATGGGGTTGAAGCAGCATGGCCCCCGCATAGCGGAGCGGGCGCGGCTTTGCCAAGCAAGGGAATGATGATCGGGCGAAAGCGCGCATTTAGCTGCGCCGATTAACCTTTGCCTTCATTGCCGTCCCATTGCGGCACATAGGAAATGTAGTGAGGAAAGCGGAAGGATTTTGGCGTAAGGGCAGGCTGGGCGACGCGTGGTCGTCGATGATGGGATTTGCCATGCGGCTGTCGGCGCAGTTTCGGGGATGGAAGGGGCATGGCGCGATTCTGATGATCGCGCTGCTGGCCCTGGTTGCCCCGCGCCTGATCACCGCCGCGCCGCTCGACATGCTGGGTGGCGATCGCGCGGCGGCCGCTGCCGATCCGTCGGAGGATTCGGGCGCGAATTTCCCCGGCTCCGCCTTCTTCTACGCGCAGGGTGCGTTCGATCCGGTGCCGGGCGTCGCCACGGTGCAGAGCGAACATGTGCTGGGCCTGGACGAGGTCAAGGCGGCACCCGCCATGGTGTTTCGCGGGCTGACCGGCGTGGACAGCTATCGCGCGCTCAACTGCCTGACGTCGGCCATCTATTATGAAGCGGGCAACGAGCCGGACGACGGACAACGCGCGGTGGCGCAGGTGGTGCTCAATCGGGTGCGCAGTCAGCTTTGGCCGAACACGGTGTGCGGCGTCGTCTATCAGGGGTCGGAACGCACCGACTATAAATGCCAGTTCACTTTCAGCTGCGACGGGGCGATGGCGCGGCTGCCCGCTGCTGCTGCCTGGGTCCGGGCGCGGCATGTGGCGGAAGAGGCGCTGGCAGGCAGGGTCTATGCGCCGGTCGGCCTTGCCACCCATTATCACACGCTGGCGGTGCGGCCCGACTGGTCGTCCAGCCTGCAGGCGGTGGCGGTGGTCGGCGCGCATATATTCTACCGCAATCCGGGCTTCATCGGCACGCCAGCAGCGTTCCACGCCACCTATCTGGGACGCGAGACGATCGCCGGTCCAGCGCGCACCAGTTGGCCCGCCCGCCCCGTGCAGCCGGTCGAAACGCTGGCGCCGCTTTATGGGGGCCCTCTTCCCGCACAAGCGCCCGTTTCGCCACGCGGCGGATGGACGCCCGCACCGGTGCCCGCCCCGGTGGACGATGGCCTGCCGGAATCGACCATACGCCCGGAATATCGCAACAGCGGCCGCCCGCTGATCTGAACTTTTCCCTGCGTACGGCGATCTTTTTTGCGGTTAACGACAGCGCCACCATCGAAGCGACTGGAAAAAAAGCACTTAAAAAAATGCATTTTGGCGAAGGCTACGGGAACCGATCCGGGCGGTAAGAGGTTTTATATTCCGGATAGCAAATCTTTTGCCCCCCGCTCTTGCTATCCACATAATATGAGCCCGGAATGTTTCCCCCCGACGCATTCCGGGCTCAGACTTTTTTCAGGGGCAATCTTCCTTTTGAAATCATTATTCTTTTCGGCTGCGGAACGTATTTCGGCAGTGCGGGTTCTTCCCTCGTCACTGCGATGGCCTGGCCATCCGGTCACAGATTTTGAGGAGGAGATTTCCGATGTCGAAGAAAATTCTGGCCGCTGTGCTGCTCACCGGATCACTCATGGTCGCCGCATGCAACACCGTCGAAGGCGCAGGCCGCGACGTGCAGAGTGCTGGCAAGGCCGTGGAAAAATCGGCGAACTAAATAGACGCTATCCGCGTTTACTACCCCGCTCCCTAGCATGGCCCGCCCGTAACAAGGCGGGCCCTTTTTTTGTGTGCGGGGAGAGACGCGGTGATGCGAAGGGCCGTTTCTCACCCTTCCCAAAAATCCCCGATCAGGCTGACGCTTCCTCGGCCGCCTCGACCTTGGCCGCGCGTCGGTCAGTGAACCAGATGGCGATGATGGTGATTTCGTAGAGCAGCAACAGCGGGATAGCGAGCATCAGCTGCGACACGACATCCGGCGGGGTCAGGACCGCGGCCAGGATGAAGGCGGCAACGATCATGTAGCGGCGCATGCCGATCAGTTGCGCCCGGGTGACGAAGCCCGCACGGTTAAGCAGCATCAACAGCACCGGCATCAGGAAACTGATGCCAAAGGCCAGGATGAACTGCATGACGAGGCCCAGATAGGCGTCGGCGCTTGGCAGAGCCTCGACCGACAAACCACTGCTATTACCCTGAAATTCCAGGAAGAAGTGAAAAGCGGTCGGCATCACCACGAAATAGGCCAGGCTCGCGCCCATGGCGAACAGGAAGGGCGTCGCGAGGATGAAGGGCAGCAGCGCCTTCTTTTCCTTGGCATAGAGGCCGGGCGCGACGAAGGCCCAGAGCTGGTTGGCGATGATCGGGAAGGACAGGCAGAAAGCGCCAAAAAAGGCGATCTTCACCTGTACGAAAAAAGCCTCGTACAACTTGGTGTAGACCAGCTTGCCGCCGCCGTCGCCAAAGGCTTCCTTGAGGGGGTGGACCAGAATCGCGAAGAGCTGCTCGGAGAAGTAGAAGCAGACCGCGCCGCTGACCACCAGCGCATAGACGCATTTGAGCAGACGGCCGCGTAGTTCGATCAGATGGTCGAGCAAGGGCGCCTTGCTGTCGTCGATGTCACCGATCATGCCGCTGCATCGCCCTTATGCGGGGTGGCGTGCGAGTGGGACGCAGGCGCTTCGGCGACATAGGGCGGGCCTTCGCTGGCCGCCGGGGCCGCCGGGGCCGCCGGGGCCGCCGGGGCCGCCGCAGCGGGTACAGGCGCCAATTCGGCCACGAAGGCGGGCGTTTCGGCCGACGCTTCCGCGACATAGGGTGGCACATCCTGCGCCGATGATTCGACCGGGGCCGGCAAGGCGTCGGGCGCGGTTTCGGGTGGATGTTCGTCCATGATCCGCTTGTTCTGCGCCGCCCACTTCTTTTCCAGCTCTTCCAGTTCCACTTCGCGGACCATGGCGTCGATGCCGGTGCGGAAATGCCGGGCCATGCCCTGCGCCTTGCCGACGATCTGGCCCACCTTGTAAAGGGCGCGCGGCAAATCCTTCGGCCCGATCACGATCACGGCGATGATCACGATCACCAGAAATTCGGACGAATCGATACCAAACATGCGGGACTACCGGCCTGCGCTAGAGGATCAGGCCTTGGTCTTTTCTTCGGTCGCGCTGGGCGTCGGCGCGTCCTGTTCAGGCACGCGGTGCCCCTCCAGGCGCGTCGCGGGCTTCGTCGGCGTCACGTCGTCGTCACTGTCGTCGGCCATGCCCTTCTTGAAGCTCTTGATGCCCTTGGCCACGTCACCCATGAGGCCGGAAATCCGGCCGCCGCCGAACAGCAGCATGACGACCAGGAGCACGATCACCCAGTGCATCAGCGAAAAGGAACCCATTTTTCAATACTCCAAGTAGAAGGCCTATCTAGGCGTCTTCCTCATCATTTTCCACAACGGATTGACCGCCCAGACCCTCCAGCGCCAAATCGACGGGGTCGAGCAGGCCGGCGGCGCGCAAATCATCCATCCCGGGAAGGTCGCGACGGCTGCTAAGCCCGAAATGTGACAGAAAATCTACGCTGGTCGCATAGGTGAGCGGACGACCGGGCACTTCGCGCCGTCCGGCGGGGCGGACCCACCCCGCCTCCATCAGCACGTCGAGCGTGCCCTTGGCCACCTGGACGCCGCGGATCGCTTCGATCTCGGCCCGGCTGACCGGTTCGTGATAGGCGATGATCGCCAGCGTCTCCATGGCGGCGCGCGACAATTTGCGCGGCTCGTCCTTTTCGCGGCGCAGGATATGGGCCAGGTCGCTGGCGGTCTGGAAATGCCAGCGACCGCCCCGTTCGACCAGATTGACGCCGCGCCCGGCATAATGATCGGACAGGGCCGCCAGCGCGGCCGACAGGTTGCCGCGATCGCCCACATGGAGTTTGAGTTCGGCGGGAGTCAGCGGCGCTTCGGCCACGAACAGCGCCGCCTCCACCGCGCGCAGGAAATCGTCGGGTTCCGGGGTCATGCCCTAGCACCTTGATTCGATGGTGCAGCGCGAAGATAGAGGGGCGCGAAGATACCGTCCTGCCGCATCTCCAGCCGCCCCTGCCGGGCGAGTTCCAACGCCGCGACGAAGCTGCTGGCGAGCGCCGACTTCGCCTTGGGCGCGTCGAGATCGGGCGGCAGGAAGGATTCGAGCCGGGTCCAGTCGATCGCAACGCCGACCAGCCTGCCGACCCGCTGGATCGCCTCGTCCAGCGTCATGACCGGGCGCACGGCGATGGTATGGACGACCGGCTGGGTGCGGGCGCGAATCTGGCCATAGGCCTGGATCAGGTCGTAGAGGCTGGCGCGCCATTGCGCCTTGCGCACCAGCCGCAGGCCTTCGGGCTTGCGACGGGCGAAGACGTCGCGGCCGATCCGGTCGCGGGCCATCAGCCGGGCGGCGGCGTCGCGCATCGCATGGAGCCGCTGGAGCCGCAATTGCAGGCGCAGCGCCAGGTCTTCGGGGCTGGGATCTTCCTGCTCCTGCCGGGGCAGCAACAGCGAGGATTTGAGATAGGCGAGCCAGGCCGCCATCACGAGATAATCCGCCGCCAGTTCCAGCCGCAATTCCCGCGCGCCGTCGATGAACCCCAGATATTGTTCGGTCAGCGCCAGTATTGAAATTTCGCGCAGATCCACCTTCTGCGCGCGCGCGAGGCTGAGCAGCAGGTCGAGCGGCCCCTCCCACGCGTCGAAGCTGACGTTCAGGGTTTCGGGCAGCGTCCCGGCGCTGAAAATGGTCGGTGGATGGAACAGATCGTCGGTCAAGCGGCTACCAGGTCCAGCAGCGAATCGCGGGTGGCCAGCAGCGTATCGAGCGGCGGCTGGTCCGCGCGTCCCGTCACCGACGCCATCGCCCGGTCGAGC
The DNA here is from genome assembly GCF_035818615.1 of Sphingobium sp. CR2-8. Classification (NCBI taxonomy): domain Bacteria; kingdom Pseudomonadati; phylum Pseudomonadota; class Alphaproteobacteria; order Sphingomonadales; family Sphingobiaceae; genus Sphingobium; species Sphingobium wonjuense. Next base: position 906,334 of record NZ_JAYKZY010000002.1, on the reverse strand, counting down.
CGCGCCCGGCCCGCATCTGTGATTTCCGGCAACAGCGTGGCGATGCCGACCATATCGTCCATCCGACCCCAGCAGTTGAGCGCCAGGTCGCATCCCGCCGCGACCACGGCGGCGGCCAGTTCGGGGATGCTGCCGTTCAGCGCCTTCATATCGAGATCGTCGGACATCAACAGTCCGTCGAAACCGATGCGTTGCCGGATAATCTCCTCGATGATCGTGGGCGACAGGCTGGCGGGGTGCTGTGCGTCCCAGGCGGTATAGACGACATGGGCGGTCATCCCGATCGGCGCCTGATTGAGCGTGCGGAAGGGGGCGAGGTCGGTCTCCAGCGCGTTCAGATCTGCATCGACCACCGGCAGGTCGAGATGGCTGTCCACCAGTGCCCGGCCATGGCCCGGCATATGCTTGACGATGCCGACCACCCCGCCATCGGCCAGCCCCTCCAGCGTGGCGCGGCCCAGCGCCGCCACCCGCATCGGCTCCGCGCCCAGCGTCCGGTCGCCCATGATGTCGCTGGCCCCATCCTGTCGCACGTCGAGCAGCGGCAGCGCGTCCACGGTGATCCCGACCTCCGCCAGCGTCAGCGCGATGGCATGGGCGTTGGCGCGCGCGGCGGCGATCGCGCTGGACGGGGAGAGATCGTACAGCCGGTCGAACACCGCGCCGGGCGGGAAGCTGGGCCAGACGGGCGCCTGCATCCGCGCGACGCGTCCGCCCTCCTGATCGATCATGATCAGCAGGTCTTCGCGCCCGTGCAGGCTGCGCAGATCGTCCGTCAGCGCGCGCAATTGCGCCCGGTCGGCAATGTTCCGCTTGAACAGGATATAGCCGGCGGGCTGCGCGTCATGGAAGAAGGCGCGCTCGTCGGAAGTCAGTGTTGCGCCGGACAGGCCGAAGATGACGGGTTTCATGGACGCAATCGTAGCGGGACGCAGGTGGTTCGCGCAACCTGTTCCCTCTCCCCTTTGCGAGGATAGGGAAGCACGGATCAGTTGACCACCAGGCAGCTTTCGCCCGCGACCTTGAGCTTGCCGCAGATCGTTCCGGCCTGGCCGCCCGCGCTGGCGCGCAGGCGATAGACGGTGCCGCCGCCGACCTGCGCCGGTTCCACCGTCATGGCGAGGGGGGCGAGATAAGCGAAACGCTTGGACAGCTTGGTCCAGGCATCCTTGGCCCCCGATGCGCTGCCATAGGCGCCCAGCTGGATCATCGCGCCGCCTGCCGTCGGCCTGGGCGCGGCGGCGGGGCGGGCGCTCGTTTCGTCGGTGACGCGGGTCGTGACGCTTTGCGCGGGCTTGTTCGGCGTGGCAGCCGCGGGTTTGGCAGGCGCGGGCGCGGTCTTGGCGATCGGCGCTTCGGGCACGCGGCTGGGATCGATGCGCCCGTCGCGCAGCACGCCTTCGCTGGCGGCGAAGCTGGCGTCGCCTTCGCCATCGAACTTCTTGGCGTCGGCTTCGTTGGCGGCGATCTTATAGTCCTGCGTCGGGGCCGCGATCAGCTGGCCTTCGCCCGCACCGCCTGCGCCGTTGCGGTTCTGCATCCACCATATGCCCGCGACGACCGCACCGATCAGCACGAGGCCGAGCAGGATCAGGCCAAGCAACCGCAAGGGCGAAATCGGGTCTTCCGCATCGTCATCGATCGCCGGTTCCAGCCAGGGCAGACGATCCTCATCGTCCAGATCCAGTCGTCCGCGCGCATAATCGCCCATGTTTCAGCGCCTCACTGCATTTCCGTCAGGGCCTCAACGCCCATCAGCGCCAGCCCGTTGCGGATAATCTGCCCTATTCCTTGCGCGAGGAAAAGGCGCGTGGCGGTGAGCGCCGGATCGTCGGCCAGGATGACGCGCGCGCGTGGATCGTCATTGCCCATATTCCACCATCCGTGGAAGGCGGAAGCCAAGTCGTTGAGATAGAAGGCGATACGATGCGGTTCGCGGGCCTGGGCAGACCCCTCCACCACGCGCGGGAACTGCGCCGCGAGCTTGACGATGGCGAGTTCGGCCGTCCCAAGAAGGGACAGGTCGGGCGCAGGCAGGACGATCCCCGCCTCTTCGGCCCGCCGTCCGAGCGAGGAAATCCGCGCATGGGCATATTGGACGTAGAAGACCGGATTGTCCTTCGACGCCTCCACCACCTTGGCGAAATCGAAGTCCATCTGGGCATCAGCCTTGCGCGTCAGCATGGTGAAGCGGACGACATCCTTGCCCACTTCCTGCACGACATCGGCCAGCGTCACGAAATTGCCCGCGCGCTTGGACATTTTCACCGGCTCGCCGTCGCGCAGCAGGCGGACCATCTGAATGAGCTTGACGTCGAAGCGCGCCTTGCCCTCCGTCAGGGCGGCGACGGCGGCCTGGATGCGCTTGACCGTGCCGGCATGGTCCGCGCCCCAGATGTCGATCAACTGGTCCGCGCTCTGGGCCTTCTGGTAATGATAGGCCATGTCCGCGCCGAAATAGGTCCAGCTGCCGTTCGACTTCTTGATCGGGCGATCCTGATCGTCGCCGAAGCGGGTCGATCGGAACAGCGGCAGCTCGACCGGCTCCCAATCATCAGGCAGTTCGCCCTTGGGTGCTTCGAGCACGCCATCATAGACGAGGTCATGCGCGCGCAGCCAGGCTTCGGCCTGTTCGGGCTTGCCCGCCGCCTGCAATTCGGCCTCCGACGAGAAGATGTCGTGATGGATGCCGAGCAGCGCCAGGTCGCTGCGGATCATGTCCATCATCTTTTCCACGGCGAAGCTGCGGAAGGTGACGAGCCATTCGCTTTCGGGCGCGCCGACATAGGTGTCGCCATATTCGGCGGCCAGGGCCTGTCCCACCGGCACCAGATAGTCGCCGGGGTAAAGGCCTTCGGGGATAGCGATGCTTTCGCCCAGCGCCTCGCGGTAGCGCAGATGCGCCGACCGGGCGAGGACATCGACCTGACCGCCCGCGTCGTTGATATAATATTCGCGCGTCACCTTGTGCCCGGCATATTCCAACAAGGTTGCGAGCGCATCGCCCACCACCGCGCCGCGGCAATGGCCCATATGCATGGGGCCGGTCGGGTTGGCCGAGACATATTCGACGTTGACGGTCACACCCTGCCCGATGTCGGACCGGCCATAATCGGCGGCGTCCACATGGATCGCGGCCAGTTCTGCCCGCCATGTCGGGTCGGTCAGGGTCAGGTTGATGAAGCCGGGACCAGCGATGGTCGCGCTTTCGACTTCGTCCAGCGCCTGGAGCTTCGTCACGATCGCGTCGGCCAACGCGCGCGGATTGGTGCCTGCGGGCTTGGCCAGCACCATGGCGGCGTTGGTGGCCAAATCGCCATGGCTGGGGTCGCGCGGCGGCTCCACCGTCACCGGCTTGCGGTTGAGGCCTGCGGGCAAGGTGCCGTCGGCCTCCAGCGCGTCGAGCACGGCGTCGAGATGGGTGGTGAAACGGGTGTAAAGGGACACGGGGCAGTTCCTCGAAAACACGGATTCTGTTTGTTTACATGAACCCTTGTTCCCCGGCGCAGGCCGGGGTCCAGTTCTACATGGCGGGACTGGACCCGGCCTGCGCCGGGGAACAAGGCTCGCTTCAAAAAAGTCGGCTTTGCAACGAGTGTGCAAGCGTCGACAAAACGCTTAACGCGTCGCGTTATATCGGAGCTGGTCCTGGGTCAGGTTGAAACCCACGAGCAGTTCGAAACTGGTTTTCAGCAGCGCCGCCTTCACGTCGGGCTGGGCGAAGGGATCGATCGCGGCGTCGGCGTCGCCCGCCTTGCGCTTTTGCACGATCTTCTGCTGGATGTCGGCGGGCAGCGTGGCCGCGCCCTTGTCGACATAGGAACCAGCCTGGCCCTGCGCGCTGGCGCGATAGTCGCCCGCCGCGAAATTGAGCGTCACCTGCCCCACCCGCTTGGCGACCACGGCATTGCCGCCGCGCACCACGGCCGAGAAATAGGGCAAGGTCACCTGCCGCGCCGCGGTGGCGTCGCTGCGCCGCGCGTTCACGATGAAGGTCGCTTCGGTATAGAATTGCGCCCCGTCGGTGCAGGTCGACCGCAAATTCGTGATGTTGGCGACGACATCGATTGCCGACGCGTCGGTGCGGCCCGCAGGATCGAACAGGGTGATATCGCCGGTCTGCGCGGGCACGGCGGCGGTCGGGCAGGCCGAACGCACGGCGACGATCCCGCCGGTCGCGTCGATTTCACCCCGGCGCGAACAGCCTGCCAGGGCCAGAGCGAGCATGGCAGTCAGGGCGATATGAGACACTTTCACAGGCAGATATTCCTTCGCACGGCCCCATAGGCCAGAAGCTTTGCGCTTCCTTATCCATCCGCCGCCCGCCACGCAACCGCAAGGACGCGGCTTTCGGGTTCGCACTGTCGCCCTGGCCGGTTCGCCCTTTCCTCTGGCCCAACATTCGCCTAAGCGGCAGGACATGACGAACGCGCCCTCCGCCCGCCCGCCGATGAAGCTTCTGATCGCCGCGCCGCGCGGCTTTTGCGCGGGAGTCGACCGCGCGATCATCATCGTGGAAAAGGCGATCGAGGCCTATGGCGCGCCGGTCTATGTCCGCCACGAGATCGTTCACAACAAGTTCGTCGTCGACGGGCTGAAGGCCAAGGGCGCGATTTTCGTGGAGAGCCTGGATCAGGTCCCCGACGGCGTGCCGGTCGTCTTTTCCGCCCATGGCGTGCCCAAGGCGGTGCCGGCCAAGGCGGAAAAGCGTGGCCTGTCCTATCTGGACGCCACCTGCCCGCTGGTCAGCAAAGTGCATCGCCAGGCGGAACGGCAGGTGGAGGCCGGACGCCATATCCTGTTCATCGGCCATAAGGGGCACCCCGAAGTGATCGGCACCTTCGGCCAGGTGCCCGAAGGCACGATGACGCTGATCGAAACGGTCGAGGACGCCGAGGCCTTTGCGCCGACCGATGCCGACAATCTGGCGTTCCTGACGCAGACGACCCTGTCGGTGGACGATACCGCCGCGATCGTGGCGGTGCTGGAACGCCGCTTCCCGACCATCGCCGCGCCCAAGGGCGAGGATATCTGTTACGCCACGTCGAATCGCCAGACGTCGGTCAAGGCGATCGCGCCGCGATGCGACGCGCTTTATGTCATCGGCGCGCCCAACAGTTCCAATTCGCTGAGACTGGTCGAAGTGGCGGAACGCGAAGGGACACGCGCCCGGCTGATCCAGCGCGCGTCGGAAATCGACTTCGCATGGCTGGACGGCGTCGAAACGCTGGGCCTGACCGCTGGCGCGTCCGCCCCGGAAATATTGGTACGCGAAGTGGTCGACCGGCTGGCGGAGCGTTTCGCGGTCGAGGAGGAGCAGGTGGAAACCGCGCGCGAGACGATCGCCTTCAAACTGCCGCGCGGGCTGGAGACGGCATAAGCGATGGCCGTCTATACGCATGTGCCCGCCGAAGAGATCGACGCCTTCCTCACCCGCTACGACGCCGGCCGCCTGGTGTCGGCCAAGGGGATCGCGGAAGGGGTGGAGAACAGCAATTATCTGCTGGAAACCACGGGGCATGACGGTGCGGGCCATCGCTACATCCTGACCCTGTACGAAAAGCGGGTGGATGAGGCGGACCTGCCTTTCTTCATGGACCTGCTCGATCATCTGGGCGCGCGCGGTTGCCTAGTGCCCCGCTTCATCGCCGATCGCGACGGCAAGCGGTTGCAACAATTATCGGGCCGTCCCGCCTGCCTGATCGAATTCCTGACCGGCATTTCCGTCACCGAGCCGACCCCGGGCCAAGCCCGCGCGGCGGGCGTGGCGCTGGGCGAACTGCACAAGGCAGCGCGGGGCTTTGCGGGCGAGCGGCGCAATGCGCTCGACAAGGATGGCTGGCATGCGCTGGCGGCCAAATGCGGCGACGATTTCGACCAGATCCAGCCCGGCCTTGCCGCGCGTGTGGGCAAAGAACTGGCGTTTCTCGACGCGCACTGGCCCGGCGACCTGCCGCGATCGGTGATCCATGCCGACCTGTTCCCCGACAATGTGCTGATGCTGGGCGAAGAGGTCACGGGCCTGATCGACTTCTATTTCAGCTGCACCGACATTCGCGCCTATGATCTGGCCGTCACCCATAGTGCCTGGTGTTTCAGCAATAACGGCGCGACATGGTATAGCGCGCGCGGGGCGGCGATCGGCGCTGGCTATGCGGAGGCGCATGGATTGAGCGATGCCGAGCGCGCCGCCTTCCCCCTATTGTGCCGGGGCGCGGCGCTCCGCTTTCTGCTAACGCGCGCCTATGACTGGATCAACACACCCGCCGATGCGCTGGTGACGCGCAAAGACCCGCTCGCCTATCTGCGCCGGCTGGACTTCTATGCCAGCGCCGAACCAGCGGCATTGCTGGGCCGATAGACATGATCCCGTTCGGGCTGAGCCTGTCGAAGCCCTTCTCTTCTTCAAAGAAGAATGGCCCTTCGACAAGCTCAGGGCGAACGGAAATATAGGTTTTCGCTTCAATGACCGACCTCCCCACCGTAGAGATTTTCACAGACGGCGCCTGCAAGGGCAATCCCGGCCCCGGCGGCTGGGGGGCCGTGCTGCGTTTCGGCGCGACGGAGAAGGAAATTTCGGGCGGCGAAGCGCAGACTACCAATAACCGCATGGAGATGATGGCGGCGGTCGAGGCGCTCAATATGCTCAAGAAACCTTGCCGCGTGACGCTTTATACCGACAGCAAATATGTGCTGGACGGCATCACCAAATGGATTTTCGGCTGGCAGAAACGCGGCTGGCGGACCGCCGACAACAAGCCGGTCAAGAATGTCGAAATCTGGCAGGCGCTGGTGAAGGCCATCGCGCCGCATCAGGTGACGTGGCAATGGGTCAAGGGCCATGCCGGCCACCCGGAAAACGAGCGCGCCGACCAATTGGCCTGCGCGGCGGCGGAGCGTTTTCGGAAGTAACGGCCCCATACGACGCTATGTGCGCAGGATCGCCTCGATCAGCGTCACGTCCTCCGGCTTGTCCGCGTCGATGCAGGCTTCCGGACTATCCATCGCCACCAGCCGCGCGGTCAGCCCGAATTTGCGGCCGCTCCGCGCGATCCCGCCGCGCAGGGTCAGCATGCGCAGCAGTGCGCCGATCAGGGCGAACGGCCCGAAAGCGGCCAATATTTTCCAGCCCTTCTTGCGATCCTGCTCCATTTCCTGCCACAGCGCGATGATGGGACGGGCCTTGGCGCTGCCGAACCAGAAGATGTTCGCGCCGGACCACCAGCCGTCGCGGAATTTAAGCCAGGTCCGGCGCGACTGCGGATAGCGCGCCAGCAACGTGGCGCGCTCGACCATGGCGACGGCGATGTCCGCACCGGTCGCTTGCCCGACGAACTGGTCCAGCATCGCGGCGTCCAGCAGCACATGGTCTGCGGTGGTCAGCAGGATGGGGAAAGGCAGGTCGTCCGCTTCCAGCAACCCCAGCAGCGATGAGGCAATCCCCTGCCCACCCCGTTCGAACCGGACGCGCGGATCGCTGGCGAGCCAGGCGGTGGCGGGATCGGCGGCAAAATATTCGGGGGCCTGGGTCAGGATGATGACGCGATCGATGGCGGCATGCGCCAACAGGGCGCGGGCGGGTCGGTTGATCATGGGTTCGCCGCCCACAGGCACGAGCGGCTTAACTGGAACGCCCGCCGCGATGGCGAGCGGATCGGCTATGGGGCGAGCGCCTGCAAGCAGGATGGCGGTGATCGAACCAGTCATCGCCGTGCGTTAGCCGAGCCTGCCCTTTACGGAAAGGGACTTACTTGCCCGATGCGGTCGGCCCTGCCTCCGCCTTTTGCGCGAACGCGTCATGCGTCCCCACGCGCAACCCCTGATATTGCGCCAGCCGGGCGCGGAAGGCGGACAGTTCCGCGCCTGCCAGTTGCGCGGTGGTGGTGAACTTCACCGACAGCGGATTGACCGTCGCGCCGTTGCGATAGAGTTCGTAATGGAGATGCGGGCCGGTCGACAGCCCGGTCGATCCGACATAGCCGATCACTTGGCCGCGCCGCACCCGTTGACCCGGCGCTGCGGCAATACGGCTCATATGGGCGTAGCCGGTGGCAAGCCCCCCGCCATGCTGGATACGGACATAATTGCCATGGCCGCCATGCCGCCCGGCAAAGGCGACCACGCCATCGGTCACGGCATAGATGGGCGAACCGTAGCGGGCGGCGAAATCGATACCGGCGTGCATGCGGGTATAGCCCAATATCGGATGGCGGCGCTGACCATAGCCCGACGACATGCGACCGGAAACGGGCGCGGACAGGACGCCGCGTCGTTCGCCGACGCCGGACGCCTCGAACCATTCGGTGCGGCCGTCCTTAGTCCATTTGAGCATGTCGACCGACTTGCCACGCGCGCGCTTCAGCCCGGCATAGAGCAGGTCGCCGACCTCCACATCCCCGGTTTCCGCGCGGCGATATGCGGTGACGATGTCATAGCGGTCGCCAGCGGCTATGCCGCCCAGGTCCACCTGCCCCGCAATGACGCGGAGGAACGCCTGCACCGCCTTGGGCGGTGCCCCTGCGGCGCGGGCCGATCGATAGATGCTGTCGCCGACCACCCCCTGGATGCGCAGCGGCGTATCGTCGACGCGGATGGGTATGCGCTTGACCGAGAGCACGCCCCCTGCCCGCGTCAGTTCCAGACCCAGGTCCAGCCGGGCGCGGAAAGCCAGCTTGTCGAGCGGACGGGGCCGGTCGCGGCTGGCGCGGCGACCCAGGACGATATCGAGTCGCGTGCCGGGCTTCCCCCCTTCGCTGATGTCGCCACCGACCATGGACGTGATCGTCGCGACGTCGCCGCCGCTGACCCCGGCGCGCGACAGGGCGCGGGCCAGCGTATCACTGCTGCCGATCTGGGCGCTGAGCTCTATCTGCGGGCGTTCGGGCGTTTCACGCAGCGGCTGCACCGCATCGGTCGCGCCCATATGACGACCGCTGTCCGCGCCGAGCGCGAGCGGCGTGATCATCTGACTGCGCACTTCGTCATAATGCGCGTCGCTCAGGCGCGGGCCGGGCAATCCGGGAATCGGCTGGAAGGCGGGCGAAAGATAGAGGGCGGTGGCGCAGAGGCCGAAGCAGGTGGCGAGGCCCCGGAACCAGGTGAGACTGCCGACGCGCTGGCCTAGATCGGGCGTCAGGTCGACTTCATCGGCCCAGTCGCGCAGGCGTGTGCGCCAGTCCGTTAGCGCCGCAGCGGGCGCGCGGGCGAGCGAATCGGCCATCCAGAGCGACATGGACGCGCCGCCCTGCTGCGATCCCAACTGACTATCCTGAAACAAACCCGCAACCCCAAAGGCTTTTTCATTGCTGCGCCGACGCGCATCCCCGCGTCCTGCGTGGGCGGGACTGTTGTGAAGGCACAGGGTTAAAGTCAAATAAAGACGTTGCCATGACCGCTGACGCTGCGACGAACCGTGCCGAGCCTTCGACGGGATCGATAGCAGCGAGGGAACCGGCAAATCCGCTTGCTCCCCAACCGCTCCTGCCCGACATAGGCTCCTATGGCCCAGTTCGCCCGTTCCCCCATAACCGCCGTCCTGGGTCCGACCAATACCGGCAAGACGCACCTCGCCGTCGAGCGGATGTGTGGCCATTCCAGCGGCATGATGGGCTTTCCGCTGCGGCTGCTGGCGCGTGAAGTCTATGACCGGGTGGTCGCGATCAAGGGACCGGCGCAGGTCGCGCTCATCACCGGAGAGGAAAAGATCGTGCCGCCGGGCGCACGCTATTTTCTCTGCACGGCGGAATCCATGCCAATCGGTGGAGGACAGGATAAGGATGCCACGGCCAATGGCCTGAAGGATTTCGCCTTCGTCGCGCTGGACGAGGCGCAACTGGGCGCGGACCCGGAGCGCGGGCATATCTTTACCGACCGGCTGCTCCGCGCGCGGGGCCGGGCAGAAACGATGATCCTGGGGTCCGCCAGCATCAGCCGCCTGGTCAAGGCGCTGGTGCCCGATGTCGAGATTGTCGGCCGCCCACGCTTTTCCACCCTGTCCTATGCGGGCGCCAAGAAGCTGTCCCGCCTGCCCAAGCGATCCGCCATCGTCGCCTTCTCCGCCGAGGAGGTCTATGCCGTGGCCGAGATGCTGCGGCGCTTCCGCGGCGGCGCGGCGGTGGTGATGGGCGCGCTAACCCCCCGCACCCGCAACGCGCAGGTGCAGATGTTCCTGAATGGCGAGGTCGACTATCTGGTCGCGACCGATGCGATCGGGATGGGGCTGAACCTCGACGTCGCGCATGTCGCCTTTGCCTCGCTGCGCAAATATGACGGGCATCGCAGCCGCCGCCTGACCGTCAGCGAAATGGCGCAGATCGCCGGACGCGCGGGACGCCATCACAAGGACGGCACTTTCGGCAGCCTGGGCGGGGAGGATGGCAATGCCGCCTTCACGCCCGAAGAGATAGAGGCGATCGAGGCGCATCGCTTCCCGCCGATCGAGCAACTGTTCTGGCGCGACGGCACGCCGTGCACCGACCGGCTCGACATGCTGATCGCCGACCTGGAGGAAAGGCCCGATCGCCCAGAGCTGCGCGCTGCGCCGCAGGCGGTGGATTTGGCGGTGCTCAAGCGGCTGGCCGAAGACCCGCTGGTGATCGAGCGCGTCATAGGCAAACGCCAGGTCGAACAACTCTGGGCCGCCAGCAGCCTGCCCGATTTCCAGAAGCTGGGCGCGGATCATCATGCCCGCGCCGTCGGCCGCATCTGGCGCTTTCTGTCGGAGGGGAACGGCTACATTCCGCGAGACTGGTTTGCGCAGAATCTGGCGCGACTCGATTCGGTACAGGGGGATATCGATACGATTTCGGGCCGGATCGCCGCCGCGCGCACCTGGTCCTATATCGCCCACCGCCCCGATTGGCTGCAATATCCCGCCGAAATGGCCGAGCGTACCCGCGTGCTGGAAGAAAAGCTGTCCGATGCGCTGCATGCCGCGCTGACCCAGCGTTTCGTGGACCGGCGCACGTCCGTGCTGCTGCGTGACATGGGCCAGAATGCGAGCAACCTGCCGGTCATCGTGGAGCCGGACGGGCGCGTCTGTGTCGATGGCGAGACGATCGGAAAACTTGACGGCTTCCGATTCTCGGTCGATCCCGCTACGCGACATCAGGATCGAAAGATGTTGCTGGCGGCCGCGGAACGGCGCCTTGGAAAGGTATTGCGAGTGAAGGCAGACGAATTGGTGGGCGCGGCGGATACGGATTTCGCGCTCATGGACGAAGCGGGACAAGCGCCAGGCATCGCCTGGGGCGAAACGCCGGTGGCGTCGCTGCTGGCGGGGCCAGGCCTGCTGTCGCCGGAAATTCGGCTGGATCGCGCGCTACTTAGCCTAGACCAGGACGTTCAGAAGCAGGTCGCCAACCGCCTCGCCACCTGGGTCGAAGCGCAGAAGCAGAAGCATCTCCTCCCCCTCGTCAAGATGAGCGAAAGCGCGTCCGATCCGGACGTGCCCGCCGTGGTGCGCGCAGTCTTTGCGCAGCTCGCCGATGCGGGCGGCGTGATCGCGCGGACCGAACTCAATTCGGCGCTGGGCCATCTGGACAAGGATCAGCGCCATCTGCTGCGCAAGGCGGGCATCGATATCGGTGTCCTCGACATTTATCATGCGGGCCTGTTGAAGCCCGGCGCGGCGCGCTGGCGCTCTGCCTTGCTGGCTGCGCGGATCGGCAAGCCGTGCCTGCCTTTGCCCGGCCCCGGCCTGACCCTGATCCCGGCGGGCGACGACCGTCATGCCCAGATGGGCGCGCGGATCGCGGGCTTCCGTGGGTTCGGCGACCAGATGTTGCGGATCGACATGGCCGAACGCATGGCCCGCACCGCCCATGAAGCGATCGCCAAGAACGAAGCCTTCACCCATGTCAGCCCGCAGATCGTGTCGCTTGGCCTGTCCGAACCTTCCTTCCTGCAACTGATGCGCCTCGCCGGCTTCCGCCCCATCGAAGCGCCTGCCCCGAAACCGGCCGCGGAGACGGTTGAAGGCGTGGAAGCGAGCGAAGGCGCAGAAGCATCCGAAGCCGCCGAGGCGCCCGTCGTCAACGCAGCCAACTGGGTGTTCAGGGGTCGGCAGAAGCCCCGCCCCGAACGCGCCCAGGCATCGCGCGGGCCGCGACGCGCCGACAAGCAGGGCGACGGCAAAGCCAATGACGGCAAACGCGGCAGTGGCAAGCCCGGCGGCGAACGGCAACAGCGCGACCGCGCTGGCGCTCCGGCCCATCGCAGCGCGCCAGCGCCCGTCAACAACGCCTTTGCCGGCTTGGCCGACCTGTTGGGCCGCAATGGCTGACCCGGTGACCGGCGTCGGTCACGGGCCGACGCTGCGCATCGACAAGTTCCTCTGGTTCGCGCGGCTGTCCAAGAGCCGCTCGATCGCCCAGAAGCTGGCGGAGGATGGGCATATCCGCTTGAATGGGCGCCGCATCGAGCGTGCCCATGCGCCGGTGCGGCCGGGCGACCTCATCACATTTCCCCATGGCGACGCGGTGCGGGTAGTGCGCATCGTCGCCCTGCCGACGCGGCGCGGCCCCGCGCCCGAAGCGCAGGCATGCTATGAGGAATTGATGGTCGGCGGCTGAAGTTCAGGCTGTCGCCCGGCAACAATATCCTCATTGACCTTCGGCCTGCCTGAGCATAGCAGGGCCGCGTTTCCAACCCAAGAGTGCCCAGCCAATGACCTATGTCGTGACCGACAACTGCATCCGCTGCAAATATATGGATTGCGTCGAGGTCTGCCCCGTAGATTGTTTCTACGAGGGCGAGAACATGCTGGTCATCAATCCCAGCGAATGCATCGACTGCGGCGTGTGCGAACCCGAATGCCCGGCCGAAGCGATCCTGCCCGATACCGAGAACGGCCTGGAAAAATGGCTGGAACTCAACACCAAATATTCCGCCGAATGGCCCAATATCACGGTGAAGGGCGAAGCGCCTGCCGACGCCGACGCGATGAGCGGCGTGGAAGGCAAGCTGGAGAAATTCTTCTCGCCGGAGCCTGGCGCGGGCAACTGACCACTGGCGGCCTGTGCCGCCATGCCCCCCGACCCGTTTTGCGCCACACTCCGGACCTTTATGTCCAGGGGTGGTAATTTTGTTACGAATCTGCTAAATGGCGCTGCAACGGCCGGACATCCCCCTGTCCGTCCCTGGAGAATACGCTTCATGTCTTGACGGTGGCGCCGTGGACCTCCCGGCATTTGCTTCTCGCGCATTTGTCCCCGCGACGGCCCGTCCCCCGGTCGAATTGGAAAGGTATCAAATGGCTGCCAAAGCGCTGTCCTTTGACGTTGGTGATTATGTCGTTTACCCCAAGCACGGCGTTGGCCGTGTGATCGAACTGCAAAAGGAGCAGATCGCGGGCATGGAATTGGAGCTGTATGTGCTCCGTTTCGAAAAGGAGCGCATGACGCTTCGCGTGCCGACCAATAAAGCCGAAGGCGTGGGCATGCGCAAGCTGTCGTCCAACAAGACGCTTGAAGAATTGATGGAAACATTGAAGGGCAAGCCCAAGGTCAAGCGCACCATGTGGTCGCGCCGCGCCCAGGAATATGAAGCGAAGATCAATTCGGGCGACCTGGTGTCGATCGCCGAAGTGACCCGCGACCTGTTCCGCGCCGACGACCAGCCCGAGCAGAGCTATTCGGAACGCCAGATCTTCGAAGCGGCCTCCAGCCGCCTGGCGCGCGAACTGGCGGCGATGGAAGAAACGGACGAGCCGACCGCGCTCAAGAAGATCCTGTTCATCCTGAACGAAGCCGCACCCAAATATGTGAAGGTCGAAGGCTGATCTTCGCGTTCTGCCGCACTGGCAGGCCTGAATAGCAAAAGGGGCGTTCCGATCGGTCGGAACGCCCCTTTTTCATTGTCTTTTGCCGGCGATCAGTGGCCGAGCTGGCGATCCAGCGCTGCCGCGATCGCGGTCATGCCCGCCAGATTGGGATGATAGGGCGTAAAGGGATCGACACCCGGCCGCGCCACGAATCCATTGGCCCATGGGTCCGCCGCGCAGGCATCATGCCCCGCCGACATGGCCGACGCGCGCAGGACATCCGCCCCATTCCGCCGGGCGACCTCCGCCGTCAACTGCGCCAGCCGCGCCGCCGTCGCCCGCGCGGTCATGAGGGCTTGCGGCGATAGCGGCACCTGCGGGCAGGCCGCACCCGACGGCAGCAAAGTGACATAATCGACGAAGATCAAGCGCGAACCGGGTGCCCGGTGACGAACCTCCATCGCGATTTTGTCCATATCCGCCGCCAGTTTGGACCAGGCCGCCTCGGTCGGCGCGCCGGGTGCCGCAGTGGGCGGTTGTCGCGCTGCCATCGCCTTGCACATGTCGGCCGCCTTGCCGAGATCGGGTCGGTCGGCAGCGCCCTTGCAGGATTCGGTGAACAAATAGCCGACATAGCTGACGTCGTTGCCGCCGATCGTGATCGTCACCAGCGCCGTGTCAGGCGTCAACGCGTCGAGCTGAGGCGCCAGTTCCTTCCATGGTCCCAGCAGATGCGCCGTGGTCGCGCCGCCGCAGCTGACATCGACCAGGTTCAGCTGCCGCAATCGCGCGAGTTGCCGGGCATAATTATCCGCCGATCGCGTGCAGCGCGTCGCTGGCGTGTCCGCCGATACCGTGACTCCCGGCCCTGCCGCAAAAGAACTGCCCATGGCGACATAACGCGCCGCTGGCGCAATCGACGCGGGCGAGGGCACAGGCGTGGAGGCACAACCGGCCAAGAGAATAAAGGGGCAAAGCGCCGCCAGAGCCGATCGATACTGTCTGTGCACGCCGTCATCTCCTGCCGCAGGTAGGCGGCCATAACTAAGGCCTATCAGCCTTACGTAGGCGAGAAAACAGCATATGTCCGAACGACGGGCATCATGGCGACGCATGGTGATAAGGGCTGACGCACCGTATCAGCCCTTCTTACATCGCAATCCGGTTAGTCCGCCTTGGCGGCGCCTGCGGCATCCTTCGCCGCGTCGCCCACGTCGCTGGCAGCCTGGCCAACCTGCGTTGCCGCAGTCGATACGGCGTTGTCCTTGTTCGTCTGGCTGCTGACGAGGAAGAAGGCTGCGACCGCCACCACGACCACTAGCAGCAGCACAGCTATGGTTGTGCCACCACCCCCACGCTTTTCGATAATGGTCGTGGTCGTCGTTGCCGGACGTTCCTGATAGTCGGACCTGTTGTCGGTCATGTCTCTTTCCTCCTCATCACGCCACCCGCCTGTTTCAATGCCGGGCGATAGGGATTGTTCCGGGAGCGAGACGGTCCGCTCAGTCGCCGGTTGGCACGAAAGCACCCTTGGCCCGATCCTTGACCACTTTGTCGGCGCGGAAGACCGAACCGCTCATGGTGATGTAGACGCCCGGCTCAGCGACCTGCGCGGTGGCGAACGCCATGCCCAGATTGAAGCTGGCGTCGCTTTCCCCGAAGCGCGCGGGGGCCAGCGCGCCGACCAGCACGATCGTCTTGTCGGTAATCGCGGCGAGTTCCTTCGCCGTATCTGTCATGGTGTCGGTGCCATGGGTGATGACGATATGGCGTTCGGGCGCGGCGGCAACGCGCGCGTAGATCAGCGCGCGATCAGTCGCGTCCAGTTCCAGGCTGTCCTTGCGCGCCACCTCCTCGATACGGAAGGGGCGCTTGACGCGGGCGACCTCCAGCAGCTTGGCCATCACCGTTTCGCCGACCTGGTAGTCGGACAGCGCGTCGAAATAGACCTTGTCGATCGTCCCGCCGGTGGTGAGCAGCAGGATCGGGGTTTCTGGGGGCAGCATGCAGGACTCCGGGATCAATGAGCGCGCGCCTTAGCGCAAAAGCCCCGTGGTCGAAACCGTCCTTAGCCGCCCCGTGCCATCGCCTCGCCGCGATTGCGGGCCGCAGCGAGCGTGTCGGTGAGCAGCGCCAGCAGCCGGTCGTCGGCGTCCAGCATGTTGAGACCTTCGCGCGTCATGCCCCCGGGGCTGGCGACGCGATCGGCCAGCACGGCCGCGCTGTCACTGGCGCGAGCGGCCATGTTCGCCGATCCCTGCACCGTCGCCAGCGCCATGCGCGCGGCCTGATCGGCGGGAATGCCGATCGCTTCGCCCGCGCGGGCGAGCGCATCGATGAAGCGGAACAGGAAGGCCGGGCCGCAGCCCGACAGCGCCGTCACCTGATTGAACAGCGCTTCGTCCGCGATCCATTCGGTCAGGCCCAGCGGCCGGATCAGGGCGTCGACGTCACCCTTTGCCTCCGCCGATGTCCTGTCGTCGGTGAAGATCGCCGTGACCCCCTCCCCCAGACCGACCGGCAGGTTGGGCATGGCGCGGACGATATCGCGGGACGGGAAGCGATCGCGCAAATCGGCAAGGGTCGTGCCAGCCAGGATCGACACGATCCGCGTATCGGCCGAGCAAAGCGGCCCCAGCGCCGCGGCGATGTCGGCGATCTGATAGGGTTTCATGCCCAGCAGCACCGTCGTTCCGGCGGGCAGCGTAGCGGGATAGTCGGTAACGACGGCCACGCCATCGGCCACCGGCTTGCCGCTGGGGCGCAGCACGGTAACGCGCGCGGGGTCCAGACCGCAGTCCAGCCAGCGCGTCAGCATCTGCCCCGCCATATTGCCGCAGCCCACCATGAACAGGCGATCGGGCCAGACTTGCGTCATGGGATCAGGCCTCGCCGCGCGTTTCGATCAGGCTGGCGGAGATCGCATCGGCAGGCGACTTGCCGCCCCACAACACGAACTGGAACACAGGATAGAAGCGTTCGCATTCGTCGATCGCGGTTTCGACCAGCAATTGCGCCTGGTCCAGCGTCAACGTGCCGCCCGCGCCCAGAAGAGCGCCATGACGGAACAGGATGATGCCGCTGGACGACCACAGCTCGAAATGGCCGAGCCATAGCTGTTCGTTGATCAGCCCCAGCGTCTCGTAGATGGTGCTACGCTTTTCCTCGGTCACGCGAATGTCGGGCAGGGCCAGCAGTTGCAGCACCTGATCCTCGTCGCGCCAGATGCCGCGCAGCTCATATTGCGCCCACGACCCCTGGGTATTCGCGACGATTTCATCCTCGCCGGCCTGCTCGTAGCTCCAGCCATGCGCCTCGAAATAGGCGGCCAGCATGTCGATCGGCGCGGCTTCCCCGCCGCCATGTTCAAATTCGTCGCTATCCATCATCGGCGCGCCTTATCACCGCGCAGGGTGAAAGGACAGATGGGATCAGTCCGCGTCCGAAGGCTTGGGCTTGCTCGTATTCACGCTGCTCTTGACCGGCTCGCCCGCCTTGCCTTCCAGCGCGTCGATCCGGGCCTTGAGCAGGTCGACTTCCTCGCGGGCCGCTGCGGCGATCGCCTTGACCGCGTCGAACTCCTCGCGCGTCACGAAGTCCATGCCGCCGATCCATTCCTTCGCGCGCTCGCGGGCATTGGCTTCGAATTCGCGCGACACACCGGCCACGGTGCCAGCGGCGCCGTTCACCAGCTTGGCCAGATCGTCGAAGAAGCGGTTTTCGCTCTGCATTGCACTTGTCCTTCTTGCGGCACGCGGTCGGCGCGGCCAGTCTATCTAACTTGGGTCTTGAGCGCCGGGGCGACAAGGGTCGCCGCATCGGGGTTCAGGCGGCCGATCTCATAGTTGAGGAAGGAGGCGAAGGCCAGCCACGCCAGATAAGGCAGCAGCAGCACGCCCGCAAAGCGCCGGATGCGCCAGAAAAGCGCGGTCGTTACGGCCACCAGCACGAGCAGGATCAGGATCAGCGCCAGCGCGCTGCCGACCTGATGCGCGCGAAAAAACAGTGGGGACCAGAGCAGGTTCAGGATTAATTGGGTCAGGAACAGCGCTATCGCCCCGCCCCGCCCGTTTGCGCCGCGCGCATGCAGCACGATGGCGAAGGCCAGCGCCATCATGACATAGAGAATGGTCCAGGCGACGCCGAACGCCCAGCCCGGCGGCATGAGCGTCGGCTTTTCCAGCGCGTCGAACCAGCGATTGCCATAGCCGCTATTGGCCAGACGCCCCGATAGGAAGCCCAGAAACACGATCGCAGGAACGGTGACGAGCGCCCAACGCAAATAGGCGAGGCGCAACTGACCGGGGGACGCGATCTGGTTCATCGGCAACGCAGCTCCAAAAACCTATGTTATTCGGCCGGTTCCGGCGAATCCTTGAGCGCCGAATCCAGTTTCCGGCTGACGGTTTGCGGAGAAACCGTGCGCTTGGCAACGCGCGAATAGAAGATCGGGATCAGGAACAATGTGATGAGCGTCGCCAGGCTGACGCCGAACACCACCACGGTGCCGATCGAATGACGCGCTGCAGCCCCGGCACCACCCCGAATGACCAGCGGCACCGCGCCGATCACGGTCGCGATGGAGGTCATCAGGATCGGGCGCAGGCGGCGCTTGGCGGCCTCGCGAATGGCCTCGGCCACCGCCATGCCTTCGTCGCGCAACTGGTTGGCGAACTCGACGATCAGGATGCCGTTCTTGGCCGCCAGCCCCACCAGCATGACGATGCCGATCTGGCTGTAGAGGTTGATGGTCCCACCGGTGATCGCCAGCCCCAGCGCGCCGCCGGCCACCGCCAGCGGCACCGTGGCGATGATGACGCCGGGATGGACGAAGCTTTCGAACTGCGCGGCAAGCAGCAGATAGACCAGCAGGATGGTGAGGCCGAAGATCACCCAGATCGAGCCGCCGGTTTCGCGCAACGACTGGCTTTCGCCGCGATAGCCGATCGCCAGCACTTCGGGCGACTGACGCGCCTGATCCTCCAGGAAGCCGAGCGCTTCGCCCAGCGAGGTGCCGGGCGCAAGCGCGGCGGTCAGGGTGATGGCGCGCAGCTTGTTGTACCGGTTGAGCTGGCGCGGCCCGGCGACTTCGCGCACGGTGACCAGCGCGGACAGCGGCACCAGCGCGCCGGTGCGCGAGCGGACGTTGATCCGCTCCAGATCGGCCACGGTGCGGCGGCCATCCTCCTCCGCCTGCACCAGCACGCGATATTCCTCGCCCCGGTCAACATAGGTGCCCACGCGCCGCGAACCGAGCAGGCTTTGCAGCGCCTGGCTGACGTCGTTCACCGAAACGCCCAGGTCGCCCGCGCGCGCCAGGTTGGTTTCGATCCGCATCTGCGGCTTGGTTTCCTTATAATCGCTGTCCACGTTGATGAGGCCCGGATAGGCCGCCGCCGCCGCCATGATCCGGTCGCGTGCGGCCACCAGCCCTTCATAGGTGGACCCCGCCAGCACGATGTTGACCGGCAGCCCGCGCCCGCGCCCCAGCCCCGATCGCGGCGCCGCATTGCCGCGCACGCCGGGCTGGTCGGCGATCACCTTGTTCACGATCGTGGCGACCTCGGCCGTCGTGATGGTGCGATCTTCCCATGGCCGCAGGAAGGCGATGACGTTGCCGCTGTTATAATCGTCGGTCGCCCCGAACCCGGCAGGCGCGCGAATGACCAGATTCTGGAGCGTGCCATCCTTGCGCAGGAAGGCAAGGTCATCCTCGATCTTCTTCATATAGGCCATCATCCGGGCAAAGCCGGTGCCTTCGGGCGCGCTGATCTGCGCTTCGACCACGCCGGTATCTTCCGCCGGGGCCAGTTCGCTCGGCAGGCGGGTGAAGAAGAAACCCGCGACTCCCAGGAACAGCAGCACGCCCAGCAGCGGCAGCAGCGGTTTGCGCAGCGCGCCGTCCAGCCATCGGGCATAGCCATTTTCCAGCCGCTGGAACCGCGCGTCGATCCAGCGCGCCAGCCGGCCCCGTTCGGCATTTTTCAGCAGCTTGGAACAGAGCATCGGCGCGAGGCTGAGCGAGATGAAGCCGGAAAAGGCGATCGCCGCGATCATCGCGATCGCCAGCTCGCGGAACAGCAGGCCGGTCTGCCCCGCCAGGAACATGACGGGCACGAACACGGCGCACACGACCAGCGTGGTGGAGATGATCGCAAAGCCCACCTGCCGCGTGCCGAGATAGGCGGCGACCAGCGGGTCTTCGCCCTGTTCGATGCGGTGATAGACATTTTCCAGCACGACGATGGCGTCGTCCACCACCAGGCCGATCGCCAGCACGAAGGCGAGCAGGGTCAGCAGGTTGATCGACAGGCCGAGCAGCCACATGACGGCGCAGGTGGCGAGCAGGCAGATGGGCACCGTCACCGCCGGGATGATGGTGGCGCGCACCGACCCCAGGAACAGGAAGATGACCAGGATCACGAGCAGCGCCGCTTCGATCAGCGTGTCGTACACATTGGCGATGGCGCGTTCGATGAAGAGGGATTCGTCGGTGCCGATGGCGACGCGCATCCCCTGCGGCAGGGTCGGCTCCAGCTCCTTGATCAGCGCCTTGGCCTTTTGCGCGACGTCCAGCGTGTTCGCGCCCGACTGGCGGATGATGCCGATGCCGATCGCGGTGCCCTGGTTCGACCGGAAGCTGGTATAGGGGTTTTCCGCCCCTTCCTCGATCCGCGCGACGTCGCCCAGCCGCACCTGATAGCCATCGGTGCCGCGTCCCACGACCAGCCCGGCAAATTCAGCGGGCGTGGCGAAGGGGCGCTCGACCCGCAGCGTCTGGTTCTGATCCTGCGATTCGAAACGACCGGCGGGCAGTTCGACATTCTGCGCCCGCAGCGCGGATTCGACATCGGCGGGAGTCAGGCCGAAGGCGGCGAGTTTTTCGGCGTTGAACCAGATGCGGGTGGACGGGCGCGCTTCACCGCTGATGTTGACGCGGGCGACGCCGTCGATCGCGGCGAACCGGTCGGCGACGTTGCGGTCGAGATAGTCGCTGATCTGGATCGGCGTCCAGCCGGGCCGGGAAAAGGCGAGGAACAGGATGGCGCGCGCATCTGAATCGACCTTGCGGATTTCAGGCGCCAGCGCGTCTTCGGGCAGATCTTCCACCACCGATCCCACGCGGTCGCGCACGTCGTTGGCGGCGGTGTCGATATCGCGTGAGGGGTCGAATTCGATATTGATGTTCGACGTGCCGTCCTGCGACGTGGACGTGATCGTCTGGATGCCCTGCACGCCTGCGACCGCATCTTCGATCAACTGGGTGATGCGGCTTTCCACGACGGATGCCGCCGCGCCGGTATAGCTGGTTTCGACCGACACGATCGGCGGATCGGTGTCGGGATATTCGCGCACCGACAGGCTCATCCAGCCGACGACGCCGACGATGCAGAGCAGCACCGCGACGACCGCGGCGAAGACCGGGCGGCGGACGGAAAGGTCGGAAAGCTGCATCAGCGCGCGGCCTTGCCGGCAGCATCCCCGGACATGCCATCCTTGCCAGCGCCACCCTTGGGCTTGTCACCAGCCAGCCGCACGGTCGCGCCGTCGGTCAGCTTGACCACGCCTTCGGTCACGACCATCTGGCCCGGCTTCACGCCGCTCAATATCTCGACCCGTCCATCCTGGCGGATGCCGGTGTCGACCTTCACCCGCTTGGCGGTGCGATCCTCGATCACGAAGACATAGCGTTCGTCGCCGTCCCCCACCACAGAGAGTTCGGGTAGGCCAAGCGACCGGCGCTGGCGGGCCAGCACGCTGACGGTCAGCAACATGCCGGGTTTCAGCGCCCGGTCGGGATTGGGCAGGATCGCGCGCACCCGCACCGCGCGGGTGGCGGGGTCGATCACGGGATCGATGGTGGCGATCGTGCCGTTGAAGGGCCGGTCGGGCCAGGCGGCCGACACCGCCTTGATCGGCATGCCGGTGCGGATCATCGCCAGCCGGGTTTCAGGAATGGTGAAGTCCAGCTTGATGCGGCTGATGTCGCTGACCGTGGCGATCGGCGTGCCCGCAGTGACGATCGCGCCGGGCGACACGGTGCGCAGACTGACCCAGCCGGCAAAGGGTGCGCGGATCACCCGGTCGCCGATCGAGGCGCGGGCCAGTTGCGCATTGGCGCGGGCGGCGTTGGCGAGCGCCACCTGCTGTTCCAGCGTCGCACCGGTGGCGAAGCCGCGCGCCTTGAGCGCCTGGATGCGCTGGAGCTGCTGGCCCGCCTGTAGCGCGGTCGCTTCGGCCGATGCAAGTTCGGCCTTTTCCTGCCCGACGGCCAGCCGCGCGATCACCTGCCCCTTGGCCACATAGCCGCCATCGGAGAAGTTGAGGGTTTCGATCCGTTCGGTCACAGGCGCGGACAGCACCACCTGTTCATTGGCGAGCGCCGTGCCGACCGCTTCGATATCGTCGGTAAAGGCGACAGGCGCGATCGGCTGCACCTCGACCAGCGGGACGAGGCGGGGCTTTTGCGGCTTTTCGCCGCTGCAACCGGCAACACAAAGGGCGGTGATAAGGGCAGGCAGGAACGGGCGCATGGCAGGGGGCTATCGGGCCTTTCGGGGCGACACAATGGGGAGGTTTGTCGCAATATGTATCAACAGGTGTCGGGGTCAGAAAACGAACAGGGGTCCATTATCCGCCAAGGCGGGCATAGAGCAGAAATTCGACATTGCCCTGCGGTCCGGTAATCGGGCTTTGCGTCAGACCCGCGACGGTCCAGCCCTGCGCGACGACCCAGTCCTGCACTTCCGTGCAGACCCGGTCGTGGACGGCGGGATCGCGGATCACGCCATTCTTGCCCACCTCCTCGCGCCGCGCTTCGAACTGCGGCTTGATCAGCGCGACCATCTGCGCGCCGGGCTTGACGAAGCCGATCGGCTTTTCCAGTACCTTGGAGAGCGCGATGAAGCTGGCGTCGCACACGATGATGTCGGCCGGTTCGGGAATGTGCGCGTCGGTCAATATCCGGGCGCTGGTCTGTTCATGGACGATAACCCGGTCGTCGGAGCGCAGTTTCCAGGCGAGCTGGTTGGTGCCGCTGTCGACCGCATAGACCTTCGCCGCGCCGTTCGTCAGCAGCACGTCGGTAAAGCCCCCGGTCGAGGAACCGACGTCGATGGCGACGAAGCCGGTCACGTCGATCGCGAATGCGTCCAGCGCATGGGCCAGCTTGATGCCGCCGCGCGAGACCCAGGGATGGTCGCGACCGCGCACGTCGAGTTCTGCGTCGGCCGCCACCTGCTGCCCGGCCTTCTCCACTTTCTTGTCGCCCAGGAAGACGAGGCCCGCGAGGATCAACGCCTGCGCGCGCGCCCTGCTTTCGGCAAGACCGCTATCGACGAGCAACTGGTCGGCGCGGACCTTCGCCATCAGGGCACCAGCCCGGCGAGCGTGGCGGGGGTCAGGAGTTGCGGCAGGGTCTGCGCCTCCTTGCCCGGCGCGTACCAGAGGTAGAGGGGGACGCCCGAGCGGCCCTGGCTTTCCAGGAAGCGGGTGATGGCCGGATCGGCATTGGTCCAGTCGCCGACCATGACCGTCACCCCACCCTTGTTGAACGCGTCGCGGGTTTCGGCGCGGTCGATCGCGGCGGCCTCATTCGCCTTGCAGGTCAGGCACCAGTCGGCGGTGAAATAGAGGAAGACCGGCTTGCTCGCGGCGCGCAGTTCGGCCAGTTTTGCGACATCGAAATGGACAGTTGTTTCGCTTTTTTCGACAGCGGTCGGCGCGTGGGTCGGCAGGGCGTAGCTGGCGCCCGCGAGCAGCGCAAACCCGACGATCAGGGCGATCAGACCACCGCCCTTGCCGCTGCGCTGGCGACCACCTAGCCACCAGAGGAGCAGCGCCAGCAACAGCGCTGCCGCCAGCCCGATCGTCATGCCGGAGACACCGCGTTGCTGGCCCAGCAGCCAGGCGAGGCCGAGCGCGGTCAGGAACATGGGGATGGCGAGGATCTTCTGGAAAAGGCCCATCCAGCCACCTGGTTTGGGCAAGCGGTTGCGCAGCGCGGGTATGTAGGCGAGCAGCAGGAAGGGCAGCGCCAGCCCCAACCCCAGCCCCGCGAAGACCGCCAGCGCGGCGGGCAGGGGCAGGAGCAGCGCCGCCCCCATCGCCGCCGCCATGAACGGGCCGGTGCAAGGTGTCGCAACGAAGGCGACCAGCGCGCCGGTCCAGAAGGAACCGGCCACGCCGCCCTTCCCCGCCAGCCCCTCGCCACCGCCATAGGCGCTGAGGTCGAACAAGCCCGCCAAGTTGAAGGCGATGCCGGTCACCAGCAGCAGCAGCGCCAGGATGATGCGCGGATCCTGCAACTGGAACGCCCAGCCGACCGCCCCGCCCGCCGCGCGCAGCGCCAGCAGCAGGCCGCCCAGCGCCAGACAGGTCAGGATGATGCCGAGCGTATAGGCCAGTGCTTCGCGCCGCACGGCGCGCTCGTCGCCGCCCGCCTTGGCGAGCTTCATGGCTTTGAGACCCAGGATCGGGAAGACGCAGGGCATGATGTTGAGCAGCAGGCCGCCCAGCAACGCGCCACCCAGTGCGGCAAGGATCGCACCCATCTGGCTACCGCTCGCAGGCACGGCGATATCGCCGGGTTTCGCCGTCAGCAGGAAGCCGACATGCTCGCCGGTCCGCAGCACCGCCTGCACGATGCCGCCTTTTCCACCCTCCGCCGCGTCGGTTTCCAGCAGCAGCCGGTCACCCTGACGCGTCACCGTCTGCGGCGCGGCGTAGCGGGCCAGCCCTTCGGCCAGCGGGAAGAGATGGACGTCGCGCGCCTGGGCGTCCGCCGGGAACGGCACGGACAGGCGCAGCTTGCCGTCCTTGATCGCATAGGTTGCTTCCGACCCGAGCGGCCGGGGCATATGGGTGCGCCAGTCGTCGAAACGGGCGCGGGCCGCAGGCGCGACGCTGCCGTCGCCCACGATCAGGTCGAGCGTCAGGTCGCCGCTTTCGGGCACGCACACCTTGTCGGTGCAGACCAGCCATTGCGCCTTCGCCCGGATCGGCAGCCGCGTGCCCGGCGCGATGCCCGGCGCGACCTTCAGGTCGGCCAGCACCGCATAGGGGCCTTCATAGACATGGTTCATCAGGCCGGAAATCAGCAGCGTTTCGGGCACCGGATAGCGCAGCGGGCCAACGGTCACGCCTTGGGGCAGCGTCCAGTCGACCGTCATGCCAAGGCCCGCATCGCCCGGATTTTCCCAATAGCCGTGCCAGCCCTTTTCCGGCGCCATGGCAAAGGCGATAGTCGTCCCCTCGCCCGCTTTGGGCGCGGCGCTTTCGGCGGCCAGGCCAGCGACGATATGCGCCGGGCCGGTGGCGAACGCGCCCTGCGCCTGTGCGGCGGGCAGACCCGCCAGCAGGGCAAGCGTCATGAATATGACTTGAAAAATCCGCATCGGGCCTCTGGTCGCAAGAATGCAAGGGGGCTAGGTCGCTCCCATAGCGCCGTCAAGGCATGAGAAGGCATAGCATATGTTGAAACGAGTTGTCGCCGCCCTGTTGATCGCCACTGCCATGGCCCCCGTCATGCCGACCATGGCGCAAAGCCCAGCGCCCGCGTCGGCCACCGTCCGGTCCGCCGCGACGACAGCTGCGACGCCGCCCAAGCTGATCGTCGCGATCAGCGTGGACCAGTTTTCCGCCGACCTGTTCAGCGAATATCGCCAATATTATACCGGCGGCCTCAAGCGGCTGACGAGCGAGGGCGCGGTCTTCCCGCGCGGCTATCAAAGCCATGCCGCGACCGAAACCTGCCCCGGCCATTCGACCATCCTGACCGGCAGCCGCCCGTCGCGCACCGGCATCATCGCCAATAACTGGTTCGACCTGTCGACCGGGCGCGCCGACAAGAATGTCTATTGCGCCGAGGATGAAAGCCAGCCGGGCAGCGACAGCGATAATTATGTCGCCTCCCCCCTGCACCTCAAAGTCCCGACGCTGGGCGGCCGAATGAAGGCGGCCAACCCCGCCACCCGCGTCGTGTCGGTCGCGGGGAAGGATCGCGCCGCGATCATGATGGGCGGCGGCACCGCCGATCATGTCTGGTGGCTGGGCGGACCGCAGGGCTATGTCAGTTACAAGGGCGTCGCCACCCCGCCGCTGGTCGCCAAGGTGAACGAAGCGATGGCCGGGCGACTGGCGCAGGCCAATCCGGGCTTTGCCCTGCCCGCACAATGCGTGTCGAAGGATTTCGCCGTGAAAGCGGGCGACCGCAGCGTGGGCACCGGCCGCTTCGCGCGCGCGGCGGGCGACTATAAGGGCTTTCGCATCTCGCCCGAGCAGGACGCGATGACTTTGGCGTTCGCTGCGGCCGCGATCGAAAATCTGGACCTGGGCAAGCAGGCGCAGACAGACATCATATCGATCGGCCTGTCGGCGACCGACTATGTCGGCCACACCTATGGCACCGAAGGGACCGAAAGCTGCATCCAGGTCGATCGGCTCGACCATGAACTGGGCGCCTTCTTCGACCGGCTGGACAAGGACGGCATCGACTATGTCGTCGTGCTGACCGCCGACCATGGCGGCCACGACCTGCCCGAACGCCACCAGCTGAACGCCATGCCCATGGAACAGCGCGTCGACATGGCGCTGACGCCCAAGGCGCTTAATGCCGCCATCGCGGACAAGGCGGGGCTGCCCGGCAAAAAGGTCATCTGGGGCGACGGTCCTTCGGGCGACCTCTATTTCGACAAGGGGCTGACCGCGCCGCAGCGCGCGCGCGTGGAGGCCGAAGCGCTCAAGCTGCTTCGCGCGCATCCCCAGGTCGAAACCGTGTTCACCAAGGCGCAGATCGCCGCCACCCCTTCCCCCTCCGGCCCGCCCGAAAGCTGGAGCCTGATTCAGGAAGCGCGCGCCAGCTTCTATCCCGAACGCTCGGGCGACCTGCTGCTGCTGTTGAAGCCGCGCGTGATGTCCATCCCCGAACAGGCGGTGATGGGATCGGTCGCGACCCATGGTTCGCCCTGGGACACCGACCGCCGCGTGCCGATCCTGTTCTGGCGCAAGGGCATGCAGCATTTCGAACAGCCGCTGGGCATAGAGACGGTGGATATCCTGCCCAGCCTGGCCGCGCTGATCGCCCTGCCAGTGCCCAAAAGCGAGATCGACGGCCGCTGCCTGGACCTGATCGCAGGCAACGGGGATAGCTGCGCTGGACGATAAATTTGGCTGCTCCCCGGCGAAGGCCGGGGTCCAGTTGCTTGGATGGGACTGGACCCCGGCCTTCGCCGGGGAACAGCGAACCTAGATATTCTCCCCGATCCCGTCGCTTGCCTCCTCCACCCAGGCGTGAACGCGGTGGGGGGCGGAGACGTCGACGCGGCTGGTCACTTCATAATGGGCCTTGGCCTGGCGGACGTTGCTGTCGGCGGGCACGCTGTCGGTCAGCCAGACATTGCCGCCGATCACCGACCGGCTGCCCACGATGATCCGCCCCAGCACGGCCGCCCCGGCGTAGATCACCACATCATCCTCTATGATCGGATGGCGGGGCAGCGCCTTTTCCAGATGCCCCTTCTCGTCCGCGGGAAAGCTGCGCGCGCCCAGCGTCACGCCCTGATACAGGCGCACCCGGTCGCCCACGATCGCAGTTTCGCCGATGACGACGCCGGTGCCATGATCGATGAAGAAGGACTGGCCGATGGTCGCGCCGGGATGGATGTCGATCCCCGTCTTCCCATGGGCGATTTCCGAGATGATCCGCGCGACCAGTGGCGCGCCCAGTGCATGCAGGCGATGCGCCAGCCGGTGGTGGATGATCGCCAGCATGGACGGATAGCAGATCAGCACTTCGTCCACGCTGCGCGCGGCGGGATCGCCCAGGAACGCCGCGTCGACATCGGTATCCAGCAGCACGCGCAAGGCGGGCAGGCTCTGGGCGAAGCTGCCGATGATGCGCGCGGCCTCCCGATCCACCGCATCGGCCGGCTCGCCCTTCAGCGCATAAATCTGTTCCAGCCGGATCTGGCCGTAGAGGCGGCTGAGCACCGTTTGCAGGGTTTCGGCGACATAGGCGTCTTCATTGTGGAGCCGCACGAAGCTGGGACCAAGGCGCAGCGGAAACAGCGCGCCGCACAGCGACTGCATGATCTTGGTCAGGTTGGCGCGCGAGGGAAAACCTTCAGCGCCATATTCGGCATGATGTTTCTGCCCCTGCCGCCAGCGGCTGCGCGCCGCGCCCAGTGCGACGACCAGCTGGTCCAGATCCCAATAGCCTTCGACGATCCGATCGTCATCCTGTCCGTCCAATATCATATCCGCCTCATGCGCTTGTCGCCATGGGCATAGCGTGATGACACAGACAGGGATAAACGAGTTTTGCTTGGGGACGGACAGTTTCTCTTTTAGCGGTGCGCCGCTCCGCCGCGCGTCGCGGACCTGGGCAGGTTCAGGCAGATTTCCGCGCGCAGCCCGCCTTCGGGCCGATTGGCGAGGATCAGCTGCCCTCCTTCGGCTCGCACGACCTTGTGGACGATGGCAAGGCCAAGGCCCAGCCCGCGCGTGTTGCGCTGGCGCGCGTCATCCAGACGCGAAAAAGGCTGGAGTACCTTGTCCAGCTGGTCGCGCGGGATGCCGGGACCATCGTCATCCACGCGGATCAGCACCTCATCGCCTTTACGCTCCAGAGACACGCGGGCGCGATCGCCGTAATGGAGCGCATTTTCGATGAGGTTGCGGACCGCGCGGCGCAGCGACAGGCCGCGCACGTCCATTTCCAGATGGTCCGGCCCGTCATAGGTGACGTCCTGGTCATGATCCTGAAACGCGTCGACGATCGTCGCGATGCTGACGGCGATGTCGTTGCGGACGCGCGGCTCGGGATCTTTCTCCCCCAGGAAGGCGAGCAGCGATTCGAGCATCGCGCCCATTTCCTCCAGGTCGCCGCCCATGGCCTGCTGGACCTCCGGGTCCTTCACCAGTTCCAGCCGCAGCTGCAACCGGGCGAGCGGCGTGCGCAGGTCATGGCCCACCGCCGCCAGCGTTTCGGTGCGTTCGTCGATCAGGCGATGGATGCGCGCCTGCATCGCGTTGAAGGCGCTGATGAGGTTGCGGACATCGTTGGTGCCCGCTTCGGGCACGATCACTTCCGATCCGCGCCCGATCTTGTGCGTGGCATGGGTCAGGTCGCGCAGCGGCGCCAGCGTCCGCCGGATCAGCAGCAGCCCCGCCAGCAGCAACGCCAGCACCGGGATCAGCGCCAGGCCCATGCGGCCGATGGTGAAGGCCCATTTCCCGCCGCTATGATGCATGCCGAAATAGAGCCAGCTGCCATCGGTCAGCCGCAACCCGCCATTGATTTCGGAATGGCGACCGGGCGTCAGGCGCAGCCAGAGACCGGATTTTTCAAGGCCGGGCTCCCATGTCACGATCTGCTCGCGCATCCGCTCCAGTTCGGGGGATAGCGGCGGCGGCGGCGGCGCGGCCGGCGACCAGTGGACGTCGTACCGATCGGTGGTCAGTTGCAGGCTAAGCCCCGGCCGCTCCCCGCTGGGCTGTTCGACCAGCAGCTTGCGGGCGATGACCAGATGTTCGGCCAGCCGCCGTGCCTCATCATCCTGCAACGACAATTGGCTGGTCCGCTCATAGATGAGCGTGCCCACGGCAAATTCCAGCACGACCGTGACCAGCAGGATCGCGAACAGGCGGCCCAGCAGCCCCAGCGATCCCCTGACGTGCCGTCTCAAGCGCGGCTGACCTCTGCATTGAACATATAGCCGACGCCGCGCACGGTGGTGATGGGCGCGCCCTTGTCCGCAGTGGACAGCTTGCGGCGCAGGCGGCTGACCAGCACGTCGATGCTGCGATCGCTGCTGTCGCCCATGCGCGTGCGCGACAGTTCGATCAGCCGCTCGCGCGCGATCACGCGCTGCGGGTGGCTGAGGAAGGAGCCGAGCAGGTCGAACTCCGCGCCGGTCAGTTCCACGATCGCGCCGGTGGGAGAGCGCAGTTCGCGCCGGGGGAAATTGACATTCCAGCCGTCGAAATGCGCTTCGCTCTCACGATGGTCGTCCGGGCCGCGCTCCACGCCGACGCGGCGCAGGATGGCGCGGATGCGGGCGATGAGTTCACGGGTGCCGAAGGGCTTGGGCAGATAGTCGTCCGCGCCCAGTTCCAGGCCCACGATACGGTCAGTTTCGCTGCCCTTGGCGCTGATGAAGATGATGGGCACGTCGCTCTTGCGCCGGATCTGGCGGCAGAGGTCGATGCCGTTGGTGCCCGGCAGCATGACGTCGAGCACGACCAGGTCGACCGGGCCTGCGTCGAACGCCACCCACATTTCGGGGCCGGAAGATGCGGGGCGCACCTGATAGCCATGTTCCTGAAGCGCGCGGGCCGTGAGCGTGCGCAGCGGCGGATCGTCTTCGACGAGGATGATCGACGGGGCGGTCATGAAGGCGTCAGCGCACAAAATGTCATGGCCGGGAAACTAGGCGGCGGCGGATCGGGGGTCAACCACGCGGGCAGCGGGAAGCTGCGGAAACGCAAGCGCAGCAACAATTTGTCACGGCCTGGGTCACTTATCGGCCCGGCCAGCGGCGCAGGCGATGCGCCGGGCCTGGCGAACCAGGCCCGGCACAACAGATCAGAAAGCCGCGGTGACCGAGAAGACGACCGTGCTGCGCGCGATCGACTTGCCGAAATCCTTGCTGTCGTTGACCATGAAGTTGGGACGGATGTAATTTTCCTCCACGCGGGCGATGTCGGTGTCGACATAGGCCACGCCCACGGTCAGCGGCGTGCCGGGGATGGCAACATCGGCGCCGACCAGCCAGTCGAGATACTTGCCCGTGGGCGCCACCGACGTGCCATTGGGGCCAAGGCCCGGATTACCGTTCGACCAGCCCACATGCGTCTTGAGCGTGACGGGCGTGTTGGGCACCGCGCCGCTCAGGTCGAGCCAGCCGTAGAAATTATCTTCCTTGTCGCCCGGATTGTCGATGCCGCTGGTGGCGCTGCTCTGCCAGTTGCCCAGCGCCTGCTGCTTGGGTGCATAGGCGCCGCCGACCAGGGCCTTTACCGGGCCGAACTGGTGCGACAGCTTGACATAGGGTTCAGCGAAATCGGTTTCATCCGCGCCCGACGGATACATATACCAGGTGAGGCCGACATCCACCGTGGTGCCTTCGCCCAGAGATGCGGAATAGCCCCCGATCAGGTCCAGCTCCATGTTCGCGCCGCCGAAACGGCCCCAGCCGCCCAGATTCGATCCCCAGGTGCCGACATAGAAGCCGCTTTCATGGGTAACGGTGATGCCGCCCTGCACCGCCATGCCGCGGTCGCTTTGCGACACGCCACGGAAGCGGTAATCGGACACGAGACCGACGCTGCCGGTAACGGTGACGGGGCTGGTGGGTGCTTCCTGCGCGAAAGCCGGCACGCTGGACATGAGCGCGAGGGCGGCACAGGCGATTTGATACTTCATGAACATTCCCCTTTACGTTGGAATGTTCCGTCCTGCATCCGTGGTCCAAAGATCTGTTTCAATCGCCTTCGATCCCGACGGATAGGCATGGATTATGCGCTGGGAATTTTCAGGTAAACCCTATTCTCGCAACTGCGAAGGATTGCGACCATGGTGTCGCCAAAAAAGCACACCCGAGCTGCCGCCCCAAAAAGAAGAGCCGCCATGCCGGACCTGGCATGGCGGCTCCAGACGTCGCCCGCTTCTGGGGGAAGGGTCAGGCGACGAGTTGACGCATCCGGCCGGTGGCGCCGAACAGTTCGACGGGCGCGCCGGTCCCACGACGGCGATCGACCCATTCGCGCAGCATTTCCGCGCAAGTATGGTCGATATGGCCGAGCCGTTCGACGTTCAGGATGACGAGACCCGCGGCCGGCAGCGCTTCCAGCTTCGCCGACAGCTTGGGCAGGCTGAGGAAGGTCGCGGTGCCGCGCAGCGCAACCTCATGCGCTTCGCCCCGGCTTTCTTCATCCACCTTCAGACGCAGGCGGGTGGCATGGGGCAGCAGTTCCAGCATTGACAGGCCGATGCCGACCAGCACGCCGGTCAGAAGGTCGGTCGCCACGACGCAAATCAGCGTCGCCCCCCACACGATCGCGGGCAGCGGGCCATAGAGGTGGAACAGATGCTTCACATGCGCGACGCTGACCAGGCGAACGCCGGTGATGACCAGGATGCCGGCGAGGGCGGCCATCGGGATTTCGCGCAGCAACCAGGGCAGCAGCGCGACGAAACCCAATATCCAGGCGCCGTGCAGGATGGTGGACAGGCGGGTCTTCGCCCCGGCCTGTACGTTGGCGGAACTGCGCACGATGACGCCGGTCATCGGCAGCGCGCCGGCAAAGCCGCACAGCAGATTGCCGACGCCCTGTGCGCTGAGTTCCCGGTTGTAGTTGGTGCGCACGCCATCATGCATGCGGTCGACGGCGGCCGCCGACAGCAAGGTTTCGGCGCTGGCGATGAACGCGATGGCGATCGCGGTGGTGATGACGGTCGGGTTGAGGAACTGCGCGAGCAGGCCCTGTTCGGGCAGGCTGATCGCCGAGACGATCAATTCGGGCACGGTTACACGCGCCACCGGCAGGCCGAGCATGAAGGCGACCAGCGTGGCCGCGACGACGCCGACCAGCGCGCCGGGCACTTGCTTCATCGATGCGGGACGGAATTTTTCCCAGCCCAGCATGCCGAAGATCGTGACCAGGCCGACGGCGAAGGCCGTGACCGTGTCGCCGTTCGACAGGCCGAAAATCTGGCCCGGCATGGCGATCAGATTGTGCAGACCACTGGACAGGGGCTTGTCGTCGAACAGGACATGGAACTGGCCGACCACGATCAACACGCCGATGCCCGCCAGCATGCCATGTACGACGGCAGGGGAAATGGCGCGGAACCAGCCGCCGACCCGCAACAGGCCGGCGGCGACCTGAATCGCGCCTGCCAGAATGAGGATCGGGCCAAGGGCCGAAAGCCCCTGTTCGCGCACGATTTCAAAGACGATGACCGCAAGACCGGCGGCCGGGCCGCTGACCTGCAACGGCGAACCGGCCAGCAGACCGACGACCAGGCCGCCGATGATGCCGGTGATCAGGCCCTTTTCCGGCGGCACGCCGGATGCGATGGCGATACCCATGCAGAGCGGCATCGCCACGAGGAATACGACGATCGACGCCGTGAAGTCGCGGCCCAGATTGCCGCCGGAAAGCGCTTTCAACATGATTTACTCCGCCGCTTGGGCATAGGCCGCTTCGCCGGCAAGGCGGCGGCCGTGGGAAAGAGCTACGGGCATATGTTCGCCTTCACGCAGCGGCGTGAAGCGGCCGGTTTCGCCGTCGAGGCCGAGCACCTGCCCGGCATGGATGTCGACATACCAGCCATGGAGCGCGATCTCGCCGCGGGCGATGCCCGATGCGACCGACGGATGGGTGCGCAGATGCGCCAGCTGCACCACGACATTTTCCAGCGCCATGTTGCGCAGCTTTTCCGCGTCGGTCAGGTCGGTGGGATAATTTTCGCGGCACACCTTCTGCGCGGCATGGCTGTTGCGCAACCAGGCGGCAACATTGGGCATGGACGTCAGGTCGGCGTCGGTGGCCAGCGCCTTCATCGCGCCGCAATCGCTATGGCCGCACACGATGATGTCGCGCACGCCCAGCACCATGACCGCATATTCGACCGTGGCGGTCACGCCGCCCAGCTGGCTGGCGTGCGGCGGCACGATGTTGCCCGCATTGCGGCATACGAACAGGTCGCCCGGCGCGGCCTGCATGATCTGTTCGGGCACGATGCGCGAGTTGGCGCAGGAAATCATCAGCGCCTTGGGGCTTTGCCCATGGCTGGCCAACTGATTGTACAGGGCGCTTTCCTTGGGGAACACCTTGGTTTCGAAGCTGAAAACACGACCGAGCAGCTCATTCATGGGAGCCTATCCTCTTCTCAATATGGCTGGTCAGGGGGCGGACCGGCTTATTGTGAAGAATAGAGGTCTGATCTTGCTGCAACGCAGCGGGATTGTTAAAAAATGTGTCTGAGCATTGCGCGACGCGATTGTGCAGGAAACTGCGGGAATCCGCGCTTTCGCGTGTCGAGCCACGCTGTCAGCGCCGGTCGACCACCGCGCTGAACATGTAGCCGACGCCGCGGACTGTAACAATCGGCGCGGCCCGTCCGCCCGCACCCAGTTTTCGGCGCAACCGGCTGACCAGCACGTCGATGCTGCGGTCGGATGACGGCGCATCGCGCACCCCGGCCAGTTCCATCAGCCGCGCCCGTGCGATCACCGCCTGCGCATGGTCCAGAAACACCGACAGCAACGCAAATTCGGCGGCGGTCAGCGCGATCGGTCCGCCGTCCGGATCGGTGACTTCGCGCCGGGCGAAATCCACCGTCCAACCATCGAACACCGCTATGGTCTGGCGGCGCAGGCTGAGCGCGCGCTCACCCCGCCCCCGGCGCAGCACGGCGCGCAGGCGGGCGGCCAGTTCACGCTTCGAATAGGGCTTGGCCATATAATCGTCCGCGCCTAGTTCCAGCCCGACCACCCGGTCGACCTCCGAACTGTTCGATCCGGCCAGAATGATCGGCACATCGCTGCGTTCGCGCACGTCGCGACACAGGTCCATGCCATCCGATCCGCGCAGCCCGGCATCCAGCACGAGCGCGCCGACGGGCGTCGTGGACAAGGCGCTGAAAATATCGTTGGCCGATGCTGCGGGCAGCACGCGAAACCCGGTCTGCTCCAGATATTCGCGCACCGTCTGCCGCAGATCCTGGTGCGTCTCGGCAATCAATATCAGGGGCGAACTCATCCGCCTTTGACGACGCTCTTCGCGTCCTGGCGGATCGTGACGGCGGCGGGGCGGATAGTGGCGGACGGGGTCAGCCTGTCGGACGCCGGGGTCTGGATCATGCGCGTCTCCTCTGCGACATGGGCGATCTGCGCCATCGGGGCCTTGCAGATACGAGCAATGGGAAGAGTAAGGCTGGCGGATGTCTCCCTCATTGACCCAGTGTAACAAATCATTGCCATGGCCAGGCTCAACCCTTCATTGCGCCGCGAGCAACATTGGATCGGACGCATCGCAATCCGTGCCATCCAGATGCGCGATCACCGCCGACAGCCACAGCGCGTCCCCGGCGGCGCGATGCCGCGCGACCACCCGACCGTCGGCAAAAGCGACCGCGGCAGCGACCTGCGCCGCGTTCGCGCCCTGCCGGTCGATCAGGGTCGAGACATGCTGGATCGTAAAGGGCGACGCTGCGCCCGCCGCGATAGCCAGCGTATCGAGCCAATATTGGTCGATCAGGCTGTCAGCTACCATGTGCCGCCCCTGCGTTGCGGCCGCCAGTTCGGCCAGCACGTCGGCGGCCGGTTGCCCGTCGCGCGCGATCCGCTCGCGG
Source organism: Sphingobium sp. CR2-8 (assembly GCF_035818615.1). Classification (NCBI taxonomy): domain Bacteria; kingdom Pseudomonadati; phylum Pseudomonadota; class Alphaproteobacteria; order Sphingomonadales; family Sphingobiaceae; genus Sphingobium; species Sphingobium wonjuense. Next base: position 871,211 of record NZ_JAYKZY010000002.1, on the reverse strand, counting down.
CTCAGGCCATGGAGCGCTTCCGCCTCCGCCGTCCAGTCCCATCCCGCCCAGCTGTCATGCGGCCGGATCAGCCAGCTGCGTGACAGGGTGCCCTCCGCTATCCCCACTTCGATCGGAAAGGATCGTCCGTGGCGCGGCAGGCAGGACGCTTCGAAATCAATGGTCATGATGGGCATGACGCGGCTCCGTAACTGTCGCGCGGCCTGCCCCCTCCCGGCATGGTCCGTGCGTATCGATGCGCCCCCTTTCCACCCGAACTATGTCAGACGAAAGTCACTCGCCACCCCCTTCAGCAAAAATCATATGCAATGCAGCCGGGATGCGGCGAAAGGCGAGACGACGTCGCCATCTTCTGCTAGGCGGCGGAAACCCAAGGGAAACATCTGCATGACCGTCGTTGCCGCCTATCTGTATCGCCATGGTCAGCGGGTCCGCCAAGTTGCGATCGACGAGCGGGTCGAGTGCGCGCCGGACAAGTCCGAATTCATCTGGATCGGCGTCGCCGACCCGACCGAGGACGAGATGCAGATATTGGCCCGCACCCACGGCCTGCATCCGCTGGCGGTGGAGGATGCGCTCAACGCGAACCAGCTGCCCAAGGTCGATATCTATGGCGACCAGCTGTTCGTGGTCGCGCGCACCGCCCATGTCGAGGGCGACACCATCTGCTACGGCGAAACCGCCCTGTTCGTCGGTCCCAACCACATCATCAGCGTCCGCCACGGATCGGCGCGCGCGCATCTGGCGCTGCGCGAGGAACTGGAGGCCGTGCCATCTCGGCTCGCCCAGGGGGTGGACTATGTGCTGCATGCCATCCTGGATTTCATCGTCGATGGCTATCTGCCGATCATCGAGGGGATCGAGGAAGAGGTGCTGGAAATGGAGCAGCAGATGGTCGACCATTTCCTGCGCCGCGAAGACATCACCCGCATCTTCAGCCTGCGCCGCCAGCTGATCCGGTTCCAGCGCATCCTGCTGCCCATGCAGGAGGTCGCGACCAAATTCGTGAAGATGGACCTGCCCAGCATCGACCCCGAAGCCCGCCCCTATTTCAGCGATGTGCGCGACCATGTGCGCCGGGTGCAGACCATGGTGGACGACCTGCGCGAAATCCTGAACAGCGTGTTCGAATCCAGCAACCTTCTGGAACAGCAGCGCACCGGCGAGATCACCCGGCAGCTGGCCGCCTGGGCCGCGATCCTGGCCGTGCCGACCGCGATTGCGGGGATTTACGGCATGAATTTCGAACATATGCCCGAACTCAAGACCCGCTACGGCTATTTCGTGGTGCTGGGCGTCATCACGGTCATCTGCGCGCTGCTCTACACCCGCTTCAAGAAGCTGAAATGGCTTTGACAGGCCATGGGGCGCTTGATCGAACCTTAAAAGGGTTCGCAAGACCGACCGGGCGCCCGGCGCTTGAGGGCTAAGACAAAGGTGGTGCACCCGACGGGATTCGAACCCATGGCCCTTAGATTAGGAATTTAATGCTCTATCCTGCTGAGCTACGGGTGCACTCAGCCAAGCGCTCTATTGCCAGCAGCGCGCCCGGTCAATTCTTCGCATGCGCATGCGGCCGCCTTAATTCTTCGCCTGGGGCGGGATGACCGGGAAGGGGAGCGGCGCAACCTCCACCCCTTCGGCGATCAGCGCCTTGGCTTCGGCCGGGGCGACTTCGCCATGGATGCTGGCGCGGTCCTTTTCGCCATAATGCATCGCGCGCGCCTGTTCGGCGAAATTGCGGCCGACCCAGGTGCTGTCCTGCAACGCCTTGGTCTGCGCTGTGGCGAGCGCTTCGACCAAGGCCTTCATCTTCGCCTGATCCACGCCGGCCATCGCAGGGGCGGTCGCTTCTTCGCGCGGGACGGCGACCGCGCGGCTGTTGCCCTTGGCGCCGACCGCAGGGGCCATCACCGCCTTGGTCACGTCCGCGTCGCCGCAGATCGGGCAGGCCAGCATGCCGCGCGCCTTCTGATCCTCATAATCCGCGCTGGACCCGAACCAGGCTTCGAACACATGGGCGTGGGATTGGCATTTGAGGTCGAACACGATCACGAAATTGTCACGTCCCTGGGTATCACACGGCGGTTGGCGAGCGCGGGCACGCGCCCGCGCACCTCCCCTATGCGCCCAAGATCGAGTTCCGCAAGCCCCAGCCCCGCAGGCGTCCCCATGTCGAGCAGCGTTTCGCCCCACGGATCGATCACCACGCTATGGCCATAGGTGGTTCGCCCGTCGTCATGCGCGCCCGTCTGCGCCGTGGCGATGACGAAGCAGCCCGCCTCGATCGCTCGCGCGCGCAGCAGCACATGCCAATGCGCCTGGCCGGTCGGCACGGTGAAGGCGGCGGGCGCGAGCAATATCGTCGCCCCCGCATTGGTCAGCGCGCGATAGAGGTCGGGGAAGCGCATATCGTAGCAAATGGAAAAGCCCATCCGGCCCCAGGGCGTGTCGACCGCGACCACCTGCTCTCCCGGCCCATAGACCGCCGATTCGCGCCAACTCTCCCCCGTCGCCAGATCGACGTCGAACAAATGGATCTTGTCGTAGCGCGCGCGGATGGCGCCGCTGTCGTCGATCAGGAAGCTGCGATTGGCCCAGCGCCCATCGGCGCGCTCGTCCTTCAACGGCAGCGATCCGATATGCACCCACAGCCCCTCGCGCGCCGCCGCGTCGCGCACCGCGGCCAGCACCACATCCTCCGCCTCGCTGCGCAGCGTGTCCGCCGCCCGCTGCCGGTTGCTGTCGAGATAGCCCGCCATTTCGGGCGTGAAGAGCATGTCCGCCCCCTCGCCCTTGGCGCGCTTCACCATCGCCACGATGGCGGTGGCGTTGGCGGCGGGATCGATCCCGCTGGTCATCTGGAACAGGGCGGCGCGCAGCGTGCCGGTCACAGGCCGAGCAACGCGTCCAGCTTGCCCGCACGGTTGAGCGCGGACAGGTCGTCACTGCCGCCGATCATTTGCCCGTCGATGAAGATTTGCGGCACGGTGCTGCTGCCCGGCGCCCGTTCCTGCATTTCGTCCCGCTTGGGGCCGCCCATGCTGATATCATATTCCTCGAACGCGACGCCTTTTTCGGTCAGCAGCGCCTTTGCCCGTGCGCAATAGCCGCACCAGGCCTTCGTATAGATTTCGACATTCGCCATGATAGCTCCTTTCCCTGGAAAATGGGGGATCGCGCCGCTTTGTCAATCCATGGCGTCCGGCAGGACGCGCGCCCAGCAGAGCAACCGTACCGCCGAAGCCCCGCCGCCTTTCAGCGCACGCGTGCAGGCCGCCGCCGTCGCGCCGCTGGTATGCACGTCATCGATCAGCAGGATGCGCCGTCCCTTCACCGCCTGCGCATCGGCCAGCGCGAAGGCGCCGCGCACCGCCTTCGCCCGCGCCGCCGGGTTCATGCCGCGCAGCGGGGCGGTGCGCTTCACGCGCAGCAGGGCGCGCTTGTCGACCGGCCATCCGGTCAGCCGCCCCAGATGATCGGCGATCAGCGCCGCCTGGTTGAATCCGCGATGCCACAGCCGCCAGCGGTGCAGCGGCACCGGCACGATCAGCGCCGCCTCATCCCCGACATGGCGCAGCATCTGCCGCGCGATCAGCCGCGCCAGCCCGATGCGCCGCCCATATTTCAGCCGCAGCGCCACCGTGCGCGCGACATCGCCATAGGCCAGCACCGCCCGCGCGCCGTCCCAAGCGGGCGGGTCGGCCAGGCATGCGCCGCATTGCGCCTCCTCACCCATATCATGCGCGAAAGGGACGCCGCATCGCGCGCAACAGGGGTCACCCAGAAACGCCATCCCGCCCCAGCAGGACAGGCAGAAGGCGAAATCCTCCCCCACGATGGCGCCGCAGCCGGGGCAACGCGGCGGCAGCGCGTAATCGACGGCCGGGCGCAGGACATGCTTGAGAAGCGGGGCGAGCGACATCATCTGCCTTGTCCGCACTTCCCGCCCGATGCACAAGGCCCACCATGGATTCCCGCCCCGACATTTTCGACCGCGCCCGCCGCGCGCGCCATCGCGACCGGATGCTGCCCGCCTTCGCCGATCACGACTTCCTCTATCGCGCGATGCTGGACGAACTGCTCGACCGACTGGGCGACGTGCAGCGCGACCTGCCCGAAGCGCTGGTGATCGGCTGCCCGGACGGCAGCGCGAAGGCGGCGCTGGAGGCGATGGGCAAGCGTGTCGCCTGCGCCGATCCCGGATTTCTGGCGGCCAGGGCAGCGCATGGCGTGCAGGCGGACGAGGATGCCCTGCCATTTGCCGACGACAGTTTCGATCTGGTGATCGCCTGCGGCACGCTGGACAGCGTCAACGACCTGCCCGGCGCGCTGATCCTGATGCGGCGCGTGCTGCGACCCGATGGGCTGATGCTGGCGGCGTTCACGGGTGCGGGCAGCCTGCCGCGCCTCAAATCCGCGCTGCTTGCGGCGGAAGGGGACCGACCGGGCCAGCATGTCCACCCACAGGTCGATGTGCGCTCGGCGGGCGATCTGCTCAGCCGTGCGGGCTTCGCCATGCCGGTCGCGGATGGGGAGACGCTGACCATCCGCTATGGCGACATCATGCGCCTGATGCACGACCTGCGCGGCATGGGCGCTGGCAATGTGCTCGACACGCGCGCGCCTGCCCTGACGCGCGCTGTGCTGATGCGCGCAGCGAGCCACTTCGCGGACGCCGCCGATCCGGATGGGCGCACAGCGGAGCAGATGGCGCTGGTCTATCTGTCCGGCTGGAAACCCGATCCCAGCCAGGCTGCCCCGGCGAAGCGCGGCAGCGCGACGGTATCGCTGGCGGCGGCGTTGAAGGGGAAGGGGTGATTGGCTCTATGCCCCGGCATGTTGGGGCTGAGCCTGTCGAGGCGCTTTGTTGATTTGGCAGGGGTGCGCCAGTTTTTGCCACTCGCTTGTAATTTCATTGCGCTGACAAGCGGACGTTCACGCCTAGCACGTCATAACCCACGCAGGCGGTCGCCTGTCGCGCTGATTTCATAACAGCCTGAACTCACCGATTCGGATAAGTTGACGAGTGATGGCCACAGCGTCAGCAGTCGCGCTGCGATACGCTCCGTTGGCCATTTGGCAACCGATGATGATGGAAAAAATCCGATCAGGCCGGAGGCTAAGAATAGCTGCCGAGACGGACGCTTCTTCGCAATATTGCGATCTCCAGTCAGCACGCACCAGCGTCCTTCCTGCCCGAGCATCTTGATCCAGTCTTCGTCGGAAAGGTTACCTCTCCCAAATTTGTCCCTAATGTGGATGACGACATGGTCGTCATCAAAGAACGCGCCCAGCCCTCGGGCAAGGCGTGGAGGCAGGTTGTTATCGACTAGGAGCTTCACGCTGCTCTGCGATTGCCGATGCTGACCTCGTAGGCAATCGCATCACGAATTACGCGTGGTTTGATCTCATAAACCTTCGCTGCTCGATCCACCGAACCTTCTGCCTCTACAATCTCAACAATTCGTGCAGTGGAGATCCCATGATCCGCCAAGATCGGTTGGCCGAATGAACGAGTGGGGTCTGCCACAACCGTCCTCTTGCCATGCAGCAGCCACCAGCGCTCTGCGCCAGTCGGGCCAAAATCCAAATCCTGTAGGCTTGGCTCTATTACCCTTTTAAAAACACCTTGGCTCTTGCGAAGGTCGATGAAAACTGGCTCATCGAGGTTACGGGTTATCTCAAGAAAGATCGTCTTTCCATCGGTCTTGAACTGTTGCGTCGAAAATGGACGCTCATCGCCTACAATCTCTCGGGCGCGTTCGATGCACTTCCTGATCGTAGGTAGGCCGATACGCTTCTCGCGCAATGCGTTAACAATTCTCGCTTCAATGAGGTCGCGAAACCCTAGTAGAACGCCGTCTTCGTCAAGCGCATATTGTGAGCGCCATAAGGCTTCTTCTGAACGACCATCATGTGCATAGCCGAGAACCCACCGACGCAGCGTAGCGGGACTCATCCCGACCATCCGGGCCGCCTCCAGTGCGGTATATACGCCTATGCCAAATTCAGCGGTTTCCATGTTGGCTGTATAGCCACAGCGTTTACTGAGCGCAAAGTGCTTTGGTTGCAATTGGCTTCTGCGTAGTTCGCTGGCCGCGCTGCCTCAAGGTAACGGCGTCTCGACCTTCAGGCAAAGCAGATATTGTGCCCGCCGGTAAGCGGACCCTCCCTCACCGGCCAAATGCAACCTTCTGCCACCTGTCCTACTCGAAAACCCGATAGTAACATTCGCAACCGCTCCTTCTCACCATCGGCATCTCCAACCACACACAGCGCACGGAAATTTCCTACCTGCCTCACAATATTTCAATATCAGCGGGAAATATGGGAAGTTAAGCGGCGCATTGCCTATTTCACGCCCGTGCCGCCTCTACCGCCAGTTCCCCCACGATCGGCCCGTCATCCACAGCCCGCGACGCCCAGCCGTCGTCGCCATGCCGATATTCCACATGGCTCGCGCGGCGGAAGGCGGCGCCGTCCCAGACGATCACCTGCAACTCCATTTCGTTGTTGCGGCGGACGTGGAGCCAGTTGAAGCTTTGCGGTTCGGCGTTGCGCAGGCGGGTCGATGTCGCCGTGCCCGCCTGGATCACCAGCGCGCCGCCGCTATGTTCGACCATCTTCTGCGCCGACTCCGCATAGGTGCGGTGGAAATGACCGGCCAGCGCCAGATGCACCCCGGCCTCGCACGCGGCCTTCACCGCATCGTCATGCTGGCCCACCGCCTCGCTCAATTCCCCGCCCCGGCCGATCGGCATGGAAAAGAGCGGATGGTGCGTCACCAGGATGCGGGTCTTGTCGGGCGCAACCCGGGCGAACCGATCGCGCAGCATGTCCATCTGGTCATGATTGATCCGCCCGTCCTTGATCGTCAGCGACCGGGCAGTGTTGAGGCCCAGGATCGCGACCTCGCCATCCTCGTAAAAGGGGCAGATGTCGTTGCTGATATAGCGTTTGTAGCGCGCCAGCGGCCGCGCGAAGCGGCGCACCACGTCATAGAGCGGCACGTCGTGATTGCCCGGAATGACCAGCGTCTTGAGGCCCGCAGCGTGCAGCCGGTTGAGCCAGGCGGCGGCCTGCCGGAACTGCGCCACCCGCGCCCGCTGCGTGAAATCGCCGCTGATGACGACCAGGTCGGGCCGGCGTTCCTCCAGCCAGGCGGTGGCGGCGTCGACGATCTTGGGATCGTTCGCGCCAAAGTGGATGTCGGACAGATGAGCGATGCGGGCCATGTCAGGGTAACGAATCCATGGGAGATGGTTTCCCCTGCGCTTTCCCATGCACCCGAAATCGATTTGGCGGAGTTATTGCGGCATGGAAACGAAGCCCCTTCCCAAGGACGCCATATTGGTCGTCAACGCCCACAGCCGCCGCGGACAGGATGTCTTTGCGGAGGCCAAGGAAAAGCTGGAGGCGGCGGGCGTCAGGCTGATCGCCGCCCATGCGGTGGAAGATCCCGAGCAGATGGCGGCCACGGTGCGGGACGCTGTCGCCAGCGGCGCACCGATGGTGATCGTGGGCGGCGGCGACGGCTCCATGTCGGGCACGGTGGACGAACTGGTGGGCAAGGATTGCGTGTTCGGGGTGCTGCCGCTCGGCACCGCGAACAGCTTCGCCCGGACATTGGGCCTGCCGCTCGACCTGGATGGCGCGGTGCAGGCGATCGCCAAGGGCAGGCGGCGCCGGGTCGACCTGGGCATGATCGACAATGATTATTTCGTCAACGCAGCCTCGCTCGGCCTGTCGCCCATGATCGGGCGGACGGTGCCGCATAAGCTCAAACGCTATCTGGGGCGGGTCGGCTATCTGATGTGGGCGGTCAAATGCTCGGTCGGCTTTCGCGCGTTCCGCCTGACGATCGACGATGGCGTGAAGGAACGGCGCATGTGGTCGACGGAGGTGCGCATCCTGAACGGTCCCTATCATGGCGGGGTCGAACTGTCCGACCATGCCGACGTCGATACCGGGGAAATCGTGGTGCAGGCCGTGGTCGGGCGCAGCAAGCCCCGTCTCGCCTGGGACTGGTACGCCAAATTCGTCAAGCTGCGCGATCGCGACGCCCATACCGAGGAATATCACGGCACGACGTTCCGGATCGACACCGTGCCGCGCCAGCGCATCTCCATCGACGGCGAAGTGCTGGCCAAGACGCCGGTGACGGTGAAGATCGCGGCGGGCGCTGTCGAGGTCGCGGTGCCGGGGAGATAGCTAAGGAGTTCCCAGCGCAGGCCAGGGTTCAGAAGCCGCGTGCGCCCGTCTAGAACTCTGGGCCCCGGCCTGCGCCGGGGAACAGGCCTGAAGTGTAATCGCCCTATCGCGGACAACAAAAAAGGGACCGGAAACCGGCCCCTTCTCTGTTTCCCAAGTTCGGTAGCGCTTAGCGCTTCGAGAACTGGAAGCTCTTGCGGGCCTTCGCCTTGCCGTACTTCTTACGTTCGACGACGCGGCTGTCGCGGGTCAGGAAGCCTTCGGCCTTGACCGCGCTGCGCAGCGCCGGTTCGTACTTCGACAGCGCCTGGGCGATGCCGTGCTTGACCGCACCGGCCTGGCCGGACAGACCGCCGCCCTTGACGGTGGCGATGACGTCATACTGACCGTTACGTTCGGTCACGCCGAACGGCTGGTTGATGACCAGACGCAGGGTCGGACGGGCGAAATAGACTTCCTGATCGCGGCCGTTGACCGTGATCTTGCCGGTGCCGGGCTTTACCCAGACGCGGGCGACGGCGTCCTTACGACGGCCGGTCGCATAGGCGCGGCCGAGGCTGTCGATTTCCTGTTCGCGCAGCGGCGCGGACGGCTGGACCGGTGCGGCGATGACGGGCGCGGCTTCTTCGCCTTCGACGGCGGGCGCAGCAGCGGCAGCGGCAGGCGCGGCGGCGACGGGCGCAGGCGTGTTGGTCAGCGACGCGAGGTCGGACAGGGACTGGCGGTTATCGGACATTATGCACCCACCTTGTTCTTGCGGTTGCGCGACGCGAAATCGAGCACTTCGGGGTTCTGGGCTTCATGCGCATGCTCGGCGCCGGCGAAGATGCGCAGGTTGCGCATCTGCTGACGGCCCAGCGGACCACGGGGGATCATACGCTCGACGGCCTTTTCCAGGACGCGCTCGGGGAAACGGCCTTCCAGAATCTTCTGGGGGGTGGTTTCCTTGATGCCGCCGGCATAGCCGGTATGCTTGTAATAGACCTTGTCGGTCAGCTTGCGACCGGTGAACTTCACCTTGCCCGCGTTGATGATGATGACATTGTCACCGCAATCGACGTGAGGCGTGAAGCTGGTCTTGTGCTTGCCGCGCAGGATATTCGCGACGGTCGAAGCGAGACGGCCCACGACGGCGCCTTCGGCGTCGATCAGGATCCACTTCTTTTCGACCGTTGCCGGGGTCGCCGGCTTGGTGGTCTTCATCAGCGCCTTCATGGTGCCAATACTCCAGAATGTAAAAAGGAACCGGGCGCCGTTGCCGACACCCGGAAGTGGGGCGCTAATGACGGGTGAGGCCCGACAAGTCAAGAGATTCTGCCCCTTTGCTGACGGGTAAAATGATACCGTCGTTTATGGAGCGGGTGTCAGCGTCCGGATTTCGGTCAACGCCAGCGACCCGAGGGCCAGACTGCGGCGTTGGGTTTCAACGAGGCCGGTGATGCGCGAAAGATGATAGTCGATGCCGACTTGCACCCCCTCCCCCGCCAGCTTTTCCGCCAGATCCACACCCTGGGTCGATTGGCCCACGACGCGCAGCGTACCTTCCACCGGCACGGGCCGACCGAGCGGCGATCCCGCCACGGTGCGCAGTCCGCGCCCCTCGCCGCCCTCCACGCCGCTGCCCGCGAACAGGAAGAGCGGCTGGATCTCCCCCGCTAGCAGCGCCAGCCGTCCCTCGGGCGACAGGCTGGCGAAGAGCGCCTGCACCTTCGCGGCGGCCTTGTGGCGCGGCGTGTCGGGCGCGAATGTCGCCAGCATGGCGTCGACCCCGGCCTGCACCACGCCCCAGGCCGCATCTTGATCGTCCAGGCCGATGATCCGCCCCTGCCCGTTCAACCGGAACCGCAGCGTCAGGCCGACCATCGGGCCGAGCGCGGCACGATAGGGTTCCGATCCTGCGGGCGGCGCGTCGCTGTCTATGTCCCGCAAAGTGGCAGCAAGACTATAGCCGTCCCCGGCCTTTTCGAAGCGCAGGTCGCGGGTTGCGCTGAAACGCCGGGTCGCGCCCTCCACCGGCCGATGCTGCTCGATCCGGTAAACGAGCGGACGATCGACGGGCGGCGCGAAGGGGATGGCGATGCTCTGCGCAGCGGCCGGCTGCGCCAGCGCAACGAGCGCGACGGCGATCAGCCGCCTCAACGGCGCGCGCCGATGGCATGCGCACCCCAGGTGGCCGAAGCGACAAGCAGTGCGCCCACCGCCTGGTGCAGCACGGCGAGCGGCAGGGCGATGCCGCTGATGACCGTGGCGATGCCGAGCAATATCTGTGTGCCAAGCATGGCGTTGATCGCGATCGACGCGCCCCGCTGCCCCGCCTGCTTCGCACGGCGGGCCAACAGGATCAGCACGACGGCCGCGACCCACGCCCACCAGCGATGGAGGAAGTGGACGAGATAGGGATCGCTCGACACCGTCGCCCAGAGCGACCCCAGCCATGTGATCCCTTCGGGCACCAGATGGTCGTTCATCAGCGGCCATGTGTTGGAAACATAGCCCGCGTCCAGCCCGGCGGTGAAAGCGCCCAGCATCAACTGGACCAGCAAGATGAGGAACACGACCAGCGCGAAGGGACGCAGCGCGGCGGGCTGCGCGCGGGTCGATCGCGCCAGCGCGCGCAGATCGAGCGCCGTCCAGATCAGACCGCCGATGATGAACAGGGCCGTCAGCAGATGCACCGCCAGCCGATAATGGCTGACGTCGGTGCGGACCGACAGGCCCGACTTTACCATCCACCAGCCGATCGCGCCCTGCAATCCACCCAGCGCCAGCAGCGCCACGAGTCGCCAGCCATAACCAGCGGGAATAGCGCGCCGCGCCGCGAACCAGATCAACGGCAGGGCAAAGGCGACGCCGATCAACCGGCCGAGCAGCCGGTGCAACCATTCCCAAAAGAAGATGAACTGGAAATCCGACAGCGTCATGGCGTGGCGTAGCTGCTGATATTCGGGGATCTGCTGGTACAGGCGGAACGCGTCCATCCACTGGTCGTGGGTCAGCGGCGGGATGGCGCCGGTGATCGGCTTCCACTGGGTGATGGACAGGCCCGATTCTGTCAGGCGCGTTATACCCCCCACCACGACCATGCAGAACACCAAGAAGGCCACGATCAGCAGCCATCGCGCGATGGCCGCCGGACGCGGGTTGGACGAGCGGCGGGAACGGGAAAAGGCGGATGCTGTCATGCCCGGTCCATGCGCCCAACCCAGCCCCTTTTCAAGGCGTCGCACCCGATGTCGGGCATGGACAAATCATCCCGGGGGCTGCCAGAGAGGAAACATATCGTCCGACGGGCGTATCCGACCGACTGGATATAATGCAGGGATTTGCCATGACCGCCGCATCGACGGGGCCAGCCGCGATGATCGCCACGCAGGGACCGATGGGCGCCCTGATCGCGCAACTGGACGCATCATCCCCGCTCGGCTCGGTCGATAGCTGGTCTCCCAACCTGATTTCGACCGTCCGTCTGATGCTGTCTTCCAAGGCGGAAATCGCGCTGTTGTGGGGGCCGCAATTTTGTGCGCTCTATAATGAAAGCTACCGGCCCACGATCGGCGACAAGCATCCGCGCGCGCTGGGCCGTCCCGGACATGAGGTATGGGCGGAACTTTGGGACGATCTTGGTCCTCTGCTTCATTCGGTGCTGGATAGCGGCGAAACCGTCCATGCCAAGGATCGCCCCTTCTATATCGAGCGCGATGGCGGACGCGGGGAGACCGTCTATTTCGACATCTCCTACTCGCCGGTGTTCGAAGCGGATGGCGCGGTCGGCGGCGTCCTGTGCATCGTCAGCGAGACGACGCAGCGCGTCGAGGCGGAACGCGCGATGCTGGCGGACCGCAACCGCCTATGGGCGCTGGCGCGCGACCCCTTCCTGATCGCCGATACGCGTGGGGTCTGGCTGGCCGCCAGTCCTGCCTGGACCGATATATTGGGATGGCGCGAAGACGAACTGATTGGCCGACGGTCGCAATGGATGGAACATCCCGACGACCTGTCGCGGACGCAGGAACGGCTTGACGAGCTGGCCAATGGCCAGCCCGTGCTGCGTTTCGACAACCGGTTCCGGGCCAGGGATGGCAGCTATCGCACGTTCAGCTGGACCGCCGTGCCAGACGGCGACCTTATCTACTGCGTCGCCCGCGACGTGACGCAGCAGCGCGCCGACGCCCGTGCGTTGAGCGAGGCAGAAGCGGCCCTGCGTCAGGCGCAGAAGATGGAGACGCTGGGCCAGCTGACTGGTGGGGTCGCGCATGATTTCAACAATCTGCTGCAAATCGTGACCGGCAATCTGGACCTGCTGCAACGCGCCCTGCCGGCCGACGATGCCCGGCTCCAGCGCATGGTCGCTCGCGCGGCGGCGGGCGCGGACCGCGCGGCGATATTGACCCAGCGCCTGCTCGCCTTTTCACGCCGCCAGCCGCTCGATCCGCGCCCCGCCGATCCCAACCGGCTGGTCGCTGGCATGTCCGACCTGCTGCACCGCACATTGGGCGAAACCATCACGGTCGCGACGACGGGACCGGCCCAGTCCTGGCCGATCGAGGTGGACGTCAACCAGATGGAGAATGCGCTGCTCAACCTGGCGGTCAATGCGCGCGACGCCATGCCGGACGGTGGCAGGCTGACCATCGAGGTCACGAACCAGTTGATCGCCACGGACCAAGCGGCTGAGGAGGCCGAGGTCGCGCCTGGCGCCTATGTCGTGATCGGCGTGGCGGACAGCGGCGAAGGGATGGACGCCGCGATCCTGGCCCAGGCGATCGAACCCTTCTTCACCACCAAGGAGGTCGGACGGGGCACCGGGCTGGGCCTGTCGATGGTCTATGGCTTCATCAAACAGTCGGGCGGCCATATGCGCGTCCAGTCCGAACCCGGCCAGGGGACGCATGTCCTGCTGTATCTGCCCCGCCATCATGGCAGTGTCGCAGCCAATGATGCGCATGATACGGTCGCCCCGGTTCCGTCGGGGGAGGCGAGCGCATCCTGCTGTGCGAGGATGACGACAATGTCCGCGCCTACTCGCTCGAAGTGCTACGCGAGCTGGGTTATGATGTCATCCCGGTCGCCGACGGCCCGGCTGCCTTAGCGGCGCTGGAAGCGGCGGACGCGCCGATCGACCTGCTGTTCACCGACGTGGTGCTGCCCGGCGGCATGACCGGGGCAGATCTGGGCCATATCGCCAGGGCGCGCTGGCCGGACATGAAAATCCTGTTCACCACGGGCTATGCTCGCGACGCCATCGTCCATCATGGCCGACTGGACATGGGCGTCGATCTGTTGCCCAAGCCGTTCGGCTATGCCGACCTGGCCGCCAAGATACGCGAGATACTCGATCGCCCGGTGGAAAGAACAGAGGGCGTGGCCTGACGGGTCAGGCCTTGATCGCCTTCCATGCCGCCACCAGATCGCGGCCGCGCTGGCCCACGATCGTCGCATCGTCGCCCGGCTTGTAGAGCGCGCCGCCCACGCCGATGCCTTCGCAGCCACCGGCCAGCCATTGCCGGATCGTGTCCGCGCCGGTGCCGCCCACGGCCCATACGCCGACATGTTTGGGCAGCACATCCTTCACCGCCTTCACATAGGCCACGCCCAGCTGGGCGGCCGGGAACAGCTTGATCCGCTTTGCGCCAGCGGCGATCGCGGCAAAGGCTTCGCTGGGCGTCATGAAGCCGGGCAACAGTTCCAGCCCCAGTTCCGCGCCGCGCGCGATCACGGCCGGATGGGTGTTGGGCGTCACCATGATGCGCCCGCCCGCATCATGCAGCGCCTCGACCGCCGCGACGCTCAGCACCGTGCCGCCACCGATCAGCGCGCGGTCGCCGAAGGCCGCCTGCATCGCGGCGATGCTTTCGAGCGGATCGGGCGAGTTGAACGGCACTTCCAGAATGCGGATGCCCGCGTCGACCAGGGCGGCGCTGACGTCGACCGCTTCGCTCGGCTTGATCCCGCGCAGGATCGCGCAGACCGGCGGCGCGCCGTCGGCCAGCAATTCGTCGAGGGTCATGCCACTATCTCTCCCATGAAACCAAGGCCCGCCAGCGCGCAGGCGTCGCCGTCCAGCACGTGCGAACCGATGCCCCGCGCCGCCAGCGCCTGCGCATAGCGGGCCGAAAGCCGTTTGTCGCCGATCAGGACGACATCCTCCACCACGCCCATCGTCGCGCATATTTCCGCGACTTCGCAGCCGATCAGCAGCCCGGACAGATAGCCCAGCGCCCAGTCAGGCGAACGCCCGCTGCGCAGCCGCATGGCGCGGGCGGCGAACAACGAAAGCAACAGTTGTGCGCTGCCCGCGCGATCCAGCCCTTCGGCAAAACCGGCGGATTCCTGGGCGAGGTCGGTGACGTCGACCTTCGGCCCCAGCGTCGATTGATCGCGCAGCAGCGCGAAAAGTTCGCCGGTCGGCACGGTGCGGAAGGCCAGGATGCGGCCGTCTTCCACCAGCGACCATTTATTGTGGGTGCCGGGCAGCACGATCAGGCGACGCCCCTGCGCCAGGGCGGTATCGCGGGCGATCGCGCCGAAAATCTGGGTTTCCTCGCCGCGCATCACATCGGGCATGCCGACCGCATCTTCGCAGGCCAGCCCCGCCATGATGGCGAGCGGCGCGCCGCGCCAGTCGAAGCGCACCGCCGCCTGCCGCCATGTGTCGGCGTCGGCCGGGCAGTCGGCATAGGGCGCCTCGACCCAACCGTCACGCGCGCCGACCATGCCGCACAGGGTGATGGATTGCGGCGTGCCATCGGCCAGCCAGGGGGCGATCGTATCGGCAAGCGCCGCCTCTGCCGCGCGACCGACCGCGCCTATCCCGGGTCCGTCGCGACGGGCAACGATCACGCCGTCCTCCACGCGAAACAACCGCAGGCGGCTGGTGCCCCAATCGCCAATCACGGCAAAACCGCTCATCGAGACATGCTCGCCATTTTAGTTATGGTAGCGCTCACATATCCTCACTTCGAATGCTTGAAATTCCATTTGTCTGAGTATATCAGGAGGCCAAGCGCGTCAACGCGCCGTGCCCCAATTTTGCGTCAGGATGCCCCCGATGAGCGATTCGCCCAAGACCTTCCCCAAGCTGCGCAGCCGCGCCTGGTTCGATAATCCGGACAATATCGACATGACGTCGCTCTATCTGGAACGCTATCTGAACTTCGGCCTGAGCCTGGACGAATTGCGCAGCGGTAAGCCCATCATCGGCATCGCCCAGACCGGCAGCGACCTGTCGCCCTGCAACCGCCACCATATCGTCCTGGCCGAGCGTATGCGCGAAGGCATCCGCGAAATGGGCGGTATCGCGCTGGAATTCCCCGTCCATCCGATCCAGGAAACCGGCAAGCGCCCGACCGCCGGCCTGGACCGCAACCTCGCCTATCTGGGCCTGGTCGAAGCGATGTACGGCTATCCGCTGGACGGCGTCATCCTGACCACCGGCTGCGACAAGACCACGCCCGCACTGCTGATGGCCGCCGCCACCGTCAACATCCCCGCCATCGCCCTGTCGGTCGGCCCGATGCTGAACGGCTGGTTCAAGGGCGAACGCACCGGATCGGGCACGATCGTGTGGAAGGGGCGCCAGTTGCTGGCCGCCGGCAAGATCGATGACGAAGGCTTCATCAAGCTCGTCGCGTCCTCCGCGCCGTCGACCGGCTATTGCAACACCATGGGCACGGCATCGACCATGAACAGCCTGGCCGAAGCGCTGGGCATGATGCTGCCCGGGTCGGCGGCGATCCCCGCCCCCTATCGCGATCGCCAGGAAGTCGCCTATCTGACTGGCAAGCGCATCGTGGAAATGGTCGCCGAAGACCTCAAGCCATCGGACATCATGACGCTGGACGCCTTCCACAACGCCATCGTCGTCAATAGCGCGATCGGCGGATCGACCAACGCGCCGATCCATCTGTCCGCCATCGCCCGCCACATGGGCGTCGAACTGCCGCTCAAGGATTGGGAGACGGTCGGGCACAAGGTGCCGTTGCTGGTGAACCTCCAGCCCGCCGGCGAATATCTGGGCGAGGATTATTATCGCGCCGGTGGCGTGCCCGCCGTGGTCAGCCAGCTGATCGACCAGGGCCTGATCCGGACAAGCGCGATGACCGTCAATGGCAAGACCATGGGCGACAATTGCAAGGGCGTGGAGATCGAGGATGAAAAGGTCATCCGTCCGTTCGACCAGCCGCTGGTCACGGATGCGGGCTTCCTGGTCCTGTCGGGCAATCTGTTCGACGCCGCCGTCATGAAGACCAGCGTCATCAGCCCGGAGTTCCGCGATCGTTACCTGTCCAACCCGGACGATCCCGACGCCTTCGAAGGCCCGGCGGTCGTGTTCGACGGGCCGGAGGATTATCATCACCGCATCGACGATCCGGCGACCGGCATCACTGCCAACACGCTGTTGTTCATGCGTGGCGCGGGGCCGATCGGCTATCCCGGCGCGGCCGAGGTTGTGAACATGCGTCCGCCTTCCTATCTTATCACCGAAGGCGTTTCGGCCCTCCCCTGCATCGGCGACGGTCGCCAGTCCGGCACGTCGGGCAGTCCCTCGATCCTCAACGCCTCGCCCGAAGCAGCGGCGATGGGTGGCCTGGCGCTGCTGGAAACCGGCGACCGCGTCCGCATGGACCTCAAAGCCGGCACGGTGAACGTTCTGATTTCCGACGAGGAACTGAGCGCACGTCGGGCGAAGCTGGAGGCAGCAGGCGGCTTCCAATATCCCGCGTCGCAGACCCCCTGGCAGGAAATCCAGCGTTCGGTCGTGGGTCAGTTGAACACCGGCGCGATTCTGGAAGGCGCGGAAAAATATCAGCGCATCGCCCAGACCATGGGCCTGCCGCGCGACAACCACTGAACTGTTCCGCAGCGACAAGCTGCGGCCCGATCCCACGGTTAGAACTGGACCCCGGCCTGCGCCGGGGAACAGTGTGACCAAATTTGAATGATTTTCAGGAGAACGACCATGTTCAACGGAGCCATCCTTATCGGCGCGAGCGAGCGCACCGGCGGCGCGCCTTTCTACGCCATCGACCCGTCGACCGGTGCGAAGGGCGAGATCGCCTTCTCCAACGCATCCACCGCCGATGTCGCTGACGCCACCGCGCTGGCCGACGCCGCATTCGAAACCTTTTCCACCCTGACCCCCGACGCCCGCGCCACTTTCCTGGAAAGCGTCGCCGACCAGATCGTCGCCATCGGCGACCTGCTCATCACCACCGCGATGAGCGAATCCGGCCTGCCCCGTGGTCGCCTGGAGGGCGAGCGTGGCCGCACCGTCGGCCAGTTGCGCCTGTTCGCCAGCTATGTCCGCCAGGGCGACTGGCTCGACGCCACCATCGACAAGGCGCTGCCCGACCGCGCCCCCCTGCCCCGTTCGGATCTGCGCCGCGTCAATGTGGGCCTTGGCCCCGTCGCCGTGTTCGGTGCATCCAACTTCCCGCTCGCCTTCTCGGTCGCGGGCGGCGACACCGCGTCGGCCTTCGCCGCCGGTTGCCCGGTCGTCGTAAAGGGCCATCCTGCGCACCCCGGCACCGGCGAACTGGTCGCCCGAGCAATCATCGCGGCGGTCGCGGCGTGCGGCCTGCCCGAAGGCGTCTTCTCCTACCTGCCCGGCACCACCAATGATCTGGGCGGCGCGCTGGTCGCCGATCCGCGCATCAAGGCGGTGGGCTTTACCGGATCGCGCGGCGGCGGCATCGCGCTCATGCAGATCGCGGCCAACCGCCCGGAGCCGATCCCGGTCTATTCGGAAATGTCGTCGATCAACCCGGTCGTCCTGCTGCCCGGCGCGCTCGCTGCGCGCGCCGAAGCCTTGGGCACCGCGTTCGTCGGCTCCATGTCGCTGTTCGCCGGCCAGTTCTGCACCAACCCCGGCCTGGTGATCGCGCTCGACAGCCCCGATCTCGACACGTTCGTCGCATCGGCCGCCAAGGCCCTGTCCGCCAACGCGGCGCAGGTCATGCTGACGCCCGGCATCCACGCCGCCTATGAAAAGGGCGTCGAGGCGCTGGCAAGCGCCGATGGCGTCACCACCGTCGCGCGTGGCACGGAAGCGGACGGCGCCAACCGGGGCCAGTCCGCATTCTTCGCCACCGCGTCCGACCAGTTCCGCGCCAACCCGGCGCTGGCGCATGAAGTGTTCGGCGCATCCTCCATCCTGGTGAAGTGCGCCACGATCGAGGACGTCATCGCCACCATCGCCGATCTGGAAGGCCAGCTGACCGCCACGCTCCAGATGGAAGCCAGCGATGCGGACAACGCCGCCAAGCTGTTGCCCACGCTGTCCCGCAAGGTCGGCCGCGTTCTGGCCAATGGCTGGCCCACCGGCGTGGAAGTGACTCATGCCATGGTCCATGGCGGTCCCTTCCCGTCGACATCCGACGGCCGCTCGACCTCGGTCGGCACACTGGCGATGATGCGCTTCCTGCGCCCCGTCTGCTATCAGGATCTGAGCGATGCGCTGCTGCCGCCCGCGCTCCAGGACGCCAATCCCTGGGGTCTGACGCGCCGGAACGAAGGCAAGCTGGAAGTGGCCGCATGACGATCCGGGCAGGTCTGGTAGGGCTGGGTAAAATCGCGCGCGATCAGCACCTGCCCGCCATTGCGAAGATCGACGGCATCGAACTGGTCGCCGTCGCCAGCCGCAACGCGCAGGGGGAAGGGGTGAACAACTATCCCGACCTCGGCGCGATGCTGGCGGGCGAACCCGACCTGGACGCCGTCATCCTGTGCCAGCCGCCGCAGGTCCGCTATCACGCGGCGCGGCAGGCGCTGCTGGCGGGCAAGCATGTGTTCCTGGAAAAGCCGCCGGGCGCGACCGTGTCCGAAGTGGAAGCGCTGACCGCGCTGGCGAAGGCCCAGGGCGTCACGCTCTACGCCAGCTGGCACAGCCGCTACGCCGCCGCCGTGGCCCAGGCGAAGGCCTGGATCGCGGAGCGCAAGGTCGAGCGGATCGACATCCAGTGGCGCGAGGATGTCCGCCACTGGCATCCGGGCCAGCCCTGGATCTGGGAAGCCGGCGGGTTCGGCGTGTTCGATCCGGGCATCAACGCCCTGTCGATCCTGACCGAGATCGTGGGCGAGCCGATCACCGTCCTGTCCGCCGAACTGGAAGTGCCTTCCAACAAGCAGGCGCCCATCGGCGCGACGCTCCAGATGGCGACGGCTTCGGGCGCGGCGATCGATACCGTGTTCGACTGGCGTCAGACCGGTCCCCAGACCTGGGACATTGCGGTCGAAACCGACAAGGGCAGCCTGCTATTGTCCGAAGGCGGCAATAGCTTGCGCCTCGACGGCGAAGTGCAGATGAAGGCCCCGGACGAGGAATATCCGACCATGTATCGACGCTTCGTCGGCCTGGTGGCGGACAAGGCGATCGACGCCGACACCGCGCCGCTCCGTCTGGTGGCGGACGCCTTCCTTTGCGGGCGGCATTGCCCTACGGCTGCATTCGAGGATTGATATAGGGGAACGGGACGTGGGCAGCGGGCGCAAGATCGGATCGGAGGAGAGCGTCTTGCGCATCCACCAGACGATCGCCCGCGACCTGGGCACCGCGATCCTGACCGGCCGACACAAGCCCGGTGAATTGTTCGAGGGCGAGATCGAGGCGTCGGAGCGGCTGGGCGTATCGCGCACCGCCTATCGCGAAGCGGTGCGCATCCTGATCGCCAAGGGCATGCTGGAAAGTCGGCCCAAGGCAGGCACCCGCGTGCTGCCGCGCAGCCGCTGGAACGTGCTGGACCCCGAAATGCTCGCCTGGATGTTCGCGGGCGAGCCGGACGCGGGGTTCATCCGCGACCTGTTCGAACTGCGCGGCGTGATCGAACCGGCGGCCGCCGAATTCGCCGCCCGCCGCCGCACCGACGATCAGATCGCCACGATGGAAGCGGCGCTGACCGACATGGGGCGGTTCGGCCTGTCGACGCCGGACGGGCGCGCCGCCGACCAGCGTTTCCACCACGCCATATTGGCCGCCACCCATAATGATGCGCTGGAGGCACTGGCCAGTTCGGTGGGCGCGGCGGTCAGCTGGACCACGACATTCAAGCATCGCAAGCAGCTGATGCCCCGCGACCCCCTGCCCGACCATCGCGCCGTATTCCAGGCGATCGCCGCGCGCGACACGGCGGCGGCGCGCACGACCATGGCGGAACTGCTGCGCCTGGCGCTGGCCGACATGGATATCGCGCTGGCGGAGCCAGGCTGAGCCGAAGATCGCCGTGTTTTAGCGTAGGCGGAAACGCAGTTCTGAGGTCACCGACAATCGTTATGGCGGGACTGGGTTCCCGCCTTCGCGGGAACACATTTACTGATGAGCCAACCTCACCCCAGGATAAACGCCGCCCCCGCCTTGGCGTGGATGCTGGTGCAATCGTAGATCGGCAGCACATTGGCCTTCACGTCGACGATCCGTTCCAGTTCGGTGCAGGCCAGCACGACCGCCTGCACATCTTCCTTCGCGATATCGGTCAGTTCCGACTTCATATAGCGTTCGGACTCCTTGCTCACCTTGCCCACGGTCAGTTCGTCATAGACGATCCGGTCGATCCGCTCGGCCAGTTCCATATCGGCGGGCAGCAGCGAAATGCCGTGGGACACGAGCCTTTGCCGATAGAATTTTTCGGTCATCACGTTGCGTGTGCCCACCAGCGCGGCGGATGTGATGCCATCGGCCTGCATCTTTTGCCCCACCAGTTCGGCGATGTGGAGGATGGGAATGTTCACCGCCGCCTGCACCCGGTCATAGACGCGATGCATGGAGTTGGCGCAGATCAGGAGTGCACCCGCGCCTGCCGTCTCCAGCCGCTGCGCCGCGGCGATCAGTTGCGTGGCGGCCTGGTCCCATTCCGCATCGGTCGTGCATCCCGCGATCGTGGCGAAGTCCAGGCTGTCGATCAGGAGCGGCGCGCTATGCTGGCCGCCCAGCGCACGATGCACCGCCTGGTTGATGATCTCATAATAGCGCGCGGTGGAGGTCCAGCTAAGGCCGCCGATCAGGCCGAGTATATGCATAGTGTCTCCGCAGCGGATGGGGGATCAGGGGTGCAGGGTTAGGATAAGGGCGGGTCGGTGAGCAAGGCCCTTCACACGGCCGGTCCGATCCTGCGCGCGCGCCAGCCCAACCGCCATCCGGCCACACCCGCCAGAGCGCCCGCCATCACCATCGCGCTGTTGCCCAGCGCAAAGCCCAGCGTCACCGCGGCCCAACCTGCGCCACTGCCGATCCACGCCAGCCCGGTCTGTCTGCGTGTCACCGCCACCAGCAACGCCCCGACCACCACCATGGCCCCGATGGTAAAGCCTGCCGCCAGCAGCAGCCGATTGTCCGGCGTGATTCTGCCGTCGTCGCCCACCAGCGCGAAGGCGAACGGATTGAGCCACAGGGCGCAGGCGGTCGCCATCGCCGCCATGCCCAGCAGACCATGCGCCACGACGACCAGCCAGGGCAGCATCCGCGCCGCACACCGGCGCGCCAGCAACAGGCCGATGCTGCCGCCGATCACCAGAGCGCTCGCGATTTCGGGCAGGTTCATGACATCATGGCTGTAGAGCGCGGCAGCGAGCGCCAGCGCGATGCCCGCCATGGCGATCCGGTTGCCGTGGCGCTGCCCACGCCACCGCAGGGCAGCCAGCAGCAGGACGCCGGACAGAAGATAGGCGCCCGCCACCAGCGGCGACGGATCGACCCCATCCATCCGTGCGCCCAGCAATGCTACGCCGGACAGCGGCATCATTCGGGATCGCCTTCGACCGTGTCTTGTTCGATCGGCGGCCAGCGCCGTTCGACCACGCCCAGCAACAGGACGGCCGCCGTGCTGGCGCATAACAGCGCCATCAGCGCCATGTAGCGCGCCGCCGCGCTGCCCGCTTCGGCTGCGGCGATTAGTGCGCCGACCAGTATGATGGCGGCGACGCCGCCGACGCCTGCGCGCCAATAGGGTGTGGCGGCGTCAGCGCCCGGCCGGGCAACGACATAGCCGCCCAGGCAGGCGAGGAGGAAAACGGGCATAAGGCCAAGGCCGTTCATGCCCCTAGGCCCGCCGTCCAAGGCGCGTTCCCCATGCCGGACAGGCGCGCTGTCAGCTGGAAATCAGCAGCACCACCAGCGCGGCGAGCGCGACGCTGACGATCGTGCCCCATTTGACGAAGCCGACGAAGCTGCCGTAGGTCTGGTTCGCGGCCTTCATATTGCCTTCTGACGCCATATCCTGTCCCCTTGTCTGCGCGATGTGCCTAAAAGCGATTGTCGCCACCTCTTATCGTCAAGGCCCTGCGCCCTCAACCCGGCATGCCCAAGAAAATTCGTCGCGGTTAAGCACGCCTTTACCCCCTGCGCTTACCATCGTCCCCGGCTTTACAGATGAGGGATTTGATGGCGCGCGACGGCGTACCGATGTTGATGCTGATCGATGACGAACCGGCGCAGCGGCGTCTGGTGTCGGCATTGGGGGCGCGTGCCGGATGGCGCACCATCTTCGCGGCCGACGGCGAAACCGCGATCGCGACGCTGGGCACGCAGGACGGGATGATGCTGGACGCGATCATCCTGGACCAGTGGAGTCCCGATTATGAGCCGTCCGGCCTGATCCGCGAGATTCGCAGTCGTCGGCCGGCGCTGCCGATCCTGATCCTGACCGCCCACAATAATGTCGCCATCGCCGTGGAGGCGATGCGCGCGGGCGCCACCGACTATCTGTCCAAGCCGATCGCGCCCGAACGGCTGCTCGCCGCGCTCAATGCGACCCTGGCCGAAGGCGCGGCGGCAGGCGAGTTGCGCCCGCTCACCGAAAAGATCACCGCTCCCCTCTCCTTCGAGGATGTCGTTGGGTCCGCCCCGCAATTCCGCGCGGCACTCGCCATCGCGGCGAAGGCGGCGCGCGCCCGTATCCCCGTATTGATCGAGGGCGAAAGCGGCGTCGGCAAGGATGTCATCGCCCGCGCGATCCACGCCGCGTCCCCCGGCACAAGCAGGCGATGGTCACGGTCAATTGCGGCGCGATCCCCGCCAACCTGGTCGAATCGGAGCTTTTCGGGCATGAACGCGGCGCGTTCACCGGCGCGTTCGACCGCCATGTCGGCAAGTTCGCCAGCGCCGAAATGGGCACGATCTTCCTGGACGAAGTGAGCGAAATGCCGCTCGACGCGCAGGTGAAGCTGCTGCGGGTCTTGCAGGATGGCGAGGTCCAGCCGATCGGCGCGCGCCGCCCGATCCATGTCGATGTGCGCGTGATCGCCGCGACCAACAAGCGGCTGATCGAGGAGGTGGAGGCCGGGCGCTTCCGCGAGGATCTCTATTATCGGCTGAACGTCGTCCAGTTGACGGTGCCGCCCCTGCGCGAGCGGATGGGCGATATTCCCGCGCTTTGCCGCCATCTGCTGACCCGCATCGCGACCCAGCCGGGGCTGCGCGGCCTGGGCGTCACCGACGATGCGCTGGCGCTGCTGATGCAGCATGGCTGGCCGGGCAATGTCCGCCAGTTGCAGAACGCCCTCTTCCGCGCCGCCGTGCTGTGCGAGGGCGACGCGCTGACGCCGCAGGATTTCCCGCAGATCGCGGCGCAGATCCAGGCGGGCGCCAGCGTTCATACGCTGCGGCCGCGCGGCCCCAGCCAGCCGCATCGCGACGGCGCGGGCATCACCCTGTTCGAAGGCGACGGCCATGTCCGCCAGTTGGCGGAGATAGAGGCGGACGTCATTCGCCTGGCGATCGGCCATTATCGCGGGCGCATGACGGAAGTGGCGCGACGGCTGGGCATCGGCCGGTCCACCCTCTATCGCAAGCTGGCCGAACTGGGCATCGATAGCGCGGCATGACCGGATGATCGGCGGCGACGGCTTGCGGCGTTGAATTATGCGCGCGCCTATGCTTTGGATTGCGCCATGAAACATATCGCTTTTGCCGTCAGCCTTCCCCTCCTGCTGCTCGCCGCCTGCGGCCGGACCGAACCGGTCGCCGATATGCCCAGCCAGGAGGAACTGGCCGCAGCCGCCAACGCCGCCGCCGCCAATGCGCTGTCCAACGCCGCGGCGGACGACAGCGATACGCGCAATTATGTGAACCAGGCGCACGGCTTTTCCGTGACCTTCCCCGAAGGCTGGACGATCGACAAGGACGCCAGCAATACCGACGGCGCGGTCTATCAGGATCCTGGCGCGGGGGCCGATGTCCGCGTATTCTGGCAGAAGAACGAGAATGACCAAACGCTCCAGCAGATCGTCGAAGCGGTCAGCAGCGGGTCGGAGGGCGTCGATGGCGACTATATCGGCACGAACGAATATCGCGGCACCGCCAATGACGGCGAAGGCAATAATGTCGCGATCCGCCTGCTCAAACAGGCCGATGGCGCGATCGTGACGGCGACCTTCGTCTATCCCGAAATGCTGAGCGAACAATATCAGGGCATTGCCGATCAGACGCTGGGCAGCCTGCGCACATTCGGGCCGAAGGCGATCACCGAACCGGCCGTGCCAGAGGCCAAGGCGAGCAATGCGGCGGATGCGAGGTAAGGCTTAACTTCGCACATTTCCTGCTGATTTCGACATATTGTGTCAGGTGTTGGACATTTTATGTCGTGGGCTGGCGGGATGGACGGACGGTGGGAAAGAGCCGGGATCGCGGGGATAGCATGGCGGCGTGGATATAGGACAGGTCGGGCGGTGGCGCCGTGCACTGGCGGGTGGTGTGGCGGTGCGGGGTGCGAGCCGACTGATTACCTCTCTACGTCACCCCAGCGAACCCTGAGCCACCTTTGTCGTAACAACGGCTTCGGGCCGAGGGGTTTCCTTTGCAAAGTCGAGAATGCCCATCAGAGCACCATGAAGCGTGGCGTGGATTTCGCCTCGCATTTCGCCGGGATGCAGGACAATCCGGTGAATGAGCGAACGAATGGCATCGGAGGCGTCGAGGCGGGTTTCCGGGTCTTCGAGCGCTTGGGTGAATCGCTCCACCTCCCGTTCGTAGATTCCAGCGATGCCGGGATGAACGTCTGGAACAGCTTGCGGGGCCAACGCCATGCGGGCAGCGATTTCGGTCTTCTGCCGCTCCAGTTCCGCCATGCGGGCCTTCATCGTGGGCTGGTATAGCCCGTCCTCGATCGCCGTCATGATCCCGGCAATGGCGCGCTCGATCTTGTCCAGCGCGCGGCGGTCGGCTTCGACCTGCGCCTGTTTCTCGCGGTTCTCTTGGTTGATATGTTTGGCGTAAGCGGCGACCGCCGCGTGCACCTTCTCCGGCGACACCAGCCGTTCGCGCAGACCCGCAAGCGCCCGCTCTTCCAGCACCTCGCGGCGAATGGTCCGGTTGTTGGCGCAGATATGGCGGCGATGGTGATTGATACAGCCAAACCGCCCGTTGACCGCCAAGCCCACCGTGCCGCCGCACATGCCGCACTCGACAAGGCCCGACAGCAGAGTGACGGGACGACGGGCCCGGTGCATCCGGCTCGTCTGCGCCGCATGAAGGCCATCGATCAGCGGCTTATATTGCTCGACCAGCACATCTTGCCGCCGCCTCACCGCCTGCCACATATCGTCATTGACGATTCGCAGGCCAGGCACTTCGACCCGGACCCATTCGGATTCGGGATTGAGACGCCGCAGGGTCTGTCCCGTGCGGGGGTCTTTGACGGCCTGCTTGCGATTCCAGACCCGCACCCCGACATACATTTCGTTGTGGAGGATGCCGATGCCCAGCTTGGGCTTGCCGCGTATGGTCGTATCGCTCCAAGGGCGACCGGATGGACCAGGAATGCCGTCCCGGTTCAGGTCACGCGCGATAGCGCGCGGACTCTTGCCCGCCGCGAACTCGCGGAAGATGCGCTCCACAATAGGCGCCTCCGACGGCTCGATCCGGCATTCGCCGCGCACCAGTTCGCCTTCGCTCGAAAGCCGCCGCACCGTGCGATAGCCATAGCCCACCGGCCCCGCCGAAAACCCCTTCTCGACGCGCCCGCGCTGCCCGCGGTGGGTCTTCTTGGCGAGATCCTTGAGGAACAGCGCGTTCATCGTGCCCTTGAGGCCGACATGCAGTTCGGAAATCTCGCCTTCGGCCAGCGTCACCAGCGGCACGCGCGCAAACTGAAGATGCTTGTAGAGCGTCGCCACGTCCGCCTGATCGCGCGACACACGGTCGAGCGCTTCGGCAATAACGATGTCGAACTTACCCGCCTGCGCGTCCTGGAGTAGCGATTGAATGCCCGGACGCAGGATCATGCTCGCGCCCGAGATCGCGGCATCCTGATAGCTGTGGACGACATGCCAGCCCTCACGCTTGGCGCGCTCGCGGCAGATGCGAAGCTGATCCTCGATCGATGCGGCGCTCTGCTGGTCCGAGGAGTAACGGGCATAAAGGGCAATGCGGGTCATGAGAAAAACTCCTGCGATCCGTTCCGCCGTCAGGCAGCCTTAGTCAGCATGAAATCGACATGGACGCCGTCATAGGGAAAGACGATGCCGCGCCCTTCCTTATGGATTACACCAGCGCAGATGAGTGCCTGCACGTCGCCATGCACCGCCTTCATGTCCCGGCCCACGCGCCGCGCGGCCTCACGGATCGACATGACGCCCTGTCCGGTCATCGCCTGGATCAAATCCCAGCGCTTGCGGGTGAGCGTCTGCCACAACAGATCGGGACTGGCGAAGCTATGATGCGCGCCCTCGGCCTCGCCCCCGAAAGCGGCAAGCGCACGGCGCGTCACATCGTCGCGGCTGGCGACGGAGAGCGTTACGATGTTCATTTTTGCCTCCATTGGTCCACGTCCTTCCAGAAGTCCGCCAGCAATGCGGCGGGCGTCGTGAAGGCATAGGCCGTTTCGCTCTCGCCGATATGTCGGTGATCGCCCTTGCCTGCCTCATTGTCGTAGCGCAGCACACAGACGCCATCGACAATATAGGCGAGGGCATATTTGAGATCGTGTATCGATCCCTTCACCGGCTGCGGCACCCGCCAGATACGAAGCTCTACAAAGGACTTCGCATCAAGCTGGTGACGTTCGTTGAGCAACGGTTCCGCCTTCATGATGGATTATATGCCATCGAATTGCATTGATGTCAATGACTCCATCAGCCTGTCCCTTTCGGCTCATTGTCATTGGACGCCCTGCACGCGCGAATATGCTGGCGCGCAATATGGCGGCCGATGGCCTCCGCGATGCGGATCAGCGCCGCATCTATGTCCACGCTGGGCGGCTCAGTGCCCGTCCCGTTATCGTTGGCGGCGGTCAGTCGATTGGGCGGCGCGGCGTTGTCACCCTTCTCCATGGCCAGACTTCCCAAGCGATGGAGGATTGTCGTTGTCCGGCCGGTAAGCGGCGGGATCGGCGACCCAGCGATTGACGGCGGACTCGTGCCAGCCAGCACCATGGACGCTGATCGGCACTTGCCGAGGGAATGTCCCTTCCGCGATCTTGCGGTAGATGGTGGACCGGGAAAGGCCGGTGCGGTCGAGAACGGTTTTGAGGCGAATGATACGATCGGTGTTGGGCATAAGAGAGCTTTCAAGTCATGCGTTGCCAAAGCCCCCTAAAGCCAGCATTGGCGGAGTTTCCGCGCAAGACAAGACATCCGTTGCAGCCTGTCAGGCCGCCCGGATACATGTCGTAGGGCTGTAGAGGGACGATGAGGGACATCGGCGGACGTAGAGGGAATTGGCGGGAATTTGCCTGCCTCATCACCCATGCGCATTTTCTCAGGCGCTGTTGCCTGGTTGCCACGCTTTTTACGCTCGTCGGTCCCCGCAGATCGTCTGAGCTATGATGTATTTGGCATATCCATCGTCCTTTCAGATGGCCTGCCCGTCGCAAATCAATCTGCCGCAAACGCTCCCGCCCCGCAAGGGTATGGGCACTGTAGTGCCGGTTTCGCATTGGCACGCCGCCTTGCGCATTTCAGAGTCGAGATTTCTCAGACAGGGTGCAGGGTGCAGTGTGCGGGTGGCAGGTAGTGGGCGTCCCCGCGCGTTCCGCGCGGGCCGCGCTCTATTCCGCTTCGCTCCACCGAGCCACCGCTGCGCGCCGTCTCGTCACCTTTGGCGTTACGATCGCATGACGCGGGGGATTGTCAGGCCAATCCCCATGCGGACATCGCGCCGGGCGCGATAATGTTGGCAGGCTCCTGCAAGCGGTGTGGGCGTCGCTACCCTCTAGGCCCGTCGCGGCGGGCTGCAACCCGGCGGTGCCGGGTCTTCCTCTTCGTTCCAGCCTTGCAGGTGCAGCCCGCCTCTGCCGACGCGCCTTCCGGTCGCTCTTGCCGCCCACCCCGCTCTTTCGGGGCCGGTGTTTTGGCAAGGAGTAAGGACAATGGAACTCAAGCATATCGACATCGCCTGCCTCTCGGTTTCGCCCACCAACATGCGGGGCGTGAAGAAGGCACCGGACCTGACCAATATCCTGCCGTCCGTTCGCGCGCGTGGCATCCTCGTGCCGTTGATCGTGCGGCAGAATGGATCACCAGAGACGTATGAGATCGTAGCAGGCAAGCGGCGCTACCATGCAGCGCTGGCCGTGGCGGAGGAAAGCGGGAGCATCGATCCGCTACCCTGCGCGATCATGGAAGCGGGTGACGACGCGGCAGCGCTGGAAGCGTCGCTGATCGAGAATATCGCACGCCTGGACCCTGACGAGATGACTCAATGCGAAACATTTACGCGGCTGGTCCGGGAAGGCCGCAATGTGGAGGACATTTCCCTTACCTTCGGCCTGACCGCATTACAGGTGAAGCGCACCCTTGCGTTGGGCAATCTCATGCCCCGCATCCGCAATCTCTATCGGGCCGACAGGATCGATGCCGTCACCGTTCGGCACCTGACCCTTGCCACCAAGGGGCAGCAGCGGGGCTGGCTGGCATTGCTCGACAGCGAGAGCGATCATGCCCCCAAGGGTCAGAATCTCAAATTTTGGCTGATGAGTAGTGTAGCCCTTTCCACCAAGGTCGCGCTGTTCGACCTTACCAGCTATTCCGGTGAGGTCATTTCCGATCTGTTCGGCGAGGACAGCTATTTCGCCTGCCCCTCCGATTTCTGGACGGCGCAGATGGCGGCGGTCGAGGACCGAGCCGCAGGCTATCGCGAGGCGGGATGGCCGGAGGTCGTCGTCATGGAGCGCGGTGAGTATTTCCACAGTTGGGAGTATGAGCGCTTCCCGAAGAAGAAAGGCGGGCGCGTCTATGTCGCCACCAGCCATCGCGGCGAAGTCACCTTCCATGAGGGCTATCTGACCACCAAGGAAGCCCGGAGGCGTGAGAAAGGCAAAGCTGCAATCAAGCCGGTGCGCCCGGAGATCAGCGCGCCGATCCAGAACTATGTCGATTTGCACCGCCATGCCGCCGTGCGCTGGATGAGCTGCGCGAGGCGGCGGAAGCGCTGGACCCGCGTCTGTGTTCCGCATGGCCACGAGACAGCCGGTTCGAGCGCCGCGCGTTCGGCTGCATACGCCGCGCCTATGTCGAAGCACGCTATGGGCGATCCTACCGCATTTCGGGCGAGGAACTGTCATGGGCATTCGCACGGGTAGAGATATTGGCGGAACGCGCAGCGTGCGCCGTCGCGGATCATCAGGCTTCGCTCGCCGCAAACCTGCCAGCGCCGATGCTTCCGCCACCCGGAGAGCCGACAACTGCGATAGCCCTTTCCGAGCCTGCTCGCCGCGCAAACATGCTGCAACGGACATGGCGGATCATGCGACGTGTCGACCCGCTACAGAGTCGATGGAACCCGCTCATTCCGCTTCGCCGATTCTGGCACGCCGAGAGGTTCATGGACTGGATTGACCATCTCCCCTTGGCGATTGTCTGCCTGTGCTTCTTCATGGCGGGTGCCGAGGCAACGCTATGGCGGGTAAAATCCGCGCAAGTCGTCCGCTCCAAACCCGCCGACCTGTCCGCCGTGCTTGACTTCGATGCGCGCGCAGACACGGTGTTAGGCGCGGTCATGGACGTTGCGCAGAGGGCGGGCTACCGGGTCATGGCGAATGAAGATATTTGGGCAGTGCGGTGGACCGGGGCGTATCGCGCCAAGGCGACGACCTTCGACGCGCTGGCGGACATTCTCTTTGGCTCCGGCTTGTGTCCTGCGATCCGGGAAGACTTCATCACCGTGCGCGATTGCGACAAGAGCAGCCCACCCATGGCGGCGATGGTCGAGTATCAGGCAGAACCGGTCGGCAATGTGCGCTTGTCGGTTTCGCGCTAACCGTCGCCCTGTTCCGCCTCGAAGGCCCGCTTGCCTTTGCGCTTCCAGAGGGCAAGTGCGTTGGCCCGTTCCTCGCCGCGCAGCCGGTCCGCAACGGTGATGAACGCGCCGTAGAGCGTCGCGCGATCATCATCGGTGAGATCGACTAGGCCCGCCTTGATGACGAGGCCGCCCAGTTCGATCAGGTGCCGCGTGCGTTCGCGGCGTGCGACGGCCCAGTCCCGCATGTCGGTTCGCGCCTTTCGTGACTCAAGCCGATGCCGCGCCGCCGCCCTGCGGGAGAGTGCCGCTTTGCTGGCCAGAAGGTCCGCCCGCAGGCTAGCTGCCTTTGCCGAGAAAGAAAGCCGCGCCCGCCTTACGCCATCCCTCCTTTGTCGCGGCGTCTTTCACCGTAGCGGCATGGAGCAGCGCCCCGGCCAGCACATCGGCGTCGAGCGCATCGGCCCCGGTCGCGGTCACCAGTTCGCCAAGCTGTCGCACGCGCCGTTCCCTGAGCGCCTTGGCCTTGTCGGCCAGGGCTTTGAGTTCCGAATCAAAATCGCGGGGTTTGCGCATCGCAAAGTCTCCATTGAGTGATGATCGAGCTATGATAAGATGAACCCGCCCACCGCGCAGTAGAGTCGTCGAGACCGCCTGACACCGCCTAGTCCCGTCCGAGAAATTTTCGAGAAGGGCGCGCTAACCGTCGCCCTGTTCCGCCTCGAAGGCCCGCTTGCCTTTGCGCTTCCAGAGGGCAAGTGCGTTGGCCCGTTCCTCGCCGCGCAGCCGGTCCGCAACGGTGATGAACGCGCCGTAGAGCGTCGCGCGATCATCATCGGTGAGATCGACTAGGCCCGCCTTGATGACGAGGCCGCCCAGTTCGATCAGGTGCCGCGTGCGTTCGCGGCGTGCGACGGCCCAGTCCCGCATGTCGGTTCGCGCCTTTCGTGACTCAAGCCGATGCCGCGCCGCCGCCCTGCGGGAGAGTGCCGCTTTGCTGGCCAGAAGGTCCGCCCGCAGGCTAGCTGCCTTTGCCGAGAAAGAAAGCCGCGCCCGCCTTACGCCATCCCTCCTTTGTCGCGGCGTCTTTCACCGTAGCGGCATGGAGCAGCGCCCCGGCCAGCACATCGGCGTCGAGCGCATCGGCCCCGGTCGCGGTCACCAGTTCGCCAAGCTGTCGCACGCGCCGTTCCCTGAGCGCCTTGGCCTTGTCGGCCAGGGCTTTGAGTTCCGAATCAAAATCGCGGGGTTTGCGCATCGCAAAGTCTCCATTGAGTGATGATCGAGCTATGATAAGATGAACCCGCCCACCGCGCAGTAGAGTCGTCGAGACCGCCTGACACCGCCTAGTCCCGTCCGAGAAATTTTCGAGAAGGGCGCGCTTATACGTCGTTCCGACGTGTGCTTGAGCGTAGTAGATGGATAATCGTCATGGCGATCTTCCATTTCTCCGTTCAGGTCATCTCTCGCGCGGCGGGCCGCTCCGCCGTCTCCGCTGCCGCCTATCGCGCGGGCGAGCGCCTGCACGATGAACGCCTTGATCGGCCCCAAGATTTCCGCGCCCGCTCCGGCGTCGAGCATAGCGAGATCCTGTTGCCCGAAGGCGAGCCCGAACAATGGCGCGACCGCGAACGCCTGTGGAACGACGTTGAGGCATTTGAGAAACGCAAGGACGCCCAGCTTGCCCGCGAGGTCGAGTTCGCCATTCCGCGCGAAATGACCAAGGCGCAGGGCATTGAACTGACCCGCGATTTCGTATCCGCGCAGTTTGTCGATCGCGGCATGATTGCCGATCTCAATGTGCATTGGGACATTGGCGTGGATGGCCAACCCAAGCCGCACGCCCATGTCATGCTCACCATGCGGGAGGTCGTGCAGCGTGAGGACGGCACCACTGGCTTCGGGGCAAAGGTGCGCGAGTGGAACGATCATGAGAATGTTGAGCGCTGGCGCGAACGCTGGGAGACCCACGTCAATACCCGCCTTGCCGAACTCGACATCGATGCGCGGATCGATCACCGCAGCCTTGCCGATCAGGGCATCGACCTCGAACCGCAAAGCAAGATCGGCGGTCCTGCGCACCGGATGGACGCCCAGGGGCTGGAAGCCGACCGCGCCGAACTGCATCGCGAGATCGCGCGAGAAAATGGCGAACGCATCATCGCTGATCCCGGCATTGCCCTTAACGCCATCACCCACCAGCAGGCGACATTCACCAATCGCGATATGGCGATGTTCATCCACCGGCACAGCGACGGGCAGGAGCAATTCAACGCCGCCATGCGCGCGGTGCGCGGCTCGCCCGACCTGATCGCCCTGGGCAAGGATGGGCGCGGCGACGAGCGGTTCACCTCGCGCGAGATGATCGAGACCGAGCAGCGGATGAGCCGCGCTGCTGACAGGCTTGCGATGGACCGGAGCGATGGCCTCTCGGCGGTGGCGACCTACGCCATTCGCACCGCCGAGAGTGCGGGCCTTACCCTGGGGGCAGAGCAAGAATCCGCGTTGCGCCGTATAACGGACGGACGCGGATTGTCACTGGTGCTGGGTTATGCCGGGACCGGCAAAAGCGCCATGCTGGGTGTGGCGCGCGACGTGTGGGAAAGCGCGGGCCTTAATGTGCGTGGCGCGGCGCTTGCGGGCATCGCCGCCGAGGGTCTTGAGAATGGAAGCGGCATAGTGTCGCGCACCATTGCCAGCATGGAACATGGCTGGGCGCAGGGCCGCGATTTGCTTAGTGCTCGCGACGTGCTGGTGATCGACGAGGCGGGCATGGTCGGCACGCGCCAGATGGAGCGCGTGCTGTCGCATGCCGCCAATGTTGGTGCGAAGGTCGTGCTGGTCGGCGATCCGCAGCAATTGCAGTCGATCGAGGCGGGCGCAGCGTTCCGCGCCATCCATGAGCGCCATGGCGGTGTCGAGATCACGCAGGTTCGCCGTCAGCATGAAGGATGGCAGCAGAACGCCACCCGGCATCTGGCGACCGGCAGGACCGGCGAAGCGATTGCCGCCTATGCCGACAAGGGCATGGTGCATCAGGGCGAGACGCGCGAGGGAGCGCGGCGCGATCTTGTCGAGCGCTGGGATCGCGAACGGCAAGCAAGCCCCGATGCCAGCCGCATCATCCTGGCCCACACCAATGCGGAGGTGCGCGACCTCAACGAGGCTGCGCGCGCCGCGATGCGCAATGCGGGCGAATTAGGCGACGAGCGCCAGGTGAAGACCGAGCGCGGCGACCGCCTGTTCGCATCTGGCGACCGCATCATATTCCTGCGCAACGAGCGCAGCCTGGGGGTGAAGAACGGCGCCCTGGGCACCATCGAACATGTGAATGAGGCCCATATGTCCGTCCGAACCGATGACGGGCGTGTCGTGTCGTTCGACACCAAAAATTATCGCGACCTTGACCACGGCTATGCCGCCACCATCCACAAGGCGCAGGGCATGACCGTGGACAGGGCGCATGTGCTGGCGACGCCGGGCATGGATCGCCACGGGGCCTATGTCGCCATGTCGCGCCATCGCGACGGCATGGCGCTCCATTATGGGCGCGACGATTTTCGCGATCAGCCCCGGCTTGTCCGCACGCTCTCGCGCGAGTGCGCCAAGGACATGGCGACCGATTACAGACAAGCCGACCCCGCAAGGGAATATGCCGAGCGGCGCGGCATTAGCTTTGGCGAGCGGGTCGCGGAAATCGTCAGGCCGATCGTCGAGAAAGCGCGCGGGATATTCGACAATTTCCGACCCAATGTCCCTTCGCAGCAGGAACGCGACATATTTGCGGGCTTCCAGCCGAAGGCCGAGCCGCTCGAGCAGGAGCGGGCCGTTCAGCGCCAGCCCGAATATGATGCGCAGCCGATGCGCGCTGGCGGCGTGCGCGGCGCGGTGGAGCGCTACGCCAAAGCGCTGGACGCGATCCAGCAGGCTCGTTCGCAGGGTCTGGACGCCATGCCGCACCAGCGCGAGGCGTTCGACAGGGCGCGCGATGCTCTGGACGCCATCCGTCCCGAAGGGGCGTCCGACCTCGATAGCGCGTTCCGCAGCAGCCCGGAGCTTGTCCGTGAAGCTGCCGACGGGCGCGGCCAGGCCGCCGTGCGGGCGATGCAGTTGGAGACCGAAATCCGCATGGACCCGTTCAAGCGCGCCGACCGATTCGTGGAAGGATGGCAGCAGTTGCAGCGCCATCATGCCGAGTTGGTACGCGACGGCAATTTCCGGGGCGCGAAAAGTGCCGCTCAGCAAATGGCGGGCATGGCCAAAAGCCTTGAACGCGATGCCCAGCTTGAATCGGTGCTTGGCCTGCGTAGCCGCGAACTTGGGCTTGAGATCGGCCAACAGGCGGCCCGCAACCTCTCCCACAACCTCGCATCCTCCATTCCCTTCGATCACGGACGCGACATCAGTCGCGGCATGAGCCGCTAACCCCAAGGAGACCATGACATGGACGACGAACAGAGCCTATTGGACGAACCGGAGCCGGACCCCCGGCCCAAAAACGCCGCCGCCGAGGCGTTCGCGCACCTCTCGGAGCGTGTTGCCGCTATGGAGGAGCGGTTAGACAGGCGCATGGCGGTAATGGCCCGCGCGCTTGAGCATATCGCCATAGAGAAGCAGAGCCTCGAATTCCCCGACTACGGGCCGACGCTTGCCAAGATGAACGGCTATCTAGCGACGTTGGCGGGGCAGACGAAGACAATCATGGATGCACCCGCCATGCAGTTGACGCCGGAGAGCATGGCGGAACGGATTGATGTCGCGGCGGATGCCGCACGAGCTACGGACAAGGCTACTATCAAGAAGTCGCAGGAATTGCATTATCAAGTCCATGCGGATCAAATGCGCGCGGTCGGGACCATTCGGACCAAACAGAAACAGCGCTGGCACATGCTCTATTGCGGCGGCGGCGCGGCACTGGCCGTGTCGCTTCTGTGGCTGATCTATCCCGGCTGGGCGGCCAGCACCGGCCCGCAAAGCTGGCTCTGGCCGGAACGGGTGGCCCGTCGCACGCTAGGCGAGGCATCGCTATGGGATGCCGGTATCCGACTCATGCGCGCCGGGAACCCGGACGGGTGGCAGGTGATTGTGGATGCCGCCGACTTGGCGCGGGACAACAGAAACACCATCGCGGTGTGCGAGAAAGCTACCGCAAAGGCAAAGGCAAAGGAGCGGTGCGTTGCGCCATCAAGAAAGGAAACCCGGCGTCCTGACCATATTCAAGTTGGAAGGTAAACTGACCACGCACGGCATTTGGATAACTCATGAACGCTGATACCTCCTTACTGACAGCGAGAGGTAACGAAAACATTGGGCAATTCTCAGTGCAACTCAACACGGTTCCCGGTAGTCTATAATCTGGCACCGGGGGTCGTCGGAACTTTGGCTGCCCCTTTAATCGGCTCTCCAAGGATTTGCTTGAACCAATTCACCACTCGCTCGATGACCGGTGCTTGATACCAAGGAAGATCGCCATGCCCCGCGCCTTCGACCAGAATATAGTCGACCTTGTTTCCACCCGCCTTGAGGGCTTCGTAAAGGTGCGCGCTTTGTGCAGGGGATACGAGTGTATCGGCGGTGCCGTGCATAATGAAGAACGGCGGTTTCCTGCCTTTGACGTGACCCAGAGAGCTTGCCGCGAGCACTTTTTCAGGGTCGCTGCTAATCGCTGCGCCGGGAAATTTTCCGAACGCCGGACCGTTCACCAACAATGCTTCCGTGACGGAGGGCGACTGGTGAACCTTTTGTACGGCGTCGGGAAACCCTTCACCGATGCTGCGGAGATCGGAGATGCCGTAGAGCGTCACCGCTGCCTGTACATTCGAGGATTTGTCTAGGAAATCGCCCTTGTCGAAAGCCTTCTCGCCATTAGTCGTACCGAGCATCTGCGCAACATAGCCCCCGGCCGAATCCCCGATCACGCCGATCCGCGCAGGATCGATGCCATATTCCTCCGCATGTTCTCGCAGGTACCGGATCGCGGCCTTGCCATCCTGGACGAGCGCCGGGAATTTGTCCGGCACGACGCGATATTCCGCCGCTGCAACAACGAAGCCGGCCCGCGCCAGCGCCGTGCGCATCTCGGAATATTTCTCATAATCAGCCGAGGTGAAGCCACCGCCGGGGAAATAGACGATCGCCGGCTTAAGGTCGTTGGTGCGGGGGACGAGCACGGTCATCCTTAGCTGGCGGATCGCGCGCTGCGTCTTGACCTGCGAATATATCACGCCGCCGATCGTGTCGACCTGTCCGCTCGTCACGTCGACCCGCATCGTTTGCGCGCCTTCCGTATAGCCAGGCAAATTCGATTGCGCCGACACATTAGCGCTTGTCAGCATACCCGACAGCAGAACGCCTGCGATCCGCAACCCTATCGATTTCATCGTTCATCCTTTTCAATATACGAGGATATTCCAGCCTCGATAGCATCAGTCGGGCTTTGCCGCTCCATCATGTTGCGCCATCGGACTTCTCCCGGCTTCAGGGCAGCAACAAGGGCGAAAGAGCGTCGCCCTGTGGTTCCGTTGTCATTCCGCCAATTCGTGCATGACCTTGATGAGGTCGGACTTCCCCTCGAAACCGATGCCAGGAAGTTCGGGCATGGTGATGTGGCCGTCGATCACCTTCACTCCGTCCGGGAACCCGCCATAGGGCTGGAACAGGTCGGGATAGCTCTCATTGCCGCCCAGGCCCAGGCCCGCCGCAATGTTGAGCGACATCTGGTGCCCGCCATGCGGGATACAGCGTGTGGGCGACCAGCCGAACTGCTTGAGCACGTCGAGCGTCCGCAGATATTCGACCAGCCCGTAGGACAGCGCGCAGTCGAATTGCAACCAGTCGCGATCGGGGCGCATGCCGCCATGGCGGAGCAGGTTGCGCGCATCCTGATGCGAGAACAGATTCTCGCCGGTCGCCATCGGGCCAGGATAATATTCCGAGATTGCCGCCTGCAACGCATAATCGAGCGGATCGCCGATCTCCTCATACCAGAACAGAGGATAGTCACGCAGCATCTTGGCATAGGCGATGCCAGTTTCGAGGTCGAAGCGGCCATTGGCGTCGACGGCCAACTGCGCTTGAGAGCCGATCTCGTTCAGCACCGCCTCGATCCGGCCGCGGTCTTCTTCGATGGAGGCGCCGCCGATCTTCATCTTCACGACATTGTAGCCGCGATCCAGATAGCCGCGCATCTCGGCGCACAGCGCGCTGTTGTCCTTGCCGGGATAATAATAGCCGCCCGCCGCATAGACGAAGACGCGCGGATTGGCCTCGCGGTCATGGCGCTCAGCAAGCATACGGAACAGCGGCTTGCCCTCAATCTTGGCGACCGCGTCCCAGATCGCCATGTCGAGCGTGCCGACCGCGACCGATCGTTCGCCGTGACCGCCGGGCTTTTCGTTGGTCATCATCGCCGCCCAGATCTTGTGCGGGTCGAGATTGTCGCGCGCGTCGTCGAGCAGGCTTGCCGGTGCGGCTTCGAGTATCCGGTCGCGGAACCGCTCGCGGATCAGGCCGCCCTGGCCGTAGCGTCCGTTCGAATTGAAGCCGTAGCCGACGACGCGCTTGCCATCGCGAACCACGTCCGTGACGACCGCGACCAGACTGGCCGTCATCTTGCTGAAGTCGATATAGGCATTGCGGATGGGGGACGAGATAGGCTGCGTGATTTCGCAGACGTCAACGATACGCATAAAGTCTCCTGTGAAGTGAAGGTCGATGATGGTCAGTGATGGCTATCCGCCGTACCCCTCGGAGGCAGCGTGATGCTGCGCGGCCGCTCGCCCTTTTGCTCCGCAATGACGGCGTTGACGGTGTGAGCGTCGAGCGCGCCTTCCCATTTGGCGATGGCGATCGTGGCGACGCCGTTGCCGATCAGGTTGGTGACGGCGCGCGCCTCGTTCATGAAGCGATCGACGCCGAGCAGCAGCACCAGGCCAGCGGCAGGAATGTCCGGGAAGGTCGACAGCGTCGCCGCCAGCGTGACGAAGCCACCACCCGCGACCCCGGCGGAACCCTTCGAGGTCAATAGCAGGACGCCCAGGATCACGATCTGGTGCCACAATGTCAGCGGTGTGTCGGTCGCCTGTGCGATGAAGATCGCCGCCATCGTCAGGTAGATACAGGTTCCGTCGGCATTGAAGGTATAGCCGGTCGGCAGGACGAGGCCGACGACGGGCTTGGCGACGCCCAGTCGCTCCAGCTTGGCCATCATCCGCGGCAGCACGGCTTCGGTCGAGCAGGTGGCGAAGGTGACGAGCAGTTCGTCCTTGAAATAGCGGAAAAACTGGAGAAGCGGAAAGCCTGCCCAGCGCGCGATGCTGCCGATCACGACGACGACGAAGATCGCGGAAGTCAGATAGACCGCCAGCATAAGATGGCCAAGACCCCAGAGTGAGCCAAGACCGTGCTTGCCGATCGTATAGGCGACACCCGCGCCAGCGCCGATGGGTGCCAGCTTCATCACCATGCCGACGATGCGAAACAGCATCTGCGTCATCGCTTCGACAACCGCCGTCAGCGGCTCGCCGCGCTTGCCGATCGACACCAGCGCATAGCCCATCAGGACGGCGATCAGGATGATCTGCAACATCGCGCCCTTGGCGAATGCATCGACGATCGTCGTCGGGATGATGTTCAGGAAGAAGTCGACCACGCCATGCTGTTCCTGCGAAGCGGGCTGGTATTTGGCCAAGCCGCTGGCATCCAGCGTTCCCACGTCGATGTTCATGCCGACGCCCGGCTTCATCAGGTTCACGACGACCAGGCCGATCACCAGCGCGAAGGTGGAGACGATCTCGAAATAGATCAGCGCGCGCACGCCTATACGTCCGACCTCCTTGACGTTGCCCATCCTGGCGATACCGAGCACCACGGTGCCGAAGATAATCGGCGCGAGCAGCATCTTGATGAGTTTGATGAAGGCATCTGCGAGCGGCTGCAACGCTACCGCGACTTGCGGGAAGAGGACGCCGACCATTGCGCCGATGGCTATGCCGATCAGTACCTGAATATATAACTGACCCAGCAGGCGCGACACCATAGTCTTTCTCCGGCTCTCTCTCGCTAAATTAAAGAATGTTATCGTTGACGGGTCATAGCCTGTGGCCAAAGTGGCGCCGGATCAAATGCCAATGGCAAACGGGTTCATGCGCAATCGGCATAATCGCGCCGACCATAGTCGCGCATCAGGTCATCGTTGGGTTGGAATGCCGCCGTTCACATCTCATGTCACCCGGTACAGCCTGACGTAAACGAAGGGCTGCTTGGGACGAAGGCTCGTCAAAGTGCCGATGATGATGCCTCGATTGAGCCAGGCGTGTTGGCCGTCTGGCGCGGCGACGGTCACGACCGATCGGGCGTAGCGACCCGTACCGTTGCGCGCGACACTGTCATCAACCATGACCCTGTTATGGACGGTCATGATCGTGCCGTCGTCGGCTTTCAGTTCATAAAGGGCATCGAGTTGCCGGATGCCATCCGCACGCACGCGCTGGCGATCCGCACCGCCAGGCATCACGACGCCGGACACTCCGCGCCCCTCGAAGCGACCACCCAATATCGGCACCATTCGGCGTGCCCCGTCCGGGCCGCTGCCCAGGTCGATCGCATCCGCGACCTCCACCAGCAACTGCATGATCAATTCCAGGCCCGGCGCCGTTTCGGGGAAATGCGACCGCGCATCGGCGATGGTAGGCTTGGTATCCCGTCCTGCCGCTGTGCCGGGCGCTGCCACCGCCGCAGCAGCGCCCCCCATCATCGCGGTACGTCGCGTCACATTTGGGAAATCCTTCATTCTGCAACCTTTCCCGGCTGCAGGCGGGCGAAGGCAAAAGACTGGCATAGCGCCTTCCCCAGCTCCTCCCACCTGCCTTGCATCAAAAGCGCGCTTTTGCCGAAGCGTAGAAGCTGCGCCCAAGTACGTCATAAACGCCGGCATTGGTCACCCCCAGCGTGCCGCCGACGATAGGCGGTCGCTTGTCGGTCAGGTTGTTGATCCCGAGCCGCAACTCGTACTTTTCGGTTGGTGCAATTTTCAGCGACAGGTCGAAATAATTATAGCTGGGCGTATTTGGAATGGTTGTCGCAGGGTTGGTGATCGTGCTCGCGTCGGCCATCGCATCGATATAGCGCCACCGCCCTGACACCGACAAAGGACCGGCGTCAATCGTCAGGCTGTTGACCAGCTTCCAGCGCGGAAAGCTTGTCGCGGTGCTGATCGTTCCGGCATTTTCCTGAAACGGGCCACCCGGCAAAGTCTGTATTTCAAACTTATCGAGATAATTGGCATAGCTTCCCAAGGTTATGGCGCCACTCCGCCCGCCAACGCTTAGAAAATCGAGCGGCACCCGCCAGTCCAACTGCACGTCGATCCCGGCTGTCCTGTAGCCGCCGAGATTGAGGTAAGGCTGCGACACCGACGTAAACAACCCGGTTCCATCGCGCCGAAACAACCCGCAGAAATAGTTCGACGGCGAATAGCTGCTGTTCGATCCATCACCGTTAAAGCATTTCTGCAACGACGTCGTGGCACCTAGCACGGCAATGGCGTTGGCGATCTTGATGTCATAATAATCTACGGACAGCGAAATATTCCGCAGCGCATCGGCACTGAAAGGCGATGTGAGGACAGCCCCGAACGTAAAGGTATCCGCCTTTTCCGGCTTTAGCGCCCCATTGCCTATGGTGGTCGTGACGGCTGCCGTGGTCGGTTGCTGGAAACTGTCGGCCAAAGCGGCGTTCAGCCCGGTCGCGATGCAAAGCGATCTGACCTGGGCAGCGTTGGCGTTGGACGGCGCCCGGAAATTGGACCGGACGTCGCATGGATCACCGCCACCAGGCGGTGTTCCGATCTGCGAGACCGTCTGGTTTCCGGCGAGGAAATATTCACCGATATTGGGCGCACGCAAGGCGCGCTGATAACCGCCACGAAACATCAGCGGTTCAGCGACACGCCAGTCGAAGTCCGCTTTGTAAGTGTGGGCGCCGCCCGACAGGCGATAATCGGAATAGCGATAGCCAAGCGTGACGTTGAGCGCGCGAATGAATGGCAAATCCGCCAGAATTGGCACCAATAACTCTATCGCGCCTTCAGCAACTCGGGTCGAACCCTTGGTGCGCTGGGTTGCCGAAATGCTGGTGATGTCACCCGCCGCGACATCGGCATCGGGTACGAAGAGATAGCCGTTGTGCCGATAGTTGGCGGACGCCGCAAAGCGCACCTCTCCCGCCGGTAAATGGAATAATCCGCCCTGCAAGACGCCTTCCACGACATCCTGGTCGATCGACGTCCGATTGATCGGCGTGCGCGATACATAAGCAAGGCAGGCGGACGACAATCCATCCAGACCAAAGGGGTTGTACCCTCCTGCACAAAGGCTGCGGCCCCCATCTGCCGCATTGATGAGCCGTCGCAATGCACCGACGCTGACGGCGCCGGCGGTGGTTGTATCGCTGGTATTCGCTTCGCCATGCGACCCGTATATGTCCCACGTCCAACCCAGCGACGCGACCTCGCCGCGCAATCCGACGAGAGCCTGCCACGTTTCGGTTTCGGTGGTGAAAGAGCGCGGCCCGGCCTGCGAAACACGCCCGAAATAGGTGATGGGCGCGTTGGGCCGCGGACGTGACGCCAGAACCCGGGCGAGGTCAGCTGGAATGAACGGGTTGGTGACAGGAATGCTCAAATCCCACGGTGTCGCCAGAACAGGTTCAGATCCTTGGTTCCGGGCCTTGCTGTGTGCGTACGAGCCTTGGGCATAAAGGGTGATTCCGTCGCTTATCTCATACTCACCGCGACCGAACAAAGTGTACCGCTCCAACGGTGTCTGGATGAAGCTGTAATAGCTACCGTCATAGCCAAATGATGTTGGAGTCGAAATGAACGGACCAGTCGTCGGGCCGCGATAGTTGAACGATCCCGCCGGCGCATTGCGACGGAACAGCGTGCCATCATTGTTGAAACCGAAGAAGGACGTGCGCGGCACCGCAGCCGAAACGCCGTAGCCCGAAAAGACCGACGTGACGACGGCCTGAGACGGCAGATTGCCGCCGTCGGGAACGAGCAGCCCCTGAGGGATGAAACCGCTAAGCCCCTGTCTGCGGGAAAAGCTGCGCGCAAGCGTACCGACACCGTCACGATCTACATATTCGCCTGACACCAGCAGCGACCCGCGTCCATCGGCAAATTTGGTGCCATAAGCGAAACCCAGTTGGCGACTGGCCCCATCGCCACGGCCCGTCACATTGCCTTGGGCGAAAAGTTCCAGGCCGCGCAGGTCGGTGCGAATCTTGAAATTGACGACCCCAGACATCGCATCCGAACCATAAGTGGCCGATGCGCCACCGCTGATGACCTCGACATTACCGATCGCCAGTGTCGGAATGGTGTTGATGTCGATCACACCCTCCGGGTTGGAGGGCTGTAGCCGACGCCCATCCATCAGGATCAGGTTGCGCTGTGCACCCAGGCCACGCAGGTTCAATGTCGCCTGGCCGACCGTTCCGCCCGAGCCGCTGTTGGAGAAGTCGCCCGATCCCGGCTGAAATTGCGGCAACTGGCGTAGATAGCTATCGAC
This sequence comes from Sphingobium sp. CR2-8, assembly GCF_035818615.1. Classification (NCBI taxonomy): domain Bacteria; kingdom Pseudomonadati; phylum Pseudomonadota; class Alphaproteobacteria; order Sphingomonadales; family Sphingobiaceae; genus Sphingobium; species Sphingobium wonjuense. The sequence continues at coordinate 828,263 of NZ_JAYKZY010000002.1, read as the reverse complement.
CGTGGATGTTCCGGCGACAGCGATGTCCTCGGCGTCGGTAGTCACGATCGGGCTTTGCGCGGTGTAATCCTTGCGCGCGATCCGTGATCCGGTGACGATGATGTCTGCGACCTCGGGGGGTGTATCCGGCGCAACCTGCTTCGGGCTGGCTGCTGGATCTGCGACCTGCGCCGTCGCCGTACAACTGGCCATGGCGCAGCCGATGGCCAGAGCCGGCAACGAAACGGATCGAAAAATTGACGCCTTCATGATCGTCCTCCCCAATGTAGGCGGCTTTGATTTTTTGTAGCCGCAGTTTCTTTATGCTTTTTCCGAAATAATGATTTTATCTCGGTCCTATATGCCGGACTGCATCCTGACCGCATGCGGGCCCAATTTAGCAATCAACGCGCCTGATGATGCCGTTGAATCAAAGCCGCGATCAAATGCCAATATCATTGCCGTCTGTGCCGTTTCGGCATAACGATCCATGCTTGCGCCGCCGGTCATTCGGCGGCGAGCGATGGCGGGTGATATGCAACTTGATTGGCTGGAAGATTTCCTGGCGCTTGCAGAGGAGCGGAATTTCTCGCGCGCTGCGGAACAACGGAACGTTACTCAACCAGCGTTCGGTCGTCGTATCCGCTCTCTGGAACAATGGGTGGGAACGGCGCTGTTTATGCGAACGAAAGCAGGAACCATTCTAAGCCCTGCGGGCGAGCAGTTTCACAATTACATACTAGTTTCCGTTCGCGATATATATCGGGCGCGAGTCGCAGCCCTTGAGGTGGCGGAGCAAGCCAATTCAGTGCTCACGATCGCTGCCACGCACGCGCTATCGTTCAGCTTCTTCCCGCATTGGATTGTCGACCACGCGCCGCACGAGCCGATCAATCTTAAGTCGGACAGCCTTCAGGCGTGCGAGAGGATGATGCGGCGCGGCGAGGCGGCATTCCTCCTGTCGCATCATCATCCGCTCATGAGGACTTCCCTCGACACCAAGGATTTTAAATGGGTGACCATCGGAGAGGATCTGCTCGTACCTGTATGCCAGCCTGACGAAACCGGCGCGCCCAGATGGGGGCTGAACGATGCCGAGGTGCCCTATCTCGCCTATAGCCCGGAATCGGGTCTGGGCCGAATTCTGCTTGCGGACTGGACGTCTCGGCAACTTACTCCGCCGTTGGAGGTCGTACTCCGGTCGAGGCTTGCCGCCGCCCTGCTGTCGATGGCGATCGACGGCCGCGGCGTCGCTTGGGTGCCGCAATCCCTGGCACGCCCGGCACTCGCGACCGGGCAGATCACTCTTGCCGCAAATGAGATATACTATACCAAAATTGCTATCGCACTTGTCCGGCCAGCCATATCGCTGTCGAAAGTATCGGAGGCCCTGTGGTCCGCCGCCTGCGAACATTCTGGTGGTTCGGAAAAGTCTGCTTCCGTCGATCGGTGACGCTTTTCATGGCTTCGGCAGCTACGCTCTGCCAGACCGCTTGCCGTGTCTGTGGCCAGGAGCGCCTGCACGACACTGGCATCGGTCAACTCACACTTCGCTTACGGCGCAAGGACGTTCCCTTTGCAGTCGGCAATGATGGAGCAGGTCGATATCGCATTGCTGCCTGAAGAAATGGCTTAGCCGGTAAGCGCAGTTCGCTCCTCGTAGCGCAGCATGAACAGCGCGCCTGCCGCCACCACCGATCCCAGCGCCATCGCCAGCGCGACGCCGGCAAAGCCGATCCCGCCCTGAAACATGAAGCCCGCCATGATCGGACTGAGTGCCGCGCCGCCGCGCCCTACGCCGATCGCGAAGCCAGTGCCGCTTGCACGGAGCGCCGTAGGAAAGGACTGGGCGATCATCGCGTACAGCCCGACTATGCCGCCATTGGTGCAGAAGCCGGCGATAGCGACGGTCAGCGAGAGCGTGGCAATGTTCGCGGGCGCATGGCCGAATCCCGCCACCATCGCCGTCGACAGCAGCATCGCCCCGATCGTCAGCCAGCGGACGGGGAAACGCTGCGTCAGCACGCTCAGCGCCAGCGATCCGATCGCCCCGCCGATGTTTGCCCAGACCAGCACGCCGCCCGCCGACGAGGGCGAGAAACCCATGTCGACGACGACCTTCGGGGTCCATTTCAAGATAAAGTAGAAGGTCAGGATGTGCGCGAAATAGGCGAGGGTCAGCAGGACTGTAATCGCGGCAAGGCCAGGCCGGAACAGCTGGCCAATGCCGCCGCGCGTGCCGCCGGGCGCCGGTGGGGGCAACGCGTCGATCACCGCGTGGCCCAGCCGGCGCAGGACCGCGTTGACCCTGTCGAGCGTATCAGGTCCGCGCTTGTGGACGAGGAACGCCACCGTCTCGGGCAGCAGGAACCAGATCAACGGGATGCACAGCGCCGTAGCGGCCGCGCCGAGTGCGAATACCGATCGCCAATCGTGCCCGGCGGCGAACATCAACGACGCGACCGAGCCGCCGACGATCGCGCCGACCGGATAGCCGCTCGCCATGATCGCGATCGCCATGTTGCGGCGACGGGCATTGGCGACTTCGGCGGTCACGGCATTGGTTGCGGCGAGCATGCCACCGATGCCGATGCCGGTGAACAGGCGGAATACCGACAGGGTTTCGATATCGCTCGCGTGCATCGCCATCGCCATTCCCGACCCCATGATCGCGAGGCAGCCGAGGATCGTCGGGCGGCGGCCGATCCGGTCGCATAACGCACCGAGACCGATCGATCCGGCCATCATGCCGATCAGTTCCATCGACAGCACGATGCCGAGCGCGGCGCGGTCGACGCCCCATTCCTTCGCGATGCCGGGCGATGCGAAGCTGATCGACAGCACGTCGAATCCGTCAAGCGCGTTGAGCAGTACGCACAACGTGATCGCAACGATCTGCGGCCGTCGCATCGGCGCGGCGGCCAATATCCGACGTGGGTCCTCAGCCATCCTCTTGTCCCTCGCTATCGTTTCTCTACCAGTCGAGCGCCGGTTTTTAGGTATTCGGATTGTCGGGATACGCCGCCGCGCCGGTGATGCTACCGCCGGTGTCGATCAGCATCAGCGCGTCGAGCGCCATCGCCCCCTTGCCGACTGGATAGACCAGCACCGGGTTCAGATCGATCTCGCGGATCGTGGGTTCGGCGGCAAGCAGACGACCCACCGCGATCACGATATCGGCGACCGCATCGACGTCCAGCGCCGGTGATCCGCGGAAACCGTCGAACAGCGCCGCGCTCTTCAACTGGCGCAATTCCGCAAGGATTGCGTCGCGGGTCAGGTCGTGCGGTATCAGGCGGACGTCGTGGAGCAGTTCTGCCATCACGCCGCCAAAGCCCAGCAGGATCACCGCCCCCCATTCAGGATCGTTGCGCGCGCCGACGAGCAGTTCGGTGCCGCGCGCGCCCATCTTTTCCACCAGCACGCCGTCGAGGATCAGGCCGGGGCGGTGGTGTGCGATGTTTGCCGCAAGTTGGTCCCATCCGGCGGCCAAGGCTACCCGATCGGACAGGCCGACGATCACGCCGCCCACGTCGCTCTTGTGCGACAGATCGGCCGACTGCGCCTTCAGCACGACCGGCCAGCCCATCGCTTCGGCGGCGGCCAGCGCCTCCTCTGCCGTGGTGGCGAGCGTCGCCGGAGGGAAAGGCACGCCGATCGGGCCGAGCAGGGCCTTGGCCCGATATTCGGGAATAACGCCGCCTTCGCGCGCAAGGCCGGGGAGAAGCGTTGGCGCACCATCGGCTACCGCAAAATCGCGGTCGGCATGGTCGGACAGTCGCTTGACCGCGCGGTAGACCCGTTCGGTGGTGGGGAAATAGGGCACGCCGAGCGCGCGCAGTTCGTCGATATAGGCTTCGGGGACCTCTGCGCCCTCATCCAGGCCGACGACGATTACCGGCTTGGCCGGTTTCATGTCACGGATCGCGGCGGCGACGGTCGGGAACTTGATCCGGCTGGTGCCGGGATCGGTCTGGATCAGCGGTACGATGATCGTGCCGAACCGATCATCGTCGATCAGCGCCGCGATCGTGCGGCGATAGAGGTCGGGATCGACCAGACCCTGCGCGGTGATGTCGAGCGGGTTGGACACCGGCACGAAATCGGGCATCGCGGCGCGCAGCACGGAGCTGTCGGCATCGTAAATCACGGGGAGCCGCAGGCCGATCGCTTCACAGAAATCGAGGGTCAGAGCCTTGTAGGCACCCGACTCGACGACGACGGCGGCACCGCCTTGCGGCAGCATCGGACAGCGCAGAGCGATCTCGGCGATGTCAGCCAGTTCCTCCAGCGTCTCGGCGAAAATCACGCCGGCGCGCTGGACCAGGGTACGCATTACCGCATAGTCGCCCGCCATCGCGCCCGTATGGGTCGCGGCGGATTCGCGTGCCGCGCTGCTCTGGCCGGGATGGAGCAGGACGATGTGCTTGCCCGCCGCTCGCGCGCGGCGCGCGGCGTCGAGGAGGCGGGCGGGCTTGCGGAATTGCTCCACGATCATCGCGATCACGCGGGTGTCGTCGTGGTCGATCAGATAATCGAGATAGTCCTCGACCCCGCTCGCGGCCTCGTTCCCCGTCGATACCGAAAAGGAAAGCGGCAGCGCGCGGCTGATCAGCGAGACGCCCAGCACCGCCGCCATCGCGCCTGATTGCGAGACGATGCCGATGCGTGCGCCAGTGTCTATCTTCACCGGCGGCAATTCGACGAAGGTCAGCGGGATGCCGTCGACAAAATTGACGAGGCCCAGACAGTTCGGCCCCTCGATCACCATACCCGCCGCATCGGCGATGCGCGCCAGTTCCTGCTGCTCGGCCATACCCTCCGCGCCGCCTTCGGCAAATCCCGCGGAAAAGATGATCGCCGCGCCGACGCCGCGCGCCGCGAGCGCCCGGACGGCATCGAGCACTGCGACCCGCGGAATCGCCAGCACTGCGGCATCGACGCCGTCGGGCAGGTCGGCGATGCTCTTGATGCATGCGCGGCCCCCGATCACGTCCCGCTTCGGATTGATCAGGTGGATGTCACCCGAAAAGCCCTGCCGTTGGAGGTTGGTGAGCACCGATGCACCCAGCGCGCCGGGTTTGTCGGACGCGCCGACTATCGCGATCGAACGCGGGCGGAGCAGTCGGTCGAGCGACGCGATCGTCATGGCGCGGGTCAGCCGTTCTGCTTGGAGAGATCGTAGGCCCCAAGACCCGGCTTGTAGGTCTTGTCGTCGATGAACTGCTTGATGCCCTCCTTGCGGCCGTCATTGTCGTAACTGTTGGCGGCTTCCTGCGCACGGATCAGATAATCCTCGGCATTGTCGTAGGTCATCTCGCGGACGCGGCGGATCGCGTCCTTTGTCGCCTTCAGCGCGACCGGGTTCTTCTTCTTTAGCACGTCGGCGACCTCGGCGACGCGGGCCTTCAGCCGGTCGAGCGGCAGGGCCTCGTTAACGAAGCCCCATTCGACGGCGGTCTTGCCGTCGATATTCTCGCCCATTATCGCATGGTACATGGCGTTGCGGAACGACGTCATCTCGGTCGCGATCTTGGCCGCGCCACCGCCGGGCAGAATGCCCCAGTTGATCTCGGACAGGCCGAACTGCGCGTCCTCCGCCGCGAAGGCGAGGTCGCAGGCGAACAGAGGGCCATAGGCGCCGCCGAAGCACCAGCCGTTGACCATCGCGATCGTCGGCTTCTGATACCAGCGCAGCCGCCGCCACCAGCCATAGCTCTCCCGCTGCGCTCCGCGCGTGCCCTGAAGCCCCTGCGCCTCGGTCTCGCGGAAATACTCCTTGAGGTCCATGCCGGCGGACCAAGCCGTGCCTTCGCCGGTCAGCACCAGCACGCCGACGTCGGCGCGAAATTCGAGTTCATCGAGCACCCGCATCATCTGGCGGTTGAGGCGCGGCGACATGCAGTTACGCTTGTCGGCGCGGTTGAAGCTGACCCAGGCGATGCCGTCCTCGACGGTGCAGGCGACGGTGGCGAGTTCGACGGGATCGATTTCGGTGGTCATTATACAGGCTCCTGACATGGGGAAATGCGGTGGTTGGCTCGGATCAGATCGGAAAATGGCCTGGCTGGGTTTCGATCGTGATCCAGCGCAGTTCGGTGAAGCTGTCGATTCCGGCCTTGCCGCCGAAGCGGCCGTAGCCCGACCCTTTGACCCCGCCGAAGGGCATCTGCGCCTCATCGTGCACGGTGGGACCGTTGATGTGGCAGATGCCCGACTTGATCTGGCGGGCGACGCGTAGGCCGCGGGCGGTGTCGCGGGTGAACACCGCGGAGGACAGGCCATATTCGGTGTCGTTGGCCAAGGCGATCGCCTCCGCCTCATCCTTCGCGCGGATGATCGCGACGACTGGGCCAAAGCTTTCCTCGCGGAACAGGTTCATCGCGGGGGTCACGCGGTCGACGACGTGCGCGGGCAGCAGCACGCCATTTGCTGCGCCACCGTTGAGCTGCTCGGCCCCCGCAGCCAGCGCATCCTCGATCAGCCCGGCGACATGAGCGACGGTCTTGCTATCGACCACCGCGCCAAGGGGCGTCTTGCCCTCGCGCGGATCACCCACCGTCATCGTCGCCACCTTGGCGCTGAACTTCGCGGCGAAATCATCGGCGATGCCGTCGACCACAATGATCCGCTCGGTCGACATGCAGATCTGGCCCTGGTTCATGAACGCGCCGAACGCCGCGGCCTTCACCGCCTCGTCGAGATCAGCATCCTCAAGCACGATCAATGGAGCCTTGCCACCCAGTTCGAGCAGCGCGGGCTTGAGATGTTCGGCGCAGCGCCGGGCGATGATCCTGCCGACCGCAGTCGATCCGGTGAAATTCACCCGGCGCACCGCCGGATGGTCGATCAGCGCACCGACCACCTCGCCAGCATCGGCGGGCGCGTTGGTGATGAGGTTCACGACGCCGTCGCCCAGCCCTGCCTCGACGAACGCCTGGACGATCAGGCCGTGGGTGCGGGGGCATTGCTCGGACGCCTTGAGAATCACCGTGTTGCCGCAGGCGAGCGGCACCGCAATCGCCCGGACGCCGAGGATGATCGGCGCATTCCATGGCGCGATGCCGAGGACGACGCCGACGGGTTCGCGTAGCGCCATCGCGATGCAGCCCGGCTTGTCGGAGGGGATGACCTCGCCGCCGATCTGGGTGGTAATGGCGGCCGCCTCATGCACCATACCGACCGCCAACGTCAGGTTGAAGCGTGCCCAGCCTTCGGTCGCGCCGATCTCGCTCATCATCGCATCGACGAAATCATCGGCCCTGGCCGCGAGAGAGTTGGCGGCTTTGGAGAGGATCGCGCGGCGCGCATTGGGACCGAGCGTCGACCAGACAGGCAGGGCGGCGGCGGCGGCATCGCCGGCGGCGGTCGCGTCCGCCGTGCCTGCGGCCGCTGCGGCGGTAGCCACCGCACCGGTGACTGGATTGAGACGCTCGAACGTCGCCCCTGACATCGCGTGGCAAGCTATACCCCCGATGTTCAGATCCATATGCCGCATCGTGATACTCTCCCTCATTATGCTATGAATCATAACAATCTCATTTGCCAATGGCAAGTCCGGTTTGTAAGAGGTGTCCATGGCCAGTTCATCCGACCGTAAATTTGAAAATCCCTTCGCTGGCCACCTTGGTTATCTTTTGCGACGCGCGTCGAATGAGATCATTGGGGAACTGGCGCAGCGCCTCGACGCGGTGGGTCTGAAGGTTTCGGAGGCGTCGATCCTGCTACTGATCGAATGCAATTCGCAAATTACCCAGAGCGACCTTGGCCGGATACTGGGTATCAAACGCGCCAATATGGTGCCGCTGACCGCCGGACTTGAGGAGCGCAAGCTGGTGACACGAGAGCCGGTCGACGGCCGATCGCACGGGCTCGCGTTGACCCCGATCGGACTGAAAATGTGCGTCCAAGCGCGAGAAGTCATGGAAGAACAGGAACGATTAATAGTCGAACGACTGGGCGGGGATGATCGACCGGCACGTTCAGTCCTGATCAGGCTCTGGTCCTAAGCGGGCGCTGCTTCCATAGAGCGGCCATGCGGAGGGAACAGGGGTGAACGACGGCTGTCAGTGTCTGAACACACTTCCTCGAACAGATTTCTATGTGAATTTAGTGCCTTGCGACGGCTGCCGAGTGCGCCCATAGGCGGAGGCATAGGACGGCCTGGGATTTCTTGCGCCGTCTAGCTAGGCAATATAATGGTTTTGCCTTCAATAATTTGATGATGGGGCGGACAGTCGCCGGCCCAGCCTCATTCAATTCCCATCGCAACCCATGCAAAATATGGGAACGTTCGTGGGGACGGATTGCCATTTGTCTTGAATTATCTATCAAAATCAATCCGATAGAGCACTTGATCTATTACCCCTACGGCCGCTCCCCAGCTATATTGGATCAGATCGCAATTTCCAGCGAGTTACAATATTGGTGGTCCCGCGAAGGCTGGGGTCTCAGGCGTTCTTGCGCTTCGTTGCCTAAGATGCCAGCCTGCGCTGGCATGACGGATCTTATTCAGCCCCGCATCGGCAACGCCCGTTCGGCTTTCTAAACCGCGCTTAGCCCCGCATCCGCCAAACCACGCCACATGTGGAGCGCCTGGACACTTTCGCGGACATCATGCACCCGCACCATCTGCGCGCCAAGCTGCGCCGCGCGGAAGGCGAGCGCGACCGAACCGCCCAGCCGGTCGGCGGCAGGCGCTTCGTTCGACAGCGCGCCGATCAAGCGCTTGCGGCTGCCCGCGAAGAGCAAGGGCACGCCCAGCGCCTGGAAAGTCGCCAGGCCGTTCACCAGCGCCAGATTGTCGGCCAGCGACTTGCCGAAGCCCAGCCCCGGATCGACCAGGATGTCGGCGCGCGCAATGCCGCCCGCTTCGCAGGCGGCGATCCGCGCCTCCAGATGGTCGAACACGTCCGCGACGACCTCGCCATAACCAGCAGGATTGTCGTGCGGATCGTCCCCGGACGAAGGCGCATGCATCAGGATGACGGGGCATGCCGCACGCGCCACGACATCCAGGCTGCGCGGATCATGCGCCAGGGCGCTGACATCGTTGACGATTTTCGCACCGGCGGACAGCGCGGCTTCCATCACTGCAGCCTTGCGCGTGTCGACCGAGACCGGCACGCCCGCCGCGGCCAGCCGTTCGATCACCGGCGCGATGCGGGCGATCTCATCGCCTTCCCAGACTTTGGGCGCGCGCGGCCGGGTCGATTCGCCGCCCACATCGATCAGTGCCGCACCCGCCGCCGCCATGGCGAAACCCGCGTCGGCGGCCGCCTGCGGATCGCCGACATGCTTGCCTCCGTCGGAGAAACTGTCGGGCGTGACGTTCAGGATTGCCATCACCTGCGGCGCGTCGAAGCGGATGGTGCGGTCGCCCAGTTGCAAAGGCGCGCGGATCGCCGAGATGTTGGCTGCCAGCCGCTGCGCCCGCGCCGCCAGCGCATCGGGCAGCGTCGCGATCGCCGCGTCGAAATCGGCGACCGGCACCGTTGCCCGCGCGATCCGGCGCGCGCCGTCGAAGGCGCTGAGTTCATAGGCCTGGAACCAGATCAGCCCATTGCCCATCCGCGCCACGGACCCGTCCGGCAAGCCGATCGGTGTCGGCACGAACCATGTGGGCCGAAGGTAGAGGCGCGCATGGGGGGGATATTGAGAGCGGTCATATCAACTCCGTTCGCCTGAGCCTGTCGAAGTCTGTCCTGAGCTTCGCCGAAGGGGGCCTACACTTCTTTTCAAAAAGAAGGGGCTTCGACAGGCTCAGCCCGAACGGAGGAGAGAGATTAGGGCTCGTTCGCCAGCAAATAGGTCTGGCGCAGGCTGTCGATCGGGGTGAGCTTGCCTTCCACCTCGACATGCCAGAAGGTCCAGCCGTTGCAGCTCGGCGCATTTTGCAGCGTCGCGCCCATCTTGTGGATCGATCCGGTGTCGGTCCCCACGAGCAGCGAACCGTCCGCGCGGACCTCCGCCTGCCAGCGGCGCTTGCTGTCCATCAAGGTCGCGCCCGGCGTCAGATAGCCCGTTTCGACCAATGTACCGAAGGCGACCTTGGGCTGCTGGCGCGCGGTCTGCATGATGGTGAGCGCGCTTTCGTCCAGCGGCAGCGCGGCTTCGATCCGCTCCAGCGCGACCTCGATATAATCATTCTCACGCTCGATGCCGATCCACTTGCGGCCCAGCCGCTTGGCGACCGCGCCGGTGGTGCCGGTGCCGAAGAAGGGATCGAGCACCACGTCGCCCGGCTTGGTGCAGGCGAGCATCACGCGATAGAGCAGCGCCTCGGGCTTTTGCGTCGGATGCGCCTTGGTCCCGTTGCGCTTCAGCCGCTCCTGCCCGCCGCAGATCGGCAGCACCCAATCGGAGCGCATCTGCAGTTCGTCGTTGAGCGTCTTCATTGCCTTGTAATTGAACGTATATTTGGCGTCTTCGCCCTGGCTCGCCCAGATCAGCGTTTCATGCGCGTTGGTGAAGCGGGTGCCCTTGAAATTGGGCATGGGGTTGGATTTGCGCCAGATGATGTCGTTGAGAATCCAGAAGCCTTCGTCCTGGAGCGCGGTGCCGACGCGGAAGATATTATGATAGCTGCCGATCACCCAGATGGAGCCATTGGGCTTCAAGATACGGCGCGCCTCGCGCAGCCAGGCCTTGGTGAAGCGGTCATAGCTGCCCAGCGTGTCGAACTTGTCCCAGTCATTATCGACCGCATCGACGCGGCCGCCCTCGGGCCGGAACAGGTCGCCGCCCAACTGGAGATTATAGGGCGGATCGGCGAAGATCATGTCGATGCAATTGTCGGGCAGCTTGGCCATTTCGGCGATGCAGTCGCCGCGCAGCAGGCGGTCGGCCTCGATCTCGACCGGCACGATCGCCTTCTTCCGCCGCGGCGCAGCGACGCGCTCCATCACACCCATATCAAAGCCCCCGAATTCGTCTTGAGGCCTAGCGATAAGTCCTCGGGAGTCCGGCGTCAAGATCAGCAGCTTAGGCGCGACCGTTCAGAAAATAGTTAACGGGCATGAGAACGAACCATGACCTACAAGATATAGAGTCGTGCGAGTTGACCCAGACTCCATATCGGGCGGTGTGGCGCAAAAGACTCTGTCCCGCGCTCCGTTAGACTTTTTTTGGTTAACGCGGCTGATCGGGTGTTTTCGCGTCGAAAACTTGACCAATCCATAACCCGATGATTATGGGTTAACCATGACGAATGAATCATTGCGTGAATCAGGTGCAGGTAAAGCGGACGCCGATCGCAACGCCGCGACCGATGCCCTGTTCAAGGCCTTGTCCGATGGCACTCGCCGCGCCCTGCTGGAAACGCTGGTGCGCGAAGGCGAACAGAATGTGCAGGCGCTGACGCAGGAATCGGGCGTATCGCAGCCGATGGTGTCGCGCCATATGGCCAAGCTCAAACGTGCCGGCCTCGTGACCGCCCGCCGCGCCGGACGCGAAACCTGGTATGCCGCGCGCGTGAAGGGACTGGGGCCGGTGATCCAGTGGATGGCGGTGCATGGCGCGCTGTGGTCGCAGCGCTTTTCCGCGCTGGAGGGATTGGGCGGTTAGGCGCCGCGCCGCTTAATTGCCGTCCGCGTCGACCATGAAGACGACCGGCTTGCCGCGCGATTCCGGCTCCCATCCCGCCAGCAGCGCCGCACGGACGCCGCGTGCGATGATGGCGTCGTTGATTTGCAGGCGACCGGGTTTCAGCCCCTTCAACAGGCGCTTGGGCGGCGGGAATTCCAGCAGCGCGCCGCGCTGCATATCCTTCTGCACCAGCGCGACGGTCATGCCCTGCCATCCGTCAATGTCGCTCCATTGCGGCTCGCGCCGCAATTCCCATTCATATTTCAGCCCGTCGACATCGACGGTTCCGGCCAGGGTGTTCACATGCTGCATGGCGTGCGCATAGCATGGTTATGGGCGCTGACCAGCTATCAGTAGCCCCTAATCTAGGACCAATCGACATTCAGATGATGACGAGCCGAAAATGGTTGTTTTTCGTGACCCGGAGCGCAGCGTACTAAAAGTACGTGAGCACCGGAAGCACGGAAAATAGCCATTTGCAGGCCGTCAGGGCTGAATGTCGTTTGGTCCTAGCGGCAGTAGCCCTCCTGCCCTACCACCACGATCAGGCAGTCGGTCTTGCCCGCCAGATATTTGAACCCGGTCTGCTCGCCAGTGCCCGGCCGGATCACCAGATCCTTGCCATCCCGCGCGAATCGGATGGTCATGCCTTCGGCCACGCCGGCATAGTCGCCCTGGCGGTCCAGTTTATCCTTGTTGGTCAGCGCATAATGGCCAGGCTTGCCGTTGGGCGAGCGCTGGATGTCGAGGAACAGCCCCTCCGGCCCGGTCCATTTGCCGACCCAGTCGTCCGTCGGCAGGCGCGCGTCGGCGGCCTGATTGCCCAAAGGCACAGCGTCGCCATCCTCGATCGTCTCGACCGTCGCGACATTGGCCACATTGTCTGGCGCAGCGGCGTTGTCCGCGCTCTTGCTGCAACCGGCGAGCAGGACGGGCAACAGCAACAGGGGGAAAGGGCGCGCATCATCGATCAATCTCCTTCTTGTCCCGACCTGAACCACCCAGGCCGCCGGATCGATCCCGGTTCGCACCGACGGCATCTTGTCAGTCGCACCGTCCGCGCGCAAAGACGATAAGGGGGAATGAGCATGATCGAGAGAAGCGGGACACGCATCGGCATCGCCAGACCAAGAGCGCGCTTCGTGCGCGCGGCGGCGGATGTGCGGCGGCAGGCTTTGATAGAGGCGACGGCGCGATGCCTGGCGGAAAAGGGCGTGAGCGGCACGTCGGTGCGCGCCATCTGCGCGCAGGCGGGCGTGTCGTCGGGATTGTTGACCCATTATTTCGAGGGGGTCGATGCGCTGATCCTGGCCACCTATGCCGATGTCGGGGCAAAGGTGTCGGCGGCGCTCGACGCGGCGGTGGAGGCCGCGGGCGACGATCCGCGCGATCGGTTGCGCGCCTGTCTAACCGCCAATTTCCGCGATCCCATCCTCGACCCGGACCTGCTGGCCACCTGGATCGCCTTCTGGAGCCTCGTCAAATCCGACGCCCGGATCGCCGCCGTGCATGCGCAGGTCTATGGCGGCACGCGGCGGCAGCTGGAAGCGTTGCTGCGCGCCGCCGTGCCGACACTGGACGACGCGCAGGCGCGAATCGCAGCGATCAGCCTGACGGCGCTGGTGGATGGCCTGTGGCTGGAACTCTGCCTGGACCGGTCGGCCTTTTCACCGGAAGAGGCGCAGGCGATGGTGGAGCAGGCCATGGCGAAACTGTTGCAGATTTAAGTCGAGCCGGTCGATCAAAGCGATAGGCAGTGATCGCTTTTGTCACTTAACACATCTCAGAAAACCAATTTCCCTCGACGCGCCCCGCTCCCTACATGGGTCGGGCAACGGCAACCTCGATAAAAGGAATTCGAAAGCCTATGGCTCTCATTAACACCCCCCTGAAGCCCTTCACGGCCACCGCCTATAAGGAAGGCAAGTTCGTCGACGTCACCGATGCCGACGTCAAGGGCAAGTGGGCCGTCTTCTTCTTCTACCCCGCCGACTTCACCTTCGTCTGCCCGACCGAGCTGGAAGACTTGGCCGACATCTACCCGACCCTGCAGGGCCTGGGCGTGGAAGTCTATTCGGTGTCGACCGACACCCATTTCAGCCATAAGGCCTGGCACGACACGTCGCCCGCGATCGGCAAGATCAACTATTATATGCTGGGCGACCAGAACCACGCGCTGTCGAACCAGTTCGACGTCCTGCGTGAAGGCGTGGGCCTGGCCGACCGTGGCACCTTCGTGCTCGATCCCGAAGGCGTGATCCAGCTGGTCGAAATCACCCCTGAGGGCGTGGGCCGCAATGCGGTCGAACTGCTGCGCAAGATCAAGGCGCTGCAATATTGGACCAGCCATCCGGGCGAAGTGTGCCCTGCCAAGTGGGAAGAAGGCGAAACCACCCTCGCGCCTTCGCTCGACCTGGTCGGCAAGATCTAAAAAGCCCTGCAAAGGCACCTGCCGGACCGGGTCGAGCCACGGCTCCCCGGCCCGGCGGGGTTTTTATAACGCAATGCATCGCTATCTTCGAACGCAAGCGCCGGGCCTTCGGGCCGTCTGGCGAACGGATCGTTGCGCGCAGTAATCCATGGAGACGCACAAGATGTTGGACGCAAATCTCAAGGGTCAGTTGAAGACCTATATGGCGAACATCACCCAGCCGATCGAGTTGGTGGCGTCGCTGGACGACGGCGCGAAGTCGCGCGACATGCGCGAATTGCTGGGCGAGATCGCCGAACTGTCCGACAAGGTGTCGGTCGTGGACGGCAATGACAATCGCAAGCCCAGCTTCATGATCCGCCGCGTGGGCACCGATATCGGCGTGACCTTCGCGGGCCTGCCGATGGGGCATGAGTTTACCTCGCTGGTCCTCGCCCTGCTCCAGGTCGGCGGCCATCCGTCGAAGGCGGCGCAGGACCTGATCCAACAGGTCAAGGATCTGGACGGCGACTTCGCGTTCGAAACCTATTTCTCGCTGTCGTGCCAGAACTGCCCGGACGTGGTGCAGGCGCTGAACCTCATGAGCGTCCTCAACCCCCGGATCAGCCATGTCGCCATCGACGGCGGGCTGTTCAAGGATGAAGTCGACGCGCGCAAGGTGATGGCGGTGCCGACCATCTTCCTGAACGGCGAACCCTTCGGTCAGGGCCGGATGGAACTGGAGCAGATCGTCGCCAAGATCGACAGCGGCGCGGAAGCGCGCGCGGCCGAGAAGATCAAGGCACAGGATCCCTTCGAGGTGCTGGTGATCGGCGGCGGCCCCGCTGGGGCGGCGTCGGCCATCTATGCGGCTCGGAAGGGCATCCGCACCGGTGTCGCGGCCGAACGCTTCGGCGGGCAGGTGCTGGACACGATGGATATCGAGAATTTCATCTCGGTTTCGCGCACCGAAGGGCCCAAGCTGGCCTCTGCGCTGGAAGCCCATGTGAAGGACTATGATGTCGAGATCATGAACCTGCAAAAGGCGGCGAAGCTGATCCCGAGCAAGATCGAAGGCGGCTATCATGAAGTCGTGCTGGACAATGGCGCGTCGCTGAAAGGCCGCACGCTGATCCTGTCCACCGGCGCGCGCTGGCGCCAGATGGGCGTGCCGGGCGAAGAGGAATATAAGAATAAGGGCGTCGCTTACTGCCCGCATTGCGACGGCCCGCTCTTCAAAGGCAAGCGCGTGGCGGTGATCGGCGGCGGTAATAGCGGCGTCGAAGCCGCGATCGACCTGGCCGGGATCGTCGCCCATGTGACGCTGGTCGAATATGACAGCCAGTTGCGCGCCGACGCCGTGTTGCAGCGGAAACTCGCCAGCCTGCCCAATGTAAAGATCATCACGTCGGCCTTGACGACCAAGGTGGACGGCAATGGCGAGCGGGTCACGGGTCTGTCCTACAAGGACCGCAACCATGGCACGGAGCATGATGTCGAGTTGGAGGGCATCTTCGTCCAGATCGGCCTGGTGCCCAATACCGAATGGCTGAAGGATGCGATCGCCCTGTCGCCGCGTGGCGAGATCGAAATCGATGCGCGCGGCGAAACGAGCCAGCCGGGTATTTTCGCGGCGGGCGACTGCACGACGGTGCCGTACAAGCAGATCGTGATCGCGATGGGTGCGGGATCGACGGCGGCGCTGTCGGCCTTCGATTACCTCATCCGCCTGCCTGCGGCGAGCGAGGAAGCGGCGCAGGCGGCTTAAGGACAACCCTGAGCGGGGTTTACGAAGACGGCCGATCCGGCGACGGGTCGGCCGTTTTGCGTCTCCCCAATATCCGCGGCGCGGTTTCCGGCAGCATCGCCAGCACCGGCAAAACGCAAACCGCCACCACCGCGATCATCGCGCCGGGCGCTGGCGCCCAGCCGCTGCGTGCGATCAGCCAGTGCGCCAGCCAGGGCGTCAACCCGCCGAACAGGGCCGTCGCGCTGGTCGCGCCGAAGGCGAGGCCGCTCAAGCGCCCCTCGCCCGGAAACTGCTCCGCCGTCGTCACCGCGCCGACCGCGCTGACCGCGCCGCCGAGGCAAGCCAGGATTACCGCGCCCGCCAGCGCCACGGCGAACGCGCCCTGCATCAGCAGGAACATCAGCATCGGCAGGACTGCGCCGCCCAGCGCCAGCGCGATAAGCACCGGCTTGCGCCCGATCCGGTCGGTCAGCAGCCCCGTCAGCGGCGTGACGAGGATCACGGCGCCCGCCGCCAGCGTCGATAGCCAGAGCGCATCCGCCTCCCCGGTCGTGCCCATGGCGGACAGGAAGCTCGGCACATAGGTGATGCCGACATAATAGGTGATCGATCCCAGCGCGGAGATCGCGAAACCCCGCCCGATCGCCGCCTTATGATGGCGCAGGCTGTGGGCCAGTGGATTCGTCGGCGTGGTCGAGAGCGCCTGCTGCCGCAGGAAATCGGGCGATTCCGCCATGGTCGATCGCGCCAGCAGGATCACGCCCGCCAGCGCCGCACCGACCAGAAAGGGGATGCGCCAGCCCCAGTCGCCAAGGGTCGCCGGGTCCAGCGCCGCGACGGTGATCGCGGACACACCCGCCGCCAGCAGCGCGCCAACCTCGCTCGCCGCCGATGCCAGCGAGGTGACGAACCCGCGCCGCTCCGCCCGCGCGCCCTCCAGCAGATAGGCGACCACGCCGGTATATTCGCCGCCGACGGAGAAGGCCATCAGGCAGCGCAGGCCGATCATCATCCACCCCGCCGCCGGGCCGACCTGCGCATGGGTGGGCAGCATCGCGGTCGCCAGCATCGCCGCCGTCATCATGCCCATCGACAGCAGCATCGTCAGCCGCCGCCCATAGCGGTCGCCGATATGCCCGAAGACGATCGCGCCCACCGGCCGCATCAGATAGGCGAGCGCGAACCCCGCAAGCGCATCGCCCAGCCCCACCGCGCCGCCGCCGAAGAAGATGCGCGACAGCACCGTCGCAAAATAGAGATAGAGGGTGAAATCATACCATTCGACGATGGTGGAGAGCGCCGCGACGGCCAATGACCGGGTCGGCAGCGAGCGGGTGGGTAGAGATTGGGGCGGCATGGGATCGGCCTTCATACATGCTCCTTCGCCGCACCGCTTGACGCCCCTGTCTGCCCTGATCCCGCCTGCGTTGGAAGAGGCCTGCGACAGGCGGCATGGTAAATATGCGTGGGAAACGGACATATAGCCCCTCCCTTTTAGGGAGGGGTTGGGGTGGGTAGTGAGCGCAGCGAACACCGGCTCCAGCGACGGTAGAGCGCCGCTAACGCGGCGCACCCACCCCCGGCCCCTCCCTGAAAGGGAGGGGAGCAGAAGGGGCCCCTTCTGCCCGACTATCACCCCATCATCCAAAGATCGCGGGATCGACCTCCAGCCTCGGTACGCCATCGTCCTGCGCGGGAGAGGCCCTCCGTCCCGTCCCCGCCGGACCGAACGTCACCACCGTGCTGCCCGGATCACCCAGCACGAGCGAATCATATTGGAGCGCGGCACTCAGCCGGGCCTGTGTCACTTCGACCAGCGTCCCCATCTTCGTCAGCGCGAACAGCTGCCGGGCAAAGGCATAGGGCAGGCGGATGCAGCCATGGCTGGCGGGATAGCCCGGATTATGCCCCGCGTGCAGCGCGATCCCGTCCCAGGTCAGCCGCTGCATGAAGGGCATGGGCGCGTTGCTGTAGAGGTTGGAGCGATGCCATTGCCGTTTCTGCAAGATGGTAAAATCGCCCGTCGGGGTGCGATGCCCCTTCATGCCGGTCGATACGCTCGCCACGCCGATCAGCCGGTCGCCGCTATAGACATGGATCATCTGCCGCTCGATGCTGATGACCATATATATAGGCCCATCCTGCGACGCGTCCCATGGCCCCTCCCCCAGCCAGCGATAGCCGCCGGGCGCCATCGCCGCCTCCCCCGCCGCGCGCACCGGGTCGCCCGAACCGGACAGCAGCAGGGACAAGCCCAGCGCACCGGCCAAGACGAAAGGACGCAAAAGGGGCGATGGCCGGAAGCAAGGCATGAACAGTTTCTTAACCATGATTGCGGCCAGCGCCAGTCCCACCGTGCGATCCTGTCGCCACAGGTCCCGGGCTGGGACAAAATCGCCGCGGGTCCGCCCATGCTCTCGCAATAAAATGACAATCGGCTGGCGGTGAGATGCGCGAAAGCCTGACAAGGGCGGCAAAGAGGAATAATATGTTTCACAGCCTGCGCTTGCCGCTGTAGAGGGGCCGCGACTATTCATCCGAAGGACTTGTGAAAATGCCCGCCTACCGCTCTCGCACCACCACTCACGGCCGCAACATGGCGGGCGCGCGCGGGCTTTGGCGCGCGACGGGGATGAAGGACGAGGATTTCGGCAAGCCGATCATCGCGATCGCCAACAGCTTCACCCAGTTCGTACCGGGCCATGTGCACCTGAAGGATCTGGGCCAGCTGGTGGCGCGCGAGATCGAGGCGGCGGGCGGCGTCGCCAAGGAATTCAACACCATCGCGGTCGATGACGGCATCGCGATGGGCCATGGCGGCATGCTCTATTCGCTGCCCAGCCGCGATCTGATCGCCGACAGCGTCGAATATATGGTCAACGCCCATTGCGCCGATGCGGTCGTGTGCATCTCCAACTGCGACAAGATCACGCCGGGCATGCTGATGGCCGCGATGCGCCTCAACATCCCGGTCGTCTTCGTGTCGGGCGGGCCGATGGAAGCGGGCAAGACGACCCTGCGCGGCAAGAAGGTCGCGCTCGACCTGGTGGACGCGATGGTCGTCGCCGCCGACGAAAGCTATACCGACGAGGAAGTGAAGACGATCGAGCGCTCCGCCTGCCCGACCTGCGGGTCATGTTCGGGGATGTTCACCGCCAATTCGATGAACTGCCTGACCGAGGCACTGGGCCTGTCGCTGCCCGGCAACGGATCGACGCTGGCGACGCATGCGGACCGCGAGCGCCTGTTCCGCGAGGCGGGGCATGTCATCGTCGACATCACCAAGCGTTACTATGAGCAGGACGACGCCAGCGTCCTGCCGCGCAGCATCGCCAATTTCGCCGCGTTCGAAAACGCGATGAGCGTGGATATCGCCATGGGCGGATCGTCCAACACCGTTCTGCACCTGCTGGCTGCCGCTTATGAGGGCGGGATCGACTTCACCATGGCCGACATCGACCGGCTGTCGCGCCGCGTGCCATGCCTGTGCAAGGTCGCGCCAGCCAAGAGCGACGTGCATATGGAGGACGTCCATCGCGCGGGCGGGATCATGGCGATCCTAGGCGAACTGGAACGGGGCGGCCTGATCGACACCAGCCTGCCGACCGTCCACGCGCCGACCATGGCCGCTGCGCTCGCGCGCTGGGACATCGGCCGAACCAATAGCGAGGAAGTGCGCAACTTCTACCGCGCGGCGCCCGGCGGCGTGCCGACCCAGACGGCGTTCAGCCAAGCCGAGCGCTGGGAAGACCTCGACACCGACCGTGAAAAGGGCGTGATCCGCTCGACCGAGCACGCCTTTTCCAAGGATGGCGGCCTCGCCGTCCTGTTCGGCAATCTCGCGCCCGAAGGCTGCATCGTAAAGACGGCGGGCGTCGATGAAAGCATCCTTGTCTTCCACGGCACCGCGCGCGTCTATGAAAGCCAGGACGCGGCCGTCGCGGGCATTTTGGGTAACGAGGTCAAGGAAAAGGACGTCGTCGTCATCCGCTACGAAGGGCCGAAGGGCGGCCCCGGCATGCAGGAAATGCTCTACCCGACCAGCTATCTGAAGTCGAAGGGGCTGGGCAAGGCCTGCGCGCTTATCACCGACGGGCGTTTTTCCGGCGGCACGTCGGGCCTGTCGATCGGCCATGTCTCGCCCGAAGCGGCCGAAGGCGGGCTGATCGCGCTGGTGCAGACCGGCGACCCGATCGTCATCGACATCCCCGCCCGCGTCATCAAGGTCGATCTGGACGACGCCCTGCTCGCCGAACGCCGCGCCGAGATGGAAGCGCGCGGGGCCAAGGCGTGGAAGCCCTTCGGCCGCAAGCGCGAAGTGTCGCCCGCCCTGCGCGCCTATGCCGCAATGACGACCAACGCCGCCAAGGGCGCGGTGCGCGACGTGAGCCAGATCGAACGCTGATAGGGCTGGCCCCGCTGCCCGATCGGGCGGCGGGGCGCTTGCTGTTCCCCAGCCTTCGCCGGGGAACAGCTACCTATATCTCGATATCGCCGTGATGTCGTAACAGCGCTCAATGCGCCTTCGACGCGAACCAGATATAATGGAAGTCGTGGCCCTCGCCGATAAAAGCGGGCGTTTCGACCAGGTCCACGGCAAACCCGGCATCCTCCAGCCGCGAACCGAAATCGGCCACCGGATAGGCCGACCAGACCGCCAGCACACCCCCGGCCTTCAACGCGGCATAGGTGGACTTGAGGCCCCAGTGGCAATAGAGTCGCTCGTTTTCCGCCTGGATCAGCCCGTCGGGACCATTGTCCACGTCCAGCAAGATGGCGTCGAACCCGTCCGGCGCACCGGCGATCACGTCATGCACATCGCCGACCTTGATCGTGACGCGCGGATCGGACAGGTCGCCGCCGAACAGATGCGCGACCGGCCCCTTCGCCCATTCCACGATCTTGGGCACCAGTTCCGCCACGGTGATGGACGCGCGCGGCGACCAGGCGGACTGGGCCGCGCCCAGCGTAAAGCCCATGCCCAGGCCGCCGATCAGCACGGAACCGTCGCGGTTCGCAAGCCGCTCGGCGGTCAGCGTGGCCAGCGCTTCTTCCGAAACATGGTCGCAACTGCCCATCAATTCTTCCGACCCGAACTGGATGGAGAAATGATCGCCGGACTTGAGCAGGCGCAACCGCCCGCCACCAGGAATATCGGCCGTATCGACGACGTCGACGGGATAGGACCGGTAGGTCGACTTTTCCTCGACGGACAGGGGAGGATGAAGATCGGTGCGCTCTACATGCCCAGCGGCACTATATATCTGGTCCAGAAACGATCCTTCATGGTCGGTCGATGACGGGGGTTGGCCGGGTCTGACCGGACACTCATGGACGCGCTGGGGCAGCGGCTGGAGCGTTTTTCGATGGGTGGCAAACGCGCCATCCTGATGGGATGGTGCGTTGCCCAGGGCTGCCGACCAGGAGCGGTCGACTTGAAAATGCGTTACTTGCGCGCCTTGCGGGCGGCGTAGCGCGCGTCGCGCGCAGCCTTGCGCTCCGCTTCGGTCAGGACGACCGGCTCGGGGTTCGCCTTTTTCGCGGCGGCAGCGGCCTCCTCCGCCTTTTCACGCTTGGCGGCCTTGGCGGCTTCGCGTTCGCGCAGGGTTTCTTCGCGCCGTTCGCGCGCCGCCGCTTCCTTGGCCAGGCGCTTGGCCAGGCGATCGGCCTGTTCGGCCTCGTCGATCGGCGGCTTATCGCGCAGCAGGTCCAGCGCCTTCTGCTTGGCGCCCTTCGCCGCTGCGGTCCGGTCCTGGAAACCGGGTTCTCTATAGCCTCGCATAGTCTGCCTTGGTCCTTCTGATAGGCGATACGGCAACCGGTCGGTACGGGTCGGCACAGGCATCGCACAGGATGATTTCAATAATCGGTTCCGCCAGCCAGGCCGGCGGAGCATGATGCGGGTCGATCGTCCCGCCTGGGTCTTCTACCTGAACAACGCCCGCGCCGTCATGCATGATCGAAACATATGGGGGGTGACATCATGGGCGGGCAAGGATGGGAGATGCGCCAAAAGCCTGCCGATCGGGGAACCCGCGTCGCGTCCAGGTCCAAACGCTTCCAAAAGAGAAATGCGCGAGCAAAGCCCGAAAAATGGTGCCGCTTACGGTCATTGAATAGCACCGGAAAATCCCTTTATTCAGGTAACTTTGAAAAGTCAAATGGTCTGATACCCCCCATCATACCCCCAGCTATTTTTGAGGCGTTTCGGCGGCTGTTCGAGTCACTTAACTTCAGATTTCCTGCACATCTGCCGGCAGTTCGCGACCACATCAGGACATTTAGCCGTGTTGACGCGAACGTCCGAATCTGACGAAAGCGGCGGTTTGAGGATCTGATGCTGGTGGTAGGTTTCTGCTTCAACGCGCCACATATTCCCAGAATAGTTCGACACATTTAGCTGTCAGTCTTACCTATCCAGTCGCGGACCTGATTGAGAGTGCGCCGTCCTTCGTCCGCTTCCATGACGAACAGTTTCTCAATCATCGTGCCGACCGCGTGGGATGCCAAAACCGCCGGACTACTACCGACACCATATCCGCCGTGGACACCATATCCGCGGTGGGTGATGAACGGTCGAAGCGTCTTCCCGCGTAGATTGTGAGCCTTCAAAAATGAGCGGATCGGCGGGGGTGCCGTCTCCCCCAGATAGGGAAGCCAAGGAAGACGGTGTCATAGGCGGCGATGTTATCGACTGTGGCTGCCAAGGAAGGTTCGAACCCGCTGTCACGCTCGCGCGTGGCCTGCGCGACATGCTGCTCATAATCCTCGGGATAGGGTCCCGCAGGACGGATTTCGAAGAGGTCAGCACCCAAGAACTCGCTGCAATGTTCCCGCGATCACGCGGGTATTGCCCGAGCGGGTGAGATACGCGACCAGTGTCTTGCCGGAGGGCATACCGGGCTGCTCCGGTTCCCTGGCACATGCCGTCCCGGCCAGCGAAAGCATCGCTGGTGTCGCTAGTACGGCACGCCGCGAGAACCGGTGCGCACCCTGCATCACACGATACTCCGGCAACTTCGCCAGATGCTTGTCGAGCGTGATCGGATACTCCCGCACCCGTACGCCGGTTGCGTTGTAAACCGCATTGGCGATTGCCGGCGCGACGCCGGAAATGCCAAGCTCGCCCACACCCTTTGCCTTTAAAGGCGACATGGTGGGATCGGTCTCCTCTAGGAAAATCACCTCCTGATGCGGGATATCGGCATGGACCGGCACTTCGTATCCCGCGAGGTCGTGATTGACGAAGAAGCCGAAGCGCTTGTCGACAGCCAACTCTTCCATCAGCGCCGCGCCCGCACCGCCGACCATGCCGCCGATCACCTGGCTGCGGGCGGTAATGGGGTTGAGGATACGTCCGGCCGCACAAACGGCGAGCATCCGCCGGATACGGATTTCGCCAGTATAGGCGTCCACCGCGACTTCGCAGAAATGAGCGCCGAAGGTCTGCTGCTCGAACCGCTTGGACAGGTCGCCATATTCCATTTTGTCCTCAGCAGTGATCGCACCATCCTTCGCAGCCTGCGCGAGCGGGGCGCGTCGGTTGCCGGAACGCACCTCACCGTCGACGAACTCGGTATCAGCAGAATCGAACCCCAGCTTCGTCGCCACGGCTTCGCGCAGTTTGACGCATGCGGCGTAGGCACCGGCCGTGGCTGATGCGGCACCGCCTTGTCCGCCACCTCCGAATGCTTCGGGGAAATCGGAGTCGGCAAGCTTCACCTCGACACGATCGAGGGGCACGCCCATCATCTCTGCAACCGTCTGGCCGATGATGGTGTAGCTGCCCGTTCCCATGTCGGTCATGTTGCTTTCGACGGTCACGATCCCCTTGCCGTCGAGCGTGACACGCCCACCCGCCGGAATGATCGGTGCGCCGCGAATTGCGGATGCCATCCCCATGCCGATCAGCCAGCGGCCTTCACGGCGACTGCCGGGCTTGGGGCTACGCTCCTTCCAACCAAAGCGTTCAGCACCCGTGCGCAGGCACGGGATGAATTGCCGTATGGAGAAGGGACGCGGCCCCTGCTCCTCTTTGCCCTGATTGCCGCTTGTCGATTGCGGATCAGTCGAAGCCCCACGGCCGGGGTCCGCACCCGGTACGACTTGGGTGTCGTTGAGGATGCGGAGCTCCACCGGGTCCATCCCCAGCTTTTCGGCCAGCTCGTCCATCGCCACTTCGAGCGCCATCAGGCCCGACGCCTCGCCCGGTGCGCGCATCGCGTTGCCTTCGGGCAAGTCGAGCGTCGCGAGCCGGGTCAGGTTCAGACGGTTGGCTCCTGCGTAGAGCAACTGCGTCTGCGCAGCCGCAATCTCCGGGCCGCCCCCCGGCAGATTGCCCGACAGCGTTTCGTGGCCAACGGCGACCAGCTTGCCGTCGCGACCCGCCGCCAGACGGACGCGCTGGATCGTGGCGGGGCGGTGGCTCGTGTTGTTCGGCATGAGCCGGCGCGGCAACGTCACCTTCACCGCGCGGCCGATCGCGCGAGCGCCAAGCGCTGCGAGGATCGCATCCGAACAGACACTGCCGTTTCCGCCGAACCCGCCACCAATGTAGGTCGCGACGACGCGAATCTTGTCCTGCGGGATACTGAGCTTGTTACCCAGGTCGCGCCGCGCCCAACCGACGATCTGCTGCGCCGACCATATCGTCAGGTGGTCGCCATCCCAGCGCGCGATCGTGGCGTGCGGCTCGAGCATCATGTGGCTGTGGTCGGGGGTGGTGTAAGTACCATCGATCTTCACCGGGGCCGACGCGAACGCTGTGTCGAAGTCGCCGATGCGGACGTCGGGCTGACGCTGATGCGGCTTTGCGCCAGCCCGTGCAGCGGCGAGATCGAACGCGCCTTGCTCGCGCGCATGATCGACGCGGATCAGAGATGCGGCATGACGCGCCTGCTCGAACGTCTCGGCGACGACCAGCGCGATCGCCTGATGGTAATGCTCGATCTCCGGGCCAGCGAGCGGCTTAGCGATGTAGAACCCCTGCTTCTTGATCGGGCCGGCATTATCGGCCGTCACGATCGCGAGGACACCCGCGCAACGGGAACATCCGGCCCCCCACCACGGTTTGCGTGCCATGCTGATGGCGGTGATGGTCGTGACTGTTGTGTCGGGTGCGCTGCTCGCAGGAGCGGCCTGGGGGCTTTATGGGCGGTTGCCCAAGTGGATCGACGGCTTTCTTATTGCGATGGCTGGCGGCGCGCTGCTGTTATCGGTGACAACCGAGCTTATCCAGCCTTCCCTCGACAAGAGCGCGCTGTGGGTCGTTATGGGGGGCATGGCCGCCGGCGCGGTCCTGTTTGCCGTTATCGACTATCTGATTGACGAGACATGGGGCGGGGAGTCGGGTGGCGGCTTGCTGGCCGCGATCACGCTGGACGGAGTGCCGGAAAATCTCGCGCTTGGCGTCGCACTGATCGGCGCTGGGCCGATGGAGGTCGCCGCACTGGCCGGGTCGATCCTTTTGTCCAACCTTCCCGAAGCGGCGGGTGGTGCGTGGGATATGCGCGGGAAAGGCCTTTCGAACGGAAAGATATTCGGATTGTGGGCTGCAACGGCAGCGCTACTTTCCGGCGCGGCCATATCGGGCAATTTGCTGCTGGAAAGCGCGAGCGAAGCGCATCTGGCGGCGATCCGCTGCGTTGCCGCTGGCGCTGTGATCGCCAGCCTCGCCACGGAAGTATTTCCTAAGGCTTTCAAGGAGGACCGGCACTGGGCCGGCGTAGCTACGGCGTTGGGCGCTATGCTAGCGCTTTCGCTGGGGCGGCTGGGCGGGGGATAGAGGGACGCGCAGTTTGGTGGACAGCGATTGCATCGAATCCGCCGAATAATGATCGGCAGATTTTCGTTTTAACATAGTCTTACTAAAGCTGGACCGATAAGCGCTGATCTTCACAAATCTGCTCTGCAGCCGTGACGAACGCCGGTACTCATACGTCAATGTAAATATGTGCGCCCAAGCATCCGATACCGCCGGCAGCCGTTCTTAAGGCAGACAGGCAAATTTATGGCGGTTCATGCATGGAAATATCTCTTCGGGATCACGTGGTCGTTGTAACCGGAGCCAGCTCGGGCATCGGATTGACAGTAGCCCAAGCCATGGCACATGCGGGCGCCGCGACAATATTTAATTTCCATTCTCATGGCGAGGAAGCGCAGGAGGCCGCGGCTGAGGTCTGTGCAAAGGGTGGCCGCGCCATAGCGGTTAAGGCCGACGTATCGAAGGAAGCCGACGTCCTCCATCTTTTCGACGAAGCAATCTGTTCATTTGGTCGGGTTGATGTTCTTATCTCGAACTCGGGAATGCAAAAGGATGCCGCTATCGGTGAGATGTCGCTTGAAGACTGGCAGGCTGTCATCGACGTGAACCTAACCGGCCAGTTCCTTAGCATCCGCGAGGCAATACGCCGCTTTCGCAAGCAGCCTGCCGCCACCCGTCCCGCGCGATCCGCCGGGTCCATTATTGCGATGAGTTCCGTGCACGAGGTCATTCCTTGGGCAGGGCATGTCAATTACGCGGCCAGCAAAGGCGGAGTTCACATGCTGGTCCGATCGATCGCACAAGAGGTTGCAGTCGATCGCATTCGCGTCAACGCCATCGCGCCCGGAGCAATCCGCACGCCAATTAACCAAGCCGCATGGGATAGCGAAGAGGCGCTGGCCAAACTCCTGCGCCTGATCCCTTACGGGCGTATTGGCGAGCCGGAAGACGTCGCACGAGCTGCTTTGTGGCTGGCGTCCGACGAGGCCGATTATGTAACGGGCACGACACTCTTCGTTGACGGCGGGATGTCACTATATCCGGAGTTCCGGGACAATGGCTAAGCCTGCCCGGCCGATCGGTCACCATGGCATTATCGGTGATCTGGAAACTGCGGCACTCGTCGCGCGAGACGGCACGATCGACTATCTCTGCTGGCCATCGCTCGATAGTCCAACCATCTTCGCTGACCTTCTCCACGCAGGCGAAGGCGGCGTGTTTGTCATCACGCCTGAACTCACCGATCCGCGCACCAGCCAGTTGTACGTCCCCGATACCAATATATTGATCACGCGCTTCATGGCTGAAGACGGCAGCGCCGAAATTCTCGATATGATGCCCTTCCCGGGATCGCGCCCTTACCCCGACAACACCGAGCAATGCCTGATCCGCAAAGTGACAGCCACTCGCGGATCAATTCACTTTACTGCGCTGTGCCGTCCAAGGTTCAATTATGCCCGTGTCGTTCCAGCCGTGACAACCCAAGGCGAAGCCATGTCATTCGAAGGCGGCGGGCTTGCGCTCACCCTCTGCTCCTCCGCAACGCTGAAGAAGGACGATGGGTCGGTGCTTGCAGAGTTCGCGCTCGCGCAGGGGGAGAGCGCCTGGTTCATGTTAGGAGAACAGCCGAAGGCTCGGCCCGATGCCAGGATGATCGACCAGGAAATCGCTGCTGCAGTCGGGGCTTGGCGACGATGGATCGGTCAGTCCACCTATAAAGGGCGATGGCGAGATGAGGTGTATCGATCCGCACTTGCCCTGAAGTTGCTGACATCTTCACGGCATGGATCGATTGCGGCAGCCGCCACCTTCTCGCTGCCCGAAGCAACGGGCGCCGGGCGAAACTGGGACTATCGCGCTGTCTGGATACGTGACGCATCCTTCACCAATTATGCACTGATGCGCCTCGGCTTTTTCGAGGAGGCCAAGGCTTTCTATGGATGGATGAGCAAGCGCATCTCCAAGGCTGATGACGGCGGAACCATGCGGATCATGTACGCGATCGATGGCAGCGAGGCGATGGAAGAGAAGGAGTTGCCTCATCTGGACGGTTATGCAGGAAGCCGTCCTGTGCGGATCGGGAATGCGGCTCATGCCCAGACCCAGCTCGATATCTTCGGCGAGCTGATCGACAGCATTTATCTCTTCAACAAATATAGTTCCGCCATAAGCCATGACGGTTGGACCCATGTCTGCAATATCGTCGATCACGTTATGCGCCATTGGGAGGAAGCCGACGCCGGCATTTGGGAAATTCGGGATTCGCCGCGACATTTCCTCCATTCGCGCCTCATGTGCTGGGTCGCGTTAGACCGCGCCATCCGCCTTGCTGCCAAGCGATCCTTGCCCGGACCGACAACACAATGGATGGAGTGCCGCGACAGGATAGCCTCGGACATCTGGACAAACTTCCGCCATCCCAATCATGGATATTTCGTTCAGTCACGGGGCGGAACCGAACTGGACGCGGCGCTGCTGATGATGCCGCTGGTGCGCTTCGTGTCTGCTACCGACCCCGTTTGGCTCAAGACGCTGGACGCGATCAGCGACCAACTGCGGGATGACGGCATGATCTATCGCTATCGCAACGCCGACGGCCTGGAAGGCGGTGAAGGCGCATTTACCACCTGCATCTTCTGGTATGCCGAATGTCTGGCGCGCGCCGGTCGTCTCGACGAAGCCCAGCTGAGCCTGACGCAGGCCATGAGTTACGCTAACGAACTTGGCCTCTTTTCCGAAGAGCTTGATCTACGGGGAGAAGCCCTTGGCAATTTCCCACAAGCGTTGACACATCTTGCCTTTATCAGCGCCGCATTCTTCATTGATCGACAGCTGGATCCCTCGCACAAATCCCTTTGGCAGCCATGAAAGCGCCTGAGAGGATTAAATCTCGCAATGCGCTGAGCAGCGTAATGACTTCCCTTAGCCCGGGAGTCGGCTCGAGGATCCGCGTGGCGCAACGTTCGACCTGCTCGCGCACGCCAGTCAGAACAGCGTCAGAACAGTCGTCTGTCGGCCAGCCCTACTCGTCCAATGACCTGCCGTGACTCACGCGAGAATGTCGGCTTCTGTCGGAGTAAACATTCGCCGGCCTCGACGGGAACGACGGCTTTGTCCCCACTTCCCGTCCACCGATGTCGACCCATTGTTGCCATGTAGCTGTAGTTTTCGGGTGCCCACTAGCTGACGGTCCGGATTTATCGCTGGTCGACATATTTGATGGCGCGCTCATGATGACGACTGCGCTTCTCAATCCGTCCTAACGCCACAAACAGTGGGCGATCAGCCCTTTGGCGATTTGGCCTGTCGATATGCTTTCAAACAAGCAACGGCTATCGTATAATGCACCATCGGCAAGGGCAACGCTGTAGGGGTGGGGTAAGATGGCTTCGGTGATTGAGAGGCGGCCGGTCTTTGCGGCGGAGGGTCGCTTCTTTGCGATCACTGCGATCATCATGGCGCTCATCAACATTGGCGCCTTCTCGTTCTTCGCAGCGATAGGCGTATCATCGTTCCACGCGCCGATTTCTGTACATGTCCATGCGATCTTGTTCATGGGATGGGTCCTGCTGTTCGTGTCTCAGGTGTCGCTTGCAGCAACTGGATCGCTTCCCCTTCACCGCAAATTAGGCTGGCTGGCTGTGGGCTGGGCCTTGGCCATGGTGATCGTCGGCACCCTGACAACCGTATGGAGCGCTCAAAAGGCAGCAGTGCCTTTCTTTTTTCTGCCCGCACAGTTTCTTTTGATGAACCCGCTGAGCATTATCCTTTTCGCAGCGCTGTTGATCGGTGGTGTTGCTAAGCGACGTGATCGTGAATGGCATCCACGTCTGATCATATGTGGCATGGCAGCGATCATGGGTCCCTCGTTCGGACGCCTTCTGCCCGCACCCCTGTTCATGTACTCAATGCTGACGGCAGTTTTCATCGGAATGATTGTATTTCCGATCGCGGGCATCGTGCGTGACAAACTGCGGTATGGCCACGTGCATCCAGCTTGGTGGTTGGGCTTGGGATCGCTTATATCATTGCAAATAGCCACCGAAACGGTGTGTCGCAGCGCCATAGCGGCCAAAATCTATGACCATGTAGTAGAAGGGACACCTGGCGCTCTGGTGCCCGCACTCATCTACCAGCGACCGTCGTTCCCAACACCTTCGTAATTACTTCAACGACAATATAGACGAACCTCATCGGATTAGGGTGACCCTTGGGCTATTCAAGCGCCGATTTCCTCTGCCCAAGTGCGGACCGATCGACTGTCTGAGGATGGCCGCAAGCTGACTGACGGCCCCTAGGTCGTGGCTGGTATGCTGCTCAGCTGACTTCGCTATTGCCAATAGTCTAATTGCGCGTTCCAATCCACCATTTTTGCTCAAATGGAGCAGCTTCCACAGTTAAAAGCTGGTAGTTTGATTGCAGGGAGGATTGTTATGGGACATTTGGAGTGGATAGCCCTCGGCGCATCCGCTTAATCTTGAAACATACCTGTCGCCCTCCGATTTCGACCATAATACGATATTCGGGAGCGGATTTATGTATCCTGCTGCGGACCGTCTGGTTTCTGACGGCAATCCACCGAAATACCTTGTTTCAATGCGGCGGTGCGAAGGCTGTGTCAGGCCCGGCGCCGCCATTCGACGTTTACAGGTGGCGTCGATTTAAGCTGTACCAACAGCCATCTTATAAAGTAGTATCGGAGCAGGCGTGTAGTGACCAACCTCTCCTCAATTTCGCTCACTCATCTTGGCGAATTCGATGATCTAATAGATCGTTTTTCTTGGGAAGAATAAGAAGCGCAGCATCTCATTTCAGTCGCTTACCGAGCGAAACTGATAAATTTGTGTAGGGCATTTCAGCCTTCGTCTGCCGATCCCGGTTCCGCCATCTTACGATGCTGTTCCGCCAGCACCGAGGCCGGGGTGACATGCGCGACGGCCGCCTGCACCTTGTTCTTCCACCCGGACACTATATGCGCCTCTCCCTTCATCAGCGCATCCCAGCCGTCACGCGCGACGTCGGCTGGATCGCTCTTGCTGTCGGATGATCCTACACTGGTGTCGAGCATGTCGGCGCGATCGAAAAATTCCGTCTCGACCGGCCCCGGCATCAGGGTCGTGACGGTGACGCCCTTGCTGTCCTTAATCTCGTTACGGATTGCGTCGGCAAAGCTGTCCACGAACGCCTTGCTACCATTATAGACGGCCTGGAAGCTGCCCGGAATGAAGCCTGCGATCGATCCGGTGATCAGCACCTTGCCGTCGTCACACGCCACCATCGCCTTTAGGACCTTTTGCAGCAAATACAGCGTGCCGGTGATGTTTGTGTCCACCACGCGCCGCCAGTCGCTCACATCCTGATCGAGAAAAGCGTGGCCCAGGCCGCGCCCAGCGTTGGCGCATAACAAATCGATCTGCCGCCCATCGGCCGCAGCGAGGAGCGTGTCCACGCCTTGCAGTGTCGAAAGATCGGCCTCGACCGCAATAACTTCTACGCCATGCTGCTTGAAATCCTGCGCCGCGGCGTCGATCAGCGGTTCGTCGGCCACGACTAGCAGGTCATACCCATTTTTCGCGGCAATGGAGGCAAGTTCAAAGCCGATGCCGGTGGAGGCCCCGGTGACGATCGCGAATTTATTGGCCATATCTGTCTGTCCTATTGCGCGGCGACGGCGAGACCGGGCTTCAGCACGATCTTGGTTACGTCATTTTGATTGTCATGAAACATCTTGTAGCCCTTGGGCGCATCTTCCAGCCCCATGCGATGGGAAATTAGGAAGGTCGTATCGATCTTCCCCTCAAGAATTGCATTGAGCAGGGCGGGCATATAATGCTGGACGCTCGTCTGACCGGTCTTGAGGGTCAGACCCTTTTCCATGAACGCGCCCAAGGGAAACTTATCTACGAAGCCGCCGTAGACGGCTGGCATCGACACGCGCCCGCCCTTGCGACAGGCATGGATTGCCTGCCGGATCGAATGGGTGCGATCGGTGCCCAAAAATAGCGACGCCTTGATCTGATCGATGACGTTGTCGACAAAGAACCCATGGGCTTCCAGGCCCACCGCATCGATCACTGCATCAGGCCCGATACCGCCGGTCATTTCCATCAATGCTTCGTAAGTTTTCGACTCCTCGAAATTGATCGTCTCGGCGCCGAATTTTTTCGCCAGTTCCAGCCGATGCGGGAAATGGTCGATCGCGATGACGCGGTGCGCGCCCATCAGGAAAGCGGACTGGACGGCGAACAGCCCCACCGGCCCGCAACCCCACACCGCGACCGTGTCGCCCGGTTCGATGTCCGCATTCTCCGCCGCCTGCCACCCGGTCGGCAGGATGTCCGACAGGAACAGCACCTCGTCATCGTCCAACCCGTCCGGCACGACGATCGGCCCCACGTCGCTGAAAGGCACGCGCACATATTCAGCCTGTCCACCAGCATAGCCGCCGGTCAAATGACTGTATCCGAACAGGCCCGACATCGGCTGGCCATACATTTCCTGACCAATATCCTGATTGTCGGCTGGGTTGCCATTGTCGCAGGCGGAATATTGATGCTTGCCGCAATGATAGCAGCTGCCGCAGGCGATGGTGAAAGGAACCACAACCCGCTGTCCCTTCTGCAGGGTGGATTTGGGACCGGTTTCGACCACCTCTCCCATGAATTCATGGCCAAGTATGTCGCCTGCCTGCATGGTTGGAATATAGCCGTCATAGAGATGCAGGTCGGACCCACAGATCGCCGTCGACGTGATCTTGATGATCGCATCGCGCGGGTTGAGGATTTCGGGGTCATCGACGGTATCGACGCGGACGTCATGCTTACCGTGCCATGTGAGCGCGCGCATCAGGCTTTCTCCTCGTCGCGTTGCTTTCGGGTAAAGGCTGCGGTTGCGACCTCCCCCGTCTCCATAAATTGTTTGAAACGGCGCAGATCGCGTCGCGCCTGTATCGCGGGTTCGCGCTGGAACAGCTTGGCGATCACCTTGCCCACCACACCTGCGGGCGGATCATAGACGATGGTTGCCGTGACAATGGTGCCACGCACGCCTGCATCGCGAAATTCGATGCGCCCGCTGTTGGGGACATCGGCGTCTTCTGCGGAAGTCCAGGCGATCAACTCGCCAGTCTTCTCCTCCGTGATGGTCGCGTCCCATTCTACGGTGTGTCCCGCCGGAGCCTTTACCACCCAATGCGAGGTCGTATTGGACAGGATGTCGATCCGTTCGACATTGTCCATAAAAGAAGGCAGATTGGAAAAATCGCGCCAATAGGCAAAGAGTTCGTCGCGAGGGCGGTTGATCGTGACCGAGCGCTCGATCAGGTCGTCGCCCCTGGATTGGAACACTGCCGCGATCCCGCTCGCGCGTTCTTCATTCAACTTCGATGTCGCCGGTGGGGCATCGTCTGTCGCCATCGTCATGGGCATTCTCCAGCCATTCTTATGATGTCCGCACGGAGCAGTCAGATCGTTTGGAGGCTGCCTCCGGGTATGAGTAGACAACGCTCAAATGAAGGATGGGCCCAATAGCCTATTGGAAAATCTACCTGATCAACATCAGTTTAGCTGGAATGCACATGATGCTATAGCAGGCTTTGCGCCCTTCCGTGGAAGCTCCATCACGAACCATCACTGATGACTCGATTTTCAAGCTTTCACTCTCGCCCAAGCTTCGCTTTTAATTCATCAATCCGCCGCGATGCGTCAGCTTTAGTCAGGTCGCCGGCGGGCAGTTCCATACCTGCTTCTTCGCATAATGTCGCCAGATAGGACGCCTGCGCGCCGGTGATGGGTTCATTGCCCGATACCCAATTGGCTGGATCCTTCTCAGCGTTCGAAGCCGGGTGCTCATCAAGTTTGGGATTGTGCAGATGTTCAGTCATGACAGCCTCGTCGTTCACTATATGTTCTCTAGACAACGGTCCATGCGGCATGTGGTTCCTGCAATAAAGGTGGGAACCAGAATGCAACCGATCTCCAGATCAGCGCTTCATCCCAAGGCCGGGCATCGCTTCCGGCCACTGCATTACGGAAGGATCAAGACATGCCTGGAAACGAAAATGGGCTCGACCCCGAAAAGGGTCGATCGGACGGATTGCCCCGACGCGGGCCTGTCGGCGATGTCCGAGCCAATGGCGATGATCCCGATCCCCGCACACGCGGCGGCAAGTCGCAGGAGAATGTCGAGGACCGCCCCTCTGTCGGCACCGTGAAACCGGAAGATTATCCAGAGGCTGATCGGGCCAATTCCAAGCCTTGATGAAAAGGATCACCATGAGCACCACATTGACAGGCACATTCGATAGCCGGGACCAGGCGGACATGGCCGTAGAACGGCTGGTCCAGGAAATCGGCATCGAGCGAACCGATATTTTCGTGACTGCATCCGGACCGGACAACAGCGCGGGAAATCGGATTGGAGGCGCAGATAGCGAGACGGTCGATCAGGAAGAAAGGAACGATGTACCTCTTGCTGGCGGTATCACAGTTTCGATCGATTTGCAGGATGATGCGAAGGTCGAAGTCGTCACGGCTGCGTTGGAAGAATTTGGGGCGCAACCATGATCGGTATGTTGGCAACACGATATAGGCTGAATGGCAGATATTTCGTGTGAAGGCGCTCCTGATCCATAGCCCCAATGCGGGAACAAAGCCCGAGCCGATCCGGTCGCTCATCGGTCAACTGGAAGAGGCCGGCTTCGCCATCCGCTATTGTGAACATGGCCGGGACGATATTCGATCCGGAATGAGCGGCATGGAAATGGCGATTGCCGCTGGCGGTGATGGAACCGTAGCTTCGGTCGCCATCGAGATGCCCGACCGGTCTGTACCCATTGCGATCCTGCCGATGGGCGGGTCCAATAATGTCGCAAGGGCGCTGGGCATTCGTCAATCGGTCGAAGACGTCATTGGTGGTCTCGACAATGCGCGCGAAATGAGGCTGACCGTAGGCAGCGTCGCCGGGCCGTTCGGGCGGAAAGGCTTTCTGGAAGCGGTAGGTCTTGGCGCGCTCAATCAATCCATCGAACTTGTGGATGAATCGCCCAACACCCCGGAGGAAAAGCGCGAAAACGGCCGCGCGGCTTTTCGGGAGACCCTGCGAACGGCCACGCCGATAGCATGCGTCGTCGATATCGATGGACGCCGCGTCGAGGGACCATGGTTGCTTGGCGAAATTCTTAACATAGGCGCGATCGGCCCACGACTCCCGTTCGCGCCCAGGGCGGACACGCAGGATAAGTTGCTCGACATCCTGCTGGTTGGCGAGGCCGATCGCGACGCCATGATAGGATGGGCCGAACATTTCTCCGGCCCGCCACCGGCCCGATTGGAAACCGGCTGCGTCGTAACGCTTAAAGCCAGCGGGCTGTGCCCCCGGATCGACGATCGCCCCATCGACATGCCCGACGACGCATGGACGGTCGAAATACGGTTGGACGACGAGCCGGAGACGATATTGGTGCCTCGCGGTATGACGGGACATGACGATGACACCTGCTGAGCCAATGCTAACGCCGGACTTGCTGACCCGCATTGAAGCGGTAGCGATGGAACTGGCCACGATCGGCGGCCGGGAAATCGTGGCTACGCTGGGCAGCCTTATGGCCGTGGAATATAAGGGGGATGACGACGCCATTGCCTCGATGCGTGATCCGGTAAGCGAAGTCGACAGCCGGGTCGAAGCGATGATCCGCAGCCATCTGGCAGATTATTTCCCTGGCCATGGCATCATAGGCGAGGAAATGGCCATCCATCCTGGACTGGACACTGATTTCGTCTGGGCGGTCGATCCGATCGATGGGACGAGCAATTTCATCAACGGTTTTCCATTATTCGCGTCATCCGTTGGCGTCCTGTATCGGGGCGTTCCCGTCGTCGGCGCATTATGGTGCAGCACAAGTCATTTGCTGACGCCTGGCGTCTATCATTGCGGCGGCGCTGGCGGATTGCGGTTCGATGGCGCGCAGATATCGCACATGGCCAACCCCGCCGTTCGCAAACGGCTTGCGGGCGATCCGCATGGCCAGTCCGGCTTGGGTCCGTGGGATGGGCGCAAGACAGGATCGGCCGCGATCGAATGCGCGTTCGTGGCGGCAGGCCTTCTGCAAGTCACCAGGTTCGCAGCGCCTAACATCTGGGATGTCGCGGGGGGAATAGCTCTGGCGCGCGCATCGGGCGCTTCGGTGTTTCAGGTTGAGCAGGATGGAAATTGGGTGCCATTCACAAGCTTTGGCGACCAACTAGCGCAGATGGCGCAATGGCGGCGTCCATTGATCCTTGGAACGCCTGAGGATGCCGCTCGCATGACCGACATCCAGCGCGCTGAAGCGCAGGACCAAAACCGCCGGATATAGATAACCGTCAATGCGCGTAGATCATCTTTCGGGTCATGCCGCCATCGACGGCGATCTGCTGCCCCGTGATGAACCCCGCACCTTCGGACGCCAGAAACAGGACGGTCGCCGCGATGTCGGACGGTTCGCCGACGCGGCCGACCGGATGCTGATCCCGGTCGATCGCGCGATGCTCCACCGCTTCGCGCACCTCTGCTTTGGCCCAAGGGCGGCTTTCAATCCAGCCGGGTAGGATAGCATTGACGCGGATGTCGGGGCCAAGACTGATCGCCAGCGCATGGGTCAAGGCGCAGAGCGCGCCTTTGGCCGCAGCATAGGCCTCCGTATCGGGTTCCGATTGGACCGCGCGGGTCGACGCCATGACCACAATTACGCCTTTACGCTGGCGCAGGAGCGGGACGGCAGCGCGCACCATCAGAAAAGCACCCGTCACATGGCTGTCCTGCCACGCCTGCCATTTCTTTAGCTCCAGTTTTTCGATCGGACCGCTGACCGGATTGGCAAGGCCCGCATTGGAGACGAGCAGATCGATACCCTGCGCCTCTTCCGTAGCGTTGGTCCAGTCCGTAATTTTATCGAACGCCTTTTCGACGTCGCGCTCGCTGGCAACGTCTGCCCGGATCGCAATAAGCTTGTCGGTCGGCATCTCATTGGAAAGATCGCGCACTGCTTCGGCATCCTGGTCCAGCACCGCTACTCTCCAGCCCTGCGCCAATAATGTCTGGGTGATACCTTTGCCGATGCCCTGAGCACCGCCAGTGACCACCGCTATCTTCATATGGAATCCCCCCTCTTAATCGTCCGAAAATTCCCGCGCCTCAGTTCATGCCGATCGACGCAATCACCGGACATAAGTTCCGCTAAGCGCCTATGCTTTCGAGCAGGCTGGTCACTCTTGCAAGCCGATCAGTGTCGTCGGTCTGCTCCTTCAAAAGCCAGCGGCCGTCTTTTTTGGAAAGCTCAGCACATTTGCCAATATCTCGCGCGGCTCTACGCGGCGTCAGCGCTATCGCGGCCGGGCCTGCATCGACGCGTGCAATTCCGGCCACCCGCGCGAGAATAGCAATTCTGTTGGCATCGATCAGACGTTCGGCAGCGGAGGGCAGCGGACCAAATCTATCCGCCATTTCCTCCTCCAAAGCGCTGAGGGCAGCTTCATCGACAAGCCGCGAAAGCCTGACATAGAGACCCAGGCGGACGTCGGGATCGGGAATCCAGTCCGATGGCAAGCCGCCCGCGATGCCCAGGTTGAGTTCGGGTGTCCACAGTCCAGCATCTTCGCCCCGCGCCTCTTTCAACGCTGCTTCGAACAGATGCTGATAGAGGTCGACCCCGATCAGCTTCATATGCCCCGCCTGCGTGTCGGCCAGCGGATCGCCAGCGCCCCGTTGATCGAGATCGGCTGCGCTGATTGCAAAGCCCGCACCCAGCCGGTCATAGGTCGCCAGCGTGCGCAGCCGCTTCATCGTACGTTCGGCAATCTCTCCCGCTTCGGTCAGCAAAATGACCTGACCCCGGCGATTGCCGCGGCCCACCCGCCCGCGCAACTGATGAAGCTGGGCAAGGCCGAAGCGGTCGGCGCGCCAGACAATCATCGTGTTGGCGCGCGGCACGTCCAACCCCGCCTCGATGATGTTGGTCGCGAGCAGGACATCGCCTTCGCCACCGCCAAAGCGGACCATGGCGTCGTCGATGGCGGCCACCGGCATCTTGCCATGCGCTTCAATCAGCGCGAGGTCCGGCACGATCCGCGCCAGCCGTTCGGCCAGGGGCGCGAGATCTTCGATACGGGGCACGACGACAAAGCTCTGTCCCCCACGCGACCGTTCACGCAGAAGCGCCGTCCTGATCATCATATCGTCGGGGCTGGCAAGGCTCGTCCGGATCGGCTGGCGACGGGCGGGCGGCGTCGCGATCACCGACATCTGTTGCAGGCCGATCATCGCACGGTGCAACGTCCGGGGGATGGGCGTCGCGCTCATCGCCAGCAGATGAAGGTCGGCGCATCCCCGCAGCCGTGCCTTATCGGCCGCGCCGAAGCGCTGTTCTTCGTCGATGATGACAAGCCCCAATCGGGCATAGCGTATATCCTTCGCCATCACCGCAGCCGTGCCGATGAAGATACCGATGGACCCGTCCGCCAGCCCGGCCTTCGCCGCCTTCTTCTCCGCCGCACTCGACAGGCGCGACAGGCCAGCGACGACCACGCCCGTATCGGCAAAGCGTCGCTGGAACGTTTCGATATGTTGCCGAACGAGAACCGTCGTGGGCGCGGCCAAAATGACTTGATAGCCTGCAAGGGCGGCAAGCGCGGCGGCACGCAGGGCGACCTCCGTCTTGCCATAGCCGACATCGCCGATCACCAGGCGATCCATCGGCCGTCCGCTGGCCAGGTCGTCCCTTACCGCCTGGATCGCCCGCGCCTGATCCGCCGTTTCGTTGAAAGGGAAGCTGGCCACGAATTGTTCATAAGCAGCGCTGTCAGGTTCTATGACGGCGGCTTTGACATCGGCCCTCTCCCGCGCCAATCGAAGAAGATCGCGCGCGCTTTGGGCCACCGCCTCGTCAATCGCCCCGCGCCGCTTTTCCCAGGTCGATCCATCCAGCTTGTCGAGCCGCACCGCATCGCCATCAGCGCCATAACGCCATAAAAGGCCCGCCTCCTGGCACGGAACGAGCCGCCGGGCACCATTGGCATATTCAAGCGCGATCAGTTCCGCGTCGGTATTACCGGCAACCGGCTCGAGGCCCAGCACGCGCGCGACCCCATGATCCTCATGCACGATCAGATCGCCTGCACGAATGTCGCCGCCCGCCTGGGCAAGCCCGGCGGCCACGCTGTTTTGCGCTGAGCCTATGATCGCCCGGCTACCCAGCAGATCGGCGGCAGCAATCATCATCAGCTCACTGCCAACAGCGCCCCGGTCGATCGGCGCAACCAGCGCAGCTATCGCGCCCGGCGCAAGCGTATCGACAGCCGCGACCGAATTGACGGCCTCGAGCGCGGCTTTGAATGTCTTGGCGATCTTGGGCCGGAGAAAACGGACGTCCCGCTCGCTGCCAACAAGCAGCAGGCGTTTACCCTGCTGTAAATGCGGTGCCGCAAAGCGCTTCAGTGCTGATAGGGGTGAGCGCTGCTCCGCAAAGCGTAGAATTGGCGATACCGCGAAATCTGCCGGATCACCTGAACGCCAGGCTGCAAGATCCTTTGCCCATAGTGACTGGGATGCGGCATCAATCGCTGAACCGGCTTTGCTGGTGGCGTCGGTGGCCAGGCGAATGAAGCGTGCGCGACGCTGCTCGGCCTTTGCCGAGACGTAAAGTCGCCCTGGCCGCAGGTGGGCTAATATGGTGACTTTCCGCTCCGACTCTGGTTCGGCCGCGCGACCAATCTCCAGCATCTCGCACGGCTCCTGCGTACGCTGCGTGATTGGATCATAGCGGCGGATACCGACGACGCGCCCATCGGCGATATCGATCCGCGCCGGCAGCCCGGCATCGGCCGGAAAGATATCGATGACCTCGCCGCGCACCGCCACTTCGCCGGGTTCATCTACGCGATCGTCGGCGATATAACCCAGCCTTTCCATTTCAGCGGCGAAGTTGGTCGGATCGATCGGTTCGCCAACCCGCAGGCTGGGGGGCGCGGCGTCGAAGGCAGCAGGGTCCGCATAAAGCCGCGCGGCCCCTTCGCCGCTTATGATGGTTGCAAGAGGACGGCGCTTGGGGTCCTCTGCAAGCCGCCGCAGATGCCGCAAGGCAGCAACACGTTTCCCGATGTTGGAAGGGGACGCACGCGCGCTGTCGCCCGGCAAGGTGTCGCTCAATGGCAAGAAGACGACATGATTATCAGGTGCAAAGGACATAAGAGCACATGCCACCGATTTGGCGTCCTGCTCGTCATCGGCCAGATAAAGCAAATCGCCTTCCCGCAGCGCATCAAGCAGCATGAGTGCGGTCTCGCCAATTCCCCGAGACACGCTCATTGCCCCACCGCCGCGCGAAAATAGACCGGAGCAGGCCCGACAGCAAGCCGGCTCAAAATCCTTCTTCGCCCTGATGATCGCCATGCCCGGCCGCCCGCAACGCGGCTCGATCGCGATCTGCGCGCTCACGCGCAGCCTCGATCATGGCCCGTTCCTTATCAGATAATGGAGCGTCGGATTTTGGCGCAGCTTGCTCATAGAGCCCGCCCTTCGCGGCTGCGCGCTGCTCTACCTCCGGATTCTGACCTTTTCTTTTCTCTTCCATCCTAGCACACCTCTCCTACAGGTGGGCTGCTAACTGCGCGACGATGTTGCCGGTTCCGCCAGCGGCAAAATCAAAGGCCGGAAGGCACGCGCCAGGCGGTCGCTTCAAGGGCCAGATTGGCCGACGGCTGATCAGCTGCCATTCTTTCGACTTAATCTGTCACCTTCGTCTATCATCCCACGAACCTTGTTGGCGATGGCTTCGATACCGAAGGGCTTTGTGATCACGTGCATATCATGCTCCAGCAATCCATTGCCGATGACGGCATTTTCCGCATAGCCGGTGATGAACAAGATCTTGAGCTTGGGACGGCCCACCCGGCCGGCATCTGCAACCTGACGGCCATTCATTCCCCCAGGCAAACCCACATCCGTGATGAGAAGGTCTATGCGTAGATCAGACTGAAGCACCTTTAGACCGCTGGGACCATCTGCAGCTTCAATGACGTGATATCCACCGTCCGTAAGAACATCGACGATGAGCGAGCGAACGGAGGCCTCGTCATCGATGACCAGCACGGTTTCGCCATGCCCCCCAGCGTCAAGCTGCGTCGGCCGCAACTCCTGTTCGATCTCGGTTGCCGGGCCCAGATGCCTTGGAAGGTAGAGGCACATGGTCGTTCCTTCGCCGACCTCCGAATAAATCCTTACCTGCCCGCCCGACTGTCGCACGAAGCCATAGATCATCGAAAGACCAAGGCCTGTGCCTTCGCCGAGCGGCTTGGTCGTGAAGAACGGATCAAAAGCGCGGGCGATCACGTCGGGCGTCATACCTGTCCCAGTGTCACTCACGCATAGCGACACATATTAGCCAGGGGGTAGCTCGCGTTCGCGGGCCATACGGTCGTCCAGCCACTTATTGGCTGTTTCAATCGTCAGGCGTCCGCCATCCGGCATCGCATCTCGCGCATTGATGCATAGGTTCAAAAGGGCATTTTCAAGCTGGTAGCGATCGACCAACGTCATCCACAATCCGCCCGATCCAACCACTTCAATCTCTATGGAAGACCCTACGGTGCGGCGTATGAGGTCTTCCAGGCCAGAAATTAGACGGTTTGCATTGACGGCTGTTGGATCCAGCGTCTGT
This sequence comes from Sphingobium sp. CR2-8, assembly GCF_035818615.1. NCBI lineage: Bacteria > Pseudomonadati > Pseudomonadota > Alphaproteobacteria > Sphingomonadales > Sphingobiaceae > Sphingobium > Sphingobium wonjuense. The sequence goes on along the minus strand of NZ_JAYKZY010000002.1, from coordinate 787,084 downwards.
CGGCGCGAAAAGGCAAGCAGTCGCTGCGTTAACGCGGCGGCCCGCTTTGCAGCGCCCTGTGCGGTTTCGAGATGGCGACCGATCGCCTCCAGGCGACCCTAGGAAATACGCAGTTCCAGCAATTCCAGATTGCCGAGAACCCCTGCCAGAAGATTGTTGAAATCATGGGCAATGCCACCGGTCAACTGCCCTACCGCCTCCATCTTCTGGCTTTGGCGCAAAGCTTCTTCTGTCGCGATAAGGGCTTCGGCCGCTTCAGTCTCTACGGTGATATCGCGGCCGAATAGATAGACCATGCCGGCTTCTGGAACGGTGGTCCAGGCGAAGCGACGATGGCTGCCATCCTTTGCGCGAAAAACGCTTTGTGACTCGACTACAGCAGCGTTGGGTTCAGACAGTTTCGCTAACCGCTGCTGCGCGGCGCCTTGCTCCTGCGCTACAAACTCCAGAATGTTGCGGCCGACCGCATCAGCTTCACCCCACCCCAGCGTCTTCGTCCAGGATGGATTGACGGCCTTGATAATGCCCTGGGTCGTCGCCACCACCTTGACGATCGGAGAGAGCGCCCAAATCCGCTCGCGATCACGGGCGAGTTGGCGCTCCTGAGTTATATCGCGTGCCATAGCGTGAATACGGCCCGCGTCCGGCACCGCGTTCCAGTCGAGCAATCGATAGCTACCGTCCCGGCAGCGATAGCGGTTCTCAAACAAAAGGGTCGTCACGCCCTGCGCCAGCTTTTCGACTTCTCTGATGGTGGCAGATAAATCGTCGGGATGGACGAAATCGGCAAGGACCTGTCCAACCATCTCATCCTCTTGCCACCCCAGGAGCCGGGTCGCTGACGGGTTTACCGAGCGAATGACGCCATCAAAGTTGCAAACCAGCATCAGGTCCTGACTAAGCGACCACAGTCGATCGCGGTCGCGTCGTTGGGCCGAAATGGCATCAATGGTGGCCAGCGCACCTGCGATCTGCGCGGCGATCAGGTTGGCGAAATCGCGGGTTGCTGCATCGAGCAAGCGGTACGGGTTTAAGCCCAGGACGAGAGCGCCGATGGCTTGGGCTTCGCCAGTCTGTTCCACCGCGACCATCAACGCATCACGTGGCGGTATCTCCCACGGTCCGGTCGGGAAATCCTGCGAGGCATGTTCCAGTGCGACCACAGCCTGCTTTTCGCCTGGTTGAATGGCCGTTACTGGCCAAGGCGTCGCTTTTCCCATGGCGGGATAGGGGCTGTCTGGTAAATCGAACAATTGGAGGTTGGCGAACGGAAAGTCTCGGCTTTCCTTACCAAACTCGGCGCGAACGGAGTCGATAACATCCGATCGACTTTGCGATCGGAGCAACGCGGCGGCCAGATCATTCAATTGCTTGATGCGCCGTTCGCTAATGACCCTGTCGGTCTCCTCGCGAACGACGCACATCAGGCCTTCGACAGCGCCGCCACTACCAATCAGCGGACGGTATGAAAATGTGTGATACGTCTCTTCAGGATAGCCGTTGCGCTCAAGGAGGAGAAGCAACTGTTCGTCCCAGGTCGCAACCCCATCTTGCATGACTGAGACGATGCGATCCCGGACGTCCTCAAAGACTTCCTTCCATACCTGTGACATGGGCCGACCCAGCGCTGTTGGATGCTTGGACCCTAGGGTGGGAATATAGGCGTCATTGTAGAAGAAGGTCAGATCATCTCCCCAGCCAAGCCACATCTCAAACCGAGACAGGAGCATGAGCCGTAGCGACGCTTTGAGCTCCTCGGGCCATCGATCAGGGGGACCTAAGTTCGATACGTTCCAATCATGGGCTCGCATGATGGCGCTCATTTTGGAATCGCCAGGGAAAACGTCAGCCAAGTCGTTTGTGACATTTGAAGCCGTAATGATTATAATCGCCCTCAGTTCCCTACGGCAGTAGCGCTGTAATAGAGGGCGGTAAGGGCGGGCTTGCCCAACGCGGCGATCTTTCTCCAGATCGTGTACGAAAATTAAATCTGAAACTTCAAGCGCGGGAGGTTCCAAGCAATAGAGGGAACACTGACCAACTCGGCTCGTTATCAAAGCAGTGTCAAATAGGAGAGCCTGATGAGCATCGAAGGAAAAGCGAAAGAAGCGGCCGGCTACGTCAAGGAAGAGGCGTTCGAGCACGGCAAGTCCGCCGAAAGCCAGAAGAAGGCACAGGAAGGGCGCGATCTGCGCAATGAAGGACGCGTAGAAGATGGCAAGGCGCCAAAGACTTCTGAGCCAGGCACAGGGTCCAAGTAATTTTTGATTTCTGCCGAACGATACGCCGCTCCTTAAAAGGGCGGCGTTTTCGTATCCTCTTACTTTAGCGGGGTGTAACGGCAGGCAAACTTCGGTGGTCGCGCCGTTTCGGCGGCGACCAGGTGTATGTGAAGCTTTTCGCCAATGACCTCATTGAGAGCGAATGCTTTCTCAGCCTCGTAGAGATCGTCGCGATGGCCTTCCTTCCATTCAGGTATCGTTGCCATCGCGCGAGCCTTGGCTTGCGTCACATTCTCGGCAACAACGAACATATTGCGATGCTGTTCGGCGAAGTCAGCCGGATCGTAACCACCCAGATTCACGAAAAAGAGTTGTTCACGCCCCTTATATGGCTCCGGCTTCAGCTGGACGTCATAACCGTCCGCATGGTCGATCTCGGCCCAGCAGTCGATATGGAGCGTGCCAGGCGTGCCCCACCACTGGCGACGAAGCGCATCATGCGTCGCTTTCAAAGATGGTGCCACTATGAACCGAACATCATGAATTTCTATGTGAGCGGCAGGATGTTCGCCGCCAATGTAAATTGCGAACAGCTTCATGCCGCGTCAGCCCGAACAGGCGCAGCGATCATGCGAGCGAGCGCCTCGCCCACGATACCGCCCATCTCATGCGAACTGGTGATTCCCTGTACAAAGGGATGACGTCCCAGGATGAAAGGAAGGCTGAGACAGAATAGCCGTTGTGCGCGCGGGTCGGGAGATGCTGGGTGGAATGTCTCATCCACCGAGATTCCTTTGGTGGCACCCGCGTCTGCATCTTGCGCGTCGAGAACGATGCCTTGTTCGACAAGCGCCGGGAATGGGAAATCTTCGGCTTCGAGCGGGCGTTGGCCCGTCGCATCGATGAACACATTATAGTGGCGCCGCTTTCCTTTAATGACGACGTTGACGCCGGGATCTGCCCCATGTGTCTCCACGCGATAGTCGTTTCCAAGCGCGAGCACTTCAAGATGACCCGCGTGATGCAGAGCGAGGAGCCGCTGAATGGAGAGATGGGGAACGCTCGCATATTCATCGACGAAGGCAGGCTTCAAATGCTTGCCGAACGATTCCAGCGCTTCTTCGTCAAGATGCGGAATGATCAGCGCCAGCACCTCGTGCATCCGCAGGACCGCGTAGCGCCAAGGTACCGTGATTTCCTTGTCGAAATTTGCCTGCGCCTCCCGCAAGTTTGTGGCGGCCCATTCAAACGGATCCGCGTCCGCGCGGTCGGCGAAGAAACGCTCCGCGAAATCTTCCAAGGTTAGGTCAGCCAGCCTAATATGATCGGCATAAGCAGGATCGGCGTGTGCCAGTTCCTGCTTGAAAAGCGCATAGGCCTGCTCAAGAAGATCCTCGGGCTGAGCCTCGATCAACGTTCCGATCGCCTCATGCGTACAAAAGGCTAGTGGCTCATAGGGTATGGGATGGTAGAAATCCGCTTCTGGTAGCAGTCCCTTGCGCGACATCATCGTCAGTCGAAGTCCTTCCGAACCCGCCCCAATCCGATATTCAACACTGCCATTCGGACCGTCAATGAATGCGCCATGCGCGGTGGCCAGAGCGACGACGGCGTCGATCGCTGTCAGAGAACTCCCGCGAATGCCAACATTGACGGCGTTGATGCGCTTAAGGGCCGAAGCTGGCCATGGGCTGAGAAAATAGCCAGGCCGCGCTTCGGGTTCCTCTGGCCACTGATGGCCAGTCGCCATGACGACGAAGTCGAAACGATTGTCAGCTATATCCTCGTCCTCCCCTTCAACCTCCAGTTGAACGCCGTCGCTCTGGACAGACATGTTCAAAACGCGGCGGCCGGTTCGAATATCGACGATGAACCCTTTCTCACGCGCTTCGTCGACGAGCATGTCGAACTGGTCGAGGAAGTACCGCCCCAGTGCAACGCGCGGGTAGAAAGCGCGGTCATCAACATCCTTGGGATCGATTCCCAAACTTATGAGCCGCTTGCGGCTTTGACGGTTGAGCCATGAAAGAAGCGTCTCGCACAGCGGCGGGATTTCGACGCTCGCAATGTTTGAGAGCATGGCCGGGTCGTTCCACCCCGGCCGATAGGGCGTACCGAGACCGGCGCGCGCCTGTTGCTCGAAGATGGTGATCCTCGCAGGGCAGGCTGTCTGCTCGACAAATGCTTTGAGCGTATAAAGGGTGGTCGGTCCGGCACCGACGAATGCAATAGATGCGGTCATCCGGCTATGAATGCGTAGATGCCAGAGTGGTGCCATCTCAAAGCATGGCACATCAAAATTGTCTCGCCGCCGGTGATGTAGTTGTCCTACACACGCTTGCGATATCGTTGGCCACAGCAAGTCGAGAACACCGCCAGACCTTGAGGCCGACGGAGAATGAGCCTTTGCGCGATTTCCTTTTCGACGCTGAAACTCCAAGGCTTGTTAGCATCTTTTTTTGCCGAGAGTTGTAGTGCGCAGCAGCACCGATGAACGCCGACTTAGCCACTACGCAGCGTTCGGCGCTTGGCAAAACCGGTAGAGTCAGGAAGTGGCGCGGTGTCGTGCGGCGCGCCTGTGGGGCTTGCCAGACGGTCCGTTTCCACTCCCTGCTCATCGAACCGGACGTGCAGATCTCCCGCATCCGGCTCTCGGACAAGACATCACGCCTTCACCCACGGCGGGCTGCGGCCACGTTAGCCAGACGCACGAGGCCGAAACGCTCGTATAGCTCGGGGTCGTGATAGGCTCCCTCTCGCCGTCGCCTGGTCTTGTATTTGGCGCGCAGCCACCGGCGCAACCGCACCGCTGTGTAGCTGTCGACAGCCCGATATGCTCTGCTCGTAGTGCCAACCGAGAAGTAGTTGGCCCATCCGCGCAGCACCCGGTTCATCTTGGCCACCAGATATGTGGTATCCTGCCATGTACGCGCTCGGTCCGTCAGTTCGTGGATCGTTGCGATCACACGCTGAATGCTTTTCTTTGATGGCCGGTGGCCCATATAGGCTTTGCCGGTTTTCGCGGAGTACATCCGACCGAACGTGTATCCCAGAAAATCGAACGTCTCGTCCGGCACCTTGCAGATGCGTGTCTTGTCCTCATTCACCGTCAGCTTCAGCTTTTCCATGATCCTGCGCATATGATCGAGCGCGGCTTCTGCGTTGCCCTTCTCGCACAGGATCACGAGGTCGTCCGCATAGGTGACGAGCCGCGAGCCGAGGCGTTGCCCAAGACCGAGCTTCCGCCATCCCAGCACGAACCGGCGCATGTAGATATTAGCCAGCAGCGGTGAGATGGGTGATCCTTGCGGGATGCCGCGCCGTTGATCGCGGCCTTCCGTCGTTCGTATTTCCGGCCCTTGTCGTCCGTTTCCTCGACAGCACAGTCCAGCCAAAGCCTGATGAGGTGCAGCACGCGCGGATCGACGATCCGGCGGGCCAGCGATTTCATCAGATCAAGGTGGGGAATGGAGCCGAAGTATTCGGCAAGGTCGGCGTCCACGACATCCGGACGGCCACGAAACAACTGCTCCTCCACATCGATCACGGCCTGCTGGGCGTTGCGCCCAGCGCGGTAGGCGTAGATTTCAGGTGGAAGATCGGCCTCGAAGATCGGCTCCAGCACCAGCATTGCTGCTGTCATGCAGACCCGATCCCGCACGGTGGATATGCCCAGCGGCCTGAGTTTGCCGTTGGCTTTTGGTATGTAGACACGTCTGATCGGTTCCGGCCGGTACGTCTCCTTCCTGAGCGACAGCGCCAATTCCGCCAGCCATCGTTCGACGCCATAGTCCTTGATGTCCGCAAAGTCCTGTCCATCTACCCCCGGCGCGCCCTTGTTGGAGCGGCACTGGGCATAGGCATGGGCCAGAATGTCATCGCGGCTGATCTTGTCGTATAGCGCGTAGAAACGATAACCGACTTCTGCCTTCGCTTTCGCGTGCAACGCCTTCTGCAGTTTCTGGACGCTTTTCGGAGTTGATAGGTTTCCCAATCTCCTGCCCCTTACCACTTGTTGCGTTCATCTTGAACTGAGGCTCCTTCCCTCCACCGGCATTACTCGGATTCCTCGGTACTACGGGCCTCTCCGCCACCCCACCGCGCCCGTCCCATCCCTCGCGGGCGTCCGGTTGCCGATCCCTCGACACGCCATGGGGCTTCCCGTGTTGCGTGCACTTTCCTTGCGTACATGCTGTCGCCACTACCCCGGTGCAGCAGACGGGCTCAAACGTCGCTCAAACTTGCCCGTCCATATCAACCTTCCCCGTAAGGGTTAACGGGTCGGCCTGCACATCGTCCTTTTCGAGGATTGCTCAGCGTTCACTCACGTTACGGCCTGTACGCTCGCACGGTCACCTATGTGACCGTCATCCGGGGGCTTCAGACATCTCGTCACCTCCATGCCTGCCCCGGTTGCTTCCGGCTGGAGCATCGCCGGGTGGGCCTTTCACCTACTAGAAAGTGCCGCCTTTGCACGGCGCACACCCATCGTAGACGTTTACGGCTGAAATTCGCGTGACAAGTAGCCAACTGTCACCTTTGTTTTTCGTGAATGACCAAGCCCGTCGCGGCCAACCGTTTGCATATGGAACGGTCGCCATTCAAAATCGTCAATGTCGATCAGCAGATGACGGACCGCAAATATTATGACTGACGAAACGGACAAGGCGTGGATGGAGCAGGCGATCAGCTTGGCCATGAGCAAAGGCAAATCTCCCGAGAATACGCCGATCGCAGCCATCATCGTGTTGGATGGAAAGATACTCGCACGAGGAATCAACCAAACAGAGGAGCTGTGTGACGCTACTGCCCACGCGGAGATGATGGCATTCAGGAAAGCCGGCAAAGCGTACGGCGACATGGATCTGCGGGGGGCCACTCTTTATTCCACCCTACAGCCGTGTGGGATGTGCACGATGGCATCCATCTGGGCAAAGGTCGGGCGCATTGTCTACGGCGCGGGCCGTGACGATGTGCACCGTATGTATTTCGAGGATCGTCATCTCGATACGATGAATTTCATCAAGGATGCGTGGCGCGAGGATTTGGCGTTGGAAGGAGGATGCCTCAAGGAACAATGCGCGGCTCTATACTTCAAGCCGGACGATAACGTGCCTATCGAGATGCAAGGTAACATATAGCCAGCACGAGCAGCTGGGGATCATGATATGGAATCGTAATCCGCGGCAGATGAGCACATCTTAAACGACCATTTGTCGCCATTCAGCGACCAAAATCGCTGCCCCAAGTCCGGAAGGTCACCTTTTCCTCAGACAAACGCTGTCGCGGCAAGAGCGCGTATGTCGTGACCCGCAACGCCAAGGCATAATTGCGATGCGCAAGGATATTGCGTTTCGCATCGCGCAGACGCTCCTCAATTCCGCCCGCCCGTACCGATCAAGTGGGCCACGGTGACTGCCATCAAGGACGTCCAGATCAATAATTTCGGCAGGCCCTGGCCGCGCTCAAATTCATTAAAAGGTCGGGCATTACTATCCAAACCCCGCCCGATCATTATGCGGCGGGACATCACTGCCGACATGGTGTGTTGTCATCCAACAACAAAGGCTCAGGATGCCCCATCACCAGAAACGCCCGCGCGAAAGGAACCCAGCCGTTTTCCCATCTATCTCTTCTTTGCTTTTCCCATTGCTGCCATTCTGGCGTTTAGGTGGGTCAACATGCATGGCTGATCCCGCAAGAAGCGGTTCGCCTGGCGCTCTGATCTTGATCAGTTTGCGGCCTCCGGCATGACTCCACGCCTGACAACATCCCGCCCTTGCTCTTCGGAAGCAGCAACAGACGTCGCGAGCGCGTCAATCTGGTCATCCGGGATGCGCCGGGCGATCATCGCCATGGTTGCGGGCGACTTGCGCGCATCGACAGTTCCGGTGTCGTGCTGCCATCCCCGCAGACGCGCCGCGAGATAGGATGCCTTCTGGTCGGCCAGCACTGGGCCTGCCTTGCCGGGCGCATGACAACCGCGGCAGGTCGGGATAGGCAAGCCTGCCTTGTCCTTGAGCGGCGCGAGTTGCGACAACATGCTTTTCGCATCCAGACCTGGCATGGCGGCGAAATGGCTGGCGAGCCTCGTCATTTCCTCTTCATTCAAGGTGGCAACCGCCGTCTGCATGACCGCGCTCGATCGTTCGCCAGAAGCATAGCGGCGCAGGCTTGCCAGCAAATAGGCAGGATTCTGTCCTCCCAGCACCGGAATATCGGGCTGGCCGCGCCCCCGCCCTTCCGTGCCATGGCATCCGGTGCAGGCTGCTAGCGTAGCAGGAGCGATACCCGTTACTCGCGTTTCATCTGACGCGTGCGTCAGTGTGCGATATTGCTGCGCCGTCATGCCCGGCAAGCGACGGACAAAGGCCGTCATGCGGCGCACCTCGTCAGGTCGATCTGATGCTGCCCAGGCGGGCATACCGGTGAATTTCACGCCGTGGCGGATGATCCAAAACAGTTCGCGATCCCGCCATTCGCCCGCTGTTTTCGCGAGATCGGGCGCTGGCGGCGTTGCGCTCTGCATAACCGGCGAAGGACGGACGCCCGGCGCACCGTGGCAAACCTGGCAAGCCTGCCGAAAATGTCCCGCAGCGCTGATGAGTCCGTCTTCGTCTAGGGGGTTTGAGGGAGTCTGGAAGGCAGAATAGGTCCGCACCGAATTGCGCATCACCCAGTGGAGAAACCAGTCGGTAATGCGCCAATGCCCGGACGAAGCGGAAATCTGCATCGCGCCCGACCAAGCGAAGAGCATGGCAACAAGACTGATGCCGAGCAGCGCAACGATGGCGCGCATCCACGTGATGCGGAAAGTCATACTATGCTCCGCTGACGAAGGAGACCGGCCAGAAGCGCCAGGCCGCCAATAAAATAACAGGCTGCCCCCAGCAGCAACATGATGACGCCGCCCAGTTGCTGGTCGATCAACGGGTCGAAGCCCACCGGCCCATGATGCTCCATGGGATATAGAGGCCGTGGCGCGAGACCGATGAGCACGCCCAGCAGCGTCATATGCATAGATGTGAGAAGCAGCGCGCCTATGCCCGCCATGCGCTGCGGCGCATGACATACGGCAGACCATAGCAGCAGGCCCGCAGCCAGAAAGCAAAACTGCTCGATGACGAGCCCTGGAATGGACTGCGCCGCCGCACGCATTGCAGGCAGATGCCACAGCCATACGATCAGCAGTTCGACCAGCATCATCGCCATCGGCGTCACAAAGCGGGGCCAGCGCCGGGCAGGGTCAAGGGCAGTCCCCGTCAAACCAATGGCGAGCAGCGGCGCGGCGACTGCCACGGCGATCATGTGCCCTGCCATATGGCCGATCATACCCAGCGGCAGCGCCGCGAGAAGCCATCCAAGTGGTAGGAAGGCCGACCCGGCGATCAGTGCGGCGCGCTTCACAGGCAATCTCGCAGGAATATGACGGGCATGGCCGTGAAAAGGACGCCGATGAAGCTCAGCCCCGCCAGCAGCAATGTCGATTTTGCCAGAAAACGCAGCCGGTCGATATCGGTCGAATCCTCATGCGGCACGCTGCCGCCCGGCCTGCGCCCCTGCATCCACGCGATCCAACCTGACAGGCCAATCAGGGCCAACGCGACCATCGTGCCGATAACGAACAATGTCGGGAAGGTCGCGAACGCGCCCGCCTTTGCGCAGGAAATCGCCGCCCAGAGATAGGCCATCAGGAAATGACCGGCCCAGATGGTGGGCGGAACTATCAGCGTCCAGAGCGTAACCTTCAGCCGCTCATGCCATTTGCCGCGCTCGGTCATGCCCCCTCCGGAAACAGGCCGATGGTGGCATAGGTGACGATGGCGGTCAGGGCGTAGAAGTGCATGTAGACGGTGATGTTGCGCAGGTCAGCGTCATGCCGCGGGTCCATCCTGCCTGCCAGGCTGCGCGCAAGCGCATAGCCTTGCATGATCGCCGCCACCCCCGCATGGACACTGGTCCAGATCGCCAGCGTCCACACGATCGCGGGATAGCTGTGTATCTGCGGATCAAGGCCGCTGGTCCATGGTCCCGCCAGTCCGGCACCAACTCCGGCGATGCTCAACATGATGCCGATGCACAGCAGGGCGCGCGCAATCGCGATCGCGCCCCGCACATGCACTTCCCGTGCTACGATCGTCGCCAGCCAGCCGAACACCCCGACCGTCAGTGCGATCATCGGCCACATCATGCCCGGCCCGTCCGCCATATCAGCGGGAGGAAAATCCGCATGGCGCGTCCAGAAGAAGAAATAGCCGAAGACAAGGCCGGAAAAGGCGGTCGCATCGGCCATCATCGTGATGAACATCGCCCACCATCCGGGCGCTGACGGGCCGGACAGATAGAGCGGCAGTTCGATACCATGGCCTATGGGCTTGCACGGTTTTTCCGGAATTTCCGCCGTCCCGGTCCACAACCACCATATCGCGCAAGCCAGCGTCGCCACACCACAGACGAGCGCGGCCCAATAGAGATGGTAGGTCGTCAGGATAAATACGCCGCCCAGCGCGATCGCCGTCAGCATCGGCTTGAAGCTGGGCGTGCCAAGCCGGATCACCGCCAGCGGCCGGGCGTCCAGCACCGTCGTCACGATGGTTTCGCGCCTGCCCTCCTCCGCATCGGGCAGGAAAAAACGCCCTTCGTCCACCTTCTTCACGAAATCACGTTGGTCCCAGATGGGATAGCGGCTCTCGATCAGTGGCACGGACCTTATGCCCCAATCCTCGTCATCGGGATGGGCCAGCCATTCGAGCGTTCCGGCGTTCCACGGGTTGCGCACCGCCTTGGCCCGGCGCGGCGAGAGGCAGAGATCGACGCAGATGATCGCGACACCGGTCGCGAACAGATAAGCGCCCCCCGTCGATATCATGTTGAGGCCGCCAAGGCCAAGCTCCGCGGGATAGGTGAAGACCCGGCGCGGCATGCCCATCAGGCCGGAAAGGTGCATGGGGAAGAAGGTGATATTCGCGCCGACGAACAGCATCCAGAAGGCGATCCGGCCGAGCCTGTCGGACAGTTTCTTGCCCGTTATCAGCGGCCAATAATAATAAAGGCCCGCGAACAGCGGCATCAGCGTCCCGCCGATCAGGACGTAATGAAGGTGGGCGACTATGAAATAGCTGTCATGCGCCTGCCAGTCGAAGGGGGCGACCGCCACCATCACGCCGGTGAGGCCCCCGATGACGAAGATGGCGAGGCTGCCGGTCGCATAGAGCAAGGGCGTCGACCATGTGACGCGACCGGCCCATAGCGTCGCAATGAACACGAAAATCTGGACCCCGGTCGGGATCGCTACGGCTTCCGAAGCCGCAGAAAAGAAGGCCAGGCTGATCTTAGGCAGGCCCGTCGTGAACATGTGGTGGACCCACAGGCCGAACGACAGGAAAGCCGTTCCTACCGCCGCCAGCACGATCCAGGGATAGCCAAGCAAGTGCCGGTTCGCGAAGGTCGGCACCAGCATCGCGAACAGCGCGATCGATGGCAGGAAGATGATGTAGACTTCGGGATGACCGAATATCCAGAAGAGATGCTGCCACAGCAGCGGATCGCCGCCCCGGCTCGCATCGAAGAACGGCCAGCCGAGCAACCTTTCCATCTCGAAGAGAATATCGCCCGCGATCAGCGGCGGAAAGGCGAATAGGATCATCACCGCCACGACGAGGATATACCAGGCGTAGAGCGGCATGAGGTTGAGTCGCATTCCCGGCGGTCGGCACTTGAGCACGCCGACGATGAGTTCCACCGCCGCCGCGACCGACGATACCTCAATGAAGGAAAGCCCCAGCATCCATATGTCCGCGCCAAGGCCGGACAGATCGGTGCGGGTCGTCAGCGGCGGATACATGAACCAGCCGCCATCCGGCGCGACGTTGAAGAATATCGATCCACCAACGAATATCCCGCCGATCAGAAAGGACCAGTAGCCGAAGGCGGAAAGACGCGGAAATGGCAGGTCGCGCGCGCCCAGCAACTGGGGCAGCAGGATGATCGACACCGCTTCGAACATCGGCACGGCGAAGAGGAACATCATCATCGAGCCGTGCAGCGTGAAGAGCTGATTGAAGGTGTTCGCGCCGACCAGATCATTGTCCGGCACCGCAAGCTGGGTGCGCATGATGAGCGCCAGCACGCCGGCGAACAGCATGAAAGCGAATGCGGTCAGCACATACCACACGCCCACACGGTTATTGTTGCAGTCGGTCCAGCGAAGGAACAGCCCTTTGGGCGGCGCCCACACGGCGCGCAGCCTTTCCTCCTGCGCGGCTCGCAGCGCCGGGTCGTCCTGATCGTGCAGGCTCATTGCAGTCCCTTGAGATAAAGTGCGATCGCCTGCGCGTCGGCGGCGCTGATTTGCGGGTAGGCCGGCATGCGGGCACCGGGCTTCGCGTCTTGCGGCGACCGGATGAAGGCGGCGATGTTCGCGGACGTAGGCGGCAGGATGCCCGCGCCCAGCGTCTGCCTTTCGCCAAATCGGCTGAGGTCAGGACCGATCGCCGCAGCATGCGCCGTCCCCCGGATAGCGTGGCAGGCGCCACAACCATGCGCATCGAACAATGCGCTTCCGCTTGATGCAAGGGCAGCCTTGCTCGCCCCCGGCTTTTTTCAAGCCAGGCATCAAAATCCGAACCGTCCATTGCTATCACGTCGAAAGCCATCAGCGCATGGGAAAGGCCACAAAATTCCGCGCATACGCCGCGATAGCGCCCTGTCTTTTCCGCCTTGACTACCAGTCGGTTGGTGCGCCCCGGTATCATGTCCATCTTGCCCGCCAGGCCAGGAATCCAGAAACTGTGGATCACATCCTGCGCGGTCAGTTCGAACGCGACTGTCCGCCCGACCGGGATGCGAATTTCATTGGCGGAACGCAGCTTCGCTATGTCGCCCGATGGTCGATAGGTCACCCGCCACCAGAATTGCTCGCCATCGACCCGCACGACCAGATCGCCTGGGCCGCTGATGCGCGGACGCATGGCGGGCAACGCGTAGATAAGCAATGCCGCGAGGATCAACGTGGGACCGATCGCACCCAGCCAGAGGACCATCCGCATGCCATCATGGTGGGTGAGCTTGCCTTCCGGCGCCCGCACCGCGCGCAGATAGAGTGTGATCATGATCGCCACGATCACAGCCGCGCCAATGGTAAGGATCAGCGCCATATGTCGCACTTCGCGCGCTTCCGCACCGAAGACATGCAATGTAGATTGCTCCGCGTTGCAGGCCGCAAGGCCAGACAGCATCATCGTCCAGAACCATGGATTGCGCATCGCGCCCGATTTACCCCTTTTACGCCGCATCCGATGTGCTGCTCTAACGGGTCGAACACCCCAGTCGCCTTCCGGTTCAATGATTTCTGTTTCGTAACAAGCGTCTCAATTGCTGTTGCCGGGCAACCAAAGCGCGCGCCGGGCATTGCCTTCCAGTCATCCATTCGATCAGGAGACCCATGTTGCCCAGTGCCCCGCCGCGCGTCCGGCCTTTGCTGCAACCCTTGCACGGCCTGCTGCTGGCATGGCCGGTCGCCCTGTTTCCAGCAGCGCTGCTGTCCGACATCACCTATCTCAATAGCGCGGAAATCCAGTGGACCAATTTTTCGGCCTGGCTGATCACCGGCGGCTTGCTGGGCGGCGGCATCGTGTTGCTCTGGGTTTTCATTGGCCTGGTACGCGCTAAGGCCACTATGAGATCGCGTTCGGCGATATATCTGCTGCTCTTAGCGCTCATGTGGATTAGCGGCCTCATCAATGCCTTCCAGCATAGCCGTGATGGCTGGAGTTCTGTCGGCACGACCGGGTTGATCCTCTCCATTTTGAGCAGCCTCTTCGCCCTTGCTGCCGGTTGGGTCGCATATGCAGGCTATCGGGAGGATCGGCCATGACGATGCGCGCAATGCTCCTCTACACCGGCCTCCTTGCGCTCGCCGCATGTGGCCGCAGCCAGCCGGGCCTCGACCAGACTGGCGCTCGCCCCGACCTCCCCGACCAGCGGCAGACATTGTTGCCACCGATGAAGATCGCCACACCGGCCGGATGGCATGACGAAAAACCGACCGCTCCGGCGGGCTTCACCGTCACGGCGCTCGCCACCGGCCTTGCCATTCCGCGCCAGACCCTGGTCCTGCCTAACGGCGACATTCTGGTCGCGGAAGGGGCTGGCGGCGGTGCTCCCGCATTGCGCCCCAAGGATGTGATCGCCAACTATATCAAGGCGATGGGAAAATCGCCGGTCAAGGGGGGCAACCGCATCACTTTGCTGCGCGACGCTGATAATGATGGCCGCGCGGAATTGCGTACGAGTTTCATCACCGGTCTTAATGCGCCTTACGGCCTCGTCCATGTTGACGGGCAAATCTATGTCGCGGCACAGGACGCGCTTTTGCGCTTCCCCTATCGCGACGGCGTGACCCGCATCACCATGCCGGGCGTGGAAGTGACCAAATTGCCCTCCCACATCAACCATCACTGGACGAAGGCTCTGACTGCCGGGCCGGATGGATCGAAACTGTATGTCGGCATCGGTTCCAACAGCAATGTGGGCGAACGCAGCATGGGAATAGAGCAGGACCGCGCCGTCATCTGGGAGATCGACCGGCAAAGCGGCATGCATCGCACTTATGCGTCCGGCATTCGAAACCCCACGGCGCTCGCCGTCGAACCCCGGACCCGGCGGCTGTGGGCCGTTGTGAATGAACGGGACGAGTTGGGCCCGCAACTGGTGCCTGATTACATGACGGCGGTTCGTCCCGGCGCCTTCTATGGCTGGCCTTACAGCTATTGGGGGCAGAATGTGGACCCGCGCGTCCGTCCGCAGAAACCCGACATGGTTCGCCGGGCGATCCGCCCGGACTATGCGCTGGGATCGCATGTTGCTGCGCTGGGTATCAGTTTCACGACCCAAGGCGGTTTTGGCGGCAGCTTCACCGAGGGCGCATTCGTGGGCGAGCATGGGAGTTGGAACCGGCAGGATCTGTCCGGCTACAAGGTCGTATGGGTGCCATTCGCCGATGGGCATCCGTCAGGCAAGCCGCAGGATTTCCTGACCGGCTTCATCAAGGATGACCATGCCCGCGGCCGTCCGGTCGGCGTCACCTATGATCCTGTCCACGGCGCGCTGATCGTCGCGGATGACCTTTCCAACACAGTCTGGCGGGTAGCCCCAAGCCGCCGATAAGCACCCAGCGACAGCAGCTTTTCTATCTTCTTGAACTTGCCCTTGGCGTCCAGGCCGTCGATCCGGAACTTCACACGCCACAGTCGACTGCCCCCAGGGCTGACCAGCAGGAACAACCCGCGTTCGTCCGCCACCTTGAACGGCTTGGGCCCAGGCTTCAAAGCCCTGATTTTCGCATCCGAAAGCGCCATCGCGATGTCATTCCATCTGCTACAAATCGCTTCAGGGGGTATCGAGATTCGCGCCTAGGGGTCATACCCCCACAAAATACCCCCAGCGGGACACGGATGGGGGTGGACGGCGGCGAACACACCCGACCTGAAACAGTGAATTTTTAGCAGATTTCCGCCGTTTTTTCAACCCTGAACGGACGCTGCGGAGGGGGTACTGGTGCCGCTTACGTGACTCGAACACGTGACCCCATCATTACGAATGATGTGCTCTACCAACTGAGCTAAAGCGGCGTCGGGGCGGGCAGATACCAGCGGTTGGGGCGAAGGACAAGCGGGCATTTCTTTCCCTGCGCCGTTTTTTCGGGCCGTGGCGGCGGCGCCCCGCTCCACCCGATCCGGCCTGCCGCGTTTACACCAAATTTACCATCCCGTGCCACTGTCGAGTCCCGAAATAGATTATGACGTAAAGGTGGGACGATCGAATGGACACGCTGCGGGGGCATGACGCCGCCAATGACGAGGACGATTTCGACTATGTCGGCGACGCCCAGATGGACGCGCCGCCCGCCGTCATTTCCGACGAACGGCGCATGCAGGTGCGCGCCTATAATTATTGGGCCTCGCTGCTGGGCGACCGCGCGCTGCCCTCGATCGAGGATCTGGTCCCCGACCAGCTGGAAGATTTCGGCCCGCATGCCGTGCTGCTGGATTTCAGCGCGGGCATCGACAATCCCGCCATCGTCTATCTGGGCACCGCGCTGCGGCAGGAATGTCAGATCGACGGCAGCATCGATTATATCGCCGACGTCCCCGCCCGATCGCTCCTGTCGCGGCTGACCGACCATTATCTCCAGATCATCGCCAATGCCGCGCCGATCGGCTTCGAGGCCGAATTCGTCAACCAGCGCGGCGCGGAAATCCTGTATCGCGGCATATTGATGCCCTTCTCCTCCGATGACGACACGATCGATTTCGTCTTCGGCGTCATCAACTGGAAGGAACTGGCCAGCCGCAGCCTGTCCGACGCGCTGGAACTGGAAGTCGACCAAGCGCTGCGCGGCATTCCTGCCGCGCGCGACGCCGCACCCATCTGGGCGGACGGCCCCGCCGCCGACCGGCAGAGCAACAGCCTGGCTTTCGATGTTGACCAAGATGACGACGCGCTCGATCTGGCCGGTCTGGAATGCCCGACGGAGGATGCGCCGCTGGCCGACTGGCTGGCGATCGCCCGCGACGGCGCGGCGCGGGTCCGCATCAGCGAGGCGCGCAGCCATGCCGCGCTCTACCGCGCCGTCAGCCTCTCCTATGATTTCGCCCAAGTGGCGCAGGTCCGCCCCGACGATTATGCCGAACTGCTGCATGATTATGGGATCAAGGCGCAGGCCCGCAGCCCGATGACCGCCGTCATCAAGCTGGTCTTCGGCGCGACCTACGACAAGACGCGGATCACCGAATATGCCACCACGCTGGAGCATGCGATGGCCGCGGGCCTCAGCGTCGGGTCGCTCGCCGCCTATCTGTCCGCCTATGCCGGTGGCTTGAAGGCGCTGGTACGCGACGAACGCGCGTTGCGCCGGGCGCAGGCCCCCGCCCGGCCCGATCGTCGCCAGGTCGCGCGCGATACGATCAAGGCCGCCACGGCGCTCGATCCGGTCGCCGTCACCACCGATGCGGACGGGCTGGCCGTCGTCGTCGCCCGGCGCGAGGCCGACGGCACGTTGGCGATCGTCGCCGCCCTGCCGGAGGATAGCGACCTCAATCAGCGGGTCATCACGGCCGTCACCCGCTGATCGCCTGCGCGCGGCACGTCCTGTCGTGCCGCCATCGACGCACATGGCAAAAATGCTTCCATCGCGTCGCATCGATACTCGACATGCGGCGCGGGCTGGCCGATAGTTGCCCCATTGGCATGCCCCGCCCCTTGGCGCGGGTCCTGTTTTGGCTCATCATATTATTTCAAAAGATAGAAATTTTATTTCTTTACCAGGGTTGAGCCACCCTTCAGCCGGGCGCATATAGGCGCTCCTTAAAGCCGAGGAGTCGCATGGCGGCGATCCAGCGCCTCCTCCTTCATGATCCAAGCGGGCAGACCTGCGGTAAGAGGTGAGCGAATGACGGCGGTGGCGGAAGCGAAGAACAAGGACGTCGACAAGGATATCCGCCAGGCGCTGGAAGGCGCGCTGAGCCGGGGCGCGTTGCCGGGCGAGAGCGAGGGGTTTGACGAGGCCGCGCTGACCGCCGCCGCCGCCTTCCTGGGACGCACCGCCAATGGTCGCAAGCCGGGCGCGGTGTCCATCGCGGTCGAAACGCTGGGCGAAGGGGCGAATGGCCGCTTCATGCGGCTGGCGATCGTCAATGACGATATGCCCTTCCTGGTCGATTCCATCGCCAATGCGCTGGCGGCGGCCGACATCACCATCCACCGCCTGTTCCATCCGGTGGTGTCGGTGACGCGCACCAGCGACAATATTCTGTCGGCCATATTGGAGGACGACACGCCCGGCGCGCGCCGGGAATCCATGATCTATATCGAGACCGACCGGGCGGACGCGAAGGCGCGCCGGGCGCTCGAAAAATCCCTGCAGGAAACACTGGCCGACGTGCGCGCCGCGGTGGTGGACTGGCCCAAGATGCAGGCGGCCATGGCGGCCGACGCGGACGCCGTGCCGGACGAGGAAGGCGCGGCGTTGCTGCGCTGGTTTCTGGGCCGCCATTTCACCCAGACCGGGCATGAGATCCTGCATCGCGACGGCAGCAGCAGCGCGCCGCTGGGCATCTGCACCCGGCACGACAAGCCGCTGATCGCGCCGACGTCGCTGGAGGCCGCCTTCGCCTGGTTCGAGGAGGGCAAGCGCACCCCGCTCATCATCAAGTCCAGCCGCATGTCGCGCGTGCATCGCCTGGTGCTGCTCGACCTCGTCATCATCCCCGTCCGGGAGGGTCGGGAGGTCAAGGCGCTGTCGATCCATGCGGGCATGTGGACCAGTTCGGGCCTTTCGGCGACCCCGGACAAGGTGCCGCTGCTGCGATCGGCGCTGTCCAGCCTGATGGACAAGTTCGGATTCGACCCGCTGGGCCATGCGGGCAAGACGCTGGCCCATGCGCTGACCGCCCTGCCCCACGACATCACCATCGGCTTCGACCGCGAGACGCTGGAGCGGCTGGCGCTGACCTTCATGTCGCTGACCGACCGGCCGCGTCCGAAACTGGCGCTCGCCACCAGCGCGCTCGCCCGCCATCTCTACGCCTTCGTCTGGCTGCCACGCGACGAACTGTCGACGGCGCGGCGCGTGAGCATTCAGGACATGCTCTCGCTCAAGAGCCATGGTGCGGTGCTCAGCTGGTCGATCGCGCTGGAAGAAGGCGGCCTGGCGCTGTTGCGCATCACGCTCGACCTGCGCGATGGCGGCGTCGTGCCGGACGATGCCGTGCTGGACCGGATGCTCAAGCAGATGGTGCGCGGCTGGATTCCCGCCGTCGAGGAAGCCCTGGCGTTGACGGAGGAGCCTGGACGCGCTGCGGCCATGGCCCAGCGCTATGGTGGCGGCTTCCCCCTCGCCTATCGCAATGGCGCGGGACCGGAAGAAGCGGCGATCGACATTCGCATGATCCACGCCCTGTCGGGCGAAGGCGACAAGTCGATCCGTATCTACCGCAACCCCGAAGACAGCGCGGAGCGGCTGCGGCTGAAGCTTTACAGCCATGTGACCGTCGCCCTGTCCGAAGTCGTCCCCGCCTTCGAGAATTTCGGTTTCCGCGTGATCGAGGAAATGACCACCGCCATCAGCGGCAGCGCGAGCGAGGGCGGCACGCTGGGCCATGTCCAGCGCTTCGTGCTGGAACTGCCCGCAGGCGACGATGCGCAGAACGTGGTGGACCGCGCCGAAGTCGTGACGGAAGCCATCGCGCAGGTGCTGGAGGGCGTGGCGGAAAATGACCGGCTGAACGAACTGATCGTGACCGCCGGTCTGGCGCCGCGCTCGGTCGTGCTGCTGCGCGCCCTGTATCGCTATCTGCGCCAGGCGGGCGTCGCCTATGGCATGGCGACCTTCGCCGACACGCTGCGCAAGGCGCAGGGCGTGGCCACCAACCTCATCACGCTGTTCGCAGCGCTGCACGATCCCGCCGCGCAGGATGGCGCGGCCGACCGGATCGCGCAGGCGCAGGCGGACATCGACGCCGGGCTGGAGCAGGTCGTAGCGATCGACGAGGATCGCATCCTGCGCCTGCTGCGCGCCGTCATCACCGCGACGCTGCGCACCAACTTCTTCGCCCCGGCCTCGGCCGAAGCGCTGGCGTTCAAGCTGGACAGCGCGCAGGTGCCCGGCCTGCCCGCACCGCTCCCCTGGCGCGAAATCTGGGTCTATTGCCCGCGCGTCGAGGGCATCCATCTGCGCGCGGGTCCGGTCGCGCGCGGCGGGTTGCGCTGGTCCGACCGGCGGGACGATTTCCGCACCGAAATCCTGGGCCTGATGAAGGCGCAGCGGGTCAAGAACGCCGTCATCGTGCCCACCGGCGCGAAGGGCGGCTTCTATCCCAAGCAGCTGCCCAATCCCCAGGTCGATCGCGACGCCTGGCTGGCGGAAGGCACCGAAAGCTATCGCATCTTCATCCGCGCGCTGCTGTCGATCACCGACAACATCGTGAAGAACATGGTGGAGCATCCGCAGGACGTGGTCATCCATGACGGCGACGATCCCTATTTCGTCGTTGCGGCGGACAAAGGCACCGCGACGTTCAGCGATGTCGCCAACGCGATCGCGCTGGAGCGCGGCTTCTGGCTGGGCGACGCCTTCGCCAGCGGCGGCTCCAACGGCTACGATCATAAGGCGATGGGCATCACCGCGCGCGGCGCATGGATTTCGGTCCAACGCCACTTCGCCGAAATGGGCGTGGATGTGCAGAGCGAGCCGGTCAGCGTCGTGGGCTGCGGCGACATGTCGGGCGACGTGTTCGGCAACGGCATGCTGCTGAGCAAGGCGATCAAGCTGGTCGCCGCCTTCGACCATCGCCACATCTTCTTCGACCCCGCGCCCGATCCGGCCAGCAGCTGGGAAGAGCGCAACCGGATGTTCGCCCTGCCCCGCTCCAGCTGGGAGGATTATGACAAGTCGCTGATTTCCAAGGGCGGCGGCATCTTTTCGCGCAGCCTCAAGCGCATCGCGCTGACGCCGGAAATGCAGGCGGTTCTCGACGTCACCGACACGGAGATGGAACCGGCCGCGCTGATTTCCGCGATCCTGAAGGCGCCTGCCGACCTGCTGTGGTTCGGCGGCATCGGCACCTATGTGAAGGCGGCGGCGCAGAGCCATGGCGATGTCGGCGACCCCGCCAACGACCGCCTGCGCATCAATGCCGAACAGTTGCGCGTCAAGGTGATCGGCGAAGGCGCCAATCTGGGCACGACCCAGGCCGGGCGCATCGCCTTCTCGCTGCGCGGCGGCCGCATCAACACCGACTTCATCGACAATAGCGCGGGCGTCGATTGTTCGGATAATGAGGTCAATATCAAGATCGCGCTGAACAAGGAGATGATCGAAGGCCGCCTGCCCTTCGACGCGCGCAACGCGTTGCTGGAAAGCATGACCGACGCGGTGGGCGACATCGTGCTGGAGGATAACCGCCTTCAGGCGCTGGGCCTGTCCATCGCCGAAGCGGGCGGCGCGGCCGACCTTGCCTCCTATGTCCGGCTGATCGAAACCTTCGAGGAAACCGGGCGGCTCGACCGGCAGGTGGAAGGACTGGCCGCCAACGACCAGTTGCTGCGGCGTGGACAGGACGGTCAGGGACTGACCCGGCCCGAACTGGCCGTGCTGCTGTCGACCGCGAAGCTGGCGTTGCAGGATGCGATCGAACATGGCGACCTGGCCAGCGACGATGGCATGACCGGCGAACTCATGGCCGCCTTCCCCCGGCTATGCAGGAAAAGGAAGCAGACGCCATCGCTGCCCATGCGCTGCGCAAGGAGATCATCGCGACCAAGGTCGCCAACCGCATCGTCAATCGCCTGGGCCTCATCCACCCGTTCGAACTGGCGGAGGAGGAAGGCTGTTCGCTCGCCGACCTCGCCAGCGCCTTCCTGATCGCGGAGCGGCTTTACGATATCGGCACGCTATGGGCCGATATCGACGCGGCCGACATGTCCGAAGGCGCGCGCCTGGCGCTGTTCAGCAGCATTGCGGGCGGCATGCGGGCGCAGATCGCCGATATCCTGCGCGCCCTGCCCGCCGGAACCCTGCCAAGCGAAGGGCATGAACGCCTGGCCCAGGGCGTCGGCACGCTGGCGGCCGAGGTCGACGATCTGCTCACCAGCGAAGCGCAGCGGCGCACCGGCGCAGTCACGGAGCGACTGCTGGGCCTGGGCGCGCCCGAAGCTCTGGCGGTCCGCACGGCCGGTCTGTTCAAGCTGGACGGCGCGGTCGGCATTGCCGCGCTCGCCGCGCGCATGGGCGTGGACGAAATCGCGCTGACCCGCGCCTTCACCCATTTGGGCGAAGCGGTCGGCATCGACTGGGTCCAGTCTGCCGCGTCGCGCATGGAGCCGACCGATCCGTGGGAGCGGCTGCTGATATCGGGCGTCGCGCGCGACATGCAGCAGGTGCGGCTCGACTTCCTGGCGCTGGGCGCTGGCAGCACCAGGGGCAAGGATGGCGACAAGGACATCGCCACCCATGTCGAGGACTGGTTGCAGGCCAAGGGCGCGCGCGTCCGCCAGTTCCGGACCCTGGTCCAGCGCGCCAAGGCCGCCGCGACGCCTAATGTCGCGATGCTCGCCGAAATCGCAGGACAGGCGCGCGGCCTGCTGGGCCGCTGATCAAAAGACGTAGAATAGCGGCGGCGTCCAGTCAGGACGCCGCCGCTATTTTTCAATAAGCCCAATACCCGACCCCGTTCGGGCTGAGCCTGTCGAAGCCCTCTTCATGTGGGAGAGGACTAACATGCCATGCTGTTCCCCGGCGCAGGCCGGGGTCCAGTCCCACGCTCTGAGCTGGATCCCGGCCTGCGCCGGGGAACTGGCTTATGGGTCAGCACCATCGCATTCCGGCATTAGGTTGGCGGTACATCCGCCACCGGTGCGTCATCATCCCCATAAGGATCGGGCAGGACGATCTTGGGCGCGCCCTTCTTGCCGGGCGTGGGCATGTCCTCGCCATAGATGGGGATGACCGGCTCGGCAGGCGCACGGCCGTGCAGCGCGTCGATCTCCGCCTGACGCTGCTTCATATAGAGGGTGCGATAGACGGTATAGGGATCGTCTTCCTTGCGGATCGCCCGGATCGTCTCGTCGAAGGCCGCGCGTTCGCCCAGCTGGTTCAGGATCGAGGAGGGGATGACATAGGTCGGCTTGTTGAACGGCGTGCCCACGGCGAAGGGCACGACCATCTTGTCCACCGTATCGCCGACAAGGTCGCGCAGCGTGGTCGGGCCGATGATCGGCAGATACATGAACGGCCCCGGCCCGACGCCATAGAAACCCAGCGTATTGGCCAGGCCATTGTTGCGATGCGGCAGATTGAACGGCGGGCGTTTGGCGACGTCGAACAGGCCGACAAAGCCCAGCGTCGAATTGACGCCGAAGCGCCCGACCGTTTCCGCAGCCTTGCCCGGCTTGAACTGGAGCAGATAGGCCGCCGCGACGACGGGATCGCCCAGGTTGGAGAAGAAGTTGCGCAGCCCCTTGCGCACCGGACGCGGCAGGCCCTTGTTATAGGCCTTCGCCACCGGTTCGACCACGGCCTTGTCCACCGACTGCACCGTCTGGAAGCTCTGGGCGTTCAGTTGCTCCAGCGGATCGCCCTTGGGCGCGCCCTTTTCGCCGGTGACGACGATATCCTGCACGTCATCGGGCTGCGCGGGCGGCTGCGCGACGGGCGCGGTGGCGGGCGGCGGCGCATCCTGCACGCCGGGCGCGGCCTGTGCGGCCAAAGCCGGTTGCGGGGCAGCGTTTTCCGCCTGTATCCCCATCATCATCATTCCCGCAGCGACGGCCGGCAACAGCATATTCATATCCTAGCAGCAGCCATGCGCTCTCCTGCGCGCGGCCGATCGATCGCCGTGACGTCCCGGATATGGTAATCCATGTTACTTCAGGCAGGTGGCGCGGCTAGATGTGGTGGCCGCCATGGTCAATGGCAAGACCGGCCATCGACCCGATACGCCCGGCCGCTCATCGCAAAAGCAAAGCCGCCTTACATTTTAATACAAAATTCTCCTGCGACTCGTTTGCAACTGCGAGTCGTTCGCGTTATGCGGTCGGCACCATCTTTCGCAGGACAAGTCGCAGCCGATGCACGGAACCGCCCGCATCCAGACCAAGAAGAAGAAGAGCGCCAAGGCCTTCTGGATGAAGCAGCTCCATACCTGGCATTGGGTAAGTTCGGCCGTCAGCCTGATCGGCCTGCTGCTCTTCGCCTTTACCGGCATCACGCTCAATCATGCCGCCGATGTCGAGGGTTCGCCCCAGACGATCGAAAAGAGCGCCACGCTGCCCGCCGACCTGCTGAAACAGGTCGCGCCCGACGATGCGCCCGACGCCAAGAAGCCCCTGCCCGCCGCCATCGCCGCCTGGGTGGAGAAATCCGTGGGGCAGGTCGGCGCGGGCGATGCGGAATGGTCGGCCGATGAGGTCTATCTGGCGCTGCCCCGACCCGGCGGCGACGGCTGGGTATCGATCGATCGCCACAGCGGCGCGGTGACCAGCGAAGCGACCAGCCGCGGTTGGATCAGCTATCTCAACGATCTGCACAAGGGCCGGAACGCGGGCGGCGTGTGGAAGTGGTTCATCGATATCTTCGCGGTCGCCTGCTTCCTGTTTGCGCTCACCGGCCTGGTCCTGCTCCAGATCCACGCCAAGAAGCGGCCCAGCACCTGGCCGCTGGTCGCCGCGGGCCTCGCCATTCCGGCGATCCTCGCCATCATCTTCATTCATTAAAGGGGGACCCTATATGCAGATCAGCCATCGCCTGTTGCTGACCGGTACGGCGGCGCTCGGCGCGGCCGGGACGGCAGCCGCGCCCGCCGCCGCACAGACGCTGAACCTCAACGTCGCCATCCCGCGGCTGTCAGTGGCCGAATATCACCGCCCCTATGTCGCCATCTGGATCGAGAAGGAGGGCGCAGCGCCCCGCACCCTGTCGGTCTGGTATGATGTCGACAAGGCGAAGGGCGAAGGCACGAAATGGCTGCGCGACATCCGTCAATGGTGGCGCGCATCGGGCCGGACGCTGACCTTCCCGGCCGACGGCGTATCGGGCGCGACCCGCGCGCCGGGCGACCAGAAGATAGCCTTCCCCGCAGGCAAGGGCCCCCTCGGCGCGCTGGGCGCGGGCAATTACACGCTGATCGTGGAGGCGGCGCGCGAAGTCGGTGGACGCGAAGTCGTGCGCCTGCCCTTCGCCTGGCCGCCAAAGCCCGGTACGACCGTCAAGGCGCAGGGCAGCAGCGAACTGGGCGCGATCGCCCTGACATTCGGCAAATAAGAGGGGATACAGCCATGAAAACCAAGTTTCTGATCGCGGGCGCGCTCGCCGCGCTGATGCTGCCTGCCACCGCGCAGGCCCACCGGCAATGGATGCTGCCCTCCTCCACCACCCTGTCGGGCACCGACAGCTGGGTTACGGTGGACGCCGCCATTTCCAACGACGTCTTCTACTTCGAACATTTCCCCATGGGCACGGACAATATCGTCGTGACCGAGCCGGACGGCGCGGCCGGTAAGATCGAGAATGCCGCCAAGGGCCGCTATCGCTCGACCTTCGACGTGCATCTGACGAAGCCCGGCACCTATCGCATTGCCAATGTTTCGACCGGCGTGATGGGCAGCTACATGCTGAACGGCAAGCAGGAACGCCTGCCGCGCGGCACGACCAAGGACAAGCTGGCCAGCGTCATCCCCGCGGGCGCGACCGACGTGCGCACCGCCGAAATGTCCAGCCGCAACGAGATTTTCGTGACGCTGGGCGCGCCGACCACCACGCTCTTCAAACCCACCGGCAGCGGCATCGAACTGGTCCCCGTCACCCATCCCAACGACCTGGTGTCGGGCGAAGCGGCGAATTTCCAGTTCCTGCTGGATGGCAAGCCCGCCGCAGGCCTGAAGGTCACGGTCATTCCCGGCGGCATCCGCTATCGCGACGCGCTGGGCCAGATCGACCTGGTCGCCGACAAGGATGGCAAGGTCGCCATCACCTGGCCGCAGCCGGGCATGTATTGGCTGAACGCCAGCGTCGGCGGCGGTCGGGAAGGCGGTCCCGGTGGACCGGGTGGCTCAGGTGGCGAAGCCGGTCCGGGCGCAGGCGCACCGCCCGCCCCGCGCCCGCAGGCCCCCGCTGGCCCGCCGCAGCGCCGCGCCGCCTACATCACGACGCTGGAAGTGCTGGCGCCCTGATACAGCCTGCCCCGCACGGCATCCGCATCGCGATAGCGCCCGGCCTGTCGCCCGACGCCTTTGTCGGACGACAGCGCAGGGGCGCTATCGTCACATTTGGCGGCCCGACGATGGGAACCAGCTGGTCGGCGCAGATCGTCGATCCGCCCGATGGCTGCGACGCGGCGATCGAAGAGGTGCTGGCGCGCGTCATTGAGCAGATGAGCCATTGGGAAGCGGACTCCGCCATCAGCCGCTTCAACCGTGCCCCGCTGGGCGAATGGATGGTCCTGCCCGGCGACATGCTGGCGGTGCTGCATGCGGGGCTGGACATGGCCCGGCTGTCGGGCGGGGCCTTCGATCCTGCCATCGGGCGGCTGGTCGACCGTTGGGGCTTCGGCCCCGCCCTCCAGCCCGCATCGACCGCCATGCCGGGCGCGCCCTGGACCCATATCGACGTCGAAGGCAAGCGCGCCCGTCGCCGCGCCGACGTGGCGCTGGATTTCTCGGGCATTGCCAAGGGCTTTGCCGTCGATGCCGTCGCCACGGCGCTCCGTGCGCGCGGCGTCGCGAATTTCCTGATCGAGATCGGCGGCGAACTGCGCGGCGAAGGGGTCAAGCCCGACATCCAGCCCTGGTGGGTCGATGTCGACGCGCCGCCGGACCTGGCCGTACCGACCCTGCGCGTGGCGCTCTGCAACTGCGCCATCGCCACGTCGGGCGACTATCGCCGCTTCCGGTTTCAGGACGGCGCGCGCCTGTCGCACAGCATCGACCCCGCCACCGGCGCCCCGATCGCGGCGGGCGTCGCATCGGTCACGGTGCTGCACGATCAGGCGATGCTGGCCGACGCATGGGCTACGGCGATCACCGTGATGGGCCCGGATCGCGGCATGCACCTCGCGACCCGACACGGCCTCGCCGCGCGCCTCGTGATGCGCACGGACACCGGCGCGCAGGAATATATGACGCCTGCGCTGGCCGCGATGCTGGAGTGAGGGGAGGAGTGGTTGGGGGGTGGTTTCCAGACTGTCTGGTTTTTGCCGCAATCAAAATGATAGCCGACGTTGCCAAAGTATTGGTTGCTCGCCATCATCGGCTCATGTGGAAGCCAACTATCATAGCCGTGTTTCTTGGAACGACGCCCTCAACTGCACAGGCATGCTCAGTAGTTAGCGGCTATCGTGTCCCCACCACTTTGCAACTGGTGGAAGGCTCGGACGCAATTGTTTTGGCAAAAGTCAAAGCGGGAGCGGTTAATTCTGAATTTGGCTTTCGACACGCGTCGCTAACGCCAATTGCGCTTCTCAAGGGAGACCTACTGCCTCAACAAATATCTTATGAATATGGCGCTATATCAAGCCGTCGATGGAAAGCGGTCGCAAGTAATCCTCGCAATTTGGAAGAGCCAAATCCCGATGTGTTTTCAGGCGGATGTAACCGTCAGGTTTTCAAGAATGGCATGCTCGTTGTAACCTTCCTGAAGAAAGAAGGTAGTACATATGTCGTTAACGCACCGCCATTTTCGAGGGCATTGGAGGATGTGCCATCGTCCGATGCTCTTTGGGTGAAGGCTGTCAAAATATACGTCAAAATCGCGGCTTTGCCGGGCATGAAGCGTCGAAAAGCCGTGGAAGCGGAACGGGCGCGATTAGCAGCGACAAAAAATGACCCGGATGCTCCACTGCTTGCCCGCGAGCTAGGCAGGGCACTTCATGAAAACCCATAAACTTTCTTAAATTGGGCGAATGTCGGCTCTAGGCATATGCAGGGATCATTTCCGCTGACGTAAAATGGTCGACACCCGCCGATCTTCCCTTTGCGAAAAAGATGGGTCGCTTGCCGCTCACTCATCCTTCCAATGTTGGATAATCTCTGATCTATCCTGTCGGATGACACGCCATCACCCTCCCGCGCGGCCCCTGCAATCGCACCGACCCGTGACCTGCTCGTCGCGTCACTGTCGCGCGATCGACGCGTCGCAGGCGCTTGGCCGTGACCCGGGTGGCGCGTCATCGTCGCGTTGGTGGCGCTTCAGGCGCGCTTCGCAGGCGCTTTGGCCGCAAAAGCGCGCCGACAGACCCGACGACGGTGTGAACTTCGCAGGAGGACGAAACCGTGACCCTGGCGCTACGGGCTTGGCTCAGGCGTCGGCCCAGCGGCGCAGCAGATTATGATAGACGCCGGTCAGCCGGATCACCTCGTCATGGCCCTGCCCCATGGCGGCGGCCACGCCCTGCACGCTGCGGTCGAGATCGAACAGCAATTGCCGCGCGCTGTCGTCGCGGATCATCGACTGGAGCCAGAAGAAGCTCGCCACCCGCCGCCCCCGCGTCACCGGCTCGACCCGGTGCAACGAAGAGGACGGATAGAGCACCGCATGGCCCGCAGGCAGCTTCACCTGCTGCACCCCGAAATGCGTTTCCACCGTCAACTCGCCGCCATCATAGGCGTCAGGTTCCTCAAGGAAGATCGTGATCGACAGGTCGGATCGCACGCGAAATCCGGTCCCCGCCTGGATGCGCACGGCATTGTCGACATGGACGCCGAAATTCTGGCCACCGGCATAGCTGTTGAACAGGGGCGGGAAAATCTTGAGCGGCAACGCGGCGGCGATGAAGAGTGGCGACCGTCCCAGCGCGTCGAGCACCATCTGTCCCGCCTGCTTGGCCGCGTCGCTGTCTTCGGCCAATTGCAGGTTGCGCTTGGCAAGCGCCGACTGGTGGCCGGACGTGACATTGCCATCGACCCAGTCGGCCGCGTCGATGACCGCACGGATGGCGGCGATGCCCGCAGCGTCGATCAGGTCGGGTATGGCGATCAACATGGAAAAGGCGTGTCCGTCAGGCGGCCTGGGTCCGCAGGATGAAAGGAATTTCGACCACGCCCCTGACCCGCACCGGTTGCCCGCCGCGAATTGTCGGCTTCCATCGCCACCCCTTCACCGCGTCGCGCGCGGCATCGTCCAGCCGGGGCGAACCGCTGCTCTGGCTGACGGTGATGCTTTCGACGCCGCCATCGACGGACAGGGTGATGGTCAGCACCACCGTCCCCTGTTCATGCTTGCGGCGGCTTTCGACCGGATAGCGGGGCGGCTTGCCCGCGACCATCTGGGTGCCGAGGTCGCCGCCCTGCACCATGCTGGGCGGGGCTGGCGGGGCGGCCACGGATGTGACGGGTCCGGGCGCGACCACCATGGTCGGTGCGGGCGTGGGCACGGCAACGGGTTCGGGCGATGTCTGCACCGGCACCGGCGGCGCAGGCGTCTGCACGATCGGCGGCGGCGCGACGACCTGGGGGGCGGAGGGCGGCGGTGGCGGGGTTTCCGCCGCTGGGGGCGGCGGTGGTGGTGGCGACAGGTTCACCACGGTCAGCTTCGCAACGTCCGCCCGCTGCACATGGTTGCGCACCTGGATGAGCGCGCCGATCGCGAGCGCGTGGACGACAAGGATCGCGACGATGGCGGTAATGTTGGGACGGCGGCGCGCGCCGTAGCGATGTGGGCCGACAGGACCGGACGCCGTGGGCGAGGAAGGGACGACGGGCACGGAAGCGACCGTGGCGTCGAAGTCCGGCTCCGCTATGGTCGTCTGATCGTCGATCGGCTGGCTCGCGGCATGCAGCATGGAAGCGCCTCCCTCTCTGCGCCCATAACGCGAAGACTAATGCGAATCAATTGCGTCCTGGAAACATATCGGAAAAATTTGGGCGGGCGGCGACCCGAGGAGATGGCCACAAGGCCTGTGACATCGCCGCCCGCCCCTTTGCGCCCCGGCCGGGACATGCCGGGGCGCGGTAGATCAGAAGCTGTAGTTCAGGCTGAACACCGCCGACCGCGTCGGCGCCGGCTGCGCCCAGCTGCCCGCAACGGCATTGCGGACCGTGGTCACATATTTCTCGTTCGTGAAGTTCTGCACATTGACCTGCGCCTTGAGGTTCGGCGTGATCGGGTAGTTCACCATCAGGCGATGGATGGTGTAGCTCGGCACATGATAGCCGACATAGGTGCCAGCCACCAACTGCGCCAACGAAGGCTGGTTCAGCAGGAATTTGCCCTGATAGGTCAGCCCATAGCCCAGCTCCAGACCGAAAGCGAAGCGGTAGGTCGTGAACAGGCTGCCCGAATGTTTGGGCGTGTTGGTGAGCGCATAGCCCGCCGTCGGATCGAGGAAGGCCGCGCTGTTGGCGCATGCCCCCGCCGCCGGATCGGTCGTGCCGGGATTGGCGAGGCAATAATCGGACACGCCCTGTTTGATATCCGACTTGAGATACATATAGTTGGCGGAAATCGTCCAGTTGCTGGTGATGTTGCCCGACGCGCCGAAGGAGATGCCCTCCACCCGCTGATGGCCGTCCGTCGCCTGGTCCGGCAGTAACGGATCGCCCGATATGACCTTGATCTGGTTGCGATCGTTGCGGAACGCGGCGAGCGTCAACAGCAGTTTCTTCTCGAACAGGTCCGCCTTGGCGCCGATCTCGTAATTTTTGGTGGTTTCGGGGCGCACATTGCAGGTGCCGCTGCCACCGGCCGCATTGTCCGCGGTGCAGCTGCCATCGACCGACGCCTTGGATGGCAGTTTCGAGTTACCAAAGGCGACATAGAAGCTGGTGTCCGGCGTCGGCTTCACCACCGCGCCGACGCGGTAAGAGAAGAGATTGTCGTCGGTGCCGGGCAAGCTTGCGACGGCCGTGGGCTGGCCGAGGAGAGGAGAACCCCCGGTCGTATTATAGGTGATGGTGCGGCTGCTTCCCTTCACATTTTCATAACGGACGCCGCCGTTGATTTCAAAGAAGTCGCTGAACTTGATCGTGTCGAACAGATAGGCCGCGTAGCTTGTCTGTTCGCCAATCGCGGCGCTGCCACGGATGAAATTGACCGGACCGACATAGGCATTGCTGCCATACACCCTGGCCTGGCCCGTTGAGGCAGCGGGGCCAGTGATGATGCTGCCCGGATCGGATATGCTGACGAGCGGATTGTAAAAGCCAAGGCTTGTCGCTGCGCTATAGGCCGGATTGGCGATGATGCGCGTCACGCCATTCGTCGTCTGGGTCGTAAAGGGTGCGGCATAAGGATCGAAGCCGTTCGCCGAGCGATTGATATTGCCCTGCTGCTGTTCATAGCGTTCCCACAGCGCAGACACACCGATCACCAATGTGTGACCGATACCCGCGGTCTGAAAGTCCGCGCTAAGATCAACCTGATTATATGCGGTCTCGTTGGTCATGTGACGCGCCGTGGCACGTCCGCCGGTCGGAAGATAATAGCCAGCCGGTATATTCAACGTCTGGCCAACATTATTGGAATATATGGTCGTGGTGCAAGGCGCGGCAACACCCGTGTTGACGTCCGGCGGCTGCAGACCGGTCGACGCCAGGCAGAAGGTGCCCGTCGGCTGGCTGGTCACGGTATTCTGGCGGATATGTTCGTAGCGGGTCAGGTTGCGGATCTTGACCGTATCGCTGAACGCATGGCTGAAGATCGCCTGGAGCGAACGGGTCTTGCTGTTCTGTTGGTCCAGATTGGCAAAGCCATAATAGCCTTCGCGATCGAACTTCTTCAGGAAGCCGCCTTCGCGCGGATAATAGCGCAGGCCATATTGCGGCATGGCGTCGTCGTGCAGATATTCGCCCTGCACGGTCAGGCTGGTGGAGCTGTCGATGCCGATGGTGATCGCCGGGGCGAAGCCGTAGCGTTCGTAAAATTCCACGTCGCGGCCGGGCACGTCATTCTTGTGATAGACGGCGTTCAGGCGCACCGCGATCAGGTCGTTGATCCGCTGGTTGGTGTCGATCGTGGCGCGGTAATATTGGTCGGTGCCGATCCCTGCATTGAGGATCGTCTGACTATCGGCCAGCGGACGCTTGGTGACGAGGTTGATCGTGCCCGCAACCGAACCGCCGCCGTTCATGACGGAATTGGCGCCGTTAGTGACTTCGACCTGCTCGATATTGTAGACTTCATTGCGGTTGAGGAACGCGCCCGACCGTACGCCGTCGATGGTGACATCGTTCTTGGCGTCCTGGCCGCGCAGGATTATGCGATCGCCATAGCCGAAACCGCCCTCGCCCGCGCCGAAGGTGATGCCGGGAACCGTGGACAGGACGTCCCGCAGAGTCAGCAGATTTTGCTGCTGAATCGTTTCCTTGCCGATGACGGTGATCGTCTGGGGCGTATCAAGCAGCGGGCGGGTATATTTGGGCGATTCCGCCTTTTCCACCTTGATCGTCGGTTCATCGAGCGCGGTGTCGGTAACGGTCATGCCGCCCAGTCGTGCCCCCTGCGCCGTATCCTGCGCCTGAGCGCCCGCGGCAAATGCCATCGCACCGACGCAGCCGAGCGCGAGGAATGACGTCATGTTTCCGGATTTCGACATATGTTCAGAACC
This sequence comes from Sphingobium sp. CR2-8, assembly GCF_035818615.1. Lineage (NCBI taxonomy): Bacteria > Pseudomonadati > Pseudomonadota > Alphaproteobacteria > Sphingomonadales > Sphingobiaceae > Sphingobium > Sphingobium wonjuense. Next base: position 754,767 of record NZ_JAYKZY010000002.1, on the reverse strand, counting down.
CCCTAATTGTCAGGAGGCCTGCTATTGCGAGTCCTTCGCAGAGTCAACGCTATTGCGACTAATTATTGCCTTTGTCGCAGATTTGTTGCTGGAATAGCCAGCTTCGTATCGCACTGGCCAGATTGGGCGGCTGCGTCGCCGCCAGCCGCGCGGCATCGATACGCGCGACGAGAGCGTTGAGGGGCAGATGTCGGTGGGCGGCCTGGGCGCGCAAAGCGTCCCAGAAAATGGGCTCCAGACTGATCGCGGTCTGGTGCCCCGCAATCGTCACGCTCCGCTTGATCGGCGGAGCGAAGGGCGACCCTTCCGGCCCGGACGGGCCATCGTCAGGGTCGCCCTGGCGCATCAATACATGTGCTGCCCGCCGTTGATCGACAGCGTGCTGCCAGTCACGAAGCCGCCTTCTTCGCTACAGAGAAAGGCGACGCCGCGTGCGATTTCGCTGGCCTGGCCGAGGCGGCCGACCGGGATCTTCGCGACGATCTTTTCCAGCACCGACGCGGGCACGGCCGCGACCATGTCTGTATCGATATATCCCGGTGCGATCGCGTTGACGGTGATGCCGGCCTTCGCCCCTTCCTGCGCCAGGGCCTTGGTAAAGCCGTGGATTCCGGACTTGGCGGCGGCATAGTTCACCTGACCATATTGGCCGGCCTGTCCGTTGATCGAGCCGATATTGACGATCCGGCCCCAGCCGCGTTCCCGCATCCCGCCGAACGTGGCCTTGGACATGTTGAAGCACCCGCCCAAGTTGATGCGCATCACTTCATTCCAGTCGTCGAAGCTCATCTTCGCCAACACGCCGTCGCGCGTGATGCCCGCATTGTTGACGACGATATCCACCGGACCAAGCGCCTGCGTCACCTGCTCCACACCGTCGAGACATGCCTGATGATCGCCGACATCCCATTTGAAGGTCGCGATGCCGGTCTTTTCAGTGAAGGCCTTCGCCTTTTCCTCATTACCCGCATAGTTGGCGGCGACGGTATAACCCAAGTCTTGCAGCGCCAGGCTGATCGCCTCGCCAATGCCACGCGTTCCGCCCGTTACGATCGCTATTCTCGACATCCGTCTATCCTCTTCCTGTAACGGGGGGTCAGTCTATCCAACCCGAAAGCTCACGGCTCATAAGCCTGCGATAAAGGATGATAGCTTCGGCCGACGCATTTAAACAGGGCAAACAGGCAAATTTTTCGCCACCTCTGGCCAAAAAAACCTCTTTCGCGCGCAATGCGATTTCCTCTAGAGTTTCAAGACAATCCGCCGCGAATCCGGGTGTTACGACAGCAACTTTGCGGACATCTTCATTTACCAATCTGGTAAGTGTCGCCTCCGTTTCCGGTTCGAGCCATTTGGCGCGGCCGAACCGGGATTGGAAGCTTATATGGATCGGTAGCGACAGGGCTTCGCGCAGCAGTCGAGTGGTCTTGACCGCCTGGCAATGATAGGGGTCGCCCAGCCGCAGGGTGCGTTCGGGCATGCCGTGGAAGCTGACGAGCAGCGCATCGGGCACGAAGTCCAGCGCGGCGACATGGCGTTCGATCGACGCCTTGAGCGCCGCAATATAGGCCGGGTCGTCATGATAGGGCGGCAGGGTGCGGATGGCGGGCTGCCAGCGCATCGCCGCCAGCGCGGCGAAGGCGGCGTCATGGGCGGTCGCGGTCGTCGCGGCGCTATATTGGGGATAGAGCGGCGCCAGCAATATGCGCTCGCATCCTTGCTGCTTCATGGCGGCAAGCCTGTCCGCTATCGCCGGATTGCCGTAGCGCATCGCCCAGTCGACGACGACATGCGGCATCGCCTCTTGCAGCGCATGCGCGGCCGCACGGGTGTGGACGGCCAGCGGCGACCCTTCGGGAGTCCAGACCTGTTGATAGGCATGGGCGGATTTCTTCGGCCGGGTGGTCAGGATCGCGCCGCGCAGGATCGGCTGCCAAAGCAGTTGCGGGATTTCCACCACACGACGATCCGACAGAAATTCCGCCAGATAACGGCGCACGGACGCCGGGTCAGGGGCGTCCGGCGTGCCGAGATTGATCAGCAGCACGCCGACCTTGGGCGCGGGAAGGACGGGATGATCGGCGGGCTTGTTCATGCGGTTCCTACGAGTGGCAGGCTGCGCATGCGCTGGCCCGTCCATGTATAGAGGGCGTTAGCGATGGCGGGGGCGACGAGCGGCGCAGCGAGATCGCTGACGCCCGCAGGTTCGGCGGTACTGCGCATCAGTTCCACCGTGACTTCGCCGATATCGGCAAGGCGCGGCAGGTTCATGCGGCCGAGAATCGCGCGCGTGGGCAGGCCGCGTTCATAGGGAACCGACGCGCCCATGGCATAGGCCAGGCCGTAGATGAGGCCGCTTTCCACCTGCTGCCGGGCGATGTCGGGGTTGACCTGATCGCCGACATCGACCGCCGCGACGATGCGGTTGACGCTCAGCTTTTCGCCATTCATGGCTGCTTCCACAAGGACGGCCGCATAGCCGCCATCCATCATGTGCGCGGCGATGCCCTGTCCGCTGCCCGCTATGCCACCCTGCCATCCCCCCATCGCAGCGGCAGTGGACAGGCAATGGGCGAGGCGCGGATTGCCGCCCAGCATCTGGATGCGGAAGGACATCGCCTCTATCCCGGCCAGATGCGCGAGTTCATCCATGAAGCTTTCGGTGAAGAAAGCGCCATGGAGATGCGCGTTTCCGCGCATAAAGCCGAGCGGCAGGCCGACATCGGTCGGGAAATGATCGACCGCCCAGTTGGGGATGGCATAGGGTGGAGCCATGCCCGCCACGGCCAGCCGGGTCGCCCTGTCCGCTGCGTCGGCCGATGCTTCATGGGGCAATTTCCCGTCGGCAATGCGCGCCCAGGTCTGGGTCATGGCGCAGGGCGCGGCGACCTTGGCCGACCAGCCTTCGATCGCGCCGTTGCGGCTGAGCTTGGCGGCCATACGGGCATGGGCGGGGGCGCTGGGGCGGTCGTGAATGATATCCTCCAGCCGCGACCAGAGCAGCTGCACCGGGCGTTTCATTTCGCGCGCCAGCAGCGCAGCTTGCACGCCCACGTCCCAGTCCATCTTGCGCCCGAAGGAACCGCCTGCGTGAAGCGGATACAGCGCCACCGCGCCTTCCGACAGGCCCAGCGCATCGGCGATCGCCGCGCGGGCGAGGCCGGGGGCCTGCGTCGCCATCCAGATTTCAGCGCCGTCGTCCGTCACGCGCGCCGTCGCGCAGGGCGGTTCGAGCGCCAGGTGAAGGCCCGGATCGACCTGATATTCGCTGGCCAGAATGGTCGCGCCGTCGAACACCGGCGCCAGGTCGCCCTGCGCATAGAGACGGCGACCGGCCGATCCTTCGAACGCTTTTTCCAGCGCGTCTTCGATGCCGCCGCTGCTGACCGGATCGCTGCGCAAAGTGAACACAGGGTCCGCAAGGTCGAGCGCCTTGTTCGCCGCCCACCAGTTGCTGGCGACCGCCGCGACCCAGCGGTCCTGCCGTACCAGCTTCAGGTAGCCGGTGACCCCGCTGGCGCCGCGTTCATCGAGACCCGCCAGCAGGACATCACCGATCGGTCCCTGACGGATCGAGGCATAGACCATGTCGGGCAGGCGAATGTCGGCGGCGAAATTATGGCTGCCATCGATCTTGGACGGGGTATCGAGGCGGGGGAGGTCCTGCCCCGACAAGCGACCGTCCTGCCCCTGCCGATAGGGCAGGATGGCGGGTAGGTCGAATTGCGCGGCCTCCGCCACCACATCGCCGATCTTCATGCGGCGGGCGGCGCCATCGGAAATGACGCCGTCTGCGATGTCGCAACTTTCCCAGGGTATCGCCCAGCGCGCCGCCGCCGCCTTACACAGCAGGACGCGGGCCGCCGCCCCGGCGTCACGATAGGCGTCGTGGAACATGGGGATGGATGTGCCGCCGCCGGTCAGCATCAGCGCGCCGCGCGTCGCATATTGGTTGATCGCCCAGTCGCCCGCGTCCCCCAGCAGCCGCGTCCAGTCGCTGGCCAGCCATTCGCGCGCCAGCAGGCTGTTGGCATAGAGCGGGCTGATCGGCGCGCTCTGCACCGCGACCGTGCGCCAGTCCGCGCCGAGTTCGTCCGCCAATATCTGCGGCAGGACGGTGGTGACGCCCTGCCCCATTTCGGTCTGCGGCACGACGACGATGATCTGGCCCGTCGCGTCGATTTTCAGGAAGGCGTTGACGATGGTTTCGCCGGGACCGGCATTGAGATTGGGTTGATAGCTGCGCGGCCAGACGCCCCAGGCGACCAGCAGCCCCGCCGCCACGCCGCCGCCGATGAGGAGCCTGCGCCGGTCGATGCCTTTGCCTTGTCGGGATTGCTTCCGCATGGTGCGCGCCATGCCTGTCTGATAGAGGCGCGAAGGCGCGCTGCCTAGGGTCAATCCGCCACGATCGGCGGAAGCCCGAGCCGGGGAATCTCGATTGCGGGGCAGCGATCCATCACGACCTTGAGCCCCGCCGCTTCCGCGCGAGCTGCGGCGGCGTCATTTATGACGCCCAATTGCATCCAGACCGCCTTTGCGCCAACGGCGATGGCGTCATCCACCGCTTCGCCCGCCGCCTCGCTGCGGCGAAAAATATCGACCAGGTCGATCGGTATGCCGATGTCGGACAGGCGGCCCCAGACGAACTCGCCATGGACATGTTCGCCCGCTATCTGCGGATTGACCGGCAGCACGCGATAGCCATGATCCTGAAGAAATTGCATCACGCGATAGCTGGGGCGATCAGGGCGATCGGATATGCCGACCAGCGCGATGGTGCGGGTTTCGCCAAGCAAGGCGGCGATATCCTGCGGGTCGGTGAGCGGCATGGCGTATCTCCTTCACAGTCGAGATGGGGAAGACGCGGGCGGACGCAAGGCGTTCCCCTGGCGATGCCCGCGCTATAGGCTCAGGCGATGTTCCAGATTCGCCCCGACGACCTGACCGACCCGCAGACCCGCGCGCTGTTGGCGCTGCATCTGTCCGGCATGCACGCCCATTCACCCGCCGACGCCGTGTTCGCTCTCGACCTCTCGGGCCTGCAATCGCCCGACATCAGTGTGTGGACGCTCTGGGACGGCATGACTGTCGCGGGCGTCGGCGCGCTGCGCACGATCAGTGCCGACCAAGGCGAGATCAAGTCGATGCGGACCCATCCCGATCATCTGCGCAAAGGCGTGGCGGCGGCGCTATTGCGGCACATCATCGCCACTGCCCGTGCGCAGGGCATGGTGCGGCTGAGCCTGGAAACAGGCCGGGGCGCGGCATTCGAACCGGCGCTGGCCCTGTATCGCGCGCAGGGGTTCGTCGATGGCGATGCCTTCGGCGACTATGCAGACAACGGGTTCAGTCAGTTTCTGCATCGGACGCTATAGTCAGGCCGTCCGTTCGAGCCAGTCGGCCACCTTTTGCGCAATGGCGCGGAAGGCGTCGGCATGGACGCCCTCCCCGCCGCCGGGGGATCGCCCGCGTCGGAGCGCCGGCGGATGTCGATCGCCAGCGGAATGCGGCCGAGGAAGGGCATCGCCATGTCGCCCGCCGCGCTTTCCGCGCCGCCTTGGCCGAAGGGATCGGAGATTTCGCCGCAATGGGGGCAGGCATAGCCCGCCATATTTTCCACCAGCCCGACCATCGGCACGCCCGCCTGGGCAAAGAGGCTGACGGCGCGCGTCGCGTCGATCAGCGCCAGATCCTGCGGCGTGGACACGATGACAGCACCGGCAGGCTTGTGCTTCTGCACCATCGTCAGCTGGATGTCGCCAGTGCCGGGCGGCATATCGACCACCAGCAATTCGGCATCGCCCCATTCCGCGTCGATCAACTGGGTGAGCGCATTGCCCACCATCGGCCCGCGCCAGGCCAGCGCCTTGCCCGGTTCCACCAGATGCGCCATCGACAGCATGGGAATGCCGAGCGGACCGGTCACGGGCACCAGCTTCTTGTCGCGCGCGATCGGCTTCTGGTCCTCGCTCGCCATCAGCTTGGCCTGCGACGGGCCGTATATGTCGGCGTCGACCAGCCCGACCTTGACCCCCAGCCGATGCAGCGCGACGGCGAGATTGGCCGACAGGGTCGACTTGCCCACCCCGCCCTTGCCGGACGCGACGGCCAGGATGCGCAGCGGCTTTTTTTGGGGGCCGCGCTCGGCGGTCATCGCTATTCGGACATCGGTGACGTCCGGCACGGTCAGCCCGCCTTCGCGGATCGCAGCGGCCAGGCCGTCCCGCTGCTCCGCGGACAGGCCGCCCACGTCGAGGGCGATGGTCATCACCCCGTCCTTGACGCGCGGGGCGCTGGCGCGACCGTCGGTCAGGGCGGTCAGACGGGCGGTGAAATCGGCAAGATCGGTCATGACGACGCCCTGTAGGAAATAATCGCGGGCATTTGCACTGTTTTTCGCAGGAGAGCCTTCCTATAGAAGATGTCATGAGAAGAACATTCGGGTGGATGCCCGCGATCGCAGCGATGGTTCAAGGCCCCTGGGGCGGCAAGAATGACGGCCCCGACGGGGACGGGCAGAAGGGCGGCGATGGCGGCCCCCGCAATCCATGGACCCAGCCGGGTAAGCCTGGCGGCGGGACGAAAGGGCCATCCGCGATCGAGGAACTGCTGCGCCGGGGTCGCGAGAGCTTTGGCCAGGGCGGCGGCAATGGCGGTGGCGGCGGCTTTGGTGGCCTGCCCCCACGTGCCAATGGCAAGGCGTTGTGGCCGATCGCGATCGGCATCATGGTGGTGCTGTGGCTGGTGCTGACCAGTTTCCACCGGGTCGGGCCGCAGGAGCGCGGCGTCGTGACGTTCTTGGGCAAATATAGCCGCACGTTGACGCCGGGCATCAGCATGACGCTGCCTGCACCGTTCGAGGCGGTCACGACGGTGGATGTCGAGGAAATCCGTACCATCGATATCGGATCGGCGTCCGAACAGAGCGAAAATCTGGTGCTGACCGGCGACCAGAATATCATCGACCTCGCCTATTCGGTGCGGTGGAACATCCGCAACCCCGAACTATATCTGTTCCAGCTGTCGGAACCGGACGCCAGCGTGCGCGAGGTCGCGGAAAGCGCGATGCGCGCCGTGCTGGCCAGCGTCAGCCTGGACGATGCGCTGGGCGCGGGCCGCACCGCGATCGAACAGCAGGTCGAATTGCGGATGCAGGAGATATTGGACGGCTACCGATCGGGCATCCGCATTCAGGGCGTCGCGATCAAGCAGGCCGATCCGCCGACCGCCGTCAACGACGCGTTCAAGGCGGTGTCCGCCGCGCAGCAGACCGCGCAGACCTACCTCAACGAAGCGCGCGCCGCCGCCCAGCAGGTGACGGCCAAGGCGCAGGGCGAGGCCGCAGCCTTCGACAAGGTGTATGAGCAGTATAAGCTGTCGCCCGAAGTAACCCGCCGCCGCATGTATTATGAAACCATGGAGGGCGTGCTGTCGAACGTCGACAAGACCATCGTCGAAGGTAACAATGTTACCCCCTATCTGCCGCTGCCTGAAATCAAGCGCCGGGCGCAGGCCGCTCCGGCGGCCGAAGCGGCCACCAGCACGGGAGGCCAGTGATGCCCGCATTCCTGCGTCATCCCGTCGCCCTCGCCCTGACGCTGCTGGCGCTGCTGATCCTGGTCGGCAGCACGGTCGCGATCGTGCCCGAAACCAAGCAGGGCGTGGTCGTGCGCTTCGGCGATCCCAAGGCGATCATCAACCGCTATCGCGCCAACGAGACGTTCGGCAATACCGGCGCGGGTATCATCATGCGCTGGCCGTTCGTTGACCAGATCGTATGGATCGACAAGCGCGTGCTGTCGGTCGAAATGGAACGCCAGCAGGTGCTGTCGACCGACCAGTTGCGCTTGCAGGTGGACGCCTTCGCCCGTTACCGCATCGTCGATCCGCTGCGTATGTATATCGCGGCGGGCAGCGAGGAGCGGGTTTCGGATGCGCTGCGCCCGATCCTGGGTTCCGCGCTGCGCAACGAACTGGGCAAGCGGCCGTTCGCGGCATTACTCAGCCCCGAGCGGGGCCAGGTGATGCAGAATATCGAGGCGGGCCTGGACCGGGTCGCGCGCCAATATGGCGCAGAGATCGTGGACGTGCGGATCAAGCGCGCGGACCTGCCCGATGGCACGCCGCTGGACAGCGCCTTCACCCGCATGCGTACCGCGCGTGAGCAGGAAGCGCTGACCATCCGCGCTCAGGGCGCCAAGCAGGCGCAGATCATTCGTGCGGAGGCCGACGCCAATGCCGCGCGCATCTATGCCGAAAGCTTCGGGAAAGATCCGTCATTCTATGACTTTTATCGGGGGATGCAGAGCTATCGCTATACCTTCTCGCCCGACCGGCCCGGCCAGACCAATGTCATCCTGTCGCCGGACAATGAATTCCTGAAACAATTCCAGGGTCGACGTTAAACTTTCGTAATGATCCCTGGTGGATCATTACGGAACCAGCGTCATTCAATGAGGGTTAAGGCAAGGCGGCGCAAATCAGGACTTCCCTAAAAGTCCCGCCTTCCATTTCCTGAAGATCATGAGAGGACCGTCACGAGTGCGTTACGCTTATGCCATCACCGGCGCCCTGCTGCTGGGCGGCACCGCCATTGCGGTAACGACCAGCTCCAATGTCGGCGCGCAAACCGCGCAGAATGAAGGCCTGACGGCCGCAGCCCCCGCGGGCGCGCCTGCCAGCCTGGCCGACATGGTCGAAAAGCTGCAACCGGCCGTCGTCAACATCTCGACCAAGCAGCGGGTGAAGGTGCAGAACCAGAACCCGTTCGCCGGCACGCCGTTCGGCGATCTGTTCGGACAGGGACAGGGCGGCCAACCGCAGACGCGCCAGGCGCAGTCGCTGGGTTCCGGCTTCCTGATTTCCGCAGACGGCTATATCGTCACCAACAACCATGTGGTGTCGGCCGGGGCCGAAGGCGCGAGCGTCGATTCGATCACGGTCACGATGACCAACAAGGAAGAATATACCGCCAAGCTGGTCGGGCGCGATCCCGCAACCGATCTGGCGGTGCTGAAAATCGAATCCAAAAAGCCCCTGCCCTTCGTCAAGTTCGGCGACAGCACGAAGGCGCGCGTGGGTGACTGGGTCGTGGCGATCGGCAATCCCTTCGCCCTGTCCGGCACGGTGACGGCGGGCATCATTTCCGCGCTCCATCGCGGCACCGGCGGCAGCTACGATAAGTTCATCCAGACCGACGCGTCGATCAACCAGGGCAACTCCGGTGGCCCGATGTTCGACATGCGCGGCAATGTGATCGGCATCAACAGCCAGATCCTGTCGCCATCGGGCGGCAATGTCGGCATCGGCTTCGCCATTCCGTCGGAACAGGCCGCTCCGATCGTGGAGAAGCTCCGTCAGGGGCAAGTGATCAAGCGCGGCTATCTGGGCGTGCAGATCAGCCCGTTGGGCGAGGATATGGCGGACTCGCTGGGTCTGGCCAAGAATCGCGGTGAGTTCGTGCAGGGCGTTGAGCCGGGCAAGGGCGCAGAGAAGGCCGGGATCAAGGCAGGCGACGTGATCGTCAGCGTCGCGGGCCAGGAAGTGAACGCAGACCAGAATCTGTCTTCGATCGTGGCCAATCAGTCGATCGGTGCGAGCGTGCCGATCATCCTGATACGCAACGGCCAGCGCCAGACGGTGACGGCGATCGTGGGCGAGCGCCCGTCCGAAGACGAGTTGAACAATTTTGCCCAGCCGCAGGGCGAAGAGGATTTCAGCCAGCAGGACAGCAATCCGGGCCAGGCGACGCAGCAGGCATTGGGCATTTCGGCGATCCCGCTGACGCCCGGCATCATTCGCCAGCTTGGCATCGCGGCCGATACGCGCGGCGTGGTCATCACCGCCGTCGATGGATCGACCGATGCGGGCGCCAAGGGCCTGCGTCGCGGCGACGTGATCATCAGCGCCAACAACCGCCCGGTCGCCAGCCAGGCGGAATTGGACGCGCAGGCCAAGGCGGTGGCAGGCCAAGGTCGCAGCGCCATCCTGTTGCAGGTGCTGCGTCGCGGCCAGCCGGCGATCTTCCTGCCGGTGCGTCTGCGCGACAAATAAGCGGCGCTTGCCGAACCGTTCTCGCGCAGTAAAGTGAGGGCGTCCTATCAGACCCGTTCGGGCTGAGCCTGTCGAAGCCTTCTTCTTCCTTCGAAGAATAGAAAGGCCCTTCGACAGGCTCAGGGCGAACGGGTTTTTCTTTTCGGAGTTGCAGCAATGAGCGACGGTATCTTCATCGGGCTGGGCGCACCGGACAAGGACGGGGGCATTCGCCAGACGCTGAATTTGCGCCGCGCCAATCGCCATGGGCTGATCGCCGGGGCTACCGGCACCGGCAAGACCGTGACGTTGCAGGGGATCGCCGAGAACTTCTCTGCCTTGGGCGTGCCGGTGTTCCTGGCGGATGTGAAGGGCGATCTAGCGGGCATAGCGATGGCCGGGTCCCCGACCGCCAAAAACGCGGACAAGCTGGTTTCGCGCGCGGCGGAGATCGGCATCACCGACTATGCCTATGCCGACAATCCCGTCATCTTCTGGGATCTGTACGGGCAGCAGGGCCATCCGGTCCGCACAACCGTCAGCGAGATGGGGCCGCTGCTGCTCGCCCGGCTGATGGGCCTTAATGAAACGCAGGAAGGCGTGCTGACCATCGCCTTCAAATATGCCGATGAGGAAGGGCTGCTCCTGCTCGACCTGGGCGATTTGCAGGCGATGCTGGCTTATTGCGCGGACAATGCCGATACGCTCTCGGCGCGCTATGGCAATGTGACCAAGGCCAGCGTCGGCGCGATCCAGCGGCAATTGCTGCAACTCGACGCCCAAGGTGGCGATTATTTCTTCGGCGAACCTGCGCTCGACATCCACGACATGCTGAAGGTGGACGAGAAGGGGCGCGGCTATGTGAACGTGCTGGCCGCCGACAAGCTGATGCAGAGTCCCAAACTCTACGCGACATTCCTGCTGTGGCTGCTGTCCGAATTGTTCGAGACGCTGCCCGAAGTGGGCGACCCCGACAAACCGGTGCTGGTCTTCTTCTTCGACGAAGCGCATCTGCTGTTCGACGACGCGCCAAAAGCGCTGACCGACAAGATCGAGCAGGTCGTGCGGCTGATCCGGTCGAAGGGCGTGGGCGTCTATTTCGTGACGCAGAACCCGATCGACATTCCCGAGGATGTGGCCGGGCAATTGGGCAACCGGGTCCAGCATGCGCTGCGCGCCTTCACGCCGCGCGACCAGCGCGCGATCAAGGCGGCGGCCGAGACGTTTCGGATCAACCCCGACCTGAATGTCGAAACCGCGATCACCGAATTGAAGGTCGGTGAAGCGCTGGTTTCGCTGTTGCAGGAAGATGGATCGCCGGGCGTCGTCCAGCGCACGTTGATCGCGCCGCCGCGGTCGCGACTGGGCCCCCTCGATGCGAAGGAACGCGCGATCATCCAGTCGATATCGCCCTGCGCCGGGAAATATGACGAGGCGGTCAACCGGGAGTCGGCGGAGGAAATACTGGCCGCGCGCGGTCAGGCCGCAGCCGCCGCCGCGCAGGCGTCCAAGGCGCAGGCGGAATCCGACAAGGCGGCCGCCGTGCAGGCCAAGGTCGAAGCCAGGCAGCGCGAGGCGGCATTGAAGGAACAGGCACGGCGCGACGCCGCGGCGGCGCGGGAAGCGGCGAAACCGGGCACGTTGGACAAGGTCATCCAATCGGCAACGCGCGCGGCGGGATCATCGGTGGGGCGGCAGGTCGCCAACGAACTGGGCAAGGCGGTGTTCGGCGGATCGCGCCGCAAATCCTCGTCCGGCGGGATCGCGGGCAAGCTGGTGCGCGGGATATTGGGCAGCCTGTTCAAATAGGCTATAGTCGGCGCGAAACAGGGAGACATAGGCCATGAAAGCGACAGCGAGTTGGACAGGTCTGGCGATAAGTCTGTTGGCCACACCCCTCCAGGCCCAGATCGTCATCGTGCCGCGTCATGTCGTGGGTGCGGCCATCGTCAGCGACATCGTGGCCGATCGGCAGGCGCAGCGCGACGCGCGCCAGACGCCCTATGCGTCGCCGGGCCATGGATCGATCGCAACGGCGGAAGCGGCGCGCGACGCCTGCGCGGAAAAGGCGCTCTATCAGGCCGGGCCAGCATCCAGGCTGATCGGTCCGGCGCGGGCCAGCAGCATGTCCACCGGCTGGGAAGTCGAAGGCGCGGTCAGCGCGGCCGATGGCGACATCCCCTTCGTCTGTTCCGTGCGCAACGGATCGGTCAGCGGCGTGCTGCTGCGGAAATAGGATATTGGGAAGGTTGGTCGCGTCGTTGCCTGAGAGGTCGGCCTTCGCTGGCAAGACTCACGGTGGTGGGCGTTCGACAACAGGCTTGCGTTTTGAAGGCCGCGCCCCTTCCCTGTCCGCGCCTTGCCCGCTCATAGATGGCAAAGCAAATCTTGTTGGACTATAGGTCGCGCTGCTGTTGCTTCGGCAACATAAGCCCCGCTACAGCATCCCCATGACGCTTGCTGCTTCGCCCCGCCACCCGCTGCATTTCGCCAATTTCAGGGCCTATCTGGTCGGGCGTCTTTGCGCCGTGCTGGCGCAGTATAGCATGATGATCGTGCTGGCATGGCAGGCCTATAATATCGCGCGCGAAACGATGACGACCGGGGCTGCGTCGGCGCAGCTTGGCCTGATCGGGCTGGCGCAGTTTCTGCCCCTGTTTTTCCTGACGCCCGTCACCGGATGGGTGGCGGACCATTATGACCGGCGGGTCATCACCCGGCTGACGCTGACGCTGCTGACGATCGCGGCGGGACTGCTCGCCTTCGCAACCTATGAAGGCTGGGTCAGCCTGCCGCTGATATTCGGCATCGCGGTGATCGTGGGGATCGCGCGGGCGTTCAACGGCCCGGCCTATGGCGCGCTCGCCCCCAATCTGGTGCCGCCCGCCGTGCTGCCCAACGCGATCGCCATATCGTCGGTCGTGTGGCAGGCGGGCATGATCGCCGGGCCGGCGGTGGGCGGCTATGCCTTTGCCGCGACGCCATGGGGCGCCTATGCGCTGGCCGCGATCCTCTATGCCGTCGCGCTGGGCGCGATGCTGATGATCGGGCCGGTGCCGCAGCCGCCGCGCGACACGACCCGCCATCCCATCCGCCAGATGATCGACGGTTTCACCTATGTGAAGGGCAACCGGCTGGTGCTGGCGACGATCACGCTGGACCTGTTCGCGGTGCTGCTGGCGGGCGCGACGGCTCTGCTGCCCGTCTATGCGCGCGACATTTTGCATGTGGGCGCGCGGGGGTTGGGCCATCTGGCCGCCGCGCCGGGGATCGGGGCTGGTCTGACGGCGCTGTGGTTCTCCTTCCGCCCGATGAAGACCGAGGTGGGGTTGAAGATGCTGGGGTCGGTGATCCTCTTTGGCCTGGCCACCATCGCCTTTGGCTGCACGGCCTTCCTACCGCGCGACATCGCGATCGAGGCGGGCATCGCGTCGCTGGTGGTCCTGGGCGGCGCGGACATGGTGTCCGTGTTCGTGCGCCAGTCGCTGGTCCAGTTGCATACGCCCGACGCGATGCGCGGGCGCGTGTCGAGCCTGTCGCAACTGACCATATCCGCCTCCAACGAACTGGGCGAGGCCGAAAGCGGTTTCCTGGCCGCGCTGGTCGGGCCGGTCGCCGCCGTGATCGGCGGTGGCGTGGGCGCGATCGTCATCACGCTCTTTTGGGCGCGACTCTTTCCTGAATTGCGCCTTGCACGAAGCTTTGATCCACCCGACATCGGGCGAGACGAGAATAAACTGGTTGGCGATCCGGTTTGATCGTTCAACCTTGACTGATTTTGGTTGGGCGCCGTCGACCGGATCGACCGACCGCCCCATGCTCTGCGAGGAGAAGACATCATGAAAGCTGCCACGATATTGGAAACCATCGGCAATACGCCGCACATCCGCATCAAGCGGCTGTTCGGTGATGCGGAAGTGTGGATCAAGTCGGAACGGTCGAACCCCGGCGGGTCGATCAAGGACCGTATCGCGCTGGCGATGATCGAGGCGGCCGAGGCCAGCGGCGAATTACAGCCCGGCGGCACCATCATCGAACCGACGTCGGGCAATACCGGCGTCGGCCTGGCCATGGTCGCGGCGGTCAAGGGCTATAAGCTGGTGCTGGTCATGCCCGAAAGCATGTCGATCGAGCGCCGCCGGTTGATGCTGGCCTATGGCGCGAGCTTCGACCTGACCCCGCGCGAGAAGGGCATGAAGGGCGCGATCGAGCGCGCGCTGGAGCTGGTGAGCCAGACGCCGGGCAGCTGGATGCCGCAGCAGTTCGAGAACCCGGCCAATATCGACGTGCATGTCCGCACCACCGCGCAGGAAATCCTGGCCGATTTCGCCGACACGCCGATCGATGCGCTGATTACGGGCGTGGGAACCGGCGGACATATCACCGGTGTCGCCGAGGTGCTGAAGAAGCAGTGGCCCCATCTGAAGGTCTATGCGGTCGAGCCGACCCTGTCGCCGGTCATCAGCGGCGGCCAACCTGGCCCGCACCCGATCCAGGGCATCGGTGCTGGCTTCATCCCGGCGAACCTGCATACCCAGTTGCTGGACGGCGTGATCCAGGTCGATCCGGCCGACGCGAAGGACTATGCCCGCAAGGCTGCGACGCAGGAAGGGATGCTGGTCGGCATCTCGTCCGGCGGCACATTGGCGGCGATCGCGCAGAAGCTGAAAGACCTGCCCGCAGGCAGCCGGGTGCTGGGCTTCAACTATGATACGGGCGAACGCTATCTTTCGGTGCCGGACTTCCTGCCGGAATAAGGCCGGGTTTCCTGCCGGGATAAGGCCGGGCTTCCTGCCGGGATAAGGATGGTGTAACGCGCCGGGCATGACCGACGCTCTACCCCGTAATCAGCCGCATCCCGGCATGTGGCTGCTATGGGCGTTGCTGTTCGTCGGCCTGCCCATGGCGGTCGCGGGATGGGACAGTCGGTCACGATCCGATGGCCCCTCCCCCGCCTGGATGCGGTAATGGCGGCCCGTATGAAGCGGCCGACTACCCCGCCCCCGCCGGTCGAGCCGGTCGAGGTCTTCGCCCTGCCACGCGACAAGGCGGTGGCGTTCAACGCCGCCATCCCCTTTTCCCGCGATCCCAATCCCGCGGCCAGCCCCTTCCTCTTTCGCGGCGGGCAGGTCGATCTTGCCCGCGCAGTCGATTGCCTAGCGGCGGCGGAGATTTACGAGGCCGGGGACGATGCCATCGGCGAGCAGGCGGTGGCGCAGGTCGTGCTGAACCGCGTGCGTCACCCGGCCTTCCCCAAGTCCGTGTGCGGCGTGGTGTTTCAGGGACAGGAGCGCCGGACCGGGTGCCAGTTCACCTTCAGTTGCGACGGGGCGCTGGCGCGGACGCCCAACCCGGTGGCCTGGGCGCGGGCGCAGCAGATCGCCCGCAGCGCGCTGGCGGGACAGGTCTACAAGCCGGTCGGCCACGCCACCCATTATCATACCGACTGGGTCGTGCCCTATTGGAGCAGCAGCCTGGACAAGATCGTGGCGGTCGGCACCCATATCTTCTTCCGCTGGCGGGGATGGTGGGGCACGCCGCCCGCCTTCCGCCGGACCGTGGATGGCGGCGAGCCGCTGATCCCGCAGATCGGACGGCTTTCACCCGCCCATAGCGCCCAGATGCTGCCCTTGCCCGGCGTCATCACGCCTACCGGCGAGAGCGCCGAGGCCATCGCCGCACAGGCCCGGCATGCGATCGGCCTGGACCAGATCGGCAAGAGCGTGGGCGGCGTGCGGCTGATCGCGCTGGCCGATACGCGCAGCTTCGTCGTCGAATTGCCGCGCGGCAGCAGGCCGGACAATTGGCCCGAAAGCGCCCGCACCTTTTGCGCGGGACGACCGCAATGCCGGATCATGGGATGGACCACTAACGACGCCCCGAAGGAATTGCCGCTGACCCTGGCCAATCTGGCCGCCATGCGCTTTTCCTACATCCATGACACCACGACGGGATTGCAGAAGTCGCTGTGGAACTGCGCGCAGACGCCGCGTGCAGCCAAGAGCGAATGTATGCGCCAGCGTATTTCGGTTCCCTTGCCCACGCCTGTGGATGATGCGGGACTGGCGGGCGTGCGTCGCAAGGAACGGTTCGAGACGGTGAAGATCGCGCCGGTCGGGCCGAGCGCTGCCTCGCCCGCTGCGACAACGAACGCGACACCTTAATCGCTTTTTCGCTCGCATGGCGGGTTCGATCGCCTGCTCCGTCATGGTATGTTATTACATTCGCGATGTGGGGCAGATTATGGTGACGCGGCGGGCTTTTCTGGGCAGCGGCATGGCGATGGGCGGTGCGCTGGGATTGGCGGGCGGCGGCGGGGTGTCGGCGGCGAGCACCAAGGAAGGGGCCTGGCCGCAGGAACCGCCCTTCGCCTTTACCGGCGACATGACGGATTTCGATGCGGCGCAGGCGGCGCTGATGCGGCTCTATCGCGTGAACCGGGATTTCGCGACCTTCGACGCGGCCTATTATGGCGCGATGACGCTGCCGGTGCAGGCCGCCTACGCAGCGCGGTCGCATTGGGTCAACCAGAACCATGCGCTATTCCTGCGCAATGCCGCGCCCGGCCATCCGCGCGACGTCGAGTTGGACAGGTCGCGCGAAGCTGTCGCGCAACTGCTGGGCGCATCGACCGACGAGATCGCGTTGGCGGGCGGCGGGACCGAAGCGCTCTATGCGCTGATCGCCAATTATGCGCTGCTCCGGCCCGGGGACGCGGTGATCTACGCCGATGTCGATTATGACGAGATGCAGTTCGCCTGCGACTATCTGGAGAAGAGCCGGGGCGCGCGGATCGTGCGCTTTTCCCTGCCGGAACCGCATAGCGAAGCGAACATCCTGGCCGCTTACGACAAGGTGCTGAAGGAGACGCCCCGCGCCAAGCTGCTGCTGTTGACGCACCTGTCCAACCGCAATGGGCTGGTGCCGCCGGTCAAGGCGATCGTGGAGATGGCGCGGGCGCGCGGCGTCGATACGATATTGGACAGTGCGCAGGCGGTGGGGCACCTGCCCTTCACCGTCGCGGACACCGGCGCGGATTTCATCGGCTTTTCGCTGCACAAATGGCTGGCCGCGCCGCTGGGCACCGGCGGCATCTATATCCGCAAGGCGCGGTTGCAGGACATCGCGCCCTGGCTGGGCAACCGCATCCATGGGCCGGAGGATATCCGGGCGCGCATTCCCACCGGAACTGTCGACTTCGCTGCACGGCTGACGGTCCCGCGCGCGATCGCGATGCATGATGCGATCGGCGGCGCGGCGAAATATCGCCACCTGCTAAGGCTGCGCGACTATTGGGTCGATCGGGTCCGGGACATCAAGGGACTGGAGATCATGCTGCCGCAGGAACCGGGTCGCTATGGCGCGGTCACCGGCTTTCGCCTGCCCGGCATGACCGGCCCGGACGACGCGAAGAAGGCCGCCGCACTGTTCCTGGCGAAATACAGGCTGCTGGTTGTGGCGAAGGCGGGCCTGGCGTCCGGCCCAGTGTTGCGGGTGACGCCCGCCCTGTTTAACAGTGGCGCCGAACTGGACCGGCTGGTGGCGGCGATCCGGGCGGAACGCGGGCTGTTTGGCTGACCCCCCTTCACAAACCGGGCTATCATGGCTATATCGGCGTCAATCCGGTTGTCCTGTGCCCTTCAAGGTTGCGGGTCGGCCGTCCCCCGGATCGCTCGGGGTCCAGCATCGAATTGCGCGCGAAGCTGGCGGAATTGGGCGACTTCTGATGGGTCACAAAGTGCTGACAGTGCGGATCGGACAGCCCCGGCCCGCACTTTTTTGCGTGGAATGACGGGTGCGAATCACCTGCTATTCCATAGCGCACAGGCTGAGTATTCGCCGGGATGCGAAAAAATGCGACGAATGAAGGCAAGGACAACGCATGGCGACCAAAGCTCTCCCAACGATCAGCAACACCGGCGCGAAGAAGCGCATCAGGAAAGTGTTTGGCGACATCCACGAAGTGGTGCAGATGCCCAACCTGATCGAGGTCCAGCGGGAGAGCTATGAACAGTTCCTCCGGTCCGACCCGTCGATCGGTTATGTGTCCGGCCTGGAAAAGACGCTGCGCAGCGTCTTCCCGATCCGCGACTTCGCCGGCACCGCCGAAATGGACTTCGTTCATTACGAGCTGGAAGACCCGAAGTATGACGTCGAGGAATGTCGCCAGCGCGGCATCACCTACGCGGCGCCAATGCGCGTTACCCTGCGCCTGATCGTGTTCGAAGTCGATCAGGATACCGAAACTCGCTCGGTCCTGGATATCAAGGAGCAGGACGTCTACATGGGCGACATGCCCCTGATGACGGGTAACGGCACCTTCATCGTCAACGGCACCGAGCGCGTGATCGTCAGCCAGATGCACCGTTCGCCGGGCGTCCTGTTCGACCATGACCGTGGCAAGACCCACTCGTCGGGCAAATATCTGTTCGCCGCACGCGTCATCCCCTATCGTGGTTCGTGGCTCGATTTCGAGTTCGACGCCAAGGACATCGTCAACGTCCGTATCGACCGCAAGCGCAAGCTGCCGGTCACGGCGCTGCTGTTCGCGCTGGGCCTGACGCCCGAAGAAATTCTGGGCGAATTCTACAACAAGGTCGTGTTCGTCCGTGGCGAAGGCGGCTGGGTCATCCCCTATCTCGCCGAAGCGTGGCGCGGCCTGAAGCCTGCGTTCGACATCGTCGACGCCAAGACCGGCGAAGCGATCTTCCCGGCTGGCACGAAGATTTCGCCCCGCGCCGCCAACAAGGCGGAAAAGGACGGGCTGGAAACGCTGCTGATCCCGACCGAGGAAGTCTATGGCCGCTACAGCGCCTATGACCTCATCAACGAGAGCACCGGCGAAATCTACATCGAGGCGGGCGACGAAGTCAGCCCCGAGAATTTGGAAAAGCTGGACAAGGCGGGCATCGATCGCCTGGAACTGCTGGACATCGACCATGTCGGCACCGGTCCCTGGATCCGCAACACGTTGAAGGCCGACAAGGCCGAAGACCGCGACCAGGCCCTGTCCGATATCTATCGGGTCATGCGCCCCGGCGAACCGCCGACGAAGGAAACCGCCGAAGCGCTGTTCGCCGGCCTCTTCTTCGATCCGGAACGCTACGACCTGTCGGCCGTGGGCCGCGTGAAGCTGAACATGCGTCTCGACCTCAATGCCGAGGACACCGTGACGACGCTGCGGACCGAGGATATCCTCGCCGTGGTCAAGGAACTGGTGAACCTGAAGGACGGCAAGGGCGAAATCGACGATATCGACAATCTCGGTAACCGTCGTGTCCGTTCGGTCGGCGAATTGCTGGAGAACCAGTATCGCGTCGGCTTGCTGCGCATGGAACGCGCTGTCAAGGAGCGCATGTCGTCGGTCGACGTGTCGACGGTGATGCCGAACGACCTGATCAACGCGAAGCCCGCCGTGGCCGCGGTGCGTGAATTCTTCGGCTCCTCGCAGCTGTCGCAGTTCATGGATCAGACCAATCCGCTGTCGGAAGTCACCCACAAGCGCCGCGTGTCGGCGCTCGGGCCGGGCGGCTTGACGCGCGAGCGCGCAGGCTTCGAAGTCCGCGACGTTCACCCGACCCATTATGGCCGTATCTGCCCGATCGAAACGCCAGAAGGCCCGAACATCGGTCTGATCAACAGCCTCGCGACGTTCAGCCGCGTCAACAAGTACGGCTTCATCGAAACGCCGTACCGCAAGGTCGTGGACAACAAGGTCACCGACGACGTCGTCTATCTGTCGGCGATGGAAGAGGCCAAGCACACGATCGCGCAGGCCAACGCCGAAGTGAATGCAGACGGTCATTTCGTCGAGGATCTGATCTCCTCACGCGAAGCCGGTGAATTCCTGATGGCGCCGCGCGACCATATCACCCTGATGGACGTCAGCCCCAAGCAGCTGGTGTCGGTCGCCGCATCGCTCATTCCGTTCCTGGAAAACGATGACG
Source organism: Sphingobium sp. CR2-8 (assembly GCF_035818615.1). Taxonomy (NCBI): domain Bacteria; kingdom Pseudomonadati; phylum Pseudomonadota; class Alphaproteobacteria; order Sphingomonadales; family Sphingobiaceae; genus Sphingobium; species Sphingobium wonjuense. Next base: position 734,785 of record NZ_JAYKZY010000002.1, on the reverse strand, counting down.
CCAACCGCGCGCTGATGGGATCGAACATGCAGCGTCAGGCCGTGCCGCTGGTACGGGCCGAAGCGCCGTTCGTGGGCACCGGCATGGAAGGCACGGTCGCCCGTGACTCCGGCGCGGCGGTCGCATCCAAGCGGGCGGGCATCGTCGACCAAGTCGACGCGACCCGTATCGTGATCCGCGCGACCGGTGATATCGAAGCCGGTCAGTCGGGCGTGGACATCTACACGCTCCAGAAGTTCCAGCGGTCGAACCAGGACACCTGCATCAACCAGCGTCCGCTGGTCCAGGTCGGTGATCTGGTCGAAGCCGGCGACGTCATCGCCGATGGTCCGTCGACCGAGTTCGGCGAACTGGCGCTGGGCCGGAACACGCTCGTCGCGTTCATGCCTTGGAATGGCTACAACTATGAAGACTCCATCCTGATCTCCGAACGGATCGTGAAGGACGACGTCTTCACCTCGATCCATATCGAGGAGTTCGAGGTCATGGCCCGCGACACCAAGCTGGGGCCGGAGGACATCACCCGCGACATTCCCAATGTCGGTGAAGAAGCACTGCGCAACCTCGACGAGGCGGGCATCGTCTATATCGGCGCGGAAGTGGAGCCGGGCGACATTCTGGTCGGCAAGATCACCCCCAAGGGTGAATCGCCGATGACCCCGGAAGAAAAGCTGCTGCGCGCCATCTTCGGTGAAAAGGCGAGCGACGTGCGCGACACGTCGCTGCGTCTGCCGCCGGGCGTTGCAGGTACCGTCGTGGAAGTCCGCGTGTTCAACCGTCACGGCATCGACAAGGACGAGCGCGCCATGGCGATCGAGCGGGAGGAAATCGACCGTCTCGCCAAGGACCGTGAAGACGAACGCGCCATCCTCAACCGGGCAACCTTCAACCGTTTGCAGGAAATGCTGACCGGCCAGACCGCGTCGGCGGCTCCCAAGGGGATCAAGAAGGGCGTTGCCATCGACGAAACCCTGCTGGGTGAAGTCGAGCGTCACGAATGGTGGAAGTTCGCGGTCGAGGACGACAGCCGTCAGGCGCAGATCGAAGCGATCAAGGGCCAGTATGACGAAGCGGTGAAGTCGATCGTCGACAAGTTCGAGGATCGTGTCGACAAGCTGCAGCGTGGCGACGAGCTGCCCCCGGGCGTGCTCAAGATGGTCAAGGTGTTCGTCGCGGTGAAGCGCAAGCTGCAACCGGGCGACAAGATGGCCGGCCGTCACGGCAACAAGGGCGTCATTTCGCGCATCCTGCCGGTCGAAGACATGCCGTTCCTGGAAGACGGCACCCATGTCGACATCGTGCTCAACCCGCTGGGCGTGCCGTCGCGCATGAACGTCGGGCAGATCTTCGAAACGCATCTGGGCTGGGCTGCCCGTGGCCTTGGCCAGCAGCTCAAGCATGCGCTGGAAGACTGGCGCGAGGCCAATCCGAGCCCGGCGGCGGGCGACATGCCCGACGCGGTCAAGGAACGGCTGCTGACTTCCTATGGTCCGCGCTATGCCGAGCAGATCGAAGGCCGTACGCCTGAGCAGATCATCGATCTGGCCGAGCATCTCCAGCGGGGCATCCCGATGGCGACGCCGGTGTTCGACGGGGCGCGCGAAGCCGACGTGTCGGCGATGCTGTCGCTGGCGGGTCTCGCCACATCGGGTCAGTCGGACCTGTTCGACGGCCGCACCGGCGACCGGTTCGACCGCAAGGTGACCGTAGGCATCATCTATATGTTGAAGCTGCATCACCTTGTCGACGACAAGATCCATGCCCGCTCGATCGGTCCCTACTCGCTCGTCACGCAGCAGCCGCTGGGTGGTAAGGCGCAGTTCGGTGGCCAGCGCTTCGGTGAAATGGAGGTCTGGGCGCTCCAGGCCTATGGCGCGGCTTACACGTTGCAGGAAATGCTGACGGTGAAATCGGACGACGTGGTCGGCCGCACCAAGGTCTATGAGGCGATCGTCAAGGGTGACGACACGTTCGAGGCCGGCATTCCTGAAAGCTTCAACGTGCTGGTCAAGGAAATGCGCTCGCTGGGCCTCAACGTCGAACTCGCCACGATGGACCCGGTTTTGGACGAAGACGGCATCGCGCAGGCGGCGGAATAAGGATCAAGGGGCACTGTCTCCCGAAGGCAGTGCCCCTCCCCTTCTTCGCCCGGAAATTTACCCTCTAGAGGGACTGTTATTATGAATGAACTGACCAACTTCGCGAACCCGGTCGTCAAGGCCGAAACCTTCGACCAGATCCAGATCGGCCTTGCCTCGCCCGAGCGCATCCGGTCGTGGTCCTTCGGCGAGATCAAGAAGCCGGAAACCATCAACTATCGCACGTTCAAGCCCGAGCGTGACGGCCTGTTCTGCGCGCGCATCTTCGGTCCGATCAAGGATTATGAATGCCTGTGCGGTAAGTATAAGCGCATGAAGTATAAGGGCATCGTCTGCGAAAAGTGCGGTGTCGAAGTCACGGTGAGCAAGGTGCGCCGCGAGCGCATGGGCCATATCGAGCTGGCCGCGCCGGTCGCGCATATCTGGTTCCTGAAATCGCTGCCCTCGCGCATCGGCCTGCTGCTCGACATGCAGTTGAAGCAGCTTGAGCGCGTGCTGTATTTCGAAAGCTATATCGTCATCGAGCCGGGCCTGACCTCGCTCGACAAATATCAGCTGCTGAACGAAGATGAACTGCTCGACGCGCAGGATCAGTATGGCGAAGACGCCTTCTCCGCCGGGATCGGCGCGGAAGCGGTCAAGCAGATGCTGATGGACCTCGACCTGGAAGGCGAGAAGCAGATCCTGCTGGACGAGCTGGCCGTCACCAAGTCGGAACTCAAGCCCAAGAAGATCATCAAGCGCCTCAAGGTCGTCGAGAGCTTCCTGGAATCGGGCAACCGTCCCGAATGGATGATCCTGGACGTCGTGCCGGTCATTCCGCCGGAACTGCGTCCGCTGGTGCCGCTGGATGGCGGTCGTTTCGCGACGTCGGATCTCAATGATCTGTATCGCCGCGTCATCAACCGTAACAACCGCTTGAAGCGCCTGATGGAACTGCGCGCGCCGGACATCATCGTCCGCAACGAAAAGCGCATGTTGCAGGAAGCCGTCGACGCTCTGTTCGACAATGGCCGTCGCGGCCGCGTGATCACCGGCGCGAACAAGCGTCCGCTCAAGTCCCTGTCCGACATGCTCAAGGGCAAGCAGGGCCGCTTCCGCCAGAACCTTCTGGGCAAGCGCGTGGACTATTCGGGTCGTTCGGTCATCGTGACCGGTCCTGAGCTGAAACTGCATCAATGCGGCCTGCCCAAGAAGATGGCGCTCGAACTGTTCAAGCCGTTCATATACGCGCGCCTCGACGCCAAGGGTCTGTCCATGACCCTGAAGCAGGCGAAGAAGTGGGTCGAGAAGGAGCGCAAGGAAGTCTGGGACATCCTGGACGAGGTGATCCGCGAGCATCCGGTCATGCTCAACCGCGCACCCACGCTGCACCGTCTGGGCATCCAGGCGTTCGAGCCCGTACTGATCGAAGGCAAGGCGATCCAGTTGCACCCGCTGGTCTGCTCGGCCTTCAACGCCGACTTCGACGGCGACCAGATGGCCGTCCACGTTCCGCTTTCGCTGGAAGCCCAGCTCGAAGCGCGCGTGCTGATGATGTCGACCAACAACATCCTGTCGCCCGCGAACGGCAAGCCGATCATCGTGCCGTCGCAGGACATGGTGCTGGGCATCTATTATCTGTCGATGGAGCGCGAAGGCGAGCCGGGCGAAGGCATGCTGCTGTCCGACATGCAGGAAGTGCATCAGGCGCTGTTCACCAAGTCGGTGACGCTGCACACCAAGGTCACGAGCCGGGTGCCGCAGACCGACGAGGCGGGCAATCGCTACCTCAAGCGCTATGAAACGACGCCGGGCCGCATGCTGCTGGGCGAATGCCTGCCGCAGAGCCACAAGGTGCCCTTCGACGTCGTCAACCGCCTGCTGACCAAGAAGGACGTGGGCGACGTGATCGACGAGGTCTATCGCCACACCGGCCAGAAGGACACGGTGCTGTTCGCCGACGCCATCATGGCGCTGGGCTTCCGCCACGCGTTCCAGGCCGGCATTTCCTTCGGCAAGGATGACATGGTCATTCCGGACTCGAAGGAAGGCACCGTCGCCGAAACCAAGGCGCTGGTGGCCGATTACGAGCAGCAATATCAGGACGGCCTGATCACGCAGCAGGAAAAGTACAACAAGGTGATCGACGCCTGGAGCCGTTGCGGCGACCAGGTCGCGAACGCCATGATGGACGAGATCAAGGCCCAGCCCAAGGATCCGCAGACCGGTCGCCTCGCGCAGATCAACTCGATCTACATGATGGCGCATTCCGGTGCGCGTGGTTCGCAGGCGCAGATGAAGCAGCTGGCCGGCATGCGCGGCCTGATGGCCAAGCCGTCGGGCGAGATCATCGAAACGCCGATCATCTCGAACTTCAAGGAAGGCCTGACCGTCCTTGAATATTTCAACTCCACCCACGGCGCGCGTAAGGGCCTGGCCGATACCGCACTCAAGACGGCGAACTCGGGCTACCTGACCCGTCGTCTGGTCGACGTCAGCCAGGACTGCACCATCGTCGAGGAAGATTGCGGCACCGAAAAGGCGCTGGAGATGAAGGCGATCGTGCAGGGCGGTTCGGTCATCGCATCGCTGGGCGAACGCATCCTGGGCCGCACCACGGCGCAGGACATCGTCGACAGCAAGGATGGCAGCATCGTCATTCCGATCGGCACGCTGCTGGACGAACCGATGATCGCCAAGATCGAGGCGATCGGCACCCAGGCGGTCAAGATCCGCAGCCCGCTGATCTGCGAAAGCCGGATGGGCGTGTGCGGCAAATGCTACGGCCGTGACCTGGCCCGTGGTACGCCGGTGAATATCGGTGAAGCGGTCGGCGTCATCGCGGCGCAGTCCATCGGCGAACCGGGTACGCAGCTGACCATGCGGACCTTCCACATCGGCGGCGCGGCGAACTTCAACGAAACGTCGAACCTGGAATCGATGGCGGACGGCACGATCGAACTGCGTGACATGCCGACCATCACCGACAAGCATGGCCGTCGCCTGAGCCTTGCCCGCAACGGCGAGATCGCGATCATCGACAGCGAAGGCCGCGAGCGCGAAACCCATCGCCTGCCTTATGGCGCCACCATCCTGTTTGCAGATGGCGACGCCGTGAAGAAGGGCGAGCGGTTCGCCGAGTGGGATCCCTTCACCATGCCGGTGATCACGGAAAAGCCCGGTATCGTGAAATATGTCGACCTGATCGACAGCAAGACGCTGACCGAACAGACCGACGAAGCCACGGGTATCGCCCAGCGCGTCGTGACGGAACATCGTGGCGCCGCGCGCACCAAGGAAGACCTTCGCCCGCGCCTTACCCTGCTGGACGACCAGTCGGGTGAAGCTGGCCGCTACATGCTGGCGGTTGGTGCGACGCTGTCGGTCGATGACGGTGCGCAGGTTCAGGCCGGCGACGTACTGGCGCGTGTCAGCCGTGAAGCGGCCAAGACCCGCGACATCACCGGTGGTCTGCCGCGCGTCGCCGAACTGTTCGAAGCCCGCAAGCCCAAGGACAATGCGATCATTGCCAAGGTGTCGGGCCGCGTGCAGTTCCTCAAGGATTACAAGGCGAAGCGCAAGATCGCCATCAATCCCGAGGATGGCGGCGAGCCGGTCGAGTATCTGATCCCCAAGAGCAAGGTGATCGACGTTCAGGAAGGCGACTTCGTGAAGCGCGGCGACAACCTGATCGGTGGTTCGCCCGATCCGCATGACATCCTGGAAGTGCTCGGTATCGAGCCGCTGGCCGAATATCTGGTCGCCGAAATCCAGGAAGTCTATCGCTTGCAGGGCGTGAAGATCAACGACAAGCACATCGAAACGATCGTTCGTCAGATGTTGCAGAAGGTCGAGATCATCGAGTCCGGCGACACCACCCTGTTGGTGGGCGAGCAGATCGACCGCGAGGAAATGGACGAGATCAACGCCAAGCTCCAGCCGGGCTTCGCGCCCGCCGCTGGCAAGCCGGTGCTGCTGGGCATCACCAAGGCGTCGCTGCAGACCCGCAGCTTCATCTCGGCTGCGTCCTTCCAGGAAACCACCCGCGTCCTCACGGAAGCGGCGGTCCAGGGCAAGAAGGATACGCTCGTCGGCCTGAAGGAAAACGTCATCGTTGGCCGCCTGATCCCGGCGGGCACCGGTGCGGGCATGAACCGCCTGCGCGTGGCCGCTTCGTCGCGTGATGCGGCGCTGCGGGCCGCGTTGCGCGCGTCCAGCCAAGTCGACCTGATCGCGCCGAAGACGGCTGCTGCCGAACGTGCGGCCGAACTGGCACAGGGTCCGGAAGCGGCGATCGGCAACGATCCATTGGCAGCTGTCGAGGGCGAAACCCACGGCAGCGATGCGGATGCGGGCGATTACCTGCTCAAGAGCGACGGCGAATAACGTCTTTGAAAGCTTGGGAGCCGCTTCCTATATGGGAAGCGGCTCCCAGCCCCTCTCCGCCCGTCAAGGGAAAGAGGTTATGCCCGCCGGACGCTCAGGCGCTCCGGCGGGCTTTCTTTTTGTCGGTGCGGGTTCAAGATGTGCGTTCGGAGTCGTCAACTGGGCGACGATACGGGCAGTAGAACTCAGTCGGCCGACTTCCAAAAAGTCGGTCGAATGATTTTCAAACCCTCTTGACCGGGACAAAAACCGCGCCTATCTGCGGCTTCCCAAGCGCGACGCGCGCAGGATTGATGCCCGATCCTCTAATGGTAAGAGAGCGGACTCTGACTCCGTCAATCAAGGTTCGAGTCCTTGTCGGGCATCCACATTCTTCTTCCGAACATACTGACTTCATTGAAAAAAGTGCCAGATCGGCTCTGACCGTTCCCCAGTTTGTTCCCTCATTTCATTCTGAACAACGACGAACAGGCGCGAACGGATTCTTCATCTGTGGCGACCATCACATGGTCCGTGTTTGACCACGGAGATGCCTGATGACCGCGTTCCGGCCAATTCCTCCCGCGCCGCTCTCGCCATGCTTGATGCGCCAATCATCGACGCCCATATCATTTTATCGGACCCTGCTGCGGCGGGCCTTGTGAAAGGCTATGCACTTCTCCTGACGACCTAAGACGCCGAAGGCACATACGAGGCGGGAGACAGCCGGATGTCGCGTGAGACTTGGGAGAGGATCATCGCCCATAATAAGATCGATGGTGTCTTCTCGACCGGCTCCGTCCGCATAACGGATGGTGATCAGGACGACGGCCCGCGACTGACTGCAATTGGCATTCGGTTCGACGCAAAGTCCATCGCGTCTGCTGCAACTAAGCATGGGCTAATGACAGCAAAGGCTATCGACCCTCCTACCCCCTTAGAATCTGCGCCTGATCAATCCACGCCCCCCCGCCATCGGTCACGAGCAGAAGCATAAAGCGCCATGTACGCATCATTCCACAAGGCGCTTTGCAACTTACCATTGACGAAGTGATGGCCGTTTTAGCGGTAGGGCGGACCACGTTACACAAGCTGATAAATGACGGCACTTTAGAGATGAAGAAAACCGGCGGGCGGTCGCATGTGACGACGCTCAGCGTGCGCACCTACATGGAAAGGTAGCAGCATGGATTGCCGCCAGGCGTCCGTGCGCCAGCAGGGCTAGCTGTCATCGAAAAGGGCATAGCCGTCATCGTTCGCCTGCCGAATTAACTTGGTTGCGCACGTGTTAACCCTGCCCTACTCCATATCACACCCGTTCATTCAGGGTAGGATGGGGCTAGATGACGAACGCACAGGTAGGCGCGGGGGTGTCGTCGGATGCAGTCGCCATGTCGCGATTGACGGATAGGCAGCGCGACTGCTTGCGGCTTTTGGGTCAAGGTTACCGGATTAAGGAAATTGCGATCCGGCTTGGAAACTCGCCGGAAACGGTCAAGCAGCATCTCGCGGCCGCCCGGAAGATCCTACAGGTATCGACCAGCGTCGAGGCAGCACGAAGTTTCATCGCATTCGAGCAGACCACGACCGGCAATATCTCCCTAGGTGACTGCATCGTTCTGGAGGATTGCGAGCAGACAGAAATAGAGGCCCCTCCCCCGAAATGGGTTAACCCCTCGTCTCCTCTTGCCGAGGCGGCGGGTTCACCCCCAAGCATTGTTCCAAGCAGGGGGTGGCGCCGATGGCTTGGTCCATTTGGTTGGCTGATCCCTGCTTATCGGGGAGCGACCAATGATCTCTCAGCGGTCCAAAGGGTTATAATTCTGGTCATTCTGCCTCTGGCCATCATGTTGGTGTCAGTTGGCGCACTGAGCAGCTACGAAACACTTTTGCGTATCCTCATCCGCTTAACCTAGTCGGCCTGCCATCAGGCCGATCGCCACTGGGCTGCGAGAGCAGTCCAAAGGAGATGAATCATGTCTTCAGTCGTCACCCTGCGCCAACGCCAGTCGGCCCTTCATAGCGAAGCCCCAAAGGTTGCGAACAAGCTCCGGGCAACCGAAATCGCTATCGACACCAGCATCAGCCATCTAGCAGGTTTGACGGCAATGCTGGTCGATGCCCGCGTGGACGCGCAATTGTCGGCCATCTATGGTCAGGATGCTCTGTCCAGTCTGGGTGAGGCGCTGAACACGATGATCAAGGGACGGGCTTCGGTTGTTGACGCACATAGCCGTCTTGCCGACACCGGCAAGCAACTGCGCCTGGATGTTTCGGCATTCGGAGGGCTTGAGCAAAAGCCGGCCATGCCTTGATGTAGTAGCCTGGAGCACAGCTGCTTGACCCTTCTCCTCTGGTATCTGAACTGGTTGTACGTGCCGGTGATCCTCATCCTTTCGGCACTCTGGGGCGGGAAGTATGAGAGAATTGGGGTGTGCCTGTTCCTGCTGGCTTTGGTGGGAACCCATTTTGCCACCTCGGCCTTACCAGTCAGATACCGGAGCGTTGAGCTGGATGTGCTCCTTATCGATGGGCTTCTGGCGGCAGCGCTGATCGCGCTGTCGCTCAAGAGTGACAGGTTCTGGCCGCTATGGGCAACGTCATTTCATCTGCTCACCATATACACGCACATGGCCATGCTGATGGCGGTGTCGATAGTCGCATTCCCTTATGCTTTTCTGGCCGGATGGTGGGCATGGCCGACACTGCTGTCGATGGCGATCGGCGCTTACGGCTATCACCGGAGGAAGCGGCAGCAGAAGTTCGCCGTCTGAAACAGCAATGGATCGCCGACAAGATTTCGCGCTTTCGGGGCTTAAAGCGCGAACGCCTCCAATTTTTCTTTTATGATGGCGATCTTTCGAAGCCGGTCGGCGACATCTATTTCGAAGGCCAGATTGACCAGGTCGAGTACGATTTACCTCTCGTGCTTCGATCAGCCTTACTACGCTGCGGCTCGATGATCGTGATGGGCCATAACCATCCTTCTGGCCAAGCCCAGCCCTCGCGACAGGACAGAGATGAGACAAGGCGCGTGATAGCCGCTTGCAATCTGCTCGGCCTTATCATGCATGACCATTTCATCGTGGCAGATAGTGATTATTTCAGCATGCGAGATGCTGGGCAACTCTAGCATAGCCGCCGCCCCGTCCATACTACCCGCCCAACCACCTGCACCAAGTCAGGTCCAAGGTCCTGCCATCCTGGATACAGAGAATTGTCGCTTAACAAGCTGAAACGCCCCTTTCGCGGCCCCATGGCAATACGCTTTACCATCAGCACTCCGTCGAGCCGCAACACATAGACCCCGTCGCGCAGGCGTCCGGCATTATCGTCATGATCGACCATGATGTCGTCGCCGTCGTTCAGCGTCGGTACCATCGATTCGCCTTCAACCCGGATGATGGAAACGCCTTGCGGTCGCACCCCAAGATATCGCAGCCAACGGGCATCGAACGCCATCACGCCCCCCGCCTGCTCATTCTCGTCCAGCGACCCCTGCCCCGCCGACGCACCCAGCGCCAGCCGCGGCACTGCGATAGCCGTTGGCATACCAAGTGCGGCTGCAGGCGTGAGGGCAGGTTCCCTGGCCCCGCCCAACATCTGTTCCGGCACGCCAAAATAGCGGGCCAAGACCTGCCGGTCCGCCTCATCCAATTTCCGTGGTGTCCCGCGCTTTATGAACTGCTGGATATAGGCAGGATTGCGACCAAGAAGACGAGAGAGATCGGCATAGTTTTCGCCATTCCTAGCGATCAGCCGATCCAACACCAGGCGAGGATCGATTTCGGCATAATCGTCTTCAAGCATGTTGGCGTCCAACCAGCGGGTCACGAGATAAAAAGCACCAACTCAAGTGCCCCGTCCACTACAAACACGTAACTACTCCGAAATGGATAATCCTCCGGTTCTGCCTGATCGACACGTCGGTTTCCGTTGCCCATGATCGGACGATCGATTCGGGGGAATAAGATGGAAAGGCGGACGTTCTTTCTTTCATTGCTGGCTGTGGCCGCTGTAGGCGCAGGGGATGAGGCCGACGCCATAGGAAGACGCAGAACGAGCAGTCGGCGTAGGGTCCGCGGATACTCTGGCGGCGGCGGATCCAGGGGAACCACAAATAGCGGAAGCTGCCCGTGTAACGGTGGGGACGTATGCGTGGGCCCGCGTGGCGGCCGCTACTGCATTACCTCGGGCGGCAACAAGCGATACGGGGTCTAAGCTAAGGGATAAGGCCGAAGTGTCGAGCCGCGGCCAGGGCCTTCTCGTCGCCTGCCTGAAGTTGGTCGGCCAGGTATTTGATCCCGTCCGCTCGTCTGACCTCCATGAACTGTCGCGCCTGTCCGCCCCGCTTCAAGGAAGTGCTCGGCCCCGGACCAGTTCCTGCCTCCTTCGATATGCTGATTGAGTTCATCGATATCGCCACCATCGGCCAGCAACCTGACGCAGATGAGGGGGCGGCTGATCTGAACGGTTACGGGCCATTTCAACCACCAGCCGCCTCATCAAGTGCTAAATGTGAGCGGCAACCTTACTGCTGCACGATCGCAGCCACCGGTGTCGGGCTGAGTGCGACGGGTACAGCCATCGGGGCCGGTGCCGCTGCCTGAGTGAAAACCAAAGGCACATCCTCGCCGATGAAGCCCTTGATCTGAGCGCCGGAGTCTATGCGAGCACTGGTGCCAGTGGTGAAGAAGCCAACGACAGGCACGAGCAGCACCGCTGCGACTACACCACCTGTGCCAGTGACGCCCTTATCATCGAAAGTGCCTGTGAGACGGATTTGCCGCCCATTGACGCTGACATACTGCAAGGCTGCGGTCAGATGCCCGGACTTGCCCCACATACCCTTGTTGCGGACTTCCGTGATCTCACCCGTCGCTGGCGAGCCGACAGGAATGACGATCTGACCACCGACCGATACTGCTTCAGCAACCGACATTCGGAAATGCTGCCCCACGCGCAGTTTCTTTCCCTCCGTCGATAGGCCCTCTTCCATCTTCAACTGAATTTCAGTGCCTGTGCGAAGGACCTGCGCGCTGTCTGGGCCGACCGAGAGAGCGGCCGTAGCGGACGGCGCAATCTGGGCGCAGACGACGGTAGGAAATGCGATGGCACACGCCGCCGCGACAAAAGCGAATTTCATAGACATCCCCCCAATGGCCGTCCCCACGGCCGCCAAGCGAGGTTGGCCCGCACTGCCCTTAAAGTCAAGCGAACGGAATTCTATATGCCTTTGCAATTCGCCTACTTTCGATGCGCCAGCAGTAAGATGCGATCTGAACACGGATTCCACATATTGCCTTTCATCAAGAAGCGGGCATGAGAGGTAATATGCGTAAAATCTATCTGCTTGCATTACCCCTCCTTACAGCCACGCAAGCACATGCCTGGGGTCCAACAGGCCACCGGATCACCGGCGCGATAGCTGACGAAAACCTGAGCGGCGTTGCGCGCGCCAATGTCCGCATCCTGCTTGGCAGCGAAGACCTGGCAGAAGCAGCGACATGGCCAGACGATCAGAAGTCCAATTCAGCTGATTTTTGGCAGAAGCAGGCAAGCCCATGGCATTATGTAACCGTCCGTGAAGGCGATGATTATCAGCCGTCAGATGCCCCAGCCGAGGGCGACGCGATGACGGCCCTCCACCGTTTCACCGCCACCCTTCGTGATCCCAAGGCGTCGATCGAGGATAAGCGCCTTGCATTGCGCTTCCTTGTCCACATCATTGGCGACCTTCACCAGCCGCTACATGCCGGCGGAGGCAATGACCGCGGCGGCAACGACTTCAAGGTGACATGGTTCGGTAAGTCGACCAACCTGCATTCGGTATGGGACTCGGCCATGATCGAACAGCGCTCCTTGTCCTATTCGGAATATGCAGGCTGGCTGTCGCGATCGATCACGCCGGAACAGGTGATAGGCTGGAGCGATCCGAACCCGTCGACCTGGCTTCGCGAGAGCATCGCCTTGCGCAAAACGGTCTACCCCACCAATCCCAGCATATCGTGGGACTATGCCTATCAGCACCGCAACGAGATGGATGATCGGCTGAAGCGCGGTGGTGTGAGGATCGCTGCCTATCTGAACCGGGTGTTCGATGCTCCAGTGACGCCGACAGCAGCAACCAAGCCAAAGCGGAAATGACATGCCACTTGGCGCTGCCCATGAAGAAGTCGGCATCCTGATCGGTGATGGCGTCTATCCCGTGCTGAAGATCGAGGGCGGCGGCAAGTGGCGCCTTGATCCGTCCTGCCGATACCGGCACCTCATCGGCCAGAGAGTCCGGGTGTATGGCACACGCGCGGACTTCGATCTTCTGGATGTCAAACGGATTGAGCCAGCCTGAAGCGCGGGTCTATCTTCCTAAGCGACTCACTCCTGGGTCGATTGCAGGACGAACCACTATGAAGATCGTTGTTGCTCTCATCGCCGCAGCTTCCCTCGCTGCCATCCCCGCGGTTTCCAACGCCGCGCCTTGTCGGGATGCAAAGGGAAAGTTTATCAAATGTCCGGAAACAAAGGCCCCGCCCAAGAAGTGTAAAGACGCCAAGGGCAAGTTCGCCAAGTGCGGCACGCCCGGCGCGAAACCCGCCTGATATGAAAAGCATCGCCTTCACGGTCATGATGGCCGCAACCCTTTCCATCGCGTCCATGAGTGGAACGGCTGAAGCTCGTCGCAACTATGGGGGCAAGCATCACACCTCCAGCCATGGCGGCCAATATTCCGGCGCGCGTAGCGGCTCCAGTCACAAGGGTGGACGCTATAAAAACTCTCGGACAAGCAATCGTTACGGCAGGCACAGATGATGTAATGGACGGGGGCGTCGGCTCCCGTCTTTCATACCCCCTGTCCTACACGATCACATTTTGTTCTCATGCGCCAATGAAGCGCGACCCTGATCTGATTCGAGACCTGATGCTGACGCTGGAGGCTGCCGACGGGGCTGAGGCGCTGATGGTGCCGGCGCTCTCCGGCTATCCTTAACATCAGGTTGACCACCACTTCCGTTTACTTGCCGAAGCCGGATTGACGGCTGCTGCATACACCTCCCGCGACGCAAGGCGCTGGATCGGCATAAGGCTCACCTGGGCCGGGCATGACTATCTCGACAAGATTCGTGATCCTGCCATCTGGCGGCATACCAAGTCGGCGATGACCAAGGCCGGATCGTGGTCACTGGAAACCATGGGCGCAATCACGAAGGCTGCTATCATGTTGAAACTGGAGACGTTGGGTATTGGCACTGCCCCATGACAATGACCGAAGATCAAGTAATGCTGGGTGCCGCAATGATGCTGCTAAAGCGACACGGCGAGCGCGCGCCATCGAAGGTGGCAGAACGAATTGGTGAGCTTGTAAGCGAAGGCGATGATGTCGGCGTTGCCGTGTGGAAATCCATCGCCCATCACATGGACGCCATACTGCGCGCCGGGCCGGTTCAATGACATCGTTATTTTAAGGCCGCTGCATCAGCGCTTTACCATTACCAAACCGAAACGGATTAAGTTTCGTATCTGCCGAACGGGATCAACAAAGTAACAGCGCGGCATGCACACGCTTTTCCGGCATTCGATTTCGCCATCAAGCATTGAGGATTTCATCAACCCGGCTGACGGCAAGCTCTACGATGCTCTTCTCGAATCCGTCCGTGAGGACATCCGCGTGATAGGCCAGAAGGTCGAGCTGCTTAAGCTGCTTTCCGGTGAATCCCGAAGGTGATGTGACGGGCGGCGTTCAAATATGTGGGCATAGATGAGGGAACGAGTTTCCGAAGGCGCGACCAGCACTATGCATTATCTATTTTTGGGCCATTTGCATGACATGGTAGGAATATAACCCCCGAATTGACTGTTTCTCAGTCGCTCTCTGGGGTGGCGCACTGGGTCCAGAGGCGGCGCGAACAGTAAGATTTCCCATCTTATACACGCACGACTGGCCGATAGGGGACTGTCCGGTTCGGCGCCGGTTTGCGCGGATAGCTGACGCTTACGCGGAGTCGGCTGCCGACCAAATTGCGTCGTTCGCCAGCCGAGCTCTGAACGGCAGCATCTGCAAGCACCTGTCATTCGCTCCGCGCGAAGCAGTCTGGCATCAGCCAAGCGACCCGCCCCCCGTAGCGTTGCAGGCCGTCCGGAGCTCTATGGTCACGGACTGAGCGTACGAAAGAACTCTTCGAGCTGCGCGTCGATCACCTCGAACGGCTCTTCGCCGTTTTCGCGCATCTCGAGCATGCCTATAAGATCGGTCGCGCTGAGGAATACGATCATCTTCTGGTGCTCGAGCCAAGCCCGGCGCCGTTGGACAATCGCCTGCGGCGCCGGAAGTTCGCGCGAGACCAGCAAGCCGAATTGCCGCTTTGCCGGGATCCAGAGATACTGTTGGATGGATTCAACTTGCTTGGGGCCGATCGGCCCGGTGTAATTCTTGTACTCAGCCACCGCAAACCGGGTTCCATACTCAGCACGGACCAATGCCCAGGGCGGACTTCCAGCGCGGATGGGAAATATTGCGTCCATGATGTCCAGGCCATCGTCGGTTCTCGTTTGTTGGTCAGGCGGTCCAAGGTCGGGCTTGAATATCTCGGTTAGGATCTCGGTGCCCCAATCCTCAAACATGCTCCAATCGTCTTTGCCGGCCTTTATGGCAACGAGTCGGTCTTCGAACTGCGCTGAAAGCGGGCGAGGCGGCATTGGCGCCGCGGCCGCGGTCGCCATCATCTGGAGCAACTGCGATGCCGCCGCGCTGTTCGCCGCAGCGTTCGCAACATTGGGGAAGCGCTGCAACAGCCGACGAACGTCGTGTCCCGTCCACACGTCCAGGCCATCCTCTTCCACGATGGCCTGTCGCGCCGCTGAGGACAGGTCACCGGACACGACCAGCAAGCCCTTGGTGTTGGGCATCTGGAGCCGGGCGCGGGCAATGTCGCCGGAAAATTGGCGCACGATGGCGCTTGGGATAGGCTGACGATAGTGTTTAACTTCGACGATCATGCGTTCGCCGGTCGGTGATATTGCTTCGAAATCGGGGGCGTTTTGGCCCGGTCGCGACTGTGCGATCACAGGTGACCCGGATTGAGAGAGCAGCGCGCCAACGAGGAGTTCGAAATCCTGAGGACTAAGGCTTTTGAAGTCGAATAGCTCGTCGTTCGATGATGTGTCCGACAATCGCATCACTCCGTTTTCAGCGTCACGCTGAGCTGAGCGGCGGGGGTACCATCTGGTCACTTCTCTGATCAATTCGAAACGCTCTGGCCGTTAGAAGATCGCATGGGGATTCTGGTGAACAGGGATGCGCGAGGCATCTGCGGACCAAAGTTGGCCGTTTACATTTGGACCGGTGACATCCGGGTCCTTACGAAAGCTGCCGATCAGATCAAACGAACCGGACGAGCGGCAGCGCGCCATAAGCTTTTAACTTAACGCTGCTCCGCCCCATTTAAATAGGTCACTATGTTTTATGTCGTCGGATCGAAGCCCGTAACGCTGTATCAAGAATTTCTCGACGGCATCTCGGTCTGAAAGGGCGGGGCTCCCTTGCAACTGCCAGCCAGCTGCGAGCGCGCCATGAAACCCTTGCCTGTTGGCGATGAGAAGTTCGTCCGTGAAGAGCGCCGGGTCCAACGCATCCCGCACCCGCTCCTTTTGATCGAACATGCCGCGCACTTGCTCTAGCTGCTCTGCCGTCGCACTATCGTCCGTGATCGGGAAGCGAATATTTGCCGCCGCGTTAGCGACAATCGACAGGATCTCCCAATCCAGCATACCCTCCCGGTGCCAGCTTTCGAGGAATACGCGGCGATCCGGTCGAGCAAGTAAACGGCGGAGCGTGTGCCGGATGCAACCGGCAGCTCTCTCGTAGCGCTCCCCGATTGACTGCAATGCGGATTCCTTGTCATAGCCCTGCCCAGGCCCCTGTGGGGAGCCAAGCTGCGGATGCTCGCGGGACGCGAATGAGCGTTCGCGCGCAAGCGGTTCGAGATCTAGCCGCTCTTCTTCCAGAAAGAGGTCTTGGAGCATCGTCTCGCGATAGATTTCTCGGTAGGGCCTGCCCACGAAAATCCGGTCCAGCGCCATGCGGACGAGCGGCCCCGTTCGTTCGGTCAAGGTGCGATGGGGCAGAACAGAGCATAGGCTGATGAGGACGGCCGTCATCTTCCCCGCCGACCGGATCCCCTCCTCAATGTCCGCGGCAGCTTGGTCGTTCGGCGGGAGGCGCACCGAGAAGGTGATCCCCTGTCCCTTCGCCCAACCCTTACCCTTCGACACACCGACGTCCTCAGGCCCCGTCGCCAGAGCGAGCTCCATCCGGACGATCGTCGGCAACAGCATGAGATCGACACCCCCCAGCGTTGCCTGTACAATCTGCAGCTGTGCGACGAACTCTTCCGCGATGGCAGTGTGGCCGTAAGTGTTTTGAAAGGTTGCTACCCATCGAACGCCGAGAGCGCGCCACTCGATAAGGCGCTGCTTTCCCAAGTCGCCAAACGGGCGGCCGATGAATGCTTCTTCGATACCCTGCCAGACATCATCCTGACCGCCCTTGAACCAGAAGCCGTCGGTACCGTCCGACGAAGCGACGACTGAGTGGCGTAGATGCTCTGGCCAGCGCGCAAGAGCCTGGTCGACGATTGCCATGTGCGCGCTTCCAAGGCGTCCCGTAATGCCGCGCAACGCCGCGACCTGACCGAGGTGTGCGGTCAGTTCTGGATGGCGATCCTGGTCGAATGGATCAGGCTCGAATGCGAAATGCGCGCCGATGACGGGGAGCAAAGTCTGAACATACGAGAGAGAGTTGCCGGCGGCATCATCCGCGTCAGCGACGAGCATGAGCATTTGGGGAAGCTGGGCCTTTACCTCGGGTCGCTCACTATGCTGCGCGAGATAGCTACCGACGAGCGCCATGTATTTTGCGGCATAGGCGAGACCGAGTTCGAGGTAGGATTTGGAGAGGAGAAATGTCGCGCGTTGGAAACCTTCGAGGCGATCTCCGCTGAACCAGCGGTGCTGAATGCGATGAAAGTCGTGTACCGCCAGCAGCAGGTCATCTTGCTCGTAGCGGAGAACTGCGCGGTCGAAGCTTTTGTCGGCCGCGACTGCGGGGCCGGCCTTCTTGGCAACAAGATCCTCCGCGCGCTCCGCGAGCGCCTCGAAGCGAGGGTGATTGCCGAGCATGGGCGTTAGCTTATTGAGAAAGTCCGTGAAGTCCTCGATCGGGAATAGCGGCGCGCTGTGGGCAGCGTCGAGCATGCGTTCCCAATCGTCGAAGCCAGCGCTGAGATCGGGCGCTGTGTCGGCCGCTATCGGCACGGTCGCAAGTGATGCGCGGATACGAAGCAAGGCGGCGAGGCGCCCAGGGCCCTCCGATGCGTCAACCTCGCGGTCGAGGATTGTTGCGATTCTACCACGCCAAACGAGCACTTCGGTCAGATCGCCTGAGAAGTGGCCCAGGACCCATGCGCCAAATGCGTAGCTCACGAGCGTTGCCGCATCTTGTAGATCCGAGGGCGCGAGCCACGCATCGACATCCGAAAAGAAGTCGACGATCAAATGTTTGGCGGGATCGAGATCGGTCTTCCCGCGAAGGTTCGCGACGGCGATCTCGTAAGCCGCAGCGCGCGCCATCTCGCGTAGGCAAGGTTCGACGCGAAACGCCTCTGTGAGTTTTAGCCATTCAAGAAGATCTGGTCGGCCCTCCTCGTTGAACGTTGCGTACCTGAGCCCGGACTTCACCTCAAAGAAGTCCGACGTGCTGAACGACATCGGTTCCCTGCCGCGCCACCGATCGCGGTGCTTCGGATACCAGCTCTGATCTCCGGCATGCGTGGGGAAGGCGTCGGCGGGAAGGTGTAGATATTGCTGCGCGATCCAGAAGACGTCGGCGTCCGCCAGCATTTCAGCGATTGCGGTCCCGTCGAAGATCTGAAGTTCGAGGCTGTGCTCGGATGTAGCCCAACGTGTGAGTTCGAGCCGCTTTTTAATCGGGACATTCGCTTCGCAAAAATACGCGATCGCATCAGCCGTCCCAGGCGCGGCCATCGTTTTGACGTCAGACTTGATCTTGGAAGTGATCTTGGTTGCCAGCGAGCATCCGAACCTGACGCGTCGCAATCCGGAGCTTAGCTCGTTCGAAACAGCACTGATTGGCCGCGTGATCGAGCTACGATAGGTTTCGAAGTCGCGACCCTCATCACCGCCAGCGCTCACCGGTCCAGTAGCGGGCAGGATGTTGCTGTGCACCTTGGCCCGCGCCAGATAGCGCGCGAGATGTTCGAACTCATGATGCGCGTTGCGCGCCTTCATCTCGCTGAGGTTGAAGCGGATCATCGCGACGAGCTGGACTTTGTTCATTCTGGCAACGGCTTTTCAGATATTCACATGGCAAAGCCTAGAGTAGCGCGCTTTGACATTTGCGTCGCGCTGGTTGTTGAAGCGGTGCAGGTCCGCCCTTGCGGGTTCATGCTGAAATTCCGCCGAATTCCAGTCAGCCTTCAGCCGGCAAGGCTTTCGCATTCGCGTTCAATTTACCGATCGTCGGCCTACGACCGCTTCTGACAAGACCCGTCTTTCGCCCCAAGCTGGCGAACGACAGCTTCGTCCCAGCCCCGGCCATAACCGGACTGATCGCTCGTAGGCCCGAGACTTTTCAAATTGAACGGCTTGAATGGGCGCACTCGGCAGAATTCCGTCAGTCACGCATCGACCCTACACCGTCAGACTGCAGCTCGATCCCAAAGCAGCATTAATGACGTAATCGCTGCGTCGATCTGCGATAAAGGTACGCCGTCTCTGGCTTCCACTGATATACCGCTCAGAAAGGAGCTAAACATCCCTGCCATTGCGGCAGTGTCAGTACCTGGTGAGAACTCTCCGTCCGTTTTAGCTCTCTCAACATGCCGTTGGATCCCTTGTCGGTTGCGTTGACGCTCCTGGACCAGAATCGCCTCGACCTGCCGATTTTCTGGCGAGCAGTTGCTGGCGCCGAGCATGATCAAGCAGCCTGGCGGATGCGATTGCGCCGTTTGCATAGCGGCCGATTTGCGCAGTGCCGTCTCGATTGCGTCGCGCGGAGCGAGCGTATCGTCCTTGAGGCTGGCGGTCACCTGGCCATAGGATTCGATGTAATGGTCTACAACGTCTTGGAACAACGCCTCTTTGGACGTGAAAGCCGCATAGAAGCTGGCCGACGATAGCCCTCCCATGCAGGACCTGAGCTGCGACAAGGACGTTGGCTCATAACCTTGAGCCCAAAAAAGCATCATTGCCGCATCGATGGCGGCGGCTCGGTCAAAAGTGCGCGGGCGTCCTGTGCGTGGCATGCCGTCCTCATTTATGGATCAATCATTCTATAAATCATTGCCATCCGGCTGTCACTAGCGTACTTATGGATCGATCAATCCATAAATGTGAAGGTTTCCATGCCTAACAAAGAATTCAACCGGGCAAGCGATCCCATGCCAGTTTCCGCACTTCTAGCGCTCGCAATGACGGGCTTCATCTGCATCGCCACCGAAACCCTGCCAGCCGGACTGCTGCCGCAAATTTCCTCGGGCATGGACATTTCATCAGCGCTCGCGGGCCAGACTGTTACTGCTTATGCGATCGGCTCACTGATCGCTGCCATCCCCCTCAGCATCGCGACGCAGGGGTGGCGACGGCGCAGTGTGTTGTTGCTGACGATTGTCGGTTTCCTCGTCTTCAACTCGATCACTGCACTTTCAAATAACATACTGCTCACGATGGCAGCCCGGTTCATGGCCGGCATGTCGGCGGGATTAGCCTGGAGCCTGTTGGCGGGATACGCGCGCCGGATGGTTGCACCCGAACAACAAGGCCGAGCGATGGCGATTGCCATGGTTGGAACGCCTGTAGCCTTGTCCCTCGGTGTTCCCTTCGGAACCTGGCTGGGTGCCGCAGTCGGCTGGCGTTCTGCTTTTGGTGTAATGTCACTGCTGACGATCGTGCTGATCCTGTGGGTGCTGGCGAAGGTTCCCGATTATCCCGGTCAGGCCCGCAGCGCGCGCATGCCGCTTTACCGCGTTCTCACTAAACCAGGGGTTCGTTCCGTGTTGGGGGTCGTCGTCTGCTGGATGCTCGCACACAACATCCTTTACACCTATGTGGCGCCGTTCGTGACGCCTGCTGGTCTGGCAGACCACTTAGATCTCGTCCTGCTCACATTTGGCATGACAGCCTTGGTCGGCATATGGCTGACCGGGAGGCTGGTAGATCATTTTCTGCGGACGGCCGTGCTGGCCAGTCTTGCTCTGTTCGCGCTGGTCACGGTGACGCTTGTGGTGGGCGCCAGGTCCGTCATCGTTATCTACGCCTGCACTGCGATCTGGGGACTGACTTTTGGCGGCGCAGCAACTTTGCTCCAGACCGCCCTCGCAGATGCTGCTGGCGACGGCGCCGACACGGCTCTGTCGATGAATGTCGTTGCCTGGAACGGTGCGATCGCTGCGGGCGGCCTTGCTGGCGGTTTTATGCTTGAGGCTTGGGGTGTCGCAGCATTTCCCTGGGCCATGCTCGCGTTGATATGCATTGGATTAATGGTGGCATGGTCATCACGCGTGCACGGCTTTCCCGCAGGAAGCCGCACTGGAGACATGGCGGTGATAGGACATTGATTGAACTCGGCGGGATTGGGGGACGTCGCCTTGGCTTTCGGCCTCCCATGTTTGAGCGAGGGAAGCTGCGGGAATGACAACTTCGTCCGAAACCAAATCATGATCCAAATGTCCGCTTCCGGGAGCGAGAATATCGTTCTCGAACGGCGAAAATGGGCGCAACCCGGTCACGCGGAACGACCAGCTTCTGACCGCGTCATACCTGCATGAGCAACGACCCGTACAACCTGAGCCGCTTCCTCGCCGCCCAGCAGTCCGTTTATGCGGCCGTCCTTGCCGAGTTGCGCCAAGGCCGGAAGACCAGCCACTGGATGTGGTTCATTTTCCCCCAGGTCGCTGGCCTGGGCCGCAGCTCTACGGCACAGCATTACGCCATCGCGTCACTGGACGAGGCGCGCGCCTATTTAGCGCACCCCACACTTGGTGACCGCCTGCGAGAATGTGTGGTGACGCTGGAAGACCTGCCACACAGCAGCAGCCCGGCAGGCGTGCTCGGAGAGGTGGACGCCATGAAGCTACGATCGTCCCTTACCCTGTTCGAGGCTGCCACGGGCGGTGACCTGTTCAGCGCCGCGCTGGACCGCTGGTTCGGCGGCGTGCGCGACGATGCCACCCTTCGGCTGCTGGCACGGCAATAATATCAACGCGTCAGCATTCCGTCATCGAACGCGAGCGGGTAACTGATATGGGGCTGGCGATCGGGATCTGGAGCAAATGCATGAGCAATCCGTCAAAGCCATGGAATGGGGCGCTGGTCCGTAAATGGCTGGCGCGCCGGTTGGACGTGTCGAAGCTGGATCAGGCGGCGGCTGACCGACGTGGCTATGAGGCGCGCGATGACTATGACAAGGCCGCCGCCGAGGAATGGGTGTGCCGTGCCCTTCAGGCTCCTGATTGCACCGAAGAGCAGGCCCCGTTTGCCCAGCGCCTCAAGGCGCTGATCGGCCAGGAGGAATATCACGCAACCGGCGTTTACGACGATGTGCGGTTCGAGCGCCATGTTCGCAGCCATCTGAGGAAAGTCGCCAAGATGGCGAAGGCGAATGATGGGTTCGAGAAAATGCTGCATCATCAGTGAGCTGCATGCGTTGGCCGGTCTGCACGCAGGCCATTTCCGAAACCCAGCCTGCACAGCCGCAGGCGTAGCTGCCAACCCGCCTTCCGATCATCCCTTCTCAAGCCGCCGGACCAATGCCCTGATCTGCTCCATGGGCACGAGCGTGGCGCTACCCAGCTTGAGGATCCTGATCTCGCCATCGGCGATCAGCTCATAGAATTTGCTGCGTCGGATGCCCAGCATCCGGCAAGCGTCGGGAACGCGCACCGTGATCGGCTCGAACCCATCGGGGGCGGGAAGGTCTGTTGCCTTCAGCGCGCGATGCTCCCGGCTCATTGCAAACTCCTCAGCTTCAAGGTGGCGGGGTCGTCCGTGGCGGGCGCGGCTTTCCCGGCGAACCGATCAGCGATCTCGTCGATCAGCTGCGCAAACATCCTGGCCCCCACGGCCTGCGCCGCCTCGTCGACCGGATGCATGGCGCCCATAATCAGCTGATGCCGGACCATCCGCGCCAGCACTTCCCAGACCAGGCCCTGGTTGCGGCGCAGCCATTGGGTATCGCGCTCGATCCGGGTCAGGCGGATACCGATGCTCTCGTCGGATTTGGGTGCCTGCCGCCGATTGAACCAGGCGTCGAGCGCCTCGACCAGGATTTCGGACCGCGCGCGGCCTGAGCTCTTCGCCAGATGGTCGAGCCGCTTGCTCATCTCCTCGGGCAGGAACAGTTGATGCCGGGTCTTGTAGCTTTTCATAGGATGTCGCCTGCCCATGGGGATGTCGGGTGGCAGCGGACCAGCCCTTTGCAGGGGGAACATAAGAGCGATCCGCTACCGTGGGCGATTATCGCCGTCCGACCTGTCGCAAGGCTATGATGCTGATGGGCGCAGATCGGCTCGGATCGGACCTGTGTCGTGCTGGCTCACATACCGCCGATGCTGGGACCGCTCCGCCCCCGGCCTATCGTCCAGTTGATCGACCGCCCGTCGCGCATGATGCCGGACAAGGGTTTGCCGACATGGCGTTCCAGATCGTCGCGCCACGACACGAGCGTGAAGTCCCGCGCGCGCTCGATCAGCGCGAAGCGTCCCGAGGTCATATCCACCCTCCGCCTGAGCGTCCCCTCGACGCGCTCGCCCGGTTCGATCTGTGTGAACTGCAGGCCCATCTCGTGCGACAATTGCCCTGCCACCGCGCGCATTTCGCGGTCCCGCAGGATGCGCAACAGATTGGCGCGGTAAAGGACATCGCTCCCCTGACGCTCGGCGAGTTGCTGCTCGACCAGCCATTGTTGGCGCAGCGCCAGCGCCTTGCGGACCTCTGCGCCATAGCCTGTATCGGCAGTGACCATCCTGTCTTTCGCCACCAGTTCCCGGTCCAGCCAGGTCGCGGCATGGACGCCGGTCTGTGCGAGGATCGGCGTCGAGGACAGCATCTCGACCTTGACCGGTTCGGCGCGCAGTTTGCGCTGCTCATAGGCCAGCGCGGTATCGAGATGATCGGGACCGATCTGCCATGTCCCATCGGGCGCGCGCTCGGGCTTGCCGATCACCCTGCGGATCGCCTCCAGTCGCCGGACATGGGTCTGTGCAAAGCTTTCGGTGGCCGTGGGATCATGGCGCAGGTGGATATCGACCGTATAGCGGCCACCATGGGCCTCGGCGATGTGGGCGACGGTCTGATCGACGCTGCGGGGTTCGGCCTGCACGGGCGTCAGGCTGACCACGCCACCGATGGGTGTCGGTTCGGCGCTGATCCCGATATCGACATAATGGCTGTGCCCATCAATGCCGTCGACGATGATATAGCGGCGCTCATGTTCATCGTCGGCAGTGCCCCGCTTTACCACCCTACCGATGATGGGGCCTTCATTCTGTTCGGGCACCTTGTCGATGCCATGGACGACACAGCGATCATGCTCAATTCCGGGCGCTGATTTCTCCTGCGTCATCTCGCGGTGCATGAGCCGGATGATGTCGCCACGCATGCCCATGTCGATCAGCGTCTGTTCCATGTGCGGGGCGAGCCTCCAGGCCAGCGGCCCTGCTGGCTCCGCCAGCTCCATCCGCTCGAGCACACGGGCACGCGCGACCAGCAGTTGCTGATGCTGGGGATCGAACGCACGCCGACCTTCCTGTCCGCGCAGGTCGATGACATGGTCGCGCGCCTTGTCCCCGGCCTGCGCCAGCATCATCCGGTCGAGCCGGGTGAGCCGTTCGGCATCGACCTCGCGCTCGAGCTGGTGGCGCACCTCCAGCTCGCTCTGCGGCCCCAGCGCCCAGGTCATGATCTGCGATCCCCGGTGGCGAATGCCATGGGCGATATAGTCACCCGCGATGTTGAGGGTCTTGCCGTCCTCGGTGATGCCCCGGACCAGGATATGGCTATGGGGATGACCGGTGTCGAAATGATCCACCGCCACCCAGTCGAGCGTCGTGCCCAGATCCTCCTCCATTTTTGCCATGAGATCGCGGGTAAAATTGCGCAGATGATCGAAGGCGGGACCATCCTCGGGCGCGACGATGAACCGGAACTGGTGACGATCGCCCGCCCCACGTTCTGCAAATGCCTTCCCGTCCGCATCATCGGCAAAGGTCGAATAGAAGCGCCCCGGCTCGCCTTCACGGCTGACGCCATCGCGTTCGAGATAGCGTAGATGGGAACGGACAGCCGTCGCCTTGCCCGCCAGCTTCACGACGCGTGCCTTCACCGTTACCCGCCGGGGCCGCACCCGCATGCCGCTGCCGTGGTCGAACGACCAGCCCGAACCGCGCGGCACGGCCGCCGCAATCCGGGCGCCCCGGCCCCGCGCATTGAAGCGCCCAGTTCGGGGCGCAGAAACCGCGCCAGCATCGCCGAGCCGACGCGGGTCACCGCCGCGCCGGGCAACCTGCTTTACTATCTCAGCGCGCAGTCGCGTAGCCCGCGGCGGGCGGGCGCTGTCGCGCCGTGAACGCCCGACGCGGGGCTCGAAAATATCGTCATCCTGTGCCATCGGCAGGATATGGCGAGCCAGACCCCGTAGTCTCAAGTATCTCGCACAAAAGCCCAGGACTTCTGCGGCTTTGCGCGCCACCGGCGCCGAACCAGTCTCGCCAGCGAGACAGGTCGTCTCCATAAAAAACGATGTGCAGACAAGGGCTTGGCCGGACAGATACGACGAAGCGTGTCGGCCTTTATCTTGCCATCACCTCCCTATCCGACCCCCTTCCTTATGTTCACTCTATGTTCTATTCTCACACCTGTTCCGATTCTCAGGGGAAGGGCCAGGCATGAGCGTGCAGATTGAGGCGATGGATGGCGGCAGGCTGAAGCTGACCGGCGATGTCGACGACGTACTGGCCCTACCTGCCAGCGCGGTAACGGATGGTTTTGCCTTTGCCTTTTCCGATGGGACATTGCTGCGAGGCCATCATGATATCGGCAGCGGACGCTGCCATTTTGCGCTCGCCGTAGAGGGCGCGGCTATCGTCAGCATCACGCGCGAGGGACGCCATGATCATGCGCGGATCGACTGGAAAATAGAATGGATGACGCTTGCCTGCGGCAGCAAGACGCTGTGCCCGATCCATGCGGATGCGGGTGATGACGGGCGACAGTTGGTGTTGGATATCGACCGGAGAGAAGCGGCCTGACGCACTGACAGCCAGGTGTTATCGACGCGGAATTAATGGCAAACAGGCCGTCATGCAACGGGTTGAATGCCGCCTAGGCTGCCTTGGCAAGCGTCTCGATACGCAGCTCGCACGCCTCACGAACCAGGCTCTGCAGCAACGTCACACGCTGCGCGATCCAGTCCAGTTCCTCGGCTGTGATGCGATAGGCACGTGAGTAGCGGGCCTTGATATAAGCATCGCGCAGAAGGGAATAGCAGCGTTTTTCAAAGCGGCTATCGCGCGGCCAGACCGCTTTGAGTGATGGCTCCAGTTCCTCGGCAAGATCGCGCAGGCGGTTCAGATTATGGGTCTTGGGGGAATATAAAGTGCGGACGAGAAAGAGGCAGTGATAAAGCCGCTCGACGGACTGATGGTAGTTGAACGCCGCGAGGTTCAGATGCTCTTTCCCTAAATGGAATCCAGCCCCCTCGATGAACTCCTGCGCCGTGCCGAACCAATCCTCAAAATAGTCCTGCGTCTCCTTAAGCGCCTGTTCGGGTGAAAGCGCCTGCGGCTCGACAAAGGGGTGGTCCGGCTCTTCGAACAGGCTGATCCCGTCCCGCAATATGTCCATGAAGAAGTAGCGCCCAAGCCGCAGCTTGTCGTTCACATCGTCAAGGCTGTGATAGATGAGGCTGACCGGGGTGCGCAGGACCGTGCCCGCCGAGAGGTCCGCGAGAAACTGTGCCTCGGTCTTTTCCCAGAATTCGGCCATGTCGGTCAGATCGTCATGGTTGACGATAATGAGCAGGTCGTAATCGGAAAAATAGCGGCCCACCGGGTCCTCGACCCAGTCGCCGCGCGCATAGCTGCCGAACAGGATGATCTTGAGCAGCTGGCCATTGCGATAGCGCGGTTGGGTACGCTGGGCAGTGGCGCTGGCGAAGCCTGCGCGCACCGTCTCGACCACATGCGCCAGTTCGCGCTGCTTGGCTTGCGGCAGATGATCGAGACTGGTCTTCATGGTCCTGATCCTAGCCTGCTATCGCAATGCCGCCAACCTCGCCGCGCAACTATGTGGGCGACGACCCATCCGGCGATGGCGCATCGGCATCGCGCAGATGACGGCCAATATGCACGATCGCGCGGGCCATCTGGCGTTCGACTGCTCTGACAGACAGGCCGGTCCTATGGGCGATATCCCCATAGGTCATGGCGTCCAAGCGGGCGGCGAGGAATATCTCACGGCGCAGGCGCGGCATCGACAGCAGGGCCGCCTCCAGACGTTCGAGCCGTTCGGTATCGGTAATGTCGGTCATGACATATCTCCCGTTCAAAGAGAGGACCGGCGGCGCGCAGGCCGCCGGTCAGGGACAGGTCATGCGGCCTGCGACAAGGGCGCGGGATCGGCGTCGGTCAGGGTGTCGGCGGCATCGGGGAAGGCCATGGCCTGTTCGGCGCTGGCAGTCCGGCTGACGCTGGCGACGCCGCCCCGTTCGGTATAACTGGTGGCGGGGAAGTGCAGCCAGCGCGGCACCCAGCCCTCGACCTTGGCGCGTCCGTTGCTGCCGGTGAGGCAATCGCGGATGATCTGCCGCTTGGTCTTGCCGGTCTCCTTTATATTGGAGTCGGCAATGTCCGCGCCCGCCACCTCGGTGAGGATCGCATCGATGACGGCGCGGTCGCGCAGGCTATCCAGCAGCGCGTCGTCCGCCTGCCAGACCTGCGCCATGTCGATGCCAAGCTGCACGCCGAGCGCATCGACAAGATCGCTGCGGGCGTCCAGCGTTTCGCCCATCACCACGGACATCACGGCCATGATGCTGGCATCGTCCAGGGTGCAGAGTTTGGCATAAAGGCTGGTCAGTCCATCGCTGCCGCCGGTGATGGTGGGCGTATCGGGATCAAAGTCCAGGAGTGCCAGCAGCCTGCGCCGCTCGCCATCGAACTGCGCTTCGGACATGCTGTTCTCGACGCTTTCGGCAATGGCGTCGGCAGCGCGCTGCGGTTCGGTCCTGATCGTCCAGAGCGGCGATCCGGCAATCATATGCGCCACTGCCACCCGCAGGCACAGGCCGGGCGCATCGATCATCCGCGCGCGCACGGCGGCATGGCGGTGGAGATCGATATAATCCTGCTGGCTGCTGGTCAGTTCGGGACGCGATGGCTTATCGCTGGTTTCGCCACCCTCTTCACCCTTGGCAAGCCTGCGGGCTTCCTTCGCGGTCAGATAGCCATCATGGAAGGCGACATCGCCGCGCGGACTGGTGACGACGTAGACCTTGCCGCCCTTGCGCTTGGGGCACCGTTCATAGTCCCAACCATGGAAGGGTTCGCCCTGCGGCAGCAGGACGACATCGCGCCATCCGGCATCGCGATATGCCTCAACCCGAGCTTCGATCGCTGCGGTCTGCGCGGTCCAGAAGGCGGCGACATCGGCGAAATAGCGATCTTCCCCGAACAGGTCGGCGACGATGGCACCTTCATAGCCCTCTACGTCGAACAGAGCCGCTCTGACCGGGATCGACGCACCGCCCAGCACCCAAGATTTGAGCGCATGACCGGTGGGGCAATAGCTGTCGGGATCGTCAAGCAGCGCCAGCCATTGCTGCTGCTGGCTCTTGGTTGCCAGTGTCAGGTGCCGGACGGACGCCGTTTCGATATCGCCGCGCCGATAGAGGGTGCGAATGCGCGGCAGCAGATTGCCGAGCGCAAGGGTGCGTTTCACCTGCAAATCGGTAAGGCCGAAGGTGGTGGCGATATGATCGGCGCTGCGCCCTTCCCGCACCAGCCGGGTGAAACATTCCCAGCGGGTCACCTCGTCGGGATCGAGCCGGGCGATATTCTCGATCAGCGAGGCTTCCAACGCCGCCGCATCATCACCGGCCTCGATCACCGCGCAGGGCAGCGCTTCGGCTTCGCCGCTCTCCTGAGCGACGGCCAGCGCGGCCTGATAGCGCCGTTTGCCTGCCACGATCTCGTAGGTATCGGGACTACCATTCTGCCGCACGATCAGCGGTACCAGCACGCCGCGTGCGCGCACCGACGGAAGGATGTTGGACAAGTCTGCCTTGCCCTTGCCGCGCATGTTGACGGCAGCGACAGACAGGTTGGCGATATCAATATGCTTGAGTTCCATTTCTTATCACTCCTTCAAACCGCAGCAACCGGCGCCGGAATGGCGGGTGGGCGGCAGGAGCGTGACCAGCAGGCCCGCCGACAGAGCCGGGCGGCATCCGCAGGACTGAAACAAAGTGTAAGACCCGGCACAGCCGGGTTGCGGCCCGGCGCGGCGGGCCTACAGGGCAGCGACGCCCACCCGCCAGATCGACGCCGCCAAGGCCAACGCCGCCGCGCCAAGGGCGCGGTGACCGCCGGGCGGTGCGCATAGCAACGCCCCCTGCGTTACTGATCGTCACCCGGATGGGACGAGACGCGCGGCACGCGCGGCTCGGTGGCGCGCAGCGACATAGAGCAGGGTCGCGCCTGCGGCGCGAAACGCCCATATTATATGGAGACAGTCGCCTGAACCACGAAGCTTCATAAACTGTTCAGAGACTTGGTCGAATATTTCAGTGTCCGTAGGGACAAAGGAAGCGCTTCGCCGTAACCTCGCTGTAGGCGCGCTGACCAATGGTGCGACCTAGCTTCTCAAGGTGGTACGCGCTCCCCATTTGATAGCTGGAGGTTGCGTTGAAAATGCAGCAATTCTGGGCCGGGCTGGACATCGGAGAAGCAAGAACAGCGATTTGCGTCACGAGCAATGCAGGTGAGGTGCTGCTCGAGCAAATGGCAACATCAGACATTCGCAACATTGCTGACGTTCTCAAGCCGTTTATGCAATTGGGTGGAATGCGTGTTAGCATCGAAGCGGGAATGGGAAACCAACTTGCAAGAAAACTGCGAGAACTTGGATACTCCGTCGTCGTCTTTGACACCATAACCTCGAATAAATTCCTTACGATCAGGCGAAACAAGACCGACACGAACGACGCGCGCGGTCTCGCTGACCTGGGGCGGATGCGTCGGGCTACTGAGGTCTCGGTTCACGTAAAAAGTGTAGCGATCCAACGCCTGCGGTCCCAACTGGTATTCCGCGACCAACTGCTTCGACAACGTACTGCGATCGACAGTGCGCTGCGCGCATTGTTGCGCGAGAACGGAGCGGACCCGAAAGCCGTGCCCCCAAACAAAGGCTGGCGGGTCCGCCTAGAACAGGAACTGACCCGCCTTATGCACGACGAAAAATTGGATCTCACGCCACAGGCTCGACCGATGGTAGATATCCGTGAAGCCTTGGACCGCTATGTGAAGGCGGCAGATAAGTACGTGCTGCAAACGGCCGAATCGAACCCTGTCACCAGAAGATTTCTACAAATACCCGGCGTCGGTCCAATCAGTGCGCTCTCATTCTACAGCGCTATCGACGATCCAATACGCTTTGCTACATCTGCGGATGTCGGGGCGTATCTGGGTCTTGTACCTCGGGTGAAACAATCTGGAACGATATGCCAGCATTCGCGGATCACAAAAGCTGGCAACAAGATGACCAGGGGGCATCTCGTGATGGCCGCTGGAGTTTTGATCAGCCGAACAAAAACTGAATGCGCGCTAAAGGATTGGGGTAGGCAGCTGGCAGCTCGCGCGGGACATGGGAAGGCAAAGGTCGCAGTGGCCAGAAAACTCGCGACCCTCATGTTGAGCTTGTGGAAATCCGGTCAAGACTTCCAGCCGTTCCCGATCCGCATCTGAATTTGAAGCCTATAGGCTTGGACCCCGACCACATGTCTCGATTGTAACTCAGTATCAGGAGCTGGGGCCAAGCCTGTAAATCGTATATGCAGATTTCGCCGGGTGGTCGGCGCGTATGTCCAAGTCGTCTGACCAAAGGCGCCGACACGCAACTCAAGGGCGTCTCAACACCCGGCTCGTGATCGCATTGCCTGGTTGAACTTTGTCAGATCCGGCCCACGGGGGAAATTGGAACGGCTTGGTTTGGGACATTGTGCTCTGTCCCGTCTTGAGCGTCAGGGTGAGGAAAGCGGACGTTCCCTGCGTAACCTAACGGCGGGTTTGCCCCCTGCGCTGGAGCCGATTGGTTACGTCCGGA
This sequence comes from Sphingobium sp. CR2-8, assembly GCF_035818615.1. NCBI lineage: Bacteria > Pseudomonadati > Pseudomonadota > Alphaproteobacteria > Sphingomonadales > Sphingobiaceae > Sphingobium > Sphingobium wonjuense. The sequence goes on along the minus strand of NZ_JAYKZY010000002.1, from coordinate 703,949 downwards.
CCTAAGGCATAAAGTCCCCAACCGCGCATGCTCGATACCGAACCCCGCCAGTGGGAGGAAGTAGGCGTGCAATCAGGCGCGGACGCGCACCTGCTGGCGGAGGCGCTCATACAGCCCCACTTCGGCTTCATGCGAGATTTCGACCGCGACCGCGAAACTCTGCTGTCCAGCGTCACCGGCCCAGCCACCTGCACAACGGACAACCAAATAGTAGACGTCGCCGTAACCGCTCACATCGCGAGCGAAACTGACCGAAGCGCTTTGGAGGCTCGATTTCTCCCGCGCCGTCGACGACGGACTGAGATTGCAGTTATTGCGGTTTGCCATCTCAGGAATCGGCCCGTCCGCCTGAGTGCGTCGGCGATAGTGGTCGAAGATTTCTTCAGGCGTGCACCCGCGTATAAGCCGAAAACTCATGGAGACGCCGTTATAGTCGAGCCGGCTATGCCGAACCGGCGGATCATAGGCGAGGCTCACCCGAATCGTGCGGCGGCCACGCTCCGTTTGAAAAGGCCGCGGAATCGGAATCTGGTACACCGCGAAATGGTCGATCGTCAGTTCGTCTTCGGCATAGAGGACCACTCGATTGTCATCGGAGTAGGAAGCCATTTCGGCATCCACCATCCCATAGCCGCACTGCGCGCGCGTCGGTGCTTCGCCGAGCGTCGCAAGCCGGCGCGTGGCTTCTGCAGGGATAGCGGCGCTTCCAGCCAACAACGCGCGCACCAGATTGGCTGACGAATTAGGAAAGCGCCCGAGGATCTGACTCGCCTTATAGGCAACCAGAGGTGCTGCGTGAGATGTGCCAGACCGCGTTGCGAACAGGCGGTCGACAGGCCGATGGTGAAGCGACAGAACGCCCGCTTCCGGTCGCACTTCCCCGCCTTGCAGACGATTCGTCGTACCGTCGTAAATCAGTGTTCCACCAAAATCCGTAAAATCGGGTTTGATGGCCCCGCGCACGCCTGGGCCTGTTCGTGAGAATGGAGATGGCTCCAGGCGCTCGGTAATCGGGCGAATGCCGACGACACCTCCCGCCGCCGCCGGAAGGCCATTGCCGTTGGCCAGCGCGCCCACCGTGACGATGTTCATCGCGCCCGCCGGCTCGCAAAGTCGGTTTGCAGGCTCTGCGAGATAGGTTGGATATTCGGTGACCGCCTCTTCCACGCGCAAATGGCTGCGCGGCTGCCGATTACCGGCAGAGACGATGATGACCACGTCCAGTTCGCGGACAAGCTCGTCTAGGGTCTGTGCCCAGACGCCCACTTTTGTGCCCTCGATCAGCTTAGTGCGGTCGCCGAGAGAAATGACGAATATCCGGCAACCAAACTCCTCGTTGAGCTGCGTAATCGCCTCGCGCATCAGACGGGGAATGAGACGGCTGTTGGGAAAGCGGCCGGTCGCATCAACGACCTTAGCGGAGCACAGACGGGCATTGCGGACGAGCGCGCCATTTCCGATCTGTGCCCGCAGGTCTCCGAACGTCGCAATGCCGCCTACAAAGGTGCCGTGTCCCCATTCGTCAGCTGTGCCCAGGGTTGGCGGTACGCCTATGGCGCCCGCGATGATATCCTCGATCAGAGGGTGGTCGTTCACGCCGCTATCGATAATCCCGATGAGAGGGGAATCTTCGGCGAGTTCTTCTACAGGCGGCAGATCTCCGATGGCCAGATCATCTGTATCTCCCGCCAGAAAATCCGGTTCCGGCGGGAAGTCGATCTCGGCAATCTCTTCGATCGAAAGCAGGGACCGCACGACACGGCCGTCGCAGCTGAGCCGAACCATCGTGATGTTCGGGCCAACGTGGCGGTCAAGTTCTTCAGCGCCTAGCGCCTCGGCGTAGGCAACGATGTCATCGAGCTTGCGCTCGCGCACATCACGCCGGCCAAGATCCCAAAGCTCCAGATCGACGATGTAGGCCGTATCAGGCTGGAAGTCGTCCGCCTCCACAAGACCCGCTTCGCGCGCGCGCAGGCCGATGCGATCGCGCGGCGCCACAGCAGCGATACCTTCGACGTTGGCAATGAAGCCCGAATAAGAGGGGTTCAACTGCCCTGCCGGCGTGCCTGCACCATAGGTGGCAAGTTTGCGCCGGAAATCTGTCAGTTCTTCGCTCGACGCGAACAGAACCAGCGAGCGATCCTCGTCGCTGGAAAGCACGGTCAAGCCGACCTTCGCCCATTCCTCCTCCAGCAGCGGCCCGCTCATATTAACCCGAAGGATTAACGCGGGATCGACTGCGTCAGGCCGTCGACGCTGGCGTTGCTCCGCAACTGCCTGATCGAGTTCCGTCCCGAGCCTGCGGCTATGGCCGCCTGGCTCGCGCATCGGCGGCGGGCCACCGCCGCCGGTCTTGCGCCGCGGCATCCGCTCAGGCAGCCGAACAAGCTGCAGATGGTCGTAGCGGGCCATGCAGTCCGAATCAGGCTGATGTCATGCGCCGAGTCCGACGCTGCCGCCGTTGCTCGTCGGCGACAGCATCCTTGAAGTCCGAACCAGAGACCTCCTTGCGACGATCAATGATCGCGGCCTTGATCGCCTGCACGCAGATACGATCCAGTTCTGCGTAGGAATGGCCCTGAAGCACATCCAGATGATCAGCGGGGTCGAATGCGATCGCCACATTCTTGAATTTCATCTTCAGGAAGCGGGCAACCATTCGCTGATCCGGGCGGTCAAACCAGACGACCTCGTCGAACCGGCGCCAAATTGCCGCGTCGAGCGCATGATCGAGGTTGGTCGCGGCAACCAGATAGCCCTTCGGCTGGATCCGATCGATGAAGATCAAGAGGCTGTTCACGACCCGGCGCAGCTCATTGTGCTCGCCATCCTCATCCCGCGCCCGCGCGATTGCGTCGAACTCGTCGAAAAAGAGGACTGATGGCTGTTTGCGCGCGAACTCGAAAATCTTGCGGATGTTGGTCGCCGTCTCTCCAAGATAGGAAGAAATGAGACGGTCCAGCTTGACGACATAGAGCGGCAAGCCAAGCTCCGCGGCGAAAATCTCCGCGCACAGTGTCTTGCCGCATCCTGGCGGGCCGCAGAACAGCATCTTGGACCGCACCGACAGTCCCCGGCGGCGGATTTCCTCGCCACGGCGAAACTCCTCCAGCAGTCCCTGGAAGATGCGAGTATTCTCAGCCGAGAGGATGATATCCTGCTTGTTATGGCTCGGCTCAACGAGTTCGACGAAGTCGCCTGCCGCCTCCGGAAAGGGAATCAGCGACGCAAGTGCCTTGGGCCGGCTCGCCTTGGGCGGCGCGACTTCCAGCGAACGGCGGAGCGATCGGGCGAGAACCTTGTTGTTCTTCGCTTCCTCCTCCGTGATGATCTGCTCGGCAACCGCCCGAAACTCATCGTCTCGGCCGTAGCTCGCCAGCAGTTTTTTCATCAGCTCGCCGCGCGCCATCTCACCCTTGCCAGAAAATCGGTCCCCGAAATTGGACAATAGCGGAATCATCAGATTTCGCCATATGTTCGCGATCCCTCCGCGTGATTTTTGTCCAAGCGGGAAGCTCAACCATGCCGGTTCGAGTGCGAGATTCCATAGAGCTCCTTCTTAGAGAAGCTGAGGAATTGAATCGGCGCGATCGATCACATAACCAATCGTCTCCTTCGCCTCATTTGTGAGCGTGTGCCCCTCAAATTCATAGGCGAGCCCGTCCTTCAGGCGACCGACATGCCTGCCATGGGCAGGTAGCAGAGCCCCATCCATGCCCTCGAGCCTAACATAAATTGTCCGATCGACTTGCCGAACGGTGCCATGTCGCTTGAAGCCAGGACCGCGCTGGGCAGAAGGTATCCGCCACTCCACCTCATCATGCGCTATGACCGGCCGCACAGGGGTCGGTGCCTTTTTCGAGAGGCGTTGCGCCTCTGCAACCACGATGATCTGATCGACCTGTTTGACCGTGGTAATTTCGATGGGCTTGATCGTGAGGCCGCTGATGACGACGGCCTGCACCGTCTTGTTCGCGATAGCTTTGCGGTAGGCTTTGAGCAGATCGGTAAACAGCGCGCTGAATTCAGACGGGTCGCTCGCAAAGCCGAGGTGCACAATCTCGGCAAGGTGCGTCATGAAGGCGGGCAAAATGTCGGAACCTAGTTGCAGGAGGCCAGCGACTTCGGCTGCGTCCCTCAATCGCGCCCAATAGCTGCCAGTGCCGCTATCGACGATAACAAGGTCGCGAGCGCTCTCGCCATTTGCACGGCACCAAGCGCGGAACGCCTTGTTATGGGCCTTGAGCAGATCAGCTGCGACATTCGCGCTGATCGTTCCGCGGATCTCGACCAGCAATCCCGGTTCGCCGCGGGCATCCTCCAACGCGGTAAGCGCCACTCCGTCATCCTCCCAAATCTACTCGAAAAGTTCAATCTGACGCGATGCTAGGGAAATGACAATGTGAGGCAATACCGGCCGGCGAGTGGCGCGATCGACACTCATGCCACCTCCGCAGAGTCGGCGATCGCGCGTGGCCATGCCGATGCAGTCTCGTTCGGCCAGCCGTTCATCGCCAACCCGGATCGTTCGCAGCGCCTTTTTGAAAATGCGCCGCTCAACTCGACGGACAGGAATACCTTCTATGGCGGCGATGGCCGGGGATATGTCGATTATCCGACCCAGCAGTCATAGGTGGCTCACCGCATACGGCATCGGACCAACACAATATCTTGAAGGTCCAGGCTATCGCGCATGTTCAGGGGCGTGGGCGTTGTCGGTCGTTCGACGTCGCTCACGCCCTTTGCCTTTCCCGCTATCTCGGTCGGCGCTGTCAGGTCGCCGATCTGGCGGTTCCCGTGGGCCCAATGTCTTGGTCGCAGGGGCCATCGAGCGTCACGTACTACAGGTCAGACGCAGCGGGCTGTCGGCCTCGCCAGGCAAAGCGGTATCAGCGGACGCATCGGCTGCCAGCGCCTTTGCCACCGTGGCGAACGGATGCTCGATGAAGTGCTGGTTCATGGCGTCGGCAATGGCCTTTTCCTTCCCGTCGCGCGCAAGCGCGAGAACCGCTTTTCCATCCATCCACCCGATCGGGGCCTTTACCCGTCTTTCCCGCTCGGCCTCGAGCTTCGCCAGGGCATCGGGCGCGATCGAGCCGCTGGTCCAGATCTCGTATCGCTGTTCCGCCTCGCGCAGCGTATGGTGATGCGCATAGTGGGCGCAGAACACCGGGATCTTCGCGAGCCAGTCATCGACATCTTCGAGGCTCAATGTGCCACCCGGTCCCTTCCCTTTGCACTCGATCGCCGTCACGCGGCTATTGTGCGCCGTGATCGCCTGGACATCGATGTCTTTGCTTTTGCCGCTCTTTGGGTCCTTGGCCCTGATGCCCATGTCGATCGAAACGGCGTTCCTGCGCGCGAGATAGCCGGCCATCAGTTCGAACAGGATGCCGCGCAGGTTCCCATTGCGGCCTTCGATGTCGAAGAGATTGTCGAGGAGGAAGTTCAGCCGATCCGGGCTGGACGACGCGTAGCGCGCTGCGTCCTTGAGGACTTCGCATAATGAGGCGATCGCCGCCCCGACCTTTCTGCCGAACAGATCCTTTGGCGTGGCAAGCATCACGCCGGCGGCATGCCCGGCCGTTAGTGCCTCGCCCGTGAAACCCTCGGCGATGATGATCGCCAAAACCCCGACGTCATTCAGCGTAGACTTGAGGACGCGTGCCTTTCGGATGAAATATTGGATCTCCTGGACCATGAGAATGCCCTCGGCGAACGCATCGGCCACGACGAAGCCCGGCTTGGAGCCAGCCCCCTGCAATGGCAGGAGATAGCTCGGTCCGGCCAGGTCGAAGGCGAACGGGCCAATCGGTCGCAACTCGTCGTCGCCCCTGATCCGGATCGCATTGTAGCTGGCCATGCCGATCTTGCGACACCATTCACGCACGCCATCCAAAGTGATCCGCTCGGTCAGGTCGCGCGCACGCATCACGGCGGACGTGCCATAGGTGAGAGACCCGGCAAGTTCGTAACAATGCCCGTCGTCGGCATCGTGCACTTCCTTGATGAAGCTCGCCGCGATCAGGCGCTTCGCGACTGCATCGACATGCAGTTGCCCCTTGCGCGGTGACACGGTCGCTCCGCTGATCACCGCAAACTGATCTGAGGGAAGACGGCCACCCCGAGCGATGAACCCGTCAATCGCCGCCGCATAGACCGAGTTGGTATCGCGCAGGTCGCGCAGGAAGTTCTGCCAGAAGCGCTCGCCGTTCCGATCTTTCGCCAGATAGAGAAAGGCTTCCCGCTTCGGCAGCAAAGCAACAGGGAAGCGCAGGACCGGCTTGGAAGCGCGCGACACACGTTGCCGGGCCGCGACCGGCGAGAGGCCAGACGCCACCAGAGCCTCCACGATCAGCGACGAGCGGGATGGGCCGTGGTCGGAAAGGAACTGCGCAACAGTGGTCATCTCCGCATGTCACACTGCTTAATTTATTAATACAACTACCTTCAGAAGCGGCGCGTCGCGCTTGTGTTTACGGTCTCAGCAATTTCAATAGGTTATAATGCATTTCCCAGCGGCATTTCGTCGGCTCATGTCACAAAGCCCCTAGATCAGCTATCTTCGCCGTGCTTTTGAACGCGGAAAATATGTCTCCGTCGACCTTCGTCATTCTGCCGATTCGGCATCCCCGGCTGACGATGTCGTGCGGTTGCGCGCCCAGCGTTCGCGGTGGAAGGACCAGCGCACCGTTCCCTCTCTGGCACCTGCGCAGGACTGACTCGCAGGCGCGCCGCATTTGGGGCAATCACGGCTCCACGCCCTTATCCTGGCTTCATACATCCGCCCGCTGGGATCTGGTCGCCAATCATCCGGTTCCGCAGCGCCAGCCGCGATATCGCGCTTTTGCTGCGCGATCTGTTCGATGCTCTTGCGGCGATGCCTGCGCTTTGGGCGGTCCATATCGCACTCAGTCGGGATCGGCCGCGAACGCCTTTTCCACGCGCTTGAAAAAGGCGGATCGGTTAAAGCTCAATTTCTGATTGAGCGGCATTTCGGCCGCGACCTTAAACATCGCGCCGCTAATCTCACTCTCTCCCGGATTGTCGGGCGCAGCCCTGATATAGGTCTGGGCATCGTCAAGCGCGGCCATTTCATTGAGCGCCATGATCCGCAGCAAAATGGGCTGAAGCTTTCCTTTGGGAAACTGATTGCGGATTGCAATTGCGGCTCGGTTGAGCGGGGTGTCGGTCAGTTCGATCCGCTGAACATCCCCGTCATCCGTCCGGAGATTGACGCCCATACCCTTCACGCCCGACTGCGGTATCGCCCCGGTTGCGGCATTACCACCAACGGCATAAGCAAAGAGCAACTCGTCCACCGTAACCGTTTCGACATGAGGCAGTTTCGTCATTGCGCCAGGTTGCCCGCTCGATCATTCGTGACTGCACCGGCAATGATAGCCGGCCGATCTTCCAAGGCGTTTTTCAACTCAGTGGGCTGACGATCCATCTGTTCGCGCTCTTCCTGTTTCGATCCGGTCGAAGCTAATCGATCGCGCGAAAGCGTCAAATCAGTTCTTCGATATCCAAGTGCGAAATCCGTGGAGCAGCCAGGGGATAAGTTTCGCCTCGGTGGGTATGTCCGTATTCGCACAATTACGGAATTTCCTACTTACGTAGCCTTCGGGCAAACGCGATGGGGCCGGGCCGCCTCGGGCCGCCTGACGGCGCCCCGATCCACGGATTGGCGCGGACACGCAAGTCCGCGCCCGCGCCAATCCGTGGATCAGTAAAGGCGCAATTGTGCAGGTCCGTGCCTGCACATTTTCTGAAGACCGGCATTACGGACCGTTATCGACGGCTCAATTCGCCTGACCGTGCAGCCGGGCCAAATCTCGGATCGCGTCCGCCACCGATCCGTCAGCCGCCTCAAGTCCCTGCGCCCGGTTGAAAGTGTCGATCTCCAATTCTTTCAGGGCAAAATATTCGTGGTGATAGTTGCCCTTGGCGCTTCCCGGCACGACCGTGAACTTAACCAGCACATTGCCGCTGGTCTGAACCGTCGTTCTGAGCAGATGATTGTCCCAGACGTCGAAATTGGGGTGGACGAGCCGGTAATTTGCGCCCGTGTCCGCTGGGCCTGCGCCCTGCGCATCGATCACAAAAGCCACGCAATCCTTCTTGAACTGCATGTTGCAGCGCTTGCACGAGACGGACAGGTTCCATGGCGCGAAGGTGAAGGGCTTATACAGGCTCTTGGGGAGGATATGCTCCCGGTCGATCATAAAATAGCCGCCGCCCTGAAGGATGGCGCGGCAATAGCAGCATTGCTGCTTGTGCCGCGCCATATGGTAGGAAAGGATACGCTGCTTGGCGCTCTTCATCGCGTCCTTGTGGGCGGCAGGCACCTTGTCCCATGGACTTTCCTCCAGCATCGCCGCAGCGATCGCGGCTTGCTCTTCGGCGCTGAATTTGAAATCGCTTAACGCAGGCAAATAGGCATCGACCATCAGGATACGCCGCTCCCGGCGCTGAGCTTCTTATCGAGGTCGTCCACCAGCTTCGAGACCGCCTCCAGAAACGCTTCCTGTTTCCGGTCGAAACTGGCCTCTTTCATGGCTGCGATAAGGTCAAGAACCTCCGCCTTCGTCGTATCGCCAGCCTCGAACCGCGAGACCGCGCCTACTAGCTCCTCGCTCACGAAATGGCTGACCGGCGTGACCACGTCGAACGCCTTCCACAGCATCTCCTCGATGCTGCCACCGGCCGCAGCGGTGTCAAGCTTGAGGAGCTTGGGGCGCGCATTCTCGACCTGAAAGACCGATATCATGCCCGGATTCTGGGCGATCGCTCCGGTCACGACGAGTGGCGCATGAGTGGCCACGACGATGGCGGCATCGCGATAGCGCAGGGTTGTCAGTACCGTGTCGATATATTCGCGCTGCCAGTTGGGGTGGAGACTGTTCTCCGGCTCGTCGACGATCACCACCCCATCGTCGATGACGTTGGCGACCAGGAAGATCATCGACGACATGAGTGACAGTTCGCCCGAACTTGCCCGGTGCAATTCGATCGTCCGACCGTCAACGTCGCGCTCCAGATAGACATCGATGCCGCGCACCACCCGGTCCCGGCGCAGATCGCGCTCGAACGACAGCAAAGCCTGCACATCATCCGCGCGGTAGGAAAAACGCGTACCGGAGGAAGCTGCATCGATCCAGAATATGTCCGAGAACGCTCCCCGCTCGATATTGTCGACGAGATTTCGATACACATCATTCTCGTAATAGACGGTGGACCGCTTACGGTCGCCGCGTTTGCCCGGCTTCACCCGGAAGCCGAATTGCGGCCTGTAATGGCAATATTCGAGCACGGATCCGATCTGGTAGAAGCGTGAGTCCATCTCGGCGAAGGTCATCTGGACGCAGCGTTTTATGATCGAGATCGGCGAATTGAAGCCTTTGCCCGCCGAGATGCGTTCGACGCCCCGCAAGCCGCTGAATTGATCATAGGCCGTGTTTGAGATGATGGCGACCTTGCGATAGTGTCGGTTGCGTTGCGCGAGGTCGAACAGGAACCTGCTCTTTCCCGCGCCGTTCGGTCCGACAAGGATCGCGACCCGCTCGTCCTTTCGCATACCCTCTTCAAGACCGAGTTCAGAATATAGCATCGCGCGTTGCCCCGCATTTCCGACGTCATCGGTTCATCACGGCATCGTGCCGAGAAATCAACCAGCAGCTACGCATGCCGACCGTTCGCGCAATGGAGCCGGCGCGCTCAATTTTCGACGTCGGTGCGATCTCGCCGAAACAAGGCTTGAAATAGCTCTGCCGACGCGGCAATATCGACTTTGCTCGTGGTAGGAGCACGCTACCCGCCGTTGCGAAGCTGTTGACAGCACTACTCTATGACATTCGGTCTCGATCAACACATTGTTCGGACCTGTGAAGTGGTTGGCGGGTAACACTTCGTTGCAGGTCGGGAGAATGATGATGTTAAATCCTGATACCCGTCCCTCGTCCATCGAGGGCATCAAACGACTTGCAACCCAGATCAAAAAGACTGTGGGCATCCCGCATCATGAGGCGCTCGATCTTGCGTCGAGAGCGGCCTCATTTCAGAGTTTCCCGCTCGCCCACAAGGCATTGGTGCGGCCGGCGGAGGGCTATCCACGCTTCCAGCTCTTCCTCACATTCTACTGGACCGATCGCGAAACCTATCGGCGCGGCCGTGAAACGCTAGAAATCTGGCTGTCCCAGCCGCTGCTCGACCTTTGTAGCAAGGCCGAAATGAAGATGGTGAGCGGTCTTGCGAACATGCGTCTGGTCGCGCCCGATCATCTCGTGACGGACATGATGGGGCAGAGCCAGGAGTTCGCGCGAGGTCAAATCCTGAAATCGGTTCGCGCGCTGAGATTCATGGAGGCCACCGGCCTGCGCCCGTGCGACCATGAGCCGTCACGCAAAGCCAAGGCGTCGCTCTCCGAAGAGTTGCCGGATCACGACCAAGACAGTGACTGGTATGATCCGGTCTCCGGTCACTATGTCATGATCGACGAGCCTTATAGCCGCCCGGTCGTTTCGAGCGAACGTGCAGCATGGGCACGCGTCAATGGCTGGCACATCGAAGCGGCGCGTTGGCCCGGTATCTATTTCCCCAACCGATGCGCCTTTTTCGTGGCGGCCAATGCCAATGCCGGTTTCGACTTCTCCGCGCTGATGGACCGGATCAACGCGATCCCGGTCATCACCGACAACTGGTTCGGCATCTCGGCGCGTGGCCACGCGCTATTCGTCAGTCCGGCAGCGCAAACGCCGCAGGACCGCCGCCGCGCCAAGGCGAAGGCGCTGGTCGTGGCCCGTCCATCGAAGACGACCACGCCTTATTTTGGCATGTGGGGACATGCGAAGCGCCGGCCCAACGGCACGCCAGGCCTGGAGGCGCATCAGGTCATGGGGCGGATGATCAAGGCCGTGCTGCATTCCCGGCACAAGCCATGGGCGGTAAACAGGCGGATGGACAAGGTCCGCTCGACGCTTGAGGACTGGCTTAACTATGAGCTGGAGCAAGGCGATCTCGACGGGCCGGAATTCTTCGACGTCTACTATAATGACCTGCCGGATGGCGACCCCTTCGAGTTGCTCGCGCAATCGAGCGAAGGCGTCGCCTATCTGTTGCTTGAGCTGAAGCGCAAGCTGGAGTCAGTCTATCCCATATGCGCACCGCGCGCGGCGATGATGTCCAGGATCGACGTGTCGGTGCGAATTGTCTGCGATGACTTCGCGCACGAAAGCCCTTCGTTTAGGGGTGAGCCCAGTCTTCGGCGTGACGAACGCACAGGGTAGCTTAGTCGCTGGTCGAGCTGCTAAGACGCGTCCCGCCGCGACGGGTATTTCGACTCCCTCATGAGCTTCAGGGCTATATGAAACCATTGCCCGTCACAACGCTCAGTTGCTATGATGTTCCGTGCCCGTTGCCGCAGATCTAGGAGGATCGAGCGCCGGGCGCTGAGGGGGGATCGACACGTTGAACGAGATCGTAGCACTTGCCATACATGACCTCGATCGCCGCGATGGCGTCTACAAGGTCCAAGCCGCCGACAAGCAGCTTAACGTCACGCCGACGACGCAGCGGCTGATCGACGAACTGTACGACCTTTACAACCGTCGGGCGTCAAAGTCGCACGGCAAGTTCACGACTGCGGAGGGTTATCCGACGCAGGCGCAGGTGCGCGACTACGTGGCGGATCCGCAGAAGGATTTCCTGAGCCTCACATCGCGGATGATGGAGACGCTGCGCAATCAGGCGCAGGCGCGGTCTGCGTCGACTGGCGGGCACGTCCTGTTCGCGCACTTCCGTCGCGAAACGCGCGACTATCTGCTCGTCGCCATCATCACCGACAAGCTCAGCGCCGCGCTGACCTCGCAGCGCGACGTGCAGGACGTGCGGCATCTCGACTTGGACGGCTTCCGCTTCGCGGGGCGCATCAACTTGACAGCCTGGTCGAACGGCGAGGAACGCTACATCAGCTTCCTCAAGGGAAAGGGCGATGTGTCGGCGTATTTCCAGCACTTCCTCGGCTGCGATTCCGTCGTTCAGGATCGAGTGGACACGTCGAACCTCGTCACTGCACTGAAGGAGTTCGTGGCCGAGACCAAGATGCCCGAGAAGGAGGGCAACGAGTTTCTCGGCAAGGCCAAGGCGATCTGCGAGCGCGCGTCCCGCGCGCGTGAGGAAATCGAGTTCGACGCGCTCGCGAATGAGCTGATGCCGAAGGATCCCAAGAAACTGGCCGACCATCTCGCCCACACCGATCGGGCGTTGAGCGACCGGTTCGTCCCGGACCGGCGCGCTCTCGCATCGCTCGTGCGGTTCCGGGGTGGCACGAAGCAGTGGAAGGTCGAGTTCGACCGCGACGCGGTCAGCAACCGCTCGGTGATCTACGACGCCGGTGCGAACACGCTCACGCTGACGGGGCTGCCCGACGACCTCGTCGAGCAGCTGAAGTCCGAAGGCCTCGGCAATGGCTGACGTCGGCTTCGCCGACCTCGTCGAGATATACAGACGCACGCGCTTCGATGGGAACGGCGGCGGCACACTAACCGTGGCCAACTCGGGGATCACCGCGATCTTGCGTTCGATCGAGGCGGACCAGTCCCTGTATGATCTGACGCAGGTCAGCCTGGTCGAGCCGGGCGAGCCGGTGGTCGGCTCGCAGGTCGCCATCAACGTGGCCCCGCCGAACCTCAAGCTGGGCATACTCGCCGACACGTTTGAGAAGTTGTTCCTGGCGCCGGGCGCGGCGTTCGCGGAGCCGGTCAGCTACTTCGTAATCGACTGCAGCTATGCCAGCGGCGATGTCCCGGCGCCTCCATTACTCCTCGCCTATCGTGCAATGCTGACCGTCACCGCGCAACTCAAGGAGGCCGCTTCCTATGTGATCGAGCTTCAGCGCGAGCTCGTGTTCATCGGCACCGAGAGCGTGGTCGTGCCAATCAGGTTCAGGGAGGCGGATCTCACGCCTTCCCTGATAGGCGCAGCAGGTCGGCTTGAGACCTTGTTCGCTGACCCGCTTCACGCCCAGGAGAAAGCTGAACTGCTGGGGGCAGCCGTGATCGAGCTGGCGGGCGGTCAGCGGATCGATCACCGCTTCCAGTTCATCGTCTCGAACCTGGAGCGGGTCTGCGACGAGGTCGAGAAGGGTTACCGTCTCTTCGTGTCGAGCTTCTCGTATTCGAAGATCCGGAAGGAGATCGAGACCGCGCGGCTCGACTACATCAACAAGATCCACAAGACGATCGTGGACATACAAGGGCAGCTGCTGGGCATTCCCGTCGCAACGATCGTCGTCGCATCGCAGCTGAAGCTCTCAAAGGGCTGCGGTACCGAGTTCTGGACGAATTGCGCCGTGCTGCTCGGAGCGTGGATATTCATCGGCTTGCTTTGGCTGGCTGTCAGGAACCAGTGGCACACGCTGTCGATGCTGGCCGGAGAGATCACGGGACAACGGGTCAGGCTCGGCGACGATTACGCAACCCTGAGCGGCGATTTCGTCGACGTCTTCGACGATCTCGACGCGAGGATAAAATGGCACCGCCAGGTGCTGGTCGGGGTAAGCGGGCTGGCGCTCGCCGGCGCCGTGCTAGCGACTGTCGCCTTCCTCATGCTGACGGAGAGCGGTTCGGCACGTTGCCTTGTCGGTGGCTAAACGAGCCGCAGAAAGGTCGGCGGATCAGAACAGCTTGTTGAAGGCGGCAGGCGAGCTGTCGAGCAGCCGACGTAGCATCTGGATCGCGTAGAACATGTCCAGTGACGCCTGAGCCGGGAAAACGATCACCTTGTAGTTCGGCACCCGTCGTATCCAGCGTAAACGTCACGAGCCCCACGCCGTGAACGGTGCGGAGCGCCTTCAGCCGGCTGGTCGACAGCTGCCGGAAAAGCGGAACGTCTGCTGCTGGGGATCGTAAATCGGGAGCCGAGCATCCACAAAGGGTCGGCATCGGTAGGCGGCAACTGGGACTTACCCGCCGTTCCCGCGCGGCCTCTTGAGTGGCAGGTCCATCGCCAAAACCCGACACTCAGCGAATGGTCGACTGGCCAGGAATAAAGCCCGCAAAGGGCCGTAAGGAAAACGGCCGCTGCCAGCTCAGAAGAAGCATGAAGCTGCCGTACAGTATCACCGCCGCATGCGTTGCAGCTTGACCAACTGCGCATGTCATACGATATGCGCTGCCAAGGCGATGGATTTCCGCCGGGCTTTGGCCGAACCGCCTTCGGGCTGATGATTCCTACCTGATGCGTTTTCGCAACAAGGAGGAATCGTGCGCGCTAAATTCGCAATATTGCTGTCCAACCTGAACGTCCTGGCCTTTGTTCGGGATCGGCATGATCACGCCCTGTCCGTCCTGCTCTGGCTGGCGCTCCTTGTTCCCATGGCGGCGGCGGTCGGCAGTCTCTGCGCCGCCTTCCTTTGGAGCCTTGACGTTGCAACACGCACACGCTTTGCGCATCCGTGGCTGCTGTTTCTCCTGCCGGTCGGCGGTTTCGCGGTCGGCCTGCTTTATCATCTGTTTGGTCGCAGCGTCGAAGGCGGCAATAACCTGATCGTCGAGCAGGTCCATGAACCGGGGGGCGGCGTGCCCTTGCGCATGGCGCCGTTGATCTTCGTCGGCACCGTTGTCACCCACCTGTTCGGCGGGTCGGCCGGGCGCGAAGGCACGGCTGTGCAGCTTGGCGGCAGCCTTGCCAGCGCGTTCGCCACGATGTTTCGCCTTGATGCCGAGAGTACCCGTATCATCCTGATGGCCGGTATTGCCGCAGGTTTCGGGGCCGTGTTCGGCACACCGTTGGCGGGCGCCGTTTTCGCACTGGAGGTTCTGGCGGTCGGCCGAGTGGAATATCGCGCGCTGGTGCCGACGTTGATAGCGGCGGTTGTCGGCGACTGGACCTGTCACCAGTGGGGTATCCACCACGGATTATATCATATCGACTATCTCAAGGGTGCGGTTGGGAAGATCGCTGTCGACCCGGTGCTTTTGCTCGAGGCGGGCATTTCCGGCGTGGCGTTTGGACTGGTCGGCCTGCTGTTCTCCGAATTGTCGCACGGCTTCGGCGACTTCGTGAAACGCCACGTCCGGTTCGGACCGCTGCGTCCCTTTCTGGGCGGCCTTACGGTGATCGCTCTCGTCTATCTGCTCGGCAAGCGCGACTATCTTGGTCTCGGGGTCTGGGCACCCGATGCCTCCACACCCACGATCGCAAGCTTCTTCTCGCCCGGTCAGGATTACTGGAGTTGGGCGCTCAAGCTGCTGTTCACGGTCGTGACGCTGGGCACAGGCTTCAAGGGCGGCGAGGTAACACCGCTGTTCTTCATCGGCGCGGCACTGGGTCATGCCCTCGGCACGCTTTTCGGCGGACCTGTCGATCTCTTCGCGGGACTTGGGTTCGTCGCCGTCTTTGCCGGGACGGCGAACACGCCTTTGGCCTGCACCATCATGGGCATCGAACTGTTCGGTGCGACCCATGCCGTCTACATCGCCGTTGCCTGTTTCGTCGCCTACCTGTGCTCAGGCCACAGCGGCATCTATCTGTCTCAGCAGATCGCCGTCCCCAAGCATCCGCGCATTTCCATCAGCCCAGGCATGACGCTGCGGGGCATTCGCGCAGCGCGCACCCAGATCACCAGGCAGGACCTCCACACAAATGACTGACACAGCTATCCTTACGTCCAGCGAGATCGGCATGCTGCGTATCTATATGGCACCGCGTGATACGGCAGAGCCGCGCAAGGCATGGAAGCTGTGGTCAGCGCGTCCGCTTTATCGCGAGCTTGTCGTCCAGGCAAAGGCTGCCGGTCTGATGAACGCTGTAGCCCATCATACCCACTACGGTTTCAGCAATCACGGACCGGTGCTCGATCAGGGTGCGGAAACGAGCAATCCCTATCTGACCATGTGCGTCGAACTGATC
Organism: Sphingobium sp. CR2-8; assembly: GCF_035818615.1. Classification (NCBI taxonomy): domain Bacteria; kingdom Pseudomonadati; phylum Pseudomonadota; class Alphaproteobacteria; order Sphingomonadales; family Sphingobiaceae; genus Sphingobium; species Sphingobium wonjuense. The sequence continues at coordinate 688,037 of NZ_JAYKZY010000002.1, read as the reverse complement.
GGTCATCGGGCGGATCTCGAACTGTTCTGCCAGCGCCACGCCGCCCTGCTGGAGACGAAGGTGGTCATCTACAAGCAGCTCGAGCATTGGGCGATCGACGCTGTGACAAAGCAGGAGAGCGATGTATGAAGATTCTCGCCGTCATCGTCGGAGCCGACAGCACTGCGACGTGCCTCAACGCAGCCGTTCTCGCAGCGCAGTGCGTGGGGGAGTGTACGATCGAAGCCCTGAACGTTGTGGTCGATCCTGCCCATCTGGTTGCTGCCAGCGACGAGGTCGACATGCAGCGTCTGCGCGAACGTTGGGAAGGCACGGCCAGCGAGCGATCGGCCGCCTGCCACACGGCTTTCCTCGCGTGGAACGCAGGAGCGGCGCAGGACGTTCCGTCCGTCACCTGGCGGACCGTGGTTGGCGATGAAGAAGCCGTGGTGACGGAGGAGGCCAAGAATGCCGACCTGTTAGTCGTGATCGCCCACGAGCGGAACATGGACGGTGGGGACGCCCTGCATGCCGCGCTGTTCGGCACCCAGAAACCGGTGCTGATCGTCCCGATTTCCTGGAAGCCAAGGGCCGGTCAGCGCTTTTCGCATATCGCTGTAGGCTTTAGCGACTCCCCTGCGGCGAGACGCGCTGTCGAGGCGGCCACGCCTTGGTTGAAAGGTGCCACTGACGTCACCGCTATTCGGATCGGCGATGTAGACGATCCTGCGCTCAAACTGGAATCGCTGCTCGATGACGCAGGGATTGCGAACAGACTGCGCCTGGTCCCGCGCTCGCACGGGAACCTTGGCCATCAACTCCTGACGGAAGCCCATCAAGCCGGAGCGGATATGCTGGTGACGGGAACGTATCGGCACAACCAGCTGATTGAATGGTTCGCAGGCGGCATAACCCGGCACTTGCTCGCTTGCGCGGACATACCGCTGCTGATGATCCATTGAGGCACAAGACGGCATGGCCGGGCGGCCCCCATCGACATGGTGCGGCAGAGGTGGATAGCATCGCGCGATGATCTCCATCCCGAACCTGACGCTCGCTTATCTGCTGCTCGAATGGGCGATCCGGCTCATCATGGTGGTGGTCATTCCGCTGCGACGTCCGCCCGAAGCGGCACGCAGCTGGCTGCTACTGGTTCTGTTCCTGCCGGTGCCCGCCTTCATCCTGTACCGCCTGATCGGCCGCGCCGCGTTCCCGTCCTGGCGGCGGGATCGCTTCAGGCGGGCGGCGCCGGAGCGGGAGAGCGCCGCGCAGGCGCTGACGAGCAGTAAACGCACGCCTTCCCGGACAGCTGTGCTTGCACAATCTCTGGGCGGCTTTCCCGGCTGCGGTGGCAACGCCCTCAATCTCCTTGAGGACTATGACGGCGCGATCGACGCCATGGTGGCAGCGATAGATGCAGCCCATGTTCGGGTGCATCTGCTGACCTACATCTTGGCCGACGATAGGACGGGACTGAAAGTCGCAGATGCCCTTGGCCGCGCCCGCGCGCGGGGCGTTGATGTCCGCGTGCTGATCGATGCGCTAGGGTCGCGCCCCTGGGTGAAGCGCAGCCTGGCGATGCTGGCGGACCGAGGCGTCACCGCCCAACTGGTCCTACCGGTTCGCTTCGCAGCGCTGCGCCGTGCGCGAAGCGATTTGCGCAACCACCGCAAGCTGTGCCTGATCGATGGCATGGTCGCTTTCGTCGGATCGCAGAATATCGTGAACCGTGATTTCAAACCCGGGATCGTCAATGACGAACTTGTCGCCCGGGTCGAAGGCCCGGTCGTCTGCGCGCTCGATGCCGTCTTTGCCAGCGACTGGTTTCTTGAGACCGAACAGACCATCGCGGTGTTGCCCTTGCCCGACGTCACCGGCGCCTCAGAGTTGCAGGCGATGCCCAGTGGCCCGGACTATTGCGTGCCAGGCTATGAGCGATTGCTCGTCGAACTCGTTCACGAGGCGCAAGAGAATATCACCATCGTCTCGCCCTATCTGATCCCAGACGAAGCCCTGCTGACCGCGCTCAAGAACGCGGTCGCACGCGGCGTCGCGATCGACCTTGTCGTTTCGCATGTTGTGGACCAGCGGCTCGTGAACCTTGCCCAGCGATCCTATTATACCGAACTGCTCGAGGCAGGCGTACGCCTCCACCGCTACCGCGACAGGTTGCTGCACGCGAAGAACGTATCGATCGATGGCCGCATCGCCGTCATCGGATCCAGCAATGCCGATGTTCGCTCCTTCATGCTGAATGCGGAGATCAGCCTGATCTTGCATGATGAAGCGTCCGCCGGACCTCTCGCGGATGTCCAACGGGGATACATCCGCCGAAGCGACCGACTTTTGCTGGAGGAATGGCGTGATCGCCCGCGTGTTTCCCGCTTCTGCGAAAATCTGGCTCGCCTCGTCAGTCCTTTGCTGTGACCTCACGCCTGCGGTGCCGGAAGTGTGCGGCGAGGCCGACGAGGAGCAGCACCGCGAGTACAGGCAGCAGAACATGGCCCACATCGCGGACGCGGCCAAAAGCGGCCTCGATGCCCTGACCGAACAGGTAACCCAAGGTCACGAAAACCGTCGCCCAGACCACGGCCGCCAATGCGTTGATAGCCATGAAGCGGGAGGCAGGAAGCGCTGTCGTGCCGATCGCGATGGGGCTCACAGTACGCAGGCCATACAGAAAGCGGAACCCGAACCCGAACAGCATCGGCCGCCGCTCGAACACATCGATGGCGCGGCGGAACGCGGCCTTCTGCTGGACGCGCCGAACATAGCGATGATCGCGGAACCGGCGGCCGAGGGCAAAGAAGATCTGGTCCGCGATAAAGGACCCGAGCGCGGCTGCCGCGATGGCCGCCGGGTACGCGATCAGGCCACGATGGACCATCACGCCGCCCAGCACGACCACCGTCTCGCCCTCAATTCCCGCGCCAAGGAACAGGGCTGCAAGGCCGTACTGGGTAAGGATCGCTTCAAGCGTCACGGCTTCTGCCGCTGGACCACCACACCTGCCTCATCCGGCGCGCCGGAACGGATTACGAGGAAGCGGCGCTCTGCAGGCGCGGCGTCCTTGACGATCTGCCGGATCGGGCCAACCGCATTGACGATCGCCGCGCCTGCCGGATTGGTCATGAACTTGGCCAGCGGCTCGACCGTACCGGTACCATCCTGACGCGCCGCCAGACCCAGCGTAAAGGTCTGCTTGGGCGCCAGTCCGGCGACCGCGGCCTGCAGGATCTGCACCTGGCCCTGATCGAACAGCGACACCTGGCTCTGTCCCTGACCTTCCAGCACGACCTGCACTTTGCCCTGCGCCTTGGCGAGCGGCACGAGGTTGTCGAGGCCTTGCCCTGATGGCACGGCGCCGGGAACATAGGCGACGCCTTGCGGGCCCTGTCCGATCGGGATCGTGGCAATGACCTTGTTCGTGGCCGTATCGATGACGGCGACCGCATCGTCATTTTCCAGCCCGACATACATCCGGCTACCGTCGCCTGACGGCCAAAGGCCGTGCGGCAGGGCGCCGACCGGCACCGAGGCAATTTCCGAAAAGTCGTCGGTGCGGAAGACCCTGACGATATTCTGCGTGCCGACCGTGACATAGGCGAACTGGCCTTTGGGTGTCCTGGCGATGTTGACGTGGTTGGTGATCGGCCCGGTGTCGATCGTCTTCCGCACCGCAAAGGGCGGCTTGGCATCGAAGACCATGACCTTGCCGACGTCCTTGAGCGTCAGCCATACCTGCTTGCCGTCAGGCGTGGCGGCGATGTCCGGGCAGAACGGGCTGTCCTGCTTCACGCGGCCAACGATGCGCTTTGACCTGGTGTCGATGACGACGGTTTCTGGCGAGAAGCTGGAACAGACGTAGCCGTATTTCCCATCGGGCGAGAAGATCGTCATGCCCGGCCCGTTGGGCACGGCGATACGGCCCGTTTCCTTGAAGGTGGTTCCGTCGAGCACGGCGATATAATCCTCGCCGCGCACGCTCACCCAGACTTCACGGCCGTCGGGCCGGAAAAAGGCTTCATGCGGCGAGCGCCCGACATAGGCGGTGTGCTTCACGGCATTGGTCGCGGTATCGATGAAGCTGACCGAGTTGGACCCGATCGATACGACCGCCAGGGTCCGGCGATCGGGCGAGAAGCCCATGCCATGCACCAGAAGCTGGCCGCGATAGAGCGGGCTGAGATTTGCAGGCGTAGGATCACCGAGCTTGATGACACCCAGCAGAGTGTTCGTCGACGGATCGATGACCGACACTGTGTTGGAGAACTGATCCGAAGTGTAGAAACGGTCCTGCGCGCTGATCGCCCGATTAGGCTGGGCATCGGGAACCTGTTGCGCAGTTGCCGGGAGTGCGACCAGGGCAGCCGCTATCGGCAAGGTGCATGACACGATGCTCAGCGTCTTCTTCATTTGTCGTCTCCCATGTGGTGGTGCGCGCCGGCAGCGGGGCCGGTCTTTTTCGCGAGAATGTCCTGCATGACGGCGATCTCCTGCCGCTGCTCGACGATGATGCCTTGGGCCAGACGGCGCAGGCGTTCGTCTTTTCCGTATCTGAGTTCCGCTTCCGCCATCTCGATTGCGCCCTGGTGATGGGGGATCATCATCGCGGCAAAGTCGCGGTCCGGATCGCCGGTTGGCGCAATCATCATCGCATGGTGCATCCGTTCCATGGAGGCTGCCATCTGGCTTGCAAAGCCATCAGGCGATGCCGCCAGTGCGGCCGCCGATGCTGTCGCCGCGCAAAGGCCGGCCAATCCCCATAGCAGTTTCAAGTGAAGCCCTTTCGACATGGCGTTCCGGCGATAACGCCCACAGCGGACGCAAGTGTCATCGTCGCAGCGGGCAACGGAAAAAATGCGAGCTGCTGAGGAGCAGGCGCGTCAACGCATGCGTTGCCTGTCGAACACATGGTGCAACACTCGCCATCGATCCAACCGATGGTTTTTGTAGTTTCAATAGGATTTGACGATCAATGGTCTGGCTGGATGATCCCGCGTTGATCGCCGAACGCAGCGCAGCACTTGGTAAGCCGCACATCGCACCGCTGGAGATATGGCGTGAGGGGCTCGTTGGCGCAGGACACCCGGTGCCGCATTTCGACCCGTTCGATGGCGGCATAGACGCGCGCCTTCTCCTGCTTCTTGAGACGCCGGGGCCCGGGCCTGATCGCACTCGCTTCGTGTCGCGGGACAACCCGTCAGGCACTGCCCGGAACCTTCGCCGCTACCTTGAGGCAGCAGACATTGGCCGAAACGACGTAGTTCAGTGGAACTGCGTGCCCTGGATCGTCCACTCTCCCGGGGCCCGCAATCGCGCGCTGCGCCGCGTCGAGATTGCCAAGGGCCTCGCAACGCTCCCCGGCCTGCTTGCGAGACTGCCGTGCATGCGGGTCTGTATCTTGGCAGGACGGGTGGCTGCGGGGGCGAAAGCGCTCATCGAAGAGGCACGGCCCGATGCGTTTGTCATCACCATGCCCCACCCCAGTCCGGCCAATGTTTGCACCAGCCCTGATGTCGGCCAACGGATCGAAAGCGCGCTGGTGGCCGCCAAGAACGCCCTGATCGAATGATCTCGAATTTTGATTGGAATGATACAATCAATGCGTTGGAGCGATTGATCGAGCTGCGGTATCAATGGTGACAGGAGATCACCATGACCCTAGAACAATTACGCATCTTCGTAGGCGTCGCCGAACGCGAACATATGACACGGGCCGCCGAGGCACTGGGCGTGACCCAGTCCGCTGCCAGCGCCGCGATTGCCACGCTTGAGGCCCGACACGACGTGCCGCTATTCAACCGCGTGGGCCGCGGCATCGAACTGACCGAGGCGGGTCGCATGTTCCTCGACGAAGCACGCGCTGTCCTTGGCCGCGCCGCAACGGCGGAACTGACGCTTGCCGAGTTCGGTGGTCTGAAGCGCGGAACCCTTCGCCTTGTCGCCAGCCAGACCATAGCCAGCTACTGGCTGCCCTCACGCCTGGCCCAATTTCATAGCCGGCACCCCGCGATCCGCGTCGAATTGGCAATCGACAACACCGAAGGTGCGGCAGCGCGGGTACTGGATGGCCGCGCGGAACTGGGCTTTGTCGAAGGTTCGATCGACCAGCCCGCACTCGCCCACTGGAAAGTCGGCGAGGACCGGATGCTGCTGATCTCGGGGCAGGCTGTTGATACCATCGACGAGGACTGGGTGCGCGGCGCCAACTGGATTGTGCGGGAGCACGGATCCGGCACACGATCGAGTTTCGAGGACGTCCTGCGACAGCGAGGCATCGATCCGGCAGGCCTCAACATCGCCATGACACTGCCGTCCAACGAAGCGGTTCGTTCTGCTGTCGAGGCCCGCGCTGGCGTCGCGGTCCTGTCCGAACTGGTGGTGCGCCGCGCGCTTGCAGCGGGGCATCTTCACGAATTGCCGCTCGCGATGCCTGCCCGTCCATTTGAAGCGTTACGCCACAAGGAGCGGTATCGCACTCGGGCGGCCGACGCGCTGACCGAACTGGTCAAGGAGTTTGGATGATGACCACGGATATCAAGCCCATCCTCGAAGGGATGCGCCCACTCAGCCGGCTCGATCACCCGCGCGAGATGATCCGCCAGTTCACGCCCAACTGGTTTGCGGCCACCATGGGCACCGGCATTCTCGCGCTGGCTCTGCCGCAGGTGCCGGGCATCGGCGCTTCGCTCAAGCCGGTGGGAGAAGTGCTGTGGTTCTTCAACATCGGGCTCTTCAGCCTTTTCACCGCGCTCTATACCGCCCGCTGGATCCTGTTCGGCCACGAAGCGCGGCGCATCTTCGGGCACAATACCGTATCGATGTTCATCGGCACGATCCCCATGGGCCTCGCCACGATCATCAACGGCTGCCTCGCATTCGGTATCGCGCGGTTTGGCGAGGTCATCGTGCCTGTCGCCACGGTCTTGTGGTGGATCGACGCCGCCATGGCGGTGAGCTGCGGTGTGCTGATCCCGTACTTCATGTTCACGCGCCACCAGCATTCGCTCGACGGCATGACGGCGGTATGGCTGCTGCCGGTCGTGGCCGCCGAAGTGACCGCTGCCAGCGGAGGACTGTTGGCGCCGCATCTGGCGCAAGGCAGCGCGCAGTTCGGGATGCTCGTCACGTCCTACATCCTGTGGGCCTATTCGGTCCCGGTAGCTTTCAGCATCCTGGCATTGCTGATCCTGCGCATGGCGCTACACAAGCTGCCGCATGAGGGCATGGCCGCATCAAGTTGGCTGGCACTTGGCCCGATCGGCACCGGCGCGCTGGGCATGCTGGTTTTGGGCGGCGATGCCCCTGCGATCATGGCTGCGCATGGGCTGGCAGATGTCGGCGCTGTCGCTCAGGGTATCGGCACAATCGCCGGCCTGTTGCTCTGGGGGTTTGGCCTCTGGTGGCTGGCACTCGCCTCGCTCATCACCTGGCGCTACTGGCGGGCAGGTATCCCGTTCAACCTTGGCTGGTGGGGCTACACCTTCCCGCTAGGCGTCTTCAACGTCGCAACCTTTCGCCTTGGCACGACCCTGCACCTTGCCTTCTTCGGTATCGTCGGCACCGTTCTGACCCTGGCGCTCGCCCTGATGTGGATGGTGGTCGCCGCCAAGACCCTGATTGGCGGATGGCGCGGCAATCTGTTCGTATCGCCCTGTATCGCCGCCACAAACTGATCGGGCATTGCGATCAGTCACAGCGTTCTGATCGCTTGCTTCTCACAGCAGCACCCGCCACCATTTTGCCCGAGAGGATACGACCATGGACAGACTGGATGCCGAGCTCGCGGCCGAAACAAGCCGCCGCCGTTTCCTGCAGAATGCCGCTCTCGGCGGGGCAGCTATCGCCGCCGCGCCCGCTCTGGCGCAAGGCATCACGCAGGGGCTTACCGACTTGCATCTGCCCGGCGGCAATGCGCAGCGCCCGATGACGAGCGCTTTTCCTGGCAAGGGCAGCATGATCCTCCAGCGCGTCCATCCGCCGTTGCTGGAAACGCCGATGGATGTGTTCGACCGAGATGTGTTCACCCCCAATGACCAGTTCTTCGTGCGTTGGCATTGGGCGGACATCCCGACCTCGATCGACGTCGATGCCTTCCGCCTCAACGTGCGAGGTCATGTCAATAAGCCGATCGCGATCAGCCTCGAACAGCTTATGCGCCTGCCACGGGTCGAGATGGCCGCCGTGAACCAGTGCTCGGGCAATTCGCGCGGGCTGTTCCAGCCCCGCGTCCCCGGCGCGCAGTGGGGCAACGGGGCGATGGGCAATGCCAAGTGGCTCGGCGTGCGCCTGCGCGATGTGCTCGATCTGGCCGGGGTGAAGGCGGGGGCGGTCCAAGTCCGGTTCGGGGCGCTCGATCAACCTGTGGTCGTCGGTGCCCCGGACTTCGAGAAGGCGCTCGATATCGATCATGCCCGCGACGGCGAAGTGATGATCGCCTTCGGCATGAACGGCACGCAGTTGCCGCTCCTCAACGGTTTTCCGATCCGGTTGATCGTGCCGGGCTGGTACTCGACCTATTGGGTCAAGATGCTGAACGACATCGAGGTCCTGCCCGGGCCTGACGATGAATACTGGATGGCCAAGGCCTACAAGATCCCGGCAACGCCCGGCGCCAATGTAAAGCCCGGCGCCAAGGACTTCCCGACCGTTCCGATCAACCGCATGATCCCGCGTTCGTGGGTCACCAGTCTGGGCGAAGGTCAGCGGATCGCACACGAGGCCTCGATCCCGCTCGGCGGCATCGCCATGGGCGGCGACTGCGCCGTGGCACGAGTCGATGTGTCCACCGACGGCGGTCGCCACTGGTTCGCGACGAAGCTGGGTCCGGATCATGGCAAATACAGTTTTCGCCGGTGGGACGCGCAGGTTCCCTTGCCCGGCCCCGGACAGACTGCGCTCATGTCGCGCTGCTGGAACGCGGCAGGCGTTGCACAGCCGATGGCACCGATCTGGAACCCCGGCGGTTTCATGCGCGGCAACATCGAAACCACCACCATCGTGACGGCATAAGGAGCTTTGGCATGAAAGCGCCAACCCCAGGCATGCTGGCCGCCGGACTGCTCGGCGTCACTGTCTTCACCCTCATGATGGTGGGCCCTCCCGGCAGCTACACCCCGCCGCCCGAACCCCAATCGACTGGCCCTGCGTCCAGCAGCATTTCCGTGAACGGCTTTACCCTGACCTCCGATACTGTCGATCTTCCTATTGATGAGCAGCAATATCCCGATGGCCCTCATGCCGATGTCATCAATGCGAACTGCACGTCCTGCCATTCGGCCAGCATGGCGATGACCCAGCCCGTGCTTTCAGCGGACCAGTGGAAGGCCACGGTCACCAAGATGAAGGATGTCTACAAGGCTCCCGTCGCGGAGAAGGACATTCCGGCTATCGTCGACTATCTGACGGCGATGAGTGCAGCGCAGGATAGGGTGCCGATCGGAAAGGATCAGAATACTGCGCCCGGCACCGCGCCGGATGTTTCTGGAGGAACCGGTTGAGGCGCAAAACTGCATAACATCTGCTTTCGGGCGCTACCCTCGGAGCATTGAGCGGCGGGAATGGGCGCGCAGCTGCCCGGCCGTTCAGTAGAATGGTAATGGCGGGTTTCGGCACGCGAGGTCATTCAGATGCGCGCCGGTGAGCGGCAAGAGTTGGTCGACAGCCGCCGGAATAGCTGCCGGTCCGCACCTGGGGACCGACAATCGCCCTCTGAACGGCGACAAAGGGTCGAGGCTGTGTAAAAACGCCCATTTATGGTAGAGTTTTTCCTGGGTTTCGGGAGGCTTTGAGATGGGCCGTTTCGTTGAAGGGGAAGATCCGCGGCAGGGTTTTTTACTGCCTGCATCAATTGACGATTATGTTTCTGAGGACAATCCAGTGCGGGTGGTCGAGGCCTTTATTCATGAGCTGGACCTAGCGGCTCTGGGCTTTAAAGGCATGGAGCCAGCGACGACAGGACGGCCTGCCTATCATCCGTCCACGATGCTGAAAATCTACCTGTATGGTTATCTCAACCGCGTTCAGTCGAGCCGTCGGCTGGAGCGGGAGGCAGGCCGCAACATCGAGCTGATGTGGCTGACGGGTCGGCTGGCTCCCGACTTCAAGACGATCGCGAATTTCCGGCGTGACAACGGCGCTGGCATTCGGGCGGTTTGCGCACAGTTCGTGCTGCTATGCCGGGGCATGGGCTTGTTCACCGGCGCCATGGTCGCGGTGGATGGCAGCAAGTTCAAGGCCGTGAACAACCGGGATCGCAACTTCACGGCGCATAAGGCGGCCAAGCGGATCGAACAGGTCGAGGCCAGCATCGACCGCTACCTGGTCGCGCTTGATCGCGCCGATCGTGAGGACAGCGACGTCCCTGAGATGCGGACCAATAAAATCCGGGAGAAGATCACCGAGCTGCGGTGCCAGATGCAATATCTGAAGGATATGGAGGCCAAGGTGAATGCTGCCCCCTAATGTTTGATGGCTACCACCGGCCGTGGCACTGGGATAGTCGGCTATAATGTGCAGGCGGCGGTCGATACAGAGCATCACCTCATCGTCGCGCATGAGGTGCTGAACGAAGGGCATGATCGTACCCAGTTGGCACCGATGGGACGCGCTGCACTGGAGGCTACAGGTTCTGACGAGCTGACGGTCTTGGCGGACCGGGGCTACTTCAACGGTGAGCAGGTGCTGGATTGCGAAGGCACTGGCGTCCTGCCTTGCGTGCCAAAGGTCGATACCTCAGGCCGGGCGAAGCACGGTCACTTCACAAGACCCGACTTCGTCTATGATGCCATCCATGACCATTATATCTGCCCGGCGGGCGCACATCTGACCCGAGGAAGGGTCCGCGTCGATCATCATGGGGATATCGACCAGTATCGCAACCTGACCGCCTGCCCTGACTGCCATCTCAGGCCACGCTGTACACCCGAAAAGGTAAAACGGGTAAAGCGATGGACGCACGAGGCGGTGCTCGACGCTATGCAACAGCGGCTCGACCAACTCCCTGATGCGATGGGTCTGCGCCGACAGACCGTCGAGCATGTCTTTGGCACGCTCAAGGCCTGGATGGGCAGTACGCCCTTCCTCACCAAGACCCTCAAAAACGTCAGAACGGAGATGAGCCTGGGCGTTCTGGCCTATAATATGAAGCGCATGATCCAGATCTTCGGCGTCCAGCCTCTCATCCAGTTGATCCGGGCCTGATCGTCCTATGCCGCCTAGCCGGCGCTGCTATTTGGCAGCCCTGAAATCGCGTTTTTACACAGCCTCGGTCGCCTGATGCCGGGCAGCTATCCCACCCGGAACCGGACAGGCGGCATAGTGGGTACGCGGATCGATATTTGTGCCCGGCACGGTGGCGACGGATGGGTAGCGGAATGTCCGCTGCCGGTTAGCAGTCGCCAGAAAGCGGCCAGCAGTTTGGGCGTTTACAGACTTGATGCTGCGCTGCCAGTTTCACAAGACTGCCCTCTCAATCAGAAAAGCTGCCCAACTATCAAGCAGCGCCCGCCTCATCTCCAGAAAGTTCGTACGCTTATAAGCCGCCACCACTTTGTCCGGCACGGTGTGCGCCAGCGCAGCTTCCGCGACGGCGTCGGGAATATGAGACATCTGTTCGGCCGCCCAATCCCGGAAGGTCGAACGGAAGCCGTGCGGAACATAGGGCAGCTTTGCATCCCGCATGACCTTCGACACGGTCATATCAGACATCGCCTTGCCGGAAGGCGACGGAAACACCAGCGCATCCTCTTCGTCTGATCGCCTGTGATGCTTCGCTCTTCCAAGGATCACCAGCGCCTGTTCGTTCAGCGTGACAGTGTGGGATTCTCGACTCTTCATGATCGTCGCTGGTCGGTTCCATAGCTTGCGATCAAGATCGATCTGCCCCCAACACGCCTGGCGAACCTCGCCACTACGCGCAGCCGTTGTGATCACGAACATGAGCGCAAGCCGGCCCATGGTTTCCGCTGCGTCCGACAACTCCTGGAAATAAACGGGAACATCCGCATAGGGCATGGATGGCATGTTGCCGCCCTTCCGCTGTTTGCCCAGCAGCAGCGACAATTCTTTGCTCGGCGCTTCGGAAAGCCGCCATTTTTTCACCTTGGCGTAGTTCAGGACCTTCACGATCCGCTGCCGAACCTTTCGTGCCACTTCGGGCTTGTCGGTCCAGATCGGTTTGAGCGCGGCGGCAATGTCATTTGCATCGATATGATCCACCCGACGCTTGCCCAGGCTCGGATTGGCGTGCTGCTTCAGCGATGCAAGGAAAGCATCAGCCTCTCGCTTGCCCCAGTTGCCCTCTAGCGCCTTATGGGCCTTCGTCACGGCAACAGAGAAGATCGGGGATGCAGCGCGATCCTTATCCCGCTCGGCTACCGGATCGCGCCCGGCTTTGGCAACACGGCGGAGCAGCAGCGCTTTCTCCCGCGCCTCACCCAAAGTCAGCAATGCCCGTTCCATGACGGTCAGGTCGTCGCCAATAAGACCTTTCGCCGTGTCAGCTTTCAACCGTTCCAGCTTAGTCGACACATCAACGCCGCCCAATCCGATGTCCCGACGCTGGCCGGCATATTGCACGCGCAGAACCCAGGACCGCGCGCCGCCAGGCTTGACCATCAAATATAGTCCATCACCATCGGCATGCCTTCCCGGCCCTGCCGCTTTGACGATAGCTGGCGTGAGCTTGCCCATTTTTGTTCCCTCAGCTGTTCCCACACTTTTACACGGACAACTGCGATTTTCAATGGATAATGGCGGAGAGAACAGACGGAGAAAACACTGTTAATTCTGCTGATTTATGGAAGTTGGCGAACAACCCTGAACAAGTGGTTACGCTCCTTGTCGGGCATCCAAATCCACCCATCGCCGCTTCACTGATCTCCGCGAGCCACGCCTTATCGGTGATCTGCATGGGCGAAGCGGATCAATCCTCGCCCGGTCTTACGATCCCCCGCTTCGCCCATGGCTGGCCCATGATCGCGCTCGCCATGTCGCGCAGGCGCCAGCGCAGGTCGATGCGGCGCTCCGCGATGCCGGGCAGGCTCCACAGGTCGCCGCCGGTCATCACGCGGAACGGATTGCGGCGGCCATAGGCCCATAGTTCGATACGCGTGCTGCGTTGGGCGCTCTCGCCGCGCGCGTGAAAGCCGAACGTATCGGCAATGACCAGCGTATTGGCAGGCACGGCGAACGCCGTCGGTGCGGGCAGCCCCATGGCGACCAGTTCATGGGACTGGACCCGCAGCGATCCGCGGGCCGAGAGACGACATGGCCCGTCCCGGACCGTCAGGCTGCGGCGATGCTCCCAATCCAACCGCTCGGGCGTCAGGCGATGGGAACCTGCGACATAAGTGAACGGCCCGGAATCGAGATCCACATCCTCCAGAAACAGCCACGCCTTCATCGACGGGTGGAAGGTGTCGGCGTGCAGATCCACCTGCGGATCGGGTGGCGCGTCGTGGCGGTGGGTCAGGATCGACTGGATGTAGAGCAGGGGTTCGACATTGAAGCCGGTGACGTAGCGCGCGATGGCCCGCCAGCGCGCGTGGCGGCGGAAGGCGGCCAAAGCGGGTATCCGCTGGAGCGCATCGGGACCGACCGCGTAGCGCCGGGTGATGGTATGGCCCTGCACCGTTTCGCGCGCTTCGCCGGCATAGGCCATGACGCCATCGCGCAACTGCGTGAACATCTCTGGCGGCAGGAAGTCGCGAATTTCCACATAGCCGTTACGATCGAACTCTTCGCGATCGGCCGCCTTTACGGCAGACGCCAGACGGGCGCGGCGACGGGCAGACATCGCATGGGCGACGCGCACACGGGCACGGTGAAGTCCCCAGCCATTCAGCCGTGTCGATCCGATGAAGAGATTGTCGCGAAAGGATTTTTCGCCGGTGAACAGCTGCGCGAACGCCCAGGGCAGCAGCATCATGCGCGTAGCGAATCGGACCATGCGCCGCTTTTAGGTGAGCAGGTGCAACATGCCAGCACCAATCTGATGCAAAAGCGATGCGTTCGCGATATGGTAGGCCGAACCGACCGGTTATTCAGTCGAGCGGGCGCGTCAGCGCAACAGTCCCTGGGCCACCGCCTCCGCCACTTTGATGCCGTCGATCGCGGCGGAGAGAATGCCGCCTGCATAGCCCGCGCCCTCCCCCGCCGGATAGAGTCCCGCAACGTTGAGGCTTTGAAAAGCCTTGTCGCGGGTAATCCGTATCGGCGAGGATGTCCGCGTTTCCACCCCGGTCATGACGGCGTCGGGATGGTCATAATGGGCGATCTGGCGGCCGAAAGCGGGCAGCGCTTCATGGAAGGCCTCCACCACATAGTCAGGCAGGCAGCGGGACAGGTCGGTAGGAGTCACGCCCGGTTTGTAAGAGGGAACGACCTCACCCAGCCGGGTCGAGGGACGGCGCGCGAGGAAATCGCCCACGGTCTGGCCCGGCGCCCAGTAGGAGGAGCCACCCGCGACATAGGCCAGGCTTTCCCAATGGCGTTGCAGGTCGATCCCGGCGAGTGGGCCATCGGGATAGTCGCGCGCCGGATCGATGCCGACGACCAAACCCGAATTGGCGTTGAATTCGGCGCGGCTATACTGGCTCATGCCGTTGGTGACGACGCGCCCTTCCTCCGACGTGGCGGCGACGACGCGGCCGCCCGGACACATGCAGAAGCTGTAGACGGTGCGGCCATTGGCGCAGTGATGGGCGAGGCTGTAGGCCGCCGCGCCCAGATCGGGATGGCCCGCGCAATTGCCGTAACGGGCGCGATCGACCCAGCTTTGCGGATGTTCGATCCGCACGCCGATAGAGAAAGGCTTGGGTTCGATATGGACGCCGCGATCGTGGAGCATGGCGAACGTTGGGCGGGCGCTGTGGCCGACGGCCAGGACGACATGATCGGCGTCGATCACGCCGCCATCCTGCAGCACCAGTCCGCGCAGTTGCTGTACGCCCTCTCCCGAGCGTTCGAGCACCAGATCGTCGACACGGCTTTCCCAGCGATATTCGCCGCCCAGCGCCTCTATCTGCCGACGCATGGCTTCAACCATCGTGACGAGGCGGAAGGTGCCGATATGGGGATGCGCTTCCCAGAGGATGTCGTCGGGCGCGCCGGCGGCGACGAATTCCTCCAGCACCTTGCGGCCCAGGAAACGCGGGTCCTTCACCCGGCAATAAAGTTTGCCGTCGGAGAAGGTGCCTGCCCCGCCCTCACCGAACTGGACGTTGCTGTCCGGGTTCAGTTCCGCGCGCCGCCACAGGCCCCATGTGTCCTTGGTGCGTTCGCGCACCGGCTTGCCGCGATCGAGGATGATTGGGCGGAAACCCATCTGGGCGAGGATCAGCCCGGCGAACAGGCCGCACGGCCCCGCGCCGATCACGACCGGTCGCTTGCCCTGCCAACCGTCGGGGGCATGGGTGACGAAGGTGTAACGGGTGTCGGGTGTCGGGCGGACATCATGGTCGTTCGCGAAGCGGGCCAGCACCGCCGCTTCGTCCGCGACGTCGATATCGAACGTATAGACCAGCTGGATGGCGGAACGGCGGCGCGCATCATTGCCGCGCCGCACCAGGCTGTGCCCGCGCAGCGCTTGCGGTTCCAGGCCGAGGCGGGCGCAGATGGCGACGGGGATCGCCTCGGCCGGGTGGTCGAGGGGGAGTTTCAGGCCGGACAGACGGATCATGGGATCGCCCATAAAGGCTGCGGGCGGAAATGGGAAATCCTCCGTTCGGTTCGCGTGGGGCTGAGAGGCTCCAGCAAAGCTTCTCGACAGGCGCGAACCGAACCGAGGTGAGTGGCTAGACCCGCCGCATTCGCGCCACTAGCCGTTGCCAGTCGGGCCGGTCAGCGCCAGGCTGGGCAGATCCTTGACCTTTTCATGAGGCCGCCTTGGCGCATCGTGCCGTCAAATGCGTCAACGAAGTAGACAGTTGTTTCGCTATTTTCACCTTTGCTGTTGCCCCGCCAGCTATCGTTGCGATTGGCGGGAATCAGCGGTTGCGTGGCCGGATGAGCGCATATCATTTCGATATCGTAATGATATGCGCTGATGACAGCGTGGGCGCGTCCGGCGGTGCGGCGATCCGCACGGGATAGGGCCACGCCTCGACCTCCGGCTTGTAGAGATAGAGCCTTCCGTTCGTCCTGGATCATCCTCCTGCGGTCAGAAGTGCGCGCGGACGCCGCCATAGATGGCGCGGCGTTCGATGGGGTAGACGATGGCCTGTCCGGCCGGGGCAAGCCGGGCGTAATCGACGACGGCGCTGATGTCTCCGATCGCGCGGCGGGCGGCAAGGTTGCGCGCGTCGAGGAAAAGCGTGACGGCGTCACCCACCTGCGCCTGCGCACCGAGGTTGAGCAGCGCATAACGGCCGACGCGTTTGCTGTTGGCATAGTCGACGAACGCACCCTGCGGCAGCCATTCGACCGAAGGGGACAGGCTGAACCGGTCGGTGCCCAGCCGGAGTTCCGCGCGGTAGACGTGGCGCGGGACCACGGGCAGGCGGTTGTCGCCGAACTGCCGGTCGTCGCGAAAGCGGAAGTCGCTATATTGATAGACCTGCCGCAGCATGGCCCATGGCGCAAGGGTGAGGTCCAGCCCTGCCTCGATCCCCTGATGCCGGGTGCGATCCGCGTTGAAGGTGGCGGCGGGAATGACGCCCGCGACGACGCTATATTGCAGCATCTCCCCCTTGATGTCGGCGCGATAGAGGCTGATGTCCCAGGCGGCGATGCCCAGACGACCGCGGGTGCCGATTTCGGCCGTCCATGCCCTTTGCAGCCCGACCGGCGTGAAGCCGGGCGCGCCGCCTGCGGGCGTCTGGCTCAGTTCGCCGAAGCCGGGCATTTCGACCGAGCGGCTGTAGTTGGCGTAGAACTGCATGGTCTGGACCGGTTGATAAAGCAGCCCCAGCTTGGGCGAGACACTGTCGAAGCGGGCGTCGCCGCTGCGCGCGGGGATCAGGCGATTGGCGATCCGTCGCTCGCCATGGCTGTAGAGGCCGCCGACGATCAGCCAGAGGTTCGCCAGCGGGGCGATGCGGGCTTCGCCATAGCTATTGATCGTCTGCGCCTTTTGCAGCGCGTTGGCGGTCAGTGCGCCCGGCCTGCCGTTCAGGTTGACGAACTGGCGCGCGACCGTTCGGCCGAAGCGCGCCTGGCTGCCCAGCGTCAGTTCGACCGACATGCCACCCAGTTCGCCCGCAAGGTCGAGACTGGCGAAGACGCCGCGATCCTCCGACCTCTGGTCGATCAACTGGTAGATCGGATGGGACAGCGACTTGGCATTGTAGAAGAGGCCGAAGGCAAGCGCGCCGCCGCCAAGATCGATCGTGGTGCGATTTTGCAGGCGGATGGAATCGATGTCGCGGGCCTGATTGCCTATGGCGTTGCCCTTGGCCGGGTTGGTGAGGGCATCGCGTTCGCTGAGGGCGCCAGCCAGATGCTGGCGGATCGTCTGGGCGCTGGCATAGAAACGGGTTTCGACGCCCTCCCCCAGTGCCAGCCCGACATTGCCGTTGAAGCGCAGCGCCTTGCGATCGCCATGAGCGCGGTCGCTGTCGGAACGGTCGGCGGTGATCGCGGCATAGGCGTCGCCATGATCGTCAGCATAGCCATAGGCGATCTTGCCGCGCTGAGTATCGAAGCTGCCGCCGTCCAGGCGCAGTTCCGTGCCCGGGTCGCTGCGGCCGGTCGGCGTCACCGCATTGATCGCGCCGCCCAGCGTCGATCCGCCCAGGCGCAGCGCGTTGCCGCCGCGATAGACCTCCAGATGCTGGAAGACCTGCGGGTCCAGTTCCTGGAAATCGCCATTGTCGTCGGCCGCGTTGATGGGGATGCCATCCTGCAGGAGGGTGAGGCCGCGCATATGATAGCCGCGCGACAGGCCGGACCCGCGGATCGATATCCGCACCTCCTGCCCGAAGCGTGGCTGGGTATAGACGCCCGGCGAAAAAGCCAGCGCATCGCGCAGGGACACGGCGAGGCGGCTTTCGAATTCGCGCGCGGCGACGACATCGACGCCGCCGGGGGTGCGCTGGACACGGGCGGCGGCCGCCTCGATCACGGGGCTGGCGGTGACGATGATCGCGCTCTGGTCGGCATCTTCGGCAAAGGCGTGCGTGGCGGACAGGGCGAGGATGAGGGCGCACAGCGGCAGGCTGCGCGCGGCATGGAAATGAAGCATGGATGGAGCAACTTTTCTGAAAACAGGCAGGACGGTCGCGCCTGACGGCGGCGACGGCACGGCGCATCCTATCCTTTCGTTCGCAGCGAGCCCGAACGAGGAGAGGCAGCGATATCGTTTCAGTGGGTCGCAGGCGGTCCGGATGAAGGCGGCGGTGGCGCGGCCAGACGGGCGATGACGCCGGTCTTGAGCGCGAAAGCGATGGGGCCGAACGCCAGTTGCCAGGCGGGCAGCGGCAGGTCGGCCGCCACCAGCGGAGGCACGACCGGCTGGACCGCTGCGGCGAAGGGGCAATGTTGCTGGCCGGTCATGCCGTCGTCGGGACGATCGCTGGAATGGCCATTGCCTTCGGGCGCGTGGCCGCGCGGGACCACGACGTTGACCGCGCCCTGCCCGGTACATAGCGTCACCACGACGCCGCGTTCGGTCCGCACCGGCATGAAACCGGACGGCGCGATCAGTTGGATGGCGAGGACGAGCAGGGCCAGCGCCGCCAGCAGGCCACGCGCGCCATCCGATTGTCTGATCGCCCCCATCATTCCTTTTCCCTAGCGGCGACGAAGCGACCTGTCATCCGGTCAAAAGGTCCACGCACTGCCCCGCATCACCTTGACGTAAACGTAAAGCGCTATTACATCCTATGGCATGGACAAGCGCAGCAGCATCGCCGGCATCGAACTGCCCGACCATAGCGAACGGCAGAGTTACAGCATCACCGACCTTTCCGAAGAGTTCGGCGTTACCGCGCGCGCGCTGCGCTTCTATGAGGATGAAGGGCTGATATCGCCCGAACGGCAGGGATTGGCCCGTATCTATTCGCGGCGGGACCGCGCGCGGCTCGCCTGGATCCTGCGTGGCAAGCGGGTTGGGTTCAGCCTGACCGAGATTCGCGAGATGATCGACCTGTACGACGCGGACGAAGAGCATGAGGAACAGCGGCGCGTGACCGTGGCCAAGTGCGAGGCGCGTATCGACCTTCTGACCCGGCAGAAGGACGATATCGATGCCGCCATCGCCGAGTTGAACGCGTTCGTGGACACCATTGCCCAGAAATAGGCGCGCGATGCCGCCCCTACCCCATCGATAAATATATTCAGGAGAAGATCATGCCCAGCTACGCCGCCCCCGTCCGTGACACTCGATTCGTGCTGGATCATGTCCTTGGGCTGGACCGCTACGCCAACCTGCCCGGCTTCGAGAACGCCACCCCCGACCTGGTCGAGGCGATCCTGACCGAAGGCGGCAAGATGGCGGCCGAAGTGCTGTTTCCGCTGAACGCGGTGGGCGACAAGGAAGGCTGCACCCGGCATGCCGATGGCAGCGTGACGACGCCGACCGGTTTCAAGGCGGCGTTCGACCAATTCGTCGCGGGTGGCTGGACCACGATCCACAGCCCGGTCGAATTTGGCGGACAGGGCCTGCCCAGCGTGGTGGCGACGGCGGTGGACGAATATGTGCTGTCAGCAAACCAGGCGTTCGAAATGTATCATGGCCTGACGGCCGGCGCGGTGGCGGCGCTGATCGCCAAGGGCAGCGCCGAATTGCAGCAGCGCTATATCCCCAAGATGGTGTCGGGCGAATGGACCGGCACGATGAACCTGACCGAGCCGCATTGCGGCACGGATCTGGGCCTCATCAAGACCAAGGCGGTGCCGCAGGCCGATGGCAGCTTCACCATCACCGGCACCAAGATCTTCATTTCGGCGGGCGAGCATGACCTGTCGGACAATATCATCCATCTGGTCCTGGCCAAGACGCCCGACGCGCCCGAGGGCAGCAAGGGGATTTCCTTGTTCGTGGTGCCGAAATTCATGGTCGGCGACGACGGATCGGTGGGCGATCGCAATGCGGTGTCGTGCGGATCGATCGAACATAAGATGGGCATTCACGGCAACGCGACCTGCGTCATGAATTATGACGGGGCGACCGGCTGGATCGTGGGCGAGGAGAATAAGGGCCTGGCCGCAATGTTCATCATGATGAACGCGGCGCGGCTGGGCGTGGGCCTCCAGGGGCTGGGCCAGGCGGAGATCGCGTTCCAGAATGCGGTCCATTATGCGAAGGATCGCCGTCAGGGCCGCGCACTGACCGGGCCGAAGGAGCCGAACGAGAAGGCCGACACGCTGTTCGTTCATCCCGACGTGCGCCGCATGCTGATGGAGGCCAAGGCGATCACCGAGGGCCTGCGCGCCTTCATCCTGTGGGGCGCGTTGCAGGTCGACCTGTCGCACCATGCGGCGACCGAGGAGGAGCGGCAGACCGCCGACGACCTGATCGGGCTGCTGACCCCGGTCATCAAGGGCTATGGCACCGACAAGGGGTTCGACGTGGCGGTGGCGTGCCAGCAGGTGTTCGGCGGCCATGGCTATATCTGGGAAAATGGCGTCGAGCAGTATGTGCGCGACGCGCGCATCGCCCAGATTTACGAAGGCACCAACGGCGTGCAGGCGATGGACCTGGTCGGTCGCAAGCTGCCGATGAATGGCGGGCGCGCGCTTCAGGCCTTCCTGAAGATCGTGGCCGAGGAAGTGGCCGACGCCAAAGGGCATGAGAAGCTGAGCGGCTTTGCCGAGGCGTTGGAAAAAGCCAGCGGCCAGTTGGGCGCGGCGACCATGTGGCTGATGCAGAACGCCATGAAGAACCCCGAACATGCCGGGGCCGGCGCGCATCACTATATGCATATCCTGGGCATTGTCGCGACCGGCCTGATGTGGCTGCGCATGAGCAAGGCCGCAGTGACGCTGCTGGATGCGGGCGAAGGCGACACTAAGTTTCTAGAAGCCAAACTGGTGACGGCGCGCTTCTTCGCCGAGCGGATCATGCCAGACGCCGGATCGCTGCGTCGCAAGATCGAAGGCGGCGCGGACGCGCTGATGGCGCTGGACCCGGACATGTTCCTGGCAGCCTGATCGGATCGAGCCGAGCAGACAAGCGAAGGGCGGCCGTAATGGCCGCCCTTTATGCTTTGGGGCAGGCCGCGTGCGGCCTCGCCAATCAGGCTGCGAGCGGCAGGCGCTCTTCTTCATGAACGGGCGTCACATCGTCAGCGACGGGTTGCGTCGACAGGCCAACCATATAGCGTTCGGCGGTAACGACGTCACGGCGATAGGCGAAATAGAGCGAAAGCAGGGAAAACATCATAGACCTCAATTGATTTTGCTGCGTTGCAGCATCGAAATCCATTTGGGCTTTCGTGCGGTTTTTCGCAAATGCAATGCGGGTTGGGGCAATTGCAGAAAATGTATCGTTCGTCGTGCCGCAGGGGACCAGAGTGCAGGTTCAGATTTGGCTGAAGGCGTCCGAAGGCCTCGTTCAGGTTATGTGTTTGCGTTCTGGAAAGATGCCTCTTTAACCGTCACCCAGCGCAGGCTGGGGTCTCAGGCAATGTCGAGATGTCTTAAATAGGCATGCCCAGTTCCGCCGGTTCGCACCATCGCCTGAGATGCCAGCCTTCGCTGGCATGACGATCCGGGGTGACTTTCGTGCAAATTCTGCTGCCAACTCCCAACCCAAACGGGCTGCCCTCCTCGTCACAGGGCGACCGCAATCTAGCAATCGCGCGGACGCGCCACTAGGGTTTCGCCGATGAGCCATTCGTCAAACGAAGCCGTCGCGGCACAGCCCATTCCCGCCGCCGCCCGCACATTGGGCCTGACCGCCTGTATCGCGCTCGTCATGGGCAATATGATCGGTTCGGGCGTGTTCCTGTTGCCCGCGTCGCTCGCGCCCTTCGGCTGGGATGCGGTCGCGGGGTGGGTCTTCACCATCGCGGGGTCACTGGTGCTGGCCTTCGTGATCGCGCGGCTTACCGTTGCCCTGCCCGACGCCAACGCCTCGCAGATGATAACGCGCGCCTATGGGCCGCTGGCGGGCTTTGCTATCGGCTGGATCTATTGGCTGTCGATCATCATCACCAACGTCACCATCGCGGTGGCGGCGACCGCGAACCTGAGCAGCGTGATACCGGTGCTGGCCAAGCCGGGGATAGGCGCCGCCTGTTCCATCGCGTTCCTGTGGGCGATGACGGGCGTCAACCTGATCGGCGCGCGCGCGGCGGGCCTGACGCAGATCGTTACGACGTGCATCAAGCTGGTGCCGATCGCCGTGGTGCTGGTGCTGCTGGTGGTCATCCTGGGCAGCGGGGAGGCGCAGGTCGCGCCCTTCCCGGCGCAGGGATTGACCGAGGCGGGCATCACCGCGTCGGCGGCGTTGACGCTGTTTGCATTGCTGGGCTTCGAATCCGCCAGCGTCGCGGCCGACAAGGTGCGTGATCCAGCGCGCACCATCCCGCGCGCGACGCTGATCGGCACGGCAGCGACGGGGCTGATCTATCTGCTCGTCTGTTCCGGCATTGCCCTGACCCTGCCCGCGGCGGAGACGCAGACCGGTTCGCCCTTCGGCGCGTTCGTCAGCCATTATTGGTCGGCGGGACCGGCCCGCTACATCGCCATTTTCATTGTGGTGAGCTGCCTGGGTGCGCTGAACGGCTGGACCCTGTTGCAGGGGGAAGTCCCGCTGGCGATGGCGCGGGCGGGCGAATTGCCGCGCTGGCTGGCGGTCACGAATGCCAAGGGAACGCCGGTGCGTGGGCTGATCCTGTCGACCGTGCTGGCGAGCCTGCTGCTGGTCGCCAACAGCTTGCAAGGGCTGGTTGCGCTGTTCACGGCGATGGCGCTGCTGGCGACGTCGGCGACACTGTGGCTCTATGTCGGTTGCGCGCTGGCGAGCCTGCGCTTCCGGCTGGTCATGCCAGCGGCGATCGTAGGGCTGGGCTATGCGCTGTGGACGCTGTGGGGCGCGGGCGTAGTGGCGAGCGGGTCCAGCATCCTGCTGATGGCCGCGGGGCTGCCGATTTATTGGTGGGCGCAGCGGGAGCGAAAGGCCTTATAAGATCCGTTCGGTTCGAGCCTGTCGAGAACTGTTCTCGATACGCCTTCTCGACAAACTCGAAGGCTACTCGAACCGAACGGTATTTTTAAAATGGTCAATCCGCCCACAAATCCTTGAGCTTGGAGAAGAAACCGCTCGTCTGCGGGCATTCCTCGCCCGTTTCGGTCTCGCGGAAGGCTTCAAGCAATTCCTTTTGCTTGGCTGTCAGCCGGGTCGGCGTTTCCACCTCGACCTGGATCACGAGGTCGCCATGACCACGACCGTTCAGCACCGGCATGCCGCCGCCACGCTGGCGGATCTGCTTGCCCGACTGGATGCCGACCGGGATCTTGATCTCATGCCGGACGCCATCGAGGCCGGGCACTTCGATCGATCCGCCGAGCGCGGCCGTCGTGAAGCTGACCGGTGCGCGGCAGAAAAGCGTCGTGCCGTCGCGCTCGAACAGGGAATGGCGCTTCACATGCAGGAAGATGTAGAGGTCGCCGGCCGGTGCGCCGCGTGCGCCCGCCTCGCCTTCCCCCGACAGGCGGATGCGCGTGCCTTCATCGACGCCGGCGGGCACATTGACCGACAGCGTCTTGGGCTTGTCCACGCGCCCTTCGCCCCGGCAAGAGCGGCAGGGGCTTTCGATCACCTGGCCCGCGCCATGGCAGGACGGACAGGTGCGTTCGACCACGAAGAAGCCCTGCTGCGCACGGACCTGGCCATGGCCCTTGCAGGTGCCGCAGGTCTTGACCCCGGTGCCGGGCTGCGCGCCCGACCCTTCGCAGGTGTCGCAGGCGGCGGAAACGTCGATCTGGATCTCGGTCTTCTTGCCGTGATAGGCTTCGTCGAGCGTGATTTCCATGTCGTAGCGCAGGTCCGCGCCGCGACGATTGGCCTGACGCCCGCCGCCGCCCTGTCCGCCGAAGCCGGACTGGCCGAAGATCGTCTCGAAAATATCGCCAAGGTCGGAAAAGCCGCCTGCGCCGCCTTGGAAACCACCGCCACCACCGCCGCCCGATTGGGCATTGGTATAGGCCGCATGCCCATAGCGGTCATAGGCCGCGCGCTTTTGCGGATCTTTCAGGCAGTCATAGGCCGCCGATACGGCCTTGAACTTGGCTTCGCTGTCGGCACAGCCCCCGGTTTTGTCCGGGTGATATTTCATCGCCATCTTGCGATAAGCGCTCTTGATCGACGCGCCGTCAGCGGTGCGCTCGATTTCGAGCAGTTCGTAATAGTCGATTTCGGTCGTCATTAAAAAGCCCTCTTCCCGTCAGGGAAGAGGGCTGGAAAAGCGGCGTGGCTGGATCGCTGAATAATCACCGTCGTCACCACCGCCGCTAAACCCCTCTCCCCGGCCCTCTCCCCGGACGGGGAGAGGGAGGGAGGTGTTTACGCCTTGTTGTTTTCGTCGACTTCCGAGAATTCGGCGTCGACCACGTCGTCGTCAGCCTTGGGCGCGTCGGCGCCCGGAGCCGCCGCATTGGCCTGCTCCTTCTCGTAGATCGCCTGGCCGAGCTTCATCGCGACGGTCGCGAGTTCCTGCGCCTTGGTCTTCATCGCTTCGGCGTCGCCACCTTCGATCGCCGTCTTGGTATCGGCGATCGCGGTTTCGATCTCGCTCTTCAGGCTCGCATCGACCTTGTCGCCATGTTCGGCCAGCTGCGCCTCGGTCGTGTGGACCAGGCTTTCGGCATTATTCTTGGCTTCGGCCAATTCGCGACGCTTCTTGTCGTCTTCGGCGAAGCGTTCGGCATCCTTGACCATCTGATCGATGTCGGCGTCCGAAAGACCACCCGACGCCTGGATGCGGATCTGCTGCTCCTTGCCGGTGCCCTTGTCCTTGGCCGACACGTTGACCAGGCCGTTGGCGTCGATGTCGAAGGTGACTTCGATCTGCGGCACGCCGCGCGGTGCGGGCGGGATGCCGAGCAGGTCGAACTGGCCGAGGATCTTGTTATCCGCCGCCATTTCACGCTCGCCCTGGAACACGCGAATCGTCACCGCTTGCTGATTGTCGTCGGCGGTCGAATAGACCTGGCTCTTCTTGGCAGGGATCGTCGTGTTGCGATCGATCATGCGGGTGAACACGCCGCCCAGCGTTTCGATACCCAGCGACAGCGGGGTCACGTCGAGCAGCAGCACGTCCTTGACGTCGCCCTGGAGCACGCCCGCCTGGATCGCCGCGCCCATGGCGACGACTTCGTCGGGGTTCACGCCGGTATGCGGTTCCTTGCCGAAAAATTCCTTCACGGCTTCGCGTACCTTGGGCATGCGGGTCATGCCGCCGACCAGAACGACTTCGCTGATCTCGCTCGCCGAAACGCCTGCGTCGGCCATCGCCTTCTTGCAGGGCTCCATCGTGCGCTTGATGAGGTCGGCGACCAGACGCTCCAGATCAGCGCGCGTGATCGTCTTCACCAGATGCTTGGGACCATTCTGGTCGGCGGTGATGAAGGGCAGGTTGACTTCGGTCGTCTGGGCCGAAGACAGTTCGATCTTCGCCTTTTCAGCCGCTTCCTTCAGACGCTGGAGCGCCAGCTTGTCCTTAGTGAGGTCGATGCTCTCGGCCTTCTTGAAGTCTTCGGCCAGATACTGAACCAGCTTGGCGTCGAAATCTTCGCCGCCCAGGAAGGTGTCGCCGTTGGTCGACTTCACTTCGAACACGCCGTCGCCGATTTCGAGGATCGAAATGTCGAACGTGCCGCCGCCAAGGTCATAGACAGCGATCGTCTTCCCGTCCTGCTTGTCGAGGCCATAGGCCAGCGCCGCTGCGGTCGGTTCGTTGATGATGCGCAGCACTTCCAGGCCGGCGATCTGGCCGGCGTCCTTGGTCGCCTGACGCTGGGCGTCGTTGAAGTAAGCGGGAACGGTGATGACCGCCTGCGTGACCGTTTCGCCCAGATAGGACTCGGCGGTTTCCTTCATCTTCTGAAGCGTGAATGCGCTGATCTGCGACGGGCTGTAATCCTCGCCACCGGCCTTGACCCAGGCGTCGCCATTGGGACCCTTGGCGATGTCGTAGGGGACGAGCTCCATGTCCTTCTTGGTCAAGGGATCGTCGAAGCGGCGGCCGATCAGGCGCTTCACCGCGAAAATCGTGTTGTCCGGGTTGGTGACAGCCTGACGCTTGGCCGGCTGGCCGATCAGACGCTCTCCATCCTTGGCGAAGGCGACGATCGAAGGCGTCGTGCGCGCACCTTCCGCATTTTCGATGACCTTGGGCTTGCCGCCGTCCATGACAGCAACGCAGCTGTTGGTGGTGCCCAGATCGATACCGATAACTTTTGCCATCTTTTCCTCTTGTAACCCCAAATATACTCAGCGGTTGACGGCCCCATACCTCACTAAAGCGCCAAGGCAAGGCCAGTCTGCAACGGGGATATAGGCGCGCTTTCGCTTGGCACAAGAAGCTGTGGCGTTTACCTGATGGATCGACCGGAAACGAGACAGTCATGGAGCCAAGTCATGCGCGCGCCCTTCCCCCTTTTCGCCCTGGCCGCGTCGCTGGTGCTGCCGATGGCGCTGAGCGCATGCGGCGACCCCGCGCCATCCTATATCGACCAGGCCTGGGTGCGCCTGTCGCCAAACAAGGAAACGCCTTCGGCCGGCTATTTCGTCATCCATGGCGGGGACGCGGGCACGCAGTTGCGCGGGGTGCTGACCGACTATGCGCTCAAGGTCGAGATGCATGAGAGCATCGACAAGGACGGGATGATGACGATGGAGCGGCTCGACCGCGTCGACGTGCCGCCCAAGGCGCAGGTGGCCTTCGCGCCGGGGGGCAAGCATCTGATGATCTGGGGCGTCAACGACACCGCGATCAGCCGGGGGAAGATGCAGTTCACCTTCCTGATGGGCAATGGCGACCGGCTGCTGGTCGACGCGGTGATCCGCAAGCCGGAAGCGGCGGGTGCGCCTGCCACGGCCAAGCCGGAAGGGCATGACGGCCATTGAGCAGCCGGGCGCTGACGGCGGCCGAGGTCGCGCTGGCGCGGGGCGTGTTCGGGCGGGCGATCGATTATGGCCGGGTGCGAGTGCATGAGCGCAAATGGTGGCCGTTGCAGCCGCGCAATGTGACGATAGCCCCGGACGGCGACCTGTGGTTTCACCCCTACGGCGGCCTGTTCTGCGCGGATTTTTGTGAGGAGCCGCTGCATCTGCAGGGACATTTCATCCATGAGATGACCCATGTGTGGCAGGCGCAACGGTCGGGAAAGTGGTGGCTGCCGCTGATGCGGCACCCTTTCTGCCGCTATGGTTATGACGTCGTGCCGGGGCGGCCGTTCGCGCGCTATGGGATCGAGCAGCAGGCAGAGATCGTGCGGCATACGTTTTTGTTGCGGCGGGGCGTCGCGGTGGCGGGGAAGCCTGGGCTGGCGGTTTATGAGGGGTTGTTGCCGTTCGGTTGAAGCGGTTACCAATATTTGGTAGCGTTGGACCATGAGCAGCAAGACCACCTCCATCGCCCTCAGCGATCATTTCCGCGAATTTGCCGAGCGCAAGGTCAGTGAGGGCCGTTATGGATCGACTAGCGAGGTCGTTCGCGCAGGCCTTCGCTTGCTGGAGGCGGAAGAGCAAAAACTGGAGCAATTGCGCGCGGCACTGATTGAGGGCGAGGAAAGCGGTTTCCTTTCCGACTTTGACATGCGGGCATGGATTGATCGCCGGTTTTCTGAGGCGTGACCGTTACCGTCAGGTTCGCCGCTGCGGCCGAACGCGATCTGGCTGAAATTGCGACTTATACGGAAGCTGAGTGGGGGCCATTACAAGCCAGAGCCTATCTGGTTGCGATTGCCGATGCCGTTGATCGGATCGCCGCCTTTGCGGGCATTGGTAGCCCGATCGGGGATGTTCGCAGCGGATATCGCAAGCTCCGTGTCGAGCGGCACAATATATATTATCGCCACCAGGGGACAGGGATAGAAATCGTCCGCATTCTGCATCAACGCGCAGAGCATCTACCAAAGTTGCAATAAAAAAGGCGGACCTTAAGGCCCGCCCTCTTTACTTCTTGATCCCGCTCGCGCGCCTAGTAAACGCGCGCCTTGGGCTTCACATATTCCGCTTCGTCGGTCATCGTATAGTCGTGGACCGGCCGGTAATCGAGCGTCACCTTGCCGCCCGACCCACCCCAGCCTTCGAACCAGCTGATGGTGTGCTTCATCCAGTTTTCGTCGTCGCGGTTCGGGAAATCCTCATGCGCATGGGCGCCGCGCGATTCCTTGCGGGCTTCGGCGCCTTCCATCGTGCAGATGGCCTGGCTCATGAGGTTGTCGAGTTCCAGCGTTTCGATGAGGTCGGTGTTCCAGATCAGCGAGCGATCCGTGACCTTGACGTCCTGGAGCCGCTTGTTGACGGCCTGCATCTGGCTGACGCCTTCGGACAGGAGCGCGCTGTCGCGGAACACGGCGGCGTGCTTCTGCATGGTGCGCTGCATGTCGAGGCGGATGTCCGCCGTCGGGGTCGAGCCATTGGCGTTGCGATAATGGTCGAGGCGGCTGAGCGCCAGG
Organism: Sphingobium sp. CR2-8; assembly: GCF_035818615.1. Taxonomy (NCBI): domain Bacteria; kingdom Pseudomonadati; phylum Pseudomonadota; class Alphaproteobacteria; order Sphingomonadales; family Sphingobiaceae; genus Sphingobium; species Sphingobium wonjuense. The sequence goes on along the minus strand of NZ_JAYKZY010000002.1, from coordinate 659,483 downwards.
TCCGCCGCGCCCTCCGGCAAGGCGCGATGCGGCGCGTTGGGCTTGAGATTGTCCTTGAGGAACAGGCCCGTGGCGCGGCCGAACACGACAAGGTCGATGAGGCTGTTGGAGCCGAGGCGGTTCGCGCCATGGACAGACACGCAGGCCGCTTCGCCAACCGCGAACAGACCGGGGACGACGACTTCGGGATCGTCGCCCACCTTGGTCACGACCTGACCATGATAGTTACAGGGGATGCCGCCCATATTGTAATGGACGGTCGGCGTGACGGGCAGCGGTTGGCGGGTGAGGTCGACGCCCGCGAAGATCTTGCCGCTTTCGGTGATGCCGGGCAGGCGTTCAGCCAGCACCTTGGGATCGATATGATCGAGGTGCAGGAAGATATGATCCTTATGCTCGCCGACACCGCGCCCTTCGCGCATTTCCATCGCCATCGAGCGCGATACGACGTCGCGCGACGCCAGATCCTTGGCCGACGGGGCATAGCGTTCCATGAAACGCTCGCCTTCCGAGTTGGTGAGGTATCCGCCCTCGCCCCGTGCGCCTTCGGTGATCAGCACGCCCGCGCCGTAGATGCCGGTCGGGTGGAACTGCACGAACTCCAGATCCTGGAGCGGCAGGCCCGCGCGCAGCACCATGCCGCCACCGTCGCCGGTGCAGCTATGCGCCGAAGTGGCGGAGAAATAGGCGCGGCCATAGCCGCCCGTCGCCAGCACGACGGCATGGCTGCGGAAGCGGTGGATGCTGCCATCCTCCATGCAGATGGCGATGACGCCGCGGCATTCCTTGCCGTTCGGGCCATCTTCCATGATGAGGTCGATGGCGAAATATTCGATGTAGAAGTCCGCGTCATATTTCAGCGACTGCTGATAGAGCGCGTGCAGCATGGCGTGGCCGGTACGGTCGGCCGCGGCGCAGGTGCGCTGCACCGGCGGGCCGGCGCCCATATTCTGCATGTGACCGCCGAAGGGACGCTGGTAGATGGTCCCGTCCTCGTTGCGGCTGAACGGCACGCCGGCATGTTCCAGTTCGATCACGGCGGCGGGCGCTTCGCGCACCATATATTCGATCGCGTCCTGATCGCCCAGCCAGTCGGACCCCTTGACGGTGTCGTACATGTGCCAGGTCCAGTGGTCGGGCGAATTATTGCCCAGCGACGCGGCGATGCCGCCCTGCGCCGCCACGGTGTGCGACCGGGTCGGAAACAGCTTGGTGATGCAGGCGGTCTTGAGGCCCGCTTCGGCGCTGCCCATGGTCGCGCGCAGGCCGGAGCCGCCCGCGCCCACGACGACCGTGTCGTAGGTGTGGTCGATGATCTTATAGGCTTCGGTCATGGCTTGACGACCCCAATGAAGGCGATCTTGGCGATCGCGAAGACGCCCGCGGCCGCGCCGCCAAAGGCATAGAAATTGAGCAGGAGCATGGAGAAGAAGGCCAGACCCTTGTCATGGACATAATCCTCCAGCATCACCTGCATGCCCAGACGCAGATGCCAGAAGATGCTGACGATCATCAGCATCAGCGGCACGGCGACCAGCGGGTTGGCAATCCAGCCGACGACGCTTTCATAATCCAGGCCGGGCAGGCTGAGCAGGCTGAAGAGCAGCCACAGGGTCAGCAGCAGATTGCCGACGGCCGTGTAGCGCTGCGCCAGCCAGTGATGGGCGCCGTGACGCGCCGAACCCAGGCCACGGACGCGGCCGATACCAGTACCGTTGCCCATTAGAAGGCCTTTCCGAAGATGAAGAGCCAGACAAGGCCGGTGACGAGCAGCGAGGCGACGAAAGTCGCGAGCGACCACATCTTGTTATTCTTCAGCTCATAACCCGCGCCCATATCCAGCACGAAGTGCCGCAGACCCGAGAAAAGATGCTGGAAGAAGAACCAGCTGAGGCCGATCATCACCAGATAGCCGATCGGCGAGGTCGCGCATTTCACGAAGGTCGCATACGCTTCCGGCCCGGTCGCGGCGGCCATCAGCCACCAGATGAGGCCGAGCGCGCCGGCGGTCGCCAGCCCGTTGCCGGTTACGCGGTGCATGATGGAGACGGCCATGGCCGGTCCCCATTTCCAGATCGTCAAATGCGGCGAGAGCGGCCGGCTGTTGGAACGCGCCATGTCTACCCTAGTCCTTAGCTACTTACCCTGAGTCCGCCCCCCTTAAGAGCGATACGTCCATAGGGCAAGAAGCGGAGCGTAGAGATTGCCCCGATCGCTTTCGACCATCCTGCCCGCCAAGCATAAGAAGTGATTAACCAACCGGCGTTAAGATCAGGCCCGAACCGATCACGTCATCAGCAAGGGCCGACCCCGCATGCCGTTCAGCCTATCCACCGCCGTCGCCACATCCGACTATATGGCGGAAGTCGATCCTAGCGGCGCGATCGCCCGTAACGCCCGTGAAGTGGGCGAATTGATCGGGGACGATCTGGGCAGCGTGGGCGCGGCCTTCTTCGCCAGCTATATGCAGGAAACCGGTTTGAAGGACCGGCTGGGCAGTGCGATCATCGCGCGGATCGAGCGGGAAGCGGACAATTATGTGCGCGAAAAGCTGCTGCATTTTGCGGAGGGGCGCTGGGCGCGGTCCGCCGCCGACTGTGTGCGGCATGCGCGCAAGCACGACGTGTCGGTGCGCGCGGTGCTGAACGCGGTCGCCGCCGCCAACGAACGCGTCACCGACCTGATCTGGGAACGGTGCCATGCCGATGACGCGCGTTGCCGCCGATTGCTGCGTATGATGCTGCAGGTCGCGATGATCGATTCGGGTTTCATGAGCAATGTGCTGGCGAACGACCTGGCCGAGGCGCAGCGCATCGAGCGCCAGCGCTATGGCACTTTGTTCGAACAGCGAATCGTCGGCGAGATCGACGGCGCGTCCAAATTGGGCGAATCGCTCCGCGAACAGGCCAAGGACGCGTCCGCCGCCACGCGCGGCATGCTGGGCAAGGCGTCCGAAGTCGCCGCTGCCGCCGAACAGTCCGCGCTCGCCATGCGCGAAGCCGCCCGCACCTCCGCCGGCCTCATCCGCGCGATCGAGGACGCCCGCACCGAAGTGGAAAGCGCGGCCGAAGTGGCCCAGCGCGCCTCCACCCAGTCGGGCGACGCGGTGTCGATGTCGTCCACTTTGTCGGACCACGCCAAGTCGATCGAATCGATCCTGGGCCTGATCCGCGACATTGCCGGGCAGACCAATTTGCTGGCGCTCAACGCCACGATCGAGGCGGCGCGCGCCGGGGACGCGGGACGCGGCTTCGCCGTCGTCGCGCAGGAAGTGAAGAGCCTGGCGAACCAGACCGCGCGCGCGACGGACGAGATTGCGGGCAAGATCGCCGACATCCAGGCGTCGACGCGCCAGTCGGTGGAAACCAACGAGCGTATCCGCGATACGGTGGGCGAAGTGAAGGCGAGCGCCGAACGCATCCGCCACGCCATGGACGCGCAGGCGCAGACCGTCACGATGATCACCGCCGCCGTGGACGAAACCGCGCTGGCGGCCGATTCGATGTCGACCACCATTTCGGCGATCCGCCAGGATACCGAGGTCGTGGCGTCGGAAATCGACCAGCTGGAGCGCGGCTTCGTGAGCGTGGAGGGCAAGCTCGCCAGCCTGCGCAACGCGTCGTCGGACTTCGGGCGCCAGGTGGCCTGACGCTTCCCCTGCCCCGTTCGCTGGGGTAAAGGCGCGGGATGAACGATGTCGCATCCCCCAATCTGACTAATCCAGCACAAAGCTGGAAAGTCACCCTGCCCTGCACCCGCGCCGAAGCCGAAGCGCTCGACGGCGATATCGCGGCTTTCGCGATGATGGAGCATCCGCCGGTGCTGATGACCAGCGAGGCGACGCCCGACGACGACACGATGTGGCAGCTCGACGCCTATTTCGAAGGCGAACCAAGCCCTGCAGCGATCAAGCTTCTCAAGACGCTGGCGCCCAGCGCGGCGCGGATCAAGCCGGTGGTCGAGGCGCTGCCCGAACAGGATTGGGTTACGCTGAGCCAGCAGGGGCTGGAGCCGGTGACGGCAGGGCGCTTCCACGTGCGCAATATCGCCAGCGATCCGGAACTGCCCGGCCACGTCAACCTGCTGATCGAGGCGGGCCGCGCCTTTGGCACCGGGCAGCATGAAACGACCGCAGGCTGCCTCGCCATGCTGGACCGGATGCGCCGCGTGGGCATGCGCTTTCGCCATGTTGCCGATATCGGCACCGGCACCGGACTGCTTGCCTTCGCCGCGCTCAACCTGTGGCCCCACGCCCATGCGATCGCGTCGGACATCGACGCCGTCGCGGTGGAAATCAGCGCCGACAACGCCCGCGCCAACGGCGTCGCGCTGGGCGATGGGGCGGGGCGGCTGGCGCTGGTGACGGCGGCGGGTGGCAATCACCCGGCGCTGATCGGCCGCGCGCCCTACGACCTGCTGATCGCCAATATCCTGGCCGGGCCGCTGATCGAACTGGCGCCGACGCTCTGCGCGCTGGTGGAGGATGGCGGCACCATCGTGCTGGCCGGGCTGCTGAACCAGCAGGCCGACGCGGTGATCGCCGCCTATCGCGCGCAGGGCATGCGCCTGGCCGAACGCAGCGACCGCGGCGAATGGCCGACCCTGCGCCTGCGCAAGCGGCCAAGCATCGGGTGGAAGCGGCCCAAACGCATCGACGCCGGCGCGCGGGGTGAAGCGCCCGGTTTCGGCAGCATCTGACCTTCACCAAGGAATTGATCATGACCATCACGCGCACCGTCATCGTTCAGGACATGGGCGGCGAACCCTTCGAGCATGTCGCCATATCGGATGACGCCGCTGGCGCGCGCCCCGGCATTCTGCTCTTCCCCAATGTGCTGGGCGCCAAGGAAGCCGATTTCGTCTATGCGGAGAAAGTCGCGGCGCTGGGCTATGCGGTGCTGGTCGCCGACATGTTCGGCCAGGGCAAGCGCTCCAGCCGCGCCGATGCCGATGCGGCGCGTTATATGAACCTGCTCAACGCCGACCGCGCACTGCTGCGCGACCGGGTGAACGGCGCGCATGCGGCGCTCAAAGGGTTGGCGCAGGTCGATGCCAGCCGAACGGCGGCGATCGGCTTCTGCTTCGGTGGCAAGTGCGTGCTCGACCTGGCGCGATCAGGCGCGGACATCGCAGGCGGCGTCAGCTTCCATGGTGTCTATGATGCGCCGCCCTTCCCCTCTGCGACGATCGGCGCGAAGCTGCTGGTCTGTCACGGTTGGGACGATCCGATCGCGCAGCCGCAAGCGACGGTCGGGCTGGCGAAGGAACTGACGGAAGCGGGATGCGACTGGCAGATCCACGCCTATGGCCATACCGGCCACGCCTTCACCGACGAAGCCGTCAACATGCCGGGAAAGGGGCTGGCCTACAGCCCCGACGCCGACCGGCGCAGCTTCCGGTCGATGGTGGATTTTCTGGGCGAAGTGTTCGGGTAACAGGGGAACATCAGTTGCCGAAATCGGTTCGGGCCATACCGGATAGGAGGTCGGCTGACTTTTAGCGTGTCGGGATGCGGCGCGCGCTCGCCAGATGATGGGCGTGGGTGATCGCCACGGCCAAGGCGTCCGACGCGTCCGGCCCCGCGATCTTCGCGCCGGGCAACAGGCGCTGCACCATGGCATGGACCTGATCCTTCGACGCGTTGCCGACGCCCACGACCGATTTCTTGACGAGACGGGCGGCATATTCGCCCACTTCCATGCCCGAACGCGATGCGTTGAGCAGGATCACGCCGCGCGCCTGACCCAGTTTGAGCGTCGATTGCGGATTGACGTTGACGAACACCTCCTCGACCGCCGCGCCATCGGGCCTATGCTCCAGGATCAGGTCCGTCAGCGCCAGGTCGAGCGCCAACAGGCGCGTCGCCAGCGCCATTGCGCTGTCCGTCTTGATCTGGCCATTGGCGATATGGGTCAGCCGATTGCCGTCCGCCGCGATCAGGCCCCAGCCGGTCGTGCCGAGGCCGGGGTCGAGCCCAAGAAGGATCATGATCTATCCTCTCCCCCAAAGGGAGAGGGCAAGATCATCAACCCAGTTTCTCCATCACGTCGTCGGACACTTCATAATTGCCCCAGACGGTCTGGACGTCGTCGTCATCCTCCAGCGCGTCGACCAGCTTGAGCAGGGTCGCGGCGTTGGATTCATCGACTTCCATCGTGGTCTGCGGCTTCCAGGCGAGCTTGGCGCTGTCGGCAGCGCCGAGCGTGGCTTCCAGGCCCTTGGCGACTTCGTGCAGTGCGTCCATCGCGGTCCAGATTTCATGCTCGTCCTCGTTGGACGACACATCTTCCGCGCCCGCTTCCAGCGCGGCTTCGAAGATCGCGTCGGCGTCCCCGGCGCTGGCGGGATAGGTGATCAGGCCCACCCGGTCGAAGCCGTGGCTGACCGCACCCGACGCACCCAGATTGCCACCATTTTTCGAAAAGGCGGTGCGGACATTGGTCGCGGTGCGGTTGCGATTGTCGGTCAGCGCCTCGACGATGATGGCGATGCCTGCGGGACCATAGCCCTCATAGCGCACCTCTTCATAATTCTCGCCGCCCGCCGCGTTCGCCTTGTCGATCGCGCGCTGGATATTATCCTTGGGCATGGACTGGGCCTTGGCGGCGTTGACCGCCAGGCGCAGACGCGGATTCATGTCCGGGTCGGGCATGCCCATCTTGGCCGCGACGGTGATTTCGCGGCTGAGCTTGGAGAACATCGAGGAGCGCTTCTTGTCCTGCGCGCCCTTGCGATGCATGATGTTCTTGAATTTGGAATGGCCGGCCACGGCCTTCTCCCCAATATTTCTGTGAAAGCGAAGGGCGCTCTCTAGCGAGCAGCGCCCGTTCGCGCAACTTTAGACGAGGATCGCCGTGCCGGACGCCGACACCATCAGCATCGATCCGTTGGAACCGATCACTTCATAATCGAGGTCGACGCCGACTACGGCATTGGCGCCCAGGGCGGCGGCGCGGGTGCGCATTTCACCGATCGCCTGTTCGCGGGCGCGTTGCAGCACATCTTCATAGGCGCCCGATCGCCCGCCCACGATATCGCGGACGCTGGCGAACAGGTCGCGGAACAGGTTGGCGCCCACGATCACCTCTCCGGTGACGATGCCGAGATAGTCCTTCGCAGGTCTCCCCTCCAGACGGCTGGTCGTGCTGACGATGACTTCGGCCATGGGCGCTTCTCCTGCTATATCCAATATTATTCCATACCCAGGGCAGAAAGATACGTCTGGAGGATGGCTTCCATTTCCTGCCGGTCATGCGGCTGCATCTTCCGCAGGCGAATGATCTGGCGCATGATCTTGGCATCATAGCCGGTCGCCTTGGCCTCCAGATACACGTCCTTGATATCGTCGCCGATACCCTTTTTTTCCTCTTCAAGACGCTCGATGCGCTCGATGAGAAGACGTAGCTGGTCGGCGGCGACATTGGGTTCGCTCATGGGAATCTCCGTGTAAAAAGTGCGAATATGAATCGGGCTGGCGGACGCCTCTAATGCCTGTCCGCGTTCTTCGCCACACTCTCCTGCATCTTTGCGATCTGCTGTGGCGTCGCTTCACCCTGATAGCGTTCTTTCCACTGTGCAAAGGGCATGCCGTGGATGATTTCGCGCGCCTGATCGCGGGTCAGATCGCCATCCGCTTCGGCGATCCAGTCGGCCAGGCAGTTGCGGCAAAAGCCCGCCAGACCCATCAGGTCGATATTTTCCACATCCGATCGATGCTGCAAATGCATCACCAGACGGCGGAAGGCGGTTGCGGCGACCGCATCTGTGACTATGGTGTCGGTCATCGGTGGGAGGAGCCTTTCACTGATCTACATCATCCTGTCGTGCAGCACGGATAACCCATAACGACGCACTGGCAAGGCCCATGGCCCGCCGGTATCGATCATGACGGCCAGGAGAAGACATGACCAAGTTACCGCCCCGTTCGCGCAAGGTTCGCATCCTGGCGACCCTTGGCCCCGCGAGCGATACGCATGAAATGATTCGGGCGCTGTTCGTCGCCGGGGCCGACGCCTTCCGCATCAATATGAGCCATGGCGCGCATGAGGATCATGCCGCGCGCATCGCCACCATCCGCGAACTGGAAAAGGAATTTCATCGGCCCACCACGATCCTGGGCGACCTGCAAGGCCCCAAGCTGCGCGTCGGCACCTTCGAAAAGGGCCTGGCCATCCTGGAAACGGGGGCGCGCTTCATCTGGACCGGGACGAGACGCCCGGCGACGCGCGTCGCGTGAACCTGCCCCACCCGGAAATCTACGCCGCCCTGATGCCCGAAACCCGGTTGCTGCTGGACGACGGCAAGCTGGTGTTGCGGGTAAAGGCCGTGGGCGAGGATCGGATCGACACGATCGTGGAGGTCGGCGGCACGCTGTCGAACCGCAAGGGCGTCAACGTGCCAGACGTGGTGGTGCCGGTGCCTGCGCTGACCGACAAGGACCGGCGCGACCTGAGCTTCGCCATGCAACAGGGGTGCGACTGGATTGCCTTGAGCTTCGTGCAACGGCCCGAGGATCTGGCCGAAGCGCGCAAGCTGATGGGCGGCTATGGCGCGTTGATGGCGAAGATCGAGAAACCGTCGGCCGTGCAACGGTTGGAGGAGATCATCGAACTGGCCGACGGCGTGATGGTGGCGCGCGGCGACCTGGGCGTCGAATTGCCGCCTCAGGCGGTGCCGCCGCTCCAGAAGCAGATCGTCGCCACGGCGCGGCGCATGGGCCGCCCGGTGGTGGTCGCAACGCAGATGCTCGAATCGATGATCAAGTCCCCCTCCCCCACGCGCGCCGAAGTGTCGGACGTGGCGACGGCGGTCTATGACGGCGCGGACGCGATCATGCTGTCGGCCGAGACGGCGGCGGGCGACTGGCCGGTCGAGGCGGTGGCGATGATGGACAGCATCGCCAACAGCGTGGAGCGCGACCCGGGCTATCTGGGCCGCCTTCACTATACCGAAACGAAGCCTGATCCGACGACGGCCGACGCGCTGGCGGAAGCTGCTGGCAATATCGTCGATGTCGTGGGGGCCAGCGTCATCACCTGCTTCACATCATCGGGCAGCACGGTGCGCCGTGTGGCGCGTGAACGGCCTTCCGCGCCGATCCTGGCGCTGACGCCGCGATCGGACACCGCGCGCAAACTGGGCCTCACCTGGGGCGTCCATGCGATCCGCACCAAGGATATCGGCACGTTCGAGGAGATGATCGGCAAGGCGCGCCGCATGGCGCTGCGCCACGACATGGCGCAGAAGGGCGGCAAGATCGTCGTGCTGGCGGGTGTTCCGTTCGGTACGCCGGGATCGACCAACGTTCTGCATGTCACGGCGATTCGCGGCGATGAATTGAAGGGCCGCGACGAGGGGTGAGGCGCGCTGCGAGGAGGCATGCGCCTCCTCGCCCGTCCGGGCCGTTCGAGCGAACCACTTACCTGGCCTGAAATATAGGCAGGCCCGCTCTGTCCTTGCCACCCTAGCAGGAAAGGCCAGCCCCCTTCGACTGCCTGTCAGCAGCAATCGCTCAAGACGAACGGGGCACAGACCCGTGCACGAATCAGCACATTGAGGCCAACGCGGAAAAGCGCCCGATCATCGATCGAGCGCTTGCCACGCTGTATCAAGACCTGTCGCCCCGAACAGGGCGGCAGCGTCGGCTTTTAGCCTTGGCGGGCCTTGAAGCGACGGTTGGTCTTGTTGATGACATAGGTACGGCCGCGACGACGGATCACGCGGTTGTCCCGGTGGCGGCCCTTGAGCGACTTGAGCGAGTTGCGGATCTTCATGGCTATGGGCCTTCGATAAGTCTGGTGTTTGCGAATTTGGAAGCGCAGCCCCTATGGGCAGGGCAGGCCAAAGTCAAGGGTGGGGCCTGCTCTTTTGCCGTCGTTCACATTCCATGCAGCAAGTTCGTGCCTTCACGCGTTTGAAGGGATTATGTTCACCACACCGTCTTTACGGTGCCGTCCCTACGGTGAATGCCCGTTGGAGTTGAACCATGTCGAAGCGTCTCTTTCTGCTCGCTGCCCTCGCCCTTCCCTTGAGCGCCTGCGCGACCGCCGCGCCGCGCGTGGAGGTGACGCAATTCCATCTGGGCAACCCCGCGCGGTCCGGCACCGTGGCGGTCGAGGAAATGCCCGGCAACCCGGACATCAGCCTGGAGTTTCGCACCTATGCCGACGCGGTGTCACAGGAATTGCAGCGCGTGGGCTTCAGCCCGGCGAACGGCGCGCCAAGCGATTATGTGGCGCAGGTCAGCTTCAGCCGCAGCTTCCGCCCGTCGGGCGTCGATCGCAGCAGCGACCGGCCGGTCAGCGTCGGCGTGGGCGGCGGCTTTGGCAGTGGCGGCGGTCGGCGCGGCGGCAGCTTCGGGGGACTTGGCCTGGGCATCGGGATCAACCTGTCGGGCAAGCCCAAGGATATCGTGACGACGCAGTTGCACGTGCAATTGCGCCGCCGGTCCGATTCGCAGGCGATCTGGGAAGGACGCGCATCGACCGAGGCGAAACAGGGTTCGCCCGCCGCGCAGCCTGCCGCAGCCGCGCAGAAACTCGCCGCCGCACTGATCGGGGGCTATCCGGGTGAATCGGGGCGCACTATAATGGTCAAATGACCATCAGCATCTCAAGCGGCTTCGACAGCGGCAACATTCGCGTCCTTTCCATCACCGATACCCCGGACGGCGTCCGCGCCGAACTGGAGATCGTGACCGATCACCAGAGCGACTTCTATCAATGGTTCCATTTCCGGGTCGCCAATGCGGCCGGACGGGCAGTGGAACTGCGAATTGTCAATTGCGCCCGGTCCGCCTATCCCGATGGCTGGACGGGCTATAGCGCGCGGGTCAGCGAGGATCGCGAGAATTGGCTGCTGGCCGACACCAGCTATGCCGACGGGACGTTGACCATCCGCGTGGAGCCGGACAGCGGTGCCGTGTGGGTCGCCTATTTCGCGCCCTATTCGATGGAGCGCCACCATGACCTGATCGCCTGGGCGGCCAGCCAGCCGGGCGTCGCGCATCGCGAACTGGGGCTGACGCTGGACGGCCAGCCGCTCGACCTGCTGACGATCGGCGAAGGGCCCAAGCAGGTCTGGCTCTATGCGCGCCAGCATCCCGGCGAATCGATGGCCGAATGGTGGATGGAAGGCGCGCTGGAGCGGCTGTGCGATGACGAGGACGCCGTCGCCCGCCTGCTGCGGCAAAAGGCGACGATCCATCTCGTGCCCAATATGAACCCGGACGGCAGCCGTCGCGGCCACCTGCGCACCAATGCGGTCGGCGTGAACCTGAACCGCGAATGGCATGAACCGACCGCCGACCGCAGCCCCGAAGTTCTGCTGGTGCGTGATGCGATGGACGCGACGGGCGTGGACTTCGCGATGGACGTGCATGGGGACGAAGCGATCGCCGCCGTGTTCATCGCGGGGTTCGAGGGGATACCCTCGATCACCGATCGGCAGGTCGCTCTCTATCACCGCTATCGCGACACGCTGGCCGCGCGCACGCCCGATTTCCAGACGCGGCTGGGCTATCCGGTGGCAGGCGCCGGGCGCGCCAACCTGTCCATGTCCACCAACCAGGTCGCCGAACGCTTCGGCGCGGTGGCGATGACGCTGGAAATGCCGTTCAAGGATAATGACGACCTGCCCGACACCGATTTCGGCTGGTCCCCCGCCCGGTCGATCCAGTTGGGCAAGGATTGTCTGGCGGTGCTGGCGGAGATGATCGGGGATATTTAGGTCTTACATGTTCCCGCGAAGGCGGGAACACGGGACTATTTCCAGTCGAACGACAGCGGCGCTTCCTTGAATGCGAAGCGGTCGAGGTGATCGGCGACCACCTGCTTGAACCGCTCCACATCGGCATCCGGCGTCGGTTCGATCGTCACGACCAGCGCCTGCGGCTGCGCCGCCATGCGTATCGGTCCCATGGGAAAGGCGATCTCGCCCTTCTCCGCATCGAAATCGACTGCGAATTTGTGGCTCCAATGCTTGCAAAGCTGCTGGAGATAGCGGCTGCCGTTAGTGGTCGGCACTGTGGCGGTCAAAGTCATGGTCAGAGCCTTTCGATCTTGTTGACGGCTTCGTCGATCAGGGCGGCGATGTCGAACAGGGTCTGGTTATCCGCCCCGTCCTTTTCAAGCCGCTGCTGCACGGCGAAGCGCAGATTATGCATCGCGCGGCGAACCGGACCGGCGTCGACCCGTTCCGCCTTCTGCGCCAGCCCCGCCAGCCGCTCCAGCGCCAGGTCGAGCGCGGCCTGCCGTTCGGCGATCTGGGCCTGGCCCGCTTGCGTGATGGCGAAACGCTTGCGGCTGCCTTCGCTCGGCTCCTCGACGATCAGGTCCATGTCCGACAACAGGGTCAGCGTGGGGTAGACGACGCCGGGGCTGGGCGCATAGACCTCGCCCGACAGCGCCTCGATCGCGCGGATCAGTTCATAGCCGTGACGCGGCGCGTCGGCGATCAGCTTGAGCAGGATCAGCCGCAACGTTTCATTGTCGAACAGCCGCCGACGACCACCGCCGCCGCGCCCGCCCCGGCCACCGCCGCGGGGGCCATCTTCGCCGAAGGGATCGTCGCCGAATCCGCCGCCACGACCAGAGCCGTCACGCGAACCAAATCGGCCAGCGCCGGGATGATGACCGCCATGGCGGCCGCGATGAGAATGGAAAAAATGCATCATTGAGTCTTTCATATATGTCATGATGCATTGCGATATATCTTAAAAATACTCACTGTCAAGAGTTACGATAGATCTTAAGTGCATCAATCTGTATCTCAGAGTGCCGCCGGATGTAGAGATAGATGGGTTCCCGCCTGCGCGGGAACACGGCATCTAACATTATAATGCGTGATGCTGACCCATAAGGCGGTTCCCCGGCGTAGGCCGGGGTCCAGTTCTAAGCGCGCGACTGGACCCCGGCCTACGCCGGGGAACAACGGGCTATGGGTTCCTATCAATGCAACTTAGCATCACCATATTCAGAGCGCGGCGAAATCGATGGGCGCGTGGCGGTCCAGCGTTCGGCTCTGGTCTTCCAGCGGATATTTGAGGCCGCTTGCGCAGTTGAACAGCACCGCGCGTTCGTCGCGTCCGATCAACCCTTCCTCCAGCGCGCGGCTATAGGCCGCCAGCGTTGCCCCGCCCTCCGGACATAGCAGCAGCCCGTCGTCCCGCGCCACGTCGCGCACCGCCGCTGCGATAGCATCATCCGACACGGCGAGCGCCGCGCCGCCGCTTTGCCGGACGGCCCGCAAAATCAGGAAATCGCCCACCGCGCGCGGCACGCGGATGCCCATGGCGATGGTGTGGGCGTCCTCCCAGCGCTCGGCGAACTCGACGCCCTGCTCAAACGCCCGGACCATCGGTGCGCAGCCCTCTGCCTGCACCGCGAACATCTTGGGGCGTTTGGAGCCGATGAAGCCGATCTTTTCCAATTCATCGAACGCCTTCCACATGCCGATCAGGCCGGTGCCGCCGCCGGTGGGGTAGAAGATCGCGTCGGGCAATTCCCAGCCAAGCTGCTCGGCCAGTTCCAGACCCATCGTCTTCTTGCCCTCGATCCGGTACGGCTCCTTGAGGGTCGAGAAGTCGAACCAGCCGCGCGCCTTCGCGCCCTGCCCCACGATCGCCCCGCAATCATCGATCAGCCCGTTGACGCGATAGACGCGCGCGCCTTGCGCCGCGATTTCCCGCACGTTGATGTCGGGCGTGTCGTCGGGGCAGAAGACGATCGCCTCCATGCCCGCGACCGCCGCATAGGCGGCCAGCGCTGCACCCGCATTGCCGTTGGTCGGCATCGCGACCTGCGTCACGCCCAGTTCCTTGGCCATGGACACCGCCATGACGAGGCCGCGCGCCTTGAACGATGCGGTGGGCAGGCGGCCTTCATCCTTGGCCAGGAGGTGCGCCCCGCCCAGCCGCGCCGCCGTGCGCGGCAAGGGGATGAGCGGCGTCGCATTCTCGCCCAGGCTCACGATATTGGATGTCTGCCGCACAGGCAGCAATTCGCGCCAGCGCCACAGGTCCATCGGCCGCTGCGCCAAGGCCTCCTTGGTCAGGGTCGCGCGCACACCATCCAGATCATAGCGGACCAGCAACGGCTTTCCCGCCGCAGACAGGCCATGCAACTGGTCCGCCGCGTAACGCTCACTAGTCAGCGAACATTCGAGATGAGTGACGAAGGTGGGGCGATCGGTGGTGAGGTTGAGGTCGTGGCGCACATGCAATCCCCGTTCGCCCCGAGCCTGTCGAAGGGCTTCACTTCCTGAAGAAAGAAAGGGCTTCGACAGGCTCAGCCCGAACGGGTGAGAGCGTTATTCCGGCTTCTTCGCCACGCTAACCATGGCGGGGCGCAGCAGGCGATCCTTGATCATGTAGCCGGCCTGCATCTCGATGAGAATGGTCCCCGGTTCGGCGTCGGCCGAGGGGACTTCCATCATTGCCTGATGCTTGTTGGGGTCGAGCGGCTGGCCGACCAATTCGATCTTCGTGATGCCATTGCGGCCGAACACGCTGTCCAGTTCACGCCCAGTGGCTTCCAGGCCAACGACCAGCCCCTTGAACTTCTCATCCTCGCGCAGGTCCGCGGGGATGGCGGCGAGCGCGCGGCTCAGATTGTCGGCGACCGACAGGACATCGCGGGCAAAGGCCGTGGCGGCATAGGCGCGGGTGTCGGCCAGTTCCTTTTCCAGCCGCCGACGCACATTCTGCGTGTCGGCATGGGCGTAGAGAATGTCCTGCTTGGCGGTGGCGAGTTCCGCCTCCAGCGCGGCGACCTTCTCCGCCACGGCATCTCCCACGGGAGCCGTATCTTCCGGCAGGGCGTCCACGACTTCGGTGTTTTCGATAGTGTCTTTGTTTTCGCTCATCTCATCAATCTCGATAGCGTCTGTGCTGTGAAATCCACCATGGGGATCACCCGCGCATAGTTCAAGCGTGTGGGGCCGATCACCCCGACCACGCCGACGACCCGGCCGTCCGCGCCACGGTAGGGGGCGGCTATGACCGAAGAACCCGACAGGGAAAAGAGCTTGTTTTCCGAGCCGATGAAGATTTTGGTCGCGCTGCCCGCCAGCGCGCTTTCCAGCAGGCGCGAAATTTCCTGCTTCCCCTCCAGATGCTCCAGCAATTGCCGCACCCGTTCCAGGTCGGCGGCGGTGCCGTCATCTATCAAATGGGCCTGCCCCCGCACGATCAGCACCGGCCGGTCGTCGGCGTCATGCGACCAGATGGCGATACCGCGTTCCACCAGTTCGCGCGCCGCGCCGTCCAACGCACTGCGCTCCGCCTCCATCTCCCGCGCCAGATGATCGCCCGCCTGGCGCAGGGTCATGCCCGCAAAGCGCGCCGACATGAAATTGGCCGCCTCGTTCAGCATCGATGGCGTGACGCCGGGCGGCAGGTCGAGCACACGATTTTCGACCGACCCGTCCTGCCCCACCAGCACCGCCAGCGCCTGCCTGTCGTTCAGGGGCACGAAACCGAACTGCCGCAGCACCGGTTCGCGGCGGGGCACCATGACGATCCCCGCGCAGGCCGACAGGCCGGAGAGCGCAGCGGTCGCGGCGGACAGCGCTTCTTCGATCGGGCCGCTTTCGACCAGCCCCGCCTCGATCGCACGCCGTTCCTCGATCGAGGGTTCGGCCGCCTGCATCATGCCATCGACGAACAGGCGCAGGCCCGTCTCGGTCGGCATGCGCCCCGCCGAGGTATGCGGCGCGGCGAGCAGGCCCAGCTCCTCCAGATCCTGCATGACGTTGCGAATCGACGCCGGCGACAGGCTGAGCGTCGCCAGTTTGCTGATCGTGCGCGATCCCACCGGCAGGCCGGTGCCGAGATAATTTTCCACCACAAGGCGAAAGACGTCGCGCGCGCGATCGTTGAGTTCGGAGATCGGGGTGACCGACATGCCGTCTATCTAGGCACGCCGGGCCACAGGCTCAAGCCAGCTCATTTCTTCGCAGCCGGGGCTTTGAGCATCTTTTCGATCTCCAACAGCTTGGGGATGGCCGCGATCGCGGTGCGCAGGCGGCCATAACGCGGGTCCATGCAACCGGACTGGAAATTCAGCCGGGTCGTCTTGCCCGGCATGCCGCCGGTCCATTCGACCGCGTAGGTCGGCATGTCGGTGGCGAAGCGGGTGCAGTTTTCATTATGCCCGATCCGTTTTTCCGTCCCCGTTTCGGGACGATAGGGCGCAAGCGACGCGCGCAGCTTGCGATACTGCAACGGCGTCACGGTGAAGCGCGTCGGCCCCGGCACGGCGGTGAACTTTTCCGGCTCCAGCAGCCCCGACCCGTCCGGCGTCACGCGCAGGCTATAGGCCGGGCAGGCGCCGAAGCAGCGCCCCGCCGTAAAGCGGATCGTCTCGCCGGGCGCCTTGGGCGTCTCCAGTTCGGTATCGGCAGCGGTGCAGCCTGTCAGCAACAGCAGGCTTGCCGCGATCATCATTCGCATCGTCATGCCCCCCTCTTATCGCCTTATTGTCGCCGTGACACTGGCAAGAAACGTCTTGCGGCGCTAAGCGGCCAATTAAATGTGCCGTCTGGCGCATTGGTGGCGCCCGCGACGGCGACGCTGCCGCCTGAACGTTTCGGAGTAAAAATTATGCGTCCTTCCGGCCGCGCGCCCGACCAGATGCGCGACATCACCATGGAGCCTGGCTTCACCATCCATGCCGAGGGCAGCTGCCTGATCAGCTTCGGCGACACCCGCGTGCTGTGCACCGCATCGATCGAGGAAAAGGTGCCGCCCTTCCTGCGTGGCAAGGGGGCGGGCTGGGTCACGGCCGAATATGGCATGCTGCCCCGCGCCACCCACACCCGCGGCAGCCGTGAGGCGGCCAAGGGCAAGCAGTCGGGCCGCACCCAGGAAATCCAGCGCCTGATCGGCCGGTCGCTACGCACCGTCGTGGACCTGAAGAAACTGGGCGAACGCCAGATCGTGGTCGATTGCGACGTGATCCAGGCGGATGGCGGCACGCGCACGGCGGCTATTTCGGGCAGCTGGGTCGCGCTGCGCATCGCGGTGGACAAGCTGTTGGCGTCGGGGGCGCTCAGCGAAGACCCGATCATCCAGAAGGTCGCGGCGATCAGCTGCGGCATTTTCGAAGGTACGCCTGTCCTCGACCTCGACTATGCCGAAGACAGCAATGCCGAAACGGACGCCAACCTGATCCTGACCGGCGACGGCAAGTTCGCCGAAGTGCAGGCGACGGCCGAAGGCGCAGCCTATGACGAGGAAGAACTGCTCCGCCTGCTCCGCCTCGCCCGCATCGGCTGCGCTAAGATTTTCGCGGCGCAGGATGTGGCGACGGGACGTTAAGCACAACCGTTCGGTTCGAGCCTGTCGAGAACCATTTCTTGAAACCGCTTCTCGACAAGCTCGAAGTGAACGGAGATAGTAACCTGCATGAGTGACGATTTCGGACAGGAACAGGCGATCCGCAGGCTGAAGCCGGGCAAGCTGGTCATCGCCAGCCATAATCCCGGCAAGGTGCGAGAAATCGCGGCGCTGCTCGGCCCTTATGGTATCGAGCCGATCTCCGCCGCCAGCCTGGACCTGCCCGAACCGGAGGAAACCGGCACCACCTTCATCGCCAATGCGGAATTGAAGGCGATGCAGGCGGCCGACCTGTCCGGCCTGCCTGCGCTGGCCGACGACAGCGGTCTGTGCGTCGAGGCGCTGGGCGGCGATCCCGGCCTGTTTTCCGCGCGCTGGGCCGGACCGACCAAGGATTTCGGCTTCGCCATGCAGACGGTGTGGGACGGGGTTCAGGCCAAGGGGCCGGACGCCAGCCACAGCGCCCATTTCGTCTGCGCCCTGGCCCTCGCATGGCCCGACGGCCATGTCGAGGCATTCGAAGGCCGGATCGACGGCACGCTGATCTGGCCGCCACGGGGCGACAAGGGCTTCGGCTACGATCCGATGTTCGTGCCGCTGGACCACGATATCAGCTTCGGCGAGATGGACCCGGACGCCAAACATGCCATGAGCCACCGCGCCAAGGCCTTCGAAAAACTGGTGGCGGCGGTTATCTGATGCCGGTGCGCCCGTGCCTTATCGCACGGGCACCGGCTTCAGCTTCGCCTGGCCGATATGCCAGCGCAACTGGCTGGCCGACGCGCCATCCACATCATTGACCCGCCGCACGACATAATCGCCGACGAAGCGCTGGCGGGTGCCGTCCTGTAGCTGCGAATCCACCGTCACCGGCACCGTCTGGTAGATCGACCCGGCGCCGCCGCTGCCCGGTTCCAGCCTGCCGATCGTCACGCGCGTCGAGCGCGTATCGGCAAAGCCTGCCTCGAATGTGTCCAGCGGCTGATTGGGTGGGCCATCGTCGCCCCATTGCTGCCAGGCCGTGCCATAGTCGCGGGCGTTGAGCGCCGCATAATAACGCTGCACCACGGCAGCGGCGGCCTCCATGCTCTTGGGCGCGGGATCGCATCTCTGCATCGGTTCGCCCTTGCCGTCGAACAGGGCGCAGCTCCGCGCAATTTCGTCATCGATCATTGCGCAGCTGTTGGCGACATTGCAGGGCGGATGGGTGGCGGGCGACACGTTGCGGCAGATGGCGACGCGCCTGGCGGCGGCGGCCGAGCCGATATCGGCGGCACAGGACAAAGGCGTCGCCGACGGGGCGTCCGCAACAGGCGGCGCAGCGGGCAGCGGGCTTTGCGCGCTGTTGCTGGCGGATGCCATCGGGGCTGGGGCCGCTGCATTGCCGGTTGCGTTGTCGGCCTTGGGCTGTGTCGGTTGGCCGCAGGCCGCAAGGCTTATCAGCGCGCAACCCGACAGGGCCAGTGTCATCAAGCGGCAGCGCATCATGTCTCTCCTTCGGCGGGGCTGTCTGTCCAATGCCCATCACCCGAAGAAATATCCCTGCACCCTATCGCGCGACGCTCGCCACCTGGGTGCCGCCGATCGCCGTCGGCGCATCGTCCGCGTCCAATGGCCCCTTGCCGAACGCGTTGCCGGCCGGGAAATAACGACAGACCAGATAGTCGGCATTCGTCCCCTCGCCTAGCGCGCAGCCGACCTTGCGCGTGCCGCGCCAGATCATCTGGGTATAATGGCCCACATCCTGCCAGCGGCCCGTGCGGCTGAGATCCGGCAATTTGCCCTCGATCCTCGTCAATGGCTTTTCGTCCAGGAACGATCCCACCATGACCTGATAGCCATAGAGGCGGCGCGGCCCCATCCAGAGATTCTCGCCGCTTGGGATGACCCGGCTGGTCCGCGCGGAATGGCGGAAGAGGCCGGTGCGCGCCATATCATCGGCGTAGCGCGCGGCGTCGGCCGCCAGCGCATCGTCCCAATCGAGCCGCGGCAAGCCCAGCGACGCCCGTTCGCCATTATGCGCGTCCAGCATCACGGCGCGCAGCAGCGCCGTGCCACGGGGCGCTTCGCTCATGCCATAATAGGCCGCTGGCATCACTGCGCCCACAGCGGCGGCTGAGGCAGGGGCAAGCGCCGACGATGCGGTCGGCCCGTCGCTGTCCGACGTCGCCCGTGCGCTTCCCGCCATCGACAGCATCGCCGCGCATAGCGGCGCCCATAGCGTCGCGCACAAAAACCCTTTAGGGCTGCCCCCAGCCATGTCGTCCCAAACCCCCGAAAGTCCGTCGATCACCGCCGACGCCCAAGCCTTATATATCCATTGGCCCTTTTGCGTTTCCAAATGTCCTTATTGCGATTTTAACAGTCATGTTCGCGACGGCGTGGACGTCGCAGCCTGGGAGAAGGCGCTTCTGGCCGACATGATGCATGAGGCGGCTCTCACGGCAGGCCGTCCCCTTGCCTCCATCTTCTTCGGCGGCGGCACGCCATCGCTGATGCCGCCTGCGCTGGTCGAAACGCTGATCGCGGCGGCGCAGCGTCATTGGGGCTTCACCCCGGACATAGAGATTACGCTGGAGGCCAATCCCAATTCGGTCGAAGCGGCGCGCTTCGCCGATCTGGCCGTCGCCGGCGTCAACCGCACGTCGCTTGGCCTCCAGGCGCTCGACAATCAGGCGCTGCATTTCCTCGGCCGCGCCCATGACGTGGACGAAGGGCTGGCCGCGCTCGATACGGCGCAACGCGTGTTCGACCGGGTCAGCTTCGACATCATCTATGCGCGACCGGACCAGAGCGAGGCGGACTGGCAGGCAGAACTCGCCCGCGCCCTGTCGTTCGGCACCGGGCATCTTTCGCTCTATCAGTTGACGATCGAGCCGGGCACGCGCTTCGCCACGCTGGTGGCGCAGGGCAAGCTGACGCCCGCCGATCCGGACCATGGCGCGACCCTCTATGAACTGACCCAGGCGATGACCGGCGCGGCGGGCATCCCCGCCTATGAGATCAGCAACCATGCCCGGCCGGGACAGGAAAGCCGCCATAACCTGACCTATTGGCGTTATGGCGATTATGCCGGGATCGGGCCGGGCGCGCATGGACGGCGCGGCGGCATGGCGACCATGCGCCACAAGAAGCCCGAAAACTGGATGGGCGCGGTCGCGCGCAACGGCCATGGCGCGCAGAGCGAGATGCCGCTGTCCGGCGAAGACCGCGCGCGCGAAGCGCTGTTGATGGGATTGCGCCTGGGCGAAGGCGTGGATTTGGGGCGCATCGCTGCCCTGTCGGGGATCGTCATCGACCGCCTGATCGATCAACGGGCGATCGATCAATTGACTGGCCTGGGCCTTGTCCACCTGACCGGCAGCCGGTTGCAGGTGGCGCCTGCGGGCATGTTGCTGCTCGACGCCATCCTGCCGGAAGTGGTGGCGGTTTAGGCCGAAACCCGCGCCCCTTTGCGCAGGCAAATGCAGGGACGTCAGGGCTGGTCGCTGTCCAACTGGGCGATGGATGCATCGATTGAACGCAGCGCCTGTGCGCGGGCAAAGGCCGGCATGGACGTATTGCGGGTGATCCGGCCGCGCGCGGTGCGAAGACCGTTCAATGCAGACATATGGTGGGTGCGTGCCGCACGTTCGGCGCGGGCTTCGGCCATGTCCGCCTGCTGCTCTGCCTGATCCGCCTGCAGGCTTGCGGCCCGTGCCGAACGCTCCGCCGCCCGTTCGGCGCGCGCCCCGGCGAGTTCGGCCTGCCGCGCGGCCCGCTCCGCTTGCAGGCTCGCCAGATCGGCGGAACGCTGCGCCGCCCGATCGATCGCCGCGTTGCAGATGCGTACGCGAATATGGCGGCGGCCATCGGCATCCACCGTCTCGCGCTGGGTGGTGACGCCCTTGCCACCCTCACACCCGTCGCGCACATCGACCACCGGCACCATGCGGGCGATGTCCGCCTCGGTCGGAATGCGGTGCGTTTCCACCCGGCCGTCGGCATAGGTGACGGTGATGCGGTTGTTCACCGTGCGCACGGTGACGGGCGGCACGGGTGGAATTGGGGCAATCATGTCGGCGGCCGGCGCGATCGGCGCAGACGGCGCGGCGGGTGCAGACGGCGCGGTGGGCGCTGCCGGTGCCCATCTTTCGGACGCCGCCTTTACCGCAGGCGTTGCAGGCACGGCCGGAACCGACTGAACGGGCGCGACCGGGGCCACGCTGACGGCGGCAGGCTTTGTCACCAGATCGGACAGGCGGGTGAAGTCGGCGCTTTCCACCTTTTCGGTGATCGCCGCCATCTGTTGCGCGGCGCGGCTACCTGATGCGGTGAGCGCAAGGCCCGCGGCGGTGACAACCGCGACGGCGGCCATGCCCCAGCTGATGCGCTGGAGCGACAGATCATGGTTGGACAGCATTTTCAGCCTCCCCTTGAGCGTGGTGATGCGGGTGAGATGGCAGGCGCCGGCAAATTGCCGCCCGCCCGCCGCCTTCAATATGGCGCGGCCATAGATATGGGCCTGATCGCGGCCGTAGAGCGACAGGACGCGCGCGTCGCAGGCGGTTTCTTGGTCGGCGCGATAGGCGCGATAGGCGATCCAGGCGAGCGGGTTGCACCAGTGGATCGCCAGCAGCAGCAGCGCGGTCATGTTGGCGGCCAGGTCCCCGCGTTCATGATGCGCCCGTTCGTGGGCGATCGCCATATCCTGTTCCTGCGCGTCGTAGCGGATCGCGAAATCGGCGGGCAGAACGATGTACGGGCGTAGCACGCCGAAGGCGAGCGGTCCCGACGCATGCGGGCTGGTGACAAGGCGGATGCGCCCTTCCTCCCCGATCGGGGTCGCACCATCCAGCATGTGACGGCGAAACCGGGCGTAGCCGACGGCCTGGATCAGCAGGAAGAGCATCATCCCGGCAAACCAGAACGACAGGCCGATTTCCAGCCAGGGGATCGACGGGGCAGCCTCCGCCACCGCCATAGTCGGCTGCGCCGCCAGCAATTCGGCCAGTCCGGCCTGGTCGACCGCGACGTGCAATGGCGAGGGATCGACGTCGCTCGGCAGCGCGGGCAGCAGCATCCGCATCAGCGGCAAGGCCCAGAGCCAATAGGCCGCTCCCGCCCCCAGCCAGCGCGCAACCGGCCGCCGCACCATCATGACCATCGCCATCAGCAGGGTGGTTGCGATCAACGTTTCGGCCAGCCAGACGCTCATGATTTCAGCCCTTTCAGGATGGCCTCAAGCTCGGCGATATCGTCCGCCGTCAATTGATCCTGCTCCGCCAGTTGCGCGACCAGCGGCGACACCCGCCCCCCGAACAGCCGCTTGACCAACCGCCCGGATTTGCCCGCGACATAGTCTTCGCGCGCCACCAGGGGGCGATAGATGAAGCGGCGGCCATCCTGGTCGGCAGCGATGATATCCTTGGCCATCAGCCGCGACAGCAATGTCTTGACGGTCTGGAGGCTCCAGTCGCGTTCCGGGGCGACCCGATCGGATACATCGTTGGCGGTCTGCGGCGCAGCTTCCCACAGCGCCTCCATCACCACCAGTTCCGCTTCGCTGATCTTCTCGCTCACGTGGTTCAACCCGACTCGCATGTTTAACAACTACAGACGTAGTCGCATCGATTACAGATGTAGTCAATGGCATTATGTCGGTATCGGAACAGAACCTTCATGGTTGAAAACAGCCGATATGTCGGGAATTTTGACAAGATGGTTGCGGCGGCGTCGTGCGTTAACCTTTGAAACAACCGCTTTCCCGCGATCGCGCCATATTGGCACGGCGATTGCGACCTTCATCACGTTCCCACCGTTCAACTATCGGGGGATGCAGGCCGTCTCCGCCAGCATCCCCCACCCGGTGAACCTTTTCCCTCATCACATCTGGCCGGACGCGACGCCGCGACAACCCACCCGCTGCGACTAACGCGCTTCCTCGCGCAAGTCTCGCTGCCCCTCCCGCCTGCGGGAGGGGAATGGCAGGAAGCCACCCCAACCAGACACGAAAAAGGGCGGCCCGACACCGGACCGCCCTCCCCATTCGCAATTCGTGCGCCTTAGCTGGCAGCGACGTTCTGGTCGGCCATCAGCTGCTGCAATTCGCCCGCTTCATACATTTCCATCATGATGTCGCTGCCGCCGACGAATTCGCCCTTTACATAGAGTTGCGGGACGGTCGGCCAGTCGGAGAAGGCCTTGACGCCCTGACGAATAGCCTGGTCCTGCAACACGTCGACCGTGTCATAGGCCACGCCCAGATGCTCCAGGATCGCGATGGCGCGGCTGGAAAAGCCACATTGCGGGAAGAGGGGCGTGCCCTTCATGAACAGCACCACATCATGGGCGCCCACAAGTTCGGCAATCCGCTGGTGCACGGCGTCGGTCATGTCAAAGTCCAGTTCTGTCTGGCGCCCCGTCCACGGAGCGCAAATCCATCGACGTGTTAATTAGGAATGGCGGTGGTGAGTTGCAAGGCGTGGAGCACGCCCCCCATCCGTCCGCCCAGCGCCGCATAGACGGCGCGCTGCTGCGCGACGCGGCTCATGCCCCGGAAGCTTTCCGCCACGACGCGCGCGGCATAATGATCGCCGTCCCCGGCCAGGTCGGTGATTTCGACCTGCGCATCGGGAATGGCGGCGCGGATCATGTCCGCAATATCGTCGGCTGCCATCGGCATGGAATATACGACCTTATTGGGGTTCGATGAACATGCGGCGGGCGATCACCGCCTGTTCGTCCAGCGCGGCGCGCACACCCGCTTCGTCGATGTCGATCCCGGCGGAGGTCATGTCGCCCACCAGCTTGCGGATGACATCCTCGTCGCCCGCTTCCTCGAAATCGGCCTGCACGACCGCCTTGGCATAGGCGTCGGTTTCCTCTGGCGTCAGCCCCATCTTCACGGCCGCCCATTCGCCCAGCAGCCGGTTGCGGCGCGCCTGGATGCGGAATTGCAATTCCTGGTCGTTGGCGAACATATTCTCGAACGCACGTTCGCGATCGTCAAAGGTGGTCATGCGTCAAAGCCCCGCTGAAATACCGTCTGGCAACAATAGTAGGAAGAAGCGCGCCGTTACGCAACGGTAGCAAGAGGGGCTGGCACGATCCAGGGGCGATCCTGCGCCTGGTGGGCTTCATATGTGTCGATCACGTCCGACTGGTCCAGCGTCAGGCCGATCTCGTCCAGACCGCCGAGCAGGCAATGCTTGCGGAACGCATCGATCTCGAACGCGAAGCGGTCCTGGAACCGGGTGGTGACGGTCTGCGATTCCAGATCGACATGGATCGGGTCCGTCGTGGCGACGTCCAGCAACCGGTCAACCGCATCCTGCGGCAACACGACAGTCAGGATGCCGTTCTTGAACGCATTGCCCGAAAATATGTCGGAAAAGCTGGGCGCGATCACCACTTTGACACCCATGTCGCCCAGCGCCCAGGCGGCATGTTCGCGGCTGGAGCCGCAGCCGAAATTGTCGCCCGCGATCAGGATCGGGCTGCCGACATAGTCGGGGTCATCGAAGACATTGCCCGGTTCCTTGCGCAGCACCTCGAACGCGCCGCGACCCAGGCCGTTGCGCGAAATCGTCTTGAGCCAATGCGCCGGGATGATGATGTCGGTGTCGACATTCTTCATCCCGAACGGATAGGCCCGGCCGTCGACGGTCGTCAGCTTGTCCATCAATGAACCTTCTTGGCGGCGGCTGGCGGCGTATCTTCGGCGCGACCCAGGCTGGCGGCCATCGCCGCGCTGGCCAGCGCGCCCAGCGTCAGCAACCAGAAAATCTTCTTCACAGCGCCATCCCCTCTTCCTTATTCAACAATTCACGCACGTCCGTCAGCCGACCGGTGATCGCCGCCGCCGCCGCCATGGCCGGCGACACCAAATGGGTGCGCGCGCCCGGACCCTGACGACCCATGAAATTGCGGTTGCTGGTCGATGCGCAGCGCTCGCCCGCAGGCACCTTGTCCGGGTTCATGCCCAGGCACGCCGAACAGCCCGGTTCGCGCCATTCGAACCCGGCGTCCAAGAAGATACGGTCCAGCCCCTCTTCCTCCGCCTGACGCTTGACCAGGCCCGAACCCGGTACGACCATCGCATGCTTGATCCCGCTGGCGACATGCCGCCCCTTCAGCAGCGAGGCGGCAGCGCGCAGATCCTCGATCCGGCTGTTGGTGCAACTGCCGATGAAAATATGTTCGATCGCGACATCGGCCAGGCGTTGCCCGGCGGTCAGCCCCATATAGTCGAGCGACTTCTGCGCCGCCGCCTGCTTGGACGGATCGGCGAAGCTTTGCGGATCGGGCACCACGCCGGTCACGGCCACGACGTCTTCGGGGCTGGTGCCCCAGGTGACGTTGGGGACGATGTCGGACGCGTCGATGACCACCGTCTTGTCGAACACCGCGCCTTCATCGGTGACCAGCGTCTTCCACCAGGCGACCGCAGCATCGAAATCCGCGCCCTTGGGGGCCATCGGGCGGCCCTTGATATAGGCGAAAGTCGTTTCGTCGGGCGCGAACAGGCCTGACCGCGCGCCCGCCTCGATCGACATGTTGGCGACGGTCAACCGACCCTCGATCGACATGTCGCGGAAAACCGAGCCGCGATATTCCATGACATAGCCGGTGCCGCCCGCCGTGCCGATCGTGCCGCAGATCGCCAGCGCGACATCCTTCGCCGTGACGCCGGGCGCCAGTTCGCCATCGACCACGACCGCCATCGTCTTGGACTGTTTCAGCAACAGCGTCTGGGTCGCCAGCACATGTTCGACCTCGGACGTGCCGATGCCGAAGGCCAGTGCGCCCAGCGCGCCATGCGAACTGGTATGGCTGTCGCCGCACACCAGCGTCGTGCCAGGCAGCGTGAAACCCTGTTCCGGGCCGACGACATGGACGATGCCCTGCTCCACATCAGCGTCGCCGATCAGGCGAACGCCAAATTCCGGCGCGTTCTTTTCCAGCGCGGCCAGTTGCTGCGCGCTTTCGGGGTCCGCGATCGGAATGCGATTGCCGTCCGCGTCGCGGCGTGGCGTGGTGGGCAGATTATGATCCGGCACCGCCAGCGTCAGATCGGGCCTGCGCACTTTGCGTCCCGCAAGGCGAAGCCCCTCGAACGCCTGCGGACTCGTCACTTCATGGACGAGATGCCGGTCGATATAGATGAGGCAGGTGCCATCGGGACGCCGTTCGACGACGTGCGCGTCCCAGATTTTTTCGTAGAGGGTGCGAGACTGAACCATAGACCCCACCCCCTAGACCCGTACGGCCGATCGGAAAAGGGGTGAGCGACCGAAATCAGCTGTTTTTACCATCAGGCGGGCAAGAATGTTACGGGGCGGTCAAAGCGCCCGATAGTCCGCGACGATCTTTCCGGCCGCGCCGATCTCCGCCTCATGACTATCCTCTCGCCATGTTTCGGCGAGCGCTTCCGCCTCCCACTGCCGCATGGCGGGGTGAGCGAGCATATGATCGACCCATATCTGCGCGGTAGGCCCGACATCCAGGCCGTAGGTGCGGACGCGAAAGGCGACCGGCGCGTAGAAGGCGTCCAGCGCGGTAAAGTCGGCGCCGGCCAGGAAAGGCCCGCCGAAGCGATCCAGCCCTTCCTCCCACAATTCGCGCAGACGCGCGATATCGCGGCCCAGAGCGGGCGAATGGAGGTGCGGTTCGACCCGGACGCCGATATTCATGGTGCAGTCGTTGCGCAGGTTCGTAAAACCGCTGTGCATTTCCGCCACCGCACATTGGGCGAAGCTGCGCGCATCCTCATCCGTCGGCCAGACGCCGGGATGGCGGTCGGCAAGATAGAGGATGATGCCCAGCGAATCCCAGACCGTGCGTGCCCCGTCGATCAGTGCGGGCACCTGACCCGTCGGCGAAAAGCTGCGGAAGGCGGCATAATTGGCGGCGGACGCGAAGGGTTCGATCCGATCGTCGAACGGGATCCCCAGCGCCGTCATCAGCACCCAGGGGCGCAGCGACCAGCTGCTGTAATTGCGGTTGGCGGTGATGAGCGTGTAGGACATGCGGTTCCTCCCTTGGCGATGGTTGGGCGACTTACCGTATCGCGTGGCGGCGATACAGCCGCAACGATCCGGGCAGCTTACAAGCTGGGCTTATCAGACAAGAGATCCGTTCGGTTCGAGCCTGTCGAGAACCCTGCCCCGTTCTCGACAAGCCTGTCCTGAGCGTGTCGAAGGGCTCGAACCGAACGGAGGTTGCGAGTGGGCCTAGCCAAGATGTTGAACGCACGTCAAAAGAACGCATCACGGGCGACGCCCCCTTGCCGCCCTTCCCAGATCCATGGAGCCTCATGTCGTGAACCGACGCCAATTCCTCGCCACCAGTGGCGCATCCGCTGTCGCCGCCGCCACGCCCAACGCCTTTGCCCAGTCGGGTAGCGCCGACGTCCGCTTCCGCGCGATGCTGGACGATTTCTTCTACGGACGCCTCGCCGAATCGCCCGAAAGCGCGACGCGCCTGGGTCTCGACACCGGCGCGCGCGCGGCGTTGCGAGGCAAACTGTCCGACACCAGCGCGGCGGGGGCAGCGCGAGACCTGGCCCGGACCAAGGCCCAGGTGCAGCAGCTCAAAAGTGTCGATCGGGCGAAACTCAGCCAGGCGAGCCAGCTTGATTATGACGTGGTCGCCTATCAGCTCGACCGGGCGGTCGGCGGCGAACGCTTCGGCTATGGCGAAACGGCGGGGCGGTTCGCACCCTACATCCTCTCGCAACTGACCGGCAGCTATCGCGAAATCCCGGACTTCCTCGATTCGCAGCATCGGGTGAAGGACGCGGCCGACGCGGACGCCTATCTGTCGCGCCTGGAAGCCTTCCCTGCGGCGCTGGACGGCGAACTCGACCGACAGAAGGCCGACGCGGCCAAGGGCGTGTTCGCGCCCGACTATATCCTCGACACGGTGATGAAGATGCAGGCGTCGCTGCGCGACCAGCCCGCCGCGCAGACCGTGCTGGTTGCCTCCTTCGTGAAAAAACTGGCCGCCGCAGGCCTGCCGCCAGAGCGCGCAGGACAGGCGGAAAAGATCGTGGCGGAAAAAATCTTCCCGGCCGTCGATCGCCAGATCGCGCTGGTGCAGGAATTGCGCGCGAAGGCCAGCCATGACGCGGGCTGCTGGCGCCTGCCCGATGGCGACGCCTTCTACGCCGCCGCGGCCGAAGCGGCGACCACCACCCGGTTGACCGGCGATGAAATCCACACGCTGGGCCTCGACCAGGTCGCCGATATCTCCAGCCGGATCGATACCATCCTGAAGGCCGAAGGGATGAGCCAGGGGAGCGTCGGCGACCGGCTGGTCGCGCTGAACAAGCGGCCCGACCAGCTGTTCCCCAATACCGATCCCGGCCGCGAGGCGCTGCTGGCACAATTGAACAGCCAGATCATCGCGATGAGCAAGCGCCTGCCCGAAGCGTTCAACACCGTGCCTAAGGCTCCGGTCGAGGTACGCCGCGTACCGGTGACGATCCAGGCGGGCGCGCCGGGCGGCTATTATCAGAACGCCTCGCTCGACGGGTCGCGCCCGGCCATCTACTTCATCAACCTGCGCGATACGTTCGATCGGCCGAAGTTCGGCCTCGCCACGCTGACCCATCATGAAGCCGTGCCGGGCCATCATCTGCAGGTGTCGGTGGCGCTGGAATCCGACGCCATCCCCATGATCCGCCGTCGCGGATTCTACAGCGGCTATTCCGAAGGCTGGGCGCTCTATTCGGAGCAATTGGCCGACGAGATGGGCATGTATGACGGCGATCCGCTGGGCCAGGTGGGGTATCTCCAGTCGCTCCTCTTCCGCGCCACCCGCCTTGTGGTGGATAGCGGCATGCACGCCAAGCGCTGGAGCCGGGAGAAGGCGACCGATTATCTGATCGCCACCACCGGCATCGCGCGCGGCCGCAGCCAGGGCGAGATCGATCGCTACACCGTCTGGCCGGGCCAGGCGTGCAGCTACAAGATCGGCCATACGGTGTGGACGCAGCTGCGCGACGAGGTGAAGGCAAAGCAAGGCGCGCGGTTCGACCTCAAGGCCTTTCATGACGTGCTGACGCTGGGCGCGATGCCGCTGGATATATTGAAACAGACGGTGCGGCAGCGAATGGGGATTGCCTGAGCGACTGCTGCAAGCAGGCAGTCGAAGGGGGCTGTCCCTGTTGCAGAAGAAAGCTGGGCTTCGAAAAGCTCAGCCCGAACGGGTCGAGGAGTAAGCACCAAGAACAAAAAACGACCCGGCGGTGTGCCGCCGGGTCGTCCAGTTTCTTCCACCCAAATCGCGGAGCGCTCTGCACGCGCCCGCGAACTGGCTCGGTAGCGGCCAAGGCCACAAAGTTCGTCAGCTATCAAATCCGTTCGCCCTGAGCATGTCGAAGGGCTTCTCTTCTCACAGAAGAGTGCAGGGCTTCGACAGGCTCAGCCCGAACGGATTTGAATTTCCCGCTATATATCACGCCGCAAACTGGTTCATCGTATTGTGCGCGCCGCCGGCCTTGAGCGCGGCTTCCCCGGCGAAATAATCCTTGTGATCGTCGCCGATGTCGCTGCCGGACATATTCTGGTGCTTCACGCAAGCGATGCCCTGGCGGATTTCCTTGCGCTGGACGCCTTCGACATAGCCCAGCATCCCGGCCTCGCCGAAATAGTCCTTCGCCAGATTGTCGGTGCTGAGCGCGGCGGTATGATAGGTCGGCAGGGTGATGAGGTGGTGGAAAATCCCCGCCCGCGCCGCCGCATCCTTCTGGAAGGTGCGGATCTTCTCGTCCGCTTCCAGACCCAGATCGGTCGCGTCATAGTCCGCGCTCATCAGCTTTGCCCGGTCATAGGCGCTGACATCGCGGCCCGCATCGACCCAGGCGTCGAACACCTGTTGGCGGAAGTTCAGCGTCCAGTTGAAGCTGGGCGAATTATTATAGACCAGCTTGGCGTTGGGCACGACGTCGCGGATACGATCGACCATCGACGCGATCTGCTCGATATGCGGCTTTTCCGTCTCGATCCACAGCAGGTCCGCGCCGTTCTGAAGGCTGGTGATGCAGTCGAGGACGCAGCGGTCCGCGCCCGTGCCTTCGCGGAACTGGAACAGGTTGCTGGGCAGGCGCTTGGGCCGCAGCAGCTTGCCATCGCGGTTCAAGATGACATCGCCATTCTTCGCCGTCGCCGGATCGATTTCCTCGCAATCGAGGAAGCTGTTATATAGGTCGCCGATGTCGCCCGGCTCCTTGCTGACCGCGATCTGCTTGGTCAGGCCCGCGCCCAGCGAGTCCGTCCGCGTGACGATGATGCCGTCATCGACGCCCAGTTCCAGGAAGGCGTAGCGGCAGGCGCGGACCTTCGCCAGAAAGTCCTCGTGCGGCACGGTGACCTTGCCGTCCTGATGCCCGCATTGCTTCTCGTCGCTGACCTGATTTTCGATCTGGAGCGCGCAGGCGCCCGCCTCGATCATCTTCTTGGCCAGCAGATAGGTCGCCTCCGCATTGCCGAAGCCCGCGTCGATATCCGCGATGATCGGCACGACATGGGTTTCATAATTGTCGATAGCGTGGGTCAGGCGCTGTGCCTCGACTTCGTTGCCCGTTGCCCTCGCCGTGTCGAGATCGCGGAACAGCATCCCGAGTTCACGCGCATCTGCCTGCTTGAGGAAGGTGTAGATTTCCTCGATCAGCGCCGGGACGCTGGTCTTTTCGTGCATCGACTGGTCGGGCAGCGGACCGAAATCGCTACGCAGCGCCGCGATCATCCAGCCGGACAGATAGAGATATCTGCCCTTGGTCGTGCCGAAATGCTTCTTGATCGCGATCATCTTCTGCTGGCCGATGAAGCCGTGCCAGCAGCCCAGCGACTGGGTGTAGCGCGCCGGATCGGCATCATAAGCGGCCATGTCGGCGCGCATGATCTTCGCGGTGTAGCGCGCGATGTCGAGACCGGTGTGGAAACGGTTCTGGGTCCGCATCCGGGCCACGGATTCCGCGGCGATGCCGCCCCAATTGGCTTGGGCAGCGATCAGGTCGTCGGCCTTCGCGATGGCGCTTTGATAAGTCATATCGTCAGTCCTTAGTGGGGCGATGGCCGTTGGTCGGCCGTGGCCTTCGTGCGGGAATGGACAGCGAAGTAGACAGGTGAATCGCTTTTTCGCACCCCTGCCGAAGTCCAGTTGTCGATCTTTACAAGAAACTGGTGTAAAGTTGTCATACCTGCACAGGAGCACATGATCGATGGCCAAGGATCGCCCGGTTTACATGGGGCCGCGCCTGCGGCGGTTGCGGCGCGACCTGGGCCTGACGCAGGCGGACATGGCCGCCGACCTGGATATCTCCGCCTCCTATGTCGCGCTGCTGGAACGCAACCAGCGACCGCTCACCGCCGACATGCTGTTGCGTTTGGCGCGCACCTACAAGCTGGACATGGCGGAAGTCGCGGGCGACGGCGGCGCGGAACAGACGGCGCGGTTGCAGGCGGTGCTCAAAGACCCGATGTTCGCGGACATCGACCTGCCGACCCTTGCCACCGGGGACATGGCGGTCAATTATCCCGGCATCACCGAAGCGCTGCTGCGGCTCTATACCAGCTATCGTGAGGAGCATCTGGCGCTGGCCGACAGGGGGGCCTATCCTGGCGCCGACCTGGACCAGCAGAAGGACGCCGCCGCCGATCCCGTGGCCGAATCCCGCCGTTTCC
Organism: Sphingobium sp. CR2-8; assembly: GCF_035818615.1. Lineage (NCBI taxonomy): Bacteria > Pseudomonadati > Pseudomonadota > Alphaproteobacteria > Sphingomonadales > Sphingobiaceae > Sphingobium > Sphingobium wonjuense. The sequence goes on along the minus strand of NZ_JAYKZY010000002.1, from coordinate 627,479 downwards.
TCGCCGCTCGGCGCAACAGCTTCCCGCTGCTGGACGATGCGGCGGAAAAGCTGGCGGCGGAGGCGCAGGTGGAGGGCGGCCTGACCGGCTGGCTGAAATCGCGGCACAATTTGCGCGTCCGCCGCCTGCCCTCCGATATCATGGCCGGTTCCATGCGGCGGCTCGACCGCCATCGTGATGCGGTGCTGCTGGACGATACGCTCGACGGGGCGAGCTCCGCCTTCCAACTGGCGCTCCAGATCGCTTATCTGGAGATGCGCAAGCTGTTCGACGCGATCCTGAACGAGGGCCAGTTCACCGGCGCGAGCGGCCGCAGCCTCGCCCGCCGCGCGCTGGCGAGCTATGGCGCGGCGGCGATCCTGATGCCCTACACCGCCTTTGCCAAGGCGGTCGAAGCGCGCCGCTATGATGTGGAGGCGATCGCCCGCCAGTTCGGGACCAGTTTCGAACAGACCGCGCATCGCCTGACCACCTTGCAAAAACCGGGGCAGGAACGCGTCCCCTTCTTCTTCCTGCGCGTCGATCCGGCGGGCAATGTGTCCAAGCGGCTGGACGGGGCAAGCTTCCCCTTCGCCCGCCATGGCGGCTCCTGTCCGCTCTGGTCGGTGCATCGCGTGTTCGAAACCCCGCGCGAGGTGGTGACGCAATGGCTGGAACTGCCCGACGGGGAGCGTTTCTTCTCGATCGCGCGCACGGTGACGGCCGGCGGCGGCGGCTGGGGCGCGCTGCGGGTGGAGCGCGCCATCGCGCTATGCTGCGCGGCAGACCATGCCCATCGGCTGATCTATACGCAGGATGCGGCGACGCCCGCGCCCACGCCGATCGGCGTCACATGCCGCCTGTGCCACCGCGCCCAGTGCATGGCCCGATCCGCCCCGCCGATCGGCCGCGACATGCTGCCCGACGATTATCGGGGAACGCGCGCGCCTTTCGGTTTTGCGGATGGGTGAGGGTCGACTGTCCTATTGCGCCCCGGCACGATAGGATCGTTCGCACTCACTATCTGGCGCAACATGATTTCCAACTATCGTAACACAATGTCGAAACTTGCGGGAAATGTGCGAAGTTAAGCGGCCCGGTTCCTATTCCTCGATCAGGTCGAGATAGGCGACGACGTCATTGTCGGTCGCCAGATACAGGCCGTCCTGTACCTCCGCCGGCTGCTGATCGGCGACGCGCAACGCTTCGGATAGGGGGCCGTACATCAGGGTCGTCGCCCCGCCATCGTCGCCCAGATGGTAGAGGCGGACGGTCGCGCTGTCATAGGTGGTTCGCATGGCGGCGACTATCGCGCCGGGGCGCCGCTATGGCAAGTCAGCGCCGGTCCTTGACCTTCATCGATGGGGCCAGTTCGTTCGCGCCGATCCGCACCGCGTCGTCGGTGAAGTTGGCGACAAAGGTGGAGCCGCGCTCCACGCCGGGGACGAAGCCCGCCTTGTTGCCTTCTATCACCAATCCTGCGCTGCTATGCTCGCGACCTTCCGGCGCGACGGTGATGAAGGCGGACCAATTATCCTTGTCCTTGCCCTGCACCATTTCATTGCCGGTGATCGTGCCGGTCGCGCCGTTGGACAGGTCGATCATATAGTTGGTCAGATGGCCGCCGCTGTCGTCGAAGCTGTTGCCGCTGATGGTGACGCGGGCGGTGCGGGTTTTCAGATAATGGCCGCCATCGCCCTGGTCGAAGCGGCTGTTGGTGACGCTCAGGCTGGCGAGGCGGCCGATATAGACGCCATGCGCGCAATCGAGGTCGCGGTCGCAGCGGCCGAGCTTGCGGAAGGTCGATTTGTCGATGACGACCTGCCCGCCATCAAAGTCGCCGGTGAGGATGCCTTCCTCGCTGTTGCGGAACAGGCTGTTGCGGACGGTGAGGTTGCCATTCTCCAGCCGGATGCCCGCGCCATTGCCGTCGGGCACGCGGATATTCTGGAAGATGATGCCATCGACGGTGCTGGACCGGCCCCGCAGCACCAGCGCGCCCTTGCCCTCGCACGGGACGCCATCGAAGATGACCGTACCGGGCGTCGCCGCACGGATGGTGACGTCGCCGCCCTGCTGCACCGCGCACTGGCGATAGCTGCCCGGCGCGACCACCACCGTACCGCGCCCGTCGCCGATAGCCCCGATCGCGTCGCCCAGCGCCGCATAGCTGCGCCCCGTTTCGGCGACGGTGAAGGGCGCGCCGCTGCCCTGGGCAAAGGCGGTGGCGGTGATCGCTACGGAGAGCAGGAGAGTCGTGGAGAGGATGCGCATACATGCTGGATAGGCGCGTCCGACGCCTTGACCAAGGCGCGGGCGGGATCAATCGCGCGATGGCCCGTTATGGGACAAAGACGGAGCGCTTCCTTTACGCGGGGAAGAGGTCGATGCGTTCGGCGTCAGGCAGGATCGCGTCGAGCAGCAACGAGCGGTGACAGCCCGACGGATCGCGCTCGAAACAGAGCAGCGCGGTGGGGGTCTCGGCCGCCATGTCCTTCAATCGTTCGGCCTGGACGATGGCTTCGGGCAGGTCCAGCTGGCGACCGTAGATTTCAGCCAAGCGGGCATGCTGATGCTTGCGCGCGGCTTCCCGCCCCTCCGCGGGGGTGCCGAGCGCTTTCAGACCGACATAGTCTATCCCCGCCTCGCGCAGGCCGGCCGCCAGGATATTCTTGGAAAAGCCGGGGCGGCGCGACAGCGGCACCGCGCGGACATCCGCCAGCAGGCGCACGCCTGCCTGGACGAGCGTGGCGATCAGCGCGTCCTGGGTCGTGCCTTCATAGCCGATGGTGAAGATCTTCATGGGGGAGTAGATGGGGTGTCGATGGGGCGTTTACAGCGGCCCACGCTTTTGAACCGTTCCCCGGCGCAGGCCGGGTCCAGGATTGCACCCGCCGCACCCAAAATCCTGGACCCCGGCCTGCGCCGGGGAACATGTTCTTAGTCCAGGTTGGGCCGCAGGTAACGCTCCGCCGTGTCCAGGTCGATGCCGCGCCGTTGGGCATAATCTTCCAGCTGGTCGCGGCCGACGCGCGCGACACCGAAATATTCGGCCTGGGCATGGCCGAAATAGAAACCGCTGACCGCCGCCGTCGGCAGCATCGCGAAGCTTTCGGTCAGGGTCGCGCCCGTGGCATGATGCGCGTCCAGCATCTCGAACAGGATCGGTTTCAAACTATGTTCCGGGCAGGCGGGATAGCCGGGCGCGGGACGGATGCCGCGATATTGTTCTTTGATGAGCGCTTCGTTGGTCAGCTGCTCGCCCTCCGCATAGCCCCAGAGCGCGGTGCGGACATAATGGTGCAGCCGTTCGGCGAAGGCTTCGGCGAGGCGATCGGCCAGCGCTTTGAGCAGGATGTCCGAATAGTCGTCGATGGCGTTCTTGAAGCGGGCCAGATGCGGTTCGATGCCGTGGATCGACACGGCAAAGCCGCCCATCCAATCGCCGTCATGGCTGATGAAATCGGCCAGGCACATATTGGCGCGCCCTTCCCGCTTCTGGATCTGCTGGCGCAGCATGGGGAGGGTATAATGTTTCTCGTCCTCGACATGGACGATGATGTCGTCGCCTTCGCGGCGGCAGGGCCATAGGCCCGCCACGCCGCGCGCGGTCAACCATTTGTCGGCGACGATCTTGTCCAGCATCGCCTGCGCATCGGCGAACAGGCTCGACGCGCTTTCGCCGACCACTTCATCGGTCAGGATCGCGGGATAATTGCCCGCCAGTTCCCAGGCGCGGAAGAAGGGCGTCCAGTCGATATAGGGCACCAGATCCGCCAGATCCCAGTTTGGAAAGCGATGCACGCCGGGCAGGCGCGGACGCGGGGCCTTGAGGCTCTCGTCGATCTCGAACCCGTTGGCGCGGGCATCCTCGATCGGCACCAGCGCGCTCTGCCCCTTGTTGGCGCGGGCGACGCGGACATGTTCATAATCGTCCTTGGTCTTGCTGACGAAGGCGTCCTTCTGCGTTTCGGAGACCAGCGCGGTGGCGACGCCCACGGCGCGGCTGGCGTCCAGCACATGCACGACCGGCCCGGTAAAGGCCGGATCGATGCGCAGTGCGGTGTGGACGCGTGAGGTGGTCGCCCCACCGATCAGCAACGGCATCGTCATGTTGGCGCGCTGCATTTCCTGCGCGACCGTCACCATCTCGTCCAGTGACGGCGTGATAAGGCCGGACAGGCCGATCATGTCGGCGTCATTCTCGTTCGCGGCCTTGATGATGTCCTGCCAGGGGACCATCACGCCCATGTCGATGACATCGAAGCCGTTGCACTGGAGAACCACGCCGACGATATTCTTGCCGATGTCATGGACGTCGCCCTTGACCGTCGCCATGATGATCTTGCCCTTGCCCTTGGCGCCCGGTTCCTTGGCGGCCTCGATATAGGGCAGAAGGTGCGCGACCGCCTTCTTCATGACGCGGGCGGACTTCACGACCTGGGGCAGGAACATCTTGCCCGCGCCGAACAGGTCGCCCACCACGTTCATGCCGTCCATCAACGGCCCTTCGATCACCTGGATCGGCTTTTCGGCGGACAGGCGGCATTCCTCCGTATCCTCCACCACATACATGTCGATGCCCTTGACCAGCGCATGTTCCAGCCGCTTGGCGACCGGCCAGCCGCGCCATTCCTGCGCCGCCTTCTCGACCGCCGCATCCTTGCCGCGATAGCTTTCGGCCAGGGTGACGAGGCGCTCCCCGGCGTCGGGATCGCGGTTCAGCAGCACGTCTTCGCACGCCTGACGCAGCGCGGGGTCGATGGCGTCATAGACGTCGAGTTGCCCGGCGTTGACGATCGCCATGTCCAGCCCGGCGGGTATCGCATGGTAGAGAAAGACGGAGTGCATCGCCCGCCGCACCGGCTCATTGCCGCGGAAGGAGAAGGAGAAGTTGGACAGGCCGCCCGAAATATGGACATGCGGGCAGCGCTTCTTGATCTCGCGGCAGGCTTCGATGAAGTCGACGCCGTAATTATTATGTTCCTCGATCCCGGTCGCCACCGCGAAGATATTGGGGTCGAAGATGATGTCCTCAGGCGGAAAGCCGATGGTCATGAGCAGCTTGTAGGCGCGCTCGCAAATCTCGACCTTGCGCGCCTGCGTGTCGGCCTGACCCGTCTCGTCGAAGGCCATGATGACGGCGGCGGCACCATAGGCCATGCATTTGCGGGCGTGGCCCAGAAAGGCTTCCTCGCCCTCCTTCATGCTGATCGAATTAACGATCGGCTTGCCGCTGACGCATTTCAATCCCGCCTCGATCACATCCCATTTGGAACTGTCGATCATCACCGGCACGCGGCTGATGTCCGGTTCCGACGTCATGAGCTTGAGGAAGGTCGTCATCGCCTCGACCGCGTCGAGCAGGCCTTCGTCCATGTTGACGTCGACGATCTGCGCGCCATTCTCCACCTGCTCGCGTGCGATGTCGATCGCGGCGGCATAGTCGCCCGCCATGATGAGCTTCTTGAACTTGGCGGAGCCCGTGACGTTGGTCCGTTCGCCGATATTGACGAAGGTGGCGGTGGAGGTCTTGGTCATTTTGCGTTCGTCACCCCAGCGAAGGCTGGGGTCTCCCGATTTAGAGCGCGCGCCAAGAGGCACGAGATCCCAGCTTTCGCTGGGACGACGGTTATGGATCAGGCCGCGATATGCATCGGCTCCAGCCCGGCAAGGCGCGTAACCACCGGCAGGTCCGGCACGATGCGTGGGCGATGCCCTTCCAGCGCCTTGGCCACCGCACCGATATGGGCGGGCGTGGTGCCGCAGCAGCCGCCGACCATATTGACCAGCCCCTCGTCCACCCAGTCGCGGATCAGCCGCGCGGTGGTTTCGGGCAGTTCGTCATATTGCCCCAGTTCGTTGGGCAGGCCCGCATTGGGATAGGCCAGGATCAGCGTGTCGGCATTTTTCGACAATTCGCTTAAGTAAGGCCGCAACAGGTCCGCGCCGAACGCGCAGTTCACGCCGATGGTCAGCGGCTTCAAATGACGCAGCGAATACCAGAAGGCGTTGATCGTGTGGCCCGACAGGTTGCGGCCCGACATGTCGGTGATGGTGAAGCTGAGCATCAGCGGCACGGAGCGGCCCGCCGCTTCCTCCGCCTCGCGCGCGGCCATGCCTGCGGCCTTGGCATTGAGCGTATCGAAGCAGGTTTCGACCAGCAGGAAGTCCACCCCGCCCGCGATCAACGCCTCGCACTGTTCGCGATAATCGGCCTTGAGCGTGTCGTAGTCGACCTCGCGATAGGCGGGGTCGTTGACGTCGGGCGAGATCGAGAGCGTCTTGTTCGTGGGGCCGATGGAGCCGCATACGAAACGCGGCTTGCCGTCTTTGGCGGTCGCCTTTTCGCACGCGCTGCGGGCCAGCTTGGCGGCCGCGATGTTGATGTCCCACACCAGATGTTCGCAGCCATAATCGGCCATCGCGATCTTGGTTGAGCTGAACGTGTTCGTCTCGATCATGTCCGCGCCCGCTTCCAGATAGGCGCTGTGAATGCCCTCCACGATATCCGGGCGGGTCAGGCAGAGCAGGTCGTTATTGCCCTTCTGGTCCTTGAACAGGTCCAACTGCCCCCGATAATCGGCTTCGGTCAGGCCGTGTTTCTGGATCGACGTGCCATAGCCGCCGTCAAAGATCAGGATCTTGTCCGCCGCCAGGGCGCGTAATTGGGCTTCGGCCGTCATAATCTTTCCTCTCGTTCCGTTCGGTTCGAGCCTGTCGAGAACCCTCGCGCGACCGGTTCTCGACAGGCTCGAACCGAACGGAGGGGATGGTGCAATATCAAGCGTCAACTGTCGCCTTGGCTCTCAAACCCAGCAGATGGCAGATCGCAAAGCTGAGTTCCGCCCGGTTGAGCGTGTAAAAATGAAAGTCGCGCACGCCACCGACATAGAGGCTGCGGCACAGGTCCGCCGCGATCGTCGCCGACACCAGTTGCCGTGAGGCGGGGTGATCGTCCAGCCCGTCGAACAGGCGCGCCATCCAGTCAGGGACCTGCGTGTTGCACATGGCGGCCATGCGCCGGGTCGCGGCGAAATTACCGATGGGCATGATCCCCGGCACGATGTCCGCGGTGATGCCCGCCGCCGCCGTCTTGTCGAGAAAGCGGAAATAGGCGTCGGGCGAGAAGAAGAATTGCGTGATCGCGCGGGTCGCCCCGGCGTCCAGCTTGCGCTTGAGATTGTCGAGGTCGCTTTGCGCGCTGGCCGCTTCGGGGTGAACCTCCGGATAGGCGGACACCGAAATCTCGAAGGGGTGACGCTTCATGAGGCCCTCGACCAGGTCGGCCGCGCCCGTATAGCCTTGCGGATGCGGCTCGAACTTGCCGCCCACTTCGGGCGGGTCGCCGCGCAGCGCGACGATGTGGCGTATGCCCGCGTCCCAATAGGCGTCGGCGATCTCTGCAATCTCGTCCTTGCTCGCGGCGACGCAGGTCAGATGCGCGGCGGCGGCCAGCGGCGTTTCCTGTGCGATCCGCGCCACCGTATTATGGGTGCGCTCCCGCGTGGAGCCGCCCGCGCCATAGGTGACGGACACGAATTGGGGCGCCAGGGGCGCCAGCGTCTCGATCGCCGACCAGAGCTGCGCTTCCATCTTTTCCGTCTTGGGCGGGAAAAATTCGAAGCTGACGCGGGCGTCACCCGCCAGATCCGCGTAGAGCGGCGCTGCTGGATCATGGAATGTCATGCGGAAATCCGTCCTTCGATCGGTAGGACATTGGCGTTCCGACGCCGTCCCAGCCACAATTGCACCGTCAATTCCTGGCCGGGCAACGTCTCCACCGCCTCCAGCGCAAGCCCTGCCTGCGCAAACCAGCTGTCTATCTGTTCGTCGGAAAAGCCCAGTCGCGCATGTTGATCGCGCAACCGCAACTCCTCCCGTTCATGCGCCGCGAAATCGGCGATCAGCACCCGGCCGTTCGGCGCCGTCACGCGCGCGGCTTCGGCGATAACCAGTTCGGGGGCCTGCGCATAATGCAGCACCTGGTGCAGCAGCACGGTGTCGGCACTGCCCGGCTCCAGCGGCAAGGCGGAAAAATCGCCCAGCAGCAGCGCATATTTGTCGCCCGCATCCTGCGGCAGCTTCGCGCGCGCCAGGCGGAGCATGTCCGGGCTGCGATCCAGCGCCGTGACCTGACGCGCCGCATCGCCGAACAGCTCGATCATGCGCCCGGTGCCGGTGCCGATGTCGAGCAGATGGCCGACCGGTTCGGATGCAAGCAGTGCTACCATGGCGGATTCCACCTCCGCTTCGGCGACGTGGAGCGACCGGATCGCATCCCATTCCTCGGCATGTTCGGCGAAATAGACCTCCGCCGCGCGCGCCCGGTCCGCGCGCACCGCCGCCAGCCGTGCCAGATCGGCGGCCTGCCACAATGCTTCGCCTTCCGACGGCTCCAACTGGTCGAAAAGGGTCAGGAATGGGGCGACCGACCGCGCCTTCCCCAGGCGCAAGAACACCCAATTGCCTTCCTTGCGGCGATCCACCAGACCGGCCTCCGCCAGGATGCGGACGTGACGCGACACGCGCGGCTGGCTCTGCCCCACGACCTGCGCAATTTCCCCGACGGCCAGCTCCATCGCCCGCAACAGGTACATGATGCGCAGGCGGGTCGGGTCGCCAAGTGCCCGTATGATATCAAGTGCCGCATGCATGGGAGCATCATATAAAGAAATCTTTATATGCGTCAAGGACGGTCATTTTTCCGGGCGCTTTTCGATGAGGACGCGACGAAATGGCGCACATCCGCCCTTTAATCCGCAGGAATGGGATTGCCTTGCCCGGCCCAACTCATTACGAATCGGCGCGCAGGCGCAATGGGGGGTGAGCTTTTCTCCGAGAGTGGTCTGCATTTTTATTTTTCTCAGAGAGGGGTTTTAACCCATGACCAAGTCGATTGCTCTTTCGCTCGTTCTCGCCGCTTCGCTCGGCCTGGCTGCTTGCTCGGGCGGCGCTGAAAATGCCGCCAACAACGCCGCCAACTCGGCCGAGAACGCGTCGAACGCTGCCGACAACGCTCTGAACGCTGCGCTGAACGCAGCCGACAATGCCGCGAACGCTGCGTCGAACGCGACCAACAACGCGTCGAACGCGATGTAATTTTCGCGTAAGCGAAGATGTTCGAAGGGGTCGCACCGGCAACGGCGTGGCCCCTTTTTGTTTTGGAGGGGCTTTGATGATCCGCACCACTATTGCGCTGGCTTCCATCATGATGCTGGCGGCCTGCGGATCGGGATCCCAGGATGGCGTGGGCGGGGTGAGCGCGGGGGAGGCGCAGGCGCTGAACGACGCGGCGGCCAGGCTCGATGCGCAGACGGGGGCAGCGACGCGTGCCGATCCCGGCCTCAATCCCGCAGCGGTCACGGCGGCGCAGGCCAACCGAAACCGGACTGCGCCGAACGCACCAGCGCCGTAATCACTGCGGCGGCGCATAGAAAAAGGGCCGCCCCACAGGACGGCCCTTTCCGTTATATTCAGTTTGTCGATCGCTTAGCAGTTGCGATCGATCGCCCGGCCGGCAAGGGCGCCTACGCCCGCGCCGATGATGGCGCCGGTCGTGCCGTCGCCACGGCGGCCATAACGGCCCGAACCCCGGCCGACTTCATTACCGAGCAGGCCACCGGCGATCGCGCCGATAATGGTGCCGCCCGTGCCATTGTCCCGGCAGCGATAACCGCCGCGATAGCCACGATAGCCATTGTTGCGGTAATAGCCGTCACCGCGATAGCCGCGGTCGTAACCGCCACGATAATAGCGGTCCCCGCGATAACCCCGGTCATACCCACCGCGATCATAGCCACCGCGATAATAGTCGCCGCGGTCGTAGCCGCGATAATAGCCGTCACGCGCCATCGCCGGGGTCGCCGTGATAGCCATGGAGGCTGCGCCCATCGCCAGCGCCGCGCCCAGATTTACAAGAAATTTCGTCTTCATGGCGTTACTCCTCCAAAAGCCATCCTCTTGGGTGTCACCCGTCGATTAAGCCCTTTATGGACGAGTCGCCTTGAGCCGAGCCTGAATGGCGCTGACAGCCGCCGTTCAGATGCAAACGGTCCGGCACTGCGCTGCTGCGCCCTGACGGATTATGTCCTATGGCAGGCACGATGCAGCAAATCCTGATCGTCCTTGTCCTTGCCGTCCTGTTGCTGCCCGCGCCCCATATGAGCAAGCCGGAGGCAGTTCAGGCCGGGGCGCTGCTGGTCACGGCCCGCGCGCTGCCGCTTAGCAGCATCGATCCACAGCTGAACCATGTCGGCACTCTCTCCTATCTGGGCGGATGGGAACTGACGAGCGCGAACCCGGGATTTGGCGGCATTTCCGCCCTGCTGCTGTCCCCGGCGGGCGATATGCTAGGCCTGAGCGATTCAGGCATTTTGATGGGCTTCCGCGTCGGGCCGGGCGATGGCGACGGGCACCCCTTCATCGCGCCGCTCCCCATTCGTGCGAAGGACCGCCACCGCCCCTGGTGGGCGTGGGATTCGGAATCGATGACCCACGATCCGACGACGGGTCGTTATTGGGTGGGGTTCGAGCTGCAACAGGCAATCTGCCGCTACGCCCCCGGTTTTTCGCGGGTGGAGGCGTGCCGGACCTGGCCGGAGATCATGGCCTGGCCCAAGACCGGTTCGATCGAATCGTTGGCGCGCCTGCCCGACGGGCGGTTTCTGGCGATCGGCGAGATGGGCATGACCCCGGACGGGCGGCACGACAGTCTGCTCTTTGCCGGCGATCCGGCGGAGGCCAGCACGCCAGCGCCGATGCATCTGCGCTACACGCCACCGCCCGGCTATCGGCCGACCGACGTGGTGGCGCTGGACGATCGGCACCTGCTGGTGCTGAACCGCCGCCTGACACTGGAGCGACTGTTCACCACGACGATCGCGATTATCGACCTGCCCGAACGGTTGGAGCCGGGCGCGGAGCTCAAGGCGCGCATCCTTGCCCGTCTGGCTCCGCCGCTGCTTACCGATAATTTCGAGGGGCTGGCGGTGAGCCGCGAAAAAGGGCGGCCGATCGTCTGGATCGTGTCCGACGACAATCACGAATTCTTCCAGCGGACGCTGCTGTTGAAATTTGCGATGGATGAGGCGGCGACTGCGAAGGGGCGTTGAGACGGACACGGCCGTTCATGCTTCGATCTTGCATGTCTAAATCCAGCATCCCGCCGTCACCCCAGCGAAGGCCGGGGTCTCAGGCGACGGCAGAATATGATAGGTCCGCGCACGAAATTCTGCCGGTGCGCGCCTTCGCCAAAGATGCCAGTCTTCGCTGGCATGACGATATTCTAAAGCGGCATTGGTGCGAAAATCCTGCAATGCGGATGGCCTGGCTACCGACCCATGCCTCGACCAACGCAAAAAAGCGGCCCGGTTAGGGGCCGCTTCTTATGCCGAAACGAATCGGGGAAAATCAGGCTGCGACGGCAGCCTTCTTCTTGACGATGTCGCGCTTCAGGCGGCGAGCCTTGAGCGACAGCTTGTCGTCGCTGGTCTTGACCAGCCAGTTGTCCAGGCCGCCATTATGCTCGACCGAACGCAGACCATGGGTCGACACGCGCAGCTTGATGCTGGTTTCCAGGGTTTCGGAGATCAGCGACACGTTCTGCAGGTTCGGCAGGAACACGCGCTTGGTCTTGTTATTGGCGTGGGAAACATTGTGACCCACCTGGCGACCCTTGCCGGTCAGCTCGCAAATGCGCGACATAGTCAATCAACCTTTGAATTCGGGTTCGTTCGGAAAGCCGCGCCGATAAACAGATTCGCGGCCAGCGTCAACCACGCGCGTAAATTTGGCCGTGCCGATCGTGGCACTTGCGCAACCATTTTGTCGCGCCCGGCGTTCAATCCCCCAACGGACAGAGGAGGATATCATGCGTTTCATCGGCGGACTGTTGCTCATCGCGCTTATCGTCGTGGGCGTCGGCATTGCAACCGGATTCATCGACCTGCAACGGACGAGCGAGGGCCGTCTGCCCGAAATCGCGGTCAAGGAGGGCGCTTTGCCCAAATATGAGGCGAATGTCGCCAAGGTGGAGGTCGGCACCCGCAACGAAACGGTCGAAGTGCCGACCGTCGCGGTGAAGAAGCCCTAAGCCCGGTTTGGCGTGCCTTTCGCAGGCGCGCGCTATCCTGTAACGGCGGTGCCATGGCACCGCCCTTCCCCCTGCCCGCGCCCATGCGCCGCGCCCTCGACCTTGCGCGCATGGCGCAGGCGGCGGGCGAGGTGCCGATCGGTGCGGTCGTCACGAAGAACGGCGCGATCATGGGCGAAGGCGAAAATCGCAATCGCCGCGATAAGGATCCGACCGCCCATGCCGAAATCGTCGCGATGCGCGCGGCGGCCATCCATCTGAACGACTTCCGCCTGACCGGCTGCGACCTGTGGGTTACGCTGGAGCCGTGCCCGATGTGCGCGGGCGCCATCTCTCACGCGCGGATCGCCCGGCTCTATTATGCGGTGGGCGATCCGAAAGGGGGCGCGATCGAACAGGGACCGCGCCTCTTCGCGCAGCCACAATGCCTGCACCGGCCGGATGTCTATGGCGGCCTAGCCGAAGCGGAAGCTTCAGCGTTGCTGCGCGACTTTTTCGCCGCCCGGCGCTGAGTAATCGATCCGATAGAGCTGATAGGGGAGCGTCATCCCGGTCCTGAGCGTCACCGGCGCCAGCCAGGCCGGTATCGTCCCACGCATCAGCCCGGCATAAAAGCCCTGCGGGCTGCGCGACTGGTAGATGGTGCCTTCGGGGAAATTGGGGCAGACCAGCAGATAGGTGGCGTGATGCTTCGCCGCGATCGGGCGGAAGGCGTCGGCCGGGCCGTCATAGGCGTGATGCATGTCCAATATGGTCGCGCCATTGCGGTGATAGGGTCCGGCGAGCGCGCTGTGGTGCGTAGTCGCGATCAGGCGCGGTCCGAGGTCGACCATGGTGAAGATGGTCGCCGGCGGCAACTGGTCCAGCACCTCCAGCGCGGGCAAGGTGCGACAGCGCCCGTTCGCCTTCTTGATCGCATCGTTGCGCGCCACCGCCGATGGCCGCCACGGCTTTGGCCTGGTGCCGGTGGCGTTCTGATAGGCTTTCACGATCTGCGGATAGAGCGGATAGGCAAAGGCGATCGCGGCCAGCACCGCCACGCCCGCACCCGCCGCGATCCGCACCCGGCGCGTGCCGGTCAGGATGGCGGCGATCAGGCGATGCGCGGCCCAGGCGGCGGGCGGGATCGCCAGCAATTGCGCGGCCGGGCCAGCGCGCAGCTGCCAGAACAGCAGCGCGGTGGAAAAGACCATCATCAGGCCGACCGTGGCCCAGGCCCAGAGCCGCTCGCCATTGCGGCGTGCATCCCACAATGCCCAGAGGAGGCCGATCAGCCCCGCCGCCGGGATCGCCAGCAGCGGCACGACCATGCTCTGCGCCTGCGCCGTGATCGGCTTGGCCTCGCGAATGTTGGCGAGCCACAACCGCTCCAGCTCAGGCGAAATCTGATAGGGGGACAGGCATTGCGGCCAGTTCATGTAAAAAAAGATGGCGACAGCGCCGCCGACCACTGCGCCCGCCGCCAGCCGCGCCGCCCAGCCGCGTAAGGGGGCCAGCGACAACAGCACCATGCCTGCGCCCGCCGCCCCGAACACCGCGACCCAGATGGGCGACAGGGCGTCGCAGACCATCTCTCGATTGGCGGTGCTGGCGAACAGCAGATAACAAAGCGACGTCGCACCCGCGAGGCTCAGCGCATAGGGCAGCATCCGCCGTTCCGCCCCTTCGCGAAAGACCCAGCGCAGCGCGATCAGACCGCCGCCCGCCGCCAGATAGACGATCATCTCCATGCCGATCGCGATCGACAGCGCGCTGCTGACCCCCGCCATCACGCCGCCACGCAGCCGGTTGGTGTCGATCACCCCGGCCAGCATGGTCACGGCCAGCGCCAGTTGCCAGCCATGATGATCGATCCGCATCGGCGCATACATGCCCAGCCCCATCTGCGCGGCGAGCGGGGCGAGGATGGCGAAGAACCAGCCGTTCGGCCCGGCCAGCCGCCGCCCGATAAAGCCTAGGCTCAGCATCAGCAGCAGGAGCGGTAACAGTGGCGCGATGCCGCAGGCCAGCCGATCGGCCAGCCCCTGGTCGACGAAGGCGCGGAAGAACAGGATCAGGCCCGCGAACGGCAGGTCGACCAGCCGCGACCAATGGATGTTCGCGCCGCCCGGCGGATCGAGCCTGTATTGGCGCAGATCATACCAGCCCTGCCCGGCCAGCCAGTCCTTCACCTGCACATAGCGGATATTGTCGTCGGTATCGCTGAGCACCAGCCAGTGGATGGCGGGCCAGCGGGTAACGACGAAGACGACCGCGATGACGATCCAGATCAGGAAGGTCAGCCATTTCCAGTGCCGCTGGCTGTAGGTCGTCAGCAACGCGGCCCAGTGGAGGGCGCGGGCGCGCAGGGTATCGCGGCTATGCAAGGTCATGATGGTCGATTAGACGCTCCGCATCAAAGCGCAACGGGGTGCCCATGAAAATCCTGTCCCGACTGACATATGAGCAGCAGGCCCTGTTGTGGCAGATCGTCCGCTATGGCGTGACCGGCCTGTTCGTGACCGCGTGCCAGGCGGTGATCTACTGGACCCTCGCCGCACCGATCGGCCTGCATCCGCAGACCGCAAATTTCATCGGCTATGTCGCGGCGGTCGTGATCGGCTATGTCAGCCACAGCGCCTTCACCTTTCGCGGCCAGGGCGGGCGCGACACCCATGGCGCACGCGGCGTGAAGTTCGTGGCCGTCTCGCTCATCAGCTATGCGCTCAATGCGCTGTGGGTCTATCTGTGCGTCAGCCATATGCGATGGCCGGAATGGTCGCCCATCCCGGCCATGATCTTCGTGACACCGGCCGCGGTGTTCGCGCTCAATCGGCAATGGGTGTTTCGGTAGTTAACGAACAGGTGGCCAAAGGCGCATGGCGTGGACCAGCGTCAATATCCAGACCGTGTCGCCATCCACTTCATAGACCAGACGATAACCGGGATGTGGTGTCAGTTCCCGCGTGCCCGGCATTGCACCTTCATGGCCAAGCATCGGAAAGTCCGCCAGCCGCGCTACAGCGACGCTGAACTGCTCGTCCATCCGCATGGCAGCGCATGGATCAAGCGCAACCAGATAATCCCAGATGTCCGATCGGTCCTGCCGCGCCTCCGGCGTCCAACGGACGATCACGCCCGATCGGCAACCCGCGCACGTCGCGCGGCGAATTCCGCCTCGACCGCGTCATGGGAAAAACCCTGCCCAGACTGGACGGATCTTCGCGCCACCCCAACCTTCTGCTCCAGAAAGTCTGCGTGGTCGCGCGCATGGCGCTGCCGATCGACAAAGTCCCGCATCAGTTCACGCACAAGCTGCGATGCCGGGCGATGCAGGGCATCGGCCTCCGCCATGAACTCGTCGCGCAGGTCTGATTCCAGTTTCATCGTAAAGACTGCGGCTTTGACCATATTATCTCCGGGGATAGTGACGATGTATATACGTCGTCACTATCCCCGTATCAATGTGTCAATGCACGAACCGGGCGACGACGTCGCGATAGGAGCGGCTGACCTTCACCTGCGCGCCGCTTTCCAACACCAGGAAACATTCGCCATTGGTGTGGGGCTTCACCTGCCGC
Source organism: Sphingobium sp. CR2-8 (assembly GCF_035818615.1). Lineage (NCBI taxonomy): Bacteria > Pseudomonadati > Pseudomonadota > Alphaproteobacteria > Sphingomonadales > Sphingobiaceae > Sphingobium > Sphingobium wonjuense. Next base: position 611,846 of record NZ_JAYKZY010000002.1, on the reverse strand, counting down.
ACCTGGGACAGGTTGACGATGGTCGAACGATGGACGCGCTGGAAGTTGCGGGGGTCGAGCCGCTTTTCCAGATCCTTCATCGTTTCGCGCAGGATCAAAGAATTGTCGGCGGTATAGATGCACATATAGTCGCCTGCCGCGTCGATCCGCTCAATCGAATCGACATCGACGCGGAAGATCTGACCGCGATCCTTGATGTTGATGAGCTTTTCGAAGCGGTTTGACGCGGGTGCATCATCGTCGTTGGCGAAATCGGTCATCGCCTGGGGCGCGACTTCGGCCAGCACTTCGCGCAGCTTCTCCACTTCGTGCACCTGCCGCTTTTCGTTCAGGCGCTGGCGCACCCGGTCAAGTGCGTCGGCCAGTCGGCCTTCATCGACCGGCTTCATCAGATAGTCGACCGCCTGCGCTTCGAACGCGCGGATCGCATGGTCGCTATAGGCGGTGCAGAAGATAACGAGCGGCGGCTCCACCTCCATCAAACCCTGCACGACGGAAAAGCCGTCGAAGCCGGGCATTTGAATATCGAGGAACACAAGGTCGGGTTTATGCGTCTTGATCGCGCGGATCGCTTCACGGCCGTTGGTGCAGGTTTCGATAATGTCGACATCCTCATGCGCTTGCAGACGCAGCTGGAGGCCCTGAATGGCCAGGCTTTCGTCGTCGACGAGGATTGTTCTGATGGTCATGCGGCCACTTTCGATGTTTCATCCATATTCAGCGGAATTTCGATGATGACCGAAAATCCGCCCGGCGTGGAACGCGTCTCGAAGCTCTGTCGTTCCCCGAAAGCCTGAATTAACCGGTCCCGGATGTTTGGCAGGCCGATACCGGTCCCCTCGCTGACGGGGATGTGCGGCCTCATTCCGCTTTCATTCAATCCCGGTCCGCTGTCCGATACGACGATCCGGACATTATCCCCGGCAGGCTGCGCGCTGACTGCGATTTCCGCGCCTTCCTCCTTGGGCGTCACCGCATATTTGATGGCATTTTCGACCAGCGGCTGAAGCAGGAGCGAAGGCAGGCGCGCCTGCGCGACCGCCGGATCGATGGTGAAGGACGGGCGCAGCCGCTCCTCGAACCGCATCTTCTCTATTTCCAGATAGAGTTTGAGCGTCTCTATCTCCTGCTCGATCGTCACCTGCGCGGTCGGCTCGTTGATGAGGGTGTAGCGCAGGAAGGAGGACAGGCGCGAGAGCATCGCATTGGCGCGATCCGTCTGCTTGAGCAGCACGAGGGTCGAGATGGAATTCAGCGTATTGAACAGGAAATGCGGGTTGAGCTGATAGCGCAGCATCGCCAGTTGCGCGTTCGCCGCCTGGTTTTCCAACCGCAGGAGCTGGTCCGCCTGTTCCTCCACCGTCAGGTAGAAGTTGATCGCGTAATAGAGCGCGGACCAGGCGCCCAGCAAGGTGGTCGACAGGTAGAAGGCGCCCAGGAAGAGTTGCAGGCCCGCCGTCTCGCTCGCCCGGTTCTGAGTAGAGAAGACCCAGGCGTCGATGAAGGCGACCAGGCCCGCCGCCGCGACGACGGTGACGATCGACACGCCCCAGGTCACGATCGGGCGCTTTTTGACCAGGAAACGGAACATCACCGCGATCAGCAGCGTCACCGAATAGCCGGTAACGGTGGAGATCAGCACCGGCACCAGGCTGGAAAGCGGCTGGCCATTGGCGATGGTGGACGATCCGCGCAGCAGGAACGCCCCGGCCCATCCGACCGACTGGAGGTTCCAGAAAGCGCGGTTCTTGTCAGCGAAAAAGGGCTGAGGCTTGATGCGGGGCACGGTGACGGACATTGCGTGCAGGCTTAAGCGATTTGCGCCGTTGGTCAAAGATGCTTTGCGTCCGGGTGGCTCGGATCAGCTGAGCGCTTCGCGTTAAGCAGGGTCGCGCAGGATGGTGGCTTCTTTAAATTGTGGGCAGCCCTGAACTGCGTCACCCCGGGCTTGACCCGGGGTCCCGCTAACTTCTCAAAGCGAGGGTAGGAAGAAAAGCGGGATCCCGGGTCAAGCCCGGGATGACGATATCGCTTCTAGCCAACCCCAACCGCTCAGGCCGCCACAGCCGACTCCTCGGCCCTTGAGGTCACTTCGTCGGTGCAGAGCCAAACCAGGTCGGCCAGTTCCAGCGTGCGGCCGTCATGCGCCACGATGCCGATCGGGCGGATCGGCTGGCCGTCGCGCTTGTCCGCCAGCACCTGGCAGGCGGGCGTGCCGCAACCCCATTTTTCGCCCCATTGGCGCAGGGCGATCATGGCGGGGGCCAGGCCCTGCCCTTTTTCGGTCAGCCGATATTCCACCTTGCGCCGGTCGCACTGCATCGGCTGGCGCACCAATATCTCGTTTTCCACCAGCCGGGCGAGCCGGTTGGCCAGGATGTTGCGAGCGATGCCCAAGGTCGACTGAAATTCCTCGAAATGGCGGATGCCCGACAACGCGCCGCGCAGGATGAGGAAGGACCAGCGTTCACCCATCATCTCCAGCGCGCTGGGCAGCGCACATTGTTCAAGATCCTGAGCAAGATTATATGTCATGGTCGCCACGCATAGCGCAAAGCCTCCGGCGTTGCAAAATCGCCACCTTATTCACGTAAATGGGATTTTTTTGTTGCACGACAAGGCTGTTCCAACACAATCGGGACAGGATGCTACGCCAATATGAACTTGTCGAACGGGTAAAGCGCTACGATCCGCATGCGGATGAAGCGATGATCAACCGCGCCTATGTCTTTTCCGTCCAGAAACATGGCAGCCAGAAACGCGCCAGCGGCGATCCCTATTTCAGCCATCCGATCGAGGTGGCGGGCATATTGACCGACTTCAATCTGGACGACCAGACGATCGTGACCGCGCTGCTGCACGACACGATCGAAGATACGCTGGTCACCTATGAGGAGATCGAGAGCGCGTTCGGCAAGGATGTCGCGCGCATGGTCGACGGCGTGACCAAGCTCAGCAAGATCGAGGCGATGAGCGAGAATGAGCGGGCGGCGGAAAATCTCCGCAAATTCCTGCTCGCCATGTCGGACGATATCCGCGTGCTGCTGGTGAAGCTGGCCGACCGGCTGCACAATATGCGGACGCTGCATTTCATCAAAAATCCCGACAAGCGCCGCCGCATCGCGCGCGAGACGATGGATATCTACGCGCCGCTGGCCGAGCGGATCGGCATGTATGATTTCATGCGCGAGATGCAGCTGCTGTCCTTCCGCGAGATCGAACCGGAAGCCTATGCCAGCATCACCAAGCGGCTGGAGCAGTTGAAGGAAGGCGGCCATGACAAGGTCGACCGGATCGGCGCCGAGCTGCAACTGCTGCTGGCGGGCAAGGGCATGTCGGTCAGCGTGTCGGGCCGGGAAAAACATCCCTTCTCCATCTGGAAGAAGATGCAGGAACGGCACATCAGCTTCGAACAGCTGACCGACGTCATGGCGTTCCGCGTCATCACCGACAATCATGAGGATTGCTACCGCGCGCTGGGCATCATCCACCAGACGTTCAAAATGGTGCCGGGGCGGTTCAAGGATTATATCTCCACGCCCAAGCGCAACGGCTACCAGTCGCTGCACACCACGGTCATCCATCAGGACAATGCCCGGATAGAGGTGCAGATCCGCAGCCGCGACATGCATAACGACGCCGAGCTGGGCCTCGCCGCGCACTGGGCCTATAAGCAGAAGGGCGACGCTACCGACCATCATGCGGCCTGGCTGCGCGATCTGGTCGAAATCCTGGAGCAGAGTCAGGATGCGGACGAACTGCTCGAACATACGCGCATGGCGATGTACCAGGATCGCATCTTCGCCTTCTCGCCCAAGGGCGAACTGCACCAGATGCCCAAAGGGTCGACCACGGTCGATTTTGCTTACGCGGTGCACACGTCGCTGGGCAACCAGACGGTCGGGGCCAAGGTCAACGGGCGGGTCGTTCCGTTGCGCACCACATTGGAAAATGGCGATCAGGTCGAAATCCTGAAATCCGAGGGGCAGGAGCCGCAGCCCGGCTGGCTGACCTTTGCCATTACCGGCAAGGCGCGCGCCGCGATCCGCCGCTATATCCGGCAGAAGCAGCGCGGCGAAGAGATCAAGCTGGGCGAAAAGCTCTATGAAGAGATCGTCGGCCGCTTTTCCCGGACCTGGCCAAGGAATTGGGCGACAAGGCGCTGACCGCCGCGATCAAGCGGTTGAAGCTGGAGGATCGCGCCGCGCTGATGGTCGCGATCGCGACTCATCGCCTGCTCAATTCAGAGGTGATGGAGGCGCTGATGCCCGGCTCCACCAGCGCGGAGGGCATGGCGGAGGCGCATCCGCGCCAGCATGAGCCGGTGTCGATCCGTGGCCTGACGCCGGGTATCGCCTATAACCTCGGCGATTGCTGCCATCCCGTGCCCGGCGACCGGATCGTGGGGGTGCGGCGGACCGGCGAGCCGATCGAGGTGCATACGATCGATTGCCGTTCGCTGGAGGTCGATCAGGATGACGACTGGGTCGACCTGAGCTGGGACAGCAAGTCGAAGGGCGGCACCGCGCGCCTCTCCGTCATCGTCAAGAATCAGCCCGGTGCGCTGGCGGCGGTCGCCAACCTGTTCGGCGCGACCAAGGCGAATATTTTGAACCTGCAATTGGTGAACCGCGAAGGCCCGTTCCACACCGACGTCATCGACCTGGAAGTGGCCGACGCGCAGCATCTCAACCGGATATTGTCGGCGTTGCGGGCGATCGATGTCGTGGTGCAGGCGGACCGGGTTTAGGGCTGCGACGCACGAAGCGCCGTAGGCGTTCCGGCAAAACCTGACGTCACTGTCCCGCGAGCGCGTCCATGATCTGGCGGACGGGGGCGATGTCGTAGCCGGCGGCGGCGGCCTGCGCGGCCAGGACGTCGCCATTATCGCCAGCCCGTGCGCGGGTCAGCGCCCAGAGCAAGGTGCTGCGCGTGCCCGAGCGGCAATAGGCGAGCAGCTTGCCGTCCCCTGCCTGTTCCAGCGCCTGCGCCATGTCGTCCAGCTGCCAGGGGGCAAAGCCGCCATGGGCGACCGGCACGGCGAGATAGGCGATGCCCGCCGCCTTGGCCGCGGCTTCGATCTCGGCCCCGTTCACTTGGCCCGGTTCTTCGTCGTCGGGGCGATTGTTGATGATGAGGGTGACGCCCTGCGCCTTCGCCTCTGCGACCTGATCAACGCTGATCTGCGGGGATACGAGAATGCGGTCGGTCAGCTTGCGGAACATGAGATGCGGTCTCCTTCGGCGCGAGCCATGCGCGCTGGCCGCGCCGGTTTCAAGATATTTGGTGCGCGCAGAGGCGCAAAGGACGCAGAGGAAAATAGGATTTGCATCGCTTAACTTCCCACATTTCCCGCCAGTTAAGACATTAACTTTCCTATTCCCGACATATCGTTACCCTGGATCACGCTGATGATATTGCAGGGCACCCCTTGAACGTTCCCCGGCGAAGGCCGGGGTCCAGGCCCGCACTCTCAACTGGACCCCGGCCTTCGCCGGGGAACAGCTGTTATCAGCGCGATGATGCCCTGCCCACCTCTCGACCTGACGATCATCCTAGCGGCGTGACAGATGATAGGACACATGTAAGCCTGGTCAAAGATAGGGCCGGATCGTCACCAGAAACGCGTCGCCCCAGGCGTCCAGCTTCTTCTGGCCGATGCCGCTGATATGGCTCATTTCGCGGATGGTCGAGGGGCGCTGTTCGGCCATTTCGCGCAGCGTCGAATCGTGGAAGATGACATAGGGCGGCACGCCCGCTTCCTGCGCCAGTTCGCGGCGGCAGGCGCGCAAGGCGTCGAACAGCGGATCGCCGACCGGATTGGCGTCCGCGCCGTTGCGGGCATTGCGGCCACGTCGTTCGCGCTTGGGCGGCATGAGGATGCGGACCTCCTCCTCCCCCGAAGGATCGTGCGGGCATTGGGGCCGAGCATCAGCCCGCCATGTTCGGTCGTCTCCAGCGCGTCGCGCACCAGCAGCGCGCGCGACACCGGGCGTAGCAGCGCGGTTTCATCACCCGATACGATGCCATGGACGGAAATCTTGTCATGGCCGCGTTCGCGCACCTTGTCGTTCGCCGCGCCGGTCAGCACCGCTTCGATATGGCCCGCGCCGAAACTCTGCCCGGTGCGATAGACGGCGGAGAGATATTTGCGCGCCACCTGCGTGGCGTCGACGCTGGCGGGGGCGAGAGGCAATTGTCGCAATTGCCGCAGGTGGCGGGCGGGTCTTCGCCGAAATGGCGCAGCAGGATCGCGCGGCGACAGGTAGCGGTCTCCACCAGCGCGCCCAAGGCGGCGATGCGGGTGCGTTCACCCTGCTGGCGGCTCTGCTCCAGTTCGGCGATGCGCATGCGGGCGCGGGCGAAATCCTCCGCGCCCCAGAAGAGATGCGCGACCGCCGGTTCGCCGTCACGGCCCGCGCGGCCCGATTCCTGATAATAGCCCTCGATGGATTTGGGCAGGCCCGCATGGGCGACGAAGCGCACATCGGGCTTGTCGATGCCCATGCCGAAGGCAACGGTGGCGACCATCACCATATCTTCGCTGGCGATGAAAGCGGCCTGATTACGCGCGCGCACCGCCGGGTCCAGCCCGGCATGATACGCGCGCACGGCGCGGCCGCCCTTGCCCAGCGTTTCGGCCAGCTTCTCGGTCGCGGCGCGGGTTTGGGCATAGACGATGCCGGGACCGGGATTGGCGGCGACGAGGTCGTTCAACTGGCGGGTGAGGCCGTCACGCGGGTAGACGGCGTAGCGAATATTGGGCCGGTCGAAGCCCGAGATGATGAGGCCGTCGCGCGGGATGCCGAGCTGGACGAGGATATCCTCGCGCGTGTGCGCGTCGGCTGTCGCGGTGAGCGCCAGGCGCGGGACATCGGGAAATTCGTCCAGCAGCGGGCGCAGCAGGCGATAGTCGGGGCGGAAATCATGGCCCCATTCGGAGACGCAATGGGCTTCGTCGATGGCGAACAGCGCGACCTTGGCCGCGCGGAGCAGGTTGCGGAACGGTTCCTGGCTGGCGCGTTCGGGCGCGACATAGAGCAGGTCGAGATCGCCGTTGCGCAGGCGGTCCTGCGTCTCGCGCCAGTCGGCGTCGACGCTGGTCAGGCTGGCGGCGCGCAGGCCCACGGCATTGGCCGCGCGCAACTGGTCGTGCATCAGCGCGATCAGCGGCGAGACGACGACGCAGCAGCCATCGAGCGCGGCGGAGGGCAATTGATAGCAGAGCGACTTGCCCGCGCCGGTCGGCATGATCGCCAGCGTCGGTCGCCCCGCCATGACGCGGCCCACCACCTGTTCCTGCACCCCGCGAAAAGCGGTGAAACCGAATATGTCGTGGAGAAGCGTGGGAATGTCGGGCCGCATGGGGGAGCCTTAGCGGTTGGGGGGTGGTGGGGCTAGGGGGTTGGACGATGTTGACGGGAGACTGGGTGGAGGCGCCTTTCCATGAAAGCCGTCTTCACATCTCGTCATGCCAGCGAAGGCTGGCATCTCAGGCAGAGGCGCGCGACGGTATAATATCAAGTTGCATCGATAAGAACCTATAGTCAGTTGTTCCCCGGCGCAGGCCGGGATCCAGTTTTGAGCGCGGGACTGGACCCCGGCCTGCGCCGGGGAACTGCTCTATGGGTCAGCATCATCGCGTTTTGATATAAGTCGCTGCGCAGCCTGATCGCATCTCGCCGGCGCCTGAGACCCCAGCCTTCGCTGGGGTGACGACCAAGCGGCACTGTGAGGACGGCTTAGAAGGCAAGCAGGCGTGGCGCGTGAGACCTTCCCATCACTCCACCGGATCGAGCAAACACCCCCAGCCGGGCTTGAACCGCGCGGTGCGGCTGGCGAGCAGGGGGACGCTGCCTTCCACGGCGCGCTGGTCGGGCAGGTCGGTCAGGCGCACTAGGCCCATGCCCGGTTCCTTGTCGTCGTTGCAGCTGCCCATGGCGCGCCCTTCGACATAGCGGCACGAACAGCCGATGCGTGCCCCATAGGCCGCACCAAGCTGCGCGCGGGCGTTGAGGCTCGTGCCTTGCCACGCGACAAGCGCGAGTAGCGCCAGAACGAGCAGCCCGGCCAATATCCACCATTTGCGTCGAACCACCATGGCCCTTTTCATTCCCATTTAGTAAGGGCGCCGGCTTATGCAGATCGATAGCCGAATCGTAAAGCGTCTTGGACTGGCGCTGGGCGCAGCCTGCGTCGTGGGGGCAGGCACGCTGGTCGTGCGTGCGGCGCCGACGGCCGACCCCGTCTATGCCGTCGCGCGCGACGCGGCGGTGGGCGAAGGCGCGCTGCGCGCGGCGATCGATCCGCTGTTTACCGACGATATGGGCGACACCCGCGCGCTGCTGGTCATGCGCGACGGGGAGGTGATTGCGGAACGCTATGCGCCGGGCTTTGGCCCGGACAGCAAGCTGCTGTCCTGGTCGATCGCCAAGAGCGTGACGGCGGTGCTGGTGGGACTGATGGTGGCGGACGGGCGGCTGGCGCTCGATTCGCCGGTGCCTGTCGCGGCGTGGAGCCAGCCGGGCGATCCGCGCGGGGGCATCACCCTGCGACAATTGTTGCAGATGCGGTCGGGGCTGGACCATGTCGAGGATGGCGAGCCGATCACAAGCGGCGACACGCCGCGCATGCTGTTCATGGGCGGCGCGCAGGACATGCGCGCCTATGCCGAGGCCAAGCCGCAGGCGCATGCGCCGGGCGCGGTCTTTTCCTATTCGACCGGCAGCAGCATCATCCTGTCGGACCTGATGACCCGGATGCTGACCGGCAGCGCCGATCCCGACGTGCGGCGGCGCGCGATGCAGACCTTCATTGACGGGCGGCTGAAGGCGCCGGGCAAATTGCCCAGCCTGACGCCCGAATATGATGCGGCAGGCACGATGATCGGCGGCAGTTTCCTGCACATGACCGCGCGCGACTATGGGCGCTTTGGCGAATTGTTGCGCAATCATGGGCGGTCGCCCAACGGGCACCAGATATTGCCGGAAAAATGGGTCGATTTCATGCGATCCCCCTCCCCGCGCAATCCCGCCTATGGCGCGCATCTCTGGCTGAACCGGGAGGGGGGCGAAAGCGCGTTGATGCCCGAGCTAGCCCCCGCCAGCCTGTTCGGCTGCATCGGGCATAATGGGCAATATATCCTGATTTCGCCGTCGCAGCGGTTGACGGTGGTGCGGATCGGCATGTCGCCGCGCAAGGAACAGCGCGCGGCGGTGCGCGGGGCGCTGGCGCGGTTGATCGGGTTGTTTCCGGGTTAGGGAGACGGCCCCAACCCTGTACCCGTTCGGGCTGAGCTTGTCGAAGCCCAACACCTCTCCCAGTGCAGGAAGAGAAAAAAGGCCCTTCGACAGGCTCAGGGCGAACGGAATTGGGGTTAGAGGTGGAAACGACCCTCGATCACCGTGCGGCATGCGCCGGTCAGGACGACGCGATCACCGGCGAGCGTGCAGCCCAGGCGGCCGCCCCGCGATGATGCCTGATAGGCGCTGAAGTGCGTCTTCCCCAGCCGCGCCGCCCAGAAGGGGGTGAGCAGGCAATGGGCCGATCCGGTGACGGGATCTTCGTTCACGCCGCCGCCGGGCACGAAGACACGGCTGACGATGTCGCTATCTTCTCCGGGTGCGGTGGCGATCAGCATCGTGTCGCCCAGCACCTTGAGCGCGGCATAATCGGGCGTCAGCGCCCGCACGGCGGCGGCGTCGGGGAAGAGGAAGAGGCTGTAGCCACCGTCGCGCCAATGCAATTCGGCCGGATCGCCCCCCAGCCCCGCTGCCAGATCCGGCAAAGATTTGGGCGCCATGTCCCAGGCGGGCAGCGACAGGGCATAGCCGTCCGCTTCGCGCGTGACGGTGAGGATGCCGGCGTGGCGCGTGCGGAAACGGATGCTGTCGCCCCCCTTTTCCGCCATCAGCACATGGCCGCTCGCCAGCGTCGCGTGGCCACACAGCCTCACCTCGACTGCGGGCGTGAACCAGCGCAGCGCATAGTCGGCGTCGGGATCCTCCGGGGTCGGCACGGTGAAGGCGGTTTCGGACAGGTTGTTTTCCTCGGCGATCGCCTGAAGCATCGCGTCGTCGAGCCAGGCGTCGAGCGGCATCACCGCGGCCGGGTTGCCGGTGAAGGGGGCGTCGGCAAAGGCGTCGACCTGAGTGAAAGGCAGGCTGGTCATGGGGCAATCCTATGCGATGGTGCAGCCTCGATGCGCCATCCCCTGCTTTCGACATAGGGCCGCGCGCGCCGGATTGGCCCTCAAGCGGACACGAAATGGGCCAGCCATGGGGGACATGGCTGGCCCGTGTCGCGGCTTTGAGGGGACGTTTTGACCGTCAGTCCGCGCGTGATGCGTGGTGACGCTCCCCAGGCTTACGCTCTGCCGCTCGCCCACCCGCGGGCGATGAAAAGCATATTATCCTAATGCATGCGAGTCGTCTTGGCCTGCGGCGGCGTTGAGCGCACGATTGGCGCGGTTCGGCGCGTCAGTCCTCCGTCAACTCGCCACATTGGGCGCGGTGGAGCAGTTTCTGGTCGGCCAGCACCAGCGCCATCATCGCTTCGACGACCGGCACGCCGCGAATGCCGACGCAGGGATCGTGGCGGCCCTTGGTGATGATGTCCGATGCGGCCCCTTCGCGCGTGACGGTTTCGACCGGGATCAGGATCGAGCTGGTCGGCTTGAACGCGACGCGAACCTTGACCGGCTGGCCGGTGGAGATGCCACCGGCGATGCCACCGGCATGGTTGGCGAGGAAGACGGGGCCGTCATTTCCGGGTCGCATGGGGTCTGCATTCTGCTCGCCGCGCAGGCGGCCGGCTGCGAAACCGTCGCCGATCTCCACGCCCTTGACCGCGTTGATGCTCATCATCGCGGCGGCCAGTTCGCTGTCGAGCTTGGCGTAGAGCGGTGCGCCCCAGCCGGCGGGGACGCCGCTGGCAACGCATTCGACCACGGCCCCGAGCGACGAGCCTTCCAGACGTGCGCCGTCAACAAGCGCTTCCCAGCGCGCGGCGGCTTGCGCGTCGGGGCAGAAGAAGGGGTTCTGGCCAATCTGCGACGGGTCGAAATGGGCATAATCGATCGCATCGCCGCCGATTTCGCTGACATAGGCGAAGATATCGACCTGCGGGATGACAGCGCGGGCGACCGCGCCCGCCGCAACCCGGCTGGCGGTTTCGCGCGCGGAGGAGCGCCCGCCGCCGCGATAGTCGCGGAAGCCATATTTGGCGTCATAGGCATAGTCGGCGTGGCCGGGGCGATAGGCCTTGGCGACGTCGGAATAGTCCTTCGACCGCTGGTCGGTATTCTCGATCATCAGGCTGATCGGGGTGCCGGTGGTGCGCCCTTCGAATACGCCCGACAAGATGCGGACCTCATCTGCCTCACGCCGCTGCGTGGTGAATTTCGAAGTGCCGGGCTTGCGCAGATCGAGCCAGGGCTGGATGTCGGCTTCGCTTAAGGGCAGGCCGGGAGGACAGCCGTCGACGATCGCGCCGATGGCAGGACCATGGCTTTCGCCCCAGGTGGTGAAGCGGAATATGCGACCGAAACTGTTGAAACTCATTCTGCTGCTTCACTATCCCAATCGGAGCCGAACCGCTGCGCCATATAGCGCACACTACCGAAACGGCCAGCCATCAAGCCTTCGACGGTCAGATCGGCGTCCAGTTCCTCCCAATGCAGACCAAAGCCTGCGCCAGCGATTTCGACTTTTTCAAGTTGATCCGCGCTCGCCTGCTCCAGACCTTGCGCAAGGTTGGCCGGGAAGGAAAAGGTCGCGCCGCTGACCAGGTCGATCACGATATGGCCGATTGCCCGATCATAACGGGCGGCGCGGGCGCGCGGCCTGATCGCCAGATCATGCGCGCCGCGCTGCACGGCCTCGTCAAATTGGGACTGGGTCAGCTCACCCATGAATGGCCTTCCACCTTTCGAGCAGATAATCGCGCTTTTCTCGCACGATTTGCAGCGCGCGTCGACTCTCGCGCCGGTCGGCGCCCACGATCCGCACTACATCCGCGCCGCCTTCCGGTGCGAGAAGGGCGATCTTGGTTTCGCCCTCCCCGAACACATGGACGTGGGGCGGTGGGTGGTCGTCCGTATAAATCACAACCCGCAAATTGCCTTCACGCAGGACCGTGGGCACGCGATCACTTATCCAGCGCGATATCCGGGGCGTCTTCGGCCTTCATGCCGATGACGTTGTAGCCTGCATCGACATGGTGGATTTCGCCGGTCACGCCCGACGCGAGGTCCGACAGCAGATAGAGGCCCGCGCCGCCGACATCCTCGATCGTCACGTTGCGGCGCAGCGGGGAGTTCAGTTCATTCCACTTCAAAATATAGCGGAAATCGCCGATGCCGCTGGCGGCCAGCGTCTTGATTGGGCCGGCGGAGATCGCGTTGACGCGGATATTTTCCGGACCCAGGTCCATCGCCAGATATTTGACGCTGGTTTCCAGTGCCGCCTTCGCCACGCCCATGACGTTATAATGGGGGATGACCTTTTCCGCGCCGTAATAAGACAGCGTCAGGATACTGCCGCCGTTCGGCATCAAAGCGCGGGCGCGCTTCGTCATTGCCACAAAACTGTAAGCAGACACGTTCATGGTCAGCAGGAAGTTTTCCAGGCTCGTGTCGACGTAGAGGCCGCGCAGTTCGTTCTTGTCGGAAAAGCCGATGGCGTGGACGACGAAATCGAGCGTGCCCCAGCGGGCTTCGATTTCGGCGAAGGCCGCGTCGAGCTTGTCCATGTCGGTGACGTCGCAGTCGATCAGGAAGTCCGAGCCGACCTGTTCCGCGAGTGGCCGCACGCGCTTAGCCAGCGCGTCGCCCTGGTAGGAGAAGGCCAGTTCCGCGCCCTGTGCGTGCAATTGCCGGGCAATGCCCCAGGCGAGCGACTTGTCGTTCGCCAGCCCCATGATGAGGCCGCGCTTTCCTGCCATCAAGCCGTTCATATCGTCTTTCCGTTCCCTTAAGTCTTCGTCGCTTCGTCCAGTTCCTCTTCGGGAAATTCCGCCAGCGCCGCATTCAATTCCGCGCCAATTACCACGCCAAGCCCCACGAGAAAGAAAAAAATGAGGGTAATCATCACGCCCGCCAGGCTGCCATAGGTCCGACCATAGCCGCCCAGTAGCGACAAGGTGGGCGGCAACAACAGGACGGTGGCGTACCACCAGAGCGAGGTCGCCACCGCGCCGGGCCATTTGGGGAAGCGGCGCGCCTTGTAGGCGGTGGGCGTCAGCGCCGCGAACAGCGACCATAAGGCGAGGCAGGTTATCCCCATCGGCACCAGCTTGGCAGAGGCGACCAGACCGATGGCTTCGTCCGCCCAGGGCAGGATATTGTGGAGAAACTGGTCGAGGCCGGTGATCGCGACCTGCAAGGAGAAGGCGAACATCAGGGCGAAGACGCTGGAAAGCGTGATGCCGATCGCGCCCAGGCGGTAGCGCCAGAAGGGCTTGGTGCTTTTCGTGCCATAGGCGCGGCGCAAAATGTCGCGGATGGTTTCGATGAGGCTGCCCACGGTCCAAAGGCCGACCAGGCCGCCCAGCCACAATAATGGCCCGCTGCGCGCGGTCAGGACGTCGCCGATCGGCTGGCGCACGACGTCGGCCACACCGCGCGGCACGGTGGTGAGGAAGGCGTTGACCGCCTGAACGCCATCATGGGTGCGGCCGAAGATGCTCGCCACCGCCGCCGCCACGATGAAGAAGGGGAACAGCGTCATCAGCGAAAGATAGGCGAGATTGCCCGCGTGGATGAAGCCGTCGCTATAGGTGCCGACCGCGACGCGCTTCACCACCTCGAATATCTGCGATCCCGGCCGCACCCGGTCCATCTGCCGATTGAACCGCGCGCGCGCGCCATGGCCCACCTGACGACGGGATTCGGGCGACAGGGGCGAAGGCATGGGCATCGGCGGGCTAACGCATCACACGCCCAGATGGGCGCGCACAGGCCGTTCGTCCTGCCAATTTTCCACCAGCGCTTTGATCGCGGGATCGTCGGCCGGCACGTCGATCTGGAGCGTGACGAGCTGGTCGCCACGCTGACCGTCCTTGCCGGTGAAGCCCTTGCCGCGCAGGCGCAGCGTCTTGCCCGATGTCGCGCCTGCGGTGACGCCCAGCATCACCGGGCCGTCGACGGTCGGCACCTTGACCTTGCCGCCCTTCACCGCCTCATCCAGCGTGATCGGCAGGTTAAGCAGGACATTGTCGCCATCCCGGGTGAAATAGGCATGCGGCTTTACGTCGATCGTGACGATCGCGTCGCCCGCCCCGCCCGGTCCCGCCTGCCCCTTGCCCGACAGGCGCATCTGCGTGCCGTTTTCCACCCCGGCGGGCAGTTTCAGGTCGATGGTCTTGCCATCCTGCAAGGTGATCCGCTGCGGCGCCAGCGTCGCGGCGTCCACGAACTGCACGGCCAGACGATAGGCGACGTTCGCGCCCTTTTGCGGTGGCGCCTGTCGGCCGAACCCGCCGCCAAAGCCCGCGCCCCCGCCCCCGCGACGACCCGCGCCGCCGAACAGACCTTCGAAAATATCGCCGAAATCCGCGCCGCCGGATTCGAAGCCGCCACCATGGCCGCGCGGACCACCGCCACCGCCACCAAAGCCGAAGGGCGCGGCCGGATTGCCGTCGCCATCGATCTCGCCCCGGTCGAAACGGGCGCGCTTGTCCTTGTCGGACAACAGGTCGTAGGCGTTGGTGGCGGCGGAAAATTTCTCCGCGGCCTTGGGATTATCCTTGTTCTTGTCGGGATGCAGCTCCTTGGCGAGCTTGCGATAGGCGGATTTGATCTCCGCCTCGGTTGCGCTGCGGGTCACGCCAAGAATGGAATAGGGATCGGCCATCATCTTACCTGTTGCACAAAAGCATCACTTGACGACTATGTGGACGATGCTGCGCCGACATTCAAGACAAGTCGACCGTCGTCCCCGGCGGAAGGCGGCTTATCGACAGCGACGCGGCCACCGCCTAAAGACCGGGGATGACCGATCCCTTTGCCTTGTTCGACGAATGGTATGCGCAGGCGCGCGAAACCGAGATCAACGATAGCAACGCCATGGCGCTGGCCACGGCGGACGCGCGCGGGCGGCCCTCCGTGCGCATGGTGCTGCTGAAAGGGCATGGCCCGGACGGCTTCCTGTTCTACACCAATTTCGAAGGGCGCAAGGCGGGCGAGTTGATCGCGAATCCGCACGCCGCGCTGCTGCTCCACTGGAAATCGCTGCGCCGCCAGATCCGTGTCGAAGGATCGGTCGGCCCGGTCGACGACGCTACGGCCGACGCCTATTTCGCCACGCGCGGCCGCGACAGCCAGCTGGGGGCCTGGGCGTCCGACCAGTCCCGCCCCCTGCCCGACCGACAGACCTTCATGGACCGGTTCGATCAGGCGAGCGCCCGGTTCGAAGGCGGCCCGGTGCCGCGCCCGCCCCATTGGTCGGGCTTTCGTCTGACACCCGAGAGGATCGAGTTCTGGCAGGATCGCGAACATCGGCTGCACGAACGGCGCCTGTTCGCACGCACCTTCGAAATATCCGGAACGGACTGGTCCGAAGGTCTGCTCTACCCCTGACGATCGGCAGGCGGGGCGTGGAAAGACGGGGCTGCTTCGTCTTCCCTTATACGACCGACCCCAAGCGACGGGATGCGCGCCGATTGCGGGCTTCCCCAGCGCCTGTTAGGTGTCGGCTGCCTAGACGATTAACGGAACGGGCGCGGATGCGGCCCGGAGGAACTTGATGCGAAATAGACTGACAGCCTTCATCCTCATCGGCATGGTCATGGGGGTCCTGACCGGCTTCGTGGCCAATCTCTGGGTCGGCGGCGACGAAACGCTGGCAAAGGATGTGGCGGGATATTTCCACCTGCTGGCCGACATCTTCCTGCACCTCATCAAGATGATCATCGCGCCGCTGGTCTTTTCCACGCTGGTGGCGGGCATCGCCCATATGGGCGACAGCGCGGCGCTGGGGCGGATCGGCGGGCGGGCGCTCGCCTGGTTCATCATCGCCAGCCTGATATCGCTGACACTGGGCCTGATCTTCGTCAATTTCTTCGCGCCGGGCGAAGGGCTGAACCTGGTCCGGTCGGGCGCGGACGCAGGCGTCAATACCGAAGCGCTCAATTTCCGCGACTTCATCCTGCATGTCTTCCCGACGTCGATGATCGGCGCGATGGCCGAAAACCAGATCCTGCAAATCGTCGTCTTCTCGCTGTTCGTGGGCGTCGGCCTGACCGCGATCGGCGAGAAGGGCAAGCCGATCATCACCTTGATCGAGGCGATGGTCGAACTGATGTTGCAGGTGACGGGCTATGTCATGCGCGTTGCCCCCTTCGCGGTGTTCGGCGCGCTCGCCTCGTCGGTGACGGTGCAGGGGCTGGGCGTGCTCAAGACCTATGGCGCGCTGGTGGGCGAATTCTACATCGCGCTCTTCTGCCTGTGGCTGCTGCTGTTCGGCGCGGGATCGATTTTCCTGGGCAAGCGGATGTTCACGCTGATCCGCTATGTTCGTGAACCGATCCTGATCGCCTTTTCCACCGCCTCGTCCGAGGCCGCCTATCCCAAGATGCTGGAGCAGCTCGATCGCTTCGGCATCCCGCGCCGCATCTACAGCTTCGTGCTGCCGCTGGGCTATTCGTTCAACCTCGACGGGTCGATGATGTATTCGACCTTTGCGACGATCTTCATCGCGCAGGCCTATGGCATCGACCTGCCGATCGCGACGCAGATCACCATATTGCTGGTCCTGATGGTGACCAGCAAGGGCATCGCCGCGGTGCCGCGCGCGTCGCTGGTGGTGGTCGCCGCGACACTGGGCCAGTTCGATCTGCCGGTCGAGGGTATCGCCTTCATCCTGGCGGTCGACCACTTCATGGACATGGGCCGCACCGCGACCAACGTGCTGGGCAATGCGATCGCCACGTCGGTCATCACCAAATGGGAAGGAATGCTGGAGGTCGAGGAGCCGATCGACGTGCCCCATCCCAAGGCCCCGGCGCATAGTGTGGCGCAGGGTCGTGCGGGCCTGGAACTCGCGCCCGACATGGTGGACGACGACCGGAAGGCGTGACGGCGCGCGCTCTTAGGAGTTCGTCGCCATGACCCCGGGGCAAGCCCGGGGTGACGGTGGAAGGTTGGCTACCAGAGCACCCCACGTGCGGGCGTGACGGGGTCGGGGGACGGGTCGCCGATCGACTGGAGCAGGTCGATCTCGATCGTGCGGCACATGGCGGTCAGGGGCACGTCGTGCACCGTGTTGGCGAAGGGATCGGTCAGATCGTCGCCGATCCGCAGGACCGCCAGAAACATCAGCCCCGCGACGGTTGAGCCGAGCGGCGTCGCCAAGCCCAGCGTCTCGACCAGGCCGATCGGCAGGAACAGGCAGAAGAGGTGGGTGAAGAGGGTCGGCAGATAGCGATATTGCACGGGCAGCGGCGTATTTTTGAGCCGCTCCATGCCGCCCTGCGCGTTGGAAATATCGATCAGCACCGCTTCCATCTGCGCCTGCTGGATGGTGTCGATCCACCCTTCGCGCCGGGCGATGTCGATCCGTCGACCGGTGCTGTCGAGCAGGCCGTTGGCCGCATTGGTCCGCGCGAGGGCATGGGTCTTGTCCCGCTCCTCCAGGAATTTGGTCACCTCTTCGCCGATCGGTTGCCGCCGCAACTGGCTGCGCAACGCATTCACATAGGCGATCTGGCGCTTGACGATTTCGCGTTTCAGATCGCGCGCTTCCGGATCGGGCAGGAAATTGCGGGTGGCGCGCGCCAGGCTGCGCGACGCGTTGATCATCGCGCCCCATAATACGCGCCCTTCCCACCAGCGCTGATAGGCGCTGTTCGACCGGAACCCCAGGAACAGCGCCAGGGCCGTACCGAATATGGTGAGCGGAAGGGACGGCGCCTTGAAGGGCAGCAGATAGTAAGTGATGGTGACGACGCAGTCCCAAATGAACAGGACGCTCAGCGGCTTCCACACTTCGGACGCCATCCGACGCAGGCTGGGAACGGGGTCGACGATCATGCAAGTCTCCGCAAATCAGGACTGGGGCAACGCACCCGGGCGGCAAATGCTCCGTTAGCGAAACGAAATATTGCACTGCACGCAACCCACCGGATCGCAAGTCGTTGAATGGCGACAGAAGGGGAGATGGGGATGACGGGAAAGCGGATCGCGGCGGCGGTGGTCGCGCTGGTCAGTCTGGCGGGGCTGGTGGTTCAGTTCGACGCCACGCTGGGGCAGACCGGATCGATCGCGGAGACGCTTTGGACGCTGCTGCGCTTCTTCACCATATGGGCGAATATCTTCGTCGTCCTGACCCTGGGCGCGATCGCGCTGGGTCGCGCGGTGTCGTCCCGGCGGGTGGGCGGCATGCTGCTGTCCATCCTGCTGGTCGGCATCATCTACGGACTATTGTTGCGCGGGCTGCTGTCCTTGAGCGGCGGCGCGCTGCTGGCCGATACGCTGCTGCACAAGGTGACGCCGCTGCTCGTGCCACTCTGGTGGATCGCCTTCGCGCGCAAGGGGCGGCTGGGATGGCGCGATCCGTGGCTGTGGGCGATCTTTCCGGCCGCCTACCTCCCCTACGCCCTCCTACGCGGGACGGCCGAAGGGCATTATGCCTATCCCTTCATCAACGTGGCAAAATTCGGGATTGGACAGGTTGCGCTCAACGCCGCGCTGATCGCGATCGGTTTCGCTGCCGCGGGGCATGCGCTGGTCTGGATCGACCGGCGGCTTAGCGCTCGCGCGCGGCCTTAGCCGCTTCCGCCCACCAGATCAGGCTTTTCGCGAAACCGGCAAAGCCGCGCTCCAGCGCCGCCCCGCCCTCGCCCTGCGGCTGGGCCGCTTCGTCCAGCGTCTGGCCGATCTGACCGACGCTCAGCCGTTCGGGCACCACCGCCATGCCCATGGCCGACAGCGTCACCGTCCAGTCGGCATGGCTGTTGACCCCGGCAAAGCGCCCCATCGAATAGCTGGCGATGGCGGCCGGGCGGCGATCAAATTCCTTGAGATAATGATCGACCAGATTTTTAAGGCCCGGCTGCATGCCGCGATTATATTCGCCCGCGACGAAGACGAAGGCATCGGCAACGCTCAGCCTTTGCGACAGCCAGGCCATGGCGGCAGGCGCTTCACCCGGCGGATAATCGCTGTAGCGCAGGTCGAGCATGGGCAGATCGATCGCCTTCGCATCGACCAGTTCGGCCTTGTGGCCCAGCCCTTCGAAACCCCGGACCATATAGTCGGCCAGGCGGATGCCCAGTCGGCCGCGTCGATAGGAGCCGTAGAGGACGAGAATGTCGAGCGCCATGCGAAGCCTTCCAATATTATACCAGAGCTTTTCGCATCGCCGTCGGTTGCCGTCCAGCCCCTGTGGCGTGGATCTGGACCCCGGCCTTCGCCGGGGAACAGGTCAGCGCAGTTTGGCGATGTTCAGCCCGTCTTCCTTGGCTCTGGCCTTGACCGATTCCTCAGTGCGGGTCAGCGCCTTGGCTATGGCCTTGAGGCCCATGCCCTTCTTCGCCAGCGTGTGCAGCTTCTGGACCTCATCCTGGGTCCAGGGCTGCTTGTGGCGTTCGAAGCGTTGCTCGGCCATCGTCGTTAATCCGCGAAGGGATCGCGGACGAGGATGGTGTCGTCGCGTTCCGGCGAAGTCGACACGAGCGTGACCGGGCAGCCGATCAGCTCTTCGATCCGGCGGATATATTTGATCGCCTGCGCAGGCAGATCGGCCCAGCTGCGCGCGCCGGCCGTCGTGTCCTGCCAGCCTTCGATATCTTCGTAGATCGGCTGCGCCTTGGCCTGGTCCTGCGCATGGGCGGGGAGGTAATCGAACGTCTGGTCGCCGATCTTGTAGCCGACGCAGATTTTCAGCGTGTCGAACCCGTCCAGCACGTCCAGCTTGGTGAGCGCGATGCCGGTGACGCCCGACACGGCGACCGACTGGCGCACCAGCACGGCGTCGAACCAGCCGCAGCGGCGCTTGCGGCCAGTGACGGTGCCGAATTCATGGCCCCGCTCGCCCAGCCGCTGGCCGGTGGCGTCCTCCAGCTCGGTCGGAAACGGGCCGGAGCCGACGCGGGTGGTGTAGGCCTTCACGATCGCCAGCACGAAGCCTGCGCCATTGGGGCCAAGGCCGGTGCCGCTGGCCGCCGTACCTGCCACCGTGTTGGACGATGTCACGAACGGATAGGTGCCATGGTCGATATCGAGCAGCGTGCCCTGCGCGCCTTCGAACAGGATGCGCTTGCCGTCCGCCTTCGCCTTGTTCAGCGTCAGCCAGACGGGCTTGACGAAGGGCAGGATGAAGTCGGCGATCTCGGTGAGTTGCGCGACCAGCGCGGCACGGTCGATCGGCGCTTCGCCAAAGCCGGCGCGCAGCGCGTCGTGATGCGCGGTCAGGCGATCGATCTGGAGGTCGAGATCGTCCAGATGGGCCAGGTCGCACACGCGGATGGCGCGGCGACCGACCTTGTCCTCATAGGCGGGGCCAATGCCGCGACGGGTGGTGCCGATCTTGCCCGCGCCCGATGCGTCTTCGCGCAGGCCATCGAGGTCGCGATGGAAGGGCAGGATCAGCGGGCAGGTTTCGGCGATCTGGAGATTGTCGGGCGTGATGGTGACGCCCTGCGCGGCCAGCTTGGCAACCTCGTCACGGAAGTGCCAGGGGTCCAGCACCACGCCATTGCCGATGACGCTCAGCGTGCCGCGCACGATGCCCGAGGGCAGCAGCGAGAGCTTATAGACCTTTTCGCCTACCACCAGCGTATGGCCGGCATTATGGCCGCCCTGGAAACGGGCGACGACATCGGCGCGCTCCGACAGCCAGTCGACGATCTTGCCTTTGCCTTCGTCACCCCATTGGGCGCCGATCACGGTCACATTTGCCACAGATACAGTCCTCCGCCCGCCGCGCGGACCGGCCATGCCCTTCGACGGGACTCGGCATGCCGGTGGGATCAAGCGGGCGCGCGCTATCGTTGCGGGCGCCCTGTTACGGGGCGCGCGTTAGCCGCGCTGCCCCGGTGAAGTCAAGTCAGTAGGCGCGTGGCTCTGCGCCATCCAGCCAGTGGGAACAGCGCTGGGCCGCGCCATCCTCCCCTTCGGACAAGGCGGCGACGCTGTGCCAGCCTTCGGCCCGCAACGCGGCGGCGCGGGCGGCGTCATGCCCCAATGGCAGGAACAGACGCCTGGGCGCTTCCCCACCGAAGCCCGCGTCGATCAGCGGATCAGGATAGAGGGAAAAGCCCATGGCCGGTTCGTCCGCCCCGTCGGCGCGGGCGATAGCGTAGCTGCCGCCCCGGCCGATCTCGCCCACGAAGCCTTCGGCGAAGATGGAGAAGCCGAACCAGTTCTGAAATTCGAACCCATGCCGTTCGGTCGGATCGAGCGTGAGGGTGATGTCCCAGCCGATCGGCCTGGCGATGGCGCGCAACCCCACGATGCGGCTGGCGATCGCGCCGCCCAGCCGCGCGTCGAACGCCTCCAGCCGATCCATCGCCGCGTGGAACGGGCCGGTCGCCTCTATGAGCGGCAGATAGGCGGCAGCGCCCTCGCCGATCGCGGCGAGCGCGCCGGCATCCTTGGCGTCCAGCGCGGCGCGGACGGCCTCCAGTTCCTGCGATCCCAGCGGCAGCGGCCCCGCCGCCAGCGCGTCGATCAGGTCGGGCAAGGTGAAATCGATCGTGATGCCGGTGACGCCCGCCGCCTGGAGCGCCTCGATCGCGACGTTGACGATCTCGACCGCGGCGGCGACGCTGTCGCTGCCGATCAGCTCCGCACCCAGCTGCAATGTCTCACGCTCGGGCCGCAGCTGGCTCGCCTTCTGGCGGATGACCGGCCCGGCATAGGACAGGCGTAGCGGGCGCGGGGCGGTCGCCATGCGGGTGGCGGCGATGCGGCCGACCTGTGCGGTCATGTCCGGGCGGAAGGCCAGGCTGCGCTGCGACACGGGGTCCACGGCGCGGACCAGATCCTGCGCCCGCATGGATTTCAGCCGCTGGGTCAGCGTATCCTCGAACTCCGCGAGCGGGGGCATGACCCGTTCATAACCATGGGTCGCGACCGTATCGAGCACATGGCGCGTCAGGCGGGCGGACGCCTGCGCCTGCGGCGGCAGGCGATCGGACAGGCCTTCAGGCAGGAGGCTGGGCGGGATGGTGGTCATGGGACAGGCCCTTTAGCGGAAATTTGGGGCTAGGCCATCCCCATCCGCCGTTCGGTTCGAGCGTGTCGAGACCTGTTCTCGACGACGCTTCTCGACTTCGCTCGAAGCCTGTCCTGAGCGCCTGCCTTGCAGGCAGTCGAAGGGCTGCTCGAACCGAACGGTTTATGTTCTGACCTAGATCAGGCGAAGCGCAGCAGCTTCACCTGCTTCACGCCGGTGAGGTTGCAGATTTCCCAGCGCAACGGTTCGGTGACGGTGCCGTCCACCGACAGCAGCAGAACGGCTTCGCCGCCCTGGTTGCGACGGCCCAGATGGAAGGTGCCGATATTGACCTCCGATTCGCCAAGCTTGCTCCCCAGGCGACCGATAAAGCCGGGCGCGTCCTGGTTGACGATATAGAGCATCGACCCGTCGAGATCGGCCTCCACCTTGATGCCGAACAGTTCGACCAGGCGCGGCTGGGCATGGCCGAACAATGTGCCCGCGACCGACTTGTCGCCATTTTCGGTCGTCACGGTGACGCGCACCAGCGTCTGATAGTCGCCTTCGCGGTCGTGCCGGACTTCGCGGACGTCCAGGCCCCGCTCCTTCGCCAGGAAGGGCGCGTTGACCATGTTCACCGTGTCCGAATAGACGCGCATCAGGCCCGCCAGCACGGCGGCGGTGATGGGCTTCTGGTTCAGTTCGGCCGCATGGCCCTCGACCTCGATCGCGACGCCGGTGATCTGGTCGCCTTCCAGCTGACCGATCAGGCTGCCCAGCTTTTCGGCCAGCGCCATATAGGGCTTGAGCTTGGGCGCTTCCTCGGCGCTGAGCGAGGGGACGTTGAGCGCATTGGTGATGCCGCCGTCGAGCAGATAGTCGGACAGCTGGTCGGCAACCTGCAACGCGACATTGACCTGCGCTTCGTCTGTCGAAGCGCCCAGATGCGGGGTGCAGATGAAGCCCGGCGTACCGAACAGCGGCGACTCCTTGGCCGGTTCGGTCTGGAACACGTCGAGCGCGGCACCTGCGACCTGGCCCGAATCCAGCGCGTCCTTGAGCGCCGCTTCATCGATCAGGCCGCCACGCGCGCAGTTGATGATGCGCACGCCCTTCTTGGTCTTGGCGAGGTTTTCCTTGCTGAGGATGTTGCGCGTCTGGTCGGTCAGCGGCGTGTGCAGCGTGATGAAGTCGGCCTTCGCCAGCAGCGTGTCGAGATCGGCCTTTTCCACGCCCATTTCGATGGCGCGTTCGGGGGTCAGGAACGGATCGAAGGCGACGACCTTCATCTTGAGCCCGAGCGCGCGGGTGGCGACGATCGAGCCGATGTTGCCGGCGCCGATCAGGCCCAGCGTCTTGCCGGTGACTTCCACGCCCATGAAGCCGTTCTTGGGCCACAGGCCCTGCTGCGTCTGGGCGTTGGCTTCGGGCAGCTGGCGGGCGAGCGCGAACATCAGCGCGATGGCATGTTCGGCGGTGGTGATAGAGTTGCCGAACGGCGTGTTCATGACGATCACGCCCTTGGCCGAGGCCGCCGGGATATCGACATTGTCGACGCCGATGCCGGCGCGGCCGATGACCTTGAGGTTGGTGGCGGCGTCCAGGATCGCCTTCGTCACCTTGGTCGAGCTGCGGATGGCGAGGCCGTCATAGTCGCCGATGATGGCGATCAGTTCTTCGGGGGTCTTGCCGGTGATTTCGTCGACTTCGACGCCACGTTCGCGGAAGATCGCGGCGGCGCGGGGATCCATCTTGTCGGAAATAAGGACTTTGGGCATGACGAATTGCCTTTCTGTGCAATTCGTCATCCTGACGAAGGTCAGGATCTCAGGCGGCTGGGTCGTACCTAGGGGCCTGAGATCCCAGCTTTCGCTGGGATGACGGGTATGTAAGGGAGAGGTTGGTTAGGCAGCCTTGGTCTGGGCATAGGCCCAGTCGAGCCACGGACCCAGCGCTTCGATGTCCGCCGTTTCCACGGTCGCGCCGCACCAGATGCGAAGGCCGGCCGGGGCGTCGCGATAGCCTGCGACGTCATAGGCCGCGCCTTCCTTTTCGAGGAGGGCAGCGAAGGCCTTGATGAAGGCTTCGTCGGCGCCCTCGACCGTCAGGCAGACGCTGGTCTTCGACCGCGACGTCGCGTCGGTGGCGAGATGGCCGAGCCAGTCGCGCTCCGCGACGATCTTGTCGAGCGCGGCGGCGTTGGCGTCGCTGCGCGCGATCAGGCCGTTGAGGCCGCCCAGCGATTGGCCCCATTCCAGCGCGAAGATCGCATCTTCGACCGCCAGCATGGAGGGGGTGTTGATCGTCTCGCCCTTGAACACGCCTTCGGCGAGCTTGCCCTTCGCCATCAGGCGGAAAACCTTGGGCAGCGGCCAGGCGGGTGTGTGGGTTTCGAGCCGTTCGACCGCGCGGGGGCCGAGGATCAGCACGCCATGGCCGCCCTCGCCGCCCAGCACCTTCTGCCAGGAAAAGGTGGCCACGTCGATCTTGGCCCAGTCGATGTCATAGGCGAACACAGCGCTGGTCGCGTCGGCGAAGGTCAGGCCTTCGCGATCCGCAGGGATGAAGTCGGCATTAGGGACGCGCACGCCCGACGTGGTGCCGTTCCAGGTGAACAGCACGTCGGTGCTGAAATCGACCGTGGAAAGGTCGGGCAGCTGGCCATAATCGGCGCGGATGACGGTGGGGTCGAGCTTTAACTGCTTGACCGCGTCCGTCACCCAGCCTTCGCCGAAGCTTTCCCAGGCAAGCGTCGTGACAGGCCGGGCGCCCAGCATCGTCCACATCGCCATTTCGAAAGCACCGGTGTCGGAGCCGGGCACGATGCCGATACGGTGGGTGTCGGGCAGGTTCAGCAGCTCACGCATCAGGTCGATGCTGTAAGCAAGGCGGGTCTTGCCGATCTTGGCGCGGTGCGAACGGCCGAGCGAGTTGGTCGCCAGCTTGTCGGCGCTCCAGCCCGGGGGCTTGGCGCAGGGACCGGAAGAGAAAAAGGGGCGGGCCGGACGGCTGGCGGGTTTTGCGACAGGCGCAAGGGTGGCGTCAACGGCAGTCAAATCAGTCATGTAGCGTCTCCTTACAGAGAGCAGCGCGGCGTTGGGACCGCGTGGCCCGTCGGCGGCCCTAGAGATTTCGGCGGGCCTGTCAAGCGCGCCCGAAAAATCGGACGAAGCGAATGCGCCGTTAACCTTCGTAAATATTCGCCCTGCTAACATCCCGACTCATGAGCATTGGGTCGACAAAGATGCGGGCGGCGCGCGGCGCCGGTCTGGCCGTGCTGACGGCAATGGCGTTGAGCGCCTGTAGCGGCGATCTGGTCCCACGCGGCCGGGTGGCACGCGCACCGACGCCCCCATCCCGGCCCGTTCGCGCCCCTGCCCAACCGGCGATGGAGACGCGACAATGTTTCGCGAAACTGGAAAGCCAGGCGGTGGCCTTCACCCCCCTGCCCGACCGGAATTTCGGCGGTGGGTGCAGCGCGGTCAACAGCGTCAAGCTGATCGATATCGGCGTGCCCGCGACCAATCTGGGTGCGATGACCTGCAACCTGGCTGCCAATTTCGCCGCTTGGGCGCGCTATGGGGTGCAGCCTGCCGCCCGCCTGGTACTGGGCGCGGAAATCGAGAGGATCGAGACGTTCGGCACCTATAATTGCCGCCCGATCGCGGGTAGCGGCAAATTGTCCGAACATGCCCATAGCAATGCAATCGACGTATCCGCCTTCGTCCTGTCCGACGGCCGGCGAATCAGCGTGCAAAAGGGGTGGGAGGGCGACAAGCAGACCCGCCAGTTCCTGAAGGTCGTGCATGCCAGCGCGTGCAAGCGGTTCAATACCGTGCTGAGCCCCGATTACAACGCGGCCCATTACGACCATTTCCATTTCGACATGGGCGGGCGTGGCGGGTTTTGCCGCTGAGAAGGTTTAAGCGCTACAGGCGGATTTTGCGGGCAAGCAGACTTGGTTTTGTCATTGCCCCGCACTAAGTTGGTGCAAATGACGAAAAAAGAAATCGAAGAACGCAAATTCCGCCCGGCCCGCCAAGAGGCCGATGATGCCAAGAAACAGGTCGGAACCCCCCAAACACAAAGCGCCGCTTACAAGCTCGCCTTCCAGGATAGCGAATTCCTGCTGCGCGAAGACCTGCGGCCGGTGCGGTTCCAGCTGGAATTGCTGAAACCCCAATTACTGATGGACGAAGCGAAGATCGAATCGACCTTCGTCTTCTATGGTTCCGCCCGCATTCCCGAACCCGACCAGGTGCAGGCACGGATCGACGCCGCCACCACGCCCGAACAAAAGCGCATCGCGGAAAATCTGGGCGCGAAGGCCCATTATTATGAAGAAGCGCGCAGGCTCGCGCGGATCGCGGCGCAATATCCGGTCAATGCGAATGGCGACCGCCATTTCGTGGTCTGTTCGGGCGGCGGCCCGTCGATCATGGAAGCGGCCAATCGCGGTGCGGAGGATGTCGGCCAGACCACCATCGGCATGAATATCGTCCTGCCGCACGAACAGGCGCCCAATCGCTTCGTCACGCCGGAACTCAGCTTCCAGTTCCACTATTTCGCGCTGCGCAAGATGCATTTCCTGCTGCGCGCCCGCGCGCTGGCGGTCTTTCCCGGCGGCTTCGGCACGTTCGACGAGATGTTCGAACTGCTCACGCTGATCCAGACCGGCAAGATGAAGCCCATCCCGATCCTGTTGTTCGGGAAGGATTTCTGGAACCGGGTGGTCGATTTCGAGGCGCTGGCCGACGAAGGCGTGATCTCGCATTCGGACCTCAACCTGCTGACCTGGGTCGAAAGCGCCGAGGATGCGTGGGACGCGGTGCAGGCCTTCTATCAGGACGACAAGGCAGTAGCATAGACCCACTCCTGTGGGGACGAGGGTTTCGTCCTGCCCCCTCTTCCAACTTGACCGAGGAAGGAGGGGTTATTGGGTTGCCCTTCCCTGCCCGCCGGATTAGGGCGCGGCCATGCGCGCGGATATGGCCCATGTCGACACCTGGATCTTCGATCTGGACAACACGCTCTATCCGGCGAAGGCGGACCTGTTCGCGCTGATCGACGTGAAGATGGGCGAGTTCATTCAGGGCCTGCTGGGTTGCGACCCCGTCATCGCGCGCCAGACGCAGAAACGCTATTTCATCGAGCATGGCACGACCCTGTCGGGCCTGATGCATCATCATGGCATCGAACCGCGCGCCTTTCTGGACTATGTTCACGATATCTCGATGGACCGGCTGGAGATCGACGCGGCGCTCAACGCGCATATCGCCGCGCTGCCCGGCCGCCGCCTGATCTTCACCAATGGCGACGCCGCCTATGCGGCACGCGTACTGGCGAAGCTGGGCCTTGCCGACGCGTTCGAACTGATCCACGACATCCACGCCTGCCAATATATCCCGAAGCCCGATCCGTCGGGCTATGCCGATCTGTGCCGGGTGCATGGCGTGGACCCGACCCGCGCCGCCTTTTTCGAGGACATGGCCCGCAACCTGAAGCCTGCCAAGGCGATCGGCATGACGACCATCTGGGTCAATAATGGCTCGGAAAGCGGCGATCATGACCATCATCCCGACTTCATTGATTTCGAAACCGACCATCTGACGCCATTTCTGGCGACCATAATTGGGGAAACTGCATGACCGCCGACCTGCAAGCCACCATCGACGCCGCCTGGGAAGACCGCGCCAATGTCAGCCTGACCACGCAAGGCGCCGTGCGCGACGCGGTTGCACAGGCGCTCGCGTTGCTCGACAGCGGCAAGGGTCGTGTCGCCGAGCCGACCGAAAATGGCTGGCAGGTCAACCAGTGGCTCAAGAAGGCGGTGCTGCTGTCCTTCCGCCTGAACGACAATGCGCTGATCGAAAACGGTCCCGGCAACGGCTTCTGGTGGGACAAGGTGCCCAGCAAGTTCGCAGGCTGGGGCGAGGCGGAGTTCCGCGCCGCCGGTTTCCGCGCAGTTCCGGGCGCCTTCGCCCGCGCCGGCGCGCATATCGCGAAGAATGCGATCCTGATGCCCAGCTTCGTCAATATCGGCGCCTTCGTCGATGAAGGCACGATGGTCGACGCCTGGGTGACGGTGGGCAGCTGCGCGCAGATCGGCAAGAATGTCCATCTGTCGGGCGGCGTCGGCATCGGCGGCGTGCTGGAACCGTTGCAGGCCGACCCGGTCATCATCGAGGATGACTGCTTCATCGGCGCACGGTCCGAAGTGGTGGAAGGCGTCCGCATCGGCAAGGGTTCGGTCCTGTCGATGGGCGTCTTCATCGGCCAGTCGACCAAGATCATCGACCGCACCACCGGCGAAATCTTCATGGGAGAAGTGCCGCCCTATTCGGTCATCGTCCCCGGCAGCCTGCCCGGCAAGCCCCTGCCCGACGGCACGCCCGGCCCCAGCCTCTATTGCGCCGTGATCGTCAAGCGCGTCGACGCGCAGACGCGGTCCAAGACCGGCATCAACGACCTGTTGCGCGACTGATCTGTCAAGAACGGGACGGGCGTCGCGTGTCGCAGCGCCCCGCCCGTCCCCTGGGGTGAGCGGGGGTGGTCCCCTTACGCCATCTTGGGGAGGCCTAAAGCCCCGCCTCTATTGCAAGGCGAATCGCTTCCGCCATGCTGCGCACGCCCAGGGCACGCAGCATGGCCGCGCGATGCATCTTCACCGTGCGTTCGGTGAGGCCCAGTTCATAGGCGATCTGCTTGTTGAGCCGTCCGTCCGCCATGCCCGCCAACACGGCCCGCTGGCGCTCTGTCAGCGTGTCGATCAGGGCGGCGGCCGCATCCCGGCGGCGCTCGCCCCCATGCTCGACCGCCATTTGCGACCCGAGATACCATTCCAACGTGCCGTCCGGGCCAAAGATCGGGGCGATCATCACGGCATTGCGGAAGGCCGAGCCGTCCTTGCGATGGTTGCGCAATTCCACCAGCACCGGCCGCCGGTCGCGCAGGGCGGCGCGGATCATGTTCGTCCCCGCATCCTCCGTCTCAGGCCCAGACAGGAAACGACAATTGCGCCCGACGACCTCCTCCCGCGTGTAGCCGGTCAGCGCCAGGAACGCGGCATTGCAATCCACGATCGGATTGTCCGGCAGGCGCGGATTGGTGACGACCGCGGGCACGGTGCTGTCGGTGATCATTTCGGTCAGGGACATGGACGGCAGGCACTCGATGAATATAGGGAACAACATCAACGCGATGTTCCTTACCCATCGTGGACCATATCGTTCCTCCACTGCAAGGCGAAGGAACGACTTGCCGGTTCAGCCCACGAAATTGCCCTGATGGGCGAACGCTTCGATGGGCTTGCGATCGCTGGGTTCCTCGCGCGCCTGCAAGGCTTCGGGCAGGATGCTCTTGTCGCCCTGCCGACCGATCGCGACCGCCGCTTCGATGCGGAAGCGGTCGGGCACCGCCAGTTCGACGCGCGCCTTGTCGAAATCGACGCCGGTCATGCCATGGGTGTGATAGCCCAGCCGCGTCGCCTGCAAGGCCAGCAAGGCCCAGGCCGCACCCGCGTCGAAACTGTGGCTGTAGGACGGCTTGAAATCGTCCGATCCCGGCGCGGCGGTCAGCGTGTCGGACAGGACGAACAGCACGACGCCCGCATGTTGGACCCAGCTCTGGTTGAAGGGCAGCAGCAGGTCGACGAAGCGCTGCCAATCCGCGCCATCGCGATGGGCGTAGAGGAACCGCCAGGGCTGATAATTGAACGCCGAAGGCGCCCAGCGTGCGGCATCAAGCATAGTGTCCAGGTCGGCCTGTGGAATGGCCGAGGAGTCGAAGGCGCGGGGCGACCAGCGTTCGAGAAACAAGGGGTCGACGGCACGAACCGAGGCGCGAGGATTGCTGGCCATGATATCTCCTGGGAAAATAGAGCGAAGCTGGAAATGGTCGGACTATCGCAAAGGCGCGCCGCCTGTCAGTTGATTATTTCGCACGATGGCGTCTCTGGCGTCCGCCCGGACGGATCGGCTGTTGTATCGGCGTCACGATCGATCAGCACCACGGACGCATCGCGCAGCAGGGTTTGCGCCAGACGCATGCGCCAACGCCCGAACAATCCATGAGGATAGTCCCCGGCCTGCTCCTGAAAATCCTGCATAGCTGCTCCGCGCCGACTCATGCGCGATATCTACCGATAGAATAGACTATCGTCGTGCAAGCAATGCTGGGACAGGCGACAGAAATTTTTGGATCGGCGGGAGATCGGCAAGGATCATGCGCACACCCCTTCGATGATGTTGAACATTGCTGGCGATATATATGCGTATTCCCTGCTGCCGCGC
Organism: Sphingobium sp. CR2-8; assembly: GCF_035818615.1. NCBI lineage: Bacteria > Pseudomonadati > Pseudomonadota > Alphaproteobacteria > Sphingomonadales > Sphingobiaceae > Sphingobium > Sphingobium wonjuense. The sequence goes on along the minus strand of NZ_JAYKZY010000002.1, from coordinate 581,398 downwards.
CTTCGGCTCAGGAACGGTCGCGCAGGTCGTCATTGGGCCGACGCGGGGCAAGGGGGACGAATGTCACGGGCTTGACCGGCTGGTCGGCCTTCGACGCGGCCTCGCCCACTTCGAACAGATGGTGCAGGAAGGACACCATCGCCGCCCGGCCCTTTCCGCTCAGTTCCACCAGCATCCGGCGATGGTCGACAGGATCATAGCGTCGCACGATCAGCTTGGCTTCCTCCAGCCCCTCGATCCGGCGTATCGTGCCGGTCGCGCTCTCCCCGGAAATCGCCATCGTGTCCTTGACGCACATCCTGCCCCCTTCTTCGGCCACGATGAACAGTTCCAGCATGATGTCCCAGGCGGAATCGCGGAACACATTCTTGGGGAAATGCTGGGAACAATTGATCCGCGCCTGCTGCGTTTGCCGGGCAAGGGACAGCAACGACGGATCGGCGAAATTCTGTGCCGATACTTCCAATCTGCGTCCATCGCGCGAGGCCATGCCATCATCCTTGCGTTGCTGGGGAGAGCTGAAAGGCTGCCCTCCCGATCTTAACGAATTGTAAAAACAAACCTATTCTTCGGGTCGTAGGATCGGAACCGTCTTCATAATGGTCATGATATCTGCCGGGCATCGGCCTTCAACTGGTCGACCAGTTGATGCACCGCGCTGCCATGCGAGCCTTTGATCAACAGCACATCGTCATCCTCGATCATGTCTTTGAGACAGGTGCGTAACTGCCCGACATCATCGGCGTAAAGCCCCCGACGCGCTCTGGGCAGACCGGCCCATAGCTGTGCATAATGTTTGCCCACGACATGGACGCGATCGATGCCATGGGCGTGGATCAGCGGTTCGAGCGCGCTGTGATAGCGCGTCGCTTCCGGACCCAATTCCAGCATTTCGCCCAGCACAGCGACGCGCCGCCTGCCCCGTCGCGCGCCCAGCAGCGCCAGCGCGGCGGCCATGGATTCGGGGTTGGCATTATAGGCGTCGTCGATCAGGCAAAGCCGTCGCCCCTCGATCGTCAGAGCCAGTTCCTCGCCACGCCCCGCCAGCGGACGGAAGTCGGCAAGCGCATCCAGCCCCCTGCCCGCGTCCAGCGACAGGACGGACAGCGTCGCCAGCACGGCGACGCTGTTGAGCACCATATGTTGTCCGGGCGCCGCCAGCCGATAGTGCAGCGCGCCGCCCGGCGTCTGCACCATGATCGCACCCTCGCGCCGATCGATCAGGCGGAAATCCGCCTCGGGCGACAGGCCATAGGTGACGACGGACAGGTCACGGGCCTGCGCCAGCGCCCGGACGCTGGCGAGTTGCTGCATGTCCGCATTCAGGATGGCGACGCCGCCCGGCGCCATGCCCTGGAAAATCGCACTCTTGCGCCGCGCGACCGTGGTCAGATCATGATGATATTCCAGATGGGCTGCGGCGATGTTGGTGAAAACCGCGATATCGGGACGGGTGAGCATCGCATTCTGCCGCATGCGGCCGATCGCCAGTTCCATCACGATATGGGGCGTATTCCAGGGGATGGACGCCAGGTTCCACCCGATTCCATGGGGCAGGTTCGCGTTCAGGCGCGTCTCGCCGACATCACCCCAGGGGCGCAACGCGCGCGCCAGCATGGCGACCATCGTCGTCTTGCCCGCGCTGCCGGTCACGCCGATCAGCTTGCCGGTCATGGCCGCGCGCGCATATCGACCCAGCGCCAGTATCGCATCGTCATTGTCCTGCACCGCCAGCACGGGAAGGCCGCTGGCTGCGAAACGCTCCGGCGCGCTGGTGATGATGGCGCTGGCGCGCGGCTTCACGCTGTCGATCGCCCGCGGCGCGATGCCGCGCTCGCCTTCCCGTCCCCGCACGACGACCATATCGCCCGGGCGCTGGCTGAGCGGGAAGATGCACAGGCCCTGCGCGCTCCAGTCGGCGGGCGGCGGCGCTATCCAGCGCCCGCCGGTCGCCTGCGCCACGCTGCGCGCGGTCCAGCCGCTTTCGGGCGGGGACACAGGGGCCTGCACCTGACGGTCCAGCAGGTGACGACGATAGGCGATAAGGCCCGACAGATAATGTTCGACATCGTCGATCCGCACGCGGAAGCCATGGTGGCGGATGAAGAAACTGCCGACGATCCGGCGTGGATTGGCGAAGAACATCGCCAGTTCGGGCCAGAAATGGCCGTTGAGCAGATAATGGGCGCGGGCATGCAGCGCCCGATCGAAATGGACGAGATCGATGCTGTCCAGCAGATGGCTGTGGTCCGGGTCGGCGGCCAGGCGCGCGATCATATGCTGCGCCGCCATCATCAGTTCCAGCAAAGTGGGGAAGGTGGTGATGCGCCTTTCCACGAAGTCGAGATAGTCGCGAATAGTGTCCAGCCCGAAGCGATACCAGGTTTCGCTGGGCTGGTGCCGGGTCAGCTCGTTCGCGCAATAGCCCAGCCAATGATCGTGCGCCGATGCATGGCCCGCCGCGATGAAATGGTCGAAGGCCAGCGTCACCGCCGCGATCCAGCGCGGATCGCGGGTTAGGCCGTATAGCCGCATCAGCCCGAACGCCGCTTCGCCATCATAATAGATGATCCGAAATTCCTGCTTCACCGCCAGGGTCGGATAATCAAGGACATGGACGAAGCGGCCGGTCGCGGCGTCCTGCATATACAGGATGCCCGTCGCCAGCCGATCGAGCAGCACGCGATAGCGATCGGTCGCCATCAGTTCGCTATATTTGACCAGCGCCAGCAGGCAGACGGCATTGCCGCCCAGCTTGATCTCGTTGCCCGGATCGATCAGGAACGCCGCCGGCGTCCCGTTCGGCAGATCGACCGACGCGATGAGAACGCGCTCCAGATAGGTCAGCGCCCGCTCGATCGCGGCCAGCAGATCCGGATCGCGCGTCACCTCCCAGCTTTCCAGCATCGCATAGGTGCTGCTGGCATGGCGCAGGCTGTTATAGGCGGCGATCTCCCTGTCGAAACAGGGGTGCCAGCCATAATGGAATCGTCCATCGGCCCGCACCTGCGACGCCAGATAGGCGCTGCCGTCATCGATCAGGCGCAGCAGCAGGTCCGGGTCCAGCCGATCCACCGTCCGTCGCCCGGCATTGCGCCCCTGCCCGCCGATCGTATGAACGACGCCATCCTCGCCCATGAACAGGCCCCCGGTCGAAAAGAGCCAGACAGGCGCATCGTCGCCGAAGTCGATCGCGCCTGCACAGTGGCGCAGCCGGGCATAGCGGCGGATATTGCCTTCGTTGACGATGGCGGTCGGATGCCCCTGGCCGCCGTAGAACATGGCGTTGGCGTTGATCTCCGTTTCCAGGAAAGCCCGTTCCAGCCGCGCGTCGAGCGCTATGCCAAGCCGGAAATAGTTGCGCTTGGTCGCGCCCAGACGCTGGCGCAGGCTGCGCCAGTCGCTCTGTTCGACCGCGCGGACCCAATCGACCCGCAGCCAACGCAACTGATCCGCCGCCGCCATCAATATCGGCACTGCCGACCGCCAGCAGCTTGACCCGTCCGGGCCCGACAAGGTGATCGTCCGCGCCCGCGCCGTGCCGTCGGTGAAGGACAGGAACAGGATCGTGCGTGGCGCGCCGTCGATCGTCACGCTCGGGGCCTGCGCCACCTTTTCCGCGATCGCGGACAGTTTCTGGTCGATCATCGCGTTCATCGCTCGCGCAGTCCTTCACGGGCACGGTTCAGGGGTTTCAGCAGATATTGCATCACCGTCTTGCTGCCGGTGTGGATGTCCACCGTCGCGATCATGCCCGGCACGATCGGGAAATGTTTGCCCGCCTTGTTGACCAGCGACACCGATTTGGTTCGCACGAACACCCGGTAATAATAGACGTCCGGGTTCACCTCATCCCTGATCGTGTCCGGCGATATGCTCGCCACTTCGCCTTCCAGGCCGCCATAGATGGCATAGTCATAGGCGGTAATCTTGACCGTCGCGCGCTGGGCGGGATGAATGAAGGCGATGTCGCGCGGCGCGATCCGCGCCTCGATCAGCAACTGGTCGTCCAGCGGCACGATCTGCATGATCTCGCCATTGGGCGTCACCACGCCGCCGATGGTGGAAACCTCGATGCTCTTCACCACGCCCCGCACCGGCGACCGCAGCGTCAGGCGCTGGAGCGTGTCGGACCGGCCGCGCACGACCGGGGCCAGCGCCTCCACCTCTTCGCTGACCTTCGCCAGATCCTGTTGCGCCTCGACCAGATATTGGGACCGCAGATCGGCTTTCTTGAGCGCGAGTTCGGCGCGCTGCCGTTTCAGTCGCAGCACTTCGACATTGCTCGCCGCGCCGACCGCGATCAGCGATTCGCCGATGGCGACTTCCTTGTTGATCAGCGCCAGTGATTCATCGATCAGTCTGTCCGAACTGGCCAGGCTCTGCCGCCGGTCCTGGTACAGCCGCGCCTCGGCGGCCTTGAGATCGGGATAATCGTCCAGTTCGGAGGGGAAGGCGATGGCGGTCCCGCTGACTTCCGCCCGCAACCGCGCCGCGCTGGCCAGCGCGGCGCGATATTTGGCGGCGCTTTCATCCACCGTCGATCCCGCCTGGGTGGGGTCGAGCTGGGCCAATATCTGCCCCGGCTGCACGATGTCGTCCCGACGAACCAGCAGTTTCGCCATGATGCCGCCTTCGAGCGACTGGATAATCTGTTCCCGGCTGGTCGGCACCACGCGCCCGCTGCCGCTGGCGACCTCATCCAATTTGGCGAACCAGGCCCAGGTGAAGGCGACCACGAATAGCGCCGTCACCAGCCACAGCAGCCGCTTGGCGCCCGTCAGGCGGCTGCGGCCTTCGTCGTCGAACTGCCATTCGTCGTCCATCGCCGCCGCGTTCATGCCACCCTCGCCTTATTGGCCTGCATGGTGCGCAGCGCCGCATCCCTGGGCTGGTCGAGCAGGATCGTGCCATTGTCGATCACGATCACCCGGTCGACCAGTTCCAGCACGCGCATCCTGTGGGTCGCGATCACCAGCGTCCGGTCCTGCGCCCATGTCTTGAGGCCGTCGATGAAGTGTCGTTCGGATACCTCGTCCATCGCCGCGGTCGGCTCGTCCAGCAGCGCGACCCGCGGATGCCGCAGCAGCAGCCGGGCCAGCAGCAACGACTGGATCTGCCCGCCCGACAGGCTCTGCCCGCCTTCCAGGATGACATGCTCCAGCCCGGCGCGCAGGCGGCGGACGAACTGGATGGCCCCGGTCATCGCCAGCATCGAGAGTATTTCCTCGTTCGACACGTCGGGCGCGCCCAGTGTCAGATTTTCGCGGATGGTCCCGTGGAACAGGCGGCTATGCTGCGACAGGAAACTCACGTCGCGGCGCAGGTCGTTGGGGTCGATATGACCCAGCGCCAGATTGTCGACCAGCACTTCGCCCGACACCGGCTGCAACATGCCCGACAGCGCCTGTAACAGGGTCGATTTGCCAGCGCCATTGCGGCCGAGCAGCGCGATCTTCTCACCTGCCGCGATCTCCAGTTCGGGCACGGTCAGGGCGGGCGGGCTGTTCGGGTCGGCATAGCTGAACACGCCCGAATGGATCGTCATCGCGCCCGCAATCGCGTTTACCGAAATACGATGTTCGGCGTGGGGCCGATCGACCGGCAGCGCCATGATCTGGTTGAGGCTGCCGATCGCGACCTTCGATTGCTGGAAACGGCTGAGCAGCGCCGTCACCTGCGACATCGGCGCCATCATCCGCGATCCCAATATGGACGATGCGACCAATGCGCCGGTCGTGATGTCGCCTGCGATCACCATCGGCGCGCCGACGCACACGATCCCGGCATAGACGCCATTTTGCACATTCTGCGTCCAGACCGTCAGGCTGTTGGTCAGGCCGCGTAGCTTCAACTGCGCCTCGCCCGCTTGCGCATTGTAGCGGTTCCAATGCTGCTGGAACCGTTCCTCGGCCTGCAACGCCTTGATATCCTCTATGCCCTGCACCGCCTCCACCAGCATCGCATTACGCAGCGAGGATTCGCGCATCGACGCGGTGGCATAGGTGCGCAGCCGTCGCTGCGCGAGCAGGCCGGGCACGATCAGCAGGAAAAGCGCCGCGATCGGCACCAGCACCAGCGGCCCGCCGATGAACCACAGGATGACGAGGAAGATCAGGAAGAAGGGCAGGTCCGCGATCGCGGCCACGGTGGTGGAGGTCAGCAGTTCCCGCACTTGGTCCAGGTCGCGCAATTGCGCGATGAAGGTGCCGGTGGAAGTCGGTCGCGCCCGGTTGCGCACGCGCAGAGCATGGCCGAACACCTTGTCCGACATGCGCAGGTCCGCCCGCTTGCCCAGCACATCGACGATGTTCATCCGCAGCCGCCGCAGCAGGAAGTCGAAGCCGATCGCCAACGCCACGCCCAGCGCCAATATATAGAGGGTGGGATAGGATTCCGCCGGGACCACCCGGTCATAGACCTGCATGGAAAAGATGACGCCCGACAGGCCCAGGACGTTGGCAATGCACGACGCCACCATCACATGGCCGTAAGAGCGCGCGTCCTGATAAAGGATACGCCGCAGCCAGTTATCCTGATGTTGATGAATATAAGGGTCCACCCGCGCATCGGGTGCCGCGCGCACCGGCCGGGCGATCGCCAGCAGGGTCGCGCCCCGCGCGATGTCAGCCATCGGCATATGCGCACGCAGTCCGCCTTCGCCCGCCAGCGACAGGGTCGCCTCGCCATCCTCCGATATGGCCGTCACCAGCGCCAGCGCGCCGTCGCTCATCCGCACGATCATCGGCAGCCGCCATCCCGACAGCCGCTCCCCGACGCCGGGCACCTTGAACCGGACGGACAGACCCAGCGCGCGCGCCATGCCGCGGACCTTCGCCTGCTCCCCGTCCATCCCGGCCCATAGACCCGCGAGCCTGGCGCCCTGTTCGCTATTGGGCAGACCATAATGATGCGCGACCTGTTGCAGCAATTCCAGCCAGGCGTCGATCGTCCCCGCACTGACGGCCGGGCGGACGGTCGGACGGACCGGCGGCATCATGTTCATAGCGTCACCCCGCGCACGACCGTGCCGGTCAGGCGGAAAGCCGCCCGCATGCGGCCCGAATGATAGAGGCAATCCATCTGGAGCCGCCGCAGGTCGTGGGTGGCGTTGGTCGCTTCGAAGCGGACCTGCTGGAACTCCTGCTCGGCGTTGAGCAGGTCGACCAAGGTGCGGGTGCCCATCTCCAGATATTGCAGGCGATACAGCTTGCCCGTCTCGTTCATATTGTCCTGCCGCGATGCCAGGGTCTTGCGCAGCGCGGCCAGACTGTCGATCTGCTGCTGCGCTTCGGCCAGGCGCTGGGCGGTTTCGTTGCGCGCGCGTTCGGTCGCGGCATCGGCGGCGTCCAGTGCATAGGCCGCGCCGCGCACCCGCGCCTTGGTGATGCCGCCGCCGAACACATTGTTCGTCACGTTGAAGCCCAGCGAATAGGCGCTGCGCCGGTCGGACAAGGGATTGGACACGTCGATCGTGCCCGTGCCGCCGATGGAGATGGTCGGTTTCTGCTCCGCCTTGCTGCGGCGCAGGTCCGCGACCGCGCGATCCCTCTGCGCCTCCGCCCGCATGACTGCGGGCACCATGTCCCAATCGGGCGGGGGTTGCCGACATGCGGCCATCAGCCACCCGGGCACGTCCGCATCGACCTGCGTCGGCGGCGCCGACCGGCCCAGAAGATAAGCAAGATTGCTCGACCAGCGGCGACGCGCCGCCTCGATCTGCGACAGGGTGGCGATCACCGCTTCCACCCGTGCCTGCGCCTGTAGCCCGTCGGACCGGGTCGCCGCGCCTTTGCCGACGCGGCTGTCCACCAGATCGCTGATGGCGCGGACACGCTCCAGCTGTTCCAACGCCACCTGGTGCAGGGCTTCGCCGCGTTGCGCCTCGATCAGCGCATAGCCGATGTCGCGGATCAGGCCATCGATCGCCAGAAGCATGTCGGCAGCGCCGACCCGCGTGCCCGCCTCCGCCGCATCCACGGCGCTGCCGACCTTGCCGAAATCGTAGATCATCTGCGACGCGCTGACCTGCGGGCGCGGACGCCAGTCGCCGGTCAGGCGACTGTCATAGCCTGTCGCCAGGCCTGCGCTGATCTGCGGCGAATAGCCGGCACGCGCGACGTTGACGTCTTCCCCGCGTGCATTGAGATCGCCTGCCGCCTGCGTCAGCGCAGGGTGCCAGGCGATGGCTTCGCGCGCCGCGCTCTCCAGCGTAACCGGCCCGGCGGGATCAACCGTCGCTCCGGTCTGCGCAAACGCAGACGATATCAGCAGGCTGCCTGCCATGAGGAGACAGCCAGTGCCGCTATGGAACCCTTTTTCCATCCCGGTCATACCTTTCAGTCATGACCAGGATGGGTGGCATTGGTTACGAACATACTAATGTTAAGATGTTGTTATGATATTGTCATGATTATGAATTTCATCGTTCTCTATTGTTACAGTGATTGACTATAACACATGAGTATTACTTATGTTATGTTTTTCGATATCATCCGATGTGGACAGATATCCTAGCGGATCCTGCGGTGCATCAATAGGTGTCAGGTCGATGCTGTCCGTTACAGACGCCGCTGTTGCGGTGAGATCGACATGTTCCGGCAATGGCTGGCGATCGAGATAGGCGGACAGCACATCCTCCAACATGCCCTGTCCTTCGAACATCTGATAGGCCAGCTCGCCCAGCACGGCGTCGGACACCGTCGTAGCCGCCGGTTCGGCGCCCGTCGCCACGGGATCGTCCGCCGCCGCCGCCACGAGCGTGTCGGGTTCATGCGCAGGCTCGGTCATCGTCGCAGGCTCCGATGCCGTGGCGACCGCCGGTTCGGACGCTGACCGCGCCAGATGATGCGGTTCGTCGCTGACCGCCGCCGCATCGTCAAAGCGCAAGGTGGCATCCTCCATCGCCATCAGCGACGATATCGTGCCGGTACCGACATTGATCGTCACATCGAGCGTCGCCGTGGCGGCCACCCCATTGGGCTGCACCACCTGATAGGTGAAGCTGTCCACCAGATTGACCGTGGAATGCGCGATATTGGTGTTCGGCGTGTAGCTGTAGTGGCCGGTTTCGTTCACCGTCAGTCGGCCATAGACACCCGTGATGGTAATCGGCGTCTCGCCGACCTCCACGAAGCCGCTGCCGGTGCCGACCTTCACCACCGGGAAGGCCGTGCCGGTCACGTCATTGGCCAACAGTTCGCCCTGCGTGCCAGTGACGCCCGATACGGTGAACTGGTCGAAATGGGTGATCGACTGACCGATATAGACGTTCGATACATAGCTCGCACCCAACGCGTTGGCGCTGGATACGGTGTAGGTATAGGTGCCGGACGGCAGATCGTTGAACGTGTGCGTGATGCCCGACCCCAAGGGAAGCCCGGCAACGGATGTGGCCGAATAAGTGCCGACCGTCACGTTGGCCGCATTCTTCACCGTGATCGTATAGTTGGGCAAAACGCTCAGCAAACCGGTGCGGATAACGGTGAATGTGATGTCCGACTCGCTGTTTGCCGCAACGGTGAAACTGTTCGACTTCGATCCCACGCCGGGATTGAGAAGTATGGCCCCGGCTGTCGTGAACGTCCCGTCCAGCGCGGCCGACACGGTCTGCACCACATTCTGGTAGCGCACGGATGCGGTTGCCGTGTCGTGATTGGCGACCGGCGCGGCCGTGATGTCGGGGCTGCCGATGGCAATGGACAGGGTGGCCGTCTCCGTCTCGCCATCGCTCCGGTCGACCAGCGTATATTGGAACACGTCTGTTTTGCCGATCGCCGCGGCGCTGGCCGACGGCGTATAGCTGTAGCTGCCGTCCAGGTTGATGACTAGGCGGCCGAACGCGCCATTGACCACCGTGCCATTCGCATTGACCGCCGTCGTCACGCCGTTGACGGTCACGCTCTGGATCACGGTTTGCGGGCTGACGATGTCAACATAACCGCCCGGGCTGGGATCGGTGATGACATTGCCCTGGATCTGCTGCGGCACGATCCCGCCGATATCGGTGAAATCGGAATCGGTCCCCGCTACGTTGAGCGCCCCGAGCAGGCCCACGCCCAATGTGCCATCGAACGTCACGAAGGCGCGATACTGGCCGGGCGCCAGCGTTTCAGTGCTGACCAGATCCCCGTTCAGCAGGCTCAGTTGCAGCACGGATGCCCCGCTGCCACCGCCCACGGCCACCCATTGGGTGCCGTTCCAACGCTGCACGCCCACGGAATAGCCGCTCAGAACGCCGATGCTGAGCAGCGCATCGTAGGTGAAGACGGCGTTCAGACTGTGTCCGTCGGCCACGGTGAACTGCACATTGGGGGTCGCCAGCACCTGCGCATCCAGGTTGAGCGCCCCTAGCGACACCAGCGCCGTATAGGTGGCGGTGCCATGATTGACGCTTGTCGACACCGGCAGCAGATCGACCAGCGCGATGGTGCTGTTGTCGAACGCGGCGATATCGAACGGTGCGCCAACGGCGGCTGGAATGGACTGGTTGCCTGCCGCGTCGGTCAGGGTGACGGTCAGATTCTGGCCGCCGATCTGCGGACTGCCCAGCGTGATCGAGAAGCGACCATCCGGTCCCACCAGTCCCGAGCCGATCACCGTACCCGTTCCATCCCGCACCTGGGCCGTGGTCCCGGCTTCGCCGATGCCCGTCAGCGTGGTGCCGGTGCCGTTGACGGCCAGGTTCGCTGGCGCAGACGGCGCCGTGATGTCGGGCGCAAGGACGCTGGTGAGGGTCGACGCATTGCCCGCCGGATCGGTCTGGAAGACCCGCACGGTTTCGCCATTGGCTTGTGCCTGGCTCAGTGTCACCGAATAGGTGCCATTGGCCGCGACCAGCGCGCTGCCGATCGCGACGCCCGCGGCGTTCGTCACCGTAACGGTGGCACCGGCTTCACCTGCACCCGTCACGACTGTTCCGGTAGGGGAAACGGTCGCCGTCGGGGCATTGGGCGCGGTCTGATCGGGCGCGGTGATAGCGATGTTCGGCGAACTGTTGCCGGCCCCGTCCGTCTGCCTGACGGTCAGTTGCTCGCCATTGAGCTGAGCGGGGCTGAGCGTTGCCGAATAGGTGCCGTTGGCCGCGACGATGGCGGTGCCCAGAACGGTGCCACCGGCATTTCTGACGGTAATCGTCGCCCCAGCCTCACCCTGTCCGTTCACCGATCCGCCATTGGCGGCGATGGCGGCGGTCGGCGCCGGGGGTGGCGTCGTATCGGGCGCGGTCAGGGGCACCTGTGGCGACACATTGCCTGCGGGGTCCGCCTGGACCAGCGTCAGCCGCTCGCCATTGGTCTGCGGACTGGACAGCGTCGCACTGTAGGTGCCGTCGCCTGCCACCAGCGCCGTGCCCAGCGTGACGCCGGCCGCATTGGTGATGCGGATGGTCGCGCCGGGTTCGCCACGGCCGGTGACTTCGACACCACCGGCAGCGACCGTGCCGGTCGGCGCGAGTGGCGCGGTGGTGTCGGGCGCAAGCGTCGTGGCCTGCGGCGACACATTGCCCGCCGCATCGGCCTGCCTGATGCCCAGCGTCTGTCCGTTGGTCTGCGCCGTGGTCAACGTCGCGCTATAGGTGCCATTGGCGGCGACCGTGGCGATGCCGATCACCGTCCCGCCCGGATCGGTGATCCGGATCGTCGCGCCCGCCTCACCCGTGCCGTTCACGACCGTCCCGTCGGACGTCACCGTGCCCGTAGGCGCGACAGGCGGCGTGCTGTCAGGCGCGATCGTCGGCACCCGTGGCGACACATTGCCCGCACCATCCGTCTGGGTGATGCCCAGCGTCTGGCCGTTGGTCTGCGCCGTGGTCAACGTCGCGTTATAGGTGCCGTCCCCGGCCACCAGCGCAGTCCCGATCACCGTCCCCGACGGGTCCGTGATGCGGATCGTCGCACCCGCTTCGCCCGTGCCGGTCACAGTCGTGCCGCTGGCCGACACCGTTCCTGTCGGTGCGAGCGGCGCGGTGGTGTCGGGCGCGATGGCATTGACCTGGATGGAGGGATTGTTGGCGGCGTCGGTCTGTACGATGCCCAGCGTCTGGCCATTCAACTGCGGCGGCGTGAGCGTCGCGACATAGCTGCCATTGGCGACTACCACCGCCGTGCCGATCACCGTACCAGCCGGATCGGTGATCCGGATCGTCGCGCCCACTTCGCCCGTGCCGGTCACGGTCGCGCCATTGGACGTCACCGTGCCCGTAGGTGCTGCAGGCGGCGTGATGTCGGGCGCGGCGATCGGCACCTGTGGCGACACATTGCCCGCCGGATCGGCCTGAACCAGGGTCAGCGCCTGGCCATTCGCCTGCACCGGGCTGAGCGTCACGCTATAGCTGCCGTCGCCAGCGACCACCGTCGTGCCCAGCACCGTGCCGGCCGCATTGGTGATCCGGATCGTGGCCCCGGCCTCGCCCGAGCCACTGATCGACGTACCATCGCCGGTGATGACGCCGGTCGGCGCGACAGGCGCAGTGATGTCGGGGGCGATGGCAGCGACCTGTACCGATGGATTATTGGCAGAGTCCGTCTGGACGATCCCCAGCGTCTCGCCATTCACCTGCGCTGGCGTCAGTGTCGCGACATAGCTGCCATTGGCGGCCACGATCGCCGTGCCGATCACCGTGCCTGACGGATCCGTGATGCGGATCGTCGCACCGGCTTCGCCCGTGCCCGTCATCGTCGCGCCATCGGACGTGACCGTGCCTGTAGGTGCAGCGGGCGGCGTGATGTCGGGCGCCGTGATCGGCACCTGCGGCGATACATTGCCTGCCGGATCGGCCTGAACCAGGGTCAGCGCCTGGCCATTGGCCTGCGCCGGGTTCAGCGTCACGCTATAGCTGCCGTCGCCAGCGACCAGCGCCGTGCCCAGCACCGTGCCGGCGGCATTGGTGATCCGGATCGTAGCCCCGGCCTCACCCGAACCGCTGATCGACGTGCCATCGCCGGTGATGACGCCGGTCGGTGCGACAGGCGCGGTGAAGTCCGGCGCGATGGCATTGACCTGCACCGACGGATTGTTGGCCGCATCGGTCTGGACGATGCCCAGCGTCTCGCCATTCACCTGCGGCGGCGTCAGCGTCGCGACATAGCTGCCATTGACCCCGACAGTGGCGGTTCCGATCTGCGCTCCTGACGGATCGGTGATGCGGATCGTCGCGCCAGCTTCGCCGGTTCCCGTCATCGTCGTACCATCCGACGTGACCGTGCCCGTGGGCGCAGCAGGCGGCGTAATGTCGGGCGCCGTGATCGGCACTTGCGGCGACACATTGCCTGCCGGATCGGCCTGGACCAGGATCAACGCTTGGCCATTGGCCTGCGCCGGGTTCAGCGTCACGCTATAGCTGCCGTCGCCGGCGACCAGCGCCGTGCCAAGGACCGTTCCGGCCGCATTGGTAACGGTGATCGTCGCGGCAGCTTCGCCCGCGCCGCTGATCTCCGTCCCATCACCCGTTATGACGCCGGTCGGGGCGATCGGCGCGGTGAAGTCCGGCGTGGGAAGGATTGCTGGACCGGACTCATTGCCCGCGCCGTCGGTCTGCGTCACGCTGATCGGCACGCCATCAATTTGCGGCGCAGCGAGCGTGATCGCAAAATGGCCCTGACCATCGACGGTCCCCGTGCCGATGGTCGTTCCATCGGTATCCCGCACCGTCACCGTCGCGCCCCGCTCCCCGAGCCGGTCACGACAGCGCCGGTCTGATCGATCTGCGCGATCGGTATGCCGGGCGCCGTTATATCCGGCGCGATCACCAGGACGGGCACCGAACTGAAGCCATCGACATCGGTCTGCACGGCCACCAATGTTTCGCCATTGCGCTGCGGCGGGTTGAGGTCGACGCTATAGTCGCCGTTCCCATCCACGATCGCGGTGCCGAGCAGAAGCCCGCCCGGCCCCCTGATGCTGACGGTCGCGCCGATCTCGCCGGTCCCGGTGACGGTTTCGCCATTGCCTGAAACCGTGGCAGTCACGGGGTCGGGCGCATCCGGGCCGTTCAGATTGGGCGCATTGACCTGAAGCTGCGGCGAATCATTCCCCGCACCATCGCTTTGTATCACGCCGAGCGGCTCGCCATGCGTCTGCGGCGGCACGAGCGTCGTCTGCCAGGTGGAATCTTCCCCGACCGTCGCGGTGCCGATCTCGAAACCGGTCGGATCGGTGATGGTAACGGTCGCGCCCGGTTCGCCCGTACCGCTGATGGATGCGCCATCGGGCGCAACGGTGGCGAACGGCACATCGGGTGGCGTGAGGTCCGGCGCGGTTATGTTGGTCGGGCCGGACACATTGACGCCATCGGACTGGGTGACGGTCAACGGCTCGCTGTTGATCTGTGGCGGCGACAAGGTGACGGTGTAATTGCCCCGCGCATTGACGATCGCGCTGCCGAGCGGCGTGCCATCGGTCGCACGCACCGCGATGATCGATCCCGCAACGCCCGTGCCCGTCACGACCCGCCCGGCGTCGTCTATATCGGCTGTCGGTACCGGTGGAGCCGTATAGTCGGGCGCCGTCACGCTGACGCTGGGCGAGGGATTGCCCGCTGCATCGCTCTGGATGACGCTGACGACCTCCCCATCGATCAAGGGCGTATCCAGCGTGACAAGATAATCACCGTTCACGTCCACCTGGGCCGTACCGATCGGCGTCCCCGCAGCGTCGGTCACGGTGACCGTCGCGCCGACCTCACCCCGGCCGCTGATCGTCGCACCATCGAGCGTGATCGTCGCGCTGGGGGCCGCAGGTGGCGTCAGGTCCGGCGCCGTAATTGGTGTGGGCACAGACGGATTGCCCACTTGGTCCAGCTGCACCACGCCCAGCGGTTCGCCATCCACCTGCGGCGTGTCCAGCCGAACCGTGAAATTACCCTGCGCATCCACCACGCCCGTGCCCAGCACCGTGCCATCGGCCGCACGGACCTCGATCACGGACCCGGCAACACCCGTGCCGCTGACGACCGACCCGGTCACCACCGATCCCGTCCCGTCGATCATCGCGGTCGGCGAGGGCGGCGGCGTATAGTCGGGTGCGGTCACGCTGGTGCCAAGCGAGGGATTGCCAGCCGCATCGCTCTGGATGACGCTCACCACCTCCCCATTGATCAAGGGCGTATCCAGCGTGACAAGATAATCACCGTTCACGTCTACCTGCGCCGTGCCGATCGGCGTTCCTGTCGCGTCGGTCACGGTGACCGTCGCGCCGACCTCACCCCGGCCGCTGATCGTCGCGCCATCGAGCGTGATCGTCGCGCTGGGCGCAGCAGGCGGCGTCAGGTCCGGCGCGGTGATCGGCGTCGGCAGCGACGGATTGCCCACCTGGTCCAGCTGCACCACGCCCAGCGGTTCGCCATCCACCTGCGGCGTGTCCAGCCGAACCGTGAAATTACCCTGCGCATCCACTACGCCGGTGCCCAGCACCGTGCCATCGGCCGCGCGCACCTCGATCGTGGACCCGGCAACGCCGGTGCCGCTGACGACCGATCCGGTCACCACCGATCCCGTCCCGTCGATCATCGCGGTCGGCGAGGGCGGCGGCGTGTAATCGGGCGCCGTCACGCTGGTGCCGAGCGAGGGATTGCCCGCAGCATCGCTCTGGATGACACTGACGACTTCCCCGTCGATCAAGGGCGTATCCAGTTCGACCAGATAGTCGCCATTGGCGTCCACCTGCGCCGTGCCAATCGGCGTCCCCGCAGCGTCGGTCACGGTGACCGTCGCGCCGACCTCACCCCGGCCGCTGATCGTCGCACCATCGAGCGTGATCGTCGCGCTGGGGGCAGCAGGTGGCGTCAGGTCCGGCGCTATAATTGGTGTGGGTACAGACGGATTGCCGACCTGGTCCAGCTGCACCACACCCAGTGGTTCGCCATCCACCTGCGGCGTGTCCAGCCGCACCGTGAAATTGCCTTGCGCATCGACCACGCCGGTGCCCAGCACCGTGCCGTCGGCGGCGCGCACCTCGATCATGGACCCGGCAACGCCGGTACCGCTGACGACCGACCCGGTCACCACCGACCCCGTCCCGTCGATCATCGCGGTCGGCGACGGCGGCGGCGTGTAATCGGGTGCCGTCACACTGGTGCCGAGTGAGGGATTGCCCGCCGTATCGCTCTGGATGACACTGACGACCTCCCCGTCGATCAATGGCGTATCCAGTTCGACCAGATAGTCGCCATTGGCGTCCACCTGCGCCGTGCCGATCGGCGTCCCCGCAGCGTCGGTCACGGTGACCGTCGCGCCGACCTCGCCCCGGCCGCTGATCGTCGCGCCATCGGACGCGATTGTCGCACTGGGCGCAGCGGGTGGCGTCAGGTCCGGCGCGGTGATCGGCGTGGGCAGCGACGGATTGCCTGCGGGGTCCACTTGAATGACGGTCAAAGCCTCGCCATCGATCAAGGCGGGCGTCAAGGTCACCGTGTAGCTGCCGTCGGGCCGTACGACATCGCTGCCGATCACAAGCCCCTGCGTATCGCGCACTTCGACTACGGCACCTGCCTCACCGCTGCCGGTCACGATGGAGCCATCGGGGGAGATGCTGGCCCCGGGCATGGCGGGCGCATCACTGTCCGGCGCGGTAAGGCTGGCGGGGAGGGATAGATTGCCTGCCGCGTCCGCCTGCGTCGCGGTCAGCGCCTGGCCGTTGGTCTGCGCGACGTCCAGCGTGGCTGAATAGGTGCCATCGCCCTGGACCGTGGTCGTTCCGATCAGCAGGCCGCCCTCATCATAGATACGAACCGTCGCGCCCGCTTCGCCGGTGCCCGTGACGGTCAGCCCGTCATCGGCGATCGTAGCGACCGGCGCATCGGGCGCCGTTCCGTCAGGCGCGGTCAGATAGGCGGGTTGCGATCCGTTGCCCGCAGCATCGGTCTGAGTAACGCTCAGCGTCTCCCCATCATTCTGTGGCGTGCTGAGCGACACGATATAGCTGCCATCGCTCCCAACCTGGCCCGTGCCCAGCACGGTACCGGCGGCATTTTTGACGGTAACCGTCGCACCGGCTTCGCCGGTTCCCACGACGCTGCTCAGCGTATCAAGAACTGCTGTAGGCGCTTGGGGTGCGGTAAAATCAGGCGCGAAAGCGAGCGTAGGGGGCGACACATTGCCCGCCGCATCGATCTGCGTGACACGCACCGTCTCGCCGTTGGTCAGCGGCTCGGCCAATGCAATGGCATAGCTGCCGTCCGCCTCGGCCGTACCGCTGCCGATCAGATTGCCATCGACATCGCGGATCTCGACCGTGGCGTTGGCCTCCGCCGTACCGGAACAGACCGATCCCTGCGCGTTCAGGCTGGCCGTCGGTGGCGCAGGCTCGTCGACATCGGCGTCCGCATCGGCATCGGCATCAGCATCAGCATCAGCATCAGCATCCGCATCAGCGTCAGCGTCAGCATCGGCATCAGCATCAGCATCCGCATCTGCATCTGCATCGGCATCCGCGTCAGCATCAGCATCCGCATCAGCGTCAGCGTCAGCATCAGCATCCGCATCTGCATCTGCATCTGCATCGGCATCCGCGTCAGCATCGGCATCAGCATCGGCATCAGCATCAGCGTCAGCGTCAGCGTCAGCGTCGGCATCAGCATCTGCATCAGCGTCAGCGTCAGCATCGGCATCAGCATCGGCATCAGCATCAGCATCGGCATCAGCATCTGCATCGGCATCAGCATCAGCATCCGCGTCAGCATCCGCGTCAGCATCGGCATCCGCATCCGCATCCGCATCCGCATCCGCATCAGCATCTGCATCTGCATCAGCATCAGCATCAGCATCAGCATCAGCATCTGCATCCGCGTCAGCATCAGCATCGGCATCGGCATCAGCGTCAGCATCAGCATCAGCATCTGCATCTGCATCTGCATCCGCATCAGCGTCAGCATCGGCATCAGCATCCGCATCGGCATCGGCATCGGCATCGGCATCTGCATCTGCATCGGCATCAGCGTCAGCGTCAGCGTCAGCGTCAGCGTCAGCGTCAGCATCGGCATCCGCATCAGCGTCAGCATCAGCGTCTGCATCCGCATCGGCATCGGCATCAGCGTCAGCATCAGCGTCTGCATCGGCATCGGCATCTGCATCAGCGTCTGCATCCGCATCGGCATCGGCATCGGCATCGGCATCGGCATCAGCGTCAGCATCTGCATCTGCATCTGCATCTGCATCTGCATCTGCATCTGCATCAGCATCCGCATCCGCATCCGCATCAGCATCAGCATCCGCGTCTGCGTCTGCGTCTGCATCGGCATCAGCATCAGCATCTGCATCTGCATCGGCATCGGCATCGGCATCGGCATCAGCATCTGCATCAGCATCAGCATCTGCATCAGCATCAGCATCAGCATCAGCATCTGCATCCGCATCCGCATCCGCATCCGCATCCGCATCAGCATCAGCATCAGCATCTGCATCTGCATCTGCATCTGCATCTGCATCAGCATCTGCATCTGCATCTGCATCCGCGTCAGCATCAGCATCAGCATCTGCATCTGCATCTGCATCAGCATCTGCATCTGCATCTGCATCAGCATCAGCATCAGCATCAGCATCAGCATCTGCATCCGCGTCAGCATCAGCATCGGCATCGGCATCAGCGTCAGCGTCAGCATCAGCGTCAGCGTCAGCATCAGCGTCAGCGTCAGCATCAGCATCAGCATCAGCGTCAGCGTCAGCATCCGCATCAGCGTCAGCGTCAGCGTCAGCATCCGCATCAGCGTCAGCATCAGCGTCTGCGTCAGCATCAGCATCAGCGTCAGCGTCTGCATCAGCGTCAGCATCAGCATCAGCATCTGCATCTGCATCCGCGTCCGATGCGCTTGCAGTCGCCACGCCAGCAACGCCTACGCCGCCGATGATGGCCGGCAATATCAGGGACGATCCCGCTGCACTGCCGCCGCTCGCAGCGCCAATGAGTTCGTCGAGGTCGTTCAACAAGGAAAAGCGCGGGAAGCGGCTTCCCGATCGGGCCAGCCACTGGTTGCCGTCGGTGTCGCGCAGCACCAGATCGTTCGTGCTGCCGTCGATCCGCTCGTAAAAATTGCCAACACGGATGATGTTGCCATCTTGCAACCGGATGATCAGATCATCGCCATTCTGCTCCAGCGCAACAATGGCCTCTCTGTCCAATTGCAGGCGGACGACGCTTGGCTCGTTCAACATGATGGCATCGACAGGGGCCTCGGCAGTGGCGCCGGTCACTTTATCGATTATTTCGGCCGCCATCGTCGATCCCTTTCGATCTGCCCTGCCGTCATGGCGCTCACCCTGGATGTGGAGAGGGCGCGCGAAGGGCTACGCAGCCGATAGAACGGACTTTATTTGATGGGCGGTACAAGGATTCCGAATTCGGATGTGATTTCACGCATTTGGCCCATGTGGCCGCACATAATTCGACGCGAAGACGGGCGCGACCTGCCATGATGTGAAAAAGGGATACTCGGCCTTATGGCGGATGCCCCTATCGCCCATGATAGCGGGCGCGGAAGGCTCAACCAAGCTTGCCGATCGACAGCGATCTGGTCATGTTCGTTTGGGATTATTTCAGGAAGAATTGGCGGAGAGGGAGGGATTCGAACCCTCGGTACCCTCTCGGGCACGCCGCATTTCGAGTGCGGTGCATTCGACCACTCTGCCACCTCTCCGCAGAAGGGTCGGCATGGCGCCGTCCCGGTCGAGGGGCGGCCATTAGCGAATGAAATCACCCTTGCCAAGCGCCCTTTCCGGTATTTTTCTTGTGTCGGCGCAAGACGCTCCTAAATTGGATGTATGAGAGACACGATTCAGATTTTCGGCGCTGGCGTCACCGCCCCGCCGATCGTCCATGCCTGCTTCAGCATCGGCGATGTGGTGCAACACCGGATGTTCGGTTTTCGCGGCGTCGTGTTCGATATCGACCCGGTCTTCGCCAATAGCGAGGAATGGTATGAAGCGATCCCGGAAACCGCGCGGCCCGACAAGGACCAGCCCTTCTATCACCTGCTCGCCGAAAATGGCGAATCCAGCTATGTCGCTTATGTCAGCCAGCAGAATCTGGTCGCCGACGACAGCGACGAGCCGATCGACCATCCCGCCATCACCGGCCTGTTCGGCGCCTATGCGGACGGCAAATATCGCCTGCGCCCGCTCCACCGCCATTAAGGGCACGGCGCCTCGCCCGCGCGCGCGCTTCGCGGCGTTGCTACTCGCCTGCGCGATGCCGACCGCCGTTCTGGCGGCGCCGCCGCCCGCCGCGATCCCGCCTGCCCGTGCGCCCAATGCCGATCCGACCTTCCCCTTCGCCAATGAAGTGGAAGCTTTTGCCAGGGCTAACAGCGCCGGAGCGCCGGTCCGCAACGCCACGCTGTTCCTGGGCAGTTCCAGCATCCGGCTGTGGGACATAGCGGGCAGCTTCACCGATATCGGCACGGTCAATCGCGGTTTCGGCGGGGCGACAACCGCCCATGTGCTGCATTATTACAAGCGCCTGCTGCCGCCCGTCCCGCCCCGCTCCGTGGTCGTCTATGTAGGCGAGAATGATCTGGCCGCCGGTACGACGCCGCAGGCCGTCTCCCGCGATATCCTGTCGCTGCTCAAGCAGCTGCGCGCCGATTATCCGCGCGCGTCGATCGCCTGGCTGTCGCTCAAGCCCAGCCCGATGCGCTGGACGCTGTGGCCCAAGATGGCGCAGGTCAACGCCGCCATCGCCGCGCGGGCAAGTTCGGGCAGCTTCGATTATATCGATGTCGGCACGGTGTTGCTGGCGCCGGACGGCTTGCCCGACGCGTCGCTGTTCCGCCCCGACGGGCTGCATATGAACGCGCGCGGCTATCAACGCTGGACCAGCCTAGTCGATGCCTGGCTGGACCATCTGCCGCCGACCGCGTCGGCGCGAAACGCCTCCTGACCCACTTTCCGATTGATCCACGACCCGGCAACATTATTACCAGTCGTTTAGGACAAATACCAAGCCAAGGGGATAAAGGGTGACAAGCGACGTGACGGGCCAGGGGGCACAGACCCATGGCATGGCCGAACTGACGCTGCGCGGGGTCATCCTTGGCGCGCTCATCACCCTGATCTTCACGGCGGCGAACGTCTATCTGGGGCTCAAGATCGGCCTGACCTTCGCCACGTCGATTCCCGCCGCCGTCATCTCCATGGCGGTGCTGCGGCTGTTCGCAACCGGCACGATCCTGGAAAACAACATCGTCCAGACCATCGCGTCGGCCGCGGGCACGCTGTCGGCCATAATCTTCGTGCTGCCGGGCCTGGTCATCATCGGCTGGTGGCAGGGCTTTCCCTATTGGCTCTCCGCCTGCACTATCGCGCTGGGCGGCATATTGGGGGTCATGTATTCGGTGCCGCTGCGCCGCGCGCTCGTGACCGGGTCCGACCTCCCCTATCCCGAAGGCGTCGCGGCCGCCGAAGTGCTCAAAGTGGGCGCCGGATCGCGCGAGGGACTGGAAGAGAACAGGCGCGGCCTGGCCGCCATCGTCGCCAGCGCGATCGCGGCCGCTGGCTTCTCCATCATCGCCAAGACGCGTATCCTGGCGGAGGAAGCCGCCACCTTCTTCAAGTTCGGGGCGGGCGCGACCTCCGTCTCCACCAGCTTTTCGATGGCGCTGATCGGCGTGGGTCATCTGGTCGGCCTGTCGGTCGGCGTCGCGATGTTCATCGGCCTGCTCATCAGCTGGGTCGGCCTGGTCCCCTATCTCACCGCTCCCTTGCCGACGGGCGCAGAGCTGTCCGATATCGTGGGCACCGCCTTCCGCATGAAGGCGCGCTTCATCGGCGCGGGCACGATCGGCGTGGCGGCGATCTGGACCCTGCTCAAAATACTCGGCCCGATCGTCAGCGGCATCCGCTCCGCGCTGGTCGCCAACGCCACCCGACGGTCCGGCAACGCCGCCAGCCTCGACATTACCGAGCGCGACCTGCCCATCTCCATCGTCGGCGGCACCATATTGGCCGCCCTGCTCCCCATCGGCGTGCTGCTCTGGATCTTTGCGCAGGGCGGCCCGATCGCCGCCAATCCGGTGCCGGTCATCGGCCTGACGCTGGTCTATGTGCTGGTCGCGGGCATCGTGATCGCGTCGGTCTGCGGCTATATGGCAGGCCTGATCGGCGCGTCGAACAGCCCGATTTCGGGCGTCGGCATCCTCGCCGTGCTGGGCGCGTCGCTGATGCTAGCCGCGATCTACGGATCGGGTAGCAATGATCCGTCGCAGACGCAGGCGCTGGTCGCCTATGCCCTGTTCACCACCGCGATCGTGTTCGGCATCGCCACCATCTCCAACGACAATCTCCAGGATCTCAAGACCGGGCAGCTAGTCGGCGCGACGCCGTGGAAGCAGCAGATCGCGCTCATCCTGGGCGTGTTGTTCGGTGCGCTGGTGATCCCGCCGGTGCTGGACCTGCTCAACAGCGCCTTCGGTTTCGCCGGAGCGCCCGGCGCGGGCAAGAATGCCCTGCCCGCCCCGCAGGCCGCGCTGATTTCGGCGCTGGCCAAGGGCGTGCTGGGCGGCGATCTCGACTGGGGCCTGATCGGCATCGGCGCGGGGATCGGTGCGGTCGTCATCCTGATCGACGAACTGCTGGGCCGCTCAGGCAAGTTGCGCCTGCCTCCGCTCGCGGTCGGCATGGGCATCTATCTGCCGATGGCACTCACCCTGCTGATCCCGGTCGGCGCGGTGGTCGGCCATTTCTACAATCGCTGGTCGCTGCGCCAGTCGAACCCCGAATTTGCCGAGCGCATGGGCGTGTTGATGGCGACCGGCTTCATCGTGGGCGAAAGCCTGTTCGGCGTCGCCTTCGCAGGGATAGTCGCCAGCACGGACAGCGACGCGCCGCTGGCGCTGGTCGCCGAAAATCCTTGGGCGGTGCCCTTATCGGTGCTGATCTTTGCAGGCGTGATCGCGGGCCTCTATGCAAAGCTCAAAAACTGGGCGAGCAGCCCGCTGGCCTGATAGATATGGCCTGACCTGTCCTAAAGGGAAGCGGAAAAGCGCCGCCATCTGTGCCTTCTAACTGTCTATGAGACAGGACATGCAGGACCGGGATGCCGATCGGGTCGATCTGAACAGCGAAGCGGCGATCCTATACTGGACCTACCGCTTCGACGTTTCGCCGGAAGAGTTGGCGGAAGCCGTCGATATCGTCGGCGACAGCATAGACGCAGTCGCTGCCTATCTGAATATGGGTCGATAGGCTCGTCTGACTCTGCAATAAAAAGGGCCGCGCACTGCGCGGCCCTTGTCTTTTGAAATGTCGTTGGGGATCGGATCAGAAATTGAACCGGATGCCACCTGTGTAGCGGCGGCCGAACCGTTCCCATTCGATCGTCTGGTTGCTGGTGCCGCCATTAGGCGTACCGGCCGCAGCCAGCAGGCTGCCCGGATCGGAGAAACGACGACCCGGATGGTTGAGCAGGTTCGACGCGTCGAAATAGATTTCGAAATTCTTCGTCACGGTATAGCGCGCCGAGAAATCCAGTTCGTCGTCATTATCCCAATAGGTATCGCCAGCATCGACCAGCGTGTCCGCAATGCTGTCCAGCCACTTGCTGCGATTCTGATATTGCAGGCGCAGCGACACGCCATATTTTTCATAATAGGCGCCGACATTATACACATAGTCGGACGTGCCGGGCAGCCGCACGTTGCGGCGCGGAACCACGACCACCCCGTTTGTGACCACGTTGGGCTTTTCGACCTTGCTATCGTTCAGGGTGATATTGGCCGAGATGCCAAAGCCACCCATGAAGTCGGGCAGGCCCAGTTCCTGCGTCCACGGCTCCAGCTGCAACTGCGCCGCCGCTTCCAGACCGACGATGCGACCGCTGCCGCCATTGACGATGCCGCTATAGGTATAGTCCGACCGATCGAAGCCGTTGCTGTTGAGTGCGGGCGAATTGAACGTGCGCGACGAGGTGTAGAGCACATCCTCGATCTTCTTGTAGAAGGTGCCGATCATCAGATAGCCCTGCGGCCGCAAATACCATTCGAAATAGGCGTCGACGCCATAGGCACGCTCCGGCTTCACCGCCGGGTTGCCACCCGAAATGCTGCCGGCCGTGTCGTTGATGACCACATTGGGACGCAGTTGGTCATAGTCGGCCCGCGCCGCGCCGCTGTTGAACGACAGGCGCAGCTTCTTGGTGTCATCGACATTATAGTTGACGTGCAGGCTGGGGAAAGCGAGCGTCTGCGATGCTTCGGCGACGATCAGGCCTGGCGTGGTGCCGACCGTACCGATGGCGCGACCCATATTCTTGATATGCTCGACACGTACGCCGCCGACGACCGAACCCCAGTCGTACCGCACCGTCCCCATCAGGAAACCGGCGAACACTTCCTCGCGCACATTGTAATTATTGCCGGTGTTGGGCGTGAAGGCGTAGGCCTGCTGCGCGGCTTCCGACGCGGCCCGCATCTTGTCCAGATCGAAATAGCGGAAAGTATAGCCCATCGGAATTTCGCCGAGGAATTTCTGCCCGGTCGAAAACTGGTTGTAGTCAGCGGGCAGGATCGTTGCCGCTTGCGCGGCGTTCAACGAAATCTGGTTCTCGTCGGCGATCTTGTTGCGGCGGTCATATTGGAAACCGGCCTTGAGCGTCGCATTGTCCAGTTCACGGGTCAGCACCAGCTTGCCGGTATAGGCCTTGGTCGTGTCGACCGCGTCCAGCACGGTGAAGCCGGTCGGCGTCTTGGCGAAATTGTCCACCGCCGTCACCTGATCGCCGGCCGTGTAGCGCGTCGCTGCGCCGGTCCCGGTCACGAGCGTGCGGAACAGGGTCAGGCGCGACCGGTTGGGGTCGGTGAAGTCATAGGCCACCGTCGGGCGCAGGTTACGCGCGGACGGGCTTTCATAGCTCGCCTCGCCCGTGACCGATCGGTCATCCTTCGATTCGGTATAATTGCCGACCCAGTTCAGTTTCCAGCCGTCGGCAAATTCATGGCTGCCTTCCAGCGTGTTGGTGAACACCGACTGGCGGAACGCGCGCAGCGTCGAACGCTGGCGGATGTCGATGCCGTAGATCGTGCCCTTCTGCGGCGTGTTGCCTGCGCAGATATCCGCATAGCCCGACGTCGTGTTGGCGGTGCTGGCGCCGCAAGCAGCGGTGCTGCTGACGAGATCGCCTTCCTTGTCGTCCAGATCGAAACGATAATTGTCGCGAGCTTCGTCGTCGGTGAAGATGGTGTAGATCGACCGCGCCGAAATCATGTTCTGATCGTCCGGCTTCCAGTCCAGACGGCCCGACACCGACCAGTTCTTGCGGGTCAGGCGATAGAGCTTATTCTCGGTTTCATGCGCCCAGAAACGCGTGCCGTTGCCGGGACGGCGGTCGCCGGTGGTCACACCATTGCCGACGCGCTCATAATCATTCTCGAAATTGTCGGTGATCATGTTGCGTTCGTAATAACTGCCCGACAGCAGCACGCCGATTTCGCCGATACCGGTGTCGAACCGGTTCGACACGATCAGATTGCCTTCATATTCTTTGCGGTCGCCCAGTTCCGCCAGGCCGCCACCGGCCTTGCCCGCCAGATGGAAGCCATCATAGTCGAACGCCGACCGAGTGATGACGTTGACGTTGCCGGCGACCGTCTCGCCCGGCATGTCGGGGGTCACCGCCTTGGACACGATGATCTTGCCCGCGATCGCGGACGGGATCGAATCGAACCGGGCGTCGCGGCCTTCGGGGCTGACGACGTTGATGCCGTCGAACGACAGGGTGGTCCAGGTCTTGGGCGACCCGCGCAGGTTGATGTAGCGCGCCTGGCCCTGGTCGCGTTCGACGCTGACGCCTGGCAGACGGCTGGTGGCCTGGGCGATATTCTGGTCGGGCAGGCGGCCCACCGAATCGGATGCGATCACGGCGACCAGCGAATCGCTGTTCTTCTGCACGTCCAGCGCGGCGGCTTCGGATTCGGCGATCGGGCGGCTGCCGGTAACGACGATGGCTTCCGCTTCTTCTTCCAGCGGCGCCTGCGCCAGCGCATCCGACGATGCCATCGCGCCGCAAGCGATGCCGCACGTCAGGGCCAGACGAACGAATTTGATACCGGCGCCGGGCCGGCTGGATGAACGCACCATGATTTCCCCCTTGAACATGCGCCGTTCGGCGCTCGATGGGGCAAGTAGGGACAACAAAAGTCAGCACCATGAAGATGGGATGACATTTCGGTTACAGCATCAAAGGCATTTCAAGCCCTTTTCGTCATTCATCTGTCATCGATCGCGTCCAATGCGCGCCCATACATAAAGGGGGACATCATGACCGGACTTCATCTTTACGGCAGCCTTGGCGCTGCCCTGCTGCTCGCGGGATGTGCGACCGCGCCTGCCGAACCGCCGCTGGCGCAGCGTATCGCCAACGCCACCCCGGCCGTCACCGTCACCGCACGCGGCGAAACCACCCCGGTGGGCACACCCAATGCCGACGCGGCGGACGATCCGGCGATCTGGCGCAACGCGGCCAACCCCGCCCAAAGTCTGATCGTGGGCACCGACAAGAAGGCGGGCCTCTATGTCTATGGCCTGGACGGCAAGACCCGCGATTTCCTGGATGCAGGCCGGGTCAACAATGTCGACCTGCGCGATGGCGTGGCGATCGGCGGCGCGCCGGGCATCCTGGTCGTCGCGAGCGACCGCAACGATGTGGCAAACGCGAAACTCGCCCTCTTCCGCCTGGACCCCGCCACCGCCAAGCTGACGGCGCTCGGCAAGGTCGATGGCGGCAAGGGCGAAGCCTATGGCGTCTGCCTGTACCGCGACGCGCAAGCGACCTACGCCTTCATCGTGTTGAAGGACGGCACGGTGAACCAGGTCGCACTTGATGCATCGGGCGCGACGCCCAGCGGCAGGATCGTCCGCACGATGAAACTGGGCACCCAGTCGGAAGGCTGCGCAGTCGATGACCGCACCGGCATCCTCTATGTGGCGGAAGAAGATGTCGGCCTTTGGCGCTTCGACGCGCGCGCGACCGGCGCGACCACGCCCACCAAGATCGCCGCGGCGGACGGCAAGAATCTGGTGATGGATGCCGAAGGCGTCGCCATCGCCCCGATCGGTGAAAAGGACGGCTATGTCCTCGTCTCCAGCCAGGGCGACAACGCCTATGTCGTCTATCGCATGCGCGACGACAGCTATGTCGGCCGCTTCCGCGTGGTCGACGGCGCCATTGGCGGGTCGGAGGAAACCGACGGTATCGACCTGATGCTGGGCGATTTCGGCCCCGCTTATCCCGGCGGGCTTTTCGTGGCGCAGGACGGCCACAACGCCGCCGCTGCGCAGAATTTCAAGCTCGTCGCCTGGGACGATATCGTCAAAGCACTGGGATTGCCCGACTAACGCACCAAGGGCGATATACCATTCCCCGGCGCAGGCCGGGGTCCAGAAGCCTCGACGCTATGCCAGGAAGGCTGGGTCCCGGCCTGCGCCGGGAAACGACGGCGGGCGGTGGATCGCGGTCCACCGCCCCGCCCGCTTATTTCTTCCCCGCGAACCAGGCCGTGACCGGCGCCTTCAGCCGTGTGCGCGTTTCGATCCGCGTCTTGATCGCGGAAATGGAGCGGTCCACCACCTTGCGCGATTGCGGCGTCAGATATTGGGTCGCATAGGCGTCCAGCTTGGTCGCCATCGCCGGGTCTGCCGATCCGCTGCCCAGCCGGGCGAGCGCCTGGCTGCGCGCCGACACGTCGATCAACGCTTCATATTGCGCGCGGTGCGCCAGCACATAGTCCACCGCCAGCATCGGATGCGCAGCCCCGACCTGGCTGATGATCGCCGCGCTGGTGGTCTTGCCCGGCTCGTCGGTCAATGCCAGGTCCAGCGCCTGCTGGCTCAGCTTCTCCTCCTTCGCCGCGCCCAGCAGCGCATAGACGGTGCTCTTTTCCAGGTCGCTCTTTGCGCCCTTCGCCATCGCGCGCAGCTTGTCCCAGGTCGCCTGATCGGCGTTCTTGGCGATGATCGTCAGCCAGACGTTGCGCAGCGGCCCGTCCAGCGCGGCGGGATTGCTGGCCAGCGCCGCGAAGCGCCTGTTCGCTTCGCCCACCACTGCCTTGTCGCCCATATCGCCGAGCGTCGACACAAGCGCCGACCGCAGCACCGGCACCTGCGCGCTCTCGCCCGCCTTGCCGTCGTAGCCGATCCCGGTCAGCACCGGCGTCAGCTTGGCCGATGCATAGGCCGCGACGCGTGCCTGCGCATTCTTGTCGCTTTCCACCAGGGCATAAGCGCTGGCCAGATAGTCGGGCACTTCGGCCAGAACGGCGGGCGTGGCGGTCGCGGGCACCGCGTCAACCAGATCCAGCGCCAGGCCGATCGGCTGATAGCCGCCCAGCCCCAGCTGGAAATTGTCCGCCAGCAGGCCGGTCTGGTCGATGCTCGCCAGCTTGGTGAAATCCTTCGCCAGCGCCTTCACATTCGCCGCCGGATAGAGCGAGCGATAATAGCCCGTCTGCCCCGCATTGATGACATAGGCGCCGCAGCCCGGCAGCGTCACCGTGCCCTTGCCAGCCAGGATCAGCCGCTGCGCCTCGCCGCCCTGCACCTGCGCCTTGACCGGCACGTTCCAGCTCAGCGGCGCCTTATTCTTCTGGTCGCGGCTGAACTCGCTTTGGCTCAGCGTCAGGACGGTGGACCCGCCCTTGCACACGGCGCTGTCCACCCTGACCAGCGGGATGCCGGGCTTGGACGTGAAATCATGCGCGATCGACACCAGCCCCGTCGCGCCCGCGCCCTCGACTGCCTTCCACAGGTCGTCGGTCACGGTGTTGCCATAGGCATGGGCCTTCATATAGGCCTGAATACCCGCCTTCCACGCATCCTCACCCGCATAGCCTTCCAGCATGGTGATGACCGCTTCACCCTTTTGATAGGTGATCGCGTCGAACGCCTGGTTCACCTGATCGACGGTGGTGATCTTCTGCACGACGGCATGGGTGGTGGCGAGCGAATCGAGGCTCATCGCCGCTTCGCGCCCGTCAACGCGGGTCAGCAGCATTTCCCAGTCGGGTTGCAGCTTGTCCGTCACCTTGGTCGCCATCCAGCTGGCGAAGCCTTCGTTCAGCCACAGATCGTCCCACCAGGCCATGGTGACGAGGTCGCCAAACCACTGATGCGCCATTTCATGTGCGACGGTTTCATAGATGCGGCGCTTGGTCGCTTCCGACGTGAAGCGGGGATCGACCAGCAAGGCCCGCTCGAAGGTGAAGATCGCGCCCCAATTTTCCATCGCGCTGAAAAACTGGCTCTGGCCGGGGCCAGCGACATTGTCGAGCTTGGGCAGCGGATAGGGCACGCCGAAATAGTCGTTATAATAGGGCAGGATGCTGGCCGACGCGTCGAGCGCCAGTTGCGCCTTCCCCGTATTGCCCTTGCCGGTGATGACCCCGACTTCGGTATTGCCAGCCATCTTCGTCGCGCGGTCCAGTTCGCCCAAGCCGAAGAACAGGAGGTAGGACGACATTTTGGGCGACGTGCCAAACGTCACCAGCTTCTTGCCGCCGCCCAGATCCTTCGTCGTCTTGACCGGCATATTGCCGACCGCCAGCTGATCGGCGGGAACGACGGCGCTCAGGTCGAACGTCGCCTTATAGCTCGGCTCGTCCCAGCTCGGCACGAAACGGCGGGCATCGGGCGCTTCGAACTGGGTGAACAGCGCCCGCTTCGCCGCGCCCGCATTGTCGGTATAGTCCAGCGCGAACAGGCCGTTGGCCTGCTGGTTGATGACACCCGCATAGGCGATATCCACCTTGTAGCGGCCGGGCTGGATCGGCTTGCCGAAATCCAGGCTGACCGTCTGCGCGTTCGCATCGACCTTGGCCGTGCCCTTGACAGCCTTGCCCTGCGCGGGCGTCAGCGTGACGGTCGAAAAGCTCAGGTCCGCCGCGTTCAGCACCAACGTCGGCAGGGGCGTCGCGACAGTCACGTCGATCGTCACCTTGCCGGAAAATTTCAGGTTGGCCGCATCAGGCGTAACCTCGATCGCATAATGGCTGGGCACAGCGCCGCGCGGCAGCTGGGTGGTGATGCCCGCGCCGGGGCCGGTAGGCGCAGGGGCCTGCGCCAAGGCGGGAGCGGCCAACGCGACCGGGGCGGCCGCGATCAACAGCGGCAGGATTTTCTTGAGCGACATAATAGGCGGACTCCGACACGTCTGGGGGCGCATGAGACACTATCTCGCGCGCAATAACGCGGGATCACCCGTTTCGCTGCATCGGTCAAGCGCAGCCTATCCGACGCGATGTCGTTGGTCGAAGCCTGATGGCGGTTGGTCAGATGAGCAAACTACCAAGCGCCGCAGGCCAATCTATGTCTCGGCGTCCTCTGCGCCTCTGCGCGAATATTTTTGGCGCGCCGAGGCGCAGAAAAGAAAGGGCGTCTCCCGACGCCAACCCCTAACTTAACCCCGTCCGCGATAGCCCGGCACATCCTGCGGCGGCAGCCACAGGCCTGCGGGCGGCTCGCCCGATTGCCAAAAGACGTCGATGGGAATGCCCCCGCGCGGATACCAATATCCACCGATGCGCAGCCAGATCGGGTCCATTTCGGCGAACAGCCGCTCGCCGATGCCCACGGTACAGTCTTCGTGAAAGGCCGCATGGTTGCGGAACGCGCCCAGAAACAGCTTCAGCGATTTCGATTCGACGATCGTCGCGCCCGGCGCATAATCGATCACCAGATGCGCAAAATCGGGCTGGCCCGTCACCGGGCAGAGCGACGTGAATTCGGGCGCGGTGAAGCGCACCAGATAGGGTTTGCCGGGGCGCGGATTGGGCACATAATCCAGCACGGCCGCTTCGGGACTGGCGGGAAGGGCGCTGGTCTGGCCCAGGTGCAGGGGGGAATAGGAAGGTCGGTCATGCCGCGCATCTACGCCATTGCACGTCTGATGTCATCGCCTTCGCATTGTTCACTTGCGGTTCAGCCATTCTTGTGCCTTGGCAGGCCCATGGGGTCCATCATTCGTCCGTTGCTTATCGCCGCGCCGCTGCTGCTGGCCGCGCCCGTCCATGCCCAGCAGGCGCAGGAATCGCCCCCCGGTTTCCAGCTGCCCCCCGCCAGCACCACCCCCGCGCCCAACCCCAACCAGCAGGGCCCGGAACTCAACGTCTATCGCGATCCGGCCACACCCCGCGCCACGCCGCCGGTCGTAACGCCGCCCGTCGTCGTCCCGACCGTGACACCGCCCTCCACCACGGTGCAGCCGACCCCGCAACCCAGCCGCCCCAGCCAGACGCCCGCGCAACCGCGGGAGCCGCGCCCCACCGAACGCGCGACGCCGCCGCCCTCGGCTGCGCCTGCGCCATCCACGCCGTCCCCGACGGCACCGTCCGCACAGGCGCCCGCCGCCACCGAACCTAGCAACGGCATCGCCCCCCAGCCCCAAACGTTACCCACACCTGCGCCCAAAGCGGCCGACTCGCCCGAACCCACCACGCCGTCACCGGCTACGGCGGAAGAGAGCGACACCACGCCCTGGCTGATTGGCGGCGCAATCGCTTTGATCGCGCTCATGGCGCTCTTCCTGCTCCGCCGCCGTCGCCGATCGGCCCCCTCGCTGGTCGAAGACACCGCCCAACCCGTCGCCAGGCCCGCCCCCCAATACCAGCCGCCGACGCTCTGCCGCCCGCACCGGAACAAGGCGCACCGCTGCACACGCCCACCCCCGCGCCCACCGCCACGCGCGACCGCCCCTGGCTCGACATGGACATGGCCGTCGCCCAGGCGCGCTATTCGCTGATGGGCGTGACGATCAGCTACCGCCTCATCCTGCACAATCGCGGCGACCGTCCGGCGCAGGACGTGCTGGTGCGCGGCATGCTGGGCAATGGCGGCGCGCAGCAGCAGGCGGTGCTCCAGGGCTTCTTCACCGGCCAGGACGGCTTGCCGCTCCACAGCGCCGTGGGAATCGCACCTGGCGAAACTGTCCAGTTGACCGGGGAACTGCGCCTGTCGCCCGATCAGATCGTGCCGGTCGCCATGGGCCAGCGCAGCCTGCTGATCCCGCTCGCCGCTTTCGACACCGCCTATCGCTGGGGCGCGGACGAAGGCGAACCGAACGGGCAGCCGGAGGGTCAGGGCCGCACCGCCCGCGCCTTCATCGTCGGGCAGGAGCAGGAGCCGCCCGCCGAAAGGCTCGCGCCGCTGCGCCTGGATCAGGGGCCGCGCCAATATCGCCGCCCCGCCGCCCGCGCTGCCGCCGAACTCACGCCCGCCTGACGGAAGCCCTGTCTGCGCCTTCGACAGGCTCGCGCGCGCTTGTCGAAGCCCCTTCCTTTCGTCAAAGACAGAGGCGAGCAGATTATAAGGACGTCGCATGACCATTTTCCTGTCCACGGCCGACCTCGCCGCCCAACTGGGCGCCCCCGACCTGCGCATCCTTGACGCCACGCTGTTCCTGCCCGGCACCCCGCGCGACGCCCGCGCCGAATTTGAGGCCGCCCATATCCCGGGCGCGGCCTTCCTCGATCTCGACACGCTGGCCGATCCGAACGACCCCGCGCCCCACACATTGCCGCCCGACGATCTGATGACGCAGCGGCTCCAGGCACTCGGCGTCGATGCCGACAGCCGCGTCATCCTCTACGACAACAGCCCGATCCGCAGCGCCGCGCGCGCCTGGTGGATGCTGCGCCTCTACGGCGTGGGCGCGTCCGCCGCGATCCTCGACGGCGGCCTGCCCAAATGGCTGGCGGAAGCCCGACCCATCGCCAGCGGCCCAGCCACCCCAGTCCCCGGCAACGCCATCGCCCGCATCGACCGCACGCAGGTCCGCACCAAGGCCGACCTGCGCGCCAATATCGACAGCGGCGCGGCGCAAGTGCTGGACGCGCGGGGCGCTGGCCGCTTCACCGGCACGGAGGCGGAACCCCGCCCCGGCATGGCGTCCGGCCATATCCCCGGCAGCCGCAACCTGCCCTATGCGGCGCTGTTCGCGCCCGACAACAGCCTGAAATCGGACGAAGAGCTGCGCGCCCTCTATGCCGATGCGGGCATCGCCCTCGACCGCCCGGTCATCACCACCTGCGGCAGCGGCGTCACCGCCGCCATCCTGCTCGCGGGGCTCGAGCGGCTCGGGAAGACCGACGTCAGCCTTTATGACGGCAGCTGGTCGGAATGGGGCCTCGACCCTGCGACACCGAAAGCGACAGGTGCGGCATGAGCGACGACGCGTCTGAGCAGGACGGGCGCCGCCCCCTCACCAAACTCGCCCAGGCGGGGCGCAAGCCCGAATGGACCGGCATGCCGGGGCAACCCGGCGGCATCGTCAGCCCGCCGGTCTGGCGCGCCTCGACCATCCTCTACGACGATGTCGGCCACTTACGCAAAGCCGCGGGCAGCAGCACCCACGAACGCCTCTTCTACGGGCGCAAGGGCACGCCGACCGCCTGGTCCCTGGCCGACGCCCTCACCGAAATGGAGCCGGGCGCGGAGGGCACGATGCTGTTCCCGTCCGGCGTGGCCGCGATCGCCTGCGCATTGATGGCGGTGTTGAAACCGGGTGACCGGTTGCTGATGGTCGACAGCGCCTATGACCCGACCCGCAACTTCTGCGAGCAATTGCTGAAAAGTTACGGTATAGAAACGATATATTATGATCCGACAACCGTCTCACTCGATGTGTATCTCGCCGACGGCCCGATCCGCGCGCTCTTCCTCGAAAGCCCCGGCAGCCTGACGTTCGAGGTGCAGGATATCCCGGCCCTCACCGCCTGGGCGAAGGCGAACGATGTCGTCACCTTGGCTGACAATACCTGGGCGACGCCGCTCTATTTCCCGGCGCTGTCGCGCGGCATCGACATCACCATTCTTGCCTGCACCAAATATATCGTCGGCCATAGCGACGTGATGCTGGGCAGCGTCACCGCGACGGCCGACTGGTTCGCGAAGGTCCGCCAGACCGCCTATCTCTTCGGCCAGATGACCAGCCCCGACGACGCCTGGCTCGCCTCGCGCGGCCTGCGCACATTGGGCATCCGGTTGGCGCAGCATCAGGATAGCGCGCTCGCCGTCGCGTGCTGGTTGGCCGAGCAGCCCGATGTCGCCCGCGTCCTGCATCCCGCTTTGCCCGACTGCCCCGGTCATGCGCTGTGGCGGCGCGATTTCAGCGGATCGACCGGCCTGTTCAGCTTCATCCTGCACGGCGGCGACGACCGGGCGCGCGCCGCGCTGATCGACGGCCTCGCCCATTTCGGGATCGGCTATAGCTGGGGCGGCTTCGAAAGCCTCGCCCTCCCCATCGACCCCGCCCGCTACCGCAGCGCAACGACGTGGTCGGCGCAAGGCCCCGCCGTCCGCCTCCATATCGGCCTGGAAGACCCGGCCGACCTGATCGCGGACCTCGACGCCGGCCTCGCCCGCTTCCGCGCGATCCGGGATGGCGGCTGAGGGGATCGACTGCCGACGATAGGGGGTCGCCTACGCCCCTGACTGCGCCTATATCGGGGCCATGTCGCCCATCGCCCTTCTGCTGATCTTCGTCGCCACCATCGCCGCGATGGAGGGGTTCGCCTATGTCATGCACCGCTGGGTGATGCACGGTCCGGGCTGGTTCCTCCACGCCAGCCATCACCGCCCGCGCACGGGCCTGTGGGAAGCCAACGACCTTTATTTCGTGATCTTCGCCCTGCCCTCCATCCTGTTGCTGCTGG
Organism: Sphingobium sp. CR2-8; assembly: GCF_035818615.1. Lineage (NCBI taxonomy): Bacteria > Pseudomonadati > Pseudomonadota > Alphaproteobacteria > Sphingomonadales > Sphingobiaceae > Sphingobium > Sphingobium wonjuense. The sequence goes on along the minus strand of NZ_JAYKZY010000002.1, from coordinate 546,774 downwards.
GCGGGGTGCAATGGGGCTGGGGCAATTGGGCGACGGCTTGCGGCGCGGGCATCGCCGCCTATGGCGCCATCTATCTGGGTTTCCACGACATTATCGTCCATCAACGGGTCAGGCACCGCTATGTCGCCCGCTCGCGCTACATGAAGCGCATCGTCCAGGCCCACCGCCTGCACCATGCGGTCGAAACGAAGGAAGGCACCGTCAGCTTCGGCTTCTTGGTCGCCCCCCACCCCACCGCCCTGAAACGCCAATTGGCCGATCGCGGCAGGGAAGGCGTCCGCGCGGCAAAGGGGCGGGAGGATGTAGGGGTAAGCGGGTGATTTTTAGGGTAGGGAGTGGTCATTCCACCATCAGGCTCCGTTCGCCCTGAGCCTGTCGAAGGGCCTCTCCTTTTTAAACGCTAAGGGCTTCGACAAGCTCAGCCCGAACGGATGTGTAATGCCGGTAAGTGGTCGCTTCCAGCCTCCTCCCCCCAAAGCCCGCCCTTTCCTACCACGCCATTCCCTGATCTACTCTCCTCGATGCAACGCCCACCCCACGCCCGCACAGCATCGCAACCCGCCGCAGCCCTGACGCACGACCATGACCCAGGCGGCGCGCCGTCATGACCTACAAGGCGCGTCGCCGACGCGTTACCGTGGCGCACCAGACGCGTCGCTGTCGCTTCACAGGCGCAACACACCCGAATACGCCCGCAAAAATCATCGCACGACGGTGTGAACTTCGACGGTGTGACCCGACCGTGACCCAAAATGCTCCGCCACCCCGCGAATCCCGCCTCTCTTCCATCTCCCCCTTCATCTTGGCCGCCGCTTGCTCTATGCCCGCAATCCAATTCCCAGAAGGACGCCGTTTTGATCCTGGACCTTGCCGCCGCCGCTGCCAGCGCCATTCGCTTCGAAGATCTGGGGCTTGACCCCGTTGCCCTCAACCTGGGCTTCTTCACGCTGAAATGGTACAGCCTCGCCTATCTGGCGGGTATCTTGATCGGCTACTGGTATCTGCTGAAACTGGTGGACCAGCCGGGTTCGCCGATGGCCCGCCGCCACGCCGACGACATGATCTTCTACGCGACGCTGGGCATCATCATCGGCGGGCGGCTCGCCTATGTGATCTTCTACCAGCCCGAAATCCTCGCCCATCCGCTCGACATCTTCAAGCTATGGAATGGCGGCATGTCCTTCCATGGCGGCGCGGTGGGCGTGTCGCTCGGCATCCTCTACATGGCGTGGAAGGAAAAGCTCAGCTGGCTGCGCATCCACGACTATGTCGCCTGCGTCGTGCCCTTCGGCCTGTTCTTCGGCCGCCTCGCCAATTTCGTGAACGGGGAATTGTGGGGCAAGGAAACCGACGTGCCCTGGGGCATAATCTTCCCGACCGGCGGCCCCTTCGCCCGGCACCCCAGCCAACTCTATGAAGCCGCGCTGGAGGGCGTCCTGCTGTTCCTGATCCTCGCCTTCGCCTTCTGGAAGACGAAAGCGCGCTACAAGCCGGGCATGTTGGTCGGCATCTTCATCCTGGGCTATGGCTGCTTCCGCTTCGGCGTGGAATATTTCCGCGAAGCCGATGCGCAACTGATGGAGTTCGCCGCGCGCACCGGCCTGCATATGGGCCAGTGGCTGTGCCTGCCGATGATCCTGGGCGGCCTCTACCTCATCGCCACGGCCAGCCGCCGCCGGGTGCGGGTGGAGCCGATCGCCGGGGCGAACAGTGTCGCCTGAACCGACCTCGCTGGCCCAGCGGCTGGCGGGGCAGATCGCTTCGGGCGGCCCGATTTCGGTCGCCCATTATATCGGCGAAGCGAACCAGCATTATTACGCCAGCCGCGATCCCCTGGGCGCGGCTGGCGACTTCACGACGGCCCCGGAAATCAGCCAGATGTTCGGCGAATTGCTGGGCCTCGCCCTCGCTGACATCTGGATGCGGTCGGGCCGTCGCCCCAACCCGACCTATGTCGAACTGGGGCCGGGGCGCGGGACGCTGGCGGCGGACGCCCTGCGCGCCATGGAGCGCGCCGCGCTCGCGCCCAAGGTCCATCTGGTCGAAACCAGCCCGACATTGCGCGAACGGCAACGCGCTTTGCTCCCCACGCTCGTCCATCACGACAGCATCGACACCCTGCCCGAAACCTGCCCGCTGCTGGTCGTCGCCAATGAATTTTTCGACGCCCTGCCCGTCCGACAATGCATCCGCGTCGGCGACGAATGGCGCGAACGGGTCGTCATCCGCCGCGAAGAGGATGGCCGCTTCATGGCCGTGCCCGGCTATCGCCGCATTGAATTGGGCCTGCCGCCCTTCGCCGTCGATGCGCCAGAAGGCGCGATCCTGGAATCGCCGATCGTGGGCGCGGGCATCGCCTATGCCCTGGCCCACCGCATCGCCAAGCAGGGCGGCGCGATGATCCTGGTCGATTATGGCTATGCCGGCCCAGCGCTTGGCGACACGCTGCAGGCAGTGAAGGCGCACCAGTTCGCCGATCCCTTCACCGATCCGGGCGACGTGGATCTCACCACGCATGTCGATTTCACGGTGCTGGGCAATATGGCGCTGCAAGCCGGATTGCGCGTCCATGGCCCGGTCGGTCAGGGCGACTATCTGCGTCAGCTGGGCATCGACGCCCGCGCCGATCAGCTCGCCCGCACCAGCCCCGCCCGCGCGGCGGAGGTCGAGGCCGCCCGCCACCGCCTGACCGACGACGCGGAAATGGGGACATTGTTCAAGGCGATGGTGTGGACGCATCCCGATTGGGCCGACCCGGCCGGGTTCGAGACATAGGCTTTCCTACCCGTGCGCTTCGGGTGCAAAACGCGGCAATGGCAAAAGGCTCAATCGTCCTGGTGGTAGCGGCCCAGCTTGCGGATGAAGCCGATCAGCCCGGTCTGGCGGCTGCGCTTCATGCGTTCGGCATGCAGGATGGTCTGGACCCGCTCGAAACAATCCTGCGCATCGACATTGCACAGAACATAGTCGTAACCGTCCCAATGCGCGATTTCGCCCGCCGCGCGCGCCATGCGGCCGTCGATCACCGCGTCGCTGTCGGTCGCCCGCCCGCGCAGGCGGCGCTCCAGTTCCTCCATGGACGGCGGCAGGATGAAGATGCGGACGACGTCGCCGCCAGCGATCTGGTGCAACTGCTGCGCGCCCTGCCAGTCGATGTCGAACAAGACGTCCTTGCCGGACTTGAGCATCGCTTCGACGGGCGCACGCGGCGTGCCGTAGCGCTGGCCGAAGACATGCGCCCATTCCAGAAATTCATGATCCGCCGTCATCCGGCGAAATTCTTCCAGATCGACGAAATGATAATCCTTGCCGTCCACTTCGCCCGGCCGCATCGGCCGCGTCGTGGCCGACACCGACATGGACAGATCGGTTTCCGCCGCCAGCAGTTTGCGCGCGATGGTGGATTTGCCCGCACCCGACGGCGAAGACAGGACGAAAAGGACGCCCCGCCGCTTGAAATCGGGAGTCTCTGAAGAAATGCTATCGGCCATGGCCGCTAGTGACGCCTGAGACGCGCTTTTGCAAGAGGGCGCAAAAGGGGAGCAGGATGATGGCGAAATGCAGTCGGCCGCGTAACCCTTTAGGGTCGGCCAACCTTGCGCGCGGTTTCGATCGAAATCGGCTCGCCACTCTTGTCGGGAAGCAGCTTGAGGTTCCGCTTGCGTTCCGCCTCCCGCTTCGCCTCGTACAGCTTACCGGCCATATAGGCGCCCGTGACGAACAGCGCGCCAGCGGGGTAGCGCATGATGACGCGCTTGGCGCCAGCCCCGGCAAGCAGGCCGAACACGCCCTTCTTGCCGGTCGCGGCCGCCACGCGCGCGGCCACCACAGTAGCACCTATGCGCGCGGCTTTTCGCAGCAGTCCGGCTTTTTTGGGCGGACGGATCGTCACCAGCGGTGCGGCGGGGCCAAGCGTTTTCTTCTTCATACAGGGTTAATGTATCGAACGCCCGCCGGTTCCGCCATCTTCATGTGGATCACACCATATTTTCAGGGCGCACGAGGCGATCGAACGTGGCGCTATCCACCAGCCCCAGGTCGAGGCCCGCCTGTTTCAGGGTCAGACCCTTTTTGTGCGCATGTTTGGCGATGGCGGCGGCGTTGTCATAGCCGATTTCCGGCGCCAGCGCGGTGACCAGCATGAGCGACCGATCGACCAGTTCGGCGATGCGTTCCTCATTCGCCTTCAACCCGTCGACACAACGTTCGGCAAAGCTTTGCATGCCCACGCTCAACAGATGGATCGACCGCAGCACCGCCGCGCCGATCAGCGGCTTGAAGACGTTGAGTTCCATATGGCCCTGCATCCCGCCTACGGTGACGGCCTGATGATTGCCGATCACCTGCGCGGCGACCATGGTCAGCATTTCGCACTGGGTCGGGTTGACCTTCCCCGGCATGATCGAGCTGCCCGGCTCATTGGCGGGCAGGTCCAATTCACCCAGCCCGGATCGGGGACCACTGCCCAGCAGGCGGATGTCGTTGGCGATCTTCGTCAGCGCCACGGCGATCATGTTCAGCCGTCCGGAAAAATCGACCAGCGTGTCGTTGCTGGCCAGCGCCTCGAACTTGTTGGGGGCGGTTTCGAACGGGAAGCTGGTCAGTTGCGCGATTTCCGCCGCGACGTCCTCGGCGAAACCCTGCGGGGCGTTGAGGCCGGTGCCCACCGCCGTGCCGCCCTGCGCCAGTCTGGACAGCCCATGTTCGACCAGCGGCATGGTGCGTGTCCGAGCGAGGCGGATCTGCGCATAATAGCCCGAAAATTCCTGGCCCAGCGTCAGCGGCGTCGCATCCTGCAAATGGGTGCGGCCGATCTTGACGATGTGATGCCAGACCTTGGACTTTTCCAGCAGCGCATTTTCCAGCCGTTCCAGCGCGGGCAAAAGCTGGCGCGTTGCGGCGAGTGCGGCGGCGATGTGCAGGGCGGTGGGAAAGCTGTCGTTGGAAGACTGCCCGGCGTTTACATGGTCATTGGGATGCACCGGCGATTTGCCGCCGCGCGTCCCGGTCAGGATTTCATTGGCGCGCCCGGCGATCACTTCGTTGACGTTCATGTTCGACTGGGTGCCGCTGCCCGTCTGCCAGATGACGAGCGGAAACTGGTCGTCATGCTGCCCGGCCGCTACTTCGGCAGCGGCGGCTTCGATGGCGTCGGCGATCTTCGCGTCCAGCCCGTGCCGCCGATTAACCCGCGCCGCCGCCTGCTTCACGATGGCAAGCGCGTGGACGATGCCGATCGGCATGCGTTCGGTGCTGCCAAAGGGAAAATTCTCGATACTGCGCTGCGTCTGCGCGCCCCAATAGGCATCGGCCGGAACCTCTATGGCGCCGATGCTGTCTGTTTCGGTGCGGGTCGCAGTCATGAAGGCACTCCCATTGTTCCTGAGAAAGGATCGCAATAAGAGTGTCATGTAGGAGGAAGGCGATGGAATCCAATGGCAAGGTTGGAATTACATGATCCAGCGGCAGACGGCCACACGCCCGCCCAGGCCGCCCTGCGCAAGCGTAAGGAAATCCGGAATGTCCGCTTTGGGACGCGCCTTATTTCTTCTTGCCGAAGTCCACCGTCACCACATTGGAGCCATCTTCGGCCGTGACCTGCGGGCCGTCATTTTCGGCCTCGTCATGCGGCTGCGGCAATTCGTCGGCCTGGACCTGGAACTGGAGCGCGAAATTGACCGCAGGATCGACGAACGCGGTGATCGCCGAAAAGGGAATGGTGAGTTGCGCCGCCACCTGGTTGAAGGTCAGGCTGACCTGGAACAGGTCGCTCTGCACCTTGAGATCCCAATATTTATTCTGGAGGACGATCGTCATTTCGTCCGGGAAGCGTTCAGTCAGATGCTTGGGGATATCGACGCCCGGCGCATGCGTCTTGAAGGTGATGTAGAAATGGTGCGCGCCCGGCAGCCCGCCGGACTGCTCCACCTCCCCCAACACGCGGCCGACGACCGCGCGCAGGGCCTCCTGCACGATTTCGTCATAGGGAATCAGGCTGTCGGGCAGGTTATCGCTCATGGCGCAATGTCCTAACGGCGCGAAACATGGGGTCAAGCCTGCATCCACAGATTGCATGACGGGCGCTACACGCTATAGGGCGGCCATGCGCACGGCCGAGATTCACCGCAACACGGCGGAAACCCAGATCGACGTCACCGTCAACCTCGACGGGACCGGCCTCTATACCGTATCGACGGGCATCGGCTTCCTCGACCATATGATCGAGCAGTTGTCGCGCCATTCGCTGATCGACATGGACGTGAAGACGGTCGGCGACCTGCATATCGACCAGCATCACACCACCGAGGATACCGCGATCGCGATCGGCGAAGCGGTGGCCAAGGCGTTGGGCGACAAGCGCGGCATCAGCCGATATGGCAGCGTCTATTCGCCGATGGACGAGACGTTGAGCCGCGTGGCGCTCGACATTTCGGGCCGACCCTGGCTGGTGTGCAAACTGCCCTTCACGACGCACAAGGTCGGCGAATGGGACACGGAGATGGTGGAGCATTTCTTCCACAGCTTCGCCCAGACGGCGGGTATCACGCTGCACATCGAACTGCTCTATGGCAGCAACAACCACCATATCGTCGAAAGCGCGTTCAAGGGCCTGGCCCGCGCGCTGCGGCAGGCGGTGGAGATCGACCCGCGCAAGGCGGACGCCATTCCGTCGACCAAGGGCATGTTGTAAACGACAGGAAAGGCCCAACCCATGTTCATCGTGTCTCTGCACTATATCGTCGATCTGCCCACCGTGGATTCGCATATGGACGCGCATGTGGCCTGGTTGAAGGCGGGCCTGGCCGACGGATGGCTGCTGGTCGCCGGGCGCAAGGTTCCGCGCGAGGGCGGCATATTGATCGCCCAAGGCGAAAAGGCCGACATCGAAGCCAAGGTGGCGACCGATCCCTTCGTTCTGAACGGCGTGGCGGAGATCACGCTGACGGAATTCAATCCCAGCTTCGTGGCTTCGGGTCTGGAATTCCTCAAAACATGATCGCCCTTATCGATTATGGCGCGGGCAACCTGCATTCGGTCCATAATGCCCTGCGCAAGGCGGGGGCGGACGATGTGACGATCACGGCCGACGCCGATGTGGTCGCCAGGGCCGACCGCATCGTGCTGCCCGGTGTGGGGGCGTTTCGCGCCTGCCGCGACGCGCTGGTGGCGATACCGGGCATGGTGGACGCCATGACGCAGGCTGTCGACGAACGCGGCACCCCTTTTCTCGGCGTGTGCGTGGGCATGCAGTTGCTGGCGGATGCAGGCGAGGAGTTTGGTCGACATGAAGGGCTGGGCTGGATCCCCGGCACGGTGCGGCGGATCGAACGGGCCGACGCTGCGATCAAGGTGCCGCATATGGGCTGGAACGATGTCGTGCTGAACGGCGCGCATCCCTTGCTGGACACGGGCGAAGCCTATTTCCTGCACAGCTATCATTTCGAAGCCACGAACCCCGTGCATGTCGCCGCGACGACCGACCATGGCGGGCCGCTGGTGGCCGCGGTCGCCCGCGACACCATCATCGGATGCCAGTTCCACCCGGAAAAGAGCCAGCGCTACGGGCTTGCGTTTCTTGCGCGCTTTCTGGACTGGCGGCCGTGAATCAATATCCCTCCGAACGGATGTCAGTCCTATGTCCCTGATCGTCTTTCCCGCCATCGACCTGAAAGGCGGCCAGGTCGTCCGCCTCGCCGAAGGCGACATGGACCGCGCCACCGTCTATGGCGACGATCCTGCTGCTCAGGCGCTGCTCTTCTCCCAGGCGGGCGCCCAGCATCTGCATGTGGTCGATCTGGACGGCAGTTTCGCGGGCCATGCGGTGAATGCGCAAGCGGTCGAGGCGATCGTGGAAGCCTTTCCCGGCCATGTCCAGTTGGGTGGCGGCATCCGCAACCGCGAAGCGGTGGAGCGCTGGTTTGACCTCGGCGTATCGCGCATCGTGATCGGGACCGCCGCGCTGAAAGACCCCGCCTTCGTCAAGGCGGCGGCGCGCGACTTTCCCGGCGGCATCGTCGTGGCGGTCGACGCGCGCGACGGTTTCGTCGCAACCGATGGCTGGGCGGAAAAGAGCGACATGCCGGTGATCGATCTGGCCCGCCGGTTCGAGGATGCAGGCGTCGCGTCGCTGCTCTTTACCGATGTCGGCCGCGACGGCATGCTCAAGGGCTGCAATATCGACGCGACCGTCGACCTTGCGCGTGCCACCGGCATCCCGGTGATCGCCAGCGGCGGCGTGGCGGGAATTGCGGACATTCGCATCTTGAGCCTGCATACCGAGGATGGGATCGAGGGCGTCATTACCGGTCGCGCGCTCTATGACGGGCGGCTGGACCTGAAGATCGCGCTGGCGGTTGCGCAGGCGGCGGCTTGAATACGAACACTTGTCCCTCCGTTCGGTTCGAGCTTGTCGAGAACCATTGCGCGCGGGTTCTCGACGAACTCGAGCCGAACGGATTTTGGAGCCTTATTCGATGACCGTCCGCACCCGCGTGATCCCCTGTCTCGACGTCGCCAATGGCCGAGTGGTCAAGGGCGTCAATTTCGTGGACCTCAAGGACGCGGGCGATCCGGTGGAGCAGGCGAAACTCTACGACGCGGCGGGGGCCGACGAATTATGCTTCCTCGACATCACAGCTACGCATGAGGCGCGCGGGACGATCCTGGACGTGGTGCGCCGCACGGCCGAAGTGTGCTTCATGCCCGTCACCGTGGGCGGCGGCGTACGCAGCGCGGAGGATGCGCGCGCATTGCTGCTCGCCGGTGCGGACAAGGTCGCGGTCAACAGCGCAGCCGTCGTCCGGCCCGAACTCGTGGCCGATATTGCCGACCGCTTCGGCAGCCAGTGCATCGTGGGATCGGTCGACGCCCGGCGCGTGGGCGAGGACCGGTGGGAAATCTTCACCCATGGCGGGCGCAAGCCGACCGGCATCGACGCGCTGGCGCATGCGTTGCGCTTGGCTGAATTGGGGGCGGGCGAACTGCTCGTGACATCGATGGACGGGGACGGCACCAAGCAGGGCTATGATCTGGCGCTGACCCGCACGATCGCCGATGCGGTGTCCATTCCGGTCATCGCCAGCGGCGGCGTCGGGACGCTGGACCATCTGGTCGAAGGCGTGGTGCAGGGCCATGCCAGCGCCGTCCTAGCGGCATCGATATTTCACTTCGGTCAACACACTATTGCTGAAGCGCATCAGGCTTTAGCCGCCGCGCATATCCCCGTTCGCCACCATTAGAGCGCAAAAACGCGTGCCGCTGTCGGGTTAATTTACATTTACCATAACCGTTCAGTGTCTCTGATGTCGATCAATCGCGGAAATGCGTCATTCGGCAAAATTGGCATGCAAACTGCGTAGGAAAGTACCGGGTCGTTTCACAACGATAGCGTCTTTTCGAAACGGGGTAATGAATATGACAATCTGCAAAACTCTTCTCATGCTTGGCGCTGCCGGCCTGATGGGCGTCGCGGTGCCCGCGCCCGCCAACGCCACCTGGTGCTGGTTCGGCAAGTGCGGCGGTTCGTCCACCGGTGGTTCGACCAGCACCGGCGGCAGCTCGTCAGGCGGCACGCCGACCCCGGTGCCCGAACCCGAACAGATGGCCCTGTTCGGCATGGGCGCGGCGGTTCTGGCCGGTCGCATGTTCCTGGCCGGTCGCAAGCGCAAATAATTCTGTTGACGGGTCGCGCGCGCGGCGCTTCATGCCGTGCCATGCGCGCGACCCTTCACACCCTTGAACAGACCATCCGCCAGCGGCGAGAGGCCGATCCTTCGATCTCCTATGTCGCCAAGCTGACTGCCCGCGGCCGCGCCAAGATCGCGCAGAAGGTCGGCGAGGAAGCGGTGGAGACGGTGATCGCCGCCATGGCGAACGACCGCGCGGAAGTCGTAGGCGAGAGCGCCGACCTCCTTTTTCACCTGCTGCTGCTGCTGGCCGACATGGACGTCCCGCTCGACGCCGTGCTGGACGAACTGGACCGGCGCGAAGGCGTGTCGGGGATCGCCGAAAAGGCCGCGCGCGCGGCTGACTGAATCCTGTCTTCCCCGGATAGATGTCGATGCTTCGTGCGTTGGCACGCCGACATGATGTGACAGAAGGGCAGGAATTGATGGTTCGCGTGATTTTGGGCGGCCTGTTAGGCGGGCTGGCGATGTTCATCACTGGCTTTCTCTTCTGGGGCACGCCGCTCAGCGCCTTGGCGCTTAGCCGTACCGACGAACAGGCCAGCGCCAATTTGCAGGCGTCTCTTGCGCAGGCACTCAGCCCCGGCGGCACCGGCGTCTATGTGATCCCCGACCCTGCGACGGCGCAGGGCACCATCCTCTACGGCAAAGGGCCGGTGGCCCAGATCTTCTACAATGAAGGCGGGTTTCCGGTGATGGACAGCGCCGCGCTGATCGGCGGGTTGATCCTGGCGCTCGTGGTGGGCGTGCTCATCGCGCTGGCGTTACGCTTCGCACTGGCGGACTTTGCGAGCCGGGTGCGCGTCTCCATCCTCTTCGCGCTAGCGGCAGTGCTATGGCTACATATCGGCCAAGCCGTCACCAACCATGCGCCATGGGGCTATATCCTCTATCTGGCTTTCAGCGATTTCGTGGCGCTCGCGCTCGCAGGGCTGATCGCGGCCAAGCTGATGGACAGCAGGATCGCGGCGGATCTGAGCGACCGCAGCAATATTCACTAATCGGCTTCCTCCGCCATGCGGATCATGCAGGCGGCATGGCGGCGCGCGACCGCCATGCGGTCGGCACCATAGCCGCCGCCCATGGTGCTGGCGACGGGTATGGCCCGCGAACGCGCCTGCCGCATGACATAGCGATCGCGCGCGTCCAGGCCTGCGTCGCTGAGCGCCAGCCGTCCCAATCGGTCGTCCATGTGCGGATCGACACCCGCCTGATACAGGATCAGATCGGGTTCGAAATCGTCCAGGATGCGCGGGAGGGTGTCGGCCAACACTGATAGATAGGCCGTGTCGCCGATCCCGTCGTCCAATCCGATGTCGAGCGTCGAGCGCGCCTTGCGCACCGGGAAATTCTTTTCCGCGTGGATCGACAGGGTGAATATGTCCCCCCGCCCCGCCATCAGCGACGCGGTGCCATCCCCCTGATGCACGTCGAGGTCGAGGATCAGGATGCGCGCTGCGTCGCCTTCCGCCACCAGCCGGTTGGCGGCGATGGCGAGGTCGTTGAACACGCAATAGCCTGCGCCTGTATCAGCCAGCGCATGATGACTGCCGCCCGCTGCGTTGGCGGCATAGCGATGGACCATCGCCAGCTTGGCCGCCGCCCAAGTGCCGCCGGGCGACAGGATCGACCGGCGCATCACCCTCTCCGTCACGGGAAATCCGATCCGGCGCGCTTTTTCAGTTGGTACGGACAGGGTCAGCACCTCGTTGACATAGGCCGGATCATGCACCGCGTCGATCCAAGCGCGCGGCATGGGTTGCGGCGCAACGATCTGAAAATCCACGCCGGTTTCGCTCAGCGCATCGATTACCAGACCATATTTATCGAAACGAAAATGGCTGCCCGGTGTTGCAGGGGAGACATAGGCGGGATGGTGAACAACGTGCAGCATGATCTTTTCCCGCTATCGCGATTTGAACAGTGGCGGCTTTGCGCTATCTGGTCCAGCATGAACCACCCGATGATGATCCGTGTCCCGCTGCTGGCGCTCGCTGGCTTCGCTACGCTGCCGCTGGCGGCGCAAACCCCGCCGCCAGTCATGGCCCCGACCCTGCCCGCCCCCACGGTGCAGCCGATCCCCGTGCCCCCGCCCCCCGTGCCGATCCCGGCGCTGTCGTCCGCGCAGGAGGCATGGGCCAATGACTGGCTGAAAAGCGGCGCGGCGCAGGGCCTGATGGCCCGGCAGAAGGCGAGCGGTCCGCTGCATGGCGAGGCGCTGGTCAACGCGCTGATCGACCGCGCCAAGGCTTTGAATACCGGCCGCGTCGATACCGCCGACTTCCTGAACATCTGGGCCTTGCGTCCCGCCGCTTTCGATCCCCGCCCCGGCCTCGCCAAGGCGGTGAGCGAGGATCGGCTTGCATCCTGGTCCACCGGCCTGACGCCGCCCTGGGCGGGCTATGATACGCTGCGCAAGGGCCTGGCCAAATATGAGGCGATCCGCGACAAGGGCGGATGGCCGACCCTGACCGCCGCGTCCGCGCCCGACGTGGTGCGCGCGCGCATCGCGCTGGAAGATCCTGCCGTTACGCCGAACGAGAAGCTGGTCGACGTGATCCAGCGCGCGCAGCGCCGCTACGGTCTGGAGCCTACCGGCCAGCTGGGCGCGCGCACACTGGAAGCGCTCAATGTCGGCGTGGACGATCGCATCGCGGCGATCATGGCGAATATGGAGCGTTGGCGCTGGATGCCGCGCAGCCTGCCGGTCAACCGCGTGCAGGTGAACATCGCCGCGGCCGTGCTGACCGTGTTCGAGGGCGACCAGCCGATCAGTTCGATGCGCGCCGTCACAGGCAGCCCCGACAATGCAACCCCGATGCTGTCGTCCAGCATCCATTCGATCGTCGTCAACCCGCCATGGAACGTGCCAATGTCGATCGCCAAGCGGGAATTGTTCCCCAAGGGACGCGCGACGCTGGCCCGGCAGGGTTACAAGATCATAAAGACACCGGAAGGCGGCGAGCGTATCGTCCAGCCGGCCGGGCCGAACAGCGCGCTGGGCCGGTTGAAGTTCGATTTCAACAATCCCTTCGCCGTCTATCTGCATGACACGCCTTCGCGCGGAAAATTCTCCAGCTACGATAGGCTCGCCAGCCATGGCTGCATCCGTCTGGAAAAGCCGGTGGCGCTGGCCGAGCAGATGGTTGCGGCCGATCCCAATCTGAACGGCCAGATCCAGACCCTGATCGATGAAGGCAAGACCCAGCGGGTGTCGTTGCCTAATCAGGTGGCGGTCTATCTGCTCTACTGGACCGCCTTTGCCAGCAACAATGGCACGGTCAGTTTCCGGGCCGATCCCTATGGCTGGGACAAGCTGCTCGCGCAGAAGATCGAGGCGTCGAGCCGCCGCGTCGATCCCACTGCCGCGCCCTCTTCCGCTATCGCACTGAAGGATTGATCCATGCGTAAAATCGCCCTTTTCGCCCTTGCTGGCGCGCTCATCCTTTCCGCTTGCGGCAAGAAAGAGGAAGAAGCTCCCGCTGCCACCAACAATCTGGTCGAGCCGCCGGTCGAAAACGTCATTATCGAAGAACCCGAAGCGCCGCTGCCCGAGCCGCAGAACAACGCGGTCGCGACTCCGGCTGCGCCGCCGCCTACGGTGTCCGAACAGCAGCAGATATTGGATGACGCCGAAGCGACCGGCATGACGTCGCGCCTGCCCGAAGGCGGCGAACAGAGCCAGCCAGCGGACGGAACGAGCAAGTCGGACGAGTAAGGCCCTGCGCCCCGGTCTTGGACCGGGGCGTCAGCTTTGCTATAGGGCGACACATGGATCGCCGCAATTTCACGAAGTTCGCTTTGAGCGGACTCGCCTTTTCGTTTCTGTCGGACAGCATGGGTCGCGCCGCGCTGTCCACGACGGGGCCTCAATCCCTGAACCCGGCCCCAGTTCCGGCAGCCCCGACCTCCAGCGTTCCGGCGACGCCGCGCGCAATCGCGCAGATGCCCTATGCCGACTTGCTGGAACGGGCGAAGGCCGCGCTGGACCGTCACGCCGACGCCTTCGCCCTGCGTGATCGACTTGCGATCGTCGATTTCGATGCGCCGTCGAAAAATCCGCGCATGCATATCGTGGACCTGATCGGCGGACAGACCAGCAGCTACCTCGTATCCCATGGCCGCGGTTCCGACCCCGCCCATTCCGGCTGGCTACACAGCTTTTCCAACGAGTTCAATTCGCTGGCCAGCTCGTCCGGCGCGTTCAAGACGGGCGACATGTATTTCGGCCAGCATGGTCGCTCGATGCGCCTGCTGGGCCTGGACCCGCAGAACAACAATGCCGAATCGCGCGCCATCGTCATCCATGGCGCGGATTATGTGAGCGAGGATCATGTCGCCGCCTGGGGTAAATGCGGCCGATCCGAGGGTTGCTTCGCGGTCGCCCCCCATATCGTGCCGCAGGTGCTAGGCCTGCTGGGCCCGGGCCGGATGCTCTATGCCGACAAGATCGGCAATAGCTGAGCCTGCCTAGCCGCCATTTGGCTATTGTGCCGCTGGCGCGCCCGTCATGGTTTCGATCGATCCCTTGTTGGTCGCGTCGATCGAGCCGTCTGCGATCATCCTCTTACCCAGCGCAATGGCTTCGTCGCGAATGCCTTCCTGCGTGGTCGTCTGGCTCGACCCGACCAGCGCTGCCAGCAGTACGTTTTTGGATACGGCGTCGTCGGGCTGCTCCGTCACGCTCTGACGCGCTATAGTGACCGCTTCCTCGAAAAAGGGATCGGCGCCGCCACGATCATGGTCGCGCAGATTCTGGTTGCCCAGCTGGATCAGAATGCCGGCCAGGATATTGCGGCTGGCGAGATCGGTGGGCTTGGCCTCCACGACCTTGCGCCAATGCGGAACTGCTTCGGCGTAGAGCGTGATGACCTTGTCCATCTGCCCCAGCGCGCCATAGGCGGCAGCATCGGCGTAGAGCGCGTTCGCCAGGAAATTGACATTGTCGGCCTTGGACGGATCGGCCTCCACCGCCGTGCGGATCGCGGGAAGAGCACCGTCATATTTGGCGACGGCGGTGGCGTTGTCACCCCTCTGCTGGGCAGCCTGGCCCGCGGTGAAATCGGTCACGGCCTTGTTGAAGGCAGCGATTTCCGCAGGCGTCAATTCGCGCGCGACGGCCGCTGCATCGGCGGCGGCGCTATCCTCGACCGGCGGCGCTTCGGGCGGCGGCGCGTCCGGCGTGGCCTGCTGCGCCAGCGCGGCAGGCGCGAGCGGCATGGCGAAGGCGATGAGGGGCGTCAGAACGAATTTTGCGAACGTCGAAGCCAACGTCTGGTCTCCCTAGGTCGATGCAGTGGACATAGCCGGACATAGACTGCCCGTGCTGGCGAAAGAATGAACGAAGGCGCTTCCGGGTTCCGGCACCGTGTCTGTGCAAAACCTGCGCTGTCCTGGAATCGCTAAAGCAACGGCGCGCAACCGCGAAATATTACCGGCATAGCGCGCAGAAATCGGCCGCCATGGCGAAGTCGGCGGCGCGACGCATGGCACGGACGGCGGCATCGGCATCCTCGCCCCATTGTTCGACTTGCCAGGCTTCGTCGATTTCCGCCGCCTGCCAGACGGTGGAGACATCATGCCCCCCTTCGATCACGGCCAGCCCGCAGACCAGCGAACCGCTAAGCGTCACCAGCGTCGACAAGCCGACCAGCGTGAAGGGATCGAGCGCCGCGACGACGGCCGCGAGCCGGGCAAGCGCATCTTCGGGCTGCGGCACCGGCAGGATGCCCTGCGTCACCACGAAAGCAACATCGTAGCGCGCCTGCGCCCAGTCGAGCAACGGGTTCCACGCCGCCGCCTGCCGCGCGACCAGCGTTTCGGGGCCGTTGGCGCGATAACAAAGCAGGTCGGACTGGGCGTAGCGCGCGACCCCTGCGGCAAAATCCGTCGGTTTGGGCGCGACATGATCGATCGCCGCATTGGCAAGGCCGGTCATGGGCATCGATGCGGGGTCGACGCTTTCTCCTTGCGCGCGCCATTCCTGCGCCACGGCCTGCGCCAGGGCAGCCGACGGCAGCGCGAGCGACGCGCGGGCCGGGGTGCGGACGGGGCGACCATCCAGCCGGATGGCGAAACCCGCCTCATCCGCGACAACGGTCACATCGGTGTAGAAACGCTTCATTGCGGCGGCCGCGTGCGGAACAGCGCCAGCAGCAGGCGGGGCACGAGGATGAACTGAAACAGGCCGGTGACGACCATGATCGCGCCGAAGGCCTTGGCCTTGTCCCCCTGCACCCAGGTGAAGCGCTGCATAATGGCGAGGAAGCCAGACATCACGATGAACGCGCCCGACAGGCGGAACAGGCCGATCGCGAAATGCCGCTGGCGGGCCACCGAATCGGGATTGGGTTTGGGAGGCGGAGGGAGGTCGGTCATGGCGCGCCGATATGGCCGCGCAATTCCATGCTGTCCATCGCCACGGCATGCGCGCCCGCAGCGACCAGTTCGTCCGGCAGATGATAGCCCCAGGCGACCCCGATGCTGCGCACCCCGGCCGCCCGTCCCATGTCGATGTCGAAACTGGTGTCGCCGATCATGATCGTGCTGTCGGGCATGGCGCCCGCCTCCGCCATGGCGGTCAGCAGCATGGAAGGATGCGGCTTGGACGGGTGGCGATCGGCGGTCTGGAGCGTGACGAATCGATCGAGGATGCCATGATGGGTGAGGCACAGGTTGAGGCCGCGATCCGACTTGCCCGTCGCCACGCCCAGCAGCCATCCTGCGGCGACCAGATCATGCACCAGATCGGCGATGCCGGGATAGAGCGGTTCCTGCACGCCCTGTTCCCGCCGCATCGCCTGGAACGCCAGCTTGTAGCGATCGGCCAGATGATCGTGAAAGTCCGGCTCCGCATCCGGCAACAGCCGCGCCATCGCGACCGGCAACGACAGGCCGACCGCTGACAGGATCGCGGGCCGTTCGGGCGGGGGAAGTTTCACCGCCTCGAACGCGTGGACCATGGCGGCGCAGATGCTATGCTGGCTGTCGACCAGCGTGCCGTCGCAATCGAGAACGACGAGCTTGTTGGTCATCGGCGCGCCTCCTTCATTCGGTGACGGCCCCTGGCAGCGTCGCCCGCATGAGCGTGGCGATCGCGGCGTCGCCTGCTGCGGCCATGCCGTCCGCTGCGGCCGCCAGGGCAACAGGCGGCTTGTTCTGACCCAGCTTGCGCGTCCCGCGCCACTCGACCACCTGCATGTCATAGCCGATGATAGCGCTGGCCATGCGATCGAACAGACCGGGCGTCATCTTGTCGCGGGTCCAGACGGGCTTGGGCGCCAGTCGCGCCTCGCTGGCCAGCGACAGCGCGTCGATCAGGTCAGGCAAGGCGGTGGCGGGCAGCGCGCGAACATCGCCTTCCAGTTCGGCGGCGACATAATTCCATGTCGGCACCTGATCGTCCAATCCGTACCAGTCCGGACTGACATAACCGTGCGGCCCGTTCACCACGAACAACGCCCGTGCGCCGTCGAGGTGGCTCGCCAGGCGATTGCCACGCGACAGGTGAAAACCGATCCGCTGTTCGTCCAGCCAGACCACCGGGACATGGGCGACCGCCGGTCCATCGGGCGTCTGCGCGAAGAGCATGCCGAATGGCTGTGCGGTCACGAAAGCGCGCAGCGCCTGCTGGTCGCGCCAGCCGAACTGGGGATCGGGATGCATCGCTACCCCTTTATGGGCGGGATCCGCGCGATCGCCGCTCGCCCTTGCGATCCTTGCGCACCTGCTTGGCGTGCTGCCGCGCGAACTTCTTTTCGTCCTCGCGCGTCGGAGTCCGGTCGATCTCGTCGTCCAGCGGCATGTCGCCCAGGCTCAGGTCGAAACCGAGTTCGGAGATGCTGTTGGCGAAATGGGTCGGCAGTTCCGCCATCACGTCCACCCGTCCGCCATCGGGATGATCGACGCGGATGCGGCGCGCATGCAGATGCATCTTGCGGCTGATCGATCCGGACAGGAAGCTGTCCTTGCCGCCATATTTGCCGTCACCCACAATCGGATGGCCGATCGCGGCCAGATGGACGCGCAGTTGGTGGGTGCGGCCGGTATAGGGTTGCAGCTCGACCCATGCGGCGCGGTTCCCTGCGCGTTCGATTACGCGGTAACGCGTGCGGGCAGGCAGCCCTTCCGCCTCATCCACATGCATCTTCTCGCCGCCGGTGCCGGGTTGCTTGGCCAGCGGCAGTTCGATCATGCCGTCGTTGATCGATGGCACGCCGATCACCAGCGCCCAATAGACCTTGCGCGCGGTGCGGCTGGAGAAGGTCTTCGCGAAATGGGCGGCCGAGCGGCTACTGCGCGCCAGCAACAGCGCGCCCGACGTATCCTTGTCGAGTCGATGGACCAGCTTGGGCCGCGAATTGGCGTCGAACAACAGTGCGTCGAGCAGCTTGTCGACATGCTCGTCGGTCTTGGTCCCGCCCTGCGTGGCGAGGCCGGGCGGCTTGTTGATGACGATCGCCTGATCGTCCCTGTGGATCACCATCTCCTGCGCATAGGCGATTTCATCGGGGGTCAGGTCGATGACGCGGACGCGCTTCACGCGTTCAGGGACGTCGGGCTTGGCTTCGGCCGGGGGCACGCGGATCGTCTGCCCTTCCAGGATGCGGTCGCCCGGGGCAGCGCGCGCGCCGTCGACCCGCAACTGGCCGGTGCGCGACCAGCGCGACACCAGGTTGAAGCCGACATCGGGCAGATGCCGCTGGAACCAGCGGTCGAGCCGGATGCCGTCATCATCCGCCTGAACGCGATACTGACGCACGTCGAGCGAGACGCCCTTGGATGCGCCGGACTTGGCGGCGACGGGCTTTGCGGGCGCTGGCGCGGCTTTGGCAGCGGCGGGCGCGGGGGACTTGGTCCGGGGCTTGAAGGGTGGCTTGCCGCCCTCCCCCTTGCGCGCGGTGGCAGCCTTGGCCGCGCCGCGGGCGCGACCGGGCGCACCGGGCTTGCCGTCACCGAACTTACCGCTGGGTTTCTTGTCGCCGAAGCGCTTGTCCGCAGGCTTGCCGCTGGCGGAGCGGCCCGCAGGCTTGCCGTCGCGTGGTCCCTTGCCGGACGGCGCGCCTGCGCCGGATTTGCCGGGAGGACGCCCCTTCACGCCGTGACACTCCGCATGACCGTGAGGCCCAGCGCCAGTGCCGCAACTGCGCCGACCACCGACGCCAGCGCATAGCCGCTCGCCAAAGCGATGTCGCCGCGCTGGATCATCAGCAGGGTTTCCAGGCTGAAGGCGGAAAAGGTGGTGAAGCCGCCCAGCACGCCCACGCCCAGCAACAGCCGGATCGGTTCGCCCGCTACAGTCGTACCGCGCGCCAGCCATCCGGCCAGCAGCCCCATGGCGAACCCGCCGATCAGATTGGCAGCGAAGGTGCCCCAGGGCCAGGCCGTGCCGGGCGTCATCTGCCCGACGAAACGCCCCAATTGATAGCGCAAGGCGGCACCCACGGCGCCGCCGCCCATCACGAGAAAGATATTGGTCATGAAACCCGCCCTATAGCGATTCCGCCAAAGGGGAAAGCGCGCAATCAGGGGATCGCGGCCCCTTCAAGCGGGCGGCGATGCGCGGCGATGCAACTGATGACGCTCAGCACGACCAGGAGGAAGGCGCCGCTTTCCAGTCCCGTGGGCAGACGGCGCTCCCACGCGAACGCGTAGAGCAGCGCGAAACCGGTTTCGAACAGGATCATCTGCCCCACCATGGTCAGCGGCAGCAGCCGACACGCCCGGTTCCACAGGGCGTTACCGACGATCGAGGCGAACAGTGCGACACCGATAGAGACAGTTGTAAACAATATCCACGCGTCCGCATCATGATGCGCCACGCCCATCCATAACAAGCCCGGCGACAGGAGAAGCGCCTGCGCGCCGGCCATAAGGCCGATCGCCAGATTCCAGTCCGGCGCGGAGACATGTTTCAGGCGGACCAGCCAGCGGCTGTTGCCCACGGCGAAGGCGGTCCAGGATAGCAGCGCCCCGACCGCGCAGGCCAAACCGACAAGCTGCGGGCCGACCGCCCTGCCATCCGGCACACCCACCGCCTGCCAGCCGACGCAGAGCGACCCGGCCACGCACAGCAGGAGCGACGGCGCGAGCCGTCGCAGCGGCAAGGCCCCATGGTCGCGGCTGCCGATGATCGTAACGGCGACCGGCAGGAAACCGATCACCAAGGAGGTTATGGCGATGCCGCCCATCTGCACCGCGGTGGCAAGCAGCACATAATAAAGGAGATTGCCCGTCAGCCCGAGCCAGCCGAGCGCCCACCAGGCAGCAGCATCCAGCCCGGCCACCAAGGCGCGCCAGCGCGGGACGATCAGCAGGCCCGACATCAGGCCATAGGCAAGGTAGCGCCCGACGGCGAGGTCGATCGGCCGGAAATCCCGCACCAGCGCCGGGGCGAGTAAGACCAGGCCCCACAGCCCACCTGCGCCTGCGCCGCATAGGATACCGACCAGATGCTTGTCGTGGCCAGTCCCGATAGCGATGTCATGCCTTTTGCTCATCCGGCGACATCTATCATCCCCGAGCCTGTCTTTGCCCATGATTTCGTCATGCGCTTCCACCAGCCTGCTCGCGCCGCCCGAACAATCCCATTGCCCTTCGCGCCCGCCGGGCTAGTGTTCCCCCATGTCGGAGCGGAAACTCAGGGCGTGGCAGGCGGCGGGATTGATCGACGCCGACACCGCCAGTCGCATCAGCGCGTGGGAAAACGCGCATGCCCGCCCGATCGGCGTCTGGGCGATCGTGGGACTGGGCGCGCTGGCGATCGGCCTGGGGCTGGTGTCTCTAATCGCGGCGAACTGGGATGCGATCCCTGGCGAAACCCGCCTCGCCATCCATATGCTACTGATGGCCGCTCTTGCCGCGCTGATTTGGTGGCGATTGCCCAAGGGCGGGTTGCACGATCAGGCCAGCGACGCCCTGCTGTTCGTTGCGGCGGTGCTGGGCCTGACCTTCTTCGGGCATATCGGGCAGGTATATCAGACCAGTTCGCCGCTGTGGCAGCCGCTGCTTGCCTGGCTGTTGCTCTTTTCGCCTTTGTTGCTGCTGTTCGGCCGCGGCTGGCCGGTCGCGGCGCTGTGGATGGTGGGCCTTTTTGGCACCGCCTGGGCGCATGCCGACGACTATGGGCATCTGTGGACCTTCGGTCGGACGGAGCCGGTATATCCCGCGCTGTACTGGGGCCTGATCGCCTGCCCACCCATGGCCGTCGCCGGTTGCGCCGCGCTGATGCGGGGCGTGAGCGATCGACCCGATTTCTGGAGACTGCTCGAACAGATCGCGCTCGCCACTATCTTCGCCGCTATCAGTCTCTTCATGCTGATATTGGGCTGGGACGGCCATGCCGGCGTCCTGTCGGGCAGCATCGCCCTGCAGAGCATCGCCATGATCGGCGCGGCGGCCGCCATCGCCCATGCGCGACGCACGGCGTCCGGGCGGGCGACGGCCGCGCTGCTTGTGGTCGCGGCGGCGCTACATATGGGCCAGATGCTGCTTCCCGCCTTGCATGACACGGCCCGCACCGCGACCGCCACGCTGTTCTTCCTCGCCTTGTGGGGTGCCGTCGCCGCTGCAGCGATCCATGCGCACTGGCGGCGCATCTTCCAGGCGGCGGTGGCGCTGGTCGCGCTGCGCATCATCATCCTGAGCTTCGAACTGAATGACGACCTGCTGGGCAGTGGCGTGGGCCTGATCCTGTCCGGCCTGTTCGCCATGGCAGTCGCCTGGGCATCGATCCGGATATCGAAGCGCTATGCCCCGACGCGGGCCGGTGTCGCATGACGCCCGCGCGCCATCGCCTGTTGCTTGCCGTGGCGCTGCTCTTGCCGCTCGTGCTGCTGGCTGCGAGCTGGGCGACGACATATCGGCAGGCACAGCAGGGGCAGGACTGGCTGATCCCGATAGAGGGCTATGATCCACGCGACCTGTTGCGCGGCCATTATGTGCAATATCGCTATGCCTGGCCGACACCACCGGCGCGCGACGGGGAACCGCAGGGTGATGTCGGCGGTGCCGACGCCTTGTGCGTCGTCGGCACCGCGCCACATATCCGGTCGGTCCGGCCGCTGGCCCAGCCTGCGGGTCGTCCCGATCCGGCAGCGGCACAAAAGTGTGCTGTCATCCTGCGCGCGACGATGGGCGCGCGGCGCGAAGTTCGCGGCCTGAATAGCGGCATTTTCTATGCGTCTCAGGGGCAGGCGATTGCCCTGTCGCGCAAGCTGGCCGATCCGCATCTGCAAGGGCTGGTTCGCGTCCGGGTACGCGCCGATGGCGTCATGCGGCCGGTCGCGCTGGAATTTCGGCGGCGGCGCCTGCCCTAAAGTTCCAGGCCGATCAACGTCCCGCTGCCGATCCGGTCGACATGGCGCTTGCCGTCGATCTCCAGCCAGTCTGGCGTCACTTCCAGCCGCCGACCATTGATGGTGGTGCGCAGATGCTCCACCGCGATCCGATTGCGCGCGACGACGCGCAGCACCGCCAGTCCGTCCCCGCGCGCCGCCATCATGCTGTAGCGGTCCCCGCGCAGCAGGAAATGCCAGCTGCCATCGGTCGGTTTCCATTCGTTGCCGTCGATGACCTGCGTCGCCTGCCCTTCGGGCGACCCCAGCCGCACGCTGATACGGGTCGCGCCGTTGGTCCGGCGCGGCGGCGCGAAGATGAGGATCGGCTCCCCTTCCAGCGTGATCGGGATCGGCGTGTCGCGCAGCAGGCGGGATCCGCCGACGATCAGTTGCGGCAATTCCGCCGAGAAAGGCAGCCGGTCGCGCGCGAAGTGACGCTGCCGCACCACGGGATTGGCATGGAAGCTGTGCACCTGCGTCGCGGTCAGCCGTCCTTCCTCCACCAGACCATGGCAGGTCGGACAGAGCAGGGTCGCTCCCGCCGCATCGGGCAAGCCCAGATAGCGATAGATGGTAACGCCGCACCGCACACAGGCGAACCCGCATGCCTGGCGGATATCGGCCCGCTGTTCGGCTGTCAGGTCCGTCAAAGACGGCATCACGCGCAAGCCCACCATGGACGACCCCTTTTAGCGCCGCCCACACCTTTGCGGACGGACGTTCCTGACATGGCGTCCTCTTGCAATACAAGGCTCTGCGGCCTCTTATTCAGTCACCTATCGTTGAAATAAATCGGTCCAAGTCAAGGGGCTGGTCGAAATTGTCTATCTTTGCGGCAATAGGTCGAGGTTGCGCGCGGCGGCGATCGCGCGGATGCGATCGGGCCGCGGCATGTTCTTGATCGCGATTTCGGCGATGTCGCCCGCGCTGAACAGTTCGACATGGCCGACACCGAAGATGCGCTGGCCCAGACTTTGGGTGATGCGCACCGACCGGATGCTGGTCAGCGCGACCTCCGTCCGCTGCTTGGCCAGCAATCCGCGTTCCAACAAGACTTCCCGCTCGCTCAGCGCCAGCCGTTCGCCCTTGTGCAGCACCCACCAGATCGCGATCCCGACGATGCCCACCACCGACACGAGCAGCAGCAGGAACAGCATAGGATGCGCCCGGAACATGGCGGGATGTTCGTCATACAACCAGATGTCGCTCACGCCGTCTCCCTCGCACCAGCATGCCGACTTGACCATGGCCCGGCCCAGCCGTCAAGGCGCACGCCCGGTTCCTGATGCAGATCAATCGGTTGGCGAAACGGCTGCCGATGGAATCCGGCCAGGGTCAGCGTCCCAGATGCCGATCGAAAAATTGCCAGATGATGGCATAGGCATCGGCCGTTTCGGGGGTATCGACCATCGTGTTGAACTCACCATGGCCCGTCCCTTCTAGGACCAGCAATTGCGTATCCACCCCGGCCTTGAGCAGGGCGACATTCGTGACCAGCACGTTGCTCATGGCGGTGTCGCGCGTGCCGGTGACGAGCAGCGTGGGCGGAAATTGCGCCAGGACATCGGGGAAAAGGCCCGGCGTCACGAGTGGATCATGCGGGTCGGTGCCGGCGAGATAGGCATGGCCCGGACTTGCGTCCCTCTGTTCGGGCGTCGGGGCGATCCGTCCGTTCAACATCGGCGCAACGGCCGACGAATCGCCGCCATACCAGAAGGTCGGCATCGCGCCCGCGCAGAAGATGCCCGCAGCGCCGAGCCGCGGCAGCGCATGTTTCTGAAACCATGCCAGGGATTGCGCCACCAGCGCGCCGCCGGCGGAACATCCATATAGACCGATATTCTCAGGCTTATAGTTTTCCAGCAGCTTGCGATACACCTGCGCCACATCCTGGCTGGCGGCCGGGAAGCGATGTTCCGGCGCCAGCCTGTAATCGATCGCGATGACCTTTATCCGGCCTTGCCCGGCCAGCGGCAGAGCTTCGGCCTGCCCGCCTGCGCCCGATCCGGTGAAGAAGCCGCCGCCATGCAGGTTGATGAGGACACGATGGGCATTTTCCGGAGCGATCCCTTGCGTGGGTATGATCTCGTCGACCTTGACCCCGTTCATCGTTAGCGAACGGATGGTGGCGGGATGGAGCCGCTGCCATTTATCGACGACGGATTGGAGGAAAGCGTCGGACAGGGCGCGCGTGGCCGACAGGCTGGGCGCGGATGTGGCCGAAGGCGTGGCACGCGCCAGCTTCTGTTCGATCTGCGACCGGGCCGGAGCGCTGAGAAGATCGGAGGGCGGCACCTTCACGCCATGGGCGGTGATGACGCCGTTGCTGTCCGCCGCGACGCTTTGGGTTTGAGCGTTCGCATCGCCGATACTGCCACATGCGATCAACGTCGCCATGATGGCCACGCGCGTCATAGAAGGATGTAGAGGCGGGCGTGTCCAGGGGCGCATGGCAGGTCCTTGAGATCGATACGGCTTCGGGCGACTGTCGGCCTTCCGTCCCATGCGGCGATGGCCTATGCCATCCCTGTCGCCGGTCTTCCTGCCTGTCGGAAACCGGGGCTGTCGGAAACCGGGCTAGCCCGCCCGCGCCTTCACCGCCGCCAATATGTCGCCCGCCAGCTTCGCATAATCGGCGCACGCCCTTTGCAGGGCGGCTTCGGCGCCCTCTCCTCGCAGCCTTCCGAAACATTGCCGGTTCTGCGACGCGCGCATTTCACGCAGTCTGATGCGTGTTTCCGCCGCCAGCCCGAGTTGCGGACCGGTGCGTCGCCACGCTTCGGCCGCGCTGTAGATGCGGCGACCCGGATGGATGCCGGGATCGCCCCCCGCCGCTGCGCCCAGTCGGTCGACCCGGCCTGCTTCCACGATCAGGTCGGTCAGGAACAGGTCCAGTTCGCGCAGGCCGTTGCCGAACAATTTGGCAGGCATGGCGTCGCGCCTGCGGTCCGCGGCATTGGGGCAGAGGCCCAGCGACATGCCGTTCGCCAGAAACGCCGCGGCCCGCTCTATCCGTGCGACCTGCCCCGCAAGCTCTGCGTAGCGGTCGCGCATCGGATCAGCTCTCGTCGCCCATGCGCAGCGCGGCGATGAAGGCTTCCTGCGGAATCTGGACGCTGCCATATTCGCGCATCCGCTTCTTGCCTTCCTTCTGCTTGTCGAGCAGCTTCTTCTTGCGGCTGATGTCGCCGCCATAGCATTTGGCGGTCACATCCTTGCGCATCGCCGCGATCGTCTCGCGCGCGATCACCTTGCCGCCGATCGCCGCCTGGATCGGGATCTTGAACAGATGGCGGGGGATGAGGTCTTTCAGACGCTCGCACATGCCGCGTCCGCGCAATTCGGCGGTGCCGCGATGGACGATCATGCTGAGCGCATCGACCGGCTCGCTGTTGACCATGATGCTCATCTTAACGAGGTCGCCCTCGCGATAGCCGATCTGGTGATAGTCGAAGCTGGCATAGCCGCGGCTGATGGACTTCAACCGATCGTAAAAGTCGAACACCACTTCGTTGAGCGGCAGTTCGTAGGTCACCTGCGCGCGGCCGCCCACATAGGTCAGATTCTTCTGGATGCCGCGCCGGTCCTGGCAGAGCTTAAGGATCGAACCGAGATACTCGTCGGGGCAGTAGATGATCGCCTCGATCCACGGTTCCTCGATCTCGTCGATCTTGGTGGGATCGGGCATGTCGGCCGGATTGTGCAGTTCGATCTCGCCCGCGCCGTAGGTCAGCTGGATCTTGTAGACCACCGACGGGGCGGTGGTGATGAGGTCGAGATCATATTCGCGGGTCAGCCGCTCCTGGATGATCTCCAGATGGAGCAACCCTAAGAACCCGCAGCGGAAGCCAAAGCCCAGCGCCGCGCTGCTCTCCATCTCGAAGGAGAAGCTGGCGTCGTTCAGGCGCAGCTTGCTGATCGAATCGCGCAGCTTGTCGAAATCATTGGCATCGACCGGGAAGAGGCCGCAGAACACAACCGGCTGGACTTCCTTGAAGCCCGGCAACGGCTTGGCCGCCGGATTCTTGACGGTGGTGATGGTGTCGCCGACGCGTGTCTGGCTGATATCCTTGATCTGGGCGGTGATGAAGCCGATCTCGCCCGGCCCCAGTTCGGGCAATTGCTCGATCTTGGGCCGCATGCAGCCGACGCGGTCGACCAGATGCTCGGTGCCGCCGATCATGAACTTGACGTTCTGGCCCTTCTTGATGACCCCGTTCATCACCCGCACCAGAATGACGACGCCCAGATAGGGGTCGTACCAGCTGTCGACCAGCATCGCTTCCAGCGGGGCGTCGCGGTCGCCCTTGGGCGGGGGGATCTTTTTCACGATGGCTTCGAGGATATCGTCGATGCCGATGCCCGATTTCGCGCTGGCCAGCACGGCTTCGGAGGCGTCCAGGCCGATCACTTCCTCGATTTCCGCGCGCACCTTTTCCGGCTCGGCGGCAGGCAGGTCGATCTTGTTGAGGACCGGCACGATCTCATGATCATGCTCGATCGACTGATAGACGTTGGCCAGGGTCTGCGCCTCCACGCCCTGCGCTGCGTCCACGACCAGCAGCGCGCCCTCGCACGCGGCCAGGCTGCGCGACACCTCATAGGCGAAGTCGACATGGCCCGGCGTGTCCATGAGGTTCAGCTCATAGGTCTCGCCATTTTTCGCGACATAGTCGAGGCGCACCGTCTGCGCCTTGATCGTGATGCCCCGCTCCTTCTCGATATCCATATTGTCGAGCACCTGCGCGCTCATCTCACGGTCCGTCAGGCCGCCCGTCCGCTGGATCAGGCGGTCGGCCAGCGTCGATTTGCCATGGTCGATATGGGCGATGATGGAAAAATTGCGGATATGGCTGAGGTCGGTCATCGCGCGCCGATAGCAGTGATTTCATGCGCTGTCAGCAGGATCGCGCAGCGCGCACACAGGATGACAAAGGCCGTCATCCTGACGTGGCTTTGCTTGGAAGCGACCCCGGCTTGTGATAGGCGTTCGCAGGAACGGGGCAACATATCTCAACATCAAGCAACAAACGGGGTTCTTGACATGCGTGGATTGAAAAAGCTGACCGCAGCCATGGTCTGCCTGACGCTGGTCGCGCCGCAGGCGATGGCCGCGGACAAGGGATCGTCGGGCCGTCAGGCCCAGACCAAGAAGCAGATGGAAATCCCGCGCTGCACCAAGCGGCTGGGCACCGTCGCGATCGTGGAGCCGGACAATCAGTGGTGGCGCGAACTCAATCTGGGCAGCCCCGAAGCGATCATCAAATTGTTCGTCCAGCAGTCCGGCTGCTTCGGCATCGTCAATCGGGGCCGTTCGATGGCGAGCCGCAACATGGAACGCGCCATGGCGGATTCGGGCGAATTGCAGGCCGGATCGAACCTGGGCAAGGGTCAGGTCAAGGCGGCCGACTATTTCATCCAGCCCGATATCGTGACGACCAACAAAAATAGCGGCGGCAACGCCATCGGCGGTCTGGTCGGCGGCTTCCTGGGCGGGCGGACGCTGGGCGCGCTGGCAGGCGGCATCTCGATCAAGAAGAGCGAGGCCAATGTCATGCTGTCGGTCGTGAACGCGCGGACGACCGAGGAAGAGGTCATGGCCGAGGGCTATTTTCGCAAGTCGGACCTCAGCTTCGGCGGCGGCGGCGGCCTGGGCTGGATGGGCGGCCTGGCGGCGGTCGGCGGCGGCGGATATCAGAATACCGATATCGGCCAGGTGATCGTGCTCGCCTATCTCGACGCCTATACCAAGATGGTCACGCAGATGGGCGGCCTGCCTGCCAACGCGGCCGCTGCGGCGCCCGTCGCGCAATAAGGCGCAAATCTATCGAATGGAAAGGGCGCAGCCGGTGACGGCGGCGCCCTTTCTGATTCAGCCCTGGATGGTGGCCGCCTTCGCCGTGCCGAGGCGCGCGTCACGGCGTCGCTTCCACCAGGCGATGATCGCTTCGCCTGCGGGCCGCTCCACCCATCGGTTGATCGCTGTGCCCAGCACCAGCGCGACCAGGAAAGCGGCGGCAAAGCCGATCCAGGGGCTGTAGCCCGCCCGCGCACATTCCAGCATCACGACGAAGCCGACATGCTGGTGGATGAGGTAGAAGGAATAGCTGATCCCGCCCAGCCACAGGAGCGGACGGACGGCAAGAAAATGCAGGCGGCCGTGGATCAGGGCGACGAAGGCCGCGAGCAGGACACAGCCGACCAGCGTCACGTCCCATGTCTCCATGGTCGCGACTGACAGCAGCGCGAGCGCGGCATAGGGCGCCTGCTGGCGCAGGCTGCGCTGGCCGGACCAGACGCGATAGCTGAGCATGCCGATGACGAAGAAGGGCGTGTAGCGCAGGACCAGCAGCATGACGATTCGTTCCGGCATGTCCGGCCAGAGCCAGAACAGCCAGCGGATCGCGAGCCACCCGGCCAGCACCGGTTCCAGTCGCCGGACGCCCGCGAATTTCCAGATGGCGATCATGCAGAAGTAGAAGGCGATCTCCACCGTCAGGGTCCAATAGGCCCCGTCGACTTCGGGCAGGAAGGCGAACCCCTGCAACATCGTGAAATTCGCGAGGATCGCGACGGGACCGATCAGCAGCCGCGTCGCGTGGGCCAGATATTCGATCGAGAGCGTCAGCAGCATCGCGACCAGATAGGCCGGATAGAGACGCGCGAAACGATTGACGACGAAATCGGCGACCGTGCGAATGCGATCGAGCGTGAAGAAGATCGCAAAGCCCGAAATGGTAAAGAACAGCAGCACACGATAATTGCCGCCCGGGAAGCTGAAAGGCACATGCGCCGCCTGCGGGAACAGCTCGTGAAAGCGGGTCGAATAGTGGAAGATCAACACGCACAGCGCGCCGATGCCCCGCAAGGCGTCCAATTCCGTCAAGCGGCCACGGGAAGGCGGCGATCCAACCATGAGGCCCTATAGCAACAGCCGAGCAATAAATCCGTTAAGATCGTGGTTAACGGGAAGAATTGACCTGATTTATTACGCCATTTTGACTGTATCGGCCATGGTCGCCGTCGTTGCGAATATCGGTCGCAAAGTGGCGCGTGCATGATGTTCGGCTTATGGGCACGCAGCAGCATCAAAAACGGGCCGACGCAGCCATTGCCGCGTCGGCCCATCATGTCATCCGGTCCTGCGCCTGCGCGTCATCGCAGGAGCCGCGTAGCTTAGGCCGTCTTGTCGTCCAATATGCCCGCAATGGCGGCGGTCACGTCGTTCATGTCCGCCATGCCATCCACGCGGGACACGATATTGCGCGCTTCGTAGATCGGCAGGATCGGCGCGGTCTTGGCGCGATATTCGGCCATGCGCGTGCGAACCGTTTCCTCGTTGTCGTCAGGGCGGCGCTTGAACTCATGCCCGTGGCACTTGTCGCACTCGCCCTCGACCTTGGGCAGCTTGAAGCGGTCGTGATAGCCCGCGCCGCAGTTGGCGCAGGTGAAGCGGCCGGTGATGCGGTCGACCAGCGCGTCCTCATTCACTTCCAGTTCGATCACATGATCGAGGGTGCGGTCGCGCTCCCCCAATATGGCGTCGAGCGAATGGGCCTGCGCCTGCGTCCGGGGATAGCCGTCGAAGATCACGCCGGTATCGGGCGACAATTGGTCGAGCGCCTCACCGATGATGCCCGACACCACTTCGTCGGGCACCAACGCGCCCGATTCCATCAGCGCCTTCGCCTGGAGGCCCACGGGCGTCCCGGCCTTCACCGCCGCGCGCAGCATATCGCCCGTCGACAGTTGTACCATGCCACGGTCATCGACCAGACGCGTGGCCTGCGTACCCTTCCCGGCTCCCGGAGGGCCAAGCAGAATGATGTTCATTGTGCGCATACTCCCCTGTTGTGCGCCCATTATCCGGTCGTCTTAGCGCAGACGCCCCTTGAGCTTCGCCTTCTTGATCAGATCGCCATATTGATGGGCGAGCAGATGGCTCTGGATCTGGGTCACGGTGTCGACCGTGACGTTGACGACGATCAACAGGCTGGTCCCGCCCAGATAGAAGGGGATGCCCGCGCGCGCGATGGCGAATTCCGGCACCAGGCAGATGAAGGCCAGATAGGCCGCGCCGATGACGGTGATGCGCGTCAGCACATAATCCAGGTAATTTTCGGTATTCTTGCCGGGACGGATGCCGGGAATGAAACCGCCGTTGCGCTTGAGATTGTCGGCCGTTTCTTCCGGGTTGAACACCACGGCGGTGTAGAAGAAGCAGAAGAAGACGATGCCGAGGCCATAAAGGCCCATATAGACCGGGCTGCCATGCGACAGATACTGGTTGAGCGAGAGGACGAAGTCGCCCCACTTGCTCTCTCCCGCGACGGTCTGGCCCGCGAACTGCGAGATGGTGAGCGGCATAAGCAACAGCGACGACGCGAAGATCGGCGGAATGACGCCTGCGGTATTGACCTTGAGCGGCAGATGGCTGCGGTCCGCCTGCATCAGGCCCTGGCGCGTCTGGCGCTTGGGATATTGGATCAGCACGCGGCGCTGCGCCCGCTCCATGAAGCAGATCAACAGGACCAGGCCCACCGCCATGACCATGACCAGGAAGATCAGCAGGCCCGAGATCGACCCTTCGCTGCCCGACTTGAACAAGTTGCTGAGCGTCACCGGCAGCTGGGCGACGATGCCCGCCATGATGATGAGCGACACGCCGTTGCCGATCCCGCGCGAGGTGATCTGTTCACCCAGCCACATCAGGAACATCGTGCCGCCGATCAGCGAGACGACTGCGGTCAGCCGGAACAGTAGGCCGGGTTCGATGACCGCCTGCATGCCCTGCTGCGCGCCGAAGCCTTCCAGGCCGACGGCGATGAAATAGCCCTGCACCGCAGTCAGGCCGACGGTGCCGTAGCGGGTCCACTGGTTCAGCTTCTTGCGCCCGCTTTCGCCTTCCTTCTTGATCGCCGCAAGTTGCGGCGAGAGGCTGGCGCCCAGCTGCACCACGATCGACGCGGTGATGTAGGGCATCACGCCCAGCGCGATCAGGCTCATGCGCGAGAGCGACCCACCCGAGAAGGTGTTGAAGATGTCGAGGATGCCGCCGTTCGTCTGGCTGTAAAGCTGCGACAAGGCGGTCGGATCGACGCCGGGCAGCGGCACGAAGCTGAGGAAACGGAACACGATCAAGGCGCCGAGCGTAAACCACAGGCGCTTCTTGAGGTCGGTCGCCTGGCTGAACTTCGCGAGGCTGAGATTGGATGCGAGCTGGTCGGCTCTCGATGCCATGGTGGCTGCCCTTCAAATCACTCTAGCCGGAGTATCATGCTCCGGATCGGAATCGCTCATCCCTTAGCGGGACGGGTCCAGCGTGTCGAACGGGGAGTTGCCGCCTGCGCGACAAAAGACGTCCCCCCATACGCATGACCCCGCCGACCCATATCGGGCAGCGGGGCCGTTGTTGCAAGTCTGGCTTGCACGTCTGCGAAAGGCGGATCAGCCCTTGCGGGCGGCCTTCTTGGCGGCGAGGGTCGCGCCCTTCTTCGCCTTGGCCTTGTCCGCTGCGGCAACGACTTCGATCACGTCGACCTTGCCACCGGCCTTTTCGACGGCATCGATCGCGCTCTTCGACGCGCCGGCCACCAGGAAGCTGACCTTGGCGGTCAGTTCACCCTTGGCGAGCAGACGGACGCCGTCCTTGCCACCGCGGGTCAGGTTGGCGGCGTTCAGAGCCGCCTGGTCGATGGTCGCGGCCGCGTCCAGCTTGCTGGCGTCGATCGCCTTCTGCACGGCGCCCAGGTTCACGATCGCATAGTCGTTCGCGAAGATGTTGTTGAAGCCACGCTTCGGGATGCGCATGTGGAGTGGCATCTGGCCACCTTCGAAGCCGTTGATGCTGACGCCCGAACGCGCCTTCGCACCCTTCTGGCCGCGACCGGCGGTCTTGCCCTTGCCGGAGCCGATGCCGCGTCCAACGCGCATACGGCCCTTGCGGGCGCCATCATTGTCGCGGATGTCATTGAGTTTCATATCGTGCACTCGCTTTCGCTTGGTTCGCGCTAAGTTGGGAAGCGCGCGCCATAGCCGGGCGGGGAGGCTTTGTCACCCCCCTATTGCTGTCGTGCCGGATCCGCCTGTCCCATCGCGCGCCCGGCCCGGACGTACAGGGCGGCCTGCGCTTAACTTCGCACATTTCCCGCCGATCTCGACATTTCATGGCGCAAGTGGGATATTATATTACACCGACCCAAGCCTATCCTGCATCTGGCCGGTCGGGATATTGCCATGGTGAAGTCCCATAGGACAGCCGCCGTTGCCCTAGGCACGCGCGCATAAAGAAAGGGCCGATCCGCCTGCGCGAATCGGCCCTTCCCTATTCTTCCGGCAATCGGGGGATTAACCCTCGACGACCGCCACCATGTGCGGCAGCTTCTTGATCGCACCGCGGACTTCCGCCGTGTCTTCAAGTTCCACCACGCGGTGCATCTTGCCAAGGCCCAGGCCGATCAGAATCTTCTTCTGGTCGGCGGGACGGCGGATCGGCGAACCGATCTGCTTGATCTTGATCTTCGCCATATCAGTTACTCCGCAATCGCTTCGGCGTCAGCCTGCGCGACGTCAGCGGACGCACCACCACGACGCAGAAGGTCGGCGACCTTCTTGCCGCGACGCTGCGCCACCGACTTGGGGCTGGTCTGTTCGACCAGCGCCGCGAAGGTCGCACGGATCATGTTATATGGGTTCGACGTGCCGTTCGACTTGGTCACGACGTCCGCGACGCCGAGGCTTTCGAACACGGCGCGCATCGGACCACCGGCGATGATACCCGTACCGGCCGGCGCCGAACGGACGGTCACCTTGCCCGCACCGAAATGGCCCAGGCCATCATGATGCAGCGTACGGCCTTCCTTGAGCGGAACGCGAACCATCGCCTTCTTGGCAGCGGCAGTCGCCTTGCTGATGGCTTCGGGCACTTCCCGCGCCTTGCCATGGCCGAAGCCCGCACGACCCTTGCCGTCGCCCACGACGACCAGCGCCGCGAAACCGAAGCGCTTGCCGCCCTTGACGGTCTTGCTGACGCGGTTGATGTGAACCAGCTTCTCGATCAGTTCTTCGCCCTGATCCTCGTCACGGTTGCCGCCACGACGATCGTCGCGACGGCCACGGCCGCCACGCTCGCCACGGTTGCGATCGCCACCGCCACGGTTGCCACGGCCACGGCCGGGACCACGACCTTCGGTCGGTGCAGTCGCTTCGGCGCCCTCGACGGGAGCGACGACTTCGTTGGTGTTTTCGTCAGCCATGATCAGAACTCCAGCCCGGCTTCACGGGCCGCATCGGCCAGCGCCTTGACGCGGCCATGGAACAGGAAGCCACCACGGTCGAAAACGACGCGGGTGACGCCGGCAGCCGTCGCCGCAGCGGCGACGCGCTTGCCGACATCGGCCGCCGCTTCGGACGTGGCGCCGGTCTTGCCGCGCACGTCCTTGTCCAGGGTCGATGCAGCGGCAACGGTCTTGCCTTGCGCGTCATCGATGACCTGGGCGTAGATGTGACGGCCCGAACGGTGGACGCTGAGGCGCGGGCGGGTGCCCGACACAGCCTTGAGCGCGGTGCGAACGCGGCGACGACGCCGCGCGAAGAGGGAAAGCTTTGCCATCTTACTTCTTCTTCCCTTCCTTGCGGAAGATGAATTCGCCGGCGTACTTGATACCCTTGCCCTTATAGGGTTCGGGCTTGCGCCAGCGACGGATCTCGGCCGCTACCTGACCGACCTGCTGCTTGTCGATGCCGCTGATCTCGACCGTGGTGTTATCCGGGGTCTTGATCTCGATCCCGTCGGGGATCGCGAAATCGACGTCATGGCTGTAGCCAAGCTGCAACTTCAGGTTCTTGCCCTGCGAGTTGGCGCGGTAGCCGACACCGGTGATGAGCAGCTTCTTGGAGAAGCCCTCGGTCACGCCGGTGATCAGGTTCTGCACCAGCGTACGCTGCATGCCCCAGAAGGCGCGCGCCTGCTTGGTCTTGTTGGCCGGCTGGACGGAGATGCCGTCATTTTCCAGCGTGTAGCTGATCTCGTCGCGCAGCGGCATGGCGAGGGTGCCCTTGGGCCCCTTCACCGAGAGCTGCCCGCCCTCGATGGTCGCGGTCACCCCAGCGGGGATCGCGACCGGCTTTTTACCGATGCGGCTCATTAGAACACCTCCGCCAGCACTTCGCCGCCGACATTCTGCTCACGCGCTTCGGCGTCGGACAGAACGCCGCGAGGCGTCGAGACAATGGTGATGCCCAGGCCGTTGCGCACGATCGGCAGTTCTTTCGAACCCGAATAGACGCGGCGGCCAGGCTTGGACACGCGCGCGACATGCTTGATCGCGGGCTGGCCTTCGAAATATTTCAGCTCGATGCGCAGGCCAGGATGGCTGCCCAGGGCTTCTTCGGAATAGCCACGGATATAGCCTTCACGCTGAAGCACGTCGAGGACGCGCGCGCGCAGCTTGGACGCGGGGGACATAACGCTGTCCTTCTTCGCCTGCTGCCCGTTGCGGATGCGGGTGAGCATATCACCCAAGGGATCGGTCAATGCCATGAGATGATATCCTTACCAGCTCGACTTGGTGACGCCGGGGATCAGGCCCTTATTGGCCAGATCGCGCAGCTGAATACGGCAGAGCCGGAACTTGCGGTAATAGGCACGCGGACGGCCGGTCATCTCGCAACGGTTCCGAACGCGGGTCGGGTTACCATTGCGGGGAATTTCCGCCATCTTCAGACGCGCGATCAGACGATCGCTGTCGTCGGCCGCGTTATCATTCGCGATCGCCTTGAGCTTTGCATAACGGCCGGCATATTTCTTCACCAGCTTCTTGCGGCGCTCGTTCTTGTTGATCGAACTCAGTTTCGCCATGACTTAAGTTCTCTTCCTTAGCTTTAGCGTTGGGAGAGAAGCGGGGCCTGTATCAGGCCGCCTGCTTCTCTTCTTCCTGCGGGAAGGGGAAGCCGAAGAGGCGCAGCAGTTCGCGCGCTTCGTCGTCCGTCTTCGCCGTGGTGGTCACGATGATGTCCATGCCGCGCACCTTGTCGACACGGTCATAGCTGATCTCGGGGAAGATGATCTGCTCCTTGATGCCGAAGGCATAGTTGCCACGGCCGTCGAAGCTCTTCGGATTGAGACCACGAAAATCGCGGACGCGGGGCAGAGCGATGTTGATCATGCGGTCCAGGAATTCATACATGCGCTCGCGGCGCAGCGTGACCTTGGCACCGATCGGCATGCCTTCACGCAGCTTGAACTGCGCGATCGACTTCTTCGCCTTGGTGATGACCGGCTTCTGGCCGGCGATCAGTTCCATTTCCTCGGCGGCCTGCGTGACCTTCTTCTTGTCCTGGGTCGCTTCGCCCACGCCCATGTTGAGCGTGATCTTGTCGATCTTGGGGACTTCCATGACGTTCTTGTAACCGAACTTCTCGGTCATCGCCTTGGCGATTTCAGCGTCATACTGCGCCTTGGAGCGCGGGATATATTTATCGGCCATTACAGCACCTCACCGGACTTAACGGCGACGCGGACCTTCTTGCCGTCGCGGTCCTCGAAACGGACGCGGGTCGGCTTGCCATCGGCGCCAGCGACTGCGACGTTCGAAATGTGCAGCGGCGCGGGCTTGCGCTCGATGCCACCCTGCGGGTTCGCCTGGTCGGGCTTGCGATGCTTGGCATGCACGTTGATGCCTTCGACAAGAACCTTGTCGTCCTTGGGCATCACCGCCAGGACAGCGCCGGTACGGCCCTTGTCCTTGCCAGCCAGGACGACGATCTTGTCGCCCTTCTTGATCTTAGCAGCGCTCATTACAGCACCTCGGGAGCAAGGCTGATGATCTTCATGTGCTTCTTGGCGCGCAGTTCGCGAACGACCGGGCCAAAGATACGGGTGCCGATCGGCTCCTCGTTCTTGTTGATCAGCACAGCGGCGTTGCCGTCGAAACGGATGACCGAACCGTCTGCACGGCGGATATCCTTGGCGGTACGCACGATGACGGCACGATGCACGTCACCCTTCTTCACCTTGCCCCGCGGCGCAGCTTCCTTGATCGAGACGACGATGATGTCGCCTACACCAGCGAAGCGACGCTTCGAGCCGCCCAGCACCTTGATGCACTGGACGCGCTTGGCGCCGCTGTTGTCAGCGACGTCAAGATTGGATTGCATCTGGATCATAGATCCGGTTCCTTCTCATTTGGCCTACCGGGTCAATTCCCGGCGGTTCCGAATTTCTTGGCCTAGAGCCCGGTGACTCTACGCGAAGCGCGGGCCTGTAACCCTTTCCAAAGGAAAAGGCCAGCCCCGCGTCGCATTTAGAGTCAAAAGCTCAGCGAGCTTTCCCTCAGGCCGCCGTTTCCGGCGACTTGTGGGTGTCCACGCGCTCGATGACCTTCCAGGTCTTGAGCTTGGAAATCGGCGCGGTCTCTTCGATTCGGACCGTTTCGCCTTCCTTGTAGACATTGCCCTCGTCATGGGCGTGATACTTTTTCGAACGGCGGATGATCTTGCCGTAGAGCGCATGCTTAACCTTGCGCTCTACACGAACCACCACCGTCTTGTCGGTCTTGTCGGAAACCACCGTTCCCGTCAGCACGCGCTTGGGCATCGTGTGTTTCCTTTACTTCGCGACGGAGCTGTTACGCTCCGTCTGCAGGGTCTTGATCTGCGCGATCGACCGACGGACTTCCTTGACCCGGCTGGGCTTTTCCAGCTGGTTGGTGGCCGCCTGGAAACGCAGATTGAACTGCTCGCGCTTCAGGTTGTTGAGTTCGGTCGACAGTTCGTCGTCCGTCTTGGTCTTCAGGTCTGCAACATTCGCCATGTGCTTAACCCTCCAGATGCGAGGTGTCGCCGAGGCGGGCGACGACCTTGGTCTTGATGGGCAGCTTCATCGCGGCGCGCGAGAAGGCCTCTGCTGCGAGCGGACCCGGAACACCGTCCAGTTCGAACAGGATGCGGCCCGGCTTCACGCGAGCGGCCCAATATTCGACCGAACCCTTGCCCTTGCCCTGACGGACTTCGGCAGGCTTCTTCGACACAGGCACGTCGGGGAAGATGCGGATCCACAACCGGCCCTGACGGCGGATGTGGCGGGTGATCGCGCGGCGAGCCGCTTCGATCTGACGCGCGGTGACGCGCTCGGGTTCCATGGCCTTCAAGCCATAGGAACCGAAGTTCAGAGCCGAGCCACCCTTGGCATCGCCCTTGATCCGACCCTTGAAGGTCTTGCGGAACTTCATTTTCTTCGGTTGCAGCATGACGCTATTACCTTCTTATCTTCAGCGCGCCGGGCGCACGCCGGAGGTCTGAGCCTCCAGCATCAGCCGGTCGGTCGCGAACGGATCATGGCCGAGAATCTCGCCCTTGAAGATCCAGACCTTGATGCCGCACACGCCATAGGCGGTATGCGCCGTGGCTTCGGCATAGTCGACGTTCGCACGCAGCGTGTGCAGCGGCACGCGGCCTTCGCGGTACCATTCGACGCGCGCGATCTCCGCGCCGCCCAGACGGCCGCCGCAGGTGATCTTGATGCCTTCGGCGCCCAGACGCAGGGCCGACTGCACCGCACGCTTCATCGCACGGCGGAAAGCCACGCGGCGTTCCAGCTGATCGGCGATGCCCTGTGCGACGAGCTTGGAATCGACTTCCGGCTTGCGGATCTCGACGATGTTCAGCGACACGTCGGACGAGGTCAGCGCGCCCAGCTTCTTGCGAAGCTTTTCGATGTCCGCGCCCTTCTTGCCGATGATCACGCCCGGACGGGCGGCATAGATCGACACGCGGCACAGCTTGGCCGGACGCTCGATCACGACCTTGGAGATCGCGGCCTGCGGCAGGTTCTTGAAGATGAACTGGCGGATCTTGAGATCTTCCAGCAGCAGGCGACCATAGTCGGCGCCTTCGGCGAACCAGCGGCTGTCCCAGGTACGGTTGATCTGAAGACGCAGACCGATCGGATTGCTCTTGTGACCCATGTGCTTACGCCTCCGCTTCTTCGCCAGCTTCACGTACGACGATGCGCACGCGGCTGAAGGGCTTGAGGATCCGGGTCGACTTGCCGCGACCGCGGGCATGGAAGCGCTTGAGCGTGAAGCTCTTGCCGACCGATGCTTCCGCGACGACGAGCGCGTCGACGTCCAGATTGTGGTTGTTTTCCGCGTTGGCGATGGCCGAAGCCAGCACCTTGCGCACGTCGACAGCCATCGCCTTCTTCGAGAAGGCGAGGATGTTCAGCGCGTCCTCGACCTTGCGGCCGCGGATGAGCGTGGCGACCAGGTTCAGCTTCTGGGCCGAACCACGGATCTGCGTGCCGACGGCCAGCGCCTCATTGTCGGCGACGCGACGGGGAGCCTTTTCCTTGCTCATCAGCGCTTGCCCTTCTTGTCGGCGGCGTGGCCGGGGAAGAAGCGGGTCGGGGCGAATTCGCCCAGCTTGTGACCCACCATATCCTCGTTCACGGAGACCGGAACATGCTTGCGGCCGTTATAGACGTTGAACGTCAGGCCAACGAACTGGGGCAGGATGGTGGAACGACGCGACCAGGTCTTGATCGGGGCGCGGCCACCGGCGTCCTGCGCCGTTTCTGCCTTCTTTAGAAGGCTGAGGTCCACGAAAGGACCTTTCCAGACGGAACGAGCCATCGCGGATTACCTCTTCTTCTTGGCGTGACGCGACCGGATGATCATCTTGTCGGTCGACTTGTTGTGACGGGTGCGGGCACCCTTGGTCGGCTTGCCCCAAGGCGTAACCGGATGACGGCCGCCCGAGGTGCGGCCTTCACCACCACCATGGGGGTGATCGACCGGGTTCTTGGCGACGCCGCGCGTCAGCGGGCGGATGCCGTTCCAACGGTTGCGGCCAGCCTTGGCGAGGTTGGTGTTGCCATTGTCCGGGTTGCTGACGGCGCCGATGGTGCCCATGCAGTCCGAACGGATGTAGCGCTGTTCGCCCGAGGACAAACGCACCATCACCATGCCGCGATCGCGACCGACCAGCTGGGCGTAGGTGCCTGCCGAACGGCAGAGCTGACCGCCCTTGCCCGGCTTCATCTCGATGTTGTGGATGATCGTGCCGACCGGCATCTGACCCAGTTCCATCGCGTTGCCCGGCTTCACGTCGGTCTTCTTGGCCGCGATGACCTTGTCACCGGGGGCAAGACGCTGCGGCGCCAGAATATAATTCTGGGTGCCGTCGGGATAGTTGACCAGCGCGATGAAGGCGGTGCGGTTGGGGTCATATTCCAGACGCTCGACCGTACCTTCGACATCCCACAAGCGACGCTTGAAGTCGATGATGCGATAGCGCTGCTTATGACCGCCACCGATGCCGCGCGAGGTCACATGACCCTTGTTGTTGCGGCCACCGGTCTTGCGCTTGCCTTCGGTCAGCGCCTTGACGGGCTTGCCCTTGTGCAGGCTGGACTTGTCGACCAGGATCAGGCCACGGCGGGCCGGGCTGGTCGGGTTATAATGCTTAAGAGCCATCTTAGCGGACTCCCTCGGTGATATCGATCGACTGGCCTTCGGCCAGGCGGACGATCGCCTTCTTCACATCGTTGCGCTTATAGGGCTTGCCCTTCCAGCGCTTCGTCTTGCCCTTCACGACCAGCGTGTTGACGCTCTTGACGTCAACGCCCCAGATCGCTTCGACAGCGGCCTTGATCTCAGGCTTGGAGGCATCGCCCGCCACCTTGAAGACCACGGCATTGTTTTCGCTGAGAAGGGTCGACTTCTCGGTGATGTGCGGCGCGACGACGACGTCATAATGACGGTTGTCGACGGTCGCGGCTTGCTTTTTAGCCATTGAAACGGGCCTCCAGCTTTTCGACCGCGGCGCGGGTAAGCACCAGCGAGTCGGCCTTGAGGATGTCATAGACATTGGCGCCAACGGCAGGGAGCAGGTCCACGCCGATGATGTTGGCCGATGCCTTGGCGAAGCTGACGTTCACCGCATCGCCGTCGATGAACAACACCTTGGTGAGGTTCAGCTTGGCGAGGTTGGCGACCAGCGCCTTGGTCTTGCCTTCGGCAACGTCCAGGCTGTCGATGATCGTGAGCGTTCCCGCCTTGACCTTCGACGACAGCGCCATCTTCAGACCCAGCGCACGAACCTTCTTGTTCAGCGAGGGGTTGAAGTCACGGACGCGGGCGCCGTGCGCCTTACCACCGCCGATGAAGACGGGGGCGCGGCGATCGCCGTGACGCGCCGTACCGCCGCCCTTCTGGCGACCGAACTTCTTGCCGGTGCGGGCAACGTCGCTACGCTCGCGCGTGCCGCGGGCAGTGCCACGACGCTTTTCGAGCTGCCAGGTGACGACGCGGTGCAGGATGTCGGCGCGGGGCTCGATACCGAACACGGCATCGTTAAGCTCCAGATCGCCAGCTTCCGCTGCGTCGAGGGTCTGTACCTTGACCTTCATGGTTTAGCCCTCCTGGCCTTCGGTCGCTTCGGGAGCCGCGGCGTCTTCCGCCGGGGTGTTCGCCGGAGCGTCATTGCTGTTGTCAGCCTTCTTCAGGCTGGCGGGGTACGGCACGTCGGCCGGACGGGGAACCTTGACGGAGTCCTTGACGGTCAGCCAGGTGCCCTTGGCGCCCGGAACGCTGCCCTTCACGAAGATCAGACCACGCTCCACATCCGTGCGGACGATTTCGAGGTTCTGCTGCGTGCGTTCGCGGTCACCCATGTGGCCGGCCATCTTCTTGTTCTTGAAGACGCGACCCGGATCCTGGCGGTTACCCGTCGAACCGTGCGCACGGTGGCTGATGGACACGCCGTGGGTGGCGCGCATACCGCCGAAGCCCCAACGCTTCATGGCGCCTGCGAAACCCTTACCCTGGGTGTGACCCGACACGTCGACCAGCTGGCCGTCGATGAAATGGTCAGCGGCGATTTCAGCGCCGACGTCGAGGAGCGCATCCTCGGCGACGCGGAATTCGACCAGGCGAGCCTTCGGCTCGACCTCAGCCTTGGCGAAGTGGCCACGCTGCGGCTTGGCGACATTCTTCACCTTGGCGACACCGGCGCCGAGCTGAACGGCGACATAGCCGTCGCTGTCGACATCCTTGCGCGCCACGACCTGATTGCCCTCAAGGGCCAAAACCGTAACCGGAATATGACGTCCGTCCTCTTGGAACAGACGGGTCATCCCGACTTTCTTAGCGATCACGCCTGTGCGCATCACTGATTACTCCCATAGAGGCCCGCGAAAAGCCGCGGGCGTATCCAACGAAAAAACCGCTCCGGATTTCTCCTTCGCGGCCCAACCCCATGTATAGATCACCCCGTCCGGGTTGGATGCCACCCCCTCTCGGGAACGGCGACGGGGGACCAGAACCACAGACCCGCTGGTTGCCCAGTGCTGTGCGGTATCCCTTGTGTCGTTTGAGCTTCCGGTCTCCCGAAATACCCGATACCCTGCTTTCCTTTCGGAGAGCAGGGACTTGTCGGCTTTAGGCCAACTTGATCTCGACGTTCACGCCGGCAGCCAGATCCAGCTTCATCAGCGCGTCGACCGTCTGCGGCGTCGGCTGCACAATGTCAAGCATACGCTTGTAGGTGCGGACCTCGAACTGCTCGCGCGACTTCTTGTCGATGTGCGGGCCACGGTTGACCGTGAACTTTTCGATGCGCGTCGGAAGGGGAATCGGACCGCGAATAAGGGCGCCGGTGCGGCGGGCGGTATCGGCGATGTCGCCGGTCGCCTGATCGAGCACGCGATGATCGAACGCCTTGAGGCGAATGCGGATGTTGCTGTCCATAGTTCCTGTACCGATGCGAAAGAGCCAAAAACGTAGCGCGTTTTCAAAAATCAGCCGGAGCAGCCGATGACTTGTAAAAATGCGCCAACCAAAAAATATCCGCCCCGTAAACTGCCCTTCTAGCTCTGACGAGCCGGAGAAAGGCGATCCGGGGCGGTTAAAATCCTCAGCGGCGCGAATCGGGTGATTCGCGCCGCTGCGGTCCTATATTACTTCGAGATCGTGCCGACAACCCCTGCGCCGACGGTACGACCGCCTTCACGGATGGCGAAGCGCAGACCGGCGTCCATGGCGATCGGGGCGATCAGCTTGACGCCGAGCTTCACGTTGTCGCCAGGCATGACCATCTCGGTGCCCTCGGGGAGGATCACTTCGCCGGTCACGTCGGTGGTGCGGAAGTAGAACTGCGGACGATAGTTCGCGAAGAACGGGGTGTGACGGCCGCCTTCTTCCTTCGACAGCACGTACACTTCGGCGTCGAATTCGGTGTGTGGGGTGATGGTGCCGGGCTTCGCCAGAACCTGGCCACGCTCGACTTCTTCACGCTTCGTGCCGCGCACCAGGGCGCCGATGTTGTCGCCTGCACGACCTTCGTCGAGCAGCTTGCGGAACATTTCCACGCCGGTGACGGTCGTCTTGGTGGTGTCCTTGAGGCCGACGATCTCGACTTCTTCACCAACCTTGATGATGCCGGTTTCGACGCGGCCGGTGACGACCGTGCCGCGACCCGAGATCGAGAACACGTCTTCGATCGGCATCAGGAAGGGCTTGTCGACCGGACGCTCGGGCTGCGGGATGAAGCTGTCGACAGCTTCCATCAGCTTGAGAACGGCGTCGTGGCCGATTTCAGGCGTCTTGTCCTGCAGGGCGGCAACAGCCGAACCCGGGATGACGGGGATGTTGTCGCCGTCGAAATCGTAGCTGCTGAGCAGTTCGCGGATTTCCAGCTCGACCAGCTCGAGGATTTCGGCGTCGTCGACCAGGTCGACCTTGTTCATGAACACGACGAGCTGCGGAACGCCAACCTGACGTGCCAGCAGGATGTGCTCGCGGGTCTGGGGCATCGGGCCGTCGGTGGCCGACACGACCAGGATCGCGCCGTCCATCTGGGCGGCACCGGTGATCATGTTCTTGACGTAGTCGGCGTGACCCGGGCAGTCGACGTGCGCATAGTGGCGCGCTTCGGTTTCATATTCGACGTGGGCGGTCGAAATGGTGATGCCGCGCTCGCGCTCTTCAGGCGCCTTGTCGATGTTGTCGTACGACGTGAAGGTCGCGCCGCCGGTTTCGGCCAGCACCTTGGTGATCGCTGCGGTCAGCGAGGTCTTGCCATGGTCGACGTGACCGATGGTGCCGATGTTGCAGTGCGGCTTATTCCGCTCAAACTTAGCCTTAGCCATTTTATCCTACCTTCTAATCAAAATCAGCTTGGGTCTGACCGCTCGGCCGCGCCTCGCGAAGGCGCGTCCATAGCAGCAAATTTACAGATTACCAGCCCCTAACCGAGCCGCTTGCACGGCTCGGCACGGGAAAGTCATCAGGCCATCTTCGCCTTGACTTCGTCCGCCACATTCTGCGGCACTTCATCATAGTGCGAGAAGGTCATCGAATAGTTCGCACGCCCCTGGGTGAACGAACGCAACGAGTTCACATAGCCGAACATGTTGGCCAGCGGCACCATGGCCTCGACGATCTGCGCGTTGCCGCGCGTGTCGGTGCCCTGGATCTGACCACGACGGCTGTTCATGTCGCCGATGACGTCGCCCAGATATTCTTCCGGGGTGACGACTTCGACCTTCATAACCGGCTCGAGCAGGGTGATGCCCGCCTTCTGCGCCGCTTCGCGCATCGCGGCGCGACCGGTGATTTCGAACGCCAGAGCCGACGAGTCGACGTCATGATAGGCGCCGTCGTACAGGTTGATTTCGAAATCGATGATCGGGAAGCCGATGAGCGAGCCGGTGGCCGCCGTTTCGCGCATACCCTTTTCGATCGCGGGAATATATTCCTTGGGAATATTACCGCCCTTGATCTCATCCTTGAAGATGATGCCCGCGCCACGCTCGCCCGGCGTCAGCTTCACCTTGATGCGGCCGAACTGGCCGGTGCCGCCCGACTGCTTCTTGTGGGTGTAGTCGATGTCGACGGGCTTCTTGAGATATTCGCGATAGGCCACCTGCGGCGCACCGACATTCGCCTCGACCTTGAACTCGCGCTTCATGCGGTCGACCAGGATTTCGAGATGCAGTTCGCCCATGCCCTTGATGATGGTCTGGCCCGATTCATGATCGGTTGACACACGGAAGGACGGATCCTCGGCGGCCAGGCGATTGAGCGCGACGCCCATCTTTTCCTGGTCGGCCTTGGTCTTGGGTTCCACCGACAGTTCGATGACCGGCTCGGGGAACTCCATCCGCTCCAGGATGATCGGCTTGCGCTCGGCGCACAGCGTGTCCCCGGTGGTGGTTTCCTTCATGCCGGCCAGCGCGACGATGTCGCCTGCGTAAGCCGCATCGATGTCTTCACGGCTGTTCGCATGCATCAGGAGCATACGGCCGATCTTTTCCTTCTTGTCCTTGACCGAGTTCAGATAAGTGCCCTTGGTCAGGGTGCCCGAATAGACGCGCAGGAAGGTCAGCGAACCGACGAAGGGATCGTTCATGATCTTGAACGCCAGGCCCGAGAAGGGCGCGTCGTCCGACGTCGCGCGGCTGTCCGGCTCG
Organism: Sphingobium sp. CR2-8; assembly: GCF_035818615.1. Lineage (NCBI taxonomy): Bacteria > Pseudomonadati > Pseudomonadota > Alphaproteobacteria > Sphingomonadales > Sphingobiaceae > Sphingobium > Sphingobium wonjuense. Next base: position 502,279 of record NZ_JAYKZY010000002.1, on the reverse strand, counting down.
TCCGTGTCGGGATTGATGCCCTGCACGTCTTCGATGTCGAGCGGCGAAGGCAGATAGTCGACGACGGCGTCGAGCAGGGGCTGAACGCCCTTGTTCTTGAACGCCGAACCGCACAGCACCGGCACGAACGACTGGTTGAGCGTGCCCTTGCGGATCAGCGCCTTGAGCGTCGCGGTGTCGGGCAGATTGCCTTCCAGATAGGCTTCCATCGCGGCATCGTCCTGCTCGACGGCCAGCTCGATCAGCTTTTCGCGATATTCGGCAGCCTTGTCGGCCAGATCGTCGGGGATCGCTTCATAGCTGAATTCCGCGCCGAGATTTTCATCCTTCCAGATGATCGCGCGATCTTCGACCAGATCGACCAGACCACGGAAATCCAATTCTGCACCGATGGGCAGATAGAGGACGGCCGGGGTGGCGCCCAGGCGATCGATGATCGTCTGTACGCAATAATAGAAGTTGGCGCCGGTGCGGTCGAGCTTGTTGATGAAGCACATCCGCGGAACCTTATACTTGTCCGCCTGGCGCCACACAGTTTCCGACTGCGGCTCAACGCCGGCAACGCCGTCGAACGCGGCGACCGCGCCGTCGAGCACGCGTAGCGAACGCTCGACTTCGATGGTGAAGTCGACGTGGCCGGGGGTGTCGATGATGTTCAGGCGGTGATCGTTCCAGATGCAGGTCGTCGCAGCCGAGGTGATGGTGATACCACGCTCCTGCTCCTGCTCCATCCAGTCCATGGTCGCGGCGCCGTCATGGACTTCGCCGATCTTGTAGGACTTGCCGGTGTAATAAAGAATACGCTCGGTCGTGGTGGTCTTGCCGGCGTCGATATGCGCCATGATGCCGAAATTGCGATATTTCTCGAGCGGATGGCTGCGGGCCATGATGCTTCTCCGTTGCCGGCGCACCGGCGGTTGGGGATTCGTTTGATCTGGGGTGGCCCCTAAACCAATCCGTCCGCCATGGGTAGGCCCACGACGAACGGATGGATTTTTAGAGCGATAAACGGGACGGACACCCGAAGGCGACCGTCCCGTCGATCCTTTTTACCAGCGATAGTGCGAGAAGGCGCGGTTCGCTTCCGCCATGCGGTGCGTGTCTTCGCGCTTCTTCACGGCATTGCCGCGGTTGTTGGCGGCATCCAGCAACTCACCCGACAGGCGCGCGGCCATCGTGGTTTCGCTGCGGTTGCGCGCGGCCGTGATCAGCCAGCGGATCGCCAGGGCCTGCGAACGTTCGGGACGAACTTCGACAGGAACCTGATAGGTCGCACCGCCGACGCGGCGGCTGCGGACTTCGATGCCGGGCTTGATGTTGTTCAGCGCGTCATGGAACATGCCGATCGGATCTTTCTTGGCGCGGGTCTCGACAGTTTCGAGAGCGCCATAAACGATCGATTCAGCAACGGCCTTCTTGCCGTCCTGCATGATGCTGTTCATGAACTTGGAAAGCACGATATCCCCGAACTTGGGATCGGGCAGGATGATGCGCTTTTCGGGGCGACGACGACGTGACATATTCTAGTCTCCCTTACTTCGGACGCTTCGCGCCGTACTTCGAACGGCTCTGCTTACGATCCTTGACGCCCTGGGTATCCAGAACGCCGCGAAGAACGTGGTAACGCACGCCCGGAAGATCGCGGACACGACCGCCACGGATCAGCACGACGCTATGTTCCTGAAGGTTATGGCCTTCACCCGGAATATAGGTGATGACTTCGCGCTGGTTGACCAGGCGAACCTTGGCCACCTTGCGAAGCGCCGAGTTCGGCTTCTTCGGAGTCGTCGTATAAACACGAGTGCAAACGCCGCGCTTCTGCGGATTTGCCTCCATCGCAGGGACCTTGCTCTTGGCCTTCTGCGGATCGCGGCCATTGCGGACCAGCTGATTGATTGTTGGCATGAAGCCCTTCACCTTTTTCAGTTACTTTACCTGGGCATCCCCGCGTCTCGCGCCGCTTGCACGAAGATTCGTCCAAACGGCAAAGGCCCCGGTAGGCATAAGCCCCCTGGAGCCGCAAGAGCACCCGGCAATGTTCAGCTCTAGTGTCGCCCAGCCTTGCATGGCGGAAAAAGACGAGTCTTTGTAACGACAGACCGCTGGGCAGCCGCGCCTATAGCGATGCAGGCCCCACGGGTCAAGCGAGCAGGCTTCGCGCGCTTTTGCTTTGCCCGGGTGGGCCAGGACGGGGCCGAAGCCTTCTCCTGTCGTTCATCGCAACGGCCGCGATCGGATCGAAATAGTCATCCACGCGGGGAACAAAAAGCTTCGATGGTCATTTTGACGCGAAGATCGCTCGACTCGTCACGAGTCGCCCGCGATGGATTCGCGCGCACTCTAAAGCTTTGTTACCGGCCCCCTCGCATAACGAAGAGTTGGGGTTGCATTGTCTTATCGAAGTAAGAAGGGCGCTGCCCTGTGGGCACGGCTCCTTGCCTTGTGCCCCGAACGCGAGATTTTCCTGCGGTCCGGCGGAAAGGTCAAGTTCGTCCGCATTACCCGCCGGATGCAGATCGCCGCCATCGGTCTGACATCGGCCCTGTTGCTCGGATGGATCGGGATCACCGTGTCGATGCTGGTCGGCCGCGCCAACGTCGCCCAGCAACGCGCCGCCTTGACGCAGCAGAGCCGGTCGGTCGCCACGGCCGCCACCAAGGTGGCAGGCTATCGCCAGTCGGTGGAGGAACTGGCGCAGGATCTGGAAGCGCGCCAAGACTTTATGGACGATCTCTACAAGACCCATTTCGGCGACGAAGAGGGCAAGGGCCAGGCGCCCGACATGGCCGCACCGACCAAGTCCGAACAGAGTGAGGCTGCCAAGATCAGCATGGCACCGGAAGCTGTTCCGCTCGTGCGCCTGGCGCAGCGCCAGCGCCGGTTCGCCGCGTTGCTGACCAGCGCGGTCGAAAGGCGCGCCGACAAGGCGGCGGCCGCGATCAAAAGCTTCGGCCTCAACCCCGATCGCCTCGCCCGCAGCGCCGCCCGCGCCCAGGGTGGTCCCTTCGTCCCGTGGAAGGGCGACAAGGGTGCGCTGACCGACGAGCTGGAGCAGCTGGCCGACGCGCTGACGCGGATGGAGTTTCTGGAACGCAGCCTGCTGACGATCCCGTCGGGCAAACCCACGACCGCACCGATGGAAACCAGTTCCTACGGCTATCGCCGCGATCCCTTCAACGGCCATGCCGCCTTCCACGCCGGCATCGACTTCCCCGGCCGCATGGGCCAGCCGATCGAAGCCGCCGCCGCCGGCAAGGTCAGCTATGTCGGCCAGCGTCAGGGCTATGGCAATGTCGTCGAGGTCGACCATGGCAACGGCCTGATGACCCGCTACGCCCATCTGTCCCGCTTCAATGCCCGCGTGGGACAGAAGGTCGCGCGCGGGGACACCATCGCCCGCATGGGATCGACCGGCCGGTCCACCGGCACGCATCTGCATTTCGAGGTCCGGGTCAATGGCCAGGCCGTCAACCCCCGCCGCTTTCTGGAGGCTACCCAGGATGTTCTCCAAGTCCAGCAAATCGCCAAGGCCCGTTTCGCCGATGTCGGCAACCGGGGCTAAACATACCCCCTTCTCGCTGATCGGCAGCGATGTGACGATCAACGGCGATCTGGCCGCGACGGTCGACCTGCACGTCGATGGCATGATCGACGGCGACATCCGTTGCGCCGCGCTAGTGCAGGGACCCGACAGCCGCATTACCGGCCACGTCACCGCGCAGAGCGCGCGGCTCGCCGGTCTGGTCGACGGATCGATCAGCGCGGGCGAACTGGTGGTGGAAAGCAGCGCCCGAATCACCGGCGATGTCGTCTATGAGCGTATCACGATCGAGCCGGGCAGTCGCATCGAGGGCCGCTTTCGCCCCAAGGATAGCGACGCGCCTGCCGCAGAACTGAAGCTGATCGCGAACGACAGCGCCGGGTGACGGGGTTGATGGCGCGATTGCGCCATCATAGGTGGCTTGCCAACATAAAAGTCCGTTCGCCCTGAGCTTGTCCAAGGGTCTTACTGCTCGTTGCAACATGAGGTTAAACGGGAAAAAAGGGCTTCGACAAGCTCAGCCCGAACGGCTTCTTATGGGCAGAATTTCTGCCTACACCCACCGTCCCGCATAACCCTCAATTCACCGGAGGCCGCCGCCTGTAGCTCAGCGCTTCGGCGACATGCACCCGCCCGACCCGATCGGCCCCTGCCAGATCGGCGATCGTCCGCGCGACGCGCAATACGCGGGTATAGCCCCGCGCCGACAGCTTCATCGCTGCGGCTGCCTGCGCCAATAATTGGCGTCCCGCCTCATCCGGCCCGGCGACCTCCTCCAGACGTTCGCCATCCACCTCGGCATTGGTGCGCAGCTTGGTGCCGGCATAGCGCGCCGTCTGGACCGCGCGCGCCGCCGCGACGCGCGCCGCGACCTCGGCCGATCCTTCGGTGGGCGGCGGCAACACCAGGTCGGCGGCGGTCACCGCCTGCACCTCGACATGCAGGTCGATGCGGTCTAGCAGCGGTCCCGACACCTTGGCCTGATAATCCGATGCACAGCGCGGCGCGCGCGAACAGGCCAGCGCCGGATCGCCCAGATGGCCGCAGCGGCACGGGTTCATCGCGGCGATCAACTGCACGCACCCTGCGACGCACGTAAACAAAAGGACAACAATCACCCAGCTACGGTGCGCTCATGTCCCATACTGCAATCATTTACGCCCGCTTCTCAAGCGCCGAACAGAGCAAGGGCTACTCGCTAGAACGGCAGCGCACGCACGGTCTTCAGTTCGCAACCGACAAGGGGTGGTCTGTCGAGAAGACGATCACTGACGAGGGCCGTAGCGCCTTCCATGGCGCAAACCGGCTTGAGGGTTCTGCCCTGCACGAATTCGAGTTGGAAGCCCGCAATGGCCTGCACCGGGGCAAAGTGCTGCTCGTTGAGAACGTCGATCGGCTGTCCCGTCAGGGAGCGAAGGCGGCAGCGCAGCTTATCTGGGCGCTGAACGAGCAGGGCGTGGACGTTGCAACGTGGCAGGACGGCTATGTTTATCAGGCAGGCAATAACGGCGACCTGATGGAGTTGTTCTCCGTCATCATCAAAGCCCAGATGGCGTTCGAGGAAAGCGACAAAAAAAGTAAGCGGACCAGCGCGTCGTGGAAAAAGCGGTTCGAGCAGATCGCGGAGGGCACACACAAGGGACCGATGCCCAACACGCCAAACTGGATCGACCACACTGACGAGGGCTTCGTCCTCAACCCCGAACGCACCGCCGTGCTCAACCAGATTTTCGACTTCTACATCGACGGCATGGGCATCCACCGCATCGTCACCATCCTGCACGAACGCAACGTGCCGAGTTGGACGCCAGCCGAGCAGGAGCGCGGAAACAACGGGTGGTTCTACAGCTACATCTATCGGCTCCTCACCAAGCGCGCCGTGTTAGGTGAATACGTGACCAGCGACGGCACCACGCTTTCCCCGGATTATTACCCACAGGCCGTGACCGCCGAGAAATGGAACCGCGCACAAGCTGCGCTGTCGATGCGGAAGGGCAACCAGACCAACGTCAAGGTGTTCGGCAACCGCAACCTGCTCAGTCAGATGATCGTCTGCGAGAAGTGCGGTGGTGGTGCTCACTTCGGCCACACCACCGACACCGTGCAAAAATACACAAAGGTCAGCGGCGAGGTCGTCAACTACCGGCGCAAGACCTACCGCAAGCTGCGCTGCGATCGGGCACGTCGCAAGCATAACTGCGATAACCCCACGATCCTGAACTACGACGTCGTTGAAGCGACCATCCTACAAGAGATGCTTCCACAACTCGTGCGGAAGCCCGACGCAAACGCGCAGGCGACCAAGCTGCGCGAGCAGATCGCCGACATGGCGCGCGCTCAGGATGTCGAACAGGGCAAGCTCAACAATCTCATTGATGCCCTTGCCGATGGCGGCTCCAAAGCGATCGTTCAGCGCGTGGCAGCGGTCGAGGCAGAGGTCGAACGCCTATCCGCCGACATTGCAGCGGCGCAGAAGGCCCTTGCGATCGAGACCGCCAAACCGGCCGGTGACGACGACGTTGCATTGGTCGAGAGCCTGATGACCGAATTGACCAGCGAGGACGACGAGGTTCGCATCTACGCACGGGGGCGGGTAAACATGAGCCTGCGTCGGCTTATCCAGCGCATCGTCATTACGGAGGTCGGGACGTTCCGCGTAGAGCCTGACGCATATTCGGCTTGGACCTTCGACGCAGAGGGCAACCTGCTTGAGGGGGGCTGGACCCTTAGCCCTGAGGAGATGGCAGCGTAAGACGCCCTGCTAGGGGTTAGACAGGAAAGCTGCGCCATGCAGCGCAGCTTACCAATTTGGCCCCCTGTGGCCCCTTGCTGAACACTCAGCAGCGCGGCAGCTTGATCTTCTCCGAACCGACATGGATTACGAACATGCTGCGCTTGCGCTCGCAGTAGAGGCGCTGACCTGCAAACTCGAAACCAAAGGCGTCGTCCTCGTAGGCTTCGTTGAAGTCGAACGTGTCGAGTGCAAAAACTGCCAGCGCCTGCGTGTCGATCTGTGCGTGCATTGTGTGTCTCCGTTTCCGATGACCACACTAACGACATCGCCTGAACCACATTCCTAGTCCAGATTTCCAGAATAATCAGATTTCTGGACCACAGATTTAACCACCGAGATAATCACCAGAAAAACCACAAACACAGTTAATCAGGTGTTGCTCTCCCATTCACCTGAACACAGAACGAGCAGGCAACACACAAAGGAGACGACACATGCAGGCTCGCAAACAGATCGATCGCAACGACATGCTGCTCAACAAGCGCCCCGTTGAGCAGGGTTGGATTAAGACCCGCATTGTAGAGCACGGCGAGAAGCCAGTCCGCGCAGTGTTTTTGATCGAGTGCGAGGTCGATGACCCCAATCGGTTCGGGTTCCTGAACGGGACGTGGTGGAAGCTGGAAGGCGCGAACTTCGAGCAGCCCGCAACGGCAAAGCGCACGTTCCACGACGCAATGGGCGGCTACACGCTGACCGAGTGCGACGCGCAGGACCCCGACAAGGTGTTCTACATGCACGGCACTAACTGGAAGAGGGAGGGCTGACCGATGCCGTGGAACCTCGCTTTTATCGGCTTCTACTTGATGGAGTGCGAACCCACGGACCCGCGCTGCTGGTTCGTAGACGCAAGCGGTCAGGGCTGGCGCAACGCACGGGGGAGGATGAACCTCGTGCAGCCCGACAACCCAGACGATCGCGGCCTTCCCATCCAGTTGACTTATCCCAATCCGGGCGAGAAGAGCGCTTAACAAGGAAGCGGGAGGCAACTCCCGCTTCAACCATCTGTGGTCCACCTGTCTATTCGGTTGACTAACTGCCCAACTGGCTGTTGGTAGAGCCTCGACACGAAAGGGGCACAAATGGGCAATAGGTCGATTGAGGTAACGCACGTCGGAGGTTTCAGGGAGTTGCTTTACAGCACTGTTCTGGACACCAAGGACAGCAGGAACGTGGTCCCCGACGCAGGCACGCTGGCGCGCATCAAGGCCGCTGGCATCGCGTATATGGAACGTGCGGTGAACCTCATGGACGGCGATGCCGTGCCCTACTGCGCTATTTCGTGGCCCGAGGAGGGACCGCCGGTGCGCGGCATGATCTTCGCCATGAACCCACGGCACCACACCGATCCCACAAGTGGTGAGGTCGGCTTCTTTCGGGAGTTCACGGAGACGGAGGAACCGGCTGGCGATGTGATCGCGTGGCATGATGCTGACGAACAGCTTGCCAAGTATGCGGTTGCTCACTTTGGACGCCCCAAGGCAGTCGAGTAACGGGGAGGGCAAGGCGCCCTCCCCTTTTAGTTCTCGAAGCAGGCCATCGCCGCGACGAGGTTGTCGGGGTCCGTATTGACCTTGGCAAACGGACTGCCGCCATTCGACCTACACAGGACGATGTAGGCCCTGAATTGGGCGTTGACCTCGTTTGTGTCCGACATGATTGCTGCTACGGCATAGGGGCTTCGCAATACGTCGGCGGTCGTGAAGCCCTGATAGCGCGCTACAGGCGTGGTCAGCCCCACGGCGAGCGTAACGCCGATCAGCGCAGCGCACAGGCTGTATTCGATCGCGGTCGCGCCCTTCCGATCCTTCAATAAGCGCATGTCATTCCCTCCAAATACGAAAAGGGCCGCCAGCTTTCGCTGACGACCCCCGGGCGTGAAGCTGTAGGAGACCGTTACAGCTTACGAAACGTGCGCCGCGAGCGTGTCGCTTGCGTTCTGGAACGTCTTGTTGACGTTGCCACCGACTGCGGTCAGCGCGCCGATTGCGGCCACCGAAATCAGGGCCGCGATCAGGCCGTATTCGATTGCCGTTGCGCCCTTGCTGTCGCGCAGCAGCGTCTTGAACTTCTTCATAGTCGATCTCCAGTGTGTTGCATTTGCTTTGCGCTTCCTCGCTGTTGCGTGTCTGCGCTTGGCCTCCTCTATCTGCGTTCAGGGTGTTAAAGGGACCTTACCCACTGTGCATGTTTTTGTGCCTGCACTGTGCCTCTTTTCGGTTGCCCTTTGTGCTCGCAGGCGCATTCGTGCGCGTGCAACACACGCACGGAGGACAAGCATGGATTGGTTACGGATGATCCGCCCTGAGGACGTTCAGCGCCTCGTTATCAACGGGCAAGAACAAGCGAAGGTCAAAGGGACGCGCTCGGAACGCGATTTTGAACCCGCTGTCCGATTACATATTGAGGGCACGGATATGCAATGGCTGCTCACCGAGTTGGAGGACACGGAGATCGCCTTTGGCCTGTGCCAGATTTTTGTCGCTGAACTCGGCAGCGTATGGCTACCCGAGTTAGCCGACATGGACGTTCAGGGATTGAGGGTGGTTCAGGACTTGGCGTTCAAGCCGACAACCACGTTGCGTGGTTACGCGCAGCAGGCTCGCGCTAACGGCGGGCTATTGATCGTTTGAGCTAAATAGGAGCGGACGGGAGGTTATCTCCTTATCGCCCGTCTGGGTTTCTTTTGGGTGCCGGTGGTCGATCAACACCACCGGCACTTTCCACGTCAGGCTTCCGCAGAGCCCTTCTTAGCCGCCTCACGGCGCAGCGCAGCTTGGCGCATGTTCTCCTTAGCAGCATCGCTCATGGGCGCTCTCTTGCGCGCAGGCTTGATGATGACGCTGGCATCGCCGTTGCCCTTGTTCTTCAACTCGTCATCGAAGTCACCTGCCTCGACAGCGGCCTTGAACTTGTCAAGGAACTCGACAAAACGATCCTCAGGCATGTGGTTGGTCGCCACGCCGTTTATGTCGAAGGTGTCACCGGCTACCTTGACCGTCAGAGCAACCACACCGTTGCTGACTTTCCACCAACGGTTCGGGGCTTTAGTCTGGCCTGTCTCGAACTGCCGCTTGGCGTTGTCTATGCCCTTGAGCAGCGGCTTCCGCGCAGCTTCGGCGTTCCATGCGGGGCGGTGGAACACCTCCTCCAGCTTATTGTCGATAAAGCCGAACAGGTCTTTGATAGCCATTGCGTCCTCCACAGTTTGTGGGGCGACTTTAGGCACACAGGCTTACCAGAGTGTCAAGCGCAGACGCAAAAAGGGCGCCCCGAAAGGCGCCCCGGTAGGTAGTAGGGAACGTGCTGTTACTTGCCCGCTTCCGGCTTTGCGTCCTTCTTCGCAGCGCGCGTGGTCTTCATCTTGGCCTTGCGCGCATCCATCGCGGCGGTCGCCTCGTCCAACTGCGCGTCCAGCTTGCCGGTGCTGATTTCCTTGGCGAAGTAGTCCATCGCGGCCTCGAAGTCCTTAGTCTCCACGGCCAGCTTGGTCTCCGCGCCCGACAGCTTGAGCGGCTTGTTAGCTACGCGGATCGTGAACGCCGTGTGGGTAGCGCCCGACGTGAACCAGCGCCGACCTTCGACCTTAGGGTCCTTAAACAGCGCAACCTGACGCTTGATCCCGTCGAGAACCACGGCCTTTGCCGTCCGTGCGCCAGCGGCCTTGTCGGCGAATTCCGCGATCTGGGAAGCCGGCTTGAGCGAGGTGGGGTTGAAGTTAGCCATTGTGTGTCTCCGATCTACAGCAGCGCCCTAGTTGCCCTGCTCCAATCGTATGTTGTCGCTAGAACCACAGAGCAACACCAGAAAAGCCACTCAGGTGAGATTTCTGCACCAGAATAAATAGGAGCACAGAAACTCGCGTTGGGAGGCGCAATTCTATGATCCACCACATCGTTATTATCACCACCCTTGTCCTAGCCACCCTTGGTCTCACCATGCTCCGAGATTGGATTGATGACTACAGATGGCGTCAGAATATGGGACGTCAGTATGGCGCGCTTAGGTGCCTGCGATGACCCGCGACGAAGCACGAAAAGCCCGCGACCTCCTGCGTGTCGAACTGAACGCAGTCAGGAAACGCGACGAGGCGATCACGCACATTCTTTACAGCAACGGCAATTACCGCACGAGCGTGACCATCGAGGAGCGCGAAGCTCTCCTTGCCGAACACTCAATCGTCTGGCGGGAACGATCGCGCCTTGCCCGCTTCGATCGCGCCTACAATGACATCATCGCCTACAGACCAGATGCTAAACTCGATCCAGCAGACCGCGACCACGAGACCCGCTGGGAGGCATGGGACGGGCAGGATTGGAAGCAGGAGAAGGCCGAAGCGGCGCAGGCTTGGCTTGCTGAGGTGGCTGCATGAGCGCCGTCACACTCGAAATGCTACTCGACCGCTTCTACGGTGAGATTGATAGGCTGTGCCAGTTGCAAGACCAGCCCGCCACGAGAGCCGCAATCCTGCAACTCACACCCGCGATGGCGCTGCTCTATCTGCCTGAGGGCAACTCCGCTTGGAACGCGGCCAAGGTCTATGAGCTATTCGCGGCGGGCGACCCAAAGGGTGCAGTGCTGTTTAAGCTACAGCATGGTGGTGCCCTATGAAGCGGCTCGTCTCGTTCCCGCATATCGCAGTCGTGTTCACCGCCTACAATGACCATGCCTCCGATATGGTGTCGTGGTGTGAGGCTAATGCCAAGGGCCGCTGGTATGAGCCTATGGGCGGCGACCACGAGTTTCAGTTTGACGAGGTGCTCGATGACGGGTCCGATCAGGATACCACTTACGCCCACTATTTCGTCTTCCGCGAAGCCTCAGACCTCATGCTGTTCAAGCTGACGTGGGGTGGTGCATGATCGTTCTTCCACCACCTACGTCTATTCGTCCCGCTGACGATATCGCTGCCATGCTACGTGGGCTTGCTGACGACGTAGAGACAGGCGCGGACATTCTGAACCTCTTTATCGTGATCGAGCATGAGGAAGAGGACGATGCAGACGTGCGGGTCTTTGGTCCGTGCGACGATCCTTATCGCGTCGCCGGCTTTCTGACGAAGGGCGCAAGAGACGTGCTGCCATGAAGACAGCGCACCTATTGCAATGACAGACCTCCACAAAGTCAGATTGAAATATCCAGCAGTGGCTTGGTCCGACATGGCGTTCGCGCAGCAGATTGGGAAGTCGCAAGCCCGCTACCTCAACAGCGATGCGGCCCTCCAGAAATTAGCAGAGATATATGACTGGCTAGAGCAGTCGGATCGCAAAACCCATTACGTCAACGTCTATGACAACACGGACGACGACACAGGGCATGGCGAGCTTATCGTCGTCCTGAACGACCGAAACACAGCCCTCATGATGAAGCTGGCGCTTAGTTAGGCGTCCAATGCCTTCAACCTCCCGACGAGCCGGTCACGCCGCTGCTCAATCGTCGGCTGGTATTCGGCGCGCTCCTCCGGTTTGAAGTCGCCAGCGTGATTACCTGGCCCTGCCATCCAGCCCGGCCCATTCACGACGCGCAGATCGCGGCAATAGCGGGCGATCGCCATAAAATCGTTTCGTGCAACCCTCGCCTCGTCATCATGCCAGACGTCGTGGTCACGCTCCAACGTGGGATAGCGGGCTTCCATTCCCCCACCCTGAGCGCGCCCTGTTCCAGCAGGATCGAGGCGATTTGGTTCGCGGCGTAAATGAGGTCCTTGATTGAGCGACCCTTTGCAGGCGCGATCACGATAGGCAGCTCGCCCTTCAATTCCTTACTCGCCCGCCCCTGAGCAAACGCGAACGCCGCCACGGCATAGAGGACGAGAAACCCGGCCAGAACATAGAACGCAGGAAGCCACCGCTTGAATGCGTCCGCGACCTCGCCGGGTTTGTGATCGGCCATGACGGGGATGGCTACGACGACGACCGCGCCAACAAAGCTGAGGACCGCTTTCCGATTAGTCAGCAGGTCCATTCATCGCTCCACCCCGTTTTGCCCAAGATGCCCTCCGCGAACGTGCGAGTAAACCACTCAGATAACTATCTGGGTGACGGACAAAAAGAAAACAGGCCGACCCCGAGGCATCAAGGCGATCCCAAGGCGGCATCGCACTGACTTACCAATTTGCAGCGTAGAGGGATGCACAAATCTCAGGAAAGGCGGTCCCGCTTATTGCCACACTCATCAGGCAGTCTGGCAAAGACAACGCCGCCGCGAACGAGTAGCAGCGGGCCTTATTATCCCCATCGTTGTCCCTGCAAAGCTGATCGTTAGACCCGATGGCTATGTTCATGGATACGCGCCCGATCATCCCCTAGCAATGACGAGCGGCTACGTCCTGCAACACAGGCAAATCGCCTATGACAAATACGGACCGGGTGAACAGGAATGCCACTGGTGCAAAACGGCTCTTGAGTGGAAAGCGGTTGAGATAGACCACTTGGATTGGAACCGGGCTAACAACGCACCGGACAATCTCGTCACGAGTTGCACAGATTGTAACGTGGTTCGCAAAGCACCTAAGGCGGATCGCCTTGCCGTGGCAATCGAGGAGCGAACTAAGCTGCGAAGCCTAGTCAGGCGATTGAACGACTAAAAGGGCACGTCGTCGTCTATCTCGTCAGCGAAGCCAAACCCGCCAAACCCAGTAGGGGCTTTGGGTAGAGCACCAGCGGGCAATTGGGTGTTGGATGCAATGAAGAGATTGAGGATATCGTCACGGTCCATGAACATGATGCGACTGCGCTGTTGGGGTGCGAGATTGCGAGCCAGCCACATTTGCGCCGACTTGGTGATCTTACCTCCAGCGACAATGAATGCGTGATCGACAAGCCGAGTGCTGTTGAACTCGGGGTCCCAAACGGGGCTATCGAGCATCATTAAAACCTGATTGTGTATGACGGCGATGTTCGTGTTGGGGCCATCCCGCTTTGTGCTGTCCGCGCTGGCGTCGAGCTTGCCCTTTTTGACCTGCAAACCAAAGTAGAGCATGTGCTGGCTTGGCAACATGAACCTCATCCACACGTCCTTGCCGTGCTCTAGGTTCTTGTCCTCATGCCCAGCAGCCGTGATCCTATGATAGCCGAGTTGCCGATAAAGAGGCAGAAGGACCTCCTCGATAAGCTGGTCCTCAGAGCATGTATCTAGGTATGACGATAGTTGATCACGTCGAGTTATCTCTTCGGCAGTAAAGGGCTTATGGGGATCGGGCTTAGCCGAGATTGTCTGAGAACCGATATGCTTGAAATAGAGGTGGTCGTCATCGCCATAAAAGGCCTCAAACCCCTCTCGCTTCAACGGCACATTCAGGGCCAATAACGCCAATGCACGATCGGGATCACCCTGTGCGGCATCCTCTTTAATCATCATGCCACGCAGCAAAGCCACGAAGTCGTCGGGTAGCTGGTTTGGACGTGCGGGGGATTTTTCGAGAATTTCCTCGATTGTTGATTGCCACTGAGATGTGACCCGGGGGCGCTATAAGTTTCCACTGAGAATTGACCCATGTTTCCCTCCCCTCCGGCTGTCAGTCGGAGGGTCTCGGAGTGATCAACATGGACTTACTCAGTGTGATCCGCCGATGGCATTTCCGGCAGGAGATTTCCATTCGGGAGATCAAGCGACGGACCGGCCTATCGCGCAACACCATTCGCAAATACCTGCGTTCCGATGCGGTGGAGCCCAGTTTCAAAGTTCCGGTGCGCCCCAGCAAACTCGATCCCTTCGCGGACAAGCTGTCGGCTTGGCTGCGGGTGGAATCCAAGAAATCCCGCAAGCAGAAGCGGACCGCCAAGCAACTCTACGTGGATCTAGTGGAGCTGGGTTACGATGGCTCCTATAACCGGGTGGCCGCCTTTGCCCGCCGATGGCGGACCGAGCTTCAGTATGAACAGCAGACCAGCGGACGCGGGACGTTCGTTCCTTTGGTTTTCCAGCCTGGCGAGGCCTTCCAGTTCGACTGGAGCGAGGATTATGCCGTGCTGGACGGCAAAGTGACGAAACTGCAGGTCGCTCATACCAAACTCGCGCATAGTCGCGCCTTCATCGTCCGAGCCTATCTGCTTCAAACCCATGAGATGCTGTTCGACGCGCTGACGCAGGCATTCCGGGTGCTGGGCGGTGTGCCGCAGCGCGGCATCTTCGACAACATGAGGACCGCTGTCGACAAGATCGGGACGGGGAAGGCGCGGCAGGTCAATGCCAGGTTCGCTGCAATGGCCAGCCATTACCTGTTCGAGACCGATTTCTGCAATCCGGCTTCAGGCTGGGAGAAGGGTCAGGTCGAGAAGAATGTCCAGGATGCTCGGCGCCGGTTGTGGCAACCGATGCCCAGCTTCCCTGGTCTGGCTGAACTGAACGCTTGGCTGGAAGCTCAATGCATCGCCCAATGGAGCGAGATTTAGCATGGCGTCATGCCCGGCACTGTGGCCGATGTGCATACCGAGGAGGCGTCCTGCCTGATGCCGCTGGGCCGGCCCTTCGATGGCTTTGTCGAGCAGATCAAGCGCGTATCGCCAACCTGCCTTATCGCCTTCGACCGCAACCGCTATTCGGTGCCTGCTTCGTTCGCGAACCGTCCGGTCAGCCTGAGGATTTACCCGGATCGTCTTGTCATAGCGGCCGAAGGCCAGATCGTATGCGAACATGCCCGGCTTATCGATCGTTCTCATAACAAGCCGGGACGCACAATCTATGACTGGCGGCATTATCTGGCGGTGATCCAGCGCAAGCCCGGCGCCCTGCGCAATGGTGCACCCTTTCTCGAGATGCCCGAGGCTTTTCGGGAGTTACAGGGCCATCTGCTCAAGCGCCCAGGCGGCGACCGAGAGATGGTCGAGATCCTGTCCCTGGTTCTTCATCACGACGAGCAGGCTGTCCTGAGTGCGGTTGAGTTAGCCCTGGAAGCTGGTGTCGCCACCAAGACCCACGTTCTCAACGTGTTGCACCGACTGATCGATGGCAAGGCGCCTCCAGTAGCGCCGATCGATGCGCCTCATGCACTGCGTCTGACGCAGGAGCCCGAGGCCAATGTCGTTCGCTATGACAGGCTGAGGGAGATCCGCCATGCGTCATGACCCTGCCAGCGCTGCGGTCATCGTCATGCTGCGCAGCCTCAAGATGTTCGGCATGGCTCAGGCCGCCGACGAATTGATCCAGCAGGGCGCGCCTGCCTTCGATGCTGCCTTGCCGATGTTGGCTGGGCTCCTGAAAGCAGAAATGGCCGAGCGGGAGGTCAGGTCCATCGCCTATCAGATCAAGGCGGCCCGCTTCCCGGCCTACAAGGATCTGGCTGGCTTTGATTTTGCCGCCAGCGAGATCAATGAAGCACTAGTGCGTCAGCTTCACCAGGGCGACTTCATGGAAAACGCCGACAACGTCGTGCTAATCGGCGGGCCCGGAACCGGCAAAAGCCATATCGCAACGGCGCTGGGCGTCCAGGCTGTCGAACATCACCGCAAGAAAGCCCGCTTCTTCTCCACGGTCGATCTCGTCAATGCGCTTGAGCAGGAAAAGACTTCGAACCGATCCGGCCAACTGGCAGAACGCCTGCTACGCCTCGACCTGCTCATCCTTGATGAGCTGGGCTACCTGCCCTTCAGCCCATCAGGCGGCGCCATGCTCTTCCATCTGCTCAGCAAGCTGTACGAGCGCACCAGCGTCGTCATCACCACCAACCTGAGCTTCAGCGAATGGTCCGGCGTGTTCGGCGATGCCAAGATGACAACCGCGCTGCTCGATCGGCTTACCCACCACTGCCACATCCTGGAGACCGGAAACGATAGCTTCCGCTTCCGCGCCAGCACCGCTGCGCCCAAATCCAGAAAGGAGAAGCCAGCATCTTGAACCTGCCGGTCATCGGCCGCACATAACCCATACCCACCCGGGTCACTTCTCAATGGAAACCCCGGGTCACATCTCAGTGGCAATCAACACCTTAATGTAGTCGTCACGGAAAAAGTCGAGCTTACGAATAACGAAGGCGCGAAGCGACTCCCATCGTTTGCCGCGCTCGAACGTCTTAAAGAAAATCCATTCATGCCCGTTGGTGATCGCAGCAAACTCGCATCCGGTATCGATGCAATAGGTCCGCACCTGCTGCATGGCATCCTTGATATTGGCATCAGACATGAGCTGCTGGATGCCGATATAGGCGAAGCGCTCGTTCGCGTTGTGGGCGATCGGCAACGTGAAGAAAATGCCTGATCGCTTCGCTTCGACAAAGAGGAGATCGTCGCCATTTGACTTCTTGAGCACATAGTCGGCGAAACCGGGGCGGATATATTCTTCAACGGAGGTGCGGTTTCGCGGCCAGCCGAGGATGTCGTGCAGGACCACGTCAATGACTTTGTGCCGCGTTTCGGCTTCATTCTCGGCTCGGCCGTCTAGTTCGGACGCGGTTTCGAAAAGCTTCTTCAAAGCCTCGTCGGTGTTGCTCAATGTTATTTCCCCCAACCGGTCCGGCAAGCTCACCCAGCATTATTCTGCGTGACGTCGCACACTCTGAAGCATCTTGTTCCGAACCTTCAAGTATCCGACCTTCCTTATATTTCCTGCTGGCGCAGGCCAACCCGTTTCGTCCGAAAGGATCCTTTCTGGATGCAGATTTTGCCCGTCTCAGCGATGTAGGGGCGCCCATAGCTGGTCGACCGAACGCAGTGTTTCCAACGGCCGAGCGACGCACGCCAATGCCGTCGATGTCATGGGTGGCAGCTCTCTCCCTGACGGCAACAGAAAGAGGCCTGTCAGCAAACGGCCAGACTTGCCATCACTGGTCCCCACCACCCCATCCCGCTATCGATATTCCAGCACATCCCCAGCCGGTCCGGACCCGGCCGCCGCACGCCCAGCCGCTCCGGCCCAACTGCCCAATAGCAGGAGCCCGAGAATGTCCCTACCCACCGGCCTGTACAAGATAGCCTTCACCTCCACCTACGGCACCGACTTTGGCGTGCTGGTCCTGCAGGAGGGCGGCAAGCTGCGCGGCGGCGATAGCGGCAACGCCTATGTCGGCACATATGAGGAGGACGGCGACGTGCTGACAATGCAGGTCAGCGTGACGCAGCATCGGCCCATTCCGGGCGTTGTCAGTGTCATCGGATTCAACAACGTGGTCGTCGAGATGGCGGGCAGGGCCGACGACGGCGCGCTGCGGATGCGCGGCACCTCGAAGCAGGTGCCGGGTGTGCGGTTTGACGCGCGGCTGACGCATATTGCGGATTAAGCCGTTTACCCACTCCATTGCTTCGACATACGCCGCTAGAACTGGAGCTGCGCGCTACCCATGTTGACGCAGGAGCATGGAAGCAGCGCCCCACGCACCTGACCCTGAGTCAGCGTCACGCGGGCGCGATGCTGTTTACAGCGGCCACGTCATGATCGTCTCTCACGCCCTCAACGCGCACCCTGCGGCCTAGCAGACGGTCGTGGCGGCCCAAGGCCAGCAGTTGCCACTGCCCGCCGTCCAGCATTTGTAGGATCAGCTGAGGACCGTCCAGCAGCAAGCCGTCCAGGGTTATGGGTCGTTCGCGGGACGTGAGTTGGCGGGCCTGTTACGTTGTTACAGTGCGTCAGGAGATCGAGACACCTCTGTAAATATGGCGATCCTGCTAGCCTGATCCCCTCATTAAAATCGAATGTCGACAGGAGGTATTAACGTAACAACGTAACAGAAGGTCGACGTGATCGGCTTTGCATGGCTGGTTTGCGCCCCATCCCGAACGTTTAACTCATTCAATGATGACCTCCCAACCTGTCGATTACTTAGCTCATGGAAGTGAGAAGCACCTTGCATATAGATACCAACTGATTCATGTGACTTTGGCACTCGGAAAGGTGCTGTCGGGAGATTTGTAGAACATGCCTCTTGAAAATGTCACCATTGGACGAGTTTGCCTGCATGAGGTCCACCGCCGTCCAGAGGAAGGCCCTCAACTGGTTCCCACTTTTGGTACTGGTCTACTGGCACTCGATGCGGAAGCCGAGGCCGCATTTCGCAGTAGGGTTGCGTGTTTCGGAAAATCCCGGACAGTTATTTCACTAAATCGCGGACAGGCATTTCGGTAAATACGGGACAGTGATTCCGCTAAATCCCGGACAGGGTTTGGGACAGGATCAAGGTTAGGTTTTGTGATGCGCCGCTCTGGCATTGTTGCTCCTCATCGTTGCGATGGGAGGGGTGATGCCAAGGCGGAAGCAGACGAGACGAACCGACGTGAAGGACATGCGATCGATCCTCCGGCTGACCTACGATCAGGGTTTGTCGGTACGGGCCGTGTCAGAGCGGCTGAAGCTTAGCAAGACGACGGTGTCGACCTATTTACTGCGGGCGCGCGAGGCTGGGCTGACAGGCTGGCCGTTGCCGGCCGGCTACGACGATGACACAGCGATCGAACGGTTGGTGTTCCGCCGTGTCGGCCGCCCTCCTCAGGATCTGGGCGAGCCGGACTGGCCAGTGGTTGCGCGGGAGATCAAGCGCAAGGGCGTGACGCTGGTTTTGCTGTGGCAGGAATATCGGGCTGCCCATCCCAACGGCTATGGCTATACTTGGTTTTGCGATCGGTTCCTGTCCTTCCAGCGGCGGACCCATGTCAGCTTTCGCAATCGGCATGAGGCTGGAGCTGTCCTGCAAACCGATTATGCTGGGCAGACTGTGCCGCTGATCGATCCTGTGACCGGCGTCATCACCCAGGCACAGATCTTCGTAGCGGTGCTGGGTGCTTCATCCTTCACCTTCGCAATGGCTAGCTTGAGCCAGCAGTTGCCGGACTGGATCGACGCGCAGTGCCGGGCATTGGCCTTTGTTGGCGGCGTTCCGCGCGCGATCGTGTGCGACAATCTGAAAGCGGGCGTTGCCAAAGCGCTATGGTTCGAGCCCACGCTCAGCGCGACCTTTGCGGCGATGGCCGAGCATTACGATACGACGATCCTGCCTACCCGGAGCCGGCGGCCGCGCGACAAAGGAAAGGTCGAGGGCGCAGTGTTGATCGTGGAGCGCTGGATCCTGGCGCGGCTGCGCAATCGGCGCTTCTTCAGTCTGGCGGATCTCAATGCCGCGATCGCAGACTTGCTGGTTGATCTCAATGATCGGCCCATGCGCCATGTCGGCAAATCCCGTCGCGCAATCTTTGACGAGATCGAACGGACGGCATTGGCAGCGTTACCTACGTCGGTGTTCGAATATGCCGAGTGGAAACGCGCCAAGGTCCATCCTGATTATCATGTCGAGGTCGACAAGACCTTTTACTCCGTGCCGCACGGACTGATCGGTCGGCAGGTCGATATCCGCCTGACGCATCGAGTAGTCGAGATCTTCTACGATCATGCGCGGGTCGCCAGCCATATGCGGACATCGCAGCGCCGTGGGCACGTTACCGTGAATGAGCACATGCCCAAAGCGCATCAGCGCTACGCGAATATATCGCCAGCGAGCCTGATCGAGCGCGCCAGGAAAACGGGTCCTAACACAGCGACGTTCGTGGAAAGGCTGATGGTCGACAAGCCGCATCCCGAGCAGGGCTATCGCTCCGCCATGGGCATCCTCTCGTTGGCCCGGCGCTACGAACGCAATCGGCTTGAAGCCGCCTGCGATCGGGCGCTGGTGATCGGCGCTGTCACCTACTCATCCGTCAACGCCATCCTCAAGGCCGGGCTCGACAAGATCCAGCCGGCAACGGGGCCACTCAAACCGACACCGGCGCACGGCAACATCCGTGGTGGGTCCTATTATCAATGAAGAAAGGACGATCTTGTGCTGACGCATCCTACCCTTGATCAAATGCATAGCCTGGGGCTAGCAGGCATGGCGGCCGCATGGCGCGACATTGCCGAGCAGGACACCGCTGGCGATCTGACCCGAGACGAATGGCTCGGGCTCATGCTTGACCGCGAGATCGCCACTCGCGCCGATCGACGGCTGACCAATCGTCTTGCCAGCGCGAAACTGCGCTTTGTCGACGCCTGTGTCGAAAATATCGACTTCGGGGCGCACCGCGGACTGGATCGCCGCAATATCCTCTCTCTCGCACAGGGCGCCTGGCTCAAGGCAAATGAGAATCTCATTATCACCGGCCAAACCGGCACGGGAAAAACGTGGCTGGGATGTGCGGTCGGGCGACAGGCAGCGCGCCAGGATCACTCCGTCTTATATCTGCGCATGCCGCGACTCTTCGAGGATCTTGCTCTTGCGCGCCTCGACGGTCGCTTCCCACGCGTCGTTGACAAGCTTGCCCGCGTTCAGCTGCTCATTCTGGACGACTGGGGTACCCATAGCCTCAACGATCAGCAACGCCTTGATCTACTCGAAATCTTCGAGGAACGGTATCGCCGTAGATCCACACTCATCACCGCCCAGCTCCCGGTGGCGGCCTGGCACGAAATGATCGGCGAGCCCACGATCGCCGATGCTATCCTCGACCGCATCGTCCACAATGCCCATCGCATCACGCTAAAAGGTGACAGCATGCGGCGACAAAAAGCTCCGCATGGCTTGACCCAGGACGCAAATATCGAAATCACTCAACCATGACAGCAACCAGGCATCCACTGCCTACACCAGCTGTCCCGGATTTACTGAAGCGCTTGTCCGGGATTTAACGAAGCAGCTGTCCGGCTTTTGCGAAATACGCAGTAGGGTCGTAGCCGCCTTCAAGAGCACTGCTCAGTGCATGGAGATGGACATCCGGGAATTTGGGCCGGGCAGCGCGCTCGACATTGGCGCCGAGCTCGTCAAGCAACGTGACCCACAATTCATAAATCAGTCCCGTCAGTTTGCCGAAGCACTCGCAACCGCCCAGATCTCACGTCAAATACCAGGCGGTCTCATGGTTGTCTTCGATGGCACGTTGGGAAATCCAGCAACCCCATTCTTTGGCCTGATGAAGGCGGAGTTGCACGAGGGATTCGTCAAAACAGCCAACCTACAGGCTCGCTTTGTGAACGACCTGTTTTTGAGTCCGAAGACAAAACTGTACAAAATTGGCATCTTCATCAGTGATGGGGCCAATCCGCGACCTGCTCTTCCGGAGGGCTGGCGAACTGTTGTTTACGACAGCGCGATGTCCGCGTCGCATCGAGATGCAGCAGCCACATATTTTTATAGCAACTTCCTTGGGCTGAACATTCCAGAAAACGCTGCTCATCAGGTTAAAAAATTCTTTGAAGAAACAAAAGCTTTTATCAAAGCGCAGAATATACCCGAAAAAGACAAGGTTGATCTGTACAATGGTCTGTATGCTTATCTGAAGATAGATAAGGGGAATACCATCCAAACATCGAGATTCGCCAAAACATATATGGCCGCTGATCTCGGTGACGACTACCTTGCCCATATGAAGCGCAAGCGCTTCCCGGCAGCTGCGATCGCCAAAGACATTTCCGAACTCTCTGGCGTTCTGCGTTGGCGGAAGTTCAAGTTTCCTCGCGCTATCACGCTCTCGGGACCGCCGGACGCTATTAAGGATTTGGTGACCGTGGATTCGGTCAACGGAGACGGTGGGCAAACATGGACCCAGATTACGGTTCGGGCACAACTGCAAAGCCAGGAATGAGCAAGGAGTCTGATTTCCTTAACAGGTGGGCTTCTGAAAAGCCCGCCTACGAGGCATGGGGTCGCCTGATTTCGACAGCGGTGCAACAGGAGTTGGCGCCGCTGATCACCCCGGTTAATGTGGGCTATTTTCTTCGTGTTGCGGTCGCCCCTCGTGCGAAGGATGACCTGAAGCTCGTCGAAAAAGCCTTCTATCGAAACAAGAGCTACGGGGACCCATACGCCGACATCACCGACAAGGTCGGTACTCGTTTCGTGGTCCTGCTCGGCAGCGATATCCGCATGGTCGAACGCGCGCTCGCCTCAATACCAGGCTGGACTTTATCGAAAGACCGGGACTATGAAGAGGAACAAAAGAGGAACCCTCTCGCATTTGACTATGCGGCGGTCCATTTTGTCGTTCGCCCAGATAATGATATCGAGTTCGAGGGAATTCAAATTCCCAAAAACACGCCATGCGAAGTCCAGATCAAGACACTCCTACAGCATGCCTACAGTGAACTGACACATGATACCATATATAAGCCACAAATTGCCGCTACCCACAATATGCAGCGCAATGCTGCAAAAGCGATGGCGCTTCTCGAGGCTACCAATGATTACTTTGAGAAGGTTTCAACGGATGTCAGCGCAGCCCTCGCTTCTGTCAGGCGGATGACGGCTGATCTCTCCACAATTTATCGTAATATTATCGGCTTCGAACCTAAGCCGACTGTGTTGGAAGGCATGCTCCTTAGCGCTTATGAAACTGTCGCAGGCGACGACCACACAGGAACGCTAAGGCAGTTCATTGAGGAGAATCCCTTCGTCGCGGATCGGATCAAAGCTCATGTCGCCGATAGAAATCCCATTTTCAGCCAACCATCTGTCCTGCTTGCATATTACGCAGTTTACCGATCCGTTCGGAAGGCGACGTCCGTATGGCCGCTCACGCCAAGGGAGATGGAGCCGCTACTCAATGATCTCGGCGAAAGCGTAAACTGAAGCAAAGATCAAGCATCGGCATCGTGGGGAGGTTTCACGCATCGATACCTACGGTGACACCGCCTTTCGATGCCCGATAACAACGTAAAAACGTAGCTAAAACTGCCCCACGCCCCCGAAGCATCCGCCCCCGCCATAACAACCCTTGTCCCCGCGCGTTGTCTTGCCTAATCCAACCATAATCGACATTTACCACAACCTCGGCCGCGAGGAGGCCCGCCGCCGCATGGCCAAGGGTGTTGGCAAGCTCGCCTCTCATATCCCCGGCGGCGCGGCTACCGTCAAACACTCCTGGCCCAGCGCCGACCGCCTGGCGCTGACCGTGGCCACTATGGGCGTGGAGGTGCAGTGCACGGTAGACGCAGAGGATGCCCGGCTTCGCGTCACGCTGAAACTGCCTGGGATGCTTAGCCTAATGGCAGGGCCAATTGCCGCGATCGTCAAGTCACAAGGCGAGAGGCTGATGCTGGGTGACGGGACGGCAAAGGCCTGAGCCAACCGCCGAGTTAAGGCCGGGCAAACATCCCCGCCCCAACGTCAGGCCCGTTTTCGCCTTGCGTAAAGCAGCGCCGCAACGATTGCCGCTGACCCGATGCCTACCGCCGCGCCCAGAACGCTGACGGGTCCAGGCGACAGGCCTGCCGTCTTGCCGTCCTCGGCGTTGGCCGAGAGTGGGTCTGCCTGCAAGCTCTCTGCGTGCGGCGCGGGGTGGGCTGGATAGGGCGGCGTGCTGCCGGGCGGAACGGCGGGCTTGTGGGTCATGATGCCTCTCTAGTTATTAAGAGGGTCAACGATGCGGAAAGCGGGCGGTTGCCAGCTTTTGTCTCAGGTCGTCGCTCCAAGCGCGCGTTACATCACCGTCTCGGTCTTGGCGTTCATGTATATCTTGTTGGCGGCGGTCATGCCTCCGCAGTATGTAAAATATACGGGCTCGTCGCGCTGGTTCACCGACTTAACCCAGCCGCCCTGCTCTTTAAAGTCCCCAGCGGTGCAACGGCCCTTGGCGATCAATTCCCGCGCCACCTTTGCGAACGCCGCGCGATACTGAGTGAAATCATCGGAGTCGGCGACGATTCTCTCGTCATCGCTCGCCGACTCGGCTGGGTCAGCTGGTCGTGTGGCCGAAAGCTGGCTTTCTTTTACCCACTCCGCGAACTGCCCATTCTTGATTCCATTAGCGGTGGTGCAGGCGGCATTGCCCTTGTCCACATACTGGCTCTTGCCATTCATGCACGACGCGTCGTAGACCTTGGTTACCCGTACCCAGCCGTCCTTGATTTCCATCGGCGTCGCGGCCTCTCGAAAAAACAGGCGTCCGACGATGCCGCACTTGTCGGAGGGACAGGAATGGCGGTCTGCATATTGGGTAGTCACCCAAAGCTTGCCCGCATCCGTGGTTGACTGCGTTGCTTCGGTCGACTCGACCGCTGTGTCGTTCTGCGGGGGCTGACTGCAGCCAGCCAACATGAAGCTCGTAGCTAAAATTACAAATCCGCGCATTATTCGCTCTCCCCCGGCTTTACATCAGCGTCGACGCGGCGGCTGTCCACGTCAACTAGGCCGGCTACTATTTCCGTCATGCGGGGGATGATATCGCTCTACTTGGTTCTCCCTTTGACTGCGCGCCAGAGCGTGGCCACGCTGGTCAGCACTGCCGCCACTCCGAGAAGAAACGATCCGTCGATTATCACCATTGCCGACTCCTTTCTTGTCCTGCATGTTCGCTATATGTTCTCATGTAGGAAAGAATGATTCTACGATGTGCGTCTCGATCCATCCCATTCCAGATAGCGTGCGGCTGAAGGTCAGCGGTGACGTGGAAACGGTGCTGACGGTGCCGCACGACACTGACGAGCGTTTCTTGGTCGGCCTTAGCGACGGCACATTGTTGCTGGGCTGGTACGACGACGACATGCGGTGTCGGTGGGAAGTAGCGCGCGACGGGGCGGGCATCGTCCGCTTCGACGGCGATCTGGCCCGCTTGGGGTGGAGGGTCGAGTGGGTGACGGTTGCGACCTTCGATCCGCGCGTTGTCGAGCCTGATGTTCCGCCAGCGCTGCCGCTGTTTCCCGACCTGGACCGATGGGCGGCTTAGGTCTGCTACGCTGTTACGATACGTCAGGAGATCGACAAGCGTCCTGTGAGGGGTTGGGAAGGTAAGCTTCCAAGTCTCCTCATTAAAATCGAATGTCGATCAGGGCTAACAACGTAGCAACGTAACAGGCCGTCCAGGATTTTAGGCGGCTGCTATTTCACGGTGAGTGATCCGATGGCAGTTGGCACAAAGGCACATTAAGTCGGCCAGCCTTGTCACATGCCCCATCGCCATGGCGGCCACCTGAACCTTGGCGTGGTGCACTTCGATCACCGCGTCGCCGTGCTGACCAAGTTCCTGACTCGGCACCATTTTGCATCGCTCGCACTGGAGGTATCCCAGCTGATCGATCATGGCCCTTCGCTTGGCCGCAGCCAGAGCCGGTCTGCGTTCACGCTTAAGATGAGTGACCAATCGCTGGTTTCCTTCCGCCGCCGCAAGATCGGGATCGACGGGGACAGAGGGTGGCGTCACCGCCTGACCCTTGGTAACGATGGGGTAACCGGCCGCCTCTAAAATCTGAAAACAAGGGGTACCGAGACCTGCAGAGAAGTGGCCGGGAAACGCCACAATGCCCAGCGCTTGCTCCAGCGCAAAGCCAAATACCTTCTTGGGCGCGAGTCGCTCGTCGCTGGGCCCAAGCAAGTCAAAGTCGCGGGACGGCGCGAAGTTAGGCGCGTCGTCGCCCTTCAGCAGCCTTGCGACCGCCTTGTCCACGTGCTCGGCAGTGACTTTTCGCAACTGCTCGGTCGGAAGCCTGGAAACAGACGCGCTCTCCAGATCACCTGTCCCATTGGCGACGGTGACCAACTGACTCCTTGTGAGGCCGGCGACCACGAAAAGCACGCGACGCCTAGCCCCGTTGCTAGAGCTGTTTGCGTTCATGGCCCGCACCAGCGGGTTAAAGCGCTCTTCCACTGGCCCGCTACGCGGAAACGCGAGGCGACGTTGGTTCAGCGGCAGGTGGTGCACAGGCGCACTGTCTAGATACGCCTCATAGGGGTGGCCGGCCTTATCCAGCCGCGTCAACAGCAACTCCATAGCTTCCCGGTAGTCCCGGTTGCGATCCACGCCGCTGCGGCTGTGGACGATGATGCCCTGCTCGTCGGCCTCGACGCGGGCGTTTAGCGGTTGGCCGGCAGCGGTGCGCATGACGATGGGCGTTGGCATTTTTACCTTGTCGCTGGTGACGCCCGTCAAAGCAATGATGCTGTTCAGCTTGCCCTATCACTTGCAAAGCTTCCGCCAGCGCGCCTAAGGTCAGCCGGCACCCGCGACACTCGGGTGTGGGGCTTAGTAACCTCCTTTGAGACACCTCGGTCACCAGATTTTGGAGGCCGGGTGGCATGCGCGCATGTCCAGCCGGCTTGCCGGTAAAGGCGCATGCGCTCGTTGTCTCAGCGGGTTACTAACATCCGGCTTGGCCGTCGCCCCGAACTAAACATTTGGGGCGGCGCCGAACATGGGGTTACTAGCGTCGTCCCTAACAGGGGACGAGCATGATCAGACTTTCCATTGCATTATCAGCGGCTGCCGTTGCCATTACCTGCGCCCAGCCAGCTAGCGCCGCAGAGCGCAAGGTGGGGCAGAAGCCCGAGCCTGGTATAGAGGCCACGGTCACCGTGGGCACGCCGCTGCTGGAGAAGTACAACATGGTGGCGGTCACCGCACCGCGCCTGCGCGACGACCTGGCGGTGCCCCTGGGCATCCAAGGCAAGATCGTCATCCCCAATAATGCCGTTTTTCGGGTCACGCGCGACAAGCCGCTCAAGGCCTGCACCGTGGCGGAGGACACCTATGTGGACCACTTTGCTGGGCCGCGCGGCGCTGCGTGTCTGCAGGACAGCGACGGGGATGGGAAGTTCGACAAGGCCTCTGCCGAAAGCGTCTTGTTCACCACTAAGAAGATTTAACCGCCCGCACCCTACGATCTGGTGGACGCGCCAGCCGCGCCCGGCAGCGACTATTTCCGTCAGACGCTCGTCTATCTAGGCGCGGCGCAGGGAGTGTTGCGGCTCAGCTATCGTGAGTTCTCGCACGACATGGCGCGGCCCGCCTTTACCGAAGAGCTGTCCTTCCCCCTGGAGGCCACATATCCGCAGACCATCACGTGGCGCGACACGCGCATTTCGTTATTGGGCGTCAGCAACGCTGGCCTGCGCTACAGGGTGGAACCCGGCCAATGATCGGCCTGCTGCTCACCATCATGGGCGCAGTACTGCTGTTCTGCTTCCTCTCGCTCCGAGCGACCAACGAAGTCCGCGACAAGGCCGCAGCCCGGTCCAGCGAGGCTAAAGCGGACGAAGACCAACACCGCTTGTATGAGGAGAGCCTGAGGCCGAAGTGGCCGGTCGTCCACGCCGGGCGCAGCCGGCCGGAGCGGGAGTACTTCATGATCAGCGCGGATCGGACCCGCTTGCGGTGGACGCGGGTGCAGCTTCGCCCGTCCTACTCGGTAGTGGAGGAGCGGGAGGTCCATCTCGACACTGTGCTGTCGGTGGAATTGCAGCAGTCCAGCCGAACAGTGATGCGGCTGGAGACGCAGGCCGTGACTAGAAAGTCCGGCGCGCTGGGGCGTGCGGTGGTGGGCGGCGCGCTACTGGGCGGAGCTGGCGCAGTAATCGGTGCTGCGACGGCTGGCGGCAAAACTACGGCAACCACAAAGAGCAAGAGTCACACTCGCGATGGGCCGACCTATGTTGTCATCGGTACCACCGACCTTGAGCGGCCCATGCTCAAGGTCAAGATGAGCGGCGTCACGGCTGGCGAGGAATGGGTCCATAGGATCAAAGCGTCGCTAGAGATGCAAAAGGGTGATCGCCTTTGACGCTTGACGGTCGTCGAGAAATTCGAAAATCGACATCGACAGATCGACGCGGGGGCAACCGAGCGTGCCGGTCCCCGCACAGGTAATACCCTGACTAGGTACCATGCGCATTTCACGATAGAAATGCGGTAGACCGTTCCGAAATCGAAACAAAGGAGTTGCAACTGTCTGGCATCCGGGCATCGAATGTTCGCCACCGAGACTGTGGCGCACCGTAGACTGGAGCGAACAGCATGACACAGACCGCAGCCCAAGCCGCGCGCAAGACCCTATCCACGCGTCTGGGCACCAGCCCGAAGACCCTTCACCGCAAGGCAATGGCCAAGGCCGCCGCCGCGCCCGCGCCCGCGCCCGAAGGTGGGGCGCTAGAGGAGCTGTTTCCCACGCCGCCAGTCGGTGCCGACGTTGGTCCTGTTCCCGGCCATGCCGCGCCGCCTGCTGTCGCCACGGCAGTGGCTGAACACGCGCAATCCACCGACGACAGCGCCTTCACCGCCGACGGGGCGGCCGCCAGCGCCGAACAGGCATCAGCAGCGCCCGTCGTCGATATAAAGGAGTCGAGCGCCGCCGCTGCGCTGGCCGCCGAGCCTGCCGCAACTCCCCCCTCCATCGTTGTCGAGGATCAGTCGGCACCCGCTGCGCCCGCGTTGCCCGCATTCGCGTCGTCCTGGTCTGACGCTGACGAAAAGGCGTTTCAGGCCATGTCGGCGCGTCGCAAGGCGGCTGGTTTCCAGCGTCGGGGCCGCGACGTGTCGGCGCAGCGCATCCGGCTTGGCGCTATCCAGCCCAACGCCAACACCGTTGTCGCCACCATCGTCGCCATCGTGGGGGAGAAGGGCGTGGTTACCAGAGGCGAGCTGATCGACCTGATGGCGACCGCCACCTTCGCCAACGCCAAGGCCAAGCCAACAGACCGCGACTGGTGCACTGGCTATATCGCTGGGGCCGTGCGTGACGGGTTCCTTTCGGCTCAGAATGGGGATGGCGTGGGCGAATGCTCGCCCGACCAACAGGCGGCTCTGGCGTAAGGCGAGGACTCGCCCGATGGTCGCCATCGTCGCCTATTACAGGGTCTCGACAGACAAGCAGAATCGCTCTGGATTGGGGTTGGACGCGCAGCGCGCCGCTGTCGAGGGTTACGGCCTGGGCGGCGGCCATCGCATCGTCGCAGAGTATGTGGAGGTCGAGTCTGGCAAGCGGGCGGATAGGCCAGAATTGGCAAAAGCTCTGGCCGCGTGCAGGCTCCACCGAGCAACGCTGTGTATTGCAAAATTGGATCGGCTGAGCCGCGATGTTTTGACCATCGCGACGCTTATGAATGGTGGGGTGGATTTTGTTGCGGTCGATATGCCCCATGCCAATCGGCTTACTATTCACTTACTGGCGGCCATCGCCGAGCACGAGCGGGAAATGATCAGCCAGCGGACCAAGGCCGCCCTTGCCGCCGCCAAAGCACGCGGCGTGCGGCTGGGCAATCCCAATGGGGCGGCGGCGCTGCTGCCAGGATGCAGGGAGGCGGCGGCAAAAGCTGGAGCCTTGCTTGCCCAAAAGGCGGATCAGCGGGCCATCCAGATTATGCCGCTGCTGCGGCAGCTTGAGGCGGATGGTTGCACAAGTGCCAGGGCGATGGCGCATGCGCTTAATCTGCGAAGCGTGCCCGCGCCCAGCGGTCGCCCGCTGTGGTATCCCGAGCAGGTGCGTCGCGTGATGCGGCGGGGCGCAAATCTGGAGCGTGCGGATTGAAATGTCGGTTGCTGGGCATCGTCGCCCTATTCGCTATCGTTAGGATCGCGATCTGCTTACGCGGATGTGGGCAACGGTATCCCCCGATTCCCGTCTCAAATCAGCCTACCTCCACACCCTTCCAAAAGGCGACCCGACCGCGGATATTCTCCGCCGCGGATTTCGGATCGGGGTAATACCAGGCGGCGTCGCGATTCTCCGCTCCCTCAACCTGCAGGCTGTAGTAGTGCGCCGTTCCCTTCCACGGGCAGACGGTTGTCGTCTCGCTCGGCTGCAGGAACGCGGAATTAACGGCGTCGGCGGGAAAATAGTGATTGCCCTCGACGATGATCGTGTCGTCGCTGGTAGCGATCACCGAGCCGTTCCATCTTGCTTCGACCATTTTCACTCTCTTCCAAACTTCCCAGGTCGGGCGCGCCGCAGCGTGTTTCAAGGAGTGCCGCTCCAGGCCAGTACCCAGCCGAAAGAGCGGACGGTCGAGAATCGACCACTTGCGGACATGACGGACACGCCTTTAGATGCGCGGATGGCTGATGCGATCCTTACGCTAGACCAAATGGATAACGACGTGATGTTCTACCATCATGCGGATGAACGTGCATATTTCGAATGGCTTGAACGTATACCGTGCGTGGCAAGCGTAAAGGGTGAGGGTTCGAGAGGGTTGGTCGTCAAGCTAAAGCGCAGGCCGGGTAATGATGACTTGCGTCAATTTCTTGCGCTAGCCTACCGATACAAGCTCGACATGAAAAAGTTTGCCAAATTCGAGACGGAGACCAACCGTGAGTGGTTCCGAGATCGTCGAATGTTTTGGTATAAGCATGTCTTCTCCGATTGACGTATAAACAGATTTTACGTCCGCTTCCCACCCAACGTAGCCTTTCCAGCGGCCGGGGATCGAACCCGGCACCCCGTCCGTCGACGAAGACCATTGCAATGGTGCGTCTACCAATTCCGCCACGCTGGCTTGGCAGGAATAGCACGTCTTCCACCTTTGGGGAGCGGACAGTCTGAAGATCGCCAGTCATCAATTGTTTCGCACACGGAATATTTTCCCGTTTCGGACGTTAGGGCTGGCGTTTCGGGCAATTCGATAAAGGCGAACAATGGCCGGAAACAGACCGTCTGCTCTGAACTGCGGAACCTTGGAAACCGGTCTTTTGGCATTGCGACACTATCGGTTGTCCAATTACCACCGCCGCTTTCTAGAATGTGCTGTTCCCCGCAGCGCCATGTCTCCTGATGATTGTCGACAGTTTCGCGCTGCAAGCATTGCTTGGTGACGGCGGGAGTCTTCTGTCAGATCGTCTGAGCGATCAGCATATTGATTGCATTGTGCCCGCCCCAAGCCCGCTTGCAGGTCTTTTTCTCCACAGCGGTGAGGTACCTTGAAGAGTAGAGGATCGCGCTCCGGACATAGTCAGAGGGCTCATCCTCATAGGAGGTGCGCACCGTCCGCTTCTGCTGCGCCACGCCATGCTTAGCGGCGAAGATGGCGGCTATAGCTCGGGTCTCTTTCGCGACAGTACGGTTCTGAAGCCACTGCAGGGCTGTGTTCACCGTCGCTCGGCTCACAGTCTTTGCCCTGATTAGCGCAGCCAGCAGGAACATCCGCTGGTAATTAGACACAGTGTCGTCGGCGACGAGCGCCTCCAACGCGTCAACCACATCCCCGTTCGTCCGAACAAAGGTTGATATGTAAGAGAAGTACAGCCGGGTCTGGTGGGGCTTCTCCTTCAGTTTTCCAAGCACGTGCTCGATCGCAGTGTCCGACTGGGCCGAACGCAGGATTGGCAGGCAAAACTTTTCAATCTGGTCCTCCTGGTTCGGGTAGTCCCCGATGTTCCCTATCAGGCGTTCGACGGCGGCGTTCTGGAGGTCCTCGTCGCCATTGTCGTCTTCTTCCTCTTCGTCGGCTTCGTCATCCTCGTCTTCCCACTCCACCTCGAAACCGTACGGACTGGCGCGATGGTAAATTTCGTCGTCCGCCAACTCATCGCGAACCTCGTCGAACAGCCGGTCGATCGCGGTCTCCTCGCGCATGACATCGTCGGCGGGCATGATCTTGGACTTGTGCTCGTTTAAGTGCAGGCCGTCCTTGCGCAACGTCTCGATAAGATCGGCAAGGCCCTTCCGCGCCTCGGCTTCCGATTGAAAGCCCATGTAGATGTCGTCCACGTAACGCGCAGAAAGGACCTGATCGAGTTCGCAATGGGCGTCGAGGGCAGACAGGTAAAAATTACCCAGCGCATCCGACGGATACACACCTTGGACAATGCCAAACGAATTCCGCTCGCGGAACGCTAGGAGCATCTCCTCCAGCAAGCTGACCGCCTCCGGCGCACAGCCCGCCGCCGACATCAGGTTTATTAGGTTATGTTGAGGCAGCCGCTCGAAATAATTCGATATGTCCGCCTTGAGGATAAATTCGCTCTCACCGCAGATTTCGGCAATTCGCTCCTGAAAGCTTTCCCAGGACTCGTGGTTGGGTTCGAACATCTTCCCCGCCTCGTGCGAGGGGACGTGGCTAAACGAGCGACTGCGGTCATGCCCTTCTTCCAACTGTTCCATAACGTTGTCGATGAGCGCTTGGTACATGAGGCGGTCTAACGGCCGAAGGATGCTGCCCGGCCTCGTGAAGAAGCGTTCCTTCGGTACGCTCATGGTGATCGGCAGTTCAGGCTGGTACGTGCCCGCGCGTAACTGCTGCTTCAACTGTTCCCAAAGCTCGTCGTCCGCCCGGTTGAAGATGGCGTTGTAGTGAGGAGCTAGGATGAAATCGCTGCGTATATCGGCCTTCACGTGAGCGATGACGCTCTCGTGGTCGATCTGCGCGATTATCTTCCTATCAAGGCCGGGCATGGATAAATCCGCTTAGTTGACTGGCCCTCATAACGGTCAGCGGTGGGGAGTCCATCCCGCGATGGAGTTTCAGTCCCCGCGAGCCAAAAGGCTCAATCGTGTCGACGAAACGGCAGGTCCCACATATCGGAGCCCCAAATGAACCTTGAGCTAAGGAAAGATGGTCGCCACGCTCACGTGAATTGAAGTTCTGACATGCGTGTTGTTCGCACCGGTGAATTCCGCGAGAGATTTGTCCGGGTAGCGGCGGAGCTTCAGTGCTGACCTTGGTACATGCTGATTGACGGCTATATAGAATGCCCAATTCCGGGAGTGATGCCCGGCATTTCGAACGGCGGAGATGGACGCAATCCAGTCATGCGGAACGACCGACCGCCGTCGGAGTCTTAGCCGCATGACCAGCGAATCCCATCATTTTAAGCGCTTCCTCAACGCCCAACAAGACACCTACACGGAAGCCCTGGCCGAGCTGCGCCGGGGCCGAAAAACCAGTCACTGGATGTGGTTCGTATTCCCGCAGCTGGCGGGACTGGGCCGCAGTCCGGTGGCGCAGCACTATGCCATCGCGTCGCTAGACGAGGCACGGGCGTATATGGGGCACCCTACGCTGGGCCAACGCCTGCGGGATTGCGTGCGCGCACTGCAGGATCTGCCGCAAGGCCACAGCGCTGCGGGCGTACTGGGCGATGTAGACGCCATGAAGCTGCGGTCTTCCCTGACCCTGTTCGAAGCGGCGGGCGGCGGCGTCTTGTTCAGCGCCGCATTGGATCGATGGTTCGGGGGTGTGCGTGACGATTCCACGCTTGCGTTTCTGGCGCGTCGATAACGTTGTCGCTGCTCATAAGCGGCGTGCAAAGTTGGTCAACGTTGCTGACGGCCTGTAAAGTGGCGGACATGACAAACGACACAACCCACCCCGTCACCTTCGATGGCATCACCCTCCAGGCCGAGCGCGTCTGCGATGATCCCGATGGCTACGATCGCATCACTGCCTGCGACCCGGACACCGGGCAGCGCCTGGTCGAGATCAGTTGGCACCGCGACACGCGGAAGCTGGGCGTGATCCTGCACGGCGACCGGCGCTGGTCGTTCGAGGCGGTGGCGTACATGCAGGTAATGGGTATCGACGCTTTGGCTTGAACCGTTCGAAAGGTTGCGGCGTGGTGGCGCTGCATCACTCTATGTGCGAATTGAACATCTGCTCAAGCGGCTTTCTGCCAATCCGCAACTTTTTGGAATTCAGCAAGTAGGTCACTATGGTGTTGTGCAAGATGGCGAACAACAGCAGCATTATCGAGTAGATTTGATACATATCCTACCGCTACCGCCAAATCCAGATTGTCGACACCATAATCCTTTGTGATGAGGTTGAACTGCCTCCCCACCATGTCGGATTCTCTAGCCATCATTTCAATTTGGTCGTTACTCATACCAAGTTTAGTACGTGGTTTTCGACCTGGGACGAAATGGTCGTCAGGCGTAGATGCCACCATTGTTTTCACATATCCGACAGAATAGCGGTTCATCGCGATCATCGCCATTGCCACTTCCATCTGCCGTACTTCCTTGAGGCGACGAAGTTCCGAAAAGGTGTTGATCGGAACGTGGCGATCCCTCAGTAAGTCGGCAACCTCTGGGCATATGCCAACAAGCAAATTTCGTTTAAGGCGAATATTATGAATGTCTACATTCAACGCGCGTGCTAATCGTTCCTCTGACACTCCTTTCTTAATGGCGTTCAAGATCATCTTATGCTCTTGGATGGTAGCTATTCGGCTTATCCGCTTGTTATAAGTGAAAGCCTCATCGTCTATGGCGATCAAGCACACGACTTCCGCCTCACCGCGCGCGCGAAGAATGTCGAGGCGCAGATGGCCGTCTAACAGATGGAATTTGTTCCGGTCGGTTGCGTCGCGTGCCACGGCTGGAGGTTCGATTATCCCTACCTCTGCAATAGCTGCGGCGATCTGCCCATACTTCATTGATTTTCGTACATTTTCGGACACTTCGCGGAGAGGCAGGATGGCGTCGATCGGTATGCGAAGGCTAGTTTCTTCAAATCCGATCTTCACTGGAATATATGGCCGCCGGGTCATGACGCTACCCCCAGTACATCCACACGTTGCGCTAAGCGCTCGGGCATAGATGACATGCCCTCCCGCTCCAGAAGTGCGGTAAAGGAAGTGTCATTTTTAAGCTGCCGAACGGCCTCTACGATGATCATCAGCCGGCTTCGGGTGGCATTTGCACGACGGATCATATCTTTTTTCCGCGTCACATCATCCTCATAGGCGCGCATTAGTGCAGCAGAAGACATTCGTTCGCCATGAGGCGAGGCTTGTTTCACCACCTCGCGTCCATAGCGACGACGGGTTTCCACGATGCGCTTTGCAGCTAGAAGCCGTTTGCCCTTCAGCTGACCTGTCTCATATGCTTCTTGGAGGGCCCGTTGAACCTCATGTTCCTTTGCGTTCGCAATAGCCAGTGCAGTACTCACAGGAATTACACGGGCCTCGACCGCGCGCAAAAGCCGCTCCTCTCCTTGCTCCAATAGCCGAGAAACCCCGCTGACATATTCGAACGTCAGCCCGGTTTTTCTCGCGATTTCCGAGCAGCTGTGGCCGCGCTCCCGCATGCCGCCAATGTCATGGAGGAGATCGAGAGAGGTGTGTTGGCGGCGTGCGCAGTTCTCAACTAGGCTCGCGATTAGGCAATCTTCTGGATCGGCTGAAACCACCAAAGCGGGCACTTCCTTTTGGCCTAACGCCAAGTAAGCCTCAAGTCGGCCTTGTCCACATACGAGGTCATAAAAGGGGCCGTCAGCCTCAACTCTACGTGTCACCGTGATTGGTCGCTTGAGGCCAATCTGTGCAATATTGTCGACTATTTCCTTGAAGACCTTTTTGTTGCGTACGCGCGGATTTACCACGGTAATGCGGTCCAAGGCGATCCATTCCACTTTTTGAGCGGGGCGTGCATTCGTCATGCGATCCTCCGAAGGTCACGGCGTCGGCAGAGATTGAAGAATGTGTCGAGTTCATCAAAACGATAGGCGTCCAGCGATAGACCGTTCCATTCACATAGCCGCAGGACTGCGTCGCCTAAGTCCAGGCGCGGTAAGACATAATAGTCGCGTATCGCCACGTTATCGGTGTTCATTCGCACCGCTACGGTGATATCCGGATGAAGGTCGGTATCGAGACGCAGTTTCCACCTTGGCGCGCCACCCGAAGTGGATATGCAACGCGCGATTACCACCGAAACTGTAAATTCCGAATTGATCGTCAGGAGATCGCTCCTGGCATCTCGCCGTATTTGGCCGCCGCACGCTTCCACGCCGAGCATTAACTTTTGTAAAACGGCGGGGAAACGTGACCGCAGTTCGCGATTTATTTCCAAGTAGCGATAGTCTCGATCTGGAGCGAAGCCGACCAAAGCATAGGCTCTCAACAGACTTCCAAACCGCGTCCGGTATGCGCTGCTGGAAGGGGCATCATCATATTCGTCGATGATGATGCCGGACAGGACGCCGGTGTGCTGCAGTATTTCCGACAGCTTTTGCAACAGCTCTTCATCGGAAAGACGAACAGTTCTTGCGCTTATGATTGCCTGCGCCTCATCGAAGATGTTTTGATCCACAATGGCTGGAAAGGCGTTGTCCGCTCTGATCCATTCTCTCGGATCATTGGCGACATGTCGCTGCTTTAGCTTGAAAGATGTTCGAGCCCAAACATTATGGCCGGCATATTTCTCGTTGATAAGGATTTGATGGACGGTACCTCGCGTCCAAGGCCGGTTTAGATCCGTCAGCTTGCCAACGGAGTTCAGCCAATCCGCAATCTCCTGCTCGTTTTGGCCGTTTTGCACGAAGCGCCTGTAAATCGCTCTGACGATCTCGACTTCCTCATCTGGACCAGAGGCGAGAACGACGCGATCGGTTGCGATGCTTTTCTGTTGTCCTCGATCAAGCGTACCTTTCTGTTGTCCCGTGCGGTCGATGAGCACCCGGCGCAGTCCGTAACCTGCGGCGCCACCTTGCCGGTAACCCAGACGAATGAGATTAGCTTGTCCCGCGAAGACCTTGATCGACAGATCGTGGCTATATGCACCCGCCATGACCCGCTTGACCGTTTTTATCAACGAGGACGGTATGCTACCGTCATTGTCGAACTGGTCGGCGCAATATTGCACAATCACGCCAGCATGACGGAGGCGCAACTCGTAGCTGGCCGCCTCGTCAGCATCTTGGAAGCGCCCAAACCTGCTGACGTCATAAACCAGGACCGCCGCAAAGTCAGCGTTGCCGCTTTCGGCATCGTCTATGATCTGGCGCAAACCAGGGCGGCCTGCGATTGTGAGGCCACTCTTTCCCTCGTCCGCATAGGTTCTAACGATAGTGTATCCATGGCGCTCGGCATATTGGCGGATGACCACGCTTTGGTTATCTGTCGAATATTGCTGATGCTCCGTCGACATCCGTACATATTCTGCAGCCGGAATAAGCGGCCGTTCGATATCGCCGGCAGAATGTGTTGAGTTCCAATTGATGACCATGGCCGCTTGGAATCCTGGAGTCGGGCTGAGCCTTTTCTAGATGGAAAGGTACGGAAACATGTTTCCAAATACTCCCAATGGATTTCCGAACGATCCTGCGCGCCTGACAGAGAGGGAATTTGTCGATCGTATCAGCGCGGCTCTGCGGGACGAACTCGGCACGACAGCGGCTTCCGCGAAAACCATCATGAAATGGACAAATGCCTCAGATCACACTGCTCGCAACTGGATAAATGGAGCCACAGGACCCAATGGGCATCATCTCGTTGCGTTGTCCGCGCGGTCAGAGCGCGTGTTGGCAGTATTCCTGCAAATGTGCGGCCGTGAAGAGTTGTTGCTGACACTTGACATTCATGCAGCAGAGGTGGCGCTGGCAAAGGCCAGTGGAGCATTTGAAGTGCTGCGGCGACAAAGGGCCATGACCACCCGACCGCGTGGAAGATGAGATATCAGGCACTGGCTCGGCATAGTGAGATTCAGGCAAGGATAGGGGGCGCAGGACTGACTGTGCAGATTGCCGGCGTCCGGCCGACACATGCGCTCTTGATCCACAAAAAAGGTTACTTCACCGATCGAAAATCTCTGTCCCATCAGCTGCGAACGGGTAAATCCGCATGTCATGCGCAGCGGCGGGTACTTGGCGTGCACTGTGATGGGCGGGTGCCCGCCCCAAAAACCGAGCTTTTCTGCCATTCGCGGGTATGGCGGGTACTGCGGGTGTCCGACCAGAGGTTTTGCCTGGCGACGCAGGTATGGCGCAGGGGCACGCCTGGCGGGCACGGCGTGCCCTGCCCCTATTCTCTTACTGAACATTGAAAAGAGTACCCGCAGTACCCGCTATACCCGCCAGCCCAGCATTTGCGCGGGTTTCGACAGCGGGTACGGATAAGATGGAGTGCCCGCCAGTACCCGCCAGTGGGCTTAGCGGCGCGCCGGAACCAAGCCCCACATATGGTTAGAAGGGCAGCGGACCATCGTTGTTGACGCTGGCGGCTGCGGGGTGGCCATGATTATCATCAGCCGGCTTGCGCTCGAACGCGTCGTTCGTTGCGATGCTGAACGTTGTCACCTTGCGTTTGCCATTCCGGCCCTCCGACACGTCGAATCCTGACGTGCGCAGGCCTTCAGCCATCCGACGGAACATGGCTGAGAACTGATTGACCGCAGGTAGGCTGTTCGTCCGGTCGTACGGGGCAAGCATGTCCCGCAGCTCGCGTGCTGTCTTACCCTCTATCTTCGCTTCCTGGTTCTGAAAGTAAGCCGCCAAGGCGTCGATCAACGGATGCCCGTCCACCGCTTTGCGTTGCATGCTTTCCTGCTCCTCGTTCAGCAGCGCGGCAAAATCGCCTGGCTCCAGCCCCATGGGCTCGCCTGTCGCCTCCACCCAAGCAGCAAAGTCGGCTAGGCGCGGCAGCGCCAGTTCGCCGCCCTCTATCCGCGTGGCCACCGCCGCCCGATTGCGCAGGCCCGCCGACACGCAGTCCAGCAGGAAGCCGACCATCTTTCCGGCGTCGGCGTTGAACGCCCGCCAGACGGCCGCCTCGGTCTGCCGCTTCTCCAGCCTGGTCGCCGTAACCCTAAGCGATCGGCTCAGCAGGTCGCCCCGACTGCTTGGCGTGGCGATACAGCTGACGATACAAGGCCGGCGGACGAAGAACAGCTGCTCGGCATCATTGCTATGAAGAACTCGATGTGACGACGCAGCGCCCGACGCTAGGCGGCAAAGCTGATCGGCCACGTCTGCGGAAAACACCGAAATATTGTCCAGGTACAGCATGGAGCAGCGCGAAGCCTGGATGTGCAGATTGCGCTCCTCCTCGGCCATGCTGAACCGCGCTGCCTGCCGATCGCCAATGGGTGGGTCGATCAACGCCAGCGCCTTGTCGCCAAGGTTGCTTTTTGCCGATCCGGCGACGCCCTCCACCAGCAGGATGGGATAAGCCCCCTCGTCATTGAACATGGACAGCAGGAAGCCGATGACCCGGTTCAGGTCCTCCGGGCTGACGTTAAAGTGCCTCGCAAACGTCGCCTTTGACCCGCCGGACTGCGGCATCGGCAGCGGTCCACGGCTGCCGGCGACGAAGTGCACCGGCGGCTCCTCGTCCATAATGCGCCAGCCGATCGGGTCGATCACCGCCACCACGCCTTTGTCGGGATCGAGATTGATGTACACCCGGCCCTCATGGTGCGCCACCCGCAGATATACAGGATGGCGCACGTCGGCCTGACGAGCGCGGGCATGCAGGATGCCGACGGCGGCGCTGACCTGATCCTTGGGCGCGGTCTTGACGACCTGCTGCTCGTGATAGCGCAGGCACAGGATGCCACGATAATCGTCGCCGCCAAGGGCCAGCGTCACGTGCCGGGCCTTGCCCGCCTGCTCTTGCGCAATCTGGACATAGGCTTTGCCATCAGGCGACAGGAACACCTCGTCTCCGGCCGCTGCGGCCTGGTCGAGGATGATCGAAGCCGCGTCGGGCTTGACCTTGCCGCCGCCCGCGCCGCTGATAGCCGCTTGCTCAGCGGCGTCGATCCAGCCTGCATCTTTGGCCTTGGCAAAGTAGGTGGCAATGGTGAGCTGCTGATCTTTGGGACGATTGGTCTTGACGCCGTCCCAGTGCTTGCGAACGTCATCCTCGCCATTGAACGAAGCGTCTTCGGACGAAACCTGAAGGAACAGCGCGAACCCGTCTTCGCCATAGCTATTCTTCAGCGCGATACCCAAGCGACTCCAATCGCTATAGTCGCCGATTGCCAGCGCGTCCTTGTCGATCAGATGGCGGAGCGCCGCCTCCGCCCGCGCAAGCTCGGCTTTGCCCGCCTTGGGCTGAGCCAGAGCGGCTATGGTATCAGCCTTGCTTCTGCCTTCGGATGCGCCGGTCCCGTGCGCTATTTCTGCCTCAGAGAGCGCCATCATGAATTCCGAGATGGAATAAGGTGCCAACCCCTCCATCACCGTGCAAGTGACCAAGGTTGGTGCGTCGGGATTCTTCTGGTGAAGGAAGCCGGGCAGCCGCATGATGCGTGGCAGGTCGTGGATGCTCTTGTCCGACCCAAACAGGGCAATCAGGCGCTTCTGGACGGCAGTGAATTGATTCAGTGTGATGCCGATCACCCGCCAATAATAGTGGCGCTTGCCGGGCGACGTTTCCACGATAACGTGCGGCGCGATGCCAAGCCGATGCACGTTCTCCAGGGGGGTGCCGTCAAAGTCGGCAAAGAAGCAGGTGGCGGCGGTGATGTTGGCGGCGGTCACCCCCTGCCCGTCCGACGCGTTGACTTGGACGAAGATACCATAGCCCGCGTCGTTCCAGCGGCGCAGCTTCTGCATGGCCTGGTCGAACGGCGCTGTCATCTGTTCCACGCCCATGCCCTTGCGGGATTTGTCGTCCATGATGACGCGGAAGGATAGAGGGCCATTGCGGCCGATGGCAGAGAAGAAGGCGATGGCCTGCGCACTAACCTGGCGCGGCGAATCGTCCATTTCGGTGGGAGTGGTGGGCATTGGGCATAGCTCTGGCTGCGCGCGAAGCGGGGTCGCGCGGAATGAAGAGCCCCTGTTGTGCGGGGCGAGCTTGAGTCTTGGACAAGGAGAGGCCAGGCGGGCTCTGGGTCCCGCCCGATCAGGGCCGATTAGAAGTCGATCTTGTAGCTCCAGGCCAGCGGGTCGGCGCACCATTCGGCGATTTCCGAAGCGCGCCAAGCCACGCGGCCCGTGGACACGCGGACGGCGGGCGGGAAGGTGCCGGCCTTGATGCCGCGATAGATGCTGCTGCGGGAGAGCGAGCTTTCCCGGACGACCTCATCGATGTCGATCAGGCCGTCGCGGGGCTTAGGGGAAGTGGCGGACTGCATTGCGTTGGGCCTCCGTGCTATTGCTTGGTATAGCCAATGTGTAACATCCACAGATTCAGCCCGCCGGGACGAAAAATATTGAGGCTATTTATTGTCGTCAGGGGCCACGATCTCATCTGGATCGAATATGCCTCGGTTTATATCGCTAAATCTTAGGGCGCGCGTATCTTTGCTACCTTTGAGACTGCTTCCTATCGCCTTGTACATCTCATTTAGCCGCTGCTTCACACGACCGTGCTCATATTCCAGGTCCAATGCGTCGCATAACGCTTGCGCCATCTTGATAACCGGGTCGAGCTTCCGCCGGTCTCCCAGGTCTACCTGTTGCCCCTCCGGGTGGATGAAACGATAAGCTATCCCGATCAAAAGCCGGAGGTCGGCATCGTCCTTTTCCTTGGGACCGCGCCTCGTCGATTTCTCTGGCCGGATTGACCTGAAGCGCGGATCGCCCAGCGCGTCCCGGACCCTCACCCCAGCTGCACGGATCGTCGCGATCAGGTCAAGCCTCTGCTCGGCGTTTGTGTCTGGCGGCAGATCGAACATATCGTCGATGGCGGTGGTCAGGGGATCGAGATCGCGCCCTTCTGGTGGCTGTGCAGGCATGGTCGCAACGGTGCGCTCAATCCAACGGATGAAGGCTTCGCATTGAGCCACTTCGTCAAGATAGCTTGCGCGATCCACTTCATAGAAATCTTCGGCCTGGGCAGGGTGGTCAGCATCAGCGTTCATGCGCCGGGCCTCGTTGGCGCGCTTGGCCAGTTCAGCAGCCCGCCCGACATATTCATCCGCCCCGCGAGCCTTCAGCGCTTGCGCCAACCTCACAGCGTCAACATCCATCATTGTCATCTTCCCTCAAAAGAAAAAAGCCGCCGGCCTGTTGGCCGACGGCGATATAGGTGTTCACTTCACGATGCGCAGCTTGGGCGGTTCGTCCGGCTCTTCCCAGATCGCGCGATGCTCCTTGAGAAAATCCTCGCCGATGATCGGGGACGCATGCCTGGATTTCCTCGGGCCAAACCTCGTGGACGCGGGTGATGCAGTACATGATGAACTCGATGGCGGACCTCTTGACCGGCATGAGTTCGCCGTCGACCATTACGAAGTCGCATCGAAAACATTTATCCATGTATTCCAGCCACAGTTCGGCTGCGCTCACCATCATATACACGTAATCAGCTTGTGTCGCGGATCGACGGTCTCCGACACCAAGGGCGCGGCAGCTTTCGTCACCACGGTCTTGTAAGCCGTGTCGATCATGACGGCGTCACCTGCGGTGTTGATATCGAGGATGGCGGCCAGCGTATCGGTCGAGATGTGCATGCCGCGTAATTCCTCGATCACCATCAGTAGCCTTTCGGCGATGGGCCGGATGACTGCCCCGCGCGCACGAGCGATGAGGGCCTGACCTTCATCAGGCAGCGAAATGCGCTGATAGTCCTCTATCAGCTCTTTAGCGTCGTCCAGCGGAATGTCGTGCCAGTAGGCCACGGCGATCGCTTGCTCTTCCGGATCACGACGGCGCCGAATGAGGGCATCGAAATCTGTGTTCATACTGTTCTCCATGTTCGGCAGGCGCAGCTCACCCGGTCATGCCGAAGCATGTCAGGAAGGCTGCGGCTTCGGGGTGAGGTTAGGCGCGACCCACACGGCTCGGGTTCGGAACGTCGACTTTGTACGACACCTTGCTTTCGCTGCCGTCTGCGCGCACCCACAGCGTGATGATGGCCTCGCCATCATGGATCGCCATGAATTCGGTGACATGCATGACCATGTGCGGGTCAATATCGAACGGCTCGCCGCTCCAGTGCCCGGTCACGCAGTTGAAAGTGCTGCGATTCACCCAGCGAGCCTTGCGGCTGGCATAGTTGCGGGGCTTGTTGGAATCGGTAGAGCGCGAGCCGACGGTCGGCGCGATGGCGCGTGAGGGCGGGTTGGAAATGTAACGCTGCATAATATCTCCTGAAAGACAGCAATTGACGTGTTCGCCCGGGCGATTTCCGGTTCATCGTGCCCCTTCACCCGGGGGTGACGGGGCCTTTGCCCTGCTTGCTTGACTTGATGAGCGCGTCGGCCGCCGCTACTCTGCCGGCTGATCAACATCGGCGTCACCGCCGCTGTGTCTTCGAACCGGCATTCGCATCTCGAAGAAGAGCGACGTCCTTATGATCGCGCGCAATCGGCTTTCGGCTGAGAGAAAGAATTCCGCTGATTTATTTATCTCAGTCGGCGTTCAAATTTTGGATGATAGGATTGGAAGCCAATTCCATAATGTGTGCGGAGAGACGCAGCGGCGCCGCACGCTTGGCCGGCTCATGCGTGGCTCTATCGTATGTTTCGTCCAGGAAGTCGCCTGCATGACCGATGATGCGACGAGCCGTGTCGCGGTCGATGCCTATTTCAGAGAGCTTGGTGCGGGCCGTTCGCCGAAGGTCGTGCAGGGTCCAGCCCGACGTGCCGCTAGCCTCGTCCAAGGCGCGCTTGTTCTTTGCAAAGTTGCTAGCGGGCTTTTCGCCATTCGTGGTGGTGAACACAAAACCGTCTGCTCCATGATTCGGAAGGCTGGCCAATATGGCCATGGCGACCGGCGGGAGCGGCAGGACGGCCGGCAACGTTCATATGTCGCCCAACGCCTCCGACCGTCGCATCTGCGCCACTTCGTTGCGGCACTCAACTTCAACGGGCCGAATCAGCCAGCTTGACGTGCGCGGCAAGTGCGGCCTCGTCCTTGCCTCTCTTGTGCCCCGCCATCGCCGCACGCTGCGCGACCCGCGCAACGTCGTCGGCACGCGCTCCCCAAGCCGCCGCAAGCTCCGGCGCAGCCGCTATCTGATCTAAATCCGACGACCGCGCGATGACCTCACCGCTGATGCTAAAACGGAACGCTGCAAT
The DNA here is from genome assembly GCF_035818615.1 of Sphingobium sp. CR2-8. Lineage (NCBI taxonomy): Bacteria > Pseudomonadati > Pseudomonadota > Alphaproteobacteria > Sphingomonadales > Sphingobiaceae > Sphingobium > Sphingobium wonjuense. The sequence continues at coordinate 458,603 of NZ_JAYKZY010000002.1, read as the reverse complement.
GCCCCCTGCCAAGACGACAGTTACATGCTGGTGGTGCGCGTCGAACGCGATTCCGTCGATAACGGACCGCGCCGCTTGCTGAGCCTTGAGGCGGATGGCAAGGCGCTCTGGTCCATCGCGAATTATCGACACCCTCGCTTCCCGAAGCCGATCCGCATGCTTATCGAGGGGGAGCTCGACTTGCGCCAGTCGCAGGTCTTCACGCACAACCTTCACCTTGGCTTGCTTCGCGTCCAGCTCTTCGCCTAAGTAGCGATACAGTTGTTCGGCCTGTTCGTCTGGCCCGCGAGATAACAAGTCCAGCAGTCGCGTGCGACGATCGCGCAGATCTTGTGCGCCATGTTCCAGTTGGGCCACCTGCTCGGTCAGGTGCCGCAGTTTGTCGCTAACCACGGGCCCTTCTAAATCGGCGATCAGATCTAACGCCTCATCCAATATCGTCCGCTCAAGGACATTGTAATTCCAATGTGAGCGGCGGTCGCAGCCGCGACCGCGTAGAGCGCTGTCGCAAACTAGATATTGTTCGTTTTGACGTCCTTTATCTCTGTAGGTCATGGTGCTGCCACAACCGTGACATTTGACCAGCCCAGAGAAAAGATTGGAAATGCGAGTGCCTCTCCGCCCAGGCATGTTTATCCGCTCGCGCATGGCCGACTGAGCTTGCCGATAGAGCTGGAGAGGCACAATCGGTGGATAATAATTGGAGAGGGGTTCGCCGTCTGGAATGCGTTTTCCATCCTCCAATCTATAAAGCTGCAGCTCGCCTATCACGGCTGACCCCTTCAACAGCTTCTGAATATAAGAGGGGTGCCAGCCTTTCGCACGCGGACTCGGGGACGGCACACCTGCACGATTAAGCGTCTTGGCTATCAGCCCACGTCCGTGCCCGGCCGCAGCCATTTCAAAGACGCGTCTGATGTGCGCGGCTTTTTCTTCTATAACGACGTAGCAGTGCCCATCATCGCTCTTCTCCAGCCATGCTGGGCACATAGCTGTTAATGGTACGCCTTGAGCCGCAAGACGCCGCTTCCGGGACCATGCGGCCCGAAGCCTATCACTCTTCTTTTCGGATTCCTCGTTCGCTAGCCGTGCCGTCACAACCATGTCGATCAATTGATCAAAAGGCACATCGCCGGAATAGATGCGATCATTGCTTGCCACTGCAATGGTGATGCGCGCTTCCAGAATGCTGGAAACAAAACGCACAACGGCATGGGGCGACTCGCGGCTTATGCGATCTAAACGCTCGACAACCAACACGCTGTCTGGCGGAATCTCGCCATCATGCGCCATGCGCTCGAATTGCGCCAGGGCACTTTGGCCAGCGCGATTTGACCCGTCATAAGCAGAGACGCCTTCATCGATTAGCTCCCGTGCGGCGGCATGATGCCACCCCTTTTGATCGCAATAATCGCGACAAATCTGCAATTGTCGCTCCAAGGAACTGCCCTTGGATTGCTCCGCTGAGCTGTATCGGAGGTAGAGGTAGGCTTCCATGTCAACGGCATAGCGCGCTGTGTTATGTGCTACAATATAATGAAGTTGGGCAGGCCCGGCACCAGTTGGCACTGCACCTCCACGGCGCGCGCCTCCAGCCCCAGATAGGCCACCGTCGATACCGTTGCGACCAAAAATGCCCCCGCCCTGTCCCGCTGCCCCGTCGACCCGATGCGGGCCTAATCGTCTATTTGCTCCCCGTCCCGGCCCCTCGCCGGTTCATCGGCACGCCCCTTGAACCCCTGCGCCACGACATACCATTCGACGCTGCCCTTGCGACTGGCAGGCGGCTTGGCATGTTTGATCGTCGTGAAATTCTTCTTGAGCAGGACCAGCAGTTCGCCATCGGTGCCACCTGCAAACACCTTCGCGACGAAGGTGCCGCCCTTGCGCAGATTTTCGACCGCGAACCAGGCTGCCGCCTCGACCAGCGCCATGGTGCGCAGATGGTCGGTCGCGGCATGGCCGACCGTATTGGCGGCCATGTCGGAAATCACCAGATCGGGCGCATCGCCCAGCGCGTCGCGCAGCATCTGCGGCGCCTTGTCATCCATGAAATCCATTTCGAACAGGGTGACGCCCGCAATATCGTCTGTCGGCAACAGGTCGATGCCGACCACGGCGGCCTTGGGCGCCAGCTTGCGCACCACCTGCGCCCAGCCGCCCGGCGCCACGCCTAAGTCCACGACCGCGCGCGATCCCTTCACGAAATGGAATTTCTCGTCCAGTTCGATCAGCTTGAAGGCGGCACGGCTGCGCCAGCCTTCGGCCTTCGCCTTTTTGACATAGGGATCGTTCAGATGCCGTTCGAGCCAGCGCACCGATTGCGCCGTGCGCCCCTTGGCGGTTTTGACCCGCACCTTGCCGGCGCCAGCACCCCTCACATCACTCTCCCGTCGCGGTCCATCAGGCCGCGCAATATGCCTTCTCTGATACCCCGATCGGCCACGCCCAGTCGCACGGCAGGCCAGATGTCGAGGATCGATTCCAGGATCGCACACCCCGCCACGACCAGGTCGGCGCGTTCGGTGCCGATACAGGGCAGCTTCTGCCGCTCCGCCAACGTCATGGTCGACAGCCGTTCCGAAATGGCGCGCATCGATTCGCACGGCACGATCAGCCCGTCGATCGCCTGCCGATCATAGCGCGGCAGATTGAGATGCAGGCTCGCGAGCGTCGTCACCGTGCCCGACGTGCCGAGCAGGCGAATACCCTCAGCCCCTTTGGGCAAGCGCCGCGCAAGCGGGGCGAAGGCATCGCTGACACGCGCGCGCATGCGGTCATAGGCAGCCAGGCGTTCCGCCTGGCTGCCATGGTCGAACGCCTCGCTCTCGGTCAGCGATACGACGCCCCAGGGCGCGCTGACCCAATCCACGATCCGCGGCGCGCCCGTCGTACCGTGCGAATCGACCAGCACCAACTCGGTCGACCCGCCGCCGATATCGAAGATGAGCGCCGGGCCATCGCCCGGCTCCAGCAGCGCATGGCAGCCCAGCACCGCGAGCCGCGCTTCTTCCTGCGCGCTGATGATGTCGAGGACGATGCCCGTTTCGCGATAGACGCGCTGGATGAAGTCCGCGCCATTGACCGCGCGGCGACAGGCTTCCGTCGCGACCGACCGCGCCAGCGTCACATGCCTGCGCCGCAATTTGTCGGCGCAGACGGACAGCGCCGCGATCGCGCGCTCGATCGCGGCGTCGCTGATCCGGCCGGTCGAGGCCAGTCCCTCGCCCAACCGCACGATCCGGGAAAAAGCGTCCACGACGATGAAGCCATCGGCGGACGGCTTGGCGATCAAAAGACGGCAATTATTGGTGCCCAGGTCGATCGCGGCATAGGAACGACGGTCGCGCGCGCTATGGGGCGAAAAACCCCGTTGCGTCGACGGGGGAGGAATGGCCGCAGCCTTGCTCCCATCGCCCTGGCCGGAACGGACACGCTTGCCCGCGAAACGGCCGGTCGGGCCGGAACTCTGCGGCGATGGGCGGCTCTGCTGCACCATGCCGTAACTCACTTCTATATTCGCCAGCGCCAAATGGCGCCGGAACTTGCCCTCATGCTTAAGCAGATATGCCGCGATGTGCAAGGCGTGGGCCGTCAGCCAGGCCGCAAGTGGACGATGCCGCGCGTTCGGTTTGGTAAATTTGATCTAAAGCAATTTACCGACCATGGCGTGATACGATTTGAAGATGCTGCACTGCGTCAAGACAATCGGACAAAACGGACATGCTGTGTCCTTTTTGTGACATAAAATAACTTTCGCATATCGCCCGATTGTCTTGTCGTTATTCGCCGCCTAGCCTTCCCATCGGTCTTTGGGGAGAGTTATAATATGCGCATTCGCAAGAATGGTGCACGCCTGCTGGCGCGCGCCGGTCGTCCTGGTCTTTTGACATCGGTTGCGCTGGGGGCGCTGGCGATCGCACCGGCTGCACAGGCGGTCGTTCCGAACGACACGAAGACGCCGACCCAGATTCTCGACACGGGCGTCAATGGCGTTGGCATCATGTATCGTGCCGACGGATTCGTGTGCACCGGCACACTCGTCAATCCGCGCACGGTCATCTTCGCGGCGCATTGCGTCAACGACCGCAACCCCGCCACCTATTCCACCGTCAACAATGGCGTGCCCGTCGCCTTCGCCTTCCAGGCGGACGCCCGTCCGGGCCTGGTCAACTGGCTGAACAATAATTACCGGACCAACACGGCGCTCAGCGTCTATAATGTCAACAACATCGCCTATCATCCCGACTCGCTCGATCCGCCAGCGCTCAGCTTCCTCTATGGCGACGTCGCCATGGCGACGCTCGACACCCCGGCCAAGGGCGTGCCGACCTGGACGATGCTGTTTTCCGCGCTGCCCGCGCCGTCCAGCATCAGCAACACGACCGGCACCAACTATCATGTGACGCTCACTGGCTATGGCCGCACCGGCAGCGGCACCGCAGGACAGAATATCGGCGTCGATTTCCGCCGCCGCGTGGCGGAAAATTTCCTGGGGCTGCTCGGCTCGCTCGACGATATCGACACTGTCCTGTTCGGCGAAGGCGGCGGCTACAATCAGAATCTCTACCATGTCGATTTCGACGATCCGGCAAACAGGAACCAGTACGAATTCAACGTCTTCAAGGACGAAGCCCTGCCCAATGAAGGGATCACCGCCAGCGGCGATTTGGGTGGTCCGCTCATCCTGGACCGGACGTTCGCCGAAAAGACGGTGCTGGGCGTCCTATCGGGCGGCAGTCGCTATTTCGCGGCGCAACCGCAAAGCTCCTATGGCGGCTCGTCCTTCTACCAGCCGCTCTACCTGTTCTGGGACTGGATCGCCGCCAACAACCCCTATCGCTACGCCACGGCCAAGGCGGGCGATGGCAAGTGGAGCGACGCCAGCCACTGGGTGACGGCGCTCGACCCCAATTACCGGGTCATCGACAGCGGGGGTCGACTGGTGAACGGCGTACCAACCGCAACCGGCGCGGGTGCGTTCGGCACGGACGCCGCCAGCAAATTCGGCCAGATTTGCTATCAGCCGAACGGCGCGCCGTCCGAAGGCTGCTATGACGTAGGCACGAAGAGATTTTCGGCCAATGGCGAGCCGGTAGCGACGCAGGGCATTGCCAGCGGCACCGGTCTGACCAGCACCGTGGCCAATAATCTGGGCAAGGTCGAAATCGTCGATCGCAGCCCTTCGCCCGAGCAGGTCAGCCTGACCGACGCCGATCCCAGCGCCGCCGTCCTGGCCGACGGTAGCATCAAGGAAGCCCAGGCCAGCGTCCCCGTGCCGCCCGCCAGCCTTGCCAATGGCCTATCGGGCGCGAGCAATTTCATCCCCAATAATATAGCGCCGGTCGCCTCGCGCGGGGTCGTGGGTCGCTATTATGATGTCACCTTGTCGGCAGCGGGCCGCACCACGCTGGACACCGTCGCCACCGTCGATCGCTTCGGCATCGCGGGGGCGGGCGCCACGCTGGACGTGACTTCCACCGGATCGCTGACTAGCCTCATGGAAATCGCGCAGCTGGCGGGTACGGTGAACGTCAACGGCTCCGTCAACACGCCGGGCGACTATTTCCTGATGACTGGCTTGTTGTCGGGTTCCGGCACGGTGCGCACGCCCTTCCTCACCAACATGCTGGGCGTGATCGCGCCCGGCGGCATCGGCACGATCGGCACGCTCAGCGTGGAGGGGAATGTCGTCCTGTCTTCGGCCAGCACGCTGGCCATCGACCTGGGCGCCAATGGCGTGTCCGACGTGCTGGCCGTGCGTGGCACCGGCGCGGGCGCGGCCAATGTCGGCGGGACGGTCGCCTTCGCCCCCACCAGCGGGACGCGCCTGCGCTTCGGCAATCGCTACACCTTCCTCACCGCCACGGGTGGCGTCACCGGCAGCTTCCGCACGGCCACCAACCTGACCCCGATCCTGCGCCCGGTGCTGAGCTATGCGGGTAATGCCGTGTCGGTCACGATCGACGCCGGTCGCTATGCCGACGTCGTCAACGGCGCATCGCAGACGCAGGTCTCCTTCGCCCGGCTGCTCGACCAGAATCGCGGCCTCTATGGCAGCTATGCCGGTCTCTATGGCGAAACCGATGTCATGTCCGTCGCGGGCATCCAGGCGTCGTTCGAAGCGATGGCGCCCCGCACCGAAGCCCTGCGCACGTCGATGGGCGAAACGCTCACCGACAATATGGCGCGTTTCTACCGCGATCGGCTGACCAAGCTGGACGGCGGGGCGATGGGCGGCACGCTGACCATGGTCGGCCAGCCGATCCAGCTCGCCGCATCCAGCCTCAACAATATCGACCTCGGCATGGATCAGGGGGGCGGACAGCACCACCCGTGAAGGCGTGCTGCCCGAAGATGTCAGCGCGTTCCTGGCGGGCGGCTATATCGACGGCAGCGCCGCACCGATGCGCTCGATCGCACCGCTCGGCCGCGACCAGTTCGACGGCTGGTATGCGGCGGCGGGCGTCGAAAAGGCGTTCAACGATGATGGCGTGATCGGCCTGTCGGTCGCCTTCAGCCAGTTGAAGGGCGACACGGCCGTGGGCGACACCAACCGCGCCCGCCTTTATCAGGGCACGGTCTATGGCGCCTTCAACCTGGGCGGGATAAAGCTGGACGCGGTCGGCAGCGCCGGTACGCTCGCCACCAAGGCGCGCCGGGCCTTCACGCTGGGCACCACACCCTACACCCTCTATGGCAGCGATCAGGAACTGGCGCTGTCGGGCGAACTGGGCCTCAGCAAGGCGCTGGGGGATGACGCCTTCAGCATCGTGCCGCGCGCCTCGATCCGCGGCGCCTATATCAGCGGCGGCAATATCGCCGAATATGGCGGCGACGCGGCGCTGGTGATCAAGCGGCATGCGATCCAGAGCGCACAGGGTCGACTGGGCGCGACGGCGAAGATCAATAGCGGCGGTTTCCGCCCCTATGTCACCGCCAACTTCGTCCATGAATTCCGCGATCAGCCAGCCTTCTTCCTGGCCAATCTGGTCGGCGGCAATGGCGGTCTGGCACCCTTCGCGCTGGGCGGGTCGGACAAGAATTGGGGCGAGTTGGGCGGCGGCCTGACCCTGACCACCGGCACGATCGACCTGACCCTGTCGGCCGACACCACGGCCTGGCGCAAGGACATCAAATATCAGAGCTATCGCGCCGCGGTGAAATTCCGCTTCTGATTTCCGGCTCCCAGCCGAAAGGAAAGGGCCGCCCCATCCGGGCGGCCCTTTTCGTTGCCTGCGGTATAAGGATGTCCATACGCCAGAGAGGGGGCATAATCGGCCGGTCAGGACCGGCGACGCCCCTCAAAGCGGCAGCAACGCCGCCACGATCTGCCGGTCTTCGGCGCGCAGTACACCCCAGGCCCGGGCGGCAGCGCGGCTGTCCATCGCCTCCACGCCGATCCCCAGCGCTTCGACGGCGCGGACGAAAGCGCGCGGCGGCTGGCGCAATCCAGCGCCGGTGCCCAGCAACAGAAATTCAGGCCTGGATTCGGTGGCGAACAAGTCGCCCAGCGCCGCCACCGTCAGGGCGTCGACGCCCGGTGCATCGGCCCAGGCCAACGCCCGCACCGGGCTGAGCAGTAGGCCATCGGGGAAGACATCGTCCTTCACCCGGAAACCCCGGCCCTGAAAGCCGGTGACGATCGGCCCCTGCCCGCTATCGTCACGGCGAAGCTTGATGCCCGCGTCGCTCAGGGCTTCGCCCCATTGTCACGACTCGTTTCGCGGGGACCGACACGCTCCGCCTGCCCTGCATAGTCGCCCTTCTTCTTGGACGCCTTCAATTCCGACGTCTGCGGGGTCAGGCCCAGCGAGATCAGCAGCGAGGACGACACATAGACCGACGAATAGGTACCCACGATAATGCCCAGCATCATGGCGGCGGTGAAGCCACGCAGCACATGGCCGCCCAGTAGCAGCAGCGCGCCGAGTGCCAGCAGGATCGTGACGGACGTCATCACGGTGCGCGGCAGCGTTTCGTTGACCGACAGGTCGATCAGCGACTTCATGTCCATCTTGCGATATTTGCGCATATTCTCGCGGATACGGTCGTCGATCACCATCTTGTCGTTGATCGAATAGCCCACGATCGTCAGCACGGCGGCGATGATGTTGAGGTCGAATTCCAGCTGGGTGATCGCGAAGAAGCCCAGCGTCATCAGCACGTCGTGCACGATCGCGACGAAGGTGGAGACGCCGAACTGCCATTCGTAGCGGAACCAGCTGAACACCGCGATACCCAGGATCGCCAGCACGACGGCCAGCACGCCATTCTGGATCAGTTCGCCCGACACCTTGCCCGACACCGTGTCGTAGCGGGAGAAAGTGACGCCGGGGAATTGCGCGACCATCGCCTGCCGGGTCTTTTCCACCACGGCGTTGGCCGCGCCCGCGCCGCCCTGATCGGGCAGCGGCAGGCGAATCTGCACCGTCTTGGGATCGCCGAACTGCTGGAGCGAGCTTTCGCCCACGCCCAGCGTGCCGATGGTCGCGCGCACCTTGTCGGTTTCGACCGCTTGGGGGAATTTCGCCTCGATCATCAGGCCGCCGACGAAATCGACGCCCAGATTGAGGCCCTTATGCGCGGTCGCGCCCACGGCCAGTACCGTCAGCAGCGCGGTCAGGGCGAACGCCCATTTCCGCACCGCGACGAAGCCGATATTGGTGTTGTCGGGGACGAGCTTGAGAAGTTTCATGGGTGTGTCCTCCCGCCCCTCTTAAATGTGAATGTCGGTCGGACGGGTGCGGCGCACCCAGTTCGCGACGACCATGCGGGTGAAGGTGACGGCGGTGAACACGCTGGTCGCGATGCCGATCAGCAGCACGATGGCGAAGCCCTTGACCGGACCGGAGCCGAGCGCGAGCATGATGCCCCCGGCGATGGCGTGGGTCACGTTCGCCTCGAAAATCGTGCGGCTCGCTTCCTTATAGCCATGTTCGATCGACTGGACGACATTGCGCCCGCGTCGCCGCTCCTCGCGAATACGTTCGTAGATCAGCACGTTGGCGTCGACCGCCGTACCGATCGTCAGCACGAAACCGGCGATGCCCGGCAGCGTCAGCGTCGCGCCCAATATGCCCATGACGCCCAGAATGACCGCCACGTTGATGGCGACCGCCAGGTTCGCATACATGCCGAACCGGCCATAGCTGACGAACATGAAGGCGGCGACCGCGACCACCGCGACGATCGACGCGATCAGGCCCGCCCGGATCGAATCCGCGCCCAGCCCCGGCCCGACCGTGCGTTCCTCCACCACCGTCAGCGCGACCGGCAGTTTGCCCGATCGCAGCGCGATGGCGAGCTGATTGGCGCTTTCCACGGTGAAGCTGCCGCTGACCTGTGCGCTACCGCCCAGGATCGGTTCGTTGATGTTCGGCGCGGACAGCACCTGATTGTCCAGAATGATGGCGAAGGGGCGGTTGACGTTCTGCGACGTCACCTGCCCGAATTTGCGACCGCCCGAGCTGTTGAAACGGATGTTGACGATCGCCTGGTTGCTCTGGTCATAGCCCTGCGTCGCGTCGGTCAGATCTTCGCCCGACACCATCACCTGACGCTTGACCGCGATGAAGGGGACGCCCGACGGGTTGTTGGGGTATTTCAGCACTTCGCTGCCCACCGGCGCGCGACCCTGCGCGACTTCCGACGGGTTGGCGGTCGTATCGACCAGCTTGAATTCCAGCTTGGCGGTCTGGCCCAGCAGATCCTTCAGCGCCTTGGGGTCCTGCAACCCGGGCACCTGCACGACGATGCGATTGTTGCCCTGTTGCTGGATCGTGGGTTCGCGCGTACCCATTTCGTCGATGCGCTTGCGGATGACTTCGGTCGCGACTTCCATCGCGCTCTTGACCGCGCTCTTGATCCCCGCATCGGTCGGCGTGATGACGATGGTGGAGCTATTGACCACCTCGACATTGAAATCGCGCTGCCCGGTCAGCCCCGCGCCCTGCGTCAGCGGGCGGATACGCTCGACGGCGGCATCGACCTGGGCAGGCTCGCGGACCATGAAGCTGAGCTTCCCGTCGCGGCTCGAAATGTCACCGATCGCGATCCTGGGATCACCCCGGCGCAATTCGGTGCGGACCTGCTCTTCCATATTGGTCAGGCGCTGCTTGGCGACATCCTGCGTCGATGCTTCGAGCAGCAGATGGCTGCCGCCCGACAGGTCGAGGCCCAGATTGACGCGCGTCTGCATGAAGCGCGGCAGATGCGCTACGGTCGCGTCGGGCAGGAAGCTGGGAATGGCGCACAGCACGCCGATCGCCAAAGGCAGGATGATCGCGAAGACCGCCCAGCGCGAAAAGTTCAGCATGGGGTCGCTCAGTCGTTCGCGGGCTTGGCGGTGGTCGGATCGATCACCTCGGTCAGGGTCGACTTGACCGCCTTGACCTTCAGGCCCGGCGCCAGTTCGATATCGGCGTAAATCTCGTCCACGCGCGCCACCTTGCCGACCAGGCCACCACCGGTGATGACCTGATCGCCCTTCTTCACGGCGTCGATCTTGGCCTTATGCTCCTTCATCTTCTTTTGCTGCGGACGGATCAGCAGGAAATAGAAGACGACGAAGATCAGCACCAGCGGCGCCATCTGCACCAGGATTCCGGCGCCGGAAGCTTGCCCGCCCGCGGTCTGGGCAAAGGCTGGGGTAATGAACATGGGTGGGACTGCCTTGTTGTCTGTCGTGCGCGCACGCCGTCTCGGCGTCCACGGATCAAGCGCGGGCGGCTAACACAGATGGGGGCGCAGAGGCAATATGATTAGGGATTGGGGCAAATCGTTCGAACAGCTGCGATTGAGCGCTTGCGCTTTTAATCCGCTGCTTATATTGGGCGCCCTCCGGTCGGGACGTAGCGCAGCCTGGTAGCGCATCACACTGGGGGTGTGGGGGTCGGAGGTTCGAATCCTCTCGTCCCGACCAAATTTTCGGAAGAAGAATGGGTTTAAGTAGGCGTCGCTGTATCTAGCAGCGCCACCCATTTGCGTCTTCTAGCGCATGTCTAACAGCGCCGCTGAAAGCTAGCACTTATGTGTGACGAGTCTCGGCGCTTTCGGCCCCAGCTTTTACCGTGCGACGTTTGTTCCGGCACCAGACGCCCAGAGCCGAGCTGTGAAAGTGGACTTATCGCCGGGTGGATCGCCCAAATCATCGCGTATCTCCCAGACCAAGTGAGACCATAACTGATCGTGCCTCTCCTTGGTCATGCCCGGTGAATTGGATTCCGCAATTTCATCGGTGAAGGCATGGAGCGCGCGGATCACGTTTGCCGATCCAATCAAATGCAGGTTATTGACGGCAGTGGCAAATCTGATCTTGGCGGGCACAGGCGCGTTCCCGACTATGCCGCTCGCCGCTCCAAAGAACTCTTCATAATATGCGAGCTTCTTTGCACGCCATGTTGCTTCCCGCTCCTGCCACTTGGTCAGGAGAATTGCACCAGCCGAACCTACGAGCGACTAGCGCCGTGATGATTGTAGCCCACATGAGGCCGTTTACCGTGAAGGTCTCAACACAGCAACGCCTCGCACCGGAAAGCACGAGGCGTTGCACAGCTTCACGCGCCGGGTCCGCCCGTGCGCGAGGCCGATTTTGAGCGAGCCGCGTTCAATCGACATCCTCAAGTCATCCCTGTTGACAGCACTTAATCTCATTAGTAGATTTAGTCATAAGGAACACCGAGCATGCTGCATCGACGTTCGTGTACGGGGAGAGGGAATATGAAGATCAAACACTGCGCCTGTGTCTCGGCGTCCGTAGCGGCCCTGCTGGCAGCCACGAGTGCCTATGGCCAATCAGAGACCCCTGCGGCGCAAGCGCGAAGCGACAAATCCCCTAAAACTGATGAGACCCGGCCAGTCGCCGACGCGGCGGGCCAGGCGGATATCGTCGTCACGGGCGTCACCGAAGGCACCAAGAAGCTTGATGCGACTTTCTCGATCACCACGATATCGACGAGCGACATTACGCGGCTGGCGCCGATCAGCACCGCAGACCTGCTCGCCAACATACCGGGCATCTACTCGGAAGGGAGCACGGCGGGCGAGGCCAGCAACAATATCACGGTCAGAGGCCTGCCAGTTACGGGTGGATATCGTTACGCACCGCAATTGATCGATGGGCTTCCGGTTTTCGAGGAGCCGGAAGTCCCGTTCATGAACAACGACATCTTCATTCGCGCGGATTTGATGACCGAGCGCGTCGAAGTGGTGAAGGGCGGCCCAGGCGGTATCCTCTATTCCAACGGCCTCGGCGCCACCGTCAACTATGTGACCCGCACGGGAACGCAGGAGTTCAAGGCGGGCTACAAGGTCGAGGTCGCGGATTACGGCTTCCTGCGCAACGATGCCTTCATATCAGGACCGATCAACAAGAATCTGACCTTTGCGGCCGGTGGCTTCTATCGCATTTCGGACGGTATTCGCGACACCGGCTACACCGCCGATAAAGGTGGCCAAATTCGCGCCAACATCGTCTACACCAGCGACGACGGCAGCACCGTGATCCAGGGCCAGGGGCTCTACATCAACGACCGAACGGCCTTCTATCAGAATATCCCGTTTACCGTGCCTCGGGTCGATGGTCCCGGCACTGCCGAAAACCCCATCAAGCTTGATCAGAAGACGATCGAGCCGCTTGGCATCGATTTTGGCAGCGGCACCTTTGCTTCCAAATTCAATCGCCGTTTCACGCAGACCGGCGAATATGGATCGCGCGATGTCGATTTCGCAGACGGCATTCACCCCAATTTCGGCATTTTCACCCTCAAGGGGTCCAAAGAACTGGAGTCTGGCTGGAAGTTCACGGCCGGTGCCCGCTATACGACGGGCAGCAACGGCTTCAACGGCCTGTTCACGGGCAACGACACGTCGACCGCCACGAATTTTCTGAACGTGCGGCTGCAGAATGACGTGATCAACCCGGCCTATAACGCGGCCCGCGCCTGCGATCTTGGCAACGCCAAATTGATCGGCTTCTTCAATGTGCCCGCTAATGGTTGTCAGGCGTTCGCGACTATCAGCCAGCAGGATTTCGTCAGCCGATACGCCAAATATACGCGTATCTCGGCCAACCGCACGAATGATGGTGTCGCCGTTGGTGGCTCGGACTATCTCAATTTCCTGATCCCCTTTATCGCGCGAACAGATGCGGAAAGCGCCTCGCTCGATCTGCAGGCGCAGAAGAGCTTTGAGCTCCTGGGCAAGCACCAGATCACGGCCGGCTTGTACGGCGCCCGGTATAAGTGGGACGTCAATTTCCAGCAGAGCCTGCTGGTATCGGACGTAGGTAAGGACGCGCACCTCGTCGATCTGACTTTGGTTGACGCGGCGGGCAATCAGGTAGGCCCCTCGTTGACACGCGGCGGCGCGATTCTCGAAAGCCTGGGCGGCTTCGTCACGACCTCCAAGTCGCGCAACCTTGCCGCCTATCTTCTGGATCATTGGGAAACTTTGGACGGACGGCTGAAGCTGGATATCGGTGCACGCTATGAAAGCCGGAAGATCGACCTGGTGCGTCGCGATCGCAACGTCATCACCAATCTGACGCCGGCCGGCACGATCGTGGGATCAACGCAGGACACGACTGCGGACAACGAAGCCGCCTTGCCGGGCGCGAACCGCGTTTTCAACGGCACCTATGATGCGGTCGGATGGTCGATCGGCGGCAACTATTCGATCAGCAACCCGCTGGCGGTCTATGCTCTTATATCCAGTTCCTTCCGGCTGCCGAGCCTGCAGGATGCCAACGACCTGGGCCTGAGCAACAGCGTCGTCGTGAATGGCGCAGCGGTCGATGCCAGCCCTGTCGAGCGCATCCTGCAACTGGAAGGCGGCGCGCGCTATTTTACGCGCGAACTCGATATCTCGGCTGCCTTATTCTACAATAATTTCAAGCCACGCGAGTTCGTCAACGTCTATCGCGATTTTCAAAGCGCGTCATGCGCGCCTGCCCCCGGCGCGGTGGTCCAGATCAATCAATGTCCCGAAGTGGCCGAACGCTATCGCAGGGGCATCCGCAATGTCGGCACCGAAATAGAGGTCGCATGGCGCCCGGCAGCGCTTGAAGGTCTGGAACTGCGCGGCAACGTCGTTCTCCAGAACCCCAAAATCCGCGATGCCAATTATACGCTTACCCAGGAAGTGCGCGATACCGCCAACGTCCTGACCGGATATCGCTTTGTGACCGTGGGCGAAGACGGCCGCCGTCCGCGGCGACTGCCGACCGTGATGCTCAACGTGCGCCCGTCGTTCGACTTCAAACCGACGACCGGCGTTCCCGTATCGATCTTCGCGCAGGGCTTCTATTACGGCAAGCGCTACTCGGAATCGACGGACTTTAACGTCACGCAACTCCAGTCCTACTATATCATCAACGCCGGGGCGGCCGTCGCGATCAACAAGAATGCGTTCCTGCAAATCAATGTCGCCAACCTGACCAACGAGTTGTCCTTCACGGAAAGCGATCCGGTCTTCTTCGACCTCTATTCGCCGGACGGGACACGCAACCGTGGCCTGGGTCGCCCACTATTTGGCCGAACCTTCCGCGCCAGCCTGAACGTCAGCTTCTGAGACTGCCGACCGGCAGAAAGGGTCATCTATACATGGATCAATCGGGACAACTGCTGGGCGGTATTGAAGCGGGGGGAACCAAGTTCCTGTGCGGCGTGACGGACATGGACGGCAATATCGTATCGCAGACGCGGATCAGCACGACTGATCCCGTCACCACTCTTGGATTGGTCGATGCCTTCTTTGAAAATGTCGGGGATAGGCATGGCCCCATAGCAGCCCTCTCGATCGGCAGCTTTGGCCCCTTGTCGCTTCAGCCGACGGCCAGCGATTATGGCGCGATCACATCCACGCCCAAAAAGGGGTGGCAGGACGTTCCCCTCGTCCGGCACTTTGAAAACACGCTCGATGTGCCGATCGCGATCGACACCGATGTCAATTGCGCGGCTGTCGGTGAACATCTTTTCGGCAGCGGTAAGGGTCTCGACACATTCGCCTATGTGACGGTCGGGACAGGGGTGGGCGTCGGCCTGTTCGTGAACAGCGCCCCTCATGGCGGCGCCAATCATCCCGAAGCAGGGCATATTCGCCTGCCTCGCGCGAAGGGTGACACCGATTTCGCGGGCATCTGTCCTTTCCACGGCGACTGTCTTGAAGGCATGACGAGCGGACCGGCCCTGGCCGCACGATGGGGACAGCCGGCAGAATCTCTACCCTATGATCATGACGGCTGGCGCATCGCGGCGGACTATATTGCAGGCCTCTGCGCGACGTTGACCTATGTCGTACGTCCTGATCGCATCATTCTGGGCGGCGGCGTGATGCAGTCCGCCAGCATGCATGAGCGGGTGCGACACGCTCTGATCCATCAATTGGCAGGCTATGACGCGAGCATAAGGCAAATCGATATGATGGAATATGTTGTGCCGCCGTCCGCAGGATCCTCTGCGGGACTGACGGGTGCGCTTGCGATCGCATACAGGAAGCTGACCCGGCGTTGGCCTGCCCATTGGCAGATATCGTCCTCGACGGCGTCCGCCATGGAGCATTCGGTCGATGCATGAGGCGCAGCACCCGGAAAACCGCGTCACCCTGGCGATGATCCTCACCGCTGCGGGCGCAGCGCTGGGCGGCCTGCTCTTCGGCTTCGATACGGCCGTCATCTCGGGGACCACATCCGCGCTCCAGGCGCAGTTCGCATTGAGCGATCAGGCGCTGGGTTTCACCGTCGCGTCGGCGCTGATCGGGACGGTAATCGGATCGCTCGCAGCAGGTGCGCCAGCCGACCGTTTCGGACGGAAGCCCATGCTGCTGACGGTCGCCATCGCCTATGTCGTTTCGTCGCTCGGCACGGGTCTCGCGCCTTCCTGGCCGACATTGCTTCTGTTCCGCTTCCTGGGCGGCCTGGCGATCGGTGCCGCATCCGTCGTCACCCCCATCTACATCGCGGAGGTCGCGCCAGCCCAGTATCGGGGCAGGCTCGTCGCACTCAACCAGTTGAACATCGTGCTGGGCATCGTCCTCGCATTCTTGTCCAACTATGTCATCGCTTCGCTGTTCGAACCATCTATCGCCTGGCGGTGGATGTTCGGTATCGTCACCGTTCCTTCGCTTCTTTTCCTGATCGTGACGATGCTTCTGCCAGACAGCCCCCGCTGGCTGGTGGGGCATGGGCGGGAAGAGGTCGCGCGCGCGGTCATGACGAAGCTGGGCTTTGCCGATCCCGGCCGCGAGGTCGCCCACATAAAGGCCGCATCGGTCCGTGCACCTGCATCGATCGCGCCCCGCCTGTTCCAGCCCGCCTATGCCGCGCCGGTGGGATGCGCGATCGCGATCGCCATGTTCAACCAGTTGTCGGGCATCAACGCCCTTCTCTACTATGCCCCGCGCATCTTCGAGCTTGCAGGAGCAGGCGCCGATTCCGCCATGCTACAGTCGGTGGCGGTCGGCGGCACGAACCTTGTGTTCACGATACTCGCCCTCTTCCTGATTGATCGTTTCGGGCGCAAACCGCTACTTTATATCGGCTCCATTCTGACCGCCGCCGCGCTTATTCTTGTGGGTGCACAGCTGGAAAGCCCATCGCCCGATGGCACACTCGTGCTGATGGGACTGCTTGGCTTCATCGCCGCCTTCGCCGTTTCGCAGGGCGCCGTGATCTGGGTCTTCATTTCTGAAGTCTTCCCCAGCGCCGTTCGCGGCAAGGGACAGGCCTTGGGCAGCACCACGCACTGGGTCATGGCCGCAGCCATCACCTGGGCCTTCCCCGTCTTTGCCGCGCGGCTTGGCGGATGGGTGTTCGGTTTCTTCGGCGCGATGATGCTGCTTCAGTTTATCTGGGTATGGAAATTCATGCCGGAAACGAACGGCGTCGCTCTGGAGGATATGGACCTGGGGAGGATACATTGAAACGCATCACCGCGCTCGCCATCGCCGCCGCCATAGTCCTGCCGTCCAGCGTTGCCGCCCAGCCCGGATGGAAAGCAGCACCGGCATTCCATTTCGCGCCAGCACGCAACTGGATGAACGATCCCAACGGCCTCGTTTATTATGACGGCGAATATCACCTCTTCTACCAGTATAATCCCTATGGCGATCGCTGGGGACATATGAGCTGGGGACATGCGGTCAGCCGCGATCTTGTCCGTTGGACCGAATTGCCGGTTGCCCTGGCCGAAACCGATGTGATGGCATTTTCAGGCAGTGCTGTCATCGACTGGGCCAACAGCAGCGGCTTTGGTCGAAACGGCAAGCCGCCGATGATCGCCTTCTTCACAGGCTTCGATCCCAAGACGAAGAATCAGTCCCAATATCTGGCGTACAGCAACGACAAGGGACGGACCTTTACACGCTACGGCAAGATACTCGACATAGGGTCGACCGAGTTTCGCGATCCCAAGGTCTTTTGGCATGCGCCGTCCCATCGGTGGATCATGTTGGTCGTGCGGGCGGTCGAAAACAAGCTGTCCATCTACACATCCACGGATCTCAAGGCATGGGATCATGCCAGCGATTTCGGTCCGGCGGGCGCGCGTGGAAAGAATTGGGAATGCCCGGATCTTTTCGAACTGCCGGTAAAGAACGGAACGAGCGGCGAAAAGCGCTGGGTCCTCGGGATCAATCTGGGTGACGGTGGCGTCGGGGGCGGCTCGGGCGGCCAGTATTTCGTGGGCAGTTTCGACGGGCGTCAGTTCACACCCGATCCGACGTGGGGAAGCGCGCCGCAGTGGATGGACTATGGCGCAGACTTTTATGCTGCGGTGTCATGGAACGATCTTCCCAAGGATGACGCCCGTCGTATCTGGATCGGCTGGGCGAATGACTGGCGCTATGCGAACAATATTCCGACCTATCCGTCGCGCGGACTGATGTCGTTGCCCCGGACGGTTGATCTGATCCGGACAAAGGATGGCTATCGGATCGCCCAGGCGCCGGTGCGAGAACTCACGAAGTTTCGCGGCCCCCGGCGGATCGCCAGCAATCTGTCGATAGGCCCGACTCCGGTGACGCTGCCGGTTCAGGGTGGGCGGGTTGAGGCGATCTTCGATATCGACGCGCATGCGGCCGAGCAACTGGTCATCGCCCTTACCGATGAAGCCGGATATGAAACACTGATCGGCGTCAATCCGGCGGTCAATGAAGTCTTCGTGGATCGAACCAGGTCCGGCCCGCACTTTCACGATGCGTTTCCAGACCGGCACATCGCCCCGGTCGACCTCAGTTCCGGAAAGGTCAGGCTCCACGTCATCGTCGATGAATCCATTCTCGAACTCTACATCAACGATGGGACGAAGGTGATCACCGATCGGTTCTTTCCGGCAGGGAGCAGCTTGCGGTGGTCCGCCCACGCTCGCGGCCACGCCACTATATCGTCGCTCGAAGGATGGGAGTTGTCGGTCCGCACCCCATGAGGCAGTTGGGGGTGCATCGACAGCTTCTCATCGCTTTGGCAGTGGCGAGTTTTGCCGCTGGATCAGGCTTCGCGAAGCCCGCGCCAGACCAGGATCGCGCATGGCGCCTCGACTTTGATGACAATGCCCCCGTCGACGCCACCTTCCCTGGCGCCACAATCCATAGCCAGTTCCCGCAACCCGAACGGGTGCCTGGCGTTCACGGACAGGCTTGGCGTTCCGACGGTTTTTCCAGCTGGATATCCGCGCCTCTAAAATTGTCGGCTAAGGCGGGGTTTACGGCGTCCACCTGGGTCGCACTGGAAAGCTATCCGTCCGATCGCGAAGTGCCGGCCGATCAGTTGACGCCAGCTTCGATCATCAATCAGGCAACCCGAAGTTCGGGTTTCGACATCTTCATCGATACGTTCGGCCGCTGGGGCATGCGCGTGTCCACCGACAGGGGGCAATTGACGCTTCAGGCGCCTGACGTTTTTCCACTCTCGCACTGGGTTCATGTCGCGGCCACCTATGATCCTCGCTCAGGATCGGCATCGCTATATCTCAATGGCGCATTGCAAAAGCAGGATTCGGTTGGCATGCCGGCCGCCTTTGTGTCGGCCTCAACCCCGCTACAGATTGCCCGTAGCTGGCAAGACGCCACAGCAGCGGGCTTTCGCCTGAACGGACTGAACGCCGCCTTCGACGACATCGCGGTCGTTGATCGTGCGCAGAGCGCGGACCATATCCGCAGCATAGCCTCCGACATCAAACCGCCGCCCGTATCGCAGTCACTGATCGTCCCGCCCAGCCGGTTCGCGGGCGACCCGGATCGGCCTGTCTATCATGCGATGCCAGCGGCGAACTGGACCAACGAACCGCATGGCCTCGTACGTCGAGGGCGTTGGTGGCACCTGTTCTACCAGCGTACGCCCAACGGCCCGTTCAAGACGATGATGCACTGGGGGCACATGCGCAGCCGCGACCTTGTAAACTGGACGCACATGCCGGACGCGCTCTGGCCGACGCTGGATGGCGCAACGACTGGCTCGGACATGAAGGGCATCTGGTCCGGATCGGTCGTCTTGCCGCCAACCGGACCCGCCTATGCGTTCTACACGAGCGTCAATCACGATCCCGACGGCTTCAACCCCGGAATCTCCGTCGCGACGAGCATCGATCCTGATTTGCGGACATGGCGCAAGGCTGGGCCGATACTGAACACGCAAGGCGTGCGGGATTTTCGCGATCCGGTCCTTTGGCGGGAAGGTGGGGCGTGGCACATGCTGATCGGTGCGAGCCTGCCGGACGGCACGGGCGGCCTCGTCCATTATCGCTGCCGCGCCATGGCAGACCTGCATTGCTGGCACCGGCAACCGCCTATCGCGCCTTTTGCGCAAATGGATATCGGATCGCAGATTTGGGAGATGCCCATATTCCAGTCGCTGGGTGACGGACGGTACATCCTCCTGGTTAATCCCATCGGTGGGCGGGTCAGCAAAAACGGTGATCCGGCGACACGCGCTATCTACTGGATCGGCACATGGGACGGTCGTCAGTTTCGACCCGATCACCCTCTCGCCAAGCCTCTGGATCTGCTGCCCGGCCACCTCAGCCCCACGGTTGCACGGGATGCGCAAGGGCGTCTCACCGCTATTGGCATCGTCGATGAACGGCGTTCGGCAGAGGCGCAAAAATCGGCGGGATGGGCCCATCTCTTTTCATTGCCGCGCATATGGTATGTGATGAAAGACGGCACGACGCTTGGCCAGCGTCCTTCCTCTCAATTAACGCAGCTCAGAAATGCGGCCCATAGCCGTAGGATGAAGTTCACGAATTTTGTGGGCCGACGCGAAGGCGGCGACCTTGGCCCCGCTTTCGAAATGGACGTTGATTTTGGTCGTCGCCCACCTCTGGGACGCTACGGCGTCTGGCTCGCCGGCTCCCCGACCGGCGACCGGCAGATCAAGATCGAATATGATCCCAAGAGCAGCACCATCACGCTCGATGGCCGATTGATGCAAACCGATGGTCATGATGGGGAAGCAAGCGTTCTTGAAGGGGCCTATGACGCAAAGGCGTTCGGCCCTCCGCGCCGCTTCCACGTCTTTGTCGATCATTCCGTCGCCGACGTCTTCATCAATGGCGCGGCTGCCTTTTCCTTCAGGCTATATGCAGGCCCCACGCCCGCCCATCAGTTTGGCCTGTCGTCCACGTCACCTGCGAACGCGACGTTGAAAGCCTGGGCCATGGACGGCGCCAGGTTTCGGTACGACCTCGATATGCCGCCCGTTTCCGTGACGCCGCCGACAGGCGCGGCCCGGACGGTCCCGTCGCCGCGCCAGGCGAAAGGTCATTGACCTGAAGCGGGGCTTGCTGTCGAAGACCCGGAGTTGAAGAGCGCCGTCAGGTTGGGAGAATAGGTAGCGTATAAAGGTATCAAGCCTGCCCCTCGCGCAGGCGCACTCGCACCATTTTCGCCCTCCAGCAATTGCGGGTGGAAGAAGTCGCGCGGGGCGTTCTCCTTTATCCTTTCCGTTATTTGATGCCGCAGTTGTTCAAGGTGGCTGACTGGCAGCACGCCACCCAGGATGACCGCTTCCAGGTCGAGCAGACTGTTGACGTTGATGATCGTGAACGCGAGCGAATTGACGCAAGCCGCATCCCAAATATCCTGTGGCACCGGTTGCCCGTTGCGCTTGGCGTTCACCGGATAGAGCGATGCGGTGTGAAGGAGATAATCGACTCCACCGCCAACGGGTACGGACATCGATGCCAGGGCGCCCGCGTTGCCATTCTTGCCGCGCACGATTTCACCGCCCAATATCAGCCCGCCACCCACGAAATTGCCGATATGAACATAGAGAAAATTGTTCAGACTAAGGCCTGCGCCGCACATGAGTTCTGCAAGAGCGCCGGCATTCCCATCATTTTCGAAATAGACCTGGCCGCTAAGCTGGTCTCGAAAGACGCCTTCAACATCGGCGGCGGACCACGCTTCGGCCTGCTCGGCTTTGATACCTGCTTCTTCCCGCCACTCACCGATGAACCATGGCATCGCGATACCGAAACCCAGGAAATTTTCGCGCTGCGAAGCTGAAAGACGGTGGGTGTTTTGCTCGGTAAAGGCTCGGATCGTCTGCGACGCGCCTAGCGGATCGGGAAAATCGATGTCCCAGCTTTCCTTCGCGATGATCGCTCCATCGAAGTCGAGCATGATGCAATGCAGCCTGTCACGCCCGATTTCGGCACCGATCGTGTACCCATTGCTGCCATCGATGCGATACAGGATCGAAGGCTGCCCCATGCCGCCCAGACGCTTGCCAGACTTTATCAGCATGCCGTCAGCGGCAAGGCTATCGACGATGCGGACCGTTGCCTGCGGTGAAAGGCCCGTCAGCCTGGACAAATCGGTCTTGGACGTTTCACCCCGTCTTCTGATCGTGGCAAGGATAAGCCGTTCATTGTAGCGGCGAACGCCTGTCGCATTGCTCCCAAGCTTTTCCATGCTGATCGCCGAAGAACCCTCTAGAATTTCCACGCAGTGATGGCGATCAGTAGGACCATCATACAGTTTGAAAGGCAAGCTACGCTTTCCCGTTGACATACTAAATCACATTGATAGATTTAGTTCGTGTCCTGGGTTCCGGGGCGCAGCATATCAAACGACACAGTCATCCAACTATCCAGTCTGCACGCTGGCAATTGAGGAAGGACAGAGCTTGCAGCTCCTGCCTTCCTCAATTTTTTCAAGATTGCGAACGAGCCGTTCCATGTCGTGCCGGAACCCGCGCGGCGGGTGGCACGGATCGAAGCTATCGAGGCGTTCCTTTCCAGCATCCCGGCAAAAGTGAGCCATTGCGGCGATGAGGCATAGTATGTGCCGTCAGCCGACCGCATCCAGTTCCCGTCCCTCACCGCCTTCCATAATGCCCTGCCTATGTTGAGATCGACAGCAGGATCAGCGGCTTTACATGAACGGTCACCATGACCGCGGGCAGGCTGGACAGTGACATAGCCCCTTTCTCGCGGGTGTGGATCGCGGCGCGGGATATCTCGACCCTAGCCAGTGGATGGGTTACCCACCATTTCACCCTGTCCTACAGCGAACCATATCGGATAAATGACTCGCCTCTTTACGAACCGGAGGCGGCCCATGGATATTCAAGACCTGATCGACGAAGTGATTGCGCGCGAGGGTGGCTATAGCCATCACCCGGCCGATCGCGGCGGCCCCACCAATATGGGGATCACCCACGCCGTCGCGCATGCGAACGGCTATGCCGGGGACATGAAGAAACTGCCGCGCAGCGTGGCGGAGGCCATATATCGCCGCCTCTACTGGGACCGGCCCGGCTACGCCTTCATAGCGGAAATGAGCTGGCCGATCGCCGCCGAACTGTTCGACACCGCCGTCAATATGGGTGCCGCGACATCGACCGGTTTTCTCCAGCGCGCGCTCAACGCCCTCAACCGCAATCAGACGGATTATCCCGACCTGACCGTCGACCGGGTCGTCGGCGCGCGCACGCTGGGCGCGTTGCGCGCCTTTCGCGCGCTGCGGGGCGCAGCAGGGGACAAGGTGCTGCTCAAGGCTTTGGAAGCGCTGCAGGGCGAACGCTATGTCGCGCTGGCGGAGCAACGCCCGGCCAACGAAGCCTTCCTCTATGGTTGGCTTGCCAACCGCATCGGTTAAGGGAGGATGACGATGACACAGGATGTCGACACGGAAGCCACCGACCCATGGACAGCGCGGGCGCGCCCGGCCTTTCTTTACGTCATCTATATATTGCTGCTCTGGTCGGTGCCCATGGGCCTGATCGCGGGGGTAAGGCCCGATATCGCGGCCGCGATCACGACGGGTATGCGCGCCTATTTTAACGCTCTACCCGAACCGCTCTACGCGCTCTTTGGGACGGCCTATCTGGGCTATACTGCCGCGCGTGCCTGGGGAAAGGCGAAAGGATCGGAGCGGTGACGTAGCGGACCGCAGGGCCTGCCCCGCCGGGACCATGCACAAAATGAGAGGGGCCGCCGGGACCAGCCCGACGGCCCATCATTGACATGGTCAGCGGCCAGAAGCGCCGCCCATAGGGAATATATATCGCGCTATCGCCCCGTCGACAGACAGGATCTGAGATAAGAGCCTGTGTGTCGGCGCTCAGTATCTGTGACGGAGGATCGACGCCACGGCGTCGCTCAGCGGCGTATTCCCCGAATGGACTTGACCGACCCCATTGCTGAACCATGAGACATCGGATCACCTCCTTTCGCTATGTTGAAGCCCGCGTGACCGACTTCGAAGCAACCTTTGATCGGCCACGAGATGGAATGTGAATCAGACGGGCCGCACGATCAAGACTTGTAATTTTCTTTTTTGGAATCATACTTTCGCGTCCCGGCTCGAACCGCGTCGAAGGCGCGACGATCAGCCCCGGCAATCCTCGATCACGCGCGACACTTCGGCCCAGGCCGGAACGATCAGCGCCTGCTGCCCCGCCACCTCGACCGCGAACTTGCCCCGGCTATAGGCGATCTGATCCAGCACCGTGTCGGACGCCGCGCGGAAGGCTACCAATTGCGGCACGCCGCCGCCGGATGTCGTCGCGGGCCAACTGGTCGCGCCATAATTCGTCCGCACGATGATCGCGCCCTGCCCTGCGCCTGCCTGCGCCGATACCGGACGCGCCAAGCTGATGCGCCGACTCGCCCGATCGCAGCGCAGCGTCAGACGCACATCGGCGACACTCGGCCCGAACGTCGCGACCGCGCCGGCCGCCTCCGGACGATAGCGCCACTCCCCCGGCGACGCAGGTCGATATTGCCATTCGGTCGCGACCGGGGCTGGCTGCGTGGGCGGAACGGCCGCAGGAACGGGCCGCGTCGGCGGGGCGGAGCGCGGTGGGGCCGCGCGCGGGGGAGCGGTCGCGACGGACCGCTGCTGCCCAGGCCCGACGCAGGAACCCAACAGGACCAGAAGAGGGGACAGGGCGGCAAGGGAAGAGGTAAGGCGCATCCCTCACTCATGGCCGACGCATCGACCCTGCTCAACCCGAAAAGGGGCGAGCCGCCGACAAGACGCGTCCGGCCGCTCGGCAATTGACTATTTTTCCCCGAATCGCTAAAGGCCCCCTTCCCCTGTACGTGGCGAGCGGCGGTGCTTTTGGCACTGGCCGTCTTTTTTGCGTCCAGGGGTCATGTAATTGGCCGCTTTTCCTCGCCAGGGAAATCCGGCTCGGACGCTTTGAGATAGGGCAGCGAAAGCCGCCCTGTGGAGCAGGAGATTCTATTACCATGGCACGTATTGCGGGTGTAAACATCCCGACCAACAAGCGCGTAATCATCGCGCTGACCTACATTCACGGCATCGGTCGTAAGACCGCGCTCGACCTGGCCGACAAGCTGGGCATCGACCACAGCCGCCGCGTTCAGGACCTGTCCGACGCCGAAGTGCTGCAGATCCGCGAAGCGATCGACGCCGACCTGACGGTCGAAGGCGATCTGCGTCGCGAAACCGCGATGAACATCAAGCGCCTGATGGACCTGGCCTGCTATCGCGGCCTGCGTCATCGTAAGGGCCTGCCGGTTCGCGGTCAGCGCACGCACACCAACGCGCGCACCCGCAAGGGCAAGGCGAAGGCGATCGCTGGCAAGAAGAAGTAATTCGTCCGGGGGACGAATTACTCCGCCGGAGGCAGCTCTCCCCAAGCGAGACGCCTCCAGCGCAATCAGATTTTTGTAGGATTACAGCAAAATGGCACGCGAACCCCAGCGCATTAAGCGCCGCGAACGCAAGAACATCTCGGCCGGCGTCGCGCACGTCAACGCCAGCTTCAACAACACCATGGTGACCATCACCGACGCCCAGGGCAACGCGATTTCGTGGTCCTCGGCCGGCATGATGGGCTTCAAGGGCAGCCGCAAATCGACGCCGTACGCCGCCCAGGTGTGCGCCGAAGACGCCGGCCGCAAGGCCGCCGAACATGGCGTGCGCACCCTCGAAGTCGAAGTGAAGGGTCCGGGTTCGGGCCGTGAATCGGCTCTGCGCGCTCTGCAGGCCGTCGGCTTCCACATCACCTCGATCCGCGACGTGACGCCGATCCCGCACAATGGCGTGCGTCCGTCCAAGCGTCGTCGCGTCTGATCGCAACGCCGTGTGAATGACGGGCGGCGGACGCGCCGCCCGTTCACCCGTCTGCATCGCCGTAACGTCCTGTCGGGTTCAGGATTACAAGCGTTCCGGCCTATCCCCAGGGGAAATACATGACTGTCAACATGAAGAACTGGCAGGAATTGAAGAAGCCCAACGCGCTGGAAATCAAGCCGACCAGCGACGGCAAGCGCAAGGCGACCTTCGTCGCCGAGCCGCTGGAGCGTGGTTTCGGCCTGACGCTCGGCAACGCGCTGCGCCGGGTTCTTCTGTCCTCGCTTCAGGGCGCGGCGGTCACCTCGATCAAGATCGAGAACGTCCTGCACGAATTCTCGTCGCTCGCCGGCGTGCGTGAAGACGTGACCGATATCGTCCTGAACATCAAGCAGGTCGCGCTCCGCATGGAAGGCGAAGGCCCCAAGCGGCTCCAGCTTTCCGCCACCGGCCCGGCCGTCGTCAAGGCTGGCGACATCAGCGTCGTCGGCGACATCGAAGTGATGAACCCCGACCTGGTGATCTGTCACCTGGACCAGGGCGCAACGCTGAACATGGAACTGACGGCTGACATCGGCAAGGGCTATGTCCCCGCCGTCGCCAACCGTCCAGCAGACGCCCCGATCGGCCTGATCCCGATCGACGCGCTCTACTCGCCGGTCCGTCAGGTCGCGTACAAGGTGGACAACACCCGCGTCGGCCAGGAACTGGACTATGACAAGCTGTCGCTGACCATCGAAACCGATGGCACGGTCACGCCGGAAGACGCGGTGGCTTACGCCGCCCGTATCCTGCAGGACCAGCTCCAGCTGTTCGTCCACTTCGAAGACGCGCTGCCCGCCGCCGCGCCTGCTGCGGGTCACACCGCCGCCGCCGCATCGGAAGGCGAAAGTGACACCAACCAGATCAACCGCTATCTTCTCAAGAAGGTGGACGAACTGGAACTGTCGGTCCGCTCGGCCAACTGCCTCAA
Organism: Sphingobium sp. CR2-8; assembly: GCF_035818615.1. Classification (NCBI taxonomy): domain Bacteria; kingdom Pseudomonadati; phylum Pseudomonadota; class Alphaproteobacteria; order Sphingomonadales; family Sphingobiaceae; genus Sphingobium; species Sphingobium wonjuense. The sequence continues at coordinate 432,085 of NZ_JAYKZY010000002.1, read as the reverse complement.
GAACGACAACATCATCTATATCGGCGATCTGGTCCAGAAGACCGAAGCCGAGATGCTGCGCACCCCCAATTTCGGCCGCAAGTCGCTGAACGAAATCAAGGAAGTGCTGTCGTCCATGGGCCTGCGTCTGGGCATGGACATCCCCGGCTGGCCGCCGGAAAATATCGAGGAAATGGCCAAGAAGCTCGAACAGGAGCTGCTGGGCTAAGACCATTTATCCGTTCGGTTCGAGCAGCTTCGAGCTTGTCGAGAAGCGTCTGTCGAGAACAGTTCTCGACAAGCTCGAACCGAACGGAGGTTGGTCAAACGGGGTTATGGGCGGCGCCCCTTATCGCTGCCTGGTCTGGGATACCTTGCACGGTCCCTTAACGAACGAAGGAAAGACATATGCGTCACAGAATGGGTCAGCGTAAGCTGCAACGCGCCACCGGCCATCGTACTGCGCTGCTGCGCAACCTGGCGGCTTCGCTCATCAAGCATGAGCAGATCATGACCGGCGCGGTAAAGGCCAAGGCCCTTCGTCCCTACGTCGAAAAGCTGATCACCCTCGCCAAGAAGGGTGGCCTGTCCAACCGTCGTCTGGCCGATTCGCGCCTCAAGGACGATGCGCAGCTGGCCAAGCTGTTCGAAGTCCTGGCCGAGCGCTACAAGGATCGCAACGGCGGCTACACCCGCGTGATCAAGGCCGGCTTCCGCGCTTCGGACGCGGCGCCGATGGCGATCATCGAACTGGTCGACCGCGACGTCAGCGCCAAGGGCCAGGATAGCGGCCCGGTCTACAGCGCGGAAGACGAGCAGGAAGACGCCTGATCGGACCGGTCCTGATCGACAGGACCGATCAAGCCGAACTGGTGCTTTACCAACAGGCCGTGGCTCTTTAGGAGCCACGGCCTGTTGTCGTTTGGATAAAAGACGTTGGAAGAGAGGATGCGCGCCGCTGCCCTGACCCTGCTGCTGCTGGCGGCCACCCCCGCCCATGCCGGGCCGGACGCCGCCGCGATCGATGCGGGCAGCGCCAGGCTCGGCGGCGCGCTGCACTATCCGCTCGCGAAACGCCTGGATCTGGTGGAGGATCATTTCGGCGTCAAAGTCACCGATCCCTATCGCTGGCTGGAAAACGACCTGCGCGCCGATCCTGCGGTGCGCGACTGGGTGGCGCAGGAAAATGCCCTCACCCGCCGCTATATCGACGACCTCCCCGGCCGCGAGCCGCTCAAGGGGCGGATCACCGCGCTGCTGTCCCACGGTCGCTACACCGTGCCGCGCAAGGCCGGTGGCCGCTATTTCTACGGCTATAACAAGGGGCTGGAAAATCAGACCCCGCTCTATGTCCGCGATGGGCTGAACGGGCCGCAGCGGCTGCTGCTCGACCCCAATGACTGGGCGAAGGACGGCGCGAGCGCGCTTGCCGAATGGACGCCCTCGCCCGATGGCCGCATGCTCGCCTATGCGGTGCAGGACGCCGGCAGCGACTGGCGCACGCTCCGCCTGCTGGACGTCGACAGCGGCAGGAGCCTGGACGACCGTATCGACTGGGTGAAATTCTCCCAGATCGCCTGGGACGGCCGCAGCGAAGGCTTCTTCTACTCCCGCTTCGCCGCGCCGCAGGACGGCGAAGCCTATCAGTCCGCCAATGAAGGCCAACAGCTTTTCTACCACCGCGTAGGCACGGCGCAGACGCAGGATCAGCTCATCTACGACACGCCCGACCGGCCGACGCTCAGCCATCAGGCGCAGGTAACGAGCGACGGCCGCTGGCTGCTCATCAGTTCCTATCAGGGCATCGACCCCCGCCGCGAACTGCATGTCGCGGCCCTGACCGGCGGCCCCGTCAAGCCTCGCCTGCTGGTGAAGGGGCCGGCCCATGACTGGCGGCTGATCGGCAGCCGGGGCGACACCCTCTTCTTCCTGACGGACGATCATGCGGCCCATATGCGGGTCGTGACGCTCGACGCGTCGAAACCACGCCGGCGGCCAAAGCCGCTCGTCCCCGAACGGCCCGAGACGCTGGCCGGGGGCGCGCTGGTCGGCAACCGCATGATCCTGGCCTATATGAGCGACGCGCAGTCCGTGGCCGAACTGGTCGAGATGGACGGGCGCAAGGTCGGCGACGTGCCCCTGCCCGGCATGGGCACGGCGGCGGGCTTTGGCGGGCGGGACGGCGACCCGGAAACCTTTTTCAGCTTTTCGGGCTTCGTCACCCCGGCCAGCATCTACCGCTTCGATACCGGCACCCTGCAAAGCCAGCTGTTCGCTCAGCCCGACCTGCCCTTCAACCCCGATGATTACGGGATCGAACAGCGCCTCTATCCGTCGAAAGACGGCACGATGATCCCCATGACGATCCTGCGAAAGAAGGCGCTGGCGGATCGCGCGATTGCCGCACCGACCATCCTCTACGGCTATGGCGGCTTCAACATCAGCCTCACGCCCGGCTATTCGGCGACGCGCATGGCCTGGCTGGAACAGGGCGGCGTCTATGCCATCGCCAATCTGCGCGGCGGCGGCGAATATGGGAAGGCGTGGCACGAAGCCGGGCGCGGCGCGAACAAGCAGAATGTGTTCGACGATTTCATCGCCGCCGCCGAATATCTGAAGGCCAACGGCTTCACGCCCTCCGACGGCCTCGCGATCGAGGGCCGCTCCAATGGCGGCCTGCTGGTCGGCGCGGTCGTGAACCAGCGGCCCGACCTGTTCGCCGCCGCGCTGCCCGCCGTCGGCGTCATGGACATGCTGCGCTTCGACCGGTTCACCGCCGGGCGCTATTGGGTGGACGATTATGGATCGCCCGAAAGCGCCAGGGACTTCCCCCTGCTCTACGCCTATTCGCCCTATCATAATATATTGGGGGGCAAGGACTATCCCGCCATATTGGTGACCACGGCCGACACCGACGACCGCGTCGTCCCCGCGCACAGTTTCAAATATGCCGCCGCGCTCCAGGCCGCGGACCTGGGCGCGCGCCCCCGCCTGCTGCGCGTCGAAAGCCGGGCGGGCCATGGATCGGGGAAGCCGGTGGACAAGCTGATCGAGGAATATGCCGACAGCTACAGCTTTGCGGCCCATTTCACCGGCCTGAAGATCAAGGCCAGGCCATAGTCATTCTATTCACCCTCCCGACAGCCGATCCCGGCTATACCCCCTTTCATCGCAGGGAGACGCAGGCATGATCGGGACCAAGACACGCTGGATCGCAGGCACGCTGGTGAGCGCAGGACTGCTGCTGGGCAGCGTCAGCGCCGCCGAGGCGCGGCCCCGCTATGGCTATGATCGCGGCGGCAACTGGGATCGCGGCGGCTGGAACCGGGGTGGCTGGGATCGGCAGCATCGCCGGGGCGACGGCTTTGGCCTGGGCGATGCGATCGGCGTGGCCGCGATCGTCGGCGCCGTGGCGATCGTCGCCAACTCGATGAACAAGGACAAAAGGGTTCGCGACCCGAACACCGGCGGCGAATATGACGCCCCGCCGCCCGGCGACGGCACCGATTATGGCGCGGACGTCCGCAACGACTCGCCCGTCCGCGACGACGCCGACTTTTCCGACATCGCCGTGCAGGATGCCGCCATGACCGACGCCTGCGCCGTTGCCGCCCGTGACGAAGCGCAGAACCGCGAAGGCGGCTATGCCGAGGTTCGCCATATGGAAACGCCCCTCGCCACGGCGGACGGCTATAATATCGACGGCTATGTCGAAACCCGGACCAGTTACCGCGCCAATGACGGAACGTCGCGCCGCTTCACCTGCGCCATGAAGAACGGCCGGGTCGCCGACGTCTATCTCAGCCGCGACGTGGCGGCGCGCTGACGGCCCTCTTTCCTATCGGACTATTCTCTGCTCCCATCCGTCCGATGGACATGCTCTTGCCAACCGGCATCCCCTTATTCCCAGCCGCGCGCCTGTCGCCCGCACGGCGCGTGGATGGCGCGTCGGTGTCGCGTGACGATGACCTATCGGGCGCGTGCCTGTCGCCTTGCCGTCGCTTCGGGGACGCTTCGCGGGCGCAATTCCCGCAAATTGGCGCACGACACTGTGAACTTCGGTCCGTGACCCTTGGCAACCCCGCCCCGTCACGATAGCCATCCGCCATGGCCCTCGCCCCTCCCCGCCGCACCGCCGCGATCACCTTCATCCTCATCACGGCGCTGCTCGATGTCATGTCGATGGGGATCGTCATCCCGGTCCTGCCGCAACTGATCGAGACATTGTCCGGCTCCAACACAGCGGCCGGGATGTGGAACGGCCTGTTCGTGGCGCTATGGGCGGCGATGCAATTCCTCTGCTCGCCGATCATCGGGTCGCTTTCCGACCGCTACGGGCGGCGACCGGTGATCCTGATCTCGGTCGCGGGACTGGCGCTCGACTATGTGCTGATGGCGCTCGCGCCCAATCTCTGGTGGCTGGCGCTTGGCCGCATCCTGGCGGGCGTCACCTCGTCCAGCTTCACCGCCGCCTTCGCCTATATGGCCGACATCACGCCGCCGGAGGGCCGGGCGAAGGGCTATGGCCTGATCGGCGCGGCGTTCAGCGCGGGCTTCGTCGCCGGGCCGCTGATCGGCGGCCTGTTGGGGGAAATTTCCCACCGCGCCCCCTTCTGGGTCGCCGCCGGGCTTTCCGCCCTCGCCTTTCTCTACGGCCTCATCGTCCTGCCCGAATCCCTGTCGCCGGACAAACGCATGACTTTCAGCTGGCGGCGCGCCAATCCCTTCGGCGCGCTGCGGCTGCTGCGGTCGCATCCCGAACTGTCCAGCCTGGCGGTCGGCAATTTCCTGCTCTATTTCGCCCATCATATCTTTTCGGCCATCTTCGTCCTCTATGCGGGCGACCGCTATGGCTGGGGCGCGTGGCAGGTGGGCGCGCTGCTGGCGCTGGTCGGCCTGCTCGACATGGGGGTGCAGGGGCTGCTGGTCGGGCCGATCGTCAACCGACTGGGCGACCGCACCACCATGGTGATTGGGCTGTGCTTCGGGGCGATCGGCGTGGCGGCGATGGGGCTGGCCCCCACCGGCTGGCTGTTCGTCGCCGCCATGTTCCCCAACGCGCTATGGGGCTTGGCGATGCCGACCATCCAGTCGCTCATGACCCAGCATGTGTCGGAATCCGAACAGGGCCAGTTGCAGGGCGCGAACAACAGCGTCGGCGCGATCGCGGGCATCATCTCTCCGCTGTTCTTCGGCACCATCTATTCGCTGTCGATGGGCGCGCACCCCGTCCTGCCCTTCATCGGCAGCGCCTTCCTGATCGCGTCGGCGGTCCTGGCTGGGGCCGCGCTGATCGGCTGGCGGGCGGGGCAACAGTTCAAGCCGCAACTGGACATATCGGGGCCGGGCGACTAACCGGGCGCGAATCCCTTCCCACGCTCGACATAAAGGCGATTTCGATGACGCTGCCCCTTCAGGATTCCATCCTCATCGTGGACTTCGGCAGCCAGGTGACCCAGCTCATCGCCCGGCGCGTCCGCGAAGCCGGCGTCTATTCGGAGATCGCGCCCTTCAACACCGCTGCCGAAGCCTTTGATCGATTGAAGCCCAAGGGCGTCATCCTGTCGGGCGGCCCCTCCTCGGTCATGTGGGAAGACAGCCCCCGCGCCCCGCAGGCGATTTTCGATGCGGGCGTGCCCGTGCTGGGCATCTGCTACGGCCAGCAGACGATGATGCAGCAGCTGGGCGGCAATGTCGAAGGCGGCGAGAGCGGCGAATTCGGCCGCGCCTTCATCGAAGTCAAGCAGGGCTGCGCCCTGTTCGATGGCCTGTGGACCACTGGCGAAAAGCATCAGGTCTGGATGAGCCATGGCGACAAGGTGACGAGCCTCGCCCCCGGCTTCGAAGTCGTCGCGACCAGCGAGGGCGCGCCCTATGCCGTCACCGCCAACGAAGCCAAGCGCTTCTACGCCACCCAATTCCATCCGGAAGTCGTCCACACCCCCGACGGCGGCAAGCTGCTCGCCAATTTCGTCCGCCATGTCTGCGGCCTGGCGGGCGACTGGACCATGGCGGAGTTCCGCGCGACCAAGATCGCCGACATCCGCGCGCAGGTCGGCGAAGGCCGGGTCATTTGCGGTCTGTCCGGCGGCGTCGACTCCGCCGTGGCCGCCGTCCTCATCCATGAAGCCATCGGCGACCAGCTCACCTGCGTCTTCGTCGATCATGGCCTGATGCGCCTGGGCGAGGCCGAACAGGTGGTCAGCCTGTTCCGCGAGCATTATGGCATCAAACTGGTGCATGTGAACGCGGAAGACCGTTTCCTGGGCGGCCTTGCGGGCCTCACTGACCCGGAAAAGAAGCGCAAATTCATCGGCGGCGAATTCATCAAGGTTTTCGAGGAGGAAGCCGCGAAGATCGGCGGCGCGGATTTCCTGGCGCAGGGCACGCTCTACCCCGACGTCATCGAATCGGTCAGCTTCACCGGCGGCCCTTCGGTGACGATCAAGTCGCACCATAATGTCGGCGGCCTGCCCGAACGCATGAACATGAAGCTGGTCGAACCCTTGCGCGAACTCTTCAAGGACGAAGTGCGCGTGCTGGGCAAGGAACTGGGCCTGCCCGACATTTTCGTCGGCCGTCACCCTTTCCCCGGACCCGGCCTTGCCATCCGCATCCCCGGCGAAGTGACCAAGGAGCGCTGCGACATCTTGCGCAAGGCGGACGCCGTCTATCTGGAGGAAATCCGCAACGCCGGGCTGTATGACGCGATCTGGCAGGCCTTCGCCGTGCTGCTGCCGGTCCGCACCGTGGGCGTGATGGGCGACCACCGCACCTATGACAGCGTCTGCGCCGTGCGCGCCGTCACCTCGACCGACGGCATGACCGCCGACATCTACCCCTTCGACGCCGCCTTCCTCAGCCGCGTCGCGACCCGCATCATCAACGAGGTGAAGGGCATCAACCGCGTGGTCTACGACTATACGTCGAAGCCGCCCGGCACGATCGAGTGGGAATGATGCCTCGAACAGGGCGCAGCCGATAGAAGCTGCGTCCTGTCAGGCCAGATATCCTTGGGGGTATTTTCAGGCATTGCTGGTCGAACCCAGCCTTGGTCAGTTCGGCGTCAAACCGGCAGAATGAACTCGATGGGGGCGGTAAACTCCATCCGCTCCCCCGGCAGTTCGACCGGCGCGCGCGGGTAGGGAGAGGCGCGCCGCAGCATGGCCGCCGCCTCTTGATCCAGCGCCGCATTGCCCGACCCGTGGATGACGCTGCCTTCCAGCAACATGCCGGCACGGTCCAGGACGAAGCGCACCTGCACCCGCCCTTCTTCCCGCCGCATGCGCGCACGGCGGGGGTATATTTTATGCGCGTAAAGCCAGGATCTGACCTTGGCCGCGTAGCTGCGGCTGGTGCCGGGTGGCGCCTCGACATCCAGTCCATCGGCTGCGCCCCGTCGAGCGGTAGACGCCGCAGGTGCAGCAGCAGCGACCGAGGCCTGCCGTACGGGCTGTGACGAAGGGGCGGCGGGACTAGCAGGCAGGTCCACCGATGGGGCAGACATGGCGATGGATATGCTGCTCGGCACCGCCACGATCGGTGGGGCAGCGGCGGCGGCTACCACCGGCTGCGGCGTTGGCAACGGTTTCGATTGCGACGGCGGAGCGGTTTCGACGGGCGGATCGACAACCGCCGCCTCCGCCTTCTCCTGGCCCTGCTCCGTTCCTTTGAGCAGAGCCAGGGACATGACCGTCAGCGCCGGCGATTCCGTCCGGCGACCGACATGGCCCACGCCAAGATTGAGCAGCGCCACGATCAGCAGACCGTTGACCAAAAGCGACGCCGCTGCCGGTCCCCCGATGCGGAAAGGATGCGCTGCCCGTTCCATCGCGTCAGAATGTGTTCGCAACGGTGAACTTGAAGCTCTGCCCTTCCGCCGCGAGCGCCGAGAGGTGACGGCGATATTGCTTGTCGAAGACGTTATCCACGGCGATGCGGAACTCGAACCCCTTCGCCGCCCCGCTTTGCGGCTTGAACGCGAAGAACAGGTTATGGACGCTGTAGCCCGGGGTCGGAAGGCCCGATCCCGCAGAAGAAAAGGCGCCGGTCGTCACCTTGGCCTGTCGCTCCGCAAATTCGCCGGTCCAGCCGCCAGACAGGCCGGTGCCAGCATCGGCATAGCCCAGCGTCAGGCGATAGTCGTTGGCGGGAATGGTGTTGAGATAATCGCCCGACAGCCAATTCTTGCCGTCGATGAAGGACGCGTTGCCGCGTGCGAAGAAGCCCGCGATGCCATATTCCGCCTCGACCTCCAGCCCCTTGAAACGCGATCGGTTGACGTTCTGGAAATAGGGTGTGCCGGTCGGCGCCGCCACATTGACGATCAGATCCTTCACGTCGTTCTGAAACAGGGTCGTCTTGGCGCGAAACCGGTCACCATGTCCGATCGCATCGTCGAAGGAGACGGTGAAGCCGACTTCATAATTGTCGGATTTTTCCGGCCTCAGGTCGGGATTATTGGGCCGGGTCGCGGAGCGGGTGAAGATTTCGTCGATGTTGGGCATGCGCACCGTGCGCGCGACCGATCCGAACAGGCCGAACCACGGCGTCAGATTGTACAGCGCAGCCACCTTGGGCGACACCCCGCTATCCTTGACATTGTCGGTCAGGCGCGTGCCGCCGACGACCGTCGCGCCGGGCTTGAGGTCGGTCCAATCGACGCGGACCCCCGGCATGATGGTCAGCTTGTCGGACCAGACGATTTCCAACTGACCGTACAGGCCGTAGCGGGTCATGTCGCCTTCGGGATGGGTGCCCGCACCCGGCGTCACCGTGCCGTCAAAGGCGACGCGCGGGTTGCGCCGCTGCTGCTTGCTCCACTGCCCTCCCAGGATCAGGAAGGTGGTCCAGTCGCCGCCCATTTCGAACTCGCTGGTGTTCTGGACCTTCGCCTGCCAGCTTTCATAGGAAAAATCGGAATATTCGAGGTTGGCGCCTAGAAAGGGGGTCTCGGTCTGATGCACTTTCGACAGCGAATAGGCGGCCTGCGCCTCGACATTGAAGATCTTGCTGCCGTTGAAGTCGTTCACATAGCCCAGAACCGCGGTCTTGTCGTGGACGCGACGCCGCATCAGGCTCGCGCCGGTGGCGGCGGACACCTGATCATAGACTTGCGGCGCGTCGCTGATCCAATCCTGGTAGCTCGCCCAGATCGCATGCTTCTTGTTGCCGCCGATGGCGACGCGCCCCTTCACCAGCCAGCTGTCCGACAGGGTGGCGGAGGCCGCGACGGTGTCGCCATTGCCGCTCTTATAATCGTCGCTGCGGCGGTAGTTGTAGCTCCCCAGCAGTTCAACGCCGTCGACCGGCTGCACGGCCACGATGCCCGACAGGGTGCGCGCCTCCGCATTGGTTTCGGTCGCCGCTTTCAGCCGCACGGCGAGCGGATCGCCGTCGCTCAGAAAGTCGGACGCGTCCTTGGTCGTGAAATTGATGACGCCCGCCAGCGCGCCCGCGCCATAGAGGGTTGACGATGCCGGGCCGCGCAGCACTTCGACCCGCTTGTAGAGCTCCGGTTCGCTGAAGAGCGCGCCCATGCGATATTGTTCGTAGAATTTGGTGACGCCATCGACGGTCAGCAGAATGCGATTGTCGCTATCGCCGATCGCCGTGCCCATGCCGCGAATGTTGAAGCCCTGCCCCAACTGGCCGACGCCGCCCTGCACGTTGACGCCCGGCATGCCTTCCAGCAGGTCGCCGATCGTCGTTGCCTGGGTCTGGTCGATGTCGTCCTGATCCAGGGTGCTGACCGCCTGCGGCGTGTCGATCGCAACCTTCTCCGTACCTGCGGAAATGACCATGCGGTCGAGCGTCATGCGTGTGGTTTCAGGCGCATCGGCATCGTCCTGCGCCCGGCCCTGGGTCGGTGCGATGATCAGTGCGGTTCCCAAAAGCAGCGATAATCTGGTCTTCATCATGATGTGCGGCCCCCATTGGCAATGTGATGTGAGGCCTGGATCGCCTCGAACGCCGTCGCCCCTAACAGCAATAAATGATATTGCAAGTGAGTATCATTACATATAACTGCTAGTCCAGAAAGGGGTATTCATGACATCATTTCAACTTCGCTCCGCTGCCCTGCTGCTGATGCTGACAGGCGCCAGCGCGGGTCAGGCGCATATGCCCTATGTGCTGCCGACCCTCTTCGATGTGGGCAAGGGCGACCATATCACCGTTCAGTCGGCCTTCGCCGAGGACGCCTTCCTGCCCGAAGTCGCCATGCGCGACGCGCCCTTCCATCTGATCGGGCCGGACGGAAAGGATCTGCCGACCGGCCCCGTCACCCATTTGCGCGACCTGAGCGTCTTCGAAGCGGCGATCCCGGCCGACGGCACCTATCGCGTGACGAGCGGTCAACGCGCCGGGCGCAAGGGCAAGATGTTCCGGCAAGGCGATACATGGGCCATGCGCGGCGAAGGCGGCGAAACGCCTGCCAACGCGCAGCAGGTCGATGTGCAGAGCATGACGCTCGCCGACGCCTATGTGACGCGTGGCCAGCCTGGCGACGCAGCGCTCAAACCATTGGGCAAGGCACTCGAAATCCAGGCGATCACCCATCCCAACGGCATCGTCGCAGGATCGGAGGCCCGCTTCATGCTGCTGTTCGACGGCAAGCCTTTGGCCAATAGCGACATCACCCTGTTTCGGAGCGCGGGCCTCTATGACGGGCGCAAGGTGGTGGCCCAGGTGAAGAGCGCCACCGATGGCCGGTTCACCCTGAAGCCGCAGGATGCCGGCACATATCTGATCCTGGTGCGGCATCGCGGCGCAGCCCCGGCCGGGTCGGAAACACCCTATCGCAGCTATACCTACACGCTGACATTCGACGCGGCCTGAGCCGTGTTCTTCCCTCGCTCGGAGACGTTATGAAATACCAATTTCCCCTGACCATTGCCCTGCTGGCGCTGACCAGCCCCGCCCTCGCCGCGCCGCATGAAGGGTCGGCCTTCATCCATGATTATGATGCCGATCATGACGGCCAGGTCACCCGCGCCGAGTTCGACGCCGGGCGCATTACCCGTTTCAAGGCGACCGACGCCAACAAGGATGGCTGGGTTTCGGAAGCGGAATATGTGAAGGAATATAGCGCGCGGCTGGAGCAGCAGCTCGCCGCGTCCGACCGGAGCGAAGGCAAGAAGGCGGAAGAACGGCAGCGGCAGATTCGCCAGACTCATGTGCGCTTCGGCGTGCTCGACACGGACAAGGACAGCCAGATGACCCAGGCCGAATATGACGTATCGGGCAGCCGCGCTTTTGCAGAGCAGGATAACGACAAGAACGGCATCATAACCGCCGCCGACGCTGCCGCCACGGCCGCGCGGCAATTGGCCGCGCGACAGGCGGCGGACAAGGCGGATCGCTGAGATCGCCTGAAACGGGCGGGGCAGATTAACGCCCCGCCCGTTCATCCACGATAGCGGGCTTCCGCCAGATCGAGTTCGCGCGTCAGCTTACGGGCGACCTCGCTCCCCAACCTACGATCGCGGATGAGCGTGGCCAATGCCGCGCGCTCCGCCTTGACCCCGACCAGGCTCAATTCGCTGACCAGGCGATTGCCCGCGCGCATCTCATCGGCCTGTTGGCCACTCAATCCTTCGATACGTTCGCGATAACGGTCCATGACCCTGCCGCCTGCCGTGGCATAGATGTCGGCTTCGCCATGATCCTCCGCCAGAGCATGCTGCCGCCGTTCGATCGCGCGGATCGCCGCTTGGGCTGTGGCGATCCTGGCGCGATCCTCCTCGGCCTGCTTCGATGGCTCCGGTGGCATGGTCAGGCCGTTGAGCAGCACGGGCAAGCTGATGCTGGCGACGATCAGAGACACCACGATCACGCCGGCAGCCAGAAAGATGGCCAGATCACGCGCCGGGAAATCCGTGCCGTCGTTCATCACCAGCGGCAGGGTGAGAACGCCCGCCAGCGTGATCGCGCCGCGCACGCCTGCGACCGATGTCGCAGCCACCAGCCGCCAGTTGGGGCCTTGCATGCCGACACCGCGTTCCGCCTTGCGCAAGATGGTCAGGTGGAGCGAAGCCCAGACCCAGCCGAACCGCAGAAGGGCGAGGCCCGCAACAATCGCGCCTGTATAGATGGCCAGCCACCAGGGTGAGGCATGGCCGGTCAAGGATACCGTATTGCGTGCGCCCTCCAGAATGGCGGGCAATTGTTCGCCCAGCAGCACAAAGATGATGCCGTTGAGCGTGAACTGGATCGTGTCCCACACCGAATTGCGCCGCATCCGGGTGACGGCCATGGCCTGACGCGAAATTTCCGCGAAGGTCATCGTGACGCCGGCCGCCACCGCCGCCAGGATGCCCGATGCATGGACATGTTCAGCCAGCATGTAGGAACCAAACGGGATGAGGAGGCTGACGAGGATCTGCGATCCGATATCCTCGCCCCAGCGCTTCGTCACCCAGGCCTTGACGCGCGAAACGACGAGCGTGACCGCCACGCCGATTGCGATGCCTGCTCCCGCCACCCAAAGGAAATTCAGCGCAGCCGTTCCGGCGGAGAAGCTGCCGGTCAGGGCGGCCGTGATCGCAAAGCGCAGGCAGACGAGGCCGGACGCATCGTTCAGCAACGATTCGCCCTCCAATATATGCATCATGCGTTTGGGGATGGGCACGCGCGCGGCGATGGCGGACACGGCGATCGGATCGGTCGGGGACACCACCGCGGCCAGCGCGAAGGCGACGGCGAGCGGCATGGCAGGGATCATCCAGTGGATGAAGAAGCCCATGCCGACGACGGTAAGAAGAACCAGGCCTAGCGCCAGTTCAACCACGGTCGAAACGTCCTTGAGCAGTTCGTCCTTGGGAATGCGCCAACCATCCAGAAACAGGAGTGGCGGCAGGAACAGGAACAGGAACAGTTCGGGATTGAGATCGACACGATGCGAGGTCGACAGGCCGATGACCGCGCCCAGCAGGATCTGCACCAATGGCGTTGGAATGGATATGGGCAGCATTCGGGAAATCGCCCCGCTGACGACCACTGCCAGCAGAAGAAAAAGCACGATAGAAACTGTTTCCAAACCAACCCTCCGTTTCAGAATGAGGGGAGCCTAAAGCATTTTTGGACCCAGGGGGAAATGAAGTTCGGGTCTTCGCCGCGCCCTATTGCTGGCTATCGGCCGCAAAAATGACCGTAATGCGGGTGCCCGGGCCGGGCGACGCGATCATGACGCGGGCGCCCATGCGCGACGCGGCGGACTGGACGATGGCAAGGCCCAGCCCTGTTCCCTCCGCACCATGGGGGCCCGTCGCGCGGAAGAATCGCTCGAACACCTTGTCATGAAATTCGGGTGCAATGCCGGGTCCATCGTCGCTCACAGTCAGGGATATCCGGCCCGCATCATGCGACAGGGAAACTGTCACCGCACCGCCACGCCGATTATAGCGGATGCCGTTGTCGATGAGGTTCGCCACGATCTCGAACACCAAAGTGCGGTGGGCCTGGACCAGATAGCGCCGTTCGTCCGCATCCAGATTGAGTTCCACATCCGCCTGGATCGCCTGGTTGATGAGGCGGCTGATGACGGCGCTGCTGACCTCCTTCAGGTCGACCGCTTCGAGCGGCGGGGACACGCCGCCTTCTTCGGCGCGGGCGAGCGCCAGCAACTGCGTCACCAGCCGTTCCAGCCGCTGGACCGCGTCGGCAATTTCGTCCAGCGCAGCCGACGACCCGCGCCGCGCCAATTCGACCTGAACCTTGAGCACCGACAGGGGCGTGCGCATCTGATGCGAGGCGTCGGCGGTAAAGCGGCGCACGCCACCGGTCGCCTTGTCGAGCTGCGCCAGCAGGTGGTCGAAAGCGGTGGCGAGCGGACGCAATTCATTGGGCAGCGGCCCCGCATCGAGCGGCGAAAAGTCGGGTCGCGCGCTCGAATCCCGCGCCTCGACCGACCGGCGCAGGCGCGCCAGCGGCCGCAGGCTCCATCCCAAAGCGGGGCGCAGCAGCAGTACCGCGACGCCGACCAGCGCGACTTCGCCGAGCAGCAACGCGATGGTCAACTGCCCGGCGAGCGTCTTGCGATTGTCCAGCGTCTCGGCAACCTGGATGATGACGGGCCGTTCGATCCGGGGCAGCATGCGTTTGACTTCCGCGATACGGATGCCCTGGTCGCGATAGCGCGCGAAGCGGAAGCGCGGCTGGTCCACGCTCATCGTCGCGGGATCGGGCGCAGGCAGATCGGCATAGCCGGTCAGCAATTCAGCGCCGACCGCGATGCGATAATAGACATTGTCCCGCTCGCTATTTTCCAGCATGCCGAAAGCGGCCGGCGGCAGGTCCAGCGTCACTTCGCCCCGTTCCACCTGCACCGTTTCGGCAATCGCGCCCAGCGCGCCGCCCAGCACCCGGTCGTTGGTCCGGCGCACCACGTCCGAAATAAGGGTCGCCCCGCCGATACCGATGATCGTGGCCGCCCCCAGCAACGGCCCCAGCATAGCCGCGAGCAACCGGGTCCGCAGCGCGATCGCGCGCGCCTTACCCGCGCCTCTAACCGGCATCGAGCATATAGCCTACGCCGCGTATCGTGCGGATTCCCGGTCCGTCGGGGGCCAGCTTCCCGCGCAGCCGGGTCACATGCACTTCGATCGCGTTGCCGCCGACCGGCTCGTCGAAACCGAAGACTTCGCCGATCAGCAATTCGCGCGGCACCACCTGCCCGGCCCGTGTCGCCAGCGCTTCCAGCACCGCCAGTTCGCGGCGGCGCAGGTCCAGCGACCGGCCCGCCACCTCCACCACCCCTGTCGAACGATTGATCGTGAGCGGACCCACGCTCAGTTCCGGCGTCGGATCGCCGCCGCGCCGCCGCCCGAGCGCCCGCACACGCGCCTCCAGTTCCTCGGGGTCGAAGGGCTTGCGGAGATAATCGTCCGCACCCAGGTCCAGCCCGCGCACCCGGTCGTCCAGCGCATCGCGCGCGGTCAGCATCAGGACGGGCACCTTCTCACCGCGCCGCCGCAGTTCCGCCAGCACGGCAAAGCCATCCATGTCAGGCAGACCCACGTCCAGGATGACCAGCGCATAGGGTTCGCTGCCGACCACCGACAGCGCATCTTCGCCGGTCGAGACATGGTCGACCGCATGCCCCCCTGCGCGGAGCAGGGCGGAAATGCTGCGGGCCAGCGCCGCGTCATCCTCGATCATCAAAATCCGAATAGGGCACCCGATGCTGAAAGGTTGATGACAGCTTGGCTTCGTAACTGACCCTCAGATTTATCCGGCACAGAAACGGAAGAACATGGAGCAGTCGATGCGAAGGGTTATTCAGATAGTGGCCGCCTTGGCAAGTCTGGGCGCGCCAGCCGCCACGGCGGTGGCGGAAAGGCCGACGGGCTATCCGCGATCCTACGATCAACTGATCGCGGACGCGCAGGCGGAGCGGCAGGTCATCGTCTACGCCAATGCCGACACGTCGGAAATGGCCCCGGTCATCGTCGCCTTTCAGCGGCGCTATCCCGGCGTAACCGTGCGCTATGCCGATCTGGGTTCCAATGCGATGTACGCCCGATTCGTGGCGGAATCGCGGGGCCGCAAGCCATCGGCCGATCTCGTCTGGTCGTCTGCCATGGACCAGCAGGTGAAGCTGATCAACGACGGCTTCGCCCAGGCCTATGCCAGCCCGGAGAAGCCCGCTCTGCCCCCGTCGGCCGTGTGGAAGAATATGGGTTTTGGCGTCACCGCCGAACCGATCGCCTATGTCTACAACAAGAAGGCGATTCCCAATCCGCCGCGCAGCCATGCCGCGCTGGAAGCGATGCTGCGCAAGGACCGCAGGGCGTTGACGGGCAAGGTCGCGACCTTCGACCCCGCCCGGTCCAACACCGGCTATCTCTATCTGACGCAGGATTATGCGATCACCGGCGACACGAAATCGCTGGTGGAGGCGATGGCGGCGACCAAGCCCGTCTTGTCGATCACCACCGAACCGATGTTGCGCGGCGTGGCCGAAGGAAAGCTCTCGATCGCCTATAATGTCATCGGCTCCTATGCGCTGGAGCGCGCACGCCGCGACCCGCGCATCGGTGTGATCTTCCCGCAGGATTACACCATCGTGATGTCCCGCATCGCTTTCATCGCCCGCGAGGCGCGGCACCCCGCCGCCGCCAAGCTGTTCCTCGACTTCCTGCTGTCGCGCCAGGGTCAGTCCCTGCTCGCCCAGCACAGCCTCTGGCCGGTGCGTAGCGACATTCGCGGCCGCCGCCTTCCCGCTGCTCAGGCCCGCCCCGTGCGCGTCGGCCCGCAGCTTCTCGCCAATCTCGATCGCCTCAAGCAGCAGCGCTTCCTGCGCGAATGGAACGCGATCCTTGCTTCTGGAGCACAACGCAAATGACCCCTTCGTTTCTGCGCACCGGCTGCGCCGCTCTGGCGCTGATCGTCGCCACCCCCGCCCTGGCCCAAACGCCCAGCGCCGAAGAACTGGCCGCACTGGTCAAGGCGCAGGCCGCCGAAATCGCGGCGCTCAAATCGCGGCTCGACAGGCTGGAAGGACAGGGTGGCGCACAAGCCGCCGCCACCGCGCCGACACCGCAGCCCGCGCCGCAGATGGCGCAGCAGGAGGCCACGCCGCCGCTGGTCGTCACGCCCTTCGCGCCCCAGATCGTGCCGCCCGGCCCGGCCGATATCGACGTGGCGCAGGCGCGCGCCATCGCCAGGGAAGTCGGCGTGAAGACCGAATGGGGCGCGGGCCTGCCCGTGTTCCGATCCGCCGACGGCGTCTTCACCTACAAGCCACGTGGGCGCATCCTGGTCGATGTCAGTTCGACCTTCGGCTCCGACTATGCGGGTCGCAACACCACCACGACCGGCATGCGCGCATTGCGCCTAGGTCTGGAAGGCGGCGTGGGTCCGCATTTCTTCTACCAGTTCGAAAGCGACTTTTCGGAGAATGAAGTCGATATCGTGACCGCCTTCCTGGGCTGGCGCAACCGGCTCAGCGGCAAGGTCGATTACGACATCCGCGCCGGGCATCTGTTCAACGACCGCGCGTTCGAAGGCAGTACCGGGTCCGATTCCACACCGTTTCTGGAGCGCAGCACGGTGTCCACCGCGATCATTCCGCAGCGTGGCTTTTACGGCATCGGTATCATGGGCCGCCTGTTCGGCCCCAACTGGCATGCCTCGGTCAGCGTGACCGGCGACCGCATCGACGGCGAGCAGGCGACCAACGACAGCCGGACGGTGTCCGCCCGCGCGCATTGGAATCCCATCAAGACTGACCGGTCGCTGCTGCATGTCGGCGCCTGGGGCTTTGACGAGGCGCTGTCCGCCGCCGCGACCACGTTGACGCGCAGCACCGTCATCGGCGGGCGCTTCAACGGCGCGGTGCGGGTGTCCACCGGCGACTTGCTCGGCGGGCGCTCCACCACCGGCTATGGCGTCGAACTGGGCGGTTACACCGGCCGCCTGTGGGTCATGGGCGAAGCGGGCCGCCGTGTCGCGCGCCTGACCGGTGATCGCCCCGATTTCGAAAGCAAGGCGTGGAGCCTGTCGACCGGCTTCTTCCTGACCGGCGAACTGCCGCCCTACAACCCGCGCCTCGGCAGCTTCGGCCAGCCCAATGTGCTCAACCCCACCTTCGACGGCGGGCCGGGCGCGATCGAGCTGACAGCTCGCTACGAAAATCTGGACTATACCGATCTGGTGCTGGGCGGCGACGGCTGGGCCGCGACGGTGGGCGTCAACTGGTATCTCAACAGCTTCACCCGGCTTCAGCTCAACGGCATCCACTGGCGCACCGACAATCGCGCCGGTGCCTTCACCGGCAGCGACGACGGCCAGACCGTCAGCGCCCGCGTCGGCGTGACCTTCTGATGCCCCCCTTTCCCGTTTATCCAAGGACGCAGCGATGAACCTTGCCCTGCTCGGCTTCCTGATGGTCGCCACCTTCATGACGCTGATCATGACGAAAAAGATGACGCCGCTGGTCGCGCTCATCATCATCCCCTCGCTCTTCGGCGTAATCGCCGGCCAGGCCGCCGGCCTTGGCGACATGATGATCGAAGGCATCAAGAATCTCGCGCCCACAGGCGTGATGCTGCTGTTTGCCATCCTCTTCTTTTCCACGATGACCGACACCGGGCTGTTCGACCCGTTGGTCGGGCGACTGGTGAAGCTGGTCCATGGCGACCCGCTGCTGATCCTGCTGGGTTCGGTCGTGCTGTGCGCGGTCGTCAGCCTGGATGGCGACGGGTCCACCACCTACATCATCACGATCGCCGCGCTGCTGCCGCTCTACAAACGGTTCGACATGAAGCGCATCTACCTCGTCTGCCTGCTGATGGTGACGAGCGGGATCATGAACCTGACCCCGTGGGGCGGCCCCACCGCCCGCGCCGCAAGCGCGCTCAAACTGGACCCCGCCACCTTGTTTCTGCCGCTCATCCCCGGCATGATCGCAGGCCTCGCCTTCCTGCTCGCCCTCGCCTTCTGGTTCGGAATCAAGGAGCGCCGTCGGCTGGGCCATGTCCATATGCCGCAACGCGAAGCGGTCGACATCGCCGACCTTGGCGTGTCGCAATATCCCGAAGCGCGCCGCCCCCATCTGCGCTGGTTTAATGGCGTGCTGGTCGTCGCGCTGCTCGGCCTGCTGGTCTGGGGCATCCTGCCGCTATCGGTGCTGATGATGATCGCCTTCGCCATCGCCATGATCGTCAACTATCCCGGCGTCGCCCAGCAAAAGGAGCGGATCGCCGCCCATGCCGGCAATGTCCTGTCGGTCGTGTCGCTGATCTTTGCCGCCGGTATCTTCACCGGCATATTGGGCGGCACCGGCATGGTGGAGGCGATGAGCAAGGAAGTGGTGGGCTTCATCCCGCCTGCACTTGGCCCCTATATGGCGCCGATCACGGCCTTGCTGTCCATGCCCTTCACCTTCTTCATCTCCAACGACGCCTTCTATTTCGGGATGCTGCCGATCCTGGCCGAAGCGGGCGCCCATTATGGCGTCGAGCCGATGGCGATCGCCCGCGCGTCACTGATGGGCCAGCCCGTCCATCTGCTCAGCCCGCTGGTGCCGTCCACCTATCTGCTGGTCAGCCTGGCGGGCATCGACCTGGCCGATCACCAGCGCTTCACGCTGCTGCCCGCCGCCGCCGTCTGCATCGTCATGACGCTGGTGGGCATGATCGCGCTGGCCTTCCCCTTCGTGGCCTGAGCATGTAAATAATCCAACAAACCTTATGATTACAAGGAATTAGACCATGATCCGTTCCGTCCCGATCGGATCATGGTCTAATGCCACGGGGGTTACCCTCCGCTTCTTCGCGGCGCTGGCCGTGGGGGCTGCGGGCGGCGCGCTGTTCCGGTGGATCGGCGCACCCCTGCCCTGGGTGCTCGGCTCCATGGCCGCTTGCGCCATGGCCAGCATCATGGGGCTGCCGATCCAGGCTTCCTCCGCCACCCGTCGCCCGATGGCGGCCGTGATCGGCGTGGTTCTGGGCAGCAGCTTCGGCCCGCATCTCTTTGTCCAGGCGCGCGACTGGATCATTCCGCTCATTGCCCTCCCCTTCTTCCTGGCAAGCGCGGCGCTGCTGTGCGTCACCTATTTTCGCAAGATTGCGAAGTTCGATCCGGCCACCGCCTATTTCGCGGGCATGCCCGGCGGCATCGCCGAAATGGTGGTCATGGGGGCGGAGCGTGGCGCGGACGAGCGCGCCATCGGCCTCATCCATGGCGCACGCATCTTCCTGGTCGTCTTCATCCTGCCCTTTCTGATCCGCCTGGACCATGCGCCGGTCGCCATTAGCCCAACGGCCGCGGTGACGGGCGAGGTGGCGGACTGGTCGCTGCTGCTCTGGGCCGGGGGCTGCGTCACGTTGGGGTTGCTGGTCGGCAGATTGCTGCGCCTGCCCGCCTGGCATCTCGTCGGACCGCTGGCCGTCAGCGCAGCCGTCCATATGAGCGGTCTGGCGGATTTCCGCATTCCCGGTTGGGCGCTCGCCGCAGCACAAGTAGGGCTGGGCGCGACTATCGGCTGTCGCTTCACCGGGCTGACGCTCAGGACGTTGCTGCGCACCGTGGCGCTGGCGGCCGGATCGACGGCGATCCTGCTCGCCGTCACCTTCGCCTGGGCGACGGGGATCGGGAAGCTGACCGGCCTCGATCCCATCCTGCTGACGCTCGCCTACTCACCCGGCGGCCTGGCTGAAATGAGCATGGTGGCGCTCAGCCTGGCGCTGGAACCGGGCGTGGTCATCGTCCACCATCTGACCCGGGTAGTGCTGGTCCTGATCGGCGCACCACTCGGGTTCACATGCATGGACGTCAGAAAAGCGTGATCAGCCCCGTCGCCGGATCGATCGCGCCTTCGTAGATCATCTTGCCCGCGACGTAGAGGATCACGACCAGCCCGAAATAAGCGATCGCGCGATAGCGTTCGATGACACGCGCCAGCAGGTTCGCCGCCACGCCCATTAACGCGACCGATAGCACCAAGCCAATCACCAATATGCCCGGATGCTCGCGCGCCGCGCCCGCGACCGCCAGCACATTGTCCAGGCTCATGCTGACGTCTGCGATGGCGACCGCCCAGGCGGCCTGCGCGAAGCTGCGCGGTGCGGCCTTGCCCGCAACATCGGCAGCGTCTTCCGCTTCGCCACCCGACCGCAGTTCGCGCCACATCTTCCACGCAACCCACACCAGCAGCAGACCGCCCGCAAAGACGAGACCGACCAGCTGCATCAACTGGGTCACCAGCAGGGCAAAGGCGATGCGCAGTACCAAAGCCGCGATTACGCCGATCGCGATCACCTTGCGCCGCGACGCAGGCGGCAGCCCGGCGGCCAGCGCGCCGACGACGATCGCATTGTCAGCCGCCAGCATGATGTCGATCAGCACGACCTGACCAAAGGCGGCCAGCGCGGACGGGGAGCCGAGATTGGAAAAATCGGCGACGATATGGGTCCAGATGTCGTTCATATATCCTCTCGCCGTGCCGAAGCAGGCGACGTCTGGCATCGCCGCCTCGCCGAACGGTCTTCTCGATCAGCAAGTCCTGGCGCGACGCCGATACGCCGAACCGTCGCCGCCCTAGGAAAGGAAGCTGTCACCGACCTTTCAGCAGTGGTGAAGGCTGCGACGGTGGCAGCTGTTGCCGCTCTACCGCGCCAGGGCGGTCGGCGGTCGCCGCCCCGCAAGCAAGGCATCGACATTGGCGAGCACCAAGTCGGCCATGGCGATCCGGGTTTCCACCGTAGCGCTGGCGATATGCGGCGTCAGGAGCGTCCGGTCGTTGCCCAACAGCGCCGCAGGGACGGCGGGTTCGTCCGCGAACACGTCGAGCGCCGCGCCTGCGATCCCGCCGCTGTCCAGCGCCGCTATAAGAGCGTCCTCATCCACCACCGATCCACGGGCGACATTCACCAGATAGCCGTCCGCGCCCAATGCCTTGAGGATGTCGGCATCGATCAGCTTATAGGTCGCGTCATTCGCCGCACAGGCCAGGACCAGTATGTCGCTTGCGCGCGCCAGGGCCGCCAGTTCGGGTTCGAAACGATAGGGTACGTCCTTCGCGGACCGTCCATAATAAGCGACATCGCCGAACGCACTGAGCCGATGCGCGATCGCCTGGCCGATCCGGCCCAGCCCGACGATACCGAACCGCCGTCCGCTGACCTTGCGCCCCAAGGGAAAGGTCCTGTCGGTCCAGCCGCCCGTGCGCACGAAGCGGTCGGCCCGTGGCAGGCCGCGCAGCAAGCCGATGACCAGACCCACAGCCAGATCGGCGACATCGTCGGTCAGGACATTCGGCGTGGTACTGACATCGACGCCTCTGCTCTGGGCGAGGGCGACATCGACCTTGTCATAGCCCACGCCGTTGATGGCGATCAGCCGCAGAGACGGCAGCGCAGCGATGAGGTCATTGTCGCATCCCAATTGTCCCCCCGTCACGACCAGCCCGACCGATGAGGCTTTGTCCGCCAGCCATGCGCGCTGCGCCGCATCGTCCATTTCGAACCACCGCTGCACATGACAACGGCTCGCCAGTTGCACCTCCAGATGGTCGGACAAGGGGCACAGTTGCAAAGCGATCATGGTGTCCATTTCGGTGTCTCTTATGATCGGCAATCCTGCGCTACCGCTATCCTGCACGTCATAACTTTCGATTTTGACGGCCGTCCCGCTGCCAAATGACGACTTTTAACCGATAGTGCCCATCCATTCACAGTCAGGCGAACAGCAGGAGAGTGGATCGACCCATGGCCTCACCGTCCGCTTTGCTGGGTCACGTTATCGGCATTCACCTGATCGGCGCCCGACTGATCCGTCTGGAAGAAGCCGAATCCCAGCGCGATCGCCAGAACGGCGACGATCAGTATCAAGCTGATGACGAGCATATTGCGCGTCACGCGCGTCCGCGATCCGCTGCGCGCTTCGACCTCCGAAACATGGGTTACGGTGTCGCCATTTTCCTGTTCCTTGTGCATCCCGAATTCTCCTTCGGAGAGACAACAGGAGGCGACGGCACGAGTTCCGCGCCATCTGTCGAGGCCTATCTTTTCCGCCTATGTCAGCCGGTCAGGCACCGACGACGCTTCATCCACAATCGCCTGTTGCGGGTCCCGCGCGTCCCATGGAAAGACGAACCAGCGCTCGCCGGTCTTGCGATCATGCATGACGGGATAGAGTGGGGCTATCGTTGCGCATGCGTGATCTGTTGAACCAGTCCGATCCGTCACGGCAATATCAGCCTTTTGGGCAGGGTTTCGATGAGCCTCGCCCACTTATCGAGCATTGAATCCAACCGATAGGCCTCTATCCTGTTGCCGGGGCAAAGAGCGGTCCCAGGATCGACCTGCTGCGCCAGCGCCTGCGCCATGGCGACGGGGTCCGACGGATCGACCAACAGGCCATAGCGCCCCTGGTCCAGCACCGACGCGGCATTCCCCGCGCTGAGGGACGCGACCACCGGCACGTCGAGCGCCATGGCTTCCAGCAGGACGTTGGCCGATCCTTCCCACCAGGACGGCAGGATGAAGGCGTCGGCGTGGGCGAGCCACGGGAAGACATTGTCGACCGTGCCGGGCAGCAAAAGCGCGTCGCCGATCCCCAGCGCATCGGCCTGATCGCGCAGCGCCTGCCGCGCGCCGTCACGGCTGTTGCCCAGGATGATCAGCCGGGCGGGCACGCCGTCCCGCCGCAACCGGGCGATGGCCGTCAACAACGTGCCGAAATTCTTTTGCGGCGCCAGGCGGCCGATGGCGATGACGATCGGTCCGCCTTCGTCATACCAGCCATGGGGGGACGATCCGACAGCGCAGGCTCGCGCCACCGACGGATCGATCGCATTTTCGATGATCGAAGCCCGGCCATCAAGCAAGGCGCGACCGAGGGCGGGCGTGTCGGTGGCTAATGTGGGTGATACCAGCACCAGATGATCGGCGTCTGCCGACAGCCAATGCGCGAACAGGGATCGGCCGACCGTTCCGATCCTGGTGCGGGGTGTCCCTTGCGCGGCGCGTATGAGGTCGTTGCTGATGCGGTAGATCCGGCGCAGCCCCGGCATCGCCCGGCTGCCGAGCAACACCGTCAGATGGCCATGATTGCCCGCCGACAGGATGATATCGGGCCGGGTTCGCCGCAGATAGGCATGAAGACGCGGGATAGCCCGCCATTTTTGCAGCATGCGTGATCCATGCTTATGCGGTAGCAGCGCATGATGGGTGGCGCCTTGCGCAGCTTCGCCGCCCGGCAATGCCGTGACGATTTCCACCGCGTGCCCGCGTTTCTGAAAATCGCTGGCGAGCAGGCGCACGTTGCGTACGACGCCGGTCGCCGCAAGCGCATGGACATACAGGATGATTTTCATCGCCGGTCCCGCTGCACCACCCGAGCCTGACGCCAGTCCGCACCTGTCAGCTTGTCCAGGGCGTGACGATAGAGGATGCCCAGACGCGTGTCCCCCACCCCCAGGCCGTTGACCAGTTGGACGATATCGGTGCCGGGGTTCCAATTGCCTTCGACCAGCACCGGTCCTTGCGGAGTCAGGCCGATGTCCCAGCCGATCACGGTGAAACCCGGCCGAAATCGTTCATGCGCCCGGATCGCCACGCTCCTGGCTGCGGCGATATAGGGCAGCACGACGCCTTCGATCTGCGCGCCGGTGGTCGGGTGGCGGCTGTGGCTGGAAGGTGGCCGCTTGCCGCCGCTGCGCCAAGCCACGCCGCAACGCCCATGCGGATCGACCGCCAGCACCAGATTGCCGGCGTTGAAATTATCGACCGGTCGCGGTCCTCCGGCGGACAGGCGCAATGCCATGTCGCAAATTTCCGGCTTGTCCTGCTCGTTCATGCAGGTGACGATGCGCAAGGTGGGCAGCGCGCCCGGCGACAGGTCAGCCAGCGCGCCATGGGTCTGCAGGCATGTCTGGATGACCCCGCCCTGCCCCCACACGCGCCGTAAATGCGTGGTGAGCCGGACGGTGGTCAGCGCGTGCGCACCGTCTCGCCAAAGGTCGCCTTCGCGGACGAAGCGCTCCACCCCCTGCCCCTTCGACCGATAGCTGGGCTTTGCGATGATCGCATCCTGTCCGGCGAGCCAGGCGTCCAGATCGTCCACGTCGAGGTTGCACGCGCCGGGCAGCGGCAATCCGGCGGCCGCCTGCGCGAAGAGTTGCTTGTTCTTGAGCGGGTTCGCGCCAAGCGGGAAGGCTGCGGGGTTCAGCAGCCGATGCACCCCCTTGCGATCGCGCATGCTGATACCCTGCCCTCGCACGGCATCATCCAGATAGCGGCGTTCGGCCCGCGACCAGCCATCACGACCAAGAATGGACAACATATGCGCGGCCAGCCGCTGCGCCGGCGTCCAGTGCCGCATCAGGCCGTCATGATAGGTGCGCAACAGCACATTGTCGCCCTCGCCCCGTACAGGCAGCGCACGCAGGGTGAGCAATGGCGGCTACTCCGCCGCCTGCGCCAGGGACAGGCGCTGATCCAGCAAGGTCGTGGCGATGCCGTGCGACCGGTCATTGTCGACATCGATCGCCACCGCCCCGTCGGTCAGGATCACCGGGCTGATCGTCAGGCGGAAACGGCGGGAGAAGCGGGTGAAGGCCTCATCAAGCGTGCCGATGCCGAAGCGAAAGCGGATGAGATTGACAAGACCGAAGGCCCCGACAATCCGGCCGGGATGTTTGACGAACTGGCCACCGGAACGAAATGCTTCCGCCGCCTTCAGCGCGGCGCGGTCCCGCAGCCAATAGGTGTTGCAATTGGAATAGGCGTCGTCTGCGAAGCTGTAGAATTTGCGCTGCCCTTGCGGATGGGCGGCCAGCACCGACGCGCGGCGGGTAAAGGCGACGGCGGCGTCCGCCGCCTGGATCGCGCATCCGTCCAGCATCTCGTCCACCGTATCGGGCGTCAGCATCACATTATCGGCCGTGGTGATGAGCAGCGGAAAAGCCGCGCCGTCCGCGCCAGCCATTATGCTGTCGACCAGATTGGGCCGCGCCGCCACGCCGATCAGTCGGCCGCTGTGCAGCAGGCCACGGAGCGAAGGCATATAGGCGAGCAAAGCCGGATCCTCGATCACCACCCGGATTTCGCCGATCCGGCGATTGGCCACCAGCGCGTCGATCACATGGAGCAGCATCGGCTGACCAGCGACCGGGACCAGGCATTTATGGGTGACGCCAGCCGCCATCGCCAGCGGATCGGTTGTGCCGTCGCGTCGCCCGGCGAGCAGGATCGCGGTCGTCCGCCCGCTCCTCATGCCGCCACCTGCACGATCGCCTCGTCCAACAACCCCTGGCGGGCCAGGCTATGGCCAACGATGGTTTCGACCAGCGCCGCATGATCCAGGCCGATGGACGCAGCGGAGCGGGCAATCGTCTTCTTCGACCATAGATTGCAGGACAGGTTCACCTCCATGAACAGTGCCTGCCCGGTCATCGGATCGTAGCGAAACTCGAACCGGCCATAGTCGAACGGCCAGAGTTCGGGCAGCAAGGCCGCAGTCATCGCTTCCAGCCGCGCGCGCAGATCGGCGTCTTCGACCAATATCAGCGGGTCGTCGCCCGCATCGATCAGGCCGCGCTTCTCTTCATAACTACGTTCGCGATGCGGATCGGCCGGGACGTACATCATCGGCGGCAATATCCAGGGTCGGCCGCCGCTGCCACCGATCACCGGCACCGCGACGTCCAGCAACGGCGCCCATTGCTCCATCAGCACGTCGTGCCCCAGCGCGAACAGGCTGGCGGCATGATCCTGCGCGTCGGCCCAGCTATCCACCATCTTCACGCCCCATGATGCGGAGGAGGCATTGGGCTTCACCACCAGCCGATCCGCCGCAAAGATCGGCGCTTCCAACAGACCGCCCCGGCGGAAGAGTTGCGCCGCCATGGTCGGCACGCCCCGCGCCCGCGCGATCATCTTGCTGAGATATTTGTCGTCTGACAGGCCCCGCACGATCGGGCTGGCCCCGAGATAGGGCATGGCGCGGCGACTGAGCAGCAGCGGCGCCAGCATCTCGCTATTCTGGAACCCGCCCCTATTGAGCAGGGTGACGACGAAATCGGCATCCGGTCGTTCAAACAATGCGTCATAGCTGTCGGCGACCGCGACGTTCAGGCCGATCGCTTCCAATGTCGACCGCATTTCATGATGATAGACGGCATGGTTGCCATCCTGCGGGTCAGGGCGTCCGTCGGCGCAGGCATGTTTGGCAAGAAATAGCATGCGCAGCCGTGCCTTGTCGGCGGCGGGAATGCGGATCTGGCGGGAATCGATCGCTGTCATGCCTTGTCACTAGCGATCCAGCATGACGCGCCGTTTACCGCGCTGTTGCAGCCGCATAACGGTCATCGGTCAGGATGATGACCGTTCAGGCGCAAATTTATGACGACGGACCGCCATTCGTTTCGAGCGTGTCGGGATGCCGTCCCCACATCGCCCGAAACGAAGGGCAAGTCGTCCCTTCAGAAGCCAGCCTTCAGCGTCGCGAAGAACTGCTGCGGCGCACCGACCAGCAGTGTCTGCGCGTCGCCGCTATTGCCGAAGCCGCCCGACCCGATGGTGCTGACATATTTCTTGTCGAACAGGTTGGTGACGTTCATCTGGATTTCGATCTTGTCGGTGAAGCGATAGCCAAGCGAGGCATCGACGATCACCCGCTCAGGGACCGACGCATCATTGGTATAGCTGTAGAAGCGGCGCGACATATAGTTGGCGCCGACGCGGAAGAAGCGTTGGCCGTCGTCATAGTTGAGTTCGCCCCGCGCCATATGCTTGGGGCTGTCGACCACCATCTTGTCCTTGATCGCGGCGACCAGCGAGCCGTCCGAGCTGTTGAGCACATCGTCGCGATAGGTCGCGTCGGTGTAGCTGTAGCTGGCATAAAGACCAAAGCCGCTGCCCAGCTTCAGGTCGCCCGCCGCTTCGACGCCGATCGCGCGGACGCCGCCGACATTTTGCAATGCCGACGCCAGACCCTGGATCGGACTGCCCACCTGGACCGACAGCAGGCGGTTCTTGAAGTTGACCAGATAGGCGCCCAGCGTGCCGTTGAAGATCGGGTTGTGATAGCGCAGGCCCAGTTCGTAGGTGTCCGACGATTCAGGCTTCAGATCGTTCCTGATGGCGTTGAAGCCCGCCTGGTTGGTCGAGAAAGGCCCGGTGGTGGTGGCGCTGGCGAAGGCACGCGTCACCTGGGTGAAGCCGCCGAAAATTTCCGCTTCAGGGCTGAATTCGACCGCGAAACCGGCATGGGGCTGGAACCAGTCCTCCGCCTTGATCTTGCCCTGCGGGAAGGTGGAGGCGACGATCGCTTCGGCCTTGTTCTTGACGCTGAATCCCTTCCAGCCGAGGTTGATCGTCACCATGCCCAGGTCGATCTTGTCCTGCACATGATATTGGATCGTGTCGGTGGTGAAGTCGAACTCCCACTGGGTGGCGAAGGGATTTTTGGGATAGTCGCGGAAGGACAGGCCCGGATCGGTGCGGCTGGCCAAGGCGTAGAAGCGGCGCGCCTGATGGAATTTGTTGTTTTCATACCAGGCGCCGACGCTGAAATTCTGGATACCCAATATATAGTCGACGCTGCCGAACACGCCGATCCGGTCCATGTCATACTCCGTCGTGCGCACGGAGATCGGCACGCCATTGGGGCTGGCGGTGTAGGGGGTCGCCCACAGACCCATGCCGCTATTATTGTGATAATAGCCCTTGATCTTGAAGCTCGCCTGCTCACCCAGCGGCGTGGTGAGACCGACCGCGCCCAGCCAGTCCTTGCGCAGGCCGGCGGCATCATAATAGGCGTCGTCGGCGCTGGTCACATTGCCGGGATAGACCTGTCCACCAGCAACCGGCGCGCCACTATAGTCGAAACGGCCATCCGGAAAGGGCGAGCCGCCGCTGTTGCTGACGCGGTCGACATCGTTCAGGCGGCTGGCATAGTCGATCGCGCGAGCATAGTCGGGATAGGTGTTGTCCCATTTCCAGCCCAGGCGACGGATCATGCCCATCGACATGTCCTGATAATCCTGTTCGCGGCGATCCGAATAGCTGAGCCAGCCATCGATCTTCGCGTCGCCGACCGGGATCACGACCTTGGCGTTGCCCATATGCTGGTCCTGCACGCCCTGCCCCTTCCACTTGTCGGTGGAACCGTACCCGTACGATATGTAGCCGCGAATGCCATCCGGACTGCCCATGTTGAAACGGCCGAATGCGCGCAACGTATCATTGCTGCCGTACGTCAGATTGGCGTCCACGCCGAGCGCTTCCGCCGGGTCCATCGAAAAGGTTTCGACCGTGCCGCCCAGATTGCCGGTCGCCTGCGTGCCGAGCGACCCAGCGCCCTGCGACACCCGCACGCTGCCGATATTCTCGCTGCTGACGGCGCGGGTGATGTGCAGGCCATTATGATTGCCATAGCTCATATCACCCAGCGGAATGCCGTCGAAGGTGAAGCCAAGCTGGTTCTGGTTGAAGCTGCGGATGGTGACGCGCTGCGACCATTCATAATTGCCAAACGGATCGGACGACTGGAAATTGACGCTGGGCAGCTTTTCGATGGCCTTGAGCGCATTGGTGCCAGGCGTCAGGGTCTGGATTTCCTTGGCCGAAATCTCCTGCACCTGGCGGGTTTCGCCCCGGCCGAAAACGATGATCTCCGCGCCGCTGTCAACTGCGGCGTCGGCGGGCGCGCCGGCCTGCGCGAAGGCGGGCACGGAAATGACGGCGGTCGACGCCATCAGCAGAGCGGTGGTGATGCGCATGGTCGGATAATCCCCCTTTTGAAACCTTTTGGTCGGGGGCGGCCTATCCGCACGATGTTGCAGCGCGATGTGCTAAGCTTGACGGCGCGAAGTCAGTCTCATGACATGGCTGTCATATTGGGATGCCGGGGAAGGACGGATGCCCTCCCCCGATCCGATCAATCGTTCACGAAGCTGAGCGTCGCGATGTGATAGAGGGTCGCGACCTTCTGGTTCGCCAGGGTCAGGTCGCCCTTTTCCTCCTGCGTCGCGGTCAGGATATAGCGTCCCTTGTCCTTGATCGGCAAGGCGACCCGGCCCTGCGCGTCGGTCGTGAAAGCCTTGGTCCATTTGTCAGGCGAGATGACGGTCAGCTTGGTGGCGGGCACCGGCTTGCCGTCGCGGACAAGCGTAAAGCTATCCGCATGGGCCGCTGTCGGCACGATCTCCAGCGGCAAGGCAGCCTTGGCTTCGGCGCGGCCGGCGCGGGCATAATAGATTACGCCCTCCTTCTTGCCCTCTTCACCCCAGGGGGCGAAAACGCTGTCGTCGATCACACGCACGTCGCCAGCCGGGGCCGCGACCTCGATGTAGCCGACCTTGCGCGTCTGCGCCGCCTTCGATCCCGGCACCAGTCGCGGCGCCTTGAGCTTCTCGAACTCAGGATCGCCGCCTTCCGGCAGGACTTCGCCCGGTTCGCCCAGATAGATGCGCGCGGGGCCCACGCCGTCGCGCTCGACCCACACTTCATGCGCCTGCGCCGTGGAAGACAGGCCGACAAAGGCCAGCAGGGCCATGGACAATCTCTTCATGCTCTCTCCTCTTGGGATCGTCAGAAACGGAAACCGACCGTGCCCATCACGTTACGCGGCGCGCCGACGAAGCAGTCGCCACGCGCCAGGCAGGACGCATAATATTGGTTGTTGAGCAGGTTGGTCGCATTGAGCGCAAAGCGCCAGCTATGCCAGTTGATCTCCGCCAGCGCGTCGACCGTGGTGCGCGACGGCGTGACGATCGACCAGATGGCGCTGGTCGATATGCTTTTGCCGCTATAGACCACGCCCGCCCCCAGGCGCAGCTGCGCGTCGTCGGCGACGCCGAAGCTCTTGCTCGACCAGATCGACGCGGTGTGGCGTGGCATATAGTCCAGGCTGGTGTTCACTTCGGACTTCAGCTTGTTGTAGCCATAATTGACCAGCAGCTCGAAATCGCCCGGCATGGTGTGGCTTGCCTCGACCTCGATACCCTTGGTCGTCAACTCGCCGGACTGCGTCGTCGCATTGTTGGCGAGATAAAGAACGCGGTTGCGCTCCTTGATGTGGAAGGCCGTGACCGTGACCAGGGTGCTGGGTTCCGGCTGCCACTTCATGCCCGCCTCGAACTGTGTGCCGGTCTGCGGCCGGTAGGGATCGCCGATGACGCCCCCCGGCCCCATGAGCGAACCGGCGACCGGCAGGAAGCTTTCGGTATAGCTGAAAAAGGGCGAGAAGCCTGCGCCCAGTTCACCGATGATGCCCGCGCGGAAGGTGGTGGCGTTGTCGTCCTGTCCACGTGACCCAGTGACATGATCGCGACGCGCGCCAAGCACAACCGAAACTCGATCGAAGAAGCGGATCTGGTCCTGCATATAAACGCCGAGCTGCTTCTGCGATTCATATGTAAAGGGGCCGGAAGAATTATAGGTATTGAGCGCGTCATAATCGATATCGTACAGATCGACCACTTCAAGCGCGGTCGTGGCATAGCGCTTGCCAACCTTGTTCCAGCTGTAATCAACACCGACAAGAAACTTATGTTCGATATTAGCGCCGGTGTTGAAGGTGAACTGCAGATTATTGTCGGTCGAAAACACGTTCATCCGCGCGTCGCTGGAATCGGCATAAAGGCCGATGGTGCGGCCGTTGGTGCCATATACCGCAAACGGATCGGTCGGGTTGGTATAGCTGTCGGCATAATGGGTGTTGTAGGCTAAGTCGCTATCGATATAGCGCGCCTTCAAGCTGATCCGAACATTGTCGGAGAAGCTGTGTGTTATGGAGCCGCCACCCTGGAGCGAGCGGCCGTCATAGCGGTCCCAACCCGCCTTGCCGACGAACATATAGGGATCGAGCTTGCCACCCGGATTGGCGGGGTTCGGACGGAAGGTGCCGACGATCGGCAGGAATTGCGAGGTCGATCCGGTGTCGTCCTCCTGATAGAGGCCGGTCAGCACAACATCGGTGTCAGGCGTAGGCTGCCAGCGGATCGACGGCGCGAACATCACCCGGTCGTCAGGCACATGATCGACATAGGTGTCGGCGTCGCGGGCGCGGCCGACGAAGCGCACCGCCAGATTATCGGCCAGCGCGACATTGACGTCGCCCAGCACTTCCTTGCGGTCGTAGCTGCCATAGACGAGGTTCACTTCGCCGCGCGTGCGGAAGTCCGGCGTCTTGGAGACGAGGTTGACGAGGCCGCCGATCGATCCCTGACCATAGAGCACGGACGCCGGGCCGCGGACGATTTCAACGCGGTCGAAATTATAGGGGTCCGACGTGATGCTGGCATAGTAGGAAAAGATGTCGCGCATGCCGTCGCGGAACTGAAGCGCGTCGATCCCGCGAATGTTGAAGCCATCGACGCGGGTATCGCGGCCATAGGGATTGGCGAGGACGCTGGCGCCATATTTCACCGTATCGCTGATGCTGATCGCGCCCTGCGACAGATATTGGTCCGCTGTGATGACGGTGATGGGCTGGGGCGTTTCGATCAGGGGTGTTTCGGTCTTTGTGCCCGCAAATTGCGATGCGGTGACGACAATCGAATCCTGCGCCTGGTCCGCGTCCGCAGCTACAGAGTCCTCGGCGGCATAGGCCGGGTGACACAAAGCCATTGCCGCTGCGCTGCCAAGCGCGATCCATTTTACGTTCATCATCTGCCTCTGATTTGATTCGATGGACGGCCCCTTACGGATAATGCGACATATTCGCAATTGCATTGGATCAGGCCGATCGAAAAACGGGCTCCATGTGGCCATTTTAGCGCATCGGACGCGGCCTGTGAGTTTTGCGACAAGACGCCATGAACTCAATGGCTTGATGTGCGTTTATAGGGGACGAACAGCGGGGATGGAGGCAGGTGATGGTGATTTCTGTGCGATTCCCCGATGGCAGTTGGCGTGAAGTGCCCAGCGAATTGCGCGCCGTCGATCCCGCAACGACCGGCGACCAGGCGTGTTTTCGCCATGTTCCGATCAATTGCGACGCCCAATGGCGCTATATGTGCGTGGGATCGGTATGGCTTGCCCGCCCGCGCCGGGGAAAATTGTCGATCCTGACTCCGACGGTGGATGATTGGTGGCAGGGGATTACGGCCATGGGCGAAGCGCCTGCATCATCGGACGACAAGGCTCGCTCGCCCCGCGCTGCCTGACCACACCCGCAATCAGGGGCAGGGATCGGGGATAGCCCGATGGATGTATTCGATCGCCGCCAGTTGCTCTTGGGAGAGGTGGACATCCACACTGGCGATGTCTGTCCTAAGCTGTTCCAGGCTGGTCGCGCCGATGATCGTTGATGTCACGAACGGTTGCGCATGGACGAAGGCGAGCGCGAGGTGCGCAGGGTCCAACCCGAAAGCATGGGCGATCGCGACATAGCGCGCGCTGGCGATCGCCTGGTTGGGCAGGTCGTACCGCACGAATTGTTTGGACACATCGCGACGCGAACCCTGGGGAATGACGCCACCCAGATATTTGCCGGTCAGGTTCCCGCCCGCCAATGGCGAGTAAGCGAGCAGCCCGACATCTTCGCGCAGCGCATATTCGGACAGGCCGATCTCGAATATACGGTTGAGCAGATTATAGGCGTTCTGGATCGACGCGATACGCGGCAGGCCATGATCGCGCGCCAGACGGAGATATTCGCCCACGCCCCATGGCGTTTCGTTGGAAACGCCGACATGGCGGATCTTGCCCGCCTGGACCAGGTCGGCCAAGGCCTCCAGAGTTTCCTGGATCGCGACGGTTTCGGCCGTGTCCTCCAGCGCTGCGATACCGCGTCAGCCAAAGGACGGGACCGGCCGGTCAGGCCAATGGACCTGATAAAGATCGATATAATCGGTCTTCAACCGGGCAAGGCTGTCGTCAACCGCCAAAAGGATGTTGCGACGGTCGAGCCTGTTGCCGCCGCCGCGAAATTTCCGGATGGGATCGCGCGACGGCCCGGACACCTTGGTAGCCACTATGATGTCGTCCCGCTTTCCCCGCGCCGCAAGCCAGTTGCCGATATAGGTTTCGGTCAGGAACTGCGTATCCGCGCTGACCGGCGTGACCGGATAGCCTTCCGCCGTGTCGATGAAATTGACGCCCTCGCCTACGGCATAGTCCAATTGGGCATGCGCCTCCGCCTCGCTATTCTGCGACCCCCAGGTCATGGTGCCGAGGCAGATCAGGCTGACCTTCAGGTCCGTGCGGCCGAGCGTGCGATAGTCCATCCGATCCTCCCATGAGTGCGGCTGCCTCTCTTAGCCTTTCGCAAGGCGAGGGAAAGAGGGGCAGACATGATTGATTAAGACGCATCGATCGATGAGCGCCACATATGACGATGACTTAGCCCTCGTCCGTCAGGTCCATGAAATTGCGGGCAGCGTCCCGATCCGCCGCATTGTCGAACGCCACCTCCAGATCGGGCGCAGCGCCCAGCAGGAACAGCAGCGACCATAAGGCGAAGCGGCGACCGCGATCCTCCTCCAGGCCCAGATCGACCTGCATGCGCTCCATGCCCGCCTCGACCGTCGAGGCGGGCAAGCTGTCGAGGTCCGTGGTCCCGAAATAGCGCTGAAGCTGGTCATCGAAATGCATCGGCCCGCCCTACAGCAGCGGGCCGTGCGCAGGCAAGGCGACAGCGTCAGTCCACAAGGGCGCAGGGGACGATGCTGGCCGGATCGGGGCGCGACGTGATACGTCGGAACCGCGCCAGATAGCCGCCTGCGGTCGGTTTGGGGATAAGCTGTTCCATGCGAAACCCCATGGCGGCCAGTTCGCAGGCCAGCAGGCGCGGCGGCGTGCCGTGCTGGTCGGTCGGGCGGTCGGCATCGACGACGATCAGTTCGCCGTCCTTCTTGAGCGCAGGGCTGAGGTGCCACAGGAAGGCGTAAGGCTCGGCGATCTCATGATACATGTGCACCATCAGGATGCGATCGAAACTGTTTTCCGGCAGTTTGGGATCTTCTGCCGCGCCCAGCTTGACGCTGACATTGTCCCATTTTTCGCGCGTGATGCGGCGCGACAAAGCCTCGATCACTTCGGGCATGATGTCTTCTGCCAGCACCCGCCCCTTGTCGCCCACCCGCTTGGCAAGGCGGACCGTATAATAGCCTTCGCCAGCGCCGATGTCCGCCACCGTCATGCCCGCGCGGATGCCCGCCCGGTCCATGATATCCTCCGCCTCATTCACTCGGTCGCGCGCTTCCTCGCTCGACCAGCGGGTCGATACGATCGGGGCAACCGGCCGGTCGGCCTGCGGGAAAGGCGCGGCGGCGGCAGGCCGATGCGTCTCCTTGCTCCCGCCCAGCTGATCACAAGCGGCCAGCAGGGCAAGCGCGCCCGCCAATGCCGCCCGGATCATCAGTCCACATCCTCCACATCGACCTTCTCGCCCGTCACCTTCTGGCTGAGCGCGGCGGCCATGAAAGGATCGAGTGCGCCGTCCAGCACGTCGTCGGGCGCGGTGGAGGTGACGCCGGTCCGCAGGTCCTTCACCAGCTGATAGGGCTGGAGGACATAGGAGCGGATCTGATGGCCCCAGCCGATCTCCGTCTTAGCCTGATAGTCGGTATTGGCCGCTTCCTCGCGCTTGCGCAGTTCCGCCTCATAGAGGCGGGCCTTTAGCATGTTCATCGCGGTGGCGCGGTTCTTGTGCTGCGACCGGTCGTTCTGCGACGCGACGATGATGCCGGAGGGGACGTGGGTGATGCGGACCGCCGAGTCGGTCGTGTTGACGTGCTGCCCGCCCGCACCCGATGCGCGATAGGTATCGATCTTGAGGTCGCTTTCCTTGACTTCGATATCGATATTGTCGTCGATCACCGGATAGACCCACACCGACGAGAAGCTGGTGTGCCGACGCGCCGCGCTGTCATAAGGGCTGATTCGGACCAGGCGGTGGACGCCGCTTTCGGTCTTGGCATAGCCATAGGCATTCTCGCCCTTGATCAGGAAAGTCGCCGACTTGATGCCTGCGGTTTCGCCCGCCTGATAGTCGACCAGTTCCACCTTGTAGCCGCGCCGTTCGGCCCAGCGGCGATACATGCGGGACAGGATTTCGGCCCAGTCCTGGCTTTCGGTGCCGCCCGCGCCCGCGTGGATTTCCAGATAGGTGTCGCTGGCGTCGGCTTCGCCCGCCAGCAGCGCCTTGATCTTGTCCTCGTCCGCCCGCTCGGCCAGCGCCTTCAGCGAAGCGATGGCCTCGGACACCATTTCCTCGTCACCTTCGGCCTCGGCCATGTCGATCAGCTCGGCATTGTCGCTCTTGCCGCCCTCGATCGCGCGGGTGGCGCCGATCGCGCTTTCCAGCCGGGTGCGCTCACGCATGACCTCTTGCGCCAGCTTGGCGTTGTCCCAAAGGGTCGGATCTTCGACGCGCGCGTTCAGCTCGTCCAGACGGCGCAGCGCACGGTCCCAGTCGAGGAAGCGGCGCAACAGGTCCAGCGCGGCGTCGATACGGTCGATATATTGCTGCGCTTCGGCGCGCATGATCTGTTCTCCATATGCCACATAGTCGGGGCGAAAGCTGGCGGGGCGAACGCTGTCGATGCGCTCCTTTCTTGCGCCACGGCCCGCGCGTCAAGAGAGACAGGACCGTATAGTGCCATGCCACCATGACTGGACAACATAAAATCGCCCAGTTCCGATCCATAAGAGTAACCTTAATAACCATCCTGCGCTAAAAAGACGGAAAAGCGGGATTGAGCCAGGAGAGGGATGCCATGTTCAGCTTTTCCTACGATGCGAATCGACGGCTGCTCCACATCGTCCAGCAGGGTTATTGGACGATCGAGGAGTTTCGCGATTTCGAACAGGCATTTCTGGCGCATCACCGGACGATCGAACTGACGCATAACAGCTACCGGGTTCTGGCGGACTGTCGCGACTATCCCGTGCAGTCGCCGGAGGTGGGAGAAGCGTTCGCCACGCTGTTCCGCATGTTGATGGACCAAAATCATGGTCATTATGCCATCGTCATCGCATCGATGCTCAACAAGGTGCAGGCGCGACGCGTGATCCCGCAGAGCAATGTCGGCCTGTTCGCCGCAGACGAATGGGACAGGGCGATGGCCTGGCTGTTCGAGGATGGCAGCCTGCCCGGATAGGGCGAAATCAGTAGATGCCGCCCTGCCCCTCCAGAAAATCGGCGTCGTTGCGCTGACGGCGCTGGCCGGACGCGGCGCGGCTTTCGGCGACCTTGGCCTGCGCCTCCGCCTCTTCCTTGCGGATCGTGCGGCGGGGTTCGGATTCGGGTTTGAACGCTTCCCAGATCACGGCGGCTTTCGGCTCGCTGGTCGGCCAGGCGCCATAGACGCGCTTGCCCGACCGTCGGTCGATCGCGACCATGCGGATACCCGCCGGGGCGACGAAGGGCGTCTTGGGCATGGTTTCCAGCACCGGCGCCATCGCCGCTTTCCAGATCGGCGCGGCGATGCGGCCACCCTGCGCCCAGCCGCCAAGGCTTCGTGGCTGGTCGTAGCCGATATAGACGCCCGCCACGATGTCGGGCGATCCGCCCACGAACCAGACGTTGGTCGGGCCATTGGTGGTGCCGGTCTTGCCGAACAGCGGTCGTTTGAGGTCGGCCAGCACCGTGGCGGTGCCGCGCTGGACGACGCCTTCGGCGATATGGACGACCTGATAGGCGGTCATGGGGTTCATGACCTGCTTACCCTCCATGCCGAAGCGGGGCATCGGCTTGCCGTCCCAGTTCGCCATGTTGCAGCCATCGCACGGCCGCCAGCGTTCGGGCCAGATCACCTTGCCGCGCCGGTCCTGGACATAATCCATCACCTTGGACGGGAATTGGCGCCCCTGGTTGGCGAGCGTGGCATAGGCGTTGACCATCCGTTCCACCGTCGTCTCGCCCGCGCCCAGCGCGAAGGAGAGATAGGGTTTATAGTCGCCGATGCCCATCGCCTTGATCGTGCGCACGACGCGATCCATGCCGGTCTGGCTGGCGGCGCGCACGGTCATCAGGTTGCGCGACTGTTCGACGCCCCAGCGCATCGTCTGCGGCCCCGCGCTGCCGCCCGAGAAGTTGCGGAAGCATTTCTGGCCCAGGCCCGCGCCCTGATAGACGCACAAGGGGCCATCGACGATGATCGACGCAGGCGTCATGCCATTGTCGAGCGCGGCGGCATAGACGAACGGCTTGATGGTCGAACCGGGCTGGCGCATCGCCTGCGTCGCGCGGTTGTAGGAGGACAGGCGCGAATCGAAGCCGCCCTGCATTGCGCGGATGCGGCCCGAATGGACATCCTGCGCGACCATGCCGCCGGACACCGAGGGGATATTGCGCAGCGCCCAGCTCGATCCGTTGCGCGCCACGACGATCAGGTCGCCGGGCTGCATCGCGGAGAAGGCGGGGCCGCCTGTCTTGCGATAGGGCAGTTGTGCGGAGCCTGCCGGCAGCGTGCCGGTCGACCCGTCGGCAAAGCCGATCTGCGCGTCCGACGATGTGCGGCTGATGATGATCGCGACGCGCCATTGCGCATAATCGACGTCGATATAGCTGGCCGCCAGTTCGCGTTCCCAGCCCTTGTCGATATCGAGATGACCGACCGGCCCGGACCAGCCGCGCCCGGCGTCGAAGCGGAGCAGGCCGTTGCGCAGCGCGGTCGCGACATGGTCCTGCACCACCGCGTCATAGGGGCTGCGAACCCACAGGCCGCCGGCATAGACGCTGTTGGGGCCGTCCTCCGCCTTTTCGCCGAACAGCCCGATCAGGCGGCGGCGCACTTCCTCCATATAATAGCCACCAGCGCGCGCATCGAAGCTGGAGCCATGCGCGGCGACGGTGCCCAGTGGCAAGGCGGCGGCGGCATCCCGCTGCGCCTGTGTGATCCATCCGCTCTTGACCATTTCGCTCAGCGCCCAGTTGCGACGGTCGAGCGCGCGGGCCATGCCGCTCTCGCTTTCGGGGCGGTAATTGGCCGGCCCCTTGGGCAGAATGGCGAGATAGGCCATTTCGTGCAGCTGGAGATCGGCGACATCCTTGTCGAAATAGGCGCGCGCGGCGGCCTGGACGCCATAGGCGTTGCGGCCGAGGAATATCTGGTTGAGGTAGAGTTCGAGGATCTGCTGCTTGGACAGCACGCCTTCCATGCGATAGGCCAGGATCATCTCCTTCACCTTGCGCGTGGGCGAATATTCGTCGCCGATCAGCAGATTCTTGGCGACCTGCTGGGTGATGGTGGAGCCGCCGCGCGCGCGCTGGCCCGACCCCAGCTTGCTGGCATAATCGACCACCGCGCCGGCAAAGCCGGGGATGTCGACGCCATGATGTTCGAAAAACGTCTTGTCCTCCGCCGCCAGATAGGCGTGGATCAACTGCTGGGGATAATCGCTATATTGCAGCTGGACGCGGCGTTCGCGGGCATAGCTGTGCACCGGCTGGCCATTGATGTCGCGCACGATGGTCGGCAGCGGCGGTTCATATTCCAGCAGCGTCGCGGCGTCGGGCAGCCCCCGCGCGAAGATCAGCCAGAACAGCCCGAGGCCAAGCAGCACCGCGCCGAGCGCAATCGCGACCCAACGGATGAACCGACGGCCCCAGAGCGGACGCAGCCGACTGAAAAAGCCCCCCGCGTCGCGGCGCAGGCGATAGGCGAAGGACGACGGGGCGGTATCGGAACGGGCCTCTTCCATGGGAAAGAGGCTCTAGGGTCAAATTGCGGCCAAGGCCAGTGGGCATGACGCGATCCGACGCATCTGTCGATACGCCCTGCCCCTTTGCGTGACGCTCACCCCTTAACTTCCCACATTTCCCGCAGATTTCGACATAATGTTACGCACCGTTGATCCTATCGGAAAGTTACCCCGATAATAGCGAACGCGCGCGTGGTAGGACAGATTAGCCGCCCACCGCGCCGTTTCGCATCGCCAGCTTGCGGGCGAAATGCACCTCGATCGCGCGGGCGACGCCACGGGCGATCTTCCCCTGCCCCTCGCGCGACGACAGGAAGGCCGCATCGTCGGCATTGCTGATATAGCCGGTTTCGAACAATACCGACGGCGTGTCGGGCGCCTTCAGCACCATCAGCGAGGCGAAGCGATGATAGGCGCTGCGGAAGGACATATAGGGCGCGGCCTCGCGCTGGAGCAATCGGGCGAAATTGGCCGAGATGTTCATCGATTCGCGTTGCGTCAGGTCGATGAGGATCGAGGACACGTCGCCCGACTGGCCGCCCAGATTGACGCCGTTGATGATGTCGACCTTGTTTTCGCGCGCCGCCAGACGGGCGGCCTCCCGGTCGGACGCGGTTTCCGACAGCGTATAGACGGTGGCGCCATGCGCTTCGGTATTTTCCGCTGCGTCCGCGTGGACGGATATGAACAGGTCCGCGCCCAGCTTGCGCGCGATGCCATAGCGTTCCTGCAACACCAGATATTTGTCGTCGTCGCGGGTCAGCGCCACGCGCACCCGGCCGGATTTGACCAGCTGGTCGCGAATCGCCTGGGCGATGGCCAGCGTCACATCCTTTTCGCGCTTCCCATTTTCCCGGTTGATCGCGCCGGGATCATGGCCGCCATGGCCTGCGTCGATCACCACCAGGGGCCGCGCGCCGTCATGCGCGCCCTCCACCGGCGGCAAAGACACGCCGCGCGCGGCGGCCGGTATCGGGACGCTGATCGAATGGAGGCGCTTTTGCGGGCGCGCCGCCATGTCGACCGGCGCATCGAACCGCATCCGCCCCTTGCCCAGTTCGGTGCGGAAGCGGGCGTCGCTGACGCCCTGGAGCGAGAAGCTAAGCGATTTGCCGTCCTGCGCCATTTGCGGATTGCCGAGCGTCGCGGGTACGGACAGGTCCAGCACCACGCGCGCCGTGCCGTCGCTCAATTGCCCCTGCCGCACCGCGGCGATCGCGCCGTTGCCGGGGGAAAAGCTGCCCCGGCTCATCTGTGCGCCCGGGATGTCGAGGGCGATACGGCGGGGCGAATCCAGCAGGAATGCCGACGCACCGTCGATGCGATCGTCGAAGCGCACGACAACCCGGTCGTCCTGCACGTCCACGCCGGAAATACCACCGGCGCTGCCAGGTACCGCCATCAATATCGTGCCTGCCAGGGCAAGGCTTTGGAACATGCGCCGCTTGTGCAACGCGTTCCGATCGGCCGTCCAGCCAAATGTCATCCGGGTTAATCCGTTCAGCGTCCCCACGCTAAACCCCGGATTAAGCATCGCCCCTTTTGACCCGGTAAAATGAGACGGTTAACTCGCCCTTCACGACAAATATGCGATCGGTCACAGCCATCGGATGGCGCGGCATTATATTTCAGGCGACCGTTGCTCCGTCGCTATTTGACTGCTACCCATTCATATTCCTGCAAGACTTGTCGATAGTACGGCGACTTGGGGGAGGACAAGACA
Source organism: Sphingobium sp. CR2-8 (assembly GCF_035818615.1). Lineage (NCBI taxonomy): Bacteria > Pseudomonadati > Pseudomonadota > Alphaproteobacteria > Sphingomonadales > Sphingobiaceae > Sphingobium > Sphingobium wonjuense. The sequence goes on along the minus strand of NZ_JAYKZY010000002.1, from coordinate 391,279 downwards.
GGCACCGACGGACGCACTCCTTGCGTTTATGGCGCTTCAACCAGGTTGACGCTGCATGAGGCATGATTTCCATTCCACGCTAGCCCCGGTCACGGGCGATGCGGCGTGGATGGTCCGGCCCGGCGATATGTCCGGCCCTGCCGACGCAGCAGACGCGCACAATCACCTTCAAACCCGGACGATGCCGATATCCGCGCCCATCATGGTGCGCGCCCGGCCGTCCCTTCACTATCGCGTGGCGGCGCGGCCCTGTGCCGCAGCCCGCCCACGCCGGAGACATTTACATGACAATGCGTATGCTGATCGATGCGCGCCACCGGGAAGAGACCCGGGTCGCGGTCGTCAAGGGTAACCGGATCGAGGAGTTCGACTTCGAGTCCGCAGAGCACAAGCAGCTCAAGGGCAATATTTACCTGGCCAAGGTCACCCGCGTGGAGCCATCGCTCCAGGCGGCGTTCGTGGATTATGGCGGCAACCGCCACGGCTTCCTGGCATTCAGCGAAATCCACCCCGATTACTACCAGATCCCGCGTGAGGACCGCGAAGCGCTGCTGCGCGAAGAGCGCGCCCATGCCGAGGAAGAGGCCGCGCTGCGCGCCGATTTCGACGATGACGACGATCATGAGCTGGACCACGACCCGATCGCGCCCGAGGGCGGCGTCGAATATGTCGAGGCGACCCATCATCATGACGATGACGAAGGCGGCGAAGAAGGCGAGCAGCCCGAAGGCGAAGGCAGCAACGACGGGGCCAATGGCGCGCCGAACGGCCGCCGTGGTGGCGGACGCGGTCGCGGCCGAGGTGGCGACGACGCCGCCGACGAACTGCGCCGCAAGCGCATGGCGCTGCGCCGTCGCTACAAGATCCAGGACGTCATCAAGCGCCGCCAGGTGCTGCTGGTTCAGGTCGTCAAGGAAGAACGCGGCAACAAGGGCGCGGCGCTGACCACCTATTTGTCGCTGGCCGGTCGCTATTGCGTACTGATGCCCAACACCAGCCATGGCGGCGGCATTTCGCGCAAGATCAGCAATGCGGCCGACCGCAAGCGGTTGAAGTCGATCATCGCCGAAATGGCGCTGCCCTCGTCCATGGGCTGCATCGTGCGCACCGCTGGCCTTCAGCGCACCAAGCCGGAGATCAAGCGCGACTTCGACTATCTGGCCCGCCTGTGGGACGAGATTCGCGAAAAGACGCTGAGCGCCGCCGCGCCCGCACTGATCCACAATGACAGCGACCTCATCAAGCGGGCGATCCGCGATATCTACAACAAGGATATTGAGGAAGTCATCGTCGAGGGCGAGCATGGCTATCGCGCGGCCAAGGATTTCATGCGCCTCCTGATGCCCAGCCATGTGCGCCGCGTGAAGCAATATGCCGACCCGGTATCGCTGTTCCAGCGCGCCAGCGTCGAAGAACAGCTGGCGGCCATGTATAATCCGGTCGTGCAGCTGAAATCAGGCGGCTATCTGGTCATCAACCCGACCGAAGCCTTGGTGTCGATCGACATCAACTCCGGCCGGTCGACCCGCGAACATGGGATCGAACAGACCGCCGTCGCCACCAACCTGGAAGCCGCGCGCGAAATCGCGCGTCAGTTGCGCCTGCGCGACATGGCGGGCCTGGTCGTGATTGACTTCATCGACATGGAGGTGAACTCCAACATCCGCAAGGTCGAGAAGGCGATGAAGGAAGCGCTGCGCGACGATCGCGCGCGCATCCAGGTCGGCCGCATCTCGGGCTTTGGCCTGATGGAAATGAGCCGCCAGCGCCTGCGCACCGGCGTGCTGGAAGCGTCCACCCGCCAGTGCCCGCATTGCGAAGGCACCGGCCTGGTCCGTACCGCATCGTCGGCGGGCCTGGGCGCGCTGCGCATGCTGGAAGAGGAAGCGGCGCGCGGTCGCGGCAACCTCATCACCCTGCGCGCCAGCCAGGAAGCGGCCTTCTACGTGCTGAACAACAAGCGCGCCGAACTGGACGAGATCGAGCAGCGCTATGGCGTGCGGATCGAAATCCTGCCCGATGGCGAAGTCGAAGGCGCGCGCATGTCGGTCGAGGCCAGCGGGCCGCGCCCCGAGCGTGTCGTGAGCTACGCGCCCCTGCCGGAAGAGGATGACGATCTGGACGTCATCGAGGAGGAAGAAGAGGAAGAGGTCGAGGAGGCCGAAGCCGAAGTCGAATCCGAGCGCGAAGAACGCAGCGATCGTGGCGAACGCGGGGACGAAGATCGCGACGGTGGTCGCCGTCGTCGTCGCCGCCGTCGCCGTCGTGGCGGACAGCGCGAGGAGAATCGCGGCGAAGGCGGCGAGGAAGAGGCTGGCGACACCGCCGATGCGGATGCCGAGGGTGATGCCGAATTGGACGAGGAAGCCACCAGCGAGGCGGTCGACGCGCCGGTGGAAGCCGCAGCCGGTGACGACGAGGAAGGCGGCGCCCGCCGTCGTGGTCGTCGTGGTCGTCGTGGTGGTCGTCGCCGTCGCGAGGGTGGCGAAGACGCCACGACGGTCGAAGCGGATGCTGGCGAAGCCGAGCAGGCCGAGCCCGTGGCTGAAGCCGCTGAACCGGTGGTCGAAGCCGTGGTCGAGGACGCGCCCGCCGAGGACGCGCCCAAGACCCGTCGTCGCCCCCGCGCTCGTAAGCCCAAGGCGGATGCCGAGCCGGTAGCGCAAGCGCCCGTCGAACCTGTCGCAGCCGCCGAGCCGGTCGAAGCCGTCGCCGAGGAAGCGCCCGCTAAGCCCAAGCGCACCCGTCGCAAGAAGGCGGATGTCGCTGCAGAGGACGCAGCGCCTGCCGCCCCGTCGATCGCCGACGAAGCGACGGCGGAACCCGTGGCCGAAGAGGCCCCGGCCAAGCCCAAGCGTACGCGCCGGAAGAAGGTTGTCGCCGAAGCCGACGTAGAGGACGCAGCACCCGCCGCCGAACCGGTAGCGCAGGACGCCGCGCCGCAAGCGCCCACTCCCGAAACCGCCGACAACAATGCCGGCGATGAGGGCGAAGGCGACAATGGCGAGCCGCGTCGTGGCTGGTGGCAGCGCACCTTCGGTCAGTAAGACCGGGCGAACGTCAGAATGAACAAGCGCCGCTGCTCTTCCGGTCACGACCGGCGCGCAGCGGCGCTTTTCCTATGGTGCGCCTTCAGGGCAGGTTCAGCCCGGTTCGTGCAACAGGCGCGCGTGACTTTCTGCCTTCTTTGCTCGCAAGGCCGCCCCTGATGCGGCGGTCTTTCCAACTCTGCATCCTGGCCCTCGCCGCGCTCGCTTTCATGGCGCGGCCCGCCATGGCGCAACAGATATTGCGCGACGCTGAAACCGAAGCCTTCATGGCCGACATGTCGGGGCCGCTGGTCAAGGCGGCGGGCATGGACCCGCGCAACGTCCAGGTGATGGTGATCAACGATCCGGAGATCAACGCCTTCGTCGCGGGCGGGCAGATCGTCTGGGTGCATAGCGGCCTGATCGCGCAGGCCGACAATGTGAACCAGTTGCAGGGCGTGGTCGCGCACGAACTGGGCCATATCGAGGGCGGCCATATCATCCGCTCGGGCGAAGGGATCAAGGAAGCGACCAGCGTCACGCTGCTCAGCCTGGTGCTGGGGGCGGCCGCCATCGCGGCAGGCGGCGCGGAAGCGGGCATGGGCATTATGGGTCTGGGCCAGCAGGCGGCGATGAGCAAGTTCCTGGCCTTTTCGCGCGGACAGGAAAGCTCCGCCGACCTGGCCGGCGCGCGCTATTTGTCGAAGGCGGGGCTAAGCGGCAAGGGCAGCCTGGAATTCTTCAAGAAGCTGCAAAATCAGGAATATCGCCTCGCGATCCCGCAGGACAATAGTTATGGGCGCACCCATCCGCTGTCGGGCGAGCGCATCAATGTGCTGCGCGAAGTCTATAGCGTCGATCCCGCCTGGGACCGGCCGGTGGACAAGGCGTTGGAGGCGCGGTTCGAACGGATCAAGGCCAAGCTGATCGGCTTCGTGTCCGAACCCACGCAAACGCTGCGCAAATATCCCGAGACCGACCAGTCGCTGCCCGCTCATTATGCGCGCGCCTATGCCTGGCATAAGAGCGCCTATCCGCAAAAGGCGCTGGAGGAAGCCGACGCCCTGCTCGCCGCCGCGCCGCACGACCCCTATTTTCTGGAATTGAAGGGGCAGATATTGCTGGAAAGCGGCCGCCCCAAGGACGCCATAGCGCCCCTGCGCGAAGCGGTGAAGATCACCAGCCAGCCGCTCATTTCCGTGCTGTTGTCCCACGCGCTGATCGCGACCGAGGATGAGAGCAATTTCGCCGAAGCCGAACAGGTGTTGCGCCTGGCCGTCCAGCGCGACCGGGAAAATCCCTTCGCCTGGTATCAGTTGGGCGTCGTATACGCGCGGCGCGGCGATACGCCGCGCGCCGCGTTGGCGACGGCGGAACGCTATGCGATGATGGGGCAGCATCCCATGGCGCTGCGCAGCGCGGACGCCGCGATGCAGGGATTGCCAGCCGGGACGGTTGACTATCTGCGGGCGCAGGATATCGCGATGACATCCCGCGCGGCGATCGAGCAGCAGCGCAAGAAAAGATAGATATGACAGCCCAGACCCGGCCCAGCTTTCGCGCGGCCCTTTCCAACAGGACGATCCAGATGACCCTTGGCGCCTTCGCCCTCCTAGCGGCCGCCGCCGGCACCGCGTTCGCGGTGCAGGCACCCGCCAGCGTCAATGCTACCGATAAAGCCGCGATCGAAAAGATCGTGCACGACTATATATTGGAGCATCCCGAAATCATCCCGCAGGCGGTGGAGAAGCTTCAGGCCAAGCGGATGTCGGGCACGATCGACGCCAGCCGCAGCGCATTGGAAACCCCTTATGCGGGTGCTTGGGAAGGCGCGGCCAATGCCGACGTCACCGTGGTCGAATTTTTCGACTATGCGTGCGGCTATTGCCGCGCCTCGTTGCCTGACCTGGCCAAGCTGGTCGCGGGCGACGCGAAGGTAAAGGTCGTCTATCGCGAACTGCCGATCCTGTCGGAACAGAGCGGCGAGGCGGCCAAGGTGTCGCTGCTGGCGGCCGAGCACGGGCAATATATGGCCTATCACAAGGCGCTGTACGGGGCGGGCAAGGTCACGCACGACACGATCGTGGCGGCGGCGGCCAAGGCCGGGATTAGCAAGTCGGAAGCCGAATCGGCGATCGCATCGACCAAATATGACGCCGAAATCCAGTCCAACATCGCGCTTGCCCAGAAATTGCAGGCCAGCGGCACCCCGACCTTCGTGATCGGCGGCCAGGTGCTGAACGGCGCGGTGGGTTATGACGCGCTCAAGGCAGGCGTGGCGAGCGCGCGGGGGAAATAACCCGCTTCCGTTCGGTTCGAGCCTGTCGAGAACCCTTCCGCTTGGGTTCTCGACAGGCTCGAACCGAACGGAGCTATGGCGTGCTTCCACCATTGACTTGCCCCCCCTTTTGCCTATCGGACGCCCCCTGACCATGCGGCCGCTGCTTTGGCGGCCCTTTTTTGTCACGCCCGATTCTCTAGTTGTTTTTTGAGGAATGAACGATGAAGCGCACTTTTCAGCCGAGCAATCTGGTTCGGAAGCGCCGTCACGGTTTTCGCGCTCGCATGGCGACCCCCGGTGGCCGCAATGTGATTCGCGCCCGCCGTTCGCGCGGTCGCAAGAGCCTGAGCGCCTGATCGAAACGCCGCGAGAGACCGTCGCGCCTGCCATTATGAGCAGGCGTGCGGATTTTCTGGCGGCCAATCGTGGACGTCGCGCGCCGATGCCGGGATTCGTCCTGCTGGTGCGCGAACGCGGCGACGGCGATCCGGCCATGCGGATCGGCATTACAGTTACCAAGAAGATCGGCGGCGCCGTCATCCGCAACAGGATGAAGCGCCGCTTTCGCGTTCTGGCGCGCGAACTGCTGCCAACCCACGGCATCGCCGGGGCGGACCATGTGCTGATCGGCCGCGAAGGCGGGATCGAGCGTGACTTCGCCCTGTTGCACGCCGAGCTGGGCAAGGCGCTGGGCAAGATCATGACGCGGCCGATCGATCCGCCGCGCGGGCCGTCACGCGGAAAATCCGGGTCTGTTGCCAAAAGGCCTGCCGCCAGAAAGAGCGACGCGCTCCCGCGAAAGCGTGAGTCCAGTCCCGATGGCGCGACGATAGGCGATGGCGGAACTGGGTTCCCGCCTGCGCGGGAACATGAAGCACCCGAATCGTGATTGCCCGGCTGCTTATCCTGATCGCGCGCTTCTGGCAGATCGGCCCTTCGCGCATCCTGCCCCCCACTTGCCGCTACTCCCCGTCCTGCTCGGAATATGCAATTGTCGCGATCGGCAAATATGGCGCGATCAAGGGTAGCTGGTTGGGGTTCAAGCGGCTAATGCGATGCCACCCATGGGGCGGGTCGGGCTACGACCCGGTCCCCTGACACAGATATAAGACGGCGGAGCCGAACACGTGGACGACAAGAAGAATATCATTCTGGCGGTGTTGCTGACCGCGGCGATCCTGTTCGGCTGGCCCTATGTCTCGCATTATTTCTTTCCGGCGGCCAATCCGCCCGCGACTAAGATCGAAGGCGGAAAACAAACGCCCGTCGCCAATCCCAACGCCGATCCGGCAGCGGACAGCATCGGCGCGATTCGCGACCGCGCCATCGTGCTCAAGGAAAGCCCGCGTGTGCCGATCCGCACGCCTAAACTCACCGGATCGATCAACCTGAAGGGCGCGCGCATCGACGATATCGTGCTGCCGACCTATCGCGAAACGATCGCCAAGGATTCGCCCGCCGTCCGCCTCTACAGCCCCAGCGGCACGCAGGACGCTTATTTCGCAGGCTTCGGCTGGCAGGGCGAGGGTCTGAAGACCCCGAACAAGGATACGCTCTGGACCGCGCAGGGCAGCGAACTGACGCCGACCAGCCCGGTGACGCTGACCTGGAATAACGGCGCGGGGCAGCTGTTCGAAATCCGCCTGAGCGTTGATCAGAATTACATGATTTCCGCCGCGCAGAAGGTGTCGAACAGCGGCACGGGCGCAGTGGCGGTCAAGCCCTACAGCTATATCAGCCGCAACGGCATACCCAAGGACCCCGACACCTGGACCATCCATGTGGGGCCAATGGGCGTTTTCAACGGCGCAGCCAATTACGACGTCAACTACAAGGATCTGGACAAGGGGCCGTCGACCCAGAGCTTCCAGTCCAAGGGCGGCTGGATCGGCTTTACCGACAAATATTGGCTCTCCGCGCTGGTGCCCGGAACCGACGCCGATTTCGCGGGTCAGTTCCGCAAGGGCGCCGGTACGCAATATCAGGCGGACGCGGCGCTGGGTTCGACCATGCTCGCGCCCGGCAAGGCCGCGACGCAGACCATCCGCCTCTATGTCGGCGCGAAGGAAGTGAAGACGCTCCAGGCCTATGAGCGCGACGGCGTGAAGCTGTTCGACCGCGCGATCGACTGGGGCTGGTTCTACTGGTTCGAACAGCCGATCTTCGCGCTGCTCCACTGGCTGTTCGAAACGCTCGGCAATTTCGGTGTGGCCATCATCTGCCTGACCTTCGTGGTCCGCGCGCTGATGTTCCCCGTCGCCCAGCGCCAGTTCGCCAGCATGGCGGCGATGCGCGCGGTGCAGCCCAAGATGAAGGCGCTGCAAGAGAAGTATAAGGACGACAAGCCACGCCTCCAGCAGGAGATGATGGCGCTCTACAAGACGGAAAAGGTCAATCCGCTGGCGGGCTGCCTGCCCATCTTCATCCAGATCCCGATCTTCTTCGCACTCTACAAGGTGCTGATGCTGACGATCGAAATGCGCCACCAGCCCTTCGTGCTGTGGATCAAGGATCTGTCCGCGCCCGACCCGCTGCATATCCTGAACCTGTTCGGCCTGCTGCCCTTCACCCCGCCGTCCTTCCTGGCGATCGGTGTGCTGGCGCTGCTGCTGGGCATCAGCATGTATTTCCAGTTCAAGCTGAACCCCGCACAGATGGACCCGATGCAGCAGCAGATTTTTTCGATCATGCCGTGGATGATGATGTTCATCATGGCGCCGTTCGCGGCGGGCCTGCTGGTCTACTGGATCACCAACAACTGCCTGTCGATGGCGCAGCAATGGTGGCTGTATCGCCGCCATCCGGTGCTGAGCACCGCAACGGCGACGAAGTAATTCAGGCACCACACCCGTTCGTTTCGAGCTTGTCGAGAAACGGGTGCCTACGGTTCTCGACAAGCTCGAACCGAACGGAGTGTGGAATGATGGACCAAGACAATAACGACCTGATCGAGGACGCGCGCAAGCTCTTCGCAGGGCCGATAGCCTTTCTCAAATCCGCGCCGACGCTGGAATTCCTGCCCGACATGGACGTGAATGAGGTCGCCTTTGCGGGCCGGTCCAATGTCGGCAAATCCTCGCTGCTGAATGCGCTGACCAATCGCAACAGCCTGGCCCGGACGTCCAACACGCCGGGCCGGACGCAGGAACTGAACTTCTTCGACGTGGGCGAACCGCTCCAGTTCCGGCTGGTCGACATGCCGGGCTATGGCTATGCCAAGGCGCCCAAGGATATCGTGCGCAAATGGAAGTTCCTGGTGAACGACTATCTGCGCGGGCGCGCGGCGTTGAAGCGGGCGCTGGTGCTGATCGACAGCCGCCATGGCATCAAGGATGTCGATACCGACATGCTGGACATGCTGGACGGCGCGGCGGTCAGCTATCGCATCGTCCTGACCAAGAGCGACAAGATCAAGGCGAGCGAACTGGCCGCCGTGACGCAAGCCACCGCCGACGCGATCCGCAAACGCCCGGCGGCGCACCCCGACATCATCGCCACGTCGAGCGAAAAGGGCATGGGCATAGCCGAACTGCGCGCCGCGGTTCTGGAAAGCGTGACGCAGGGATAGATCGCCATGGCCGACGACGATTATGTCTATGACGAAGCCAGCGGCGAATGGATCAGCGCCAGCGACGCCACGCCGCAATCCGATGCGACCGACACTGTCGAGGTGCGCGATTCGGTGGGCAATCTGCTGGCCGATGGCGATCAGGTCACGCTGATCAAGGACCTGACGGTCAAGGGCGCGGGTCAGACGTTGAAGCGGGGCACATTGATCAAATCGATCCGCCTGACCGGCGACGCGCAGGAAATCGACTGCCGCTATGACGGGATCAAGGGACTGGTGCTGCGCGCGGAGTTCGTGCGCAAGCGCTGACCGGCCTCCCGACGTCGACCTGCTCGCTCTAAAACAAACTATATTGTGCGCTGCCCTGCAACGGCCAGGTTCCGACGATATCGTGCCGGGTCCGCCCGACATGACTGCATATCAGCACGACATCCTCCACTCGCCACCCAAAGCCGTCGATCCGCCGTTGCGCTGGCGGGCCGTCGCGGTAGAAAAGCGTCTGGTGTGGGCTGAAGGTCCAGTCTTTGCGCGGCAGCGCCCCGGCCCGCTTCATGGCGTCGGCCACCTGGCGCTGAAGGCGCGCCAAGGACGCATTGCTGCGCGATGGTCGCAGCGCCGCCGACCGACCACCATAGCTGAGCCGATCGAGTCGCAGGTCGAAGGGATCGGCCATGACGTCCGCCGCCGCCATCCGTAGTGTGTCGATCAGCGCCTGGGGATAGGCCTCCATGTCATTCGCGATGCTGAGCGTCACATGCTGATGCGCGGACGCTATGCGCGCCTCCCCGCCCGCCAATATCGCTGCATAATGATCGATCTGGCGCGCGACCGGTGGTGGCGGCTTTACCGCAAAGAACAGACGATAGGATGGGCCAGCCCGACGTCCCATGATGATGCTATCCCGAATCAGATGATTTGTTCGTTATATGTTCTCAATTCCGCGCTGTCGATGGGCGGAGGGAACCCGACTCGCCCCCTGCTGCGTTGGACCATGATCGAGCAAAGGAGAGACATATGGTGGAGCATACGATCGCCAGTCTGGCCGAGAAAATGCAGCAAATCGATTTTGCGATGCTGTCGACCCATACCGAGGACGGCCATATCGGCGCCCGTCCCATGAGCAATAATCACGATGTCGCCCATGGTGGCGACAGCTATTATTTCACGACCGAAGACACGCTGATGGTGAGGGACATCGAACGCGACCCCCGCGTCAGCCTGTCCTTTCACGGCAAGAGCGGCCTGTTCGGCCAGCGTCCCCTGTTCATCGCGCTGGAGGGCCGCGCCGACCTGATCCGCGACCGCGAACAGTTCGTGGAACATTGGAATCCCGACCTGGAAATCTGGTTCACGCAGGGCGCGGATACGCCCGGGCTGGTAATGATCCGGGTCCATGCCGAACGCGCCCATTATTGGGATGGCGAGGATGAAGGCGAGCTTGAAATCGACGTGATGCACTAAGTGGCGCGCGGCCGGATAATCGCCCGGATCGTGCTGGCCGCCGCCTATGGCTTTGCGGGCGTTGCGCATCTGACGCGGCCCGGTGGCTTCGTCGCGATCACGCCGCACTGGGTGCCGATGCCCGACCTGGTGGTGGCGCTGACCGGCATCGCCGAACTGGCTGGCGCGGTCGGATTGATGCTGCCCCGCCTGCGACGGGCGGCTGGGATGGGTTTTGCCCTCTATGCGCTGTGCGTCTGGCCCGCGAACATCAACCATGCGATCAACGATATTCCGCTGGGCGGCACGCATCTGAGCTGGTGGTATCACGGCCCGCGCCTGGCGTTGCAACCCGTCATCATCTGGTGGGCGCTGTGGGCCAGCGGCGTTGTGGACTGGCCCTTCCGCCGTGCTCGACGTTAACGGCGATCCGGGGATAGGGACGCCCGAACTATCTCGACACTAGGAATTGTGCGGGGGTAGAACGCGGGTATTTTGCGCGGCGCCTTCCCTTCGAACAGGCCGCGATGGGCATGGCGGGCTACCTTCGTTGGCATTGCCAAGGGGATGGGTGGAGGGGCGCTTCCGTTCCGCAAAGCTTGACGGTTGTCTTTCAGGTCCAGCAGCTTAGGGTGCCCCCGATATTTCGATCATAGCGGCGAGGCGGCATGACCCGGCACATACCCTGGATTCTGACAGCCATCGTCGGCGCGATCGCCCTGACCGTCGTGGCGGTGTCGCGCGGCGAGGCTGTCAATGCCCTGTGGATCGTGGTCGCGGCGGTCTGCTGTTTCCTGGTCGCCTATCGCTATTATGCCCTGTTCATCGCGCGCCATGTGATGCGGCTCGACCCGGCGCGGCCGACGCCTGCGATCCGCCGCGCCGACGGACTGGACTATGTCGCGACCGACAAGAGCGTGTTGTTCGGCCATCATTTCGCGGCGATCGCGGGCGCGGGTCCGCTGGTGGGGCCGGTGCTGGCGGCGCAGATGGGATATTTGCCCGGCACGCTGTGGATCATCGCGGGCGTCGTGCTGGCGGGGGCGGTGCAGGATTTCATGGTCCTGTTCATTTCCATGCGCCGCGACGGCAAGTCGCTGGGCGAACTCATCCGCATGGAAATGGGGCAGGCTGCCGGGACGATCGCACTGTTCGGCGCGTTCATGATAATGGTCATCATCCTGGCCGTGCTGGCGCTGATCGTGGTCAAGGCGCTGGCGGAAAGCCCGTGGGGTATGTTCACCGTCGCCGCGACCGTGCCGCTCGCCATGGCGATGGGCGCCTATACGCGCTGGATCAGGCCCGGCCGGATCGGCGAAGTGTCGCTGCTGGGCCTTGTCGGCCTGCTCGCCGCGATCGTCTATGGTCAGGCGATCGCGGCATCACCGGTATGGGGGCCGCTATTCACCTTCACGCCGGTGCAGCTGTGCTGGATCCTGATCGGCTATGGCGCGGTCGCCTCTGTCCTGCCGGTGTGGCTGCTGCTCGCGCCGCGCGATTATCTCTCGACCTTCCTGAAGATCGGGGCGATCGCCGCGCTCGCCATCGGCATCGTCATCATGGCTCCGCCGCTCAAGATGCCCGCGCTCACGCAATTCGTCGATGGCGGTGGACCGGTCTGGTCAGGCGGCCTCTTCCCCTTCCTGTTCATCACCATCGCCTGCGGCGCGGTGTCGGGTTTCCATGCGCTCATTTCCAGCGGCACCACGCCCAAGCTGATCGCCAGCGAAGCCCATGCGCCGATGATCGGCTATGGCGCGATGCTGATGGAGGCGTTCGTGGCGATCATGGCGCTGGTCGGTGCGTCGATCCTGGACCCCGGCATCTATTTCACGATGAACAGCCCGGCCGCGCTTATCGGCACCGATGCGGCGAGTGCGTCGGCCGCCGTCACCGCCATGGGCTTTCCGATCTCGCCCGACTTCATCACCCAGACGGCCAAGGATGTGGGCGAACATAGCATCATCAGTCGCGCAGGCGGCGCACCGACGCTGGCGGTGGCGATGGCGGAAATCTTCAGCCATGTCGTCGGCGGGCCAGCGATGAAGGCCTTCTGGTATCATTTCGCGATCCTGTTCGAGGCGCTGTTCATCCTGACCGCCGTCGATGCGGGCACCCGCGCCGGGCGGTTCATGCTACAGGATCTGATCGCGCTGGCTGTGCCGTCCTTCAAGGACAGCACGGGCCAAGCGCCCGGCATCATCGCCACGGCGCTCACCGTGGCGGCCTGGGGCTTCTTTCTTTATCAGGGCGTCACCGATCCGCTGGGCGGGGTGAATACCCTCTGGCCGGTGTTCGGCATTTCCAACCAGATGCTGGCGGCGATCGCGCTGATGCTGAGCACCGCCGTGCTTTTCCGCATGAAGCAGGACAAGTTCGCGTGGGTGACGATGGTGCCGACGGCCTGGCTGCTGATCTGCACCCTGTCGGCAGGCTGGCTCAAACTGTTTTCCGCCGATGCCAAGGTCGGCTTCCTGGCCCATGCGGCGAAGTTCAGCGCGGCGGCGGACGCTGGCGAGATAATCGGCCCCGCCAAATCGATGGCGGAGATGCAGCGCATCATCTTCAACGATCGGGTCGACGCCGCGCTGGTGGCGCTGTTCCTGGCGGTGGTGCTGGCGCTGTTCGGCTTTACGGTGAAGACCTGCATCGCCGCGCGCCGGGCAACCGCTCCCACCGCGCGCGAAATTCCCTCAAAGCTGGCGCCAGCGCAATGAGAGGCGTGTTCGATACCCTGCGCCGCACCGCGCGGTTGATGGTCGGCCTGCCCGATTATGACGCCTATCTGCGCCATATGGCCGCGCATCATCCCGATCGACCGGCGATGGACCGCATCCAGTATTTTCGCGACCGGCAGGAAGCGCGCTATGGCGGCAAGAATGGCGGACGCTGCTGCTGAGTTGAACGGCAGAATGAGGCGTTGCAGCCAAAGGCTGCCTTTCGCAATTGTGTAATATTACATTTGTAAAATCGACATATGCGACAATAAATTTCAACTTTATGCCATTTGGGGTATTGAACCTTCCAGTGACTTTGTTAACGCGCGCCGGTCCTTTGTGCCCGACAGCGTGAGGGATGTGCCCCCTGCCCGTCCCTTGCGGCGGGGGGCACTCATTAACCGTCCTTTTCTCGCCATATCTGCCGACGGCTGAGATTAACGCTGGGCGTTGAACCCCGCGATCATGCCCGCGCTGATCGACAGCGCGATTTCCGCCGCGCCGATCGCGCCGATATCGATGCCTGCGGGACCGTCGATGCGGCGCAGATCGTCCGGCGCGAATCCCATCGCGCCCAGTCGCTCCAGCCGCGCCGCGTGGCTTTTGCGCGAACCCAGCGCCGCGATATAGCCGGTCGGCGCGCGCAACGCGGCGACCAGGGCAGGATCGTCGATCTTGATGTCGTGGCTCAGCGTCACCACCGCCGTCGATTCCCCCGGGACATGCGCCGCGATCGCCTCGTCCGGCCAGCGGTCGTCCAGTTCGACGCCCGGAAAGCGCTCAGGCGTCAGGAAGCGGCCGCGCGGGTCGATCACCACCGGCGTCACGCCGATCGCCTGCGCCAGCGGCACCAGGCTCTGGGCGATCTGCACCGCGCCGACGATCAGCAGGCGGCGTGGCGGATCATAGCGATTGAGGAAATCGCCCGCATCGCCCGCCTCTCGGGTCACGCCGCTGTCCAGGTCGGTCGCCAGCGTCAGGGGGCGGCCGCGCGCGCTTTGCGCTTCGATCCGGTCGAACAGCGCTGGCGAAAAGCCCGCCTCGCCGATCGGCTGGACCAAAACCGCAATCTCTCCGCCGCACGGCAGGCCGACGTCCCAGGCATCGCCATCGGCCACGCCATAGCGCGCCACATGAGGCGCGCGTCCCGCGATCACCTCGGCCGCGCGCTGCAACACGTCGCTTTCCACGCAGCCGCCCGACACGCTGCCTTCGAACCGGCCATCGGCATGGACGATCATATGGCTGCCGCGCGGTCGCGGGGCCGACCCCCATGTCGACACCACCGTCGCCAGCGCCAGCGGCGCACCGCGCCACTCGATCGCCTTGCGGATCACCGCGCCATTATCGTTCAATCGAAGCTCCTCCTGGCGTCGTTGCGCCGATCGCCTGTTCGGCAACACAACGCCACGTCCGGCTTGGCTATCCCGACCCGGCGACAAAAGATCCACTTGGCGGATATCAGGCGCACTTACGCCTAGAGCATAATCAGAGCCAGCAGATGATGCCATCTGCTTCGAAAATGCTCTAGTGCAAGCGCCTGCCGCTCCAGACGACCCGGCCGACAATATCCACCAAGGCCGGATCGATGTCGGTCCAATCGGGATAATGGGGATTGTCGCTGACCACGCTGAACCAGCCGCGCCGCGGCCCCATGGCGATACGCTTGACCATCAGCACACCGTCCAGCCTCAACACATAGACGCCATCGCGCAACCGGCCGGCGTCGTCGTCATGATCGACCATGATGTCGTCGCCATCGTTCAGCGTCGGCGCCATCAATTCGCCATCCACCCGGATGATCGACACGCGCTGCGGCCGAACGCCCAGATGGCGCAACCAGCGCGCATCGAACGCCATCACGCCCGCCGCCCGTTCATCGTCATCCAGCGACCCCTGTCCCGCCGATGCGCCGAGCGCCAATCGGGGCACGGCCACGACCGCCGGCACGCCCCGCATCGGGGCGGCGGTCGTGACGGCCACCGTCCCTCCACCCAGCATCTGTTCGGGCACGCCGAAATAGCGCGCCAGGACGCGGCGGTCCTCCTCGTCCAGTTTGCGCGGGGTGCCGCGTTTGATGAACTGCTGGATATAGGCCGGATTGCGCCCGATCAGCCGGGAAAGATCGGCATAATTCTCCCCGCGTTCGACGATCAGTCGATCGAGCGCGATCCGGGCATGCTGCGATTCATCCATATTCCATCCATAATGATAGGAATTTTCCTAGACAAGTAGGAAATTGGGTTTGAGATAGGAATATACCTATCGGCTCGCAGCGGGCGAGTCGCATTGAAAGGGGACAAGAAAGCCCATGTTGCTGCGAACGATCGAGCGATTTCTTCAGGACCATAATATCCCGCCGACTCGGTTCGGGCGCGATTGCGCGCGCGATCCGCGCCTGGTCTTCGACCTGCGCCTGGGGCGGGAACCCGGCGATCGGGTACGGAGAAGAATAGAACATTTCATGAACACATATCGCAGGAGCATCGGCCAATGACAAGCGCAGATCATCATTTCGGCCCATCCAACCTCATCCGAAATCAAGGAATAGGAAATCGGCAGGACGATCCTCTGCCGCGCCTGCTCTCCCAATTGCTCGACAAGGCGGGGCAACCCGCCATGATCGAGCGGGCGGTGAGCCGTCCCTGGGCCAGCGCCCTGTTCGAAGGTCGCCGCCACATCATCCGCCTGCGCATGAGCGGCGACGATTTCCCGAATCGCGGCACAGCTTTCATGCGTGACGTGGAGGATGCCGAATGGTCGCTGCCGGGGCATTTCGTCGCCGACGTCCATATCGACGATGGCGACGCCAATGACGAGGGCGTCTGGTTGGAACTGTCCGTTCTGACGATCAGGGACTGGTAGAATCATAAGCGGCGAACGACGGGGGGTCGTTCGCCGCTTCGATTATCCTTCGGGGATGCGTGGCTTAACGTCGCCCGGCCATGGCGCGCAGCGTTCCCAATGCGGCGCGCAGCGCTTCGTCGGCATCCCGCTCCACCGATGCCCGCACCGGCACGGCCGACGCGACCGGCATGTCGGCGATCACGCCATCTGGGGCGACAGCCGGAACCACCGTCCGCGTCCGGTGCGACAGGCCGCGTTCCAGACGGGCCGTCAGTTCGGCGATCGACAGGCCGTGGGTCGATCCCATCGGCAGGGGCGCGGGGCGCATGGGTTCGGCCGACGGGGTCGGCGCGGGCGCAACCTCGGGCGGCGTCCCTTCGACCTCGGCCGTCGGTGCTGCGGCTTCGCTCGCACCATCGTCCTGCATCGCATAGGTTTCGACCAGGGTCGGGGCAGTGAACGGACCGGCCGGGCGCAGGAAGGCAGGCTGCGGCAGATCCGCTTCCGCCAGCGGCTCCGGCGCGCTGGGCATGGGCAGATTGCTCAGCGGCACAACCGTGTCGCGTTCGGGCTGCCGATTCGCAACGAGCGGCCGACGGACCGATTCCGTGCGCGGAAAGATGTCGATCCCGTCGAAGTCGCGGCTGGCAAAGATCGGCGGGCGCGACGGCGCATCGGGATGCGCGTCTGCACGGCGCAAAACCGGCGCGTCCTGATCGATGTCCGATCCGGCGCGGCCCCGCGCCAGCGCGGTCAGCTTGGAGAATGCGAAACCCATTTTATGTGCTCCCTGGACGCGATGGGCGCGCCCTTTCCCATCTTCTATCGCCAAAAGGCCCGTATCGCGGCGTGTCAGACCGACCACACCCACCGCCATCAACCCGGCGAAACCCGCCATGATCAACCGGGCCTTGAGCCCCAGCGGCGGCGCGGCGGCAGGCAGCGCTTCGCTGAGGCCGCTCGACGCGACGACCATCTCGACCAGCCCGACCGGCATCCACAGGATCAGCAACGCCACCGCCAGGCCAGCCAATGCCGCCATCGCGAAGCCTCGCCTGCTGTCGACGCCTGCCGCCACCTGTCTGTTCAATCCTTGCTCATGCAGCGACTCGCGCGCCCATCGGACGCACCAGCAACCGCTGGTAAACGGGTTCATAACGTAAAATGTTTGACGACCAGTTACGCTCCCGCTCGACAAAAGCGCGCGCCACGGCGCGGCGTTCGTCCCATATCGTGCGATCGGCAAACAGGTCGGCCAGCGCCGTGGCGATCGCGGCCGGATCGTCCGGCGCAAACAATGTGCCGGTGACGCCATGCTCGATCAGCTCGCGATGCCCGCCAACGCTGGACGCCGCGACCAGCCGCCCCTGCGCCATCGCCTCCAGCGGCTTCAAGGGCGTCACCAGATCGGTCAACCGCATCGCCTTGCGCGGATAGGCCAATATGTCGACCTGCGCATAATAATGTTCGACCTGATCGTGCGGCACCCGACCAACGAAGACGATATGGTCGGCAAAGGGCGATGCCAGCGCCTGGTCGCGCAGCGCCTGTTCCATCGGGCCGCCACCGACCAGCAGCAGCTTGGCCCGGGGCCGCGCGCGCACGAGTCGCGGCATCGCCGCGATCAGATCGTCCAGCCCCTCATAATCATAGAAGCTGCCGATGAAGCCGACGATGTCCGCGCCCTCCAGCCCCAACTTCGCAGTCAGCGCCGGATCACGATCGACGGGCGCGCCGAACTGGTCCATGTCGACGCCATTGGGCGACACGACGATCTTGTCCGCCGCCACGCCCCGCGCGATCAGGTCGCCGCGCAACCCTTCGCAGATAACCGCGACGGCATCGGCGTTCCGCACCGCATGGCTTTCCAGCTGCCGCGTCAGCCAATAGCGCGGGCTGCCTTCCACCCCGGTGCCGTTGCCGACCGCCGCATCCTCCCAAAAGGCGCGGATTTCGTAGATTAGCGGCAGGCCATGACGCCTGGCCACACGCTGCGCGGCGATGGCGTTCAGCACCGGCGAATGGGCATGGATGACGTCCGGCTTCCACTGGCGCACCAGCGCGTCGATCGCATCGGCATGGGCCGCGATGTCGCGCCATTCGCGAATCAGCGGATTGCCGCTCGCCGCCTGTCCGGGTGTACGGTGGAAGGTCAGGCCGTCCACCACCTCCTGCAGCGGCCCTTCGGCCACATGACGATAGCCCGTGATGCCGCGCACATCCCAGCCGCGCGCCATTTGCGCGCGCAGGATCGCCCGGGTGCGAAAAGTGTAGCCGCTATGCAGCGGCAGACTGTGGTCCAGCACGTGGAGAATACGAGTCATAGCCCGACCTGTCTGCCGAAAAAGGTTTAACGGCCCGTCAACTCTGTCTCGCTAGTGGAGGCAAGTGCCGAACGGAATCATGCAACGCCTATGATCGACGCCCTCTCCCTGCTCATCAGCCATGGCGTGATCCTGCTCGCCGCCTGGCGGCTGTTGTCGCGCCCCGATCTGGACCGCGATCCGCCCCCACAGCGTCCTTCAGGCTCGGAGCCGCAGTCCGATGCGTGACCTGTTCTTCATCGCTTTTCTGGGCCTCTTCGGCCTCATGGGTCTGCGCCGTCCGTTTCTGCTGGTCGCGGTCTATGCCTATATCGACATCGTCTCGCCCCAGCGTCTGTCCTATTTCCTGCTCAACACCATTCCCATTTCCGCCATGGCCTTCGCCGCCATGGTGGGGGCATGGCTTGTCTTGGACGACAAGAAAGACTGCCGGTTCTCGGTACGACAGGGACTGATGCTCGTCCTTGTCGCCTGGTGCGGCTACACTACCTTGACCGCCGACTTCCCGGTCGAGGCGCTCACCAAATGGAACTGGGTGTGGAAGGCGATCATCGCGGGCATCTTCCTGCCGCTCGTCCTGCGCACGCGGCTGCGAATCGAGGCGCTCACCGTCTTCATGATCCTGTGCGCCAGCACCATCATCATCAATGGCGGCATGAAGACGGCGCTGTCGGGCGGCGGCTATGGCGTGCTCAACCTGATGGTCGAAAATAACAGCGGCCTGTATGAAGGCAGCATCATCAGTTGCGTCGCCATATCGTTGATGCCGCTGATCCTGTGGCTGTCCAGACATGGCACCATCTTCCCGCCCGACTGGAAGGTAAAGGGCTTCTGCTACGCACTGTGCCTGGCCTGCATGCTGATGCCGATCGGCACCGAAGCGCGCACGGGCCTGGTCTGCATCGTCATCCTGGCAGGCATGATGCTGATGCGGTCGAAACGGAAATTCGTCTATGGGCCGTTGCTGGCGGTCGCGGCGCTGGCCGCCATTCCCTTCCTGCCCGCCAGCTTCACCCAGCGGATGGAGACGATCGAGAATCATCAGGGCGACGAAAGCGCGTCGACCCGCGTCGCGGTGTGGATGTGGACGCTCGATTATGTGAAATCCCACCCGGGCGGCGGCGGCTTCGACAATTATCTTCAGAACAGCTTCACCTATGTCGCCCAAAGCACCGTCAGCGACAGCGGCGGCAGCCGCATCGAGCGGCGCGTCGTCACCGACCGGGGCCGCGCCTATCACAGCGCCTATTTCGAGATGCTGGGCGAGCAGGGTTATTTCGGCTTCTTCATCTGGGCACTGATCCACGGCATCTGCTTCATCCGCACCGAAAGAATACGCCGCCTCTATCGCCATAGAGACGGACCGGACGAAGGCTGGATCGCGCCCTTCGCCGTGGCGCTGCAACAGGGCCATGTCATCTACATGATCGGATCGCTGTTCGTGGGGATCGCCTATCAACCCTTCATCTTCATGATGCTGGCGCTTCAGATCGGGCTGGACACCTATATCAGCCGCCTGCGCAAGGATACCGCGAAGCGCGAGCTGGCCGCCGCCCTCATCCGGCGTCAGGGCGTTCCGGCATGACGGGGAAATTGGGCGCGTTCGGCGTTATCCACGGCCTCTTGCTGGGCCTGCTGCTCGCCTGCCCACTGGTCGCGCCGGGCCTGCTGCCGTGGGGGATCGACGCCCTGCTGCTGGTCGGCGGATTTCATCTGAGGCTGGCGGATCGGCGCTTCACCCTGCGCCCCGGCGTGGGAGAGTGGGTCAGCCATATCATGATGGCTCCGTCCCGCCTGATCGGCTGGATCGCCGTTGCAGCCGTCGCCATGCTGGCCGGGGACGAGAAGAGAGCGCTGGCGATCCTGCTGGCGGCGCTGGCCTGCGAATTGCTGGCTTACCCGCTTGCCACCCTGCTGCTTGGCCGTCGCGGCCTGGCCTGGGCGGCTTGCGTGTTGGGGCTGTTGATCATTGCAACCGGCCTGGCGGATCAGGTGGTCGTCCGGCTTATCCTGTGCTTCCTGATCGGCGTGGCGGGCTGCATGGTCTGGCTGCGGGGGCCGGATGGGGAGCCGCGCGCGCTGGCATGGGCATTGGGCGGCAGCCTCGCGGCGATCGTCGCCCCGTGGCTCTTTCCCCACTCGATGCCCTTCGCCGTGCCGACCTTCCTGGTCTGCACGGCGTGGGCGCTGGCGCATCTGTCGGTGCTGCGTCGTCAGGTCATGCCATGGCGACGCGACACCGCGCCGGTCAGGCTTCGACCGGCTGGGCTTCGGTCACCGCTTTCCTGAACGCCTCGACGAAGGCGGGGATATCGTCCGGATTCCGGCTGGTGATGATGTTGCCGTCTATCGCCACTTGCTGATCCACCACCTGCGCGCCGGCATTGGCCAAGTCGGTGCGCAGCGATGGCCAGGACGTCATCGTACGGCCGGACACCACCCCCGCCTCGATCAGCAGCCAAGGGCCGTGGCAGATCGCCGCGACGGGCTTGCCGGACTGGGCGAAGTCGCGGATGATCGCGATCGCCTGATCGTTCATGCGCAGCGTGTCAGGATTGGCGACGCCGCCCGGCAGGATCAGCCCGTCATATTCGGCGATCTTCACCGCCTCCAGCGTGATTTCGGGCGTGATCGTGTCGCCCTTCTTATCATGTTTCATGCCCTGGATGGGCTTGGTATCGGGCGAGGCGAGAACGACCTCCGCCCCGGCGTCGATCAGCGCCTGACGCGGATCGAACAGTTCGGACTGTTCGAAACCGTCGGTCGCGATGATCAGGATGCGGCTTTCCTCGATGGCGGGCATGACTATCTCCTTATGTGGGGCAGGCATGCTTAACGGGCGTCGGTGGCGGAAGTTGCGGAACGAAGCGATGAACGGCGGGTTTTCGGGCATGAGAAGGATAAGATGGCCCATAACCCGATCGTCCATGCAGACGACTCCATTCCCGGCATCACGCGACGTGCGCTCAAGCATGGCTGGGCCTATTATGATGCGGACGGCGCGCGCATCGTCGACCGGGACGAGATCGACCGGCTGAATGCCATCGCTCTGCCCCCCGCCTATGTGCAATGCTGGTATTGCCCGTCGCCCTATGGGCATGTGCAGGCGATCGGCTATGACGATCGCGGCCGCAAACAATATCGCTATCACCCCGATTTCCGCGCCGCGCGCGAAGCGGAGAAATATGCCGGCTGCCCCGAATTCGGCCGCGCCCTGCCCAAATTGCGGGAACGGCTGGAGGCGGACCTGTCGCGGCGCGGCCTGCGGAAGGATCGCACGCTGGCCGCCGTCATCCGCTTGCTCGACCTCGCCAAGCTGCGCGTGGGCAACGAGCAATATGCCACGACCAACAAGAGCTTCGGCGCCACCACGCTGCGCCGTCGCCATGTCGACCTGACCGGCAAGTCGCTGACGCTGCGCTATCGCGCCAAGTCGGGCAAGCAGCAGTTGCTGACCATCACCGACACGCGCCTGCTGCGCTTCGTGCGCCAGGTGCAGGATCTGCCGGGTCAGCATCTGTTCCAATATCTGGATGAGGATGGCGACGCGCGGCCGATTACGTCCAGCGACGTCAACGCCTATATCGCCGACGCCATGGGCGCGCCCTTCACCGCCAAGCATTTTTGCACCTGGGGGGCGTCCACCATCGCGTTCGAAACGCTGGCGCAGGGGCATGTCTCCTTGAAGGAGATGATCGACCCCGTCGCGCTGGCGCTGGGCAACACGCCTGCGATCAGCCGCAAAAGCTATATCCACCCCGCCCTGCTCGCCCTGTGCAAGGATGGGCAGGACGAATGGCGCGAAGGGCTTCGCTTGCCGCGCAGGACGCGCTATCTGACGCGCGGGGAACGCGGCCTTATTGCATTCCTGGATGCGATCGCGGATTGCACCCCGCTTGCAGCGGCGGCCTGATCCGCCTTTTTCGACCCGACAGGACAGCATGGCCGACAAGAAAGACACGCCCCTCGATATCAATATGCCCGCGCCCAACCTGCGCGAAATGTGGCATTCGACCATCGCCTGGTTCCAGGTTCATTATCTCCAGATCCTGATCGCGGTGGGGATAGGCGTCCTCATCTATCTGGCGCTGGCGGCGCTGCGTACCCTGGGCAAGCGGCACAAGGGGCATCGTGGCGATCCGCTGGGCTATACCAATGTGCTGGGCCGGGCAGCGGCGCGCACCAGCCATTATTTCATGGTGCTGGTCGCCGCCCAGCTTGTGGTGGGCTATGCCGACGCACCACTGGCGCTGGGCAAGACCGTCTCCTTCCTCTTCACCATCGCCGCCGTGTTGCAGGCCGCGCTCTGGGCGCGGGAAATCATCCTGGGCCTCATCGAGCGCAAGACGCTGGCGGAAGATGGCGGCGGCGAGACGCTGGCGAACGCGATGGGCCTCATCCGTGTGCTGGTCAGCTTCGCGCT
Organism: Sphingobium sp. CR2-8; assembly: GCF_035818615.1. Taxonomy (NCBI): domain Bacteria; kingdom Pseudomonadati; phylum Pseudomonadota; class Alphaproteobacteria; order Sphingomonadales; family Sphingobiaceae; genus Sphingobium; species Sphingobium wonjuense. The sequence goes on along the minus strand of NZ_JAYKZY010000002.1, from coordinate 368,650 downwards.
GTTCGCGATCGCGGCGATCGTGGTGCTCGACAATCTGGGGGTCAACGTCACCGGGCTTGTCGCGGGCCTGGGTATCGGCGGCATCGCCATCGGCCTGGCGGCGCAGGGCATCTTCTCCGACCTGTTCGCCGCCTTGTCGATCATCTTCGACAAGCCGTTCCGTCGGGGCGAGATCATCCAGTTCGACCAGACAACCGCGCGCGTCGAGCGGATCGGCCTGAAAAGCACGCGGCTGCGCGCCATGTCGGGCGAACGCAAGGTCGTGTCCAACGCGAACCTGCTGCAAAAGGAGATCACCAGCCTCCAGACGCTGATCCAGCGCCGCGTCACCTACGCCATCGGCATCATCTACCAGACGGACGAGGCCAAGGCCGAGGCCATCCCCGACATGCTCAAGGACATCGTCGAGGCAGAAGGGCTGATCTTCGTCAATGCGGGTATCATCGCGTTCGGCGCGAGTTCGCTGGATTATCAGCTGAATTTCGACGTGCCCGATCCCGACCATCGCGACTATTTCCACATGCGCCACCGCATCGGCCTCGCCATCTGGAAACGGTTCAATGCCGAGGGGATCGAGTTCGCCTATCCCACCCAGACCAGTTTCACCGCGGCGCCGGACGGTCGGGCGGTCATGCCCTATCCCGACATGCATATCGTGCATCATGAGGTGGAAAAGGGCTGACGGCCTGCTGCGTCCATCGCTTCGCCCCGCCGCGCCAGCGACTCACCTCGTCCCCTCGCATCTTGCAGGGAAGGGTACGGCACCCTAGCCGGGCGGCATGAAGATCATTGCCCTTGCCGCCACCGCCGCCATGCTCGCCATGGCCCTGCCCGCCACCGCCCATGCCGAGGGATTGGGGGCGGAGGTCAATTATGGTCGCGCCGACGGCCATTGGGGGACGGAGATCGGCGCTGGCTATGCTTTGGGCTTTGCCGGATTCAGCCTGACGCCGGGCGCGGGCGTCTATGTCGGCAATGGCGACACCAAGCTCTATGGCCGGGTCGAGGCGGCCTATAGCATTCCCCTGTTCGCCACGATCGGCGCGGGCGTGCGCGTGAGCGGCGACAATACGCGCCCTTATGCGACGCTGGCTCTGCCAGTTTTCCCGAAGCTGCGGGCGAAGGCCAATGTCGGTCCCAAATATTATGCGGTCGGCCTGACGCTGGGCTATTGATCCAGGGCGCTAGGGCGGGCCGTCAGCCCCCGCCCCAAAGCGTGCCGGGTTGCAGCAGCCCGCCGCGCAACGGCCATCCGCCGTCCCGATCTTCCGCCAGCAGCAGCGCGCCGTCCAGGTCGATCCAGTCCGCGCCCTGCGCCACCAGCGCGGCGGGCGCGATGCCCAGCGACGTGCCCAGCATGCAGCCGACCATGATGCGGAATCCCCGGGCCTGCGCCTCATGTTTCAGCGCCAGGGCTTCGGTCAGGCCACCGGCCTTGTCCAGCTTGATATTGACCGCGTCGAAAGCGCCCAGCCGATCGAGATCGACGCGGGTATGGCAGCTTTCGTCGGCGCAGAGCGGCAGCGGCGCGTCCACGCCAATCAACCTGTCTTCCTGCCCATGGACCATGGGCTGTTCGACCATCTCGACACCCAGCGCGGCGAGCGCAACCGCTTCGGCGGCGATATCCCGATCGTGCCAGCTTTCATTGGCGTCCACGATCAGCCGCGCGTCGGGCGCACCCGCCCGCACCGCCGCGATCCGCGCCCGGTCGCCCTCGCCGGTCAGCTTGCACTTCAGCAGCGTGAATCCCCAGCCTGCGGCGACACGCGCATCCGCCTCCATCCGGGCGGGGTCGCCCAGGCTGATGGTGAAGGCGCTCGGCAAAGGCTCCGGCGCGCTCAGTCCGGCCAGTTGCCAGACCGGCACCCCGGCCTGCTTCGCCTCCAGATCCCACAGCGCACAGTCCAGCGCATTGCGCGCCGCGCCGCGCGGCATGTGCGTCAGCAGCGCCGCCCGGTCCATCGGCCCGGCATAGGCGCGCAGCGCCGCGACGCAGCCCTGCGCGCTTTCGCCCTCATAATAGATGGCCGTGCCTTCGCCGCGCCCTTCATGCACGCCATCGCTTACGGTACAGACGACGACGTCGACATGGGTCTTGGCCCCGCGACTGATGACGAAGGCGCCCGCGACCGGCCAGCGTTCGACCGTCGCGGAAATTATACGGGTCATCGGCATTCCCTGCGTCTTTAATTGACGATTTTCCGCGCTGTCATATGCGCGAAACAGGCAAGGCCGCATAGTCCCGCGACGATAAGAGGAGCGTGTTTTCCAGTGACATCCCGTGACATGACCGGCTTTCTTTCTTTGACGGAGGCGCATGATACGCCAAGCGGCCTGCCCCGTCGCCTGTCCGACTTGGCCTGGCGCATCGGTTTCGGCGCGATCGGCTGGCCCTGGCTGCTCGCCAGCCTGTCGGGCGGGAGACCGGCGGACAAGAGGGCGCTGCTGGACGAACTCCGCCTGCCGCACGATGCGCTGCCGCATCTGGGCAGTTGGAAGGCGGATGTCGGTTTCCTGCGCCATATCGTGCGGGAAATCGCGCGACTGCGGCCCACCCATGTGGTGGAACTGGGTGCCGGCGCGTCGTCCCTGATCGCCGCGCGCGCGCTGCAATTGCATGGCGACGGTCGTCTCCACAGTTTCGACCAGCATGGCGGGTTCGTGGATGCGACCCGGCAGTGGCTCGCGGATCATGCGCTGGACGTCGACATCCGGCACGCGCCGCTGACGCAGGAGAGCGCGGACTGGCCGGGCCGCTGGTATGCGATCGACCATCTGCCCGACCAGATCGACCTGCTGATCATCGACGGCCCGCCATGGAGCGTCCATCCGCTGGTCCGGGGCGCGGCCGACAGCCTGTTCGCGCGTCTCTCGCCAAACGGCGTGGTGTTGCTGGACGATGCGGCCCGCCCCGGCGAGCGACTGGTCGCGCGACGCTGGCGCAAGCGCTGGCCGCATATCGACTTCCGCCTGGTCAAGGACGGAACGAAGGGAACGCTGGTCGGCCGCCGCCGCGACATCAGCCTGCCGGTCGCCAACGACAATGATCGGGGCACAAGCTGGCGGCATATGGGCCGGGCCGCCGCCATCGCCGCGCTGATCGCCACTGGATGGATCGCGCGCGGCGCACTGGGGGAATTTCCGCAAAGCGCCCAGGCCAGCAGCTTTCTGGACGAAGCCGCCGCGTCCCGCCGCGCGGGCCTGCTGCGGCAGGCCATGGCGTCGCAGGTGGAAAGCGTCACGCTCGATGCCCCCGAAATCGAACGATCCACCGGCATCACCTTGCCCGCCCTGCCGACCGGATGGCGTGTGACCGATGTGCAGCTTTTCCCGACCGCCGACAGCCCGGCCATCGCCATGTCGATGGTGACCCCGCAGGGCGAACATCTGTCCTTCTTCGCCGATCGCGCCGAAACCCCGGCAGAAGCCACGCCGCGCATCGCGCGGCGGCAGAGCGAGGTCGTCGCCTATTGGGAAGCGGGCGACATGGCCTACGCCCTGACCGGGGACGCCGACGCCCGGCGGGTCATGCAACTGGCGGGGCAGATCATAGGGGACAGCTAAGCGCACCGAGGACGGGGGAGAAGCGTTCGGACGAAGCGATTTCGGTCCTTTCCCGAACGTCAGATGTTCCATCCGGCCTGAAATCGCTTTAAGCGCCGCATCCATGGAGGATGCCACGCAACCCACCGCCCGCGCCGACGCGCGCCCCGCCCTTGGCAGCCTGGCGATGCTGTGGGGGTTCGCCCGTCGCTATCCCGGCCGCATCTTCGGCGCGATGGTGGCGCTGATCGTGTCCTCGGCAGCGACTTTGGGCATTCCCAGCGGTTTCCGCCTCGTCATCGATCGCGGCTTCATGGGCGGGGGCGACATCAGCCGCTGGTTCGAATATCTGTTGCTGATCGTGATCGTCCTGGCGATCGCCAGCGCGCTGCGCTTCTACTTCGTTTCCTGGCTGGGCGAACGTGTCGTCGCCGACATCCGCAGCGCCACACAGGCCAATCTGCTGCGGCAGGCGCCCCGTTTCTTCGAAGAAAACCGCCCTTCCGAAATCGCGTCCCGGATGACCGCCGATACCGCCATCGTCGAACAGGTGGTGGGATCGACCGTGTCGGTCGCGCTGCGCAACCTGGTCACCGGCATCGGTGGCTTGATCTACCTCTTCGCGCTCGCGCCCAAGCTGGCGGCGATGCTGCTGTTTGGCATACCCTTCATCCTGCTGGTGTTGATCGGGCTGGGCCGCCGCGTACGCGGCCTGTCGCGCGCCAGTCAGGACCGGCTGGCCGATATCGGCAGCGTCACCAGCGAAGTGCTGGGCGCGATGAAGATCGTCCAGGCCTTTGGCCAGGAAGGGCGGGAGGCCGCCCGCTTCGATGCGACGGTGGAAAGCGGCTTTGCCACGGCCCGGCGGCGCATAGCGCTACGCGCGATGATGACCGCCGTGGTGATCGCCCTGGTCTTCGGGTCGATCACCGCCGTGATGTGGCAGGGGGCGCTCGATGTCGCGGCCGGACGCCTGTCGGGGGGCAGCATCGCCGCCTTCGTATTGACAGGCGGTCTGGTCGCGGGTGCGTTCGGCTCCCTATCCGAAAGCTGGGGCGACCTGTTGCGCGGGGCCGGGGCGGCCAGCCGCCTGCACGAATTGATGACGGCGCAGCCCGACATCGTGCCGCCCAGCCACCCTTCGCCCCTCCCCGCCACCAGCCATGGTGCGCGGCTGAGCTTCGAGGATGTCCATTTCCACTATCCCACCCGGCCCGACCAGGCAGCGCTCCATGGTGTCTCCTTCGCTGTCGCACCGGGCGAAACGGTCGCAGTCGTCGGCCCTTCGGGCGCGGGAAAATCGACGCTGATCCAGTTGGCGCTGCGCTTCTACGACCCGGCGTCCGGCACGATCCGGTTGAACGACGTCGCCCTGCCCGACGCCGACCCCGCCGCGCTGCGCGCCATGATGGCGATGGTGCCGCAGGACAGCGTGATCTTCGCCGCGTCGGCGCGCGACAATCTGCGCTATGGCCGCTGGGACGCGACCGAAGAGCAGATATGGGCCGCCGCCCGCGCCGCCAATGCCGAGGCTTTTCTGCGCGCGCTTCCGCAAGGATTGGACAGTCAGCTGGGCGAAGGCGGCGCGCGCCTGTCGGGGGGGCAGCGCCAGCGCCTGTCGATCGCCCGGGCGCTGCTGCGCGATGCGCCGATCCTGTTGCTGGACGAAGCCACCTCCGCGCTGGATGCTGAATCGGAACGGCTGGTGCAGGACGCGCTGGGCGTGTTGATGCAGGGGCGCACCACGATCGTCATCGCCCACAGGCTGGCAACGGTGCGCGCCGCCGACCGCATCATCGTGATGGACGAAGGGCGTATCGTGGAGCAGGGCGACCATGCGACGCTGGTCGCCAGGGACGGGCTTTACGCGCGACTGGCGAGTCTGCAGTTTCAGGACGTGTCGAGCGCCTGATCGGGTTGGGAAAGGGCCGATGGGACAGGCCGGATGGTGATCGGCCAGGACCGGTGGCCGATCTTATCCTCTCATCCTTACGCCGCACTGATTGTCACCACCGTAAATGGTGCCAAGCCGCACATGAGCGGACGACGGCAATCGTGGCATACTGGTCGTCCGATTTCCGGCATGATCCTTGTCGCGATCGTACCAGACGCAGCTTCAACCAGTTCGGTTTGTTGGACCTTGCAGCCACAAACTCTCAGCCGCCGCTCTGGGGCGCTAATACTATAATTCGATGATGCTGACCCGTAAGGCGGTTCCCCGGCGTAGGCCGGGGTCCAGTTCTGAGCGCGGGGCTGGACCCCAGCCTACGCCGGGGAACAACTGGATATAGGTTCCTATCAATGCAACTTGGTATTACCCTATCCATTTGGCGGAAAGACCTGAGACGGATGACTTCGGTTCGATCCATCCCGTCATTGCGAACATAGCGAAGCAATCCATATGCGGGACAGCGAATTGCCGCGCTGCGCTCGCGATGATGATTGGAACGCCTTGGGTTCTACAGCATGCCCAAGGGCCTTGCTTTCATGCCGTCTTCGTCAATCGAGCGTCGGGAAGAGAGCGAATTTGCTGAATATCATTATCCCGCCAATCCAGACGCGTCACCGCGAAGGCGACGCCTGACTTAGCTGGACGATATGGTCGAGTATCGCCGGGTGCAGCGGTCGTTCGAAGGCGCAGCCCGAATCCGGCCCGCGCGTCCATAGGACGCTGGCGCGACGCCCTTCAAAGCCAGGGAGCATGATCCACAGCTCGCTGCCGACCCGCAATTTCATGAAACTTTGCAGGCGAAATCCGGTGACTGACACATCGGTGATGCGGCTCGTGAACCAGGTTTCGCCCGGTCGACGTACCTTGACGCCGATCTGCACGTTGCGCCGTTCAGCCGCCCGTCCCTTTCGCTCTAGGTCTGTCTGTCGTTCCGCGCCCATATGCCGATACCGCACCGCCTTTGCGTCCTTATCGGTGATCAGGGTAAGTAAAGCGTTAAGTCCGCCGTTCGATGAGAGCGACCATCGATCTTGCCGTAAGATCGAGGGTGGCCTGTTTCAACGACCTGGACGACGGGATTGAACTTGCCCCATGCGATCCAACTGGCCGCCAATGCTTATAACGTCAGCGCGATACCGCGCCACCACGTCGGCCACGGACATAAAAAAGGGCCACCCGAAGGCAGCCCTTGATCATCGACAATCTTCTGCCGCCCGTTCAGCAAGCCCTATCCGGAAAAACCGGGAAGTCTTGTGTGGAGCGAACGATGCTGAAAAATCAGCGATCAGAAGCTGCCATATTGTTCATTGCCGACGAAGCCCAGCTTCGTCACGCCCGCACGCTTGATCTCCGCCAGCACTTCGTCAACGGTCACATAGCGGGTCTGCGCGTTCGGCTGGAACTGGAGTTCCGGCTCCACTGGCAGGCGCAGCGACTGTTGCAGATACTGACGCAGGGTCAGCAGGTCGATCGGCGCGCCGTTCCAGGTGATGATACCGGCCGGGTCGATGGCGACCTTGTTCTTGACCGGGTCGATCACGCTGTCGGTGGGCGGCGCGTTCTGCGGCAGATCGATCTTAACCGCGTGGGTCTGGATCGGGATGGTGATGATGAACATGATGAGGAGAACGAGCATGACGTCGATCAACGGCGTCGTGTTCATTTCCATCATCGGTTCGCCTTCATCGGAACCCATGCTCATGGCCATAGCGATATCTCCTTAATCAGCCGGTCAGAGGCGGGTCGTCGACGTGCCGGGTTCCGGCTCGGAGATGAAGCCCACCTTCGGGAAACCGGCGCGCTGCATCGTATAGATGGTCCCGCCGATGCAACGATAGGGGGTGTTGATGTCGCCGCGGATATGCACTTCGGGCAGATCCTCGGGCGTCATATTCTCAACGCCACCAGCCTTTTTGATGTCCGCTTCCAGCTTTGCGACCGCCCGGTTGAGCAGTTCGCTGGAATCGACCGGGGTCATGCCCCAGAACACGGCACATTTGCCATCTGCGGCCGACGTGACCGAGAGGGACACATTTTCCGGCTTCGTCGTGGTCGGCTCGAACGCAACTTTGGGAAGCTGCAGATCGACCGTCTGGACGACGACCGGGACCGCGATGAGAAAGATGATGAGCAACACCAGCATGACGTCGACGAGCGGCGTCGTGTTGATGTCGGACAAGGGCTTGTCGTCACCGCCGCCGGGGCCAACACTCATTGCCATTGATACTATCCTAACCTTGGTGTCGATGGTGCCCCGTCAAACGAGGCCCACGTCCGGCGGGAAATCGGGCGGTCGCAGCCGCCACCCGATCCCCGGACCGGAGTCTTAAGGCAATCAGGCCTTGGTCGGTGCGGCAGCGGGCTTGGCGATCGGCGCGGCAGGAGCCGGACCAACGGCAGGCTTCACGGCGCCGTCCGAAACCAGATAGGCCAGCAGGTCGACGGTGAAACCGTTCAGCTGCTCGGCGATCGACTTGTTGCGGCGCTGCAGGAAGTTGTAGGCAAGCACCGCGGGAACGGCCACGGCCAGACCCAGGGCGGTCATGATGAGCGCTTCACCGACCGGGCCGGCAACGGCGTCGATCGAAGCCTGACCGGCAGCGCCGATCTTGATGAGCGCGCGGTAGATGCCGATAACCGTACCGAACAGACCGATGAACGGCGAGGTCGAACCAACGGTCGCGAGGAAGGCGAGACCGCCACCGAGCGACGAGTTGATCGCGGCTTCCGAACGGGCCAGCGAACCGTGCAGCCAGTCATGCGCTTCGACCGGGTCCTTCAGCTTGCCATGCTCTTCCTGAGCCTTGATGCCGTCGTCGACGATCTGCTTGTAGGCCGAGTTCTTTTCCAGCTTGGCCGACGCTTCCTTCAGCGAAGCCGAACGCCAGAAGGTCGCACGGACCTTCTTGCCCTGGCTGATCACCTTCTGCTGTTCGATCAGCTTGGTGAACAGGATGTAGAAAGTGCCGACCGACATGGCGCACAGGATAAGGAACACGGTCCAGGCAATGGTGCCGCCCTGTTCAAGGGCTTCCATCAGACCATAGGGGTTTTCCGGCTTGGGCGCCGCAGCTGCGAGATACATCAACATGTTCAAGACTTCCCTCTCAATGAGATCAAGCTAGGGACAGGCGGCGCCGGGCGCACGCCTTCCCGATAGGATTATTCCGGCAGACGCCAGGTGATACGCCCATTGTAGGTATCGGGCATATCCTGACCATCAGAACCCTTGGCCGGCTTGAAGCGCGCACGGCGCGGAAGCAGGCGGCAGGTCGCCTCGTCGAGGTCGGGATGACCGGTCGACTGAGTGATGGTGCAGTTCGTCACACGGCCGTCGGCGCCGATTTCCAGCCGGAAACCGGCTGTACCCGAACGTTCTTCACGCTGCGCGCGGCTCGGATAGTCGGCATCGCTGAGCCAGCTGCCCGGTGCGCCACGCGGCGAAGCGCGCGTTGCAGCCTGAGGCGGTGGCGGCGGTGCGGCCGGGGGTGGCGGCGGCGCGGCGACCGGGACCGGATTGAACACCGGAGGGGGTGTCCGAACCGTCTGGATCGGCGGCGCTGGCGCCGGTGTCTGCACAATCGGCGGAGGCGCGACAACCGGCGGCGGCTCGATCGGCTGATCTGGCGGCGGCGGCGGCGGCTCCTCGTCCGGTGGTGGCGGTTCCTCCTTCACGTCGATCACATTCAGCTGTTCTGCCGCCTTTTTGACATATTTCATGCCAAGACCGGTGACAAAGGCATAGCCAAGAACAGCGTGAATCAGGGCGACGATGACGATCGAGACAGTCCGACTCGATCCTTGCGAGTGGTCAGCATAGGCCATTCGGCAACGACACTCCTTAACTCATCTTACCAGTGGTTTATACAAAATCAGCCAAAAACGACCCAAGCCGACCGGGCTATCCCAGTCGCCTTTGGCCCCCGTCCGTTCATTTGCTACCGCGCAAACTCCTATCGCGACGCATCGTGGCACGCAAACGCTTTATCGATTTGTTCATTTGCGGTTACCATTTCATATCGGAATGACTTGCCTGTGACATCCTTGCCACGGGCCAATAACATAGGACGAAGCAGACGATGAAATCCGCCACCCGCCTGAACCAGCTGGCGCTCATATGCCTCATTTCCGCCGCATCTTCCGCGGTTTTCCCGGCCTTTGCGCAAAGTGGCGGAATGATAACGCAATCATCAGCGGGCCGATCGGGGCTGTCCTATGCCGACATTGTAGACCTGGCGGACAAAGCGCCTCTCGTGGCCAATGTGCGCATCCGCAACATCATCGTGCTGAAAGCCGAACAGGCCGGAAACGTCCCCGCAGGACATAAAAGGCTGTTTGTGGAGGCCGATGTGACGGGTTTGATTCGCGGCGAAGCGGGGATCAGCCCGATCATAACCTATCTGTACGACGCACCGACCGACGCACGCGGGAAGATCGCCAAGTTCAAAAAGGCTGAGGTCATCATCTTCGCCCGTCCCGGGACACGGCCCGGCGAAGTCCAGCTCATCGCCCCCGATGCGCAGATCCCTGCGACGACCGCCGAACTGGATCGCGTAAAGAATGTTCTGTCCGCCTTGGTGGCCCCCAATTCCGCGCCGCGAATCCTGGATCTGGGCGATGCCTTCCATGTCGCGGGCACGGTGGCGGGCGAAGGCGAGACGCAGATTTTCCTGCGCACCGAAAAGGGCGATCCGGTGTCGCTCTCCATCCTCCGCCGCCCCGGACAGCCGCCCCATTGGGCGGTCGCACTCGGCGAAATCGTGGATGAAGCGGCCCGGCCGCCAGAGCCGGGCAGCCTGCTCTGGTATCGCCTGGCCTGCACCCTGCCCGCCAGCCTGCCGTCCCGCACGGTGCGCACCCTGTCCGCGCAGGACGCCGAAGCCGCCCGGGCCGATTATGCGGTGGTGATGGCAGCGCTCGGCCCCTGCGGCCGGACCCGCGCCACGCCATAACCAGGCAGCCGGTCAACGAACGCCCGCTTTTTCTTGGACAGATACGCGCAGGCGGCTATCAGCGCGGCGTTCATCAGCCACATAAGGACGATACGCCGCCATGACCAATCTGCACCGCCATGCCCCGCTGCGCGTCGCGCTTGTCGGTCTGGGTACGGTGGGCGGCGGGGTGATTCGGCTGCTGGAAACCAACGGCGACCTGATCGCACGCCGCGCCGGTTGCCCGATCCAGATCGTCGCCATTTCCGCGCGCGACCGCAACAAGGATCGCGGCGTCGACCTGACCCCCTATGAATGGGTGGATGACATGACGACGCTGGCGACGCGCGACGATGTCGATGTCGTGGTCGAATTGATTGGCGGCGCGGATGGGCCTGCACTGACGCTGGCGCGCCAGTGCCTGACGCTGGGCAAGCCCTTCGTCACCGCCAACAAGGCGATGCTGGCCCATCATGGCCTGGACCTGGCCCGTCTGGCCGAACAGGGCGGAACGGCGCTCAAATATGAAGCCGCTGTCGCGGGCGGCATACCGGTCATAAAGGGGATGCGTGAAGGCGCGGCGGCCAACGAGATCAGCCGCGTCTATGGCATCCTCAACGGCACCTGCAATTACATCCTGACGACGATGGAGAAGGAAGGCCGCGCCTTCGACGCCGTGCTGAAGGAAGCGCAGGAACTGGGCTATGCAGAAGCCGATCCGAGCTTCGACATCGATGGCGTGGACGCCGCGCACAAGCTGACCATCCTCGCCAGCCTGGCGTTCGGCACCGAACTGGATTTCGACGCGGTCGCCACCACCGGCATCCGCCATGTGATCGCCGCCGACATCGCCGAAGCCGCTGCGCTGGGCTTTCGCATTCGCCTGGTCGGCATGGCGCAGAATAGCAGCGAAGGCCTGTTCCAGCGCGTCCACCCGATGTTGGTGCCGCTCGACCATCCGCTCGCCCATGTCGACGGGTCGCTCAACGCCGTCGTGGCGGAGGGCAATTTCGTCGGCCGCCTCTTCTTCCAGGGGCGCGGCGCGGGCGATGGCCCGACCGCTTCGGCCGTGGTCGCCGACCTGATCGACGTGGCGCGCGACGAATATGGCGATGCGTTCGCGATGCCGGTCGCTGCCCTCACCCCGCAGAAGACGGCCGATGCAGGCGAGCGGGTGGGCCGCGCCTATCTGCGCTTCAAGGTGCAGGACCGCCCCGGCGTACTGGCGGAGATCGCCGCTGCAACCCGCGACGCGGGTGTGTCGATCGAAAGCATGATCCAGCGCGGCGCGAATCAGGAAGATGGCGTGCTGGTCGCGATCGTCACCCATGCCAGCGCGGAACGCACCGTGCGCGATACGCTCGAACGCCTGTCCGGATCGGACAGCCTGCTCGACACGCCGATGGTCATGCACATATTGGACTGAGTGCGCGCGATACGCAGGGAAGGTGGAGGAAATGGAGGCGCACTGTGCGCCGCTGTTTGACTAACTAACGCCCGGCGCGGTGGTTGAGGTCGTGGCCCAGCGCCAAGATGCCGACGCCGATCAGCGTGTAGACGCTTTCCTGCAAGCCATGGTCCATAGTCAGTGCGCCCGCCATAACGCCCAGGCCCAGCGATCCGATCGCCGCAGGCATCATATAGCCATGGACGAGCGCCCCATGGCCCAGCGCTACCGCACCCAGCAGAATCGCCACCACCAATCCAGCTTCATGGAAGAGCGGGCTTTCGAAAATGCCCCCCGCCGACGCCAACAGGCCCAATATCACCGCCGTGGCGAAACAATGAGCCACGCACAGTCCCGACAGCGCGATTGCGATGCGATCGATACGGCCGCTCATCAGGGCATGGCGCAAGGTCAACTTCATGGTAGCCGACACATAGGCCAAGCCATCATAAGTTACAACATAACATCGCGATTTTTACCTCATCACTGCTACTATGTCAGGTCACAAGGCATAGGCTTGCCGCTATGTCAGGCGGCCAGACGCAGGCAGTTTCGGCCACCATGTTTGGCCTGATAGAGCGCCTTGTCCGCCGCCTCCAGCAGCGCAGAACGATCGGACGTGGCGTCCAGCTCGACCAGCCCGGCGCTGAACGTCACGCCGATCGCCAGCGTCGCGTCGACCACGATCGGCTCTGCCGACAGCAGGCGCAAGCGTTCGCAGAGCACGCTCGCCCGGACGATGTCGCTGTCGATCAGCAGCAGGGCGAACTCCTCTCCGCCCAGACGGCCGATACTGTCTTCCACGCTCAACCCCTGTCGCAACCGTTCGACAAGGGCGGTCAGCACCCGATCGCCTGCGCCATGACCATGGAGATCGTTGACCGCCTTGAAATGGTCTATGTCGATCAGCAGCAGCGAGGAACGCGCGCCGAAGCGCGCGCGCGCGATTTCCCGATCCAGCTTGTCCAGAAAAGCGCGGCGGCTGTCGGCGCCGGTCAGCGAATCGCGCGCGGCCGCCTGCTGCAGGGCGCGTTGCCGGGCCTTGTGCCGCGACATGTCGCGAATCATGCTGACGACACCGCTGGGCAGACCGCGTTCGTCGATCATCGCGCGGCTTACCATCTCGCACCACGCCCACTCGTCCGCCGATACCAGCGGACGAAATTCGGCTTTGTGGATGGACCCCGGCTGGGCCAAGGCGCGGCGATGGGTGTCGATAACGAGCGCGCGATCATGCGGATCGACCAGATTGGCCGCCGCCTGCCCGATCAGCAGTTCGGGCGCGCAGCCGATATGTTCGCTGGCCGATGGCGAGGCATATTGGATCGTGCCGTCGATGCCGATGTCCAACACCACGTCGCCGCTATATTCCGCCATCGCGCGATAGCGCGCTTCGCTTTGTTGCAGCATCTGGAACAGCCGCTTTCGCATGGCCAGTTCGACCGCGATCGGCGTGCACAGCAGGACGCTGAGCGCGATATAGAGCTGAAAAAACTGGATGCGCTCGCCGGTTCCGTCTGCAATCCAGGCCAGCGGGCCGATGCCCATCATCGTGGCGCGGCCGCCGATCGCGGCCAGCACGATGATCGCTGCGGCCGATCCCATATGGCCGACGCGAAAAGCGATCAACACCAATGGCAGCAACGGCGCGAATAAGAGCGGATAGCGCGCCCAGTAGAAAACGTGGACGGAGACCAGCGCGAACAGCGCCAGCAGCAGCACCGCTTCCGCCTTGTTCCGCGCCGACGCTTCGTCCAGCCAGCGGCGAAATTCCCCCTGCAACGCCATGATCAATATGGGCGCGCAGGTGAGCCCGCCCAGGACATGGCCCGTATACCATTGTACGAAACTATCGCCGAACGGCACCGACGTGAGGGTCGATGCGACCAGCGCGGCCGCAACCCCCGCGACGATATTGGCGACCCCGCAGAGCGCGATGACAAAAACCATCAATGGGCAAATCGCCCCCGTGACCAGCCGATCCGCCACGAACCAGCGGCAGACGACGGCGACGATGAACGATTCCAGGATGTTGATCGCCGCCATCGGCAGCGCCGCGGCTGGCCCCATGCCGACCCATGCGGTCGCCGCCGCGCTCGCGATGCCGCAGGCGATGATGGCGCGCGGCCAATAGGCGGTGCGCGACGTCAGCAGTTCCGCCATCAACAGCGCATTGGCGCCCCAGATGAACGCCAGCCCGCCTTCAAACCGCGACAGCATCAGCGCCAGAGCCGCAGCCACGAAATAACAGCCGCCGGTGGCGAACGGCGCGGTCCAGGATGACGGATGACGAAGGGCGATGAGCGGCATGTTGACGGCGGTGCTACCCGCTCAAGATTAATATTTGCTCACGCACCCTGGAAGGTAAAACGCATCGATACCGGACGCCGTCACTGAGGCAGCAGCGCGCGCCACCCCGCCATCCGCGTTTCACGTGTCGGTGCATCCATGGCGGGCGTGAAGCGCATATGGTCCGCCGCCATGCCGGTCGCCGCCGCCAGCGATGGAAACAGGCCGCAGCCCAGACCCGCCAGCATCGCTGCGCCCCGCGCCGTCGTTTCCACGTCGGACGGCCGCTCAACGGGCAGGTCCAGCATATCGGCCATATCCTGCGCGATCCAGTCGTTGGCGCTCATCCCGCCATCGATCCGCAGCATGCGCCAGGGCGCGCCATCGGCGGCAAAGGCAGCGGACAGGTCGTGGACCTGATGGGCCATCGATTCGAGCGCGGCGCGTACGATATGCGCCCGCCCCGTCCCGTGCGTCAGCCCGCTGATCGTCCCGGTCGCTTCCGGCCGCCAATGCGGCGCGCCCAACCCCGACAGGGCAGGCAGCAGGAACACGCCGCCATTGTCGGGCACAGATCGCGCCAGGGCTTCGCTATCGGCGGCGGTGGCGATCAGCCCCATCCGATCGCGCAGCCACTGGATCAGGCTGCCCGCAACGAAGATCGACCCCTCTAGCGCATAATGGCGCTGGCCGTCGATCTGACATAATATGGTGCCGAGCAATCGATGGGCGGAGGTCGGCACCCCCTGCCCCACCGACGCCAGCACGAAGGCGCCGGTGCCCAGCGTCGCCTTCACCGCGCCGGGCGCCAGGCACCCCTGCCCGATGGTTGCGGCCTGCTGATCGCCCGCCAGCCCGCAGATGCGGATCGGGCCGCCCAGCCATTCGGGCAGGGTCGCGCCGAAATCGCCGGCATTGTCGACGATCTGGGGCAAGGCCGCTTGCGGCACGCCGAACTGCGCGCACAAGGCGTCATCCCATCCCGCGCCGTCCAGGGCCGTCAACTGGGTGCGGCTGGCATTGCTCGCGTCGCTCACATGCAGGCCGCCGGTCAGCTTCCACACCAGCCAGCTCTCGACGGTGCCAAAGGCGAGCCGATCGCCAGCCGATGCGATCTCAGGTCGATGGTCGATCATCCAGCGCATCTTGGTCGCGGAAAAATAGGGGTCGAGGACGAGGCCGGTGCGTCGCTGGATCGCCGCTTCATGGCCGCCCTCGCGCAGGGCCGCGCACTGGTCGGCGGTACGCCGATCCTGCCAGACGATCGCCCGGCCGATCGGATCGCCGCTGCGCCGGTCCCATGCGACCACCGTCTCGCGCTGGTTGGTGATGCCGATCGCGGCGATCCGGTCGGCACCGCCTGCCTGCTCCACCATCTGTCGCGCGCAATCGAGCGTTTGGGTCCAGATGTCCGCCGCATCATGTTCGACCCAGCCGGGCTGCGGATAATATTGGGTCAGGTCCGCCTGCGCCGTGGCGATCCGTGCGCCATCCGGCGTGAAGAGCATCGCCCGCGTCGATGTCGTGCCCGCGTCCAGCACCAGCAGATGGCGTTCGCTCATGTTGTCCCCTTCAACCATCGCGCCAGCCGTTCGACCTGCATGGCATCGAACCGCAAGCCCAGCTTGCTGCGCCGCCAGAGAATGTCCTCGCCGGTCTGCGCCCATTCGCGCGTCATCATGTGGCGCACCTCCGCCTCGCTCAGGCCATGGCCGAAATCCTGCCCCAGATCGGCGTGATGCTTTGCGGCACCCAGCCACACCCGCGCCTGCGTGCCATAGGCGCGGGCGATCCGATCGACCGTGATCGGGTCCAGGAAAGGATAATCGCGCGCCAGTTCATCGGTCAGTGCCGCCAGGCCGGTCATCGCGAAATCGCCGCCGGGCAGGGGTTCGTCCGCGGTCCAGTCCCCGCCTTGCAGCACTGGCAGATGGGACTGGAGTCGATCGACCGCTTCGGCCGCCAGATGGCGATAGGTGGTGATCTTGCCCCCCAGCACGCTAAGCAGCACCGGTTCGCCCGGCGCGCCATCCACGTCCAGCCGATAGCCTCGCGTCGCCGCTTCCGGTCGGCCCGATCCGTCGTCGACCAGCGGGCGCACCCCGGCATAGGACCAGACGACATCGCCCGGCGTGATCGCACGGGTGAAATAGCGATTGGCGGCCTCGCACAGATAGGCGATTTCCTCCTCGCTCGCCACGACATGCGCCAGTCCGCCCTCATGATCGCGGTCCGTCGTACCGATCAGCGTGAAATCACGCTCATAGGGAATGGCGAAGAAGATGCGGCCGTCGGGCAGCTGTAAGAAATACGCGAAGCCGTGGTCGAACAGGCGCGGCACGACGATATGCGATCCGCGCACCAGCCGCATATGGCGATCGGTCGGTCGATGCGCGCGGTTGAGAAGGTCGAGTACCGCCGGGCCGGTCGCGTTGACGATCGCGCGGGCATGGAAGGTCTGCGCTTCGCCATGCGCTGATTGCGTCGTGATCCGCCAATGCGTCTGGGCGCGTTCCAGTTGGACGACGCGGGTGCGGGTGTGGACCTGCGCGCCGCGATCGGCGGCATCGCGGGCGTTGAGCAGGACCAGGCGGGCATCATCGACCCAGCCGTCCGAATAGCAATAGCCCGCGCCGAATCCGGGCTTCAGCGCCGCGCCCGCGACATGACGGCGCAGGTCGATCGCCTCGGTCGGGGGCAGGGCCCGGCGACCGCCGATATGATCGTAGAGGAACAGGCCCAGCCGCAACAGCCAGCGCGGCCGCAACCCCTTCGTCCAGGGCAGCACGAAGCGCATCGGATGGATGATGTGCGGCGCGATACCCCAGAGCCGCTCCCGCTCGATCAGAGATTCGCGCACCAGCCCGAAGGCGCGATGTTCCAGATAGCGCAGCCCGCCATGGATCAATTTGGTGGACGCGGACGATGTGCCGCTGCCCAGATCGCCCTGCTCCAGCAGCAGCACCTGCGCGCCACGCCCGGCCGCGTCGCGCGCGATGCCACAGCCGTTCACGCCGCCGCCGATGACGGCCAGATCATATATATCGACTGCTCTGTGCGTCTCGCTCACCCTTGAGGATGTAGGGTGACCCGGCGCGCGAGGGAAGCCGGGAAAAGCGAGTCGTCCAGCGAAGAACGGCGCAATTGCGACTTTCGTCGGTGTTCCGACAGAGGGATTCTAGCCAACTATCGAGAGACGTCCGGATCTCTGCCGTTCAGCCGACCTGTATCAGGCTTTTTCCAGCGTGCATTGCAACGGATGCTGGTTCTGCCGCGCGAAGTCCATCACCTGGTTGACCTTCGTCTCGGCCACTTCGTAGCTGAAGATCCCGCATACACCGACGCCGCGCTGATGCACGTGCAGCATGACGCGTGTCGCTTCCTCCATATCCATGCGGAAGAAGCTTTGCAGCACATGCACGACGAACTCCATCGGCGTGTAATCGTCGTTCAGCAACAGCACTTTGTAGAGCGACGGCTTTTTGGTGCGGGTACGGGTGCGGGTGGCGACACCGACGCTGGGACCGCCCGGACCTTCGCCCTGATCGTCCGGATGCTGACCGGCCATCGCGACGGGGCCTGCAGGGCATGTGTTTAGGCTGTTCATGATGGCCAAGGATATGGCGATTTACCGGCCCATGGCAAGGGGCCGGACCGTCGATCTGCGCAAGGGCGACGATAATTCAGCGTTAACGCGAAGGGGCGCCGCTTTCCCAACGGAAAGCGACGCCCCTTCATTTTCTTGACGGGAAAGCGCGGCCGATCAGGCGGCCAGCGACTTGACCTTGTCCGTCACCACCGTCACGCGGGCGGTCAGCGGCTGGGCAACGTCGCCCGCCAGCTTCATCATCGCTTCACTGTGCTTGGCGGCTTCCTTGGCGAATTCGTCAAAGCTGCTGGACAGCATTTGGCTTTGCAGCTGGAAGAATTCGGTCGGCGTCTTGACGGTCGAGAAGGTCTTGAACGACGCGGTCGCCTTTTCGAAATTCTTGCGGCTGTAATCGACGGCTTCCTGGCCGAGCGTTTCCATGGCCTTGGCAGCGATCTTGCCGGATTCGACCATCGCTTCGACATTGCCCTTGGCGATATCGCTCAATTCTTCCATCGCCTTGGTCGATTTTTCGACGCCGACCTTCGCCTTTTCGTTGAAATCGGCATAGGCGGTTTCGAACTTGGCCTTGGTGTCCTCGGCGAACTTCTTTCCGGTTTCGATGACTTCGGTCATGGTCTTGGTTCCTTCTGCGGGCAGCGGCTGGGTGATGATGGTTTCGGCCTTTGCGATCAGGCTCTCTGTGGATTGGGGTTCGGGCGCAACGGCCTTGGCGGCCGTCTCGACGGGAACTGGTGCGGGCGCGACCGGCTTGGGCGCGGCCGCTGCGTTCGGCGCGCTTGCAGGCTTCACGCTTGCGGGGGCGGATGGCGGCGCTGGCTTGGGCGGCGTCGCCTTGGGCGGTGCGGGCTTTTTCGCGGGCGCGGCGATCGCCGCCTCAGCCGCCTTCAGGGCCTCGCTCGCCGACAGGGTCGTCGAACCGCTCTTACCGCGCACGTTGCTCTTGGGTGTCCTTGGTGTAACAGCCATAGCCATCCTCCATTTGTTGCGCTGCACAATAATCTTTTGGCCAGTGGCTGGCAAGCATTATTGTGCAGTGCAGCAAAATTATAATCGGCGGCTGGTCTTCCTTTCAGCACCATTGGTCGCAGGACGTAAAACTGGCTGATTAGCGCCCTTTTACATACCGGCCGGGCGCATCTTCGATCGCTTTCAACCGTCCTTTTCCAGGCTGGCGCGCGCCCTTTGCGGGCACGACACGCGAATCACGTTCTTCGATCCAGGCGCGCCAGTCCGGCCACCAGCTGCCCTTGGTTTCCTTCGCCACTGCCAGGAAGTCCGACAGCGTCGGCTGCGGATCGTCGGACGTCCAATATTGATATTTGTTCGCCGCCGGGGGATTGACCACACCGGCGATATGCCCCGATCCCGCCAGCAGAAAGCGCATCGGCCCCGACAGATTCTCTGTCAGCTTCCACACGCTGTCCAACGGCGCGATATGGTCCTCACGCCCCGCCTGCACATAGGCCGGGGTCTTGATCGTCGTCAGGTCGATCGGCGTGCCGTCCACGCTGATCGCGCCGGGCACCACCAGCAGATTGTCGCGATAGAGGCGGGTCAGATAATCCTTGTGCCAGCGCGCGGGCAGGTTGGTCGTGTCGCCATTCCAGTAGAGGAGGTCGAAGGGCGGATAATCCATGCCCAGCAGATAATTATTGACCACATAATTCCAGATGAGGTCGCGCCCGCGCAGCAGGTTGAAGGTCGCGGCCATATAGCGCCCGTCCAGAAACCCCTTGGACGACAGCTGATCGACCAGCTTCATCTGCTCGTCGTCCACGAACAGGGTCAGGTCGCCCGCTGCGCTGAAATCGACCTGCGCGGTGAAGAAGGTCGCGCTCGCCACCTTGTCGGCCTGTCCCCGCGCCGCCAGCAGCGCCAGCGTGGCGGCCAGCGTCGTGCCCGCGACGCAATAGCCGATCGTGTGCACGCTCTCCACCTTCAGCAGGTCGCGCACCGTGTCGATCGCATCGACCTGGCCGCGCAGGATATAATCGTCCCACTCCAGATCCTTCATCGACGCGTCGGCCGACTTCCACGACACCAGAAAGACGCTGATCCCCTGATCCACCGCCCATTTGACGAAGCTTTTTTCGGGCGACAGGTCGAGAATGTAGAAGCGGTTGATCCAGGGCGGGAAGATGATGAGCGGCGTTTCCAGCACCATTTCCGTCGACGGGGCATAATGGATCAGCTGGTAGAGCGGGGTTTCGTGGATCACCTTTCCCGGCGTCGCGGCGATGTTGCGCCCCAGTTCGAACTGCGTGCCGTCGGTATGGGTCAGCTGGCCCTTCTCCATGTCGGCCAGCATGTGCTTGAGGCCCTTGACCAGATTTTCGCCGCCGCTCTCGATCGTCTTTTGCACCACCGTCGGGTTGGTCAGCGGAAAGTTGGAGGGCGACAGCGCGTCGAGCATGCCGCTGGTTGCAAAGCGCAGCTTGGCCTTCGCCTTGGGATCGACCCCGTCGACCGCGTCGGCCAGGCGGGTCAGATAGTCCGACACGAGCAGATAGCTTTGCCGGATCAGGTCGTAAAAGGGATGCTCGGTCCAGGCCGGGTCGGAAAAGCGCCGGTCCTTGCGCGCGGCCGGACTGTCTGCGGGCGCGGGATCGGGCTGGTCGCGCAACAGGCCGCCCGAATCGAGGAAACGCTGCCACAGGGCCAGCCCTTCGTCGGCGAAGCTTGTCTGGATGCGCGCCACGATTTCGGGATCGAAGGGCAGCACCCGGCCGGTCGCGCCCGCCGCCTGTTCCAGCATCAATTGCTGAGCGCGGCCGATCACCTGCGTCCATTGCTGCATCTGCTGGAGCGTGGGGATGTGCGGTTCCATGACGTCGATTGTATCCATGGCCACCTTGCTCCTCCTGGCATCCTGCGCAAGCGCCGCTTTTTCTGGCGCGTCGCAATCGGGCGGGTTATAGCCAGATTGTGACACGTCCACGGCGTGCCGCGCACTATTCCCTACAGAGAGCTTTCAGGAAAGCCCCTATAATGTCCGAAGAATTCTACCGCATGAAGCGCCTGCCGCCCTATGTCATCGCCGAAGTCAACGGCATGCGGGCCGCCGCGCGCGCGGCAGGCGAGGATATTATCGACCTTGGCATGGGCAATCCCGACCTGCCGCCGCCGCCGCACGTCATCGCGAAACTGATCGAGGTGGCGCAAAAGCCCGACGCCCATGGCTATTCCCAGTCCAAGGGTATCCCCGGCCTTCGCAAGGCGCAGGCCCATTATTATGGCCGCCGTTTCGGCGTGGATGTCGATCCGGAAACCGAAGTCGTCGTCACCATGGGATCGAAGGAAGGGCTTGCCAGCCTGGCGACCGCGATCACTGCGCCCGGCGATGTCGTGCTGGCCCCCAATCCCAGCTATCCGATCCATATGTTCGGCTTCATCCTGGCGGGCGCCACGATCCGTTCGGTGCCGACGACGCCGGACGAGCAGTATTTCCGGTCGCTCGACCGGGCGATGGCCTTCACCGTGCCGCGCCCGTCGATCCTGGTGGTCAACTATCCGTCCAACCCGACGGCCGAGACGGTGGACCTGGCCTTCTACGAACGGCTGGTCGCCTGGGCGAAGGAGAATAAGGTCTGGGTCTTGTCCGACCTTGCCTATTCCGAACTCTATTATGACGGCAACCCGACCCCTTCGATCCTGCAGGTGCCGGGCGCCAAGGATATCGCGATCGAGTTCACGTCGCTGTCGAAAACCTATTCGATGGCGGGATGGCGCATCGGCTTTGCGGTCGGCAACAAGCAATTGATCGCAGCGATGAGCCGGGTGAAATCCTATCTGGATTATGGTGCGTTCACGCCGATCCAGGCGGCCGCCTGCGCCGCGCTGAACGGGCCGCAGGACATCGTTCAAAAGAACCGCGAACTCTATCATAAGCGCCGCGACGTGCTGGTGGAAAGCTTCGGCCGTGCCGGGTGGGACATTCCTGCCCCGCCGGCGTCCATGTTCGCCTGGGCACCGCTGCCACCTGCGCTCAAGGAGATGGGCAGCCTGGAATTTTCCAAGCAGCTTCTGACCCATGCCAAGGTCGCGGTCGCGCCGGGCGTCGGCTATGGCGAGGATGGCGAGGGCTATGTCCGCATCGCCATGGTCGAGAATGAACAGCGGCTGCGGCAGGCGGCGCGCAACATTAAACAATATCTCAAATCCATGGGCGTCAACACGCCCGCCAAGGGCGCGGCCTGATCGATAGGCCTGTCCGAATGGACGGGTTCCAAGGGGCCGGATCGACAAAGAGCGATCCATTGACCATAATCGGTTCCCCGGCGCAGGCCGGGGTCCAGTCCTGACCTTGGCACTGGCCCCCGGCCTGCGCTGGAGAACGGTCCAGACAGGAAGTCCTTACACGGTCATGACATGATCCCCCTGCCCCAAGTCTCTCAGGTCGCGCAGACCATCCAGTTGGCGTTGGCCCCGGTATTCCTGCTGGCGGGTATCGGCGCGTTCCTGAACGTCTGCGTCAGCCGTCTGGCGCGCATCATCGACCGGGCGCGCGATGTGGAGCAATCGATCCTGACGACGCGCGGCAAGGAACATGATCGCAAAGTGGCGGAAATCCGCGTGCTCGACCGGCGGATGAGCGTCGTCAACATCGCCATCTTCCTGTCGGTGGCGTCGGCATGCGCCGTCTGCCTGGTCGTCATCCTGCTGTTCGCCGGCAATCTGTTCGGCGCGCATCTCGGCACACCGATCGCTGTTCTGTTCAGCCTCGCGATGCTGTTGCAGGCAGGCGGTTTCGCGACTTTCATCCAGGAAATCCGGCTGGCGTCGAAGATCATTCATATCCGCAACGAAGTGCTGTTCCACAAGGCCGATCCCGAAGAGGCCGATGCCGCCGTCGATGCATTGCAATGACGCGCTTCACCGTCAACGACCGGCCGGTCCAATATCGCATGGACCCGGATACGCCCCTGCTCTGGGCCTTGCGTGACGCGTCGAACCTGACGGGGACCAAATATGGCTGCGGCACCGGGGATTGCGGGGCCTGCACCGTGGATATCGATGGCGAGGCGGTACGATCCTGCCAGGTAACGATCGGCAAGACCGAGGGCCGCTTCGTCACCACGATCGAGGCGCTGTCGCCCGATCGCGGCCATCCGGTGCAACAGGCGTTCGCCGCCGACAATGTGTCGCAATGCGGCTATTGCATCCCGGGCGTCATCATGGCGGCGTCGGTGCTGCTGCGCCGGACGAACGATCCATCCGACGAAGAGATTGACGGGGCGATCACCAACATCTGCCGCTGCGGCATCTATCCCCGGCTGCGGGGCGCGATCAAGCGGGCCGGGCGGATCATGCGCGGCGAGGATCAGGGCGGTGGAGACGACGGCGCCGACAATGCGGGCAGTGGCGCGCAGGCCCCTGCCGCGCCGCCGCCCGGCATCACCCCGGAGGACGCGGCCCGGACCGTTCCGGCGCTGGGACGCCCTGCCCGCTGATCGCGAGCGGATCGAGGATCAGGCGCACCCTGTTCAGCCGAAACGATAACCCGACACCGCCCAGCCCATGACGGTGCTGCGATGCTCGCAGGTCGCCGCGTCGTCGCCACCCGCGCCCAGCGCCACCATCAGCGGCAGCAGATGCTCCTCGCGCGGATGGGCGAAGCGGGCCTGGGGCAATTGGTCCCAAGCGGCGACACGGGCGGCGCGCGTCTGCGGATCGGGGTCGGTCACGGCTTGGGTCAGCGCCTGGTCCCAGACGGTCGAAGGTCCGATCGCCTGATCCCCGCGTACCCGCAGATTGTGGAAGCTCATGCCCGATCCGACGATCAGTACGCCTTCGTCGCGCAACGGGGCCAGCGCGCGCCCGGCCGCGATATGCGCCGCCGGGTCGAGATCCTGGCGCAGCGACAATTGCGCCAGGGGTATGTCCGCATCCGGCAGCGCGACCTTCATCGGCACGAAGACGCCATGGTCCCAGCCGCGCGCCGTTTCCTCTGCCGTCGCGAAGCCGCCCGCCTGCAACAGCGCGGCAGCGCGACGCGCCAGATCGGGCGCGCCCGGCGCATCCCAGCGCAGTTGATAGGTGTGCGGGGGAAAGCCGAAATAGTCGAACAGCAAGGGAGGCCGCTCGCCTGTATGGACGGTGAAGGCGGCTTCCTCCCAATGGCCCGACACCAGCAGGATCGCGCGCGGCCGTTCCGGCAGGGTGGCGATCAGGTCGGCCAGATAGGCCTGCATCGGATGCCACATCGGGTCGCTGTGCGGATGGTCGGGATCGGACGGGTCCATGAAGAAACAGGGGCCGCCGCCATGGGGAATGAAGAAGCTAGGCTGTGTCATGCTGATTCCGATTGTAGGAAATAGCGGGCTTAACTTCGCATGTTTCCCGCTGATTTCGACATAATGTTGCGCGATCCCGATCCTATCGCAAAGCGCGCCGCATCAAGGCCATCGCGCCACCCGTCGCCGCAGGCGAGCATAAGGATGGCATGCAGGATAGGACAGGAAAGCGATCATAACCGATAGATCGGCATGGGCAGATCACAGCACAATCGGCGAAGCGGAAACTGTCCGTTTCCCTGTCTCGTTCAGGGTCGGGCTTCGAGAACCGGGGCCAGCGCCTGCGCCAGCGTCGCGCCCGAATAGGGCTTTTTCAGCAGGGTCACATCCTTGAACCGGACCGGCAATTCCAGCCCGTCGCCATAGCCGGTGGCGAAGATGAAAGGGATGCCGCGCTCGGCCAGCAGGTCCGCCACCGGCAGGCTGGTCTCCGCGCCCAGATTGAAGTCCAGCACTGCGAGATCGACCGCCTTGATCGCGATCGCTTCGTGCGCGCGCCCCACGCTGGCGGCGGTCATCACCTCCGCGCCCAGATCGCGCAGCGCATCCTCGCCATCCATGGCGATGATCATATTATCCTCGACCAGCAGGACGTTGCGCCCCTTGAGCAGGCCAGGCGCGACCGGCGCGACGGTCTTGCCACGGTCGACGGTGGTAATGTCAGGCAGCACGGCCACGACATGGACGGACGGGATGCAGAAATGCGCCTCTATCCCCGCCAGCCGATAGCTGATGTCCGCATGGCCGCCCAGATCATAGGGGATGGACCGTTCGATCACCGTCGATCCGAAGCCGCGCCGGGTCGGTCCGACCACCGCCGGACCGCCGCTTTCGGTCCAGTCGATCAGCAGGCTGCCATCTTCATCCACGCGCCAGTCGATCGTCACGGTGCCGCTGTCGGACAGCGCGCCATATTTGGCCGCGTTGGTCAGCATTTCGTGGATCACCAGCGCCAGCACGGTAAAGCAGCCGGGCGTCAGCAGCACATTGGGGCCGGACAGGCGCACCCGGTCGCTGCGTTCGCCCAGATAGGCGCCCGATTCGACCTCGATCAAATCGTACAGGCGCGCCGGGCTCCAGCGGTCGGCGGTGATCTGGTCATGGGCGCGGGCCAGCGCATGGACGCGGCTTTCCAGCGTACCAATAAATTCCTCGACCGATCGGGCGCTGTCGCGCGTCTGCGACAACAGGCCGCGGATGAGGGCGAGGATGTTGCGCACGCGATGGTTGAGTTCCGCGATCAGCAATTCCTGCTTCTCATGCGCGCGCTGCCGTTCGGCGTCGGCCGAATTGGACAGGCGCAGGATCACCTCCAACAGCGCCGTGCGCAGCGCTTCGGCCACGCGCAGTTCGGCCGGGACGAAGGGCAGCGCCTTGCCCTGCACCAGTTGCGACCAGGCCTCGAAGCTTTTGCGCGGGGTCAGGCGCGGGCCGTTGGGACCATATTCCATGTCTTTTTCGGGCTTCCCCGCCCAGCGCACGGATCGCAATTGTTCGGCCCGGAACAGCACCACATAATCGCGCGGGCGGCGCGACAGCGGGATCGCCAGCAGTCCCGCCACGCGATCGGCATAGGCCGCCGCTTCGGGTAGCACCGACGACAGATGGTCGGTCGTATAGATCTGGCTGGCCGCGACGCGGTTCAGCATCGTGGCGATTGCGGAGAAGGCGGCGGCATCGGGGGCCAGACCCGAAAAGGTCATCTGCCCGTCGATATAGACGCCCACGCCATCGGCCGGGATCGTGTCGAAGATGATGTCGCCCAGCCAACGGGCGTTGGACAACAGGTCGTGATCCTGCGCCAGCGCCGACATCAGCCGGTCGGCCACCTGCCGCGCCTTGCCTTCATAAGCAGCGGTTTCGGCGCGCTCGCGGCTTTCGAGCATCATCGAGAAGATCTGACCGAACAGTTCGGCCGCGCTGCGCTGCGCGAAGGTCGGCAGGCGCGGGCTGTAATGATGGCAGGCGAAGAGGCCCCACAGCTTGCCTTCCACGATGATCGAGATGGAGAGCGAGGCCCCCACCCCCATATTGCCGAGATATTCGATATGAATGGGCGACACCGCGCGGGTCAGGCACAGCGACATGTCAAGCGCCGCGCCGGTCGGGTCCAGCGCGGGGATGACCGGCACCGGCTGCGCCTTCACATCGGCGATGACGCGGAAGATGTTGCGCAGATACAGCGCGCGCGCCTGCGCCGGGATGTCGGACGCGGGATAGTGCAAGCCGAAAAAGCTGTCGATGCCCGGCTTCAGGGCTTCGGCCACCACCTCGCCATCGCCCGCTTGCGCGAAGCGATAGACCATCACGCGATCGAACCCGGTCAGCGCCCGCACCTGCCGCGCGCCGTCGCGCAGGAAGGCGGTCATGCTGTCGGCCTGGGCCAGGCGCGCGACCATCGACCGCACGGTACTGCTGGCTTCCATCTCGTCATGGCTGGCGGGCTCCGCCTCCACCACCACGAGCGGGCCGGAAAAATGCACCGCCACGTCGAACGGCGGGCCACCGGCGATCAGGGGAATGGAAAAGAGGCGCTCGACCGAATCGGGACCGCGCAGCAGCGTGATGCGGTTGCGCAGCGCGTGGATCGCTTCCCCATCCAGCAGGGTGTGGACGGGCTGGCCCAACATTTCGTCCGGGGTCAGACCGATAAACTGCGCGACGTTGGTCGACACGCGCGACACGAGCCAGTCGGCGGTCAGCGCGATCAGAAAGCCGAAGGGCTGGACCGTGCCCAGCACATGGATCGGTTCCCGGTCGCAATTGTCGAGGTCGACCGTGAAGGTCTCGGGATCTTCGCGATCAGCCATGGACGATGGCCGACTCTGGGACCGGCCGACGCGTCTGCCCCGCTTTGGCGAACAGGGCGAAGGCGGCCTGCGCGCCCTGCACGGCGTCATCCAGCCAGCCTTCGCCGCCCTCCGCAGCGGCGCTGTCGAGCGCGCTTTGGAAGGCTATCCATTCGCCCTTGCCATGTGCGGCCGACAAATAGGCCTTGGGCAAGCCCGGCGCGACCTGCCGCGACAGCATCGCGCCGCCCAGCCGCGATCCTTCCAGCGCATAGCGCAGGCCCCAATGGAAGCCGTCGGTCGCGCGCGTCTCCAGCGGCAGCGGTGCGGGCAAGGGAAGGTCGAGCGCGGCGAGATCCTGCGCCAGCAGCGGCAGGCGCGGCGCCTGCGGCTGCGCGACCGCTTCCAGCCCACCCAGGACGCGGGCATGCGCGGTCAGGAACACGCCATAGTCTTGTGCGGAATTGAGCGAGAAATCGGAATAGATGGCGTCCACCTGTCGATGGCTTTCCATCGTGGCTTCGCGCAGGGCATGGCGAATCTGGCCAGCATCGGGAGATTTCTTCACTCGGCAGTCCTATAGGCAGTTTTAACATGACGCACTGATCTGAATCAACTTTACCGCGCGGTTCGATCATTCGTCGCCAGTGCAACACGCACCAACGGACAGTGGCGTCTATAATGGTCTCTGTCTATCTTACTTCGCCAATTCTTTCTGAACGCTGTCGGATGAGTTCAGCCTTTCGACATCGCGCCTGTCCTAGAACGGGATCATGAAAGGGGCGATGTGCCCCCGATCCAGGAAAGACAAGACGATGTTGAGGAAGATGATGCTGACGGGGTTGATGACCGCGACGCTGCTGAGCGGCATCGCACCGGCCTATGCCCAGGGCAATCCGGACCAGCGCGGCGATCGGGGCGCCAGAGATGGCGGACAAGGTCGCGGTGGCGATCGCGGGGGCCGTGGCGATGGCGGCGGCGGCAACTGGCGCGGCGATCGCATGGGCCAGCCCCGTGGCGATGCGCCGATGCAGCAGGAACAGCAACGCCCTGCCGAGCGACCTGCGCCACCTGTGGCACAGGCGCGGCCAGACATGCAGCGGCCCGATCCCCAATGGCGTGGCGATCGGACCCAGCCTGGCGGTCCCCAGCGGGATTGGCGTCAGGATCGGCCGCAGGGCCGCGACGACCGCCAGCAGGATCGTCAGCCCAATTGGCAGCGCGGGCGCGACGACCAGCGCAACTGGCAGCAGGATCGCGATCAGAACGGGCAATCGGACTGGCGTAACGACCGCCGCGACGACAGGCGCGACGATCGACGGAACGAGCAGCGGTGGAACGACGGTCGCGGCCCGAACGGCGCGAACTGGAATAATGGTGGCCGCCGTTTCGACGACCGCACCCGCTGGGCCAATCAGCGGCGCTGGGACAATGGCTGGCGTCAGGACCGGCGCTACGACTGGAACAGCTATCGCAGCCGCTATGGCGATCGCTACCGCATCGGCCGCTATGCCGCGCCGCGCGGATGGGACTATGGCTATCGTCGCTTTTCGATCGGCGTGACGCTGAACAGCATCTTGTACGGCAACAGTTACTGGCTGAACGATCCGTACAGGTATCGCCTGCCCCCCGCCTACGGGACGTTGCGCTGGATCCGCTATTATGACGATGCGCTGCTGGTCGACATCCGCGACGGCTATGTGGTGGACGTGATCAACGATTTCTTCTGGTAATCCCCCTTCCTGGACTGGCCTTCAGGAACACTGGCCCCGGAGTGGAAACGCTCCGGGGTCTTTTCATGGGGGCGCGCACTGTGGCAGGACGCGGCGATGAGCGATGAACAGGATGATGGCGGCGTCGCGTCGCCGCTGCGGGCCGCGATCGGCGAAGATGTGCGCAAGCGGCTGGACCGCAATCCCATGGTGCATCGCATCGACGATTCCCCGAAGCTGGAGATTTACGGGCGTCAGCATTTCCTGAGCGCTGAGGAGTGCGCGGGCCTGCGCGCGCTGATCGACGCCGATGCAAAGCCTTCGACGCTGTTTTCCGGCAGCGCCAGCGCCGAATATCGCACCAGCCATAGCTGCAACCTCAACCCCTGGGACGATCTGGTGCTGACGGTCAGCGACCGGATCTGTGCGCTCACCGGCCTGCCCGCGCGCCATGGCGAAACGTTGCAGGGACAGCGTTATGCGCCGGGGCAGGAATATAAGGTCCATTGCGACTATTTCCCCGTCACCGCCAACTACTGGCCCCAGATGCGGACGAGCGGCGGACAGCGCAGTTGGACCGCGATGATCTATCTGTCGCCGGTCGAGGCCGGCGGGGAAACCCATTTCCCGCGCTGCGAATTCATGGTGCCGCCGGTCGAGGGCATGATCCTGATCTGGAACAATATGGACCGCGACGGCGCGCCCAACCCTTTCAGCCTGCATGCCGCGCGTCCGGTCGAGCAGGGGACCAAATATGTCGTCACCAAATGGTTTCGCGAGCGTCCCTGGGGCTGAGACCTCCTGTCGCTTGAACCCGTTACACTTTGCGACATAAATGACTGGAATCTGACAGTCCCATTCTCCGGCCGTTCAGTTGACGGGGACCATATCTCTGTTCGTAGGCGACGGAACCGATGTCCTGCCGGACAGGTTCAGCCGCCACGATAATTGGGAGATACGATATGCGTAAACTGATCATCCTGGGCCTGCTGGCCGCCACCGTCGCGCCGAGCGTCGCATCGGCGCAATCCTATGGCGAAGCGCGCCGCAGCGAGCGGAACCTGCGCGAGGAACAACGCGACCTGCGTCAGGCGCAGCGCTATGGCGACCGCCGCGACGTGCGCGAGGCGCGCCGCGATGTCCGCGACGCCCGCCAGGAAGCGCGTGAGGACTGGCAGGATTATCGCCGTAGCCACCGGGACGTCTATCGCGGCGGCAACTGGCGTGCGCCATTCCGCTACAGCCAGTGGAACGCCGGTTCGCAGCTTCGCCCGGCCTATTACAACTCGCGCTATTATATCGCAGACCCCTATCGCTATCGTCTGCCCCGTCCGGGCGTGAACCAGCGCTGGGTCCGCCATTATAACGACGTGCTGCTAGTCAACGTCCGCACCGGCCGCGTGATTACGGCGCATCGCGGCTTCTTCTGGTAACTGGTCGCCAGTAACGGAAAAGGGAAGCGGCTCCGGGCATGATGTCCGGGGCCGCTTCCCAATTTCACCCCCACTTGGCCGCGCCGCCCGTTTCCAGGCGTACGCGGCCGATGACGCGCGCGAGGCGCATCACCAGTCCGAAAGGGGGGTGGACCGTTGCGCGAAACGACCAACTGAACGAAATGTTCCCCCTGGACGGTTGCAAAGCGTCAGGCGGCGAGCGCCTGGGCGATCAAGGCGCGGCTGTTTTCCACCCCGTAGAGCGCGATGAAACTCCCCATGCGCGGTCCCTGGTCCGCGCCGAGCAGCGTCTGGTAGAGCGCCTTGAACCAGTCGCGCAGTTCGGCGAAACCGAACGCCTCGTCCTTGCCGATGGCATAGACGATATTCTGGATATCCTCCGCCGACGCGCCGTCCGGCAGGGCGGCCAGTTCGCTGTCCAGTCGGCGCAGCGCGGCCGCTTCGTTAGCGTCCGGTGCGCGGCGTTGCAGCGTCGGCGCGACGAAATCGCGATGATAGGCCAGCGCATGGCCGATCAGCGCATCGAGTTCGGGATAGGTATCGGCGCTGGCGCCCGGCACGTAATTTTGCAGATAGCGCCATACCTGTTCGCGGCTGGCGTCTCCCATCACCCCGACCAGGTTGAGCAGCAGGCCGAACGTGACCGGCAATTCGCCCTGTGGCAGCTTGCCGTCATGAATGTGGTGGACGGGGTTGCCGAGCTGCTGTTCGACCGCCTGCTTGGCGTAATTGCTGCGGAACTGCCAATATTCGTCCACCGCCCGCGGGATGACGCCCATGTGCAGCTGCTTGGCCTTTTTGGGTTCGCGATAGGCGTAGAAGGCCAGGCTTTCCTGCGGACCATAGGTCAGCCATTGTTCGAGGCTGAGGCCATTGCCCTTGGACTTGGAGATTTTCTCGCCCTTTTCGTCCAGGAACATCTCGTAGTTGAAGCCTTCGGGCGGGCGTCCGCCCAGCGCGCGGCAGATTTTGGACGACTGGGTGACCGAATTGATCAGATCCTTGCCCGCCATCTCGTAATCGACGCCCAGCGCATACCAGCGCATCGCCCAGTCGACCTTCCATTGCAGCTTGGCCGCGCCGCCCAGGATCGACTGCTCGATCGTCTCGCCCCCGGGAACGGACGTGTCCACGAAACGCACGATGCCCGCTTCGGCGTCGATCACCT
Organism: Sphingobium sp. CR2-8; assembly: GCF_035818615.1. NCBI lineage: Bacteria > Pseudomonadati > Pseudomonadota > Alphaproteobacteria > Sphingomonadales > Sphingobiaceae > Sphingobium > Sphingobium wonjuense. The sequence continues at coordinate 337,457 of NZ_JAYKZY010000002.1, read as the reverse complement.
CGACCGGCACCTGCAACACGATGCCGCTCTTTGGGGAAATCGGCAGGACCGGCGAATAGGTCGCCTGCCGTTCCTTGCGCAGGGTGGGCAGCATGATGTCCATGATCGCCTGATACCGACGCAGCACCTGCCGCAACGCGTCGTCGAAAGCGCCAGCCTGATATTGCTCGGTCGCGGAAACGAATTCATAGTCGAAGCCGAAACTGTCGAGGAAATCCCGCAGCATCGCATTGTTGTGATGCGCGAAACTTTCGAACTTTTCGAACGGATCGGGCACCTGCGTCAGCGGCTTGCCCAGATAGTCGGTCAGCATCGCCTGGTTCGGCACATTGTCGGGCACCTTGCGGAACCCGTCCAGATCGTCGCTGAACGCCACCAGCCGCGTGGGGATGTCCGACAGCGAATGGAAGGCGTTGCGGACCATGGTGGTGCGCAACACTTCGTTGAAGGTGCCGATATGCGGCAGGCCCGACGGGCCATAGCCGGTTTCGAACAGGATGTGCCCTTTGTCCGGCGCACCGCCATGATAGCGCTTGAGCAGCTTGCGCGCTTCTTCATAGGGCCAGGCCTTGGATGCCTGTGCGGCGGTGCGGATGATGTCGGACATTGTCATGATTTACGCCCCCTAAACCCTGCTAAAGCGAAAGAAAACGGTGTTTGGCCGTAAAAACCGCTTTGACAATCATTCGCAAGTTTAGTTTTCATTAACCCTGCGTCACGATAATGCACAGACAGGAGGCGATATGCAGATACAGCGTAGCCGCGAACGCGTTGCCGTGGAGATACCGATCGTCGTCACGACGGTGCTGGACAGCCTGGAAGGCGTGATCGTCGATCTGAGCGAAGGCGGCGCGCAGATCGTGGGCTGCACCCTGCCTGCGCGATCGCAGTGCCAGATCGACCTGGACGGCTTCGTGGTATTCGGCACGGTGCGCTGGTCCGAAGAGGATCGGATGGGCATACGCTTTCCCTATGAACTGAATGAAGGCCCGCTGTTGGAGCAGTTGGAAATGGCCCGCGCCGCCAAGCGCGCGCCGGTCGCGTTCCAGACACGCGTGCAGCCTGCCGGCCTGGGCGGCGCCTATGCCGGTGGCGGTGGCTTTGGACGACGCACCGCCTGATCCTGGCGTCTGTCGCTTACCCCATATTTCAGGTTTTCCTTTTGTTCCTGCTCGCCTAAACCCTGGCGGGTGATCGATCCCGCCACCCTGCCCGCGCTTCATGCCAGCCATGGCGGCATCTGGCTGCGCGAAGGGGACCGCACCCATGCGCTGGCGAAGGGACAGGCGATCGCCCATGCCGCCGAAACACCGGTGCTGCTGCTCAATGCGCCGCTGACCGGCCAGCGACTGGGCTATCCCGAATTGAACGGCCTCGACCTGCTGGAACTCTGGGCCTTCCTCCATCCCGCCCGGTTCCTGGTCCCTACGCCCAAGGGGCTGGCGGCCGCGATCGGCCTGCCCGTCCCGACCCATGAGGGCGACATTCCCGCCCTGCTGCAACAGGCAGCGGCCCTGCTGCTCGCCCGGCTCGAAACACCCGACTGGGTGGAGCGCGAAGGCGGCTGGACGTCGGCGCAGGCACTGCACCGGCTGCGCTGGCCATGGTCGCCGCTGGTCGCGCCCCGCATCCCGCGCCCGCGCGAGGCGGAACGCTGGCTCTTTTCCAAACTGCCCGAATGGGAGGAAGCGCAGCCGCGCCCCGCCCCGCGCACGATCAGCCTTAAGGAGGATCAGGTGCTGGCCCGGCTCGACGCGCTGACCGGCGCGGGGGCTGAGCCGCGCCCGGGCCAGCGCGCCTATGCCGCCGCCGCCAGCGCCGCCTTCACGCCGCGCAGGCATCGCGACCAGCCCAATATGCTGCTGGCCGAAGCGGGCACCGGCATCGGCAAGACGCTGGGCTATCTCGCGCCTGCGTCGCTCTGGGCCACGCAGGCGCAGGGCACGGTATGGGTATCGACCTATACCAAGGCGCTGCAACGGCAGCTCGACCGCGAATCCCTGCGCCTCTTCCCCGACGCGGCGGTCGCCGCGCGCCGGGTGGTCGTGCGCAAGGGTCGCGAAAATTATCTCTGCCTGCTCAATCTGGAAGATGCGTTGCAGGGCGGCTTTACCGGGCGCGCCGCGATATTGGCGCAACTGGTCGCGCGTTGGGCCGCGTTCACCAAGGATGGCGACATGGTGGGCGGCGACCTGCCCGGCTGGCTGCCCACGCTGTTCCGCCGCAACGGTTCCACGGCCCTCACCGATCGGCGCGGCGAGTGCATCTATGCAGGCTGCCCGCATTACCGCAAATGCTTCATCGAACGGTCGGCCCGCGCCAGCGCCGACGCGGACATCGTCATCGCCAATCATGCGCTGGTGATGATCAACGCCGCGCGTGGTCGAGAGACGGGCCAGCGGCCCCAGCGCATCGTCTTCGACGAGGGCCATCATCTGTTCGACGCGGCCGACTCCACCTTCTCCGTCGCGCTGTCGGGGCAGGAAGCGATCGAGCTGCGCCGCTGGATCATGGGGCCGGAGGGCGGATCGCGCGGTCGCCGCAGGGGCCTGGCCGCGCGCCTGTCGGACCTGGCCAGTTATGACGATGAAGGCGGCCAGGCGATCCGCGCGGCGATCGACGCAGCGCAGGCGCTGCCCGCCGACGACTGGCTGAAACGCGTGGTGGCGGGCGAGCCGTTCGGGCCGTTGGAAGCGCTGCTCGCCGCCGTGCGCGGCACCGTCTACACCCGCGCCGAAGCGGCGGGCGAGGCGGATGCGGGCTATGGGCTGGAAACGGAGCTGGCCGAACCGGACGGCGCCCTGGTCGAGGCGGCACAGGAGGCCGCGATCGCCCTGGACGCACTCATCAAGCCCATGGTGCGGCTGGGGCGGCGGCTGGAGGCAGTGATGGAGGACGCGCCCGACTGGCTGGACGGCGCGGCCCGCGCGCGGGTGGAAGGGGCGATCGCATCGCTCGGCTGGCGGCGCGACCTGATCGCCGCCTGGCTGGCGCTGCTGGCGCGGATCGGCGGGCCGGTCGATCCCGATTATGTCGACTGGCTGGCGGTCGACCGGGTCGAGGGGCGCGAATATGATATCGGCATCCACCGCCACTGGCTGGACCCGACCCGGCCGCTGGCCGAAACCGTGCTGAAACCCGCGCAGGGCGTGTTGCTGACGTCGGCCACGCTGAAAGGCGGCGGCGACTGGAGCAATGCCGAAGCGCGCAGTGGCGCGGTCCACCTGCCCCATGGCGCGGAACGGTTCGAGGCAGCCAGTCCGTTCGACTATCCCGGCCGCGCTGAAGTGCTGATCGTCACCGACATCAAGCGTGGCGACATCGCGGCGCTGTCGGGCGCCTATGGCCGCTTGATCGAGGCGGCGGGCGGCGGCACGCTCGGCCTGTTCACCGCGATCCGCCGGTTGCGCGCGGTCCATGCGCGCATCGCCGACCGGCTGGCGCGCACCGGTCTGCCGCTCTACGCCCAGCATGTCGATCCGATGGACACGGGCACGCTGGTCGACATCTTCCGCGACGATCCGCGCGCGTCCCTGCTGGGCACCGATGCTTTACGTGACGGGGTAGACGTGCCGGGCCATTCGCTGCGGCTGGTGGTGATGGAGGGGGTGCCCTGGTCCAAGCCCACGGTGCTGCATGCCGCGCGCAGGCTGGCAGGCGGGGGCAGCGCCTATGACGACCGGCTGATCCGCGCGCGACTGGCGCAGGCGTTCGGCCGCCTCATCCGCCGGGCGGAGGACAGGGGCAGTTTCGTCATCCTGTCCGCCGCCATGCCCAGCCGGTTGCTGAGCGCCTTTCCCCCGGCACGCCGATCCGCCGCGTGACGCTGGATGAAGCGATCATCGCCGTCAGCGGCGCGGCGCGGCGTGAAATGCTTGGCGAAGCAGGCGGGTTAGGGCATCAGGGGGACGAATCCGGCCTGCCCCTATCGGGGAATCCCGCACAGGAGATAGAATGAAGCGGCTGACCCTGTTGCGCCACGCCAAATCGGATTGGGACGATCCGGTGGCGCGCGATTTCGACCGGCCCCTGAACCGCCGGGGCGAAAAGGCGGCGATGCTGATGGGCCAGTTCGCGGCCCAGCGAAAGATGCAGTTCGATTGCCTGGTCGCCTCCCCCGCCGTGCGCGTGGTCCAGACGCTGGAAACCTTCCGCGCGGGTTTCGGGCACGTGCTGGACGCGCGCTGGGACCGGCGCATCTATCTGGCGTCCGCGCCGACCCTGTTCGACGTCATCCGCGACCTGCCCGACAGCGCCGACAGCGCGCTGCTCGCCGGGCATAATCCGGGGCTGGAGGAATTGATCCTGGACCTGGTCCCCGATGATGGCGTCAATCCGCTGCGCGAGGATGTGGAGGTCAAGTTCCCGACCGCCAGCATCGCCGTGCTGGACCTGCCCATCGACAAGTGGAGCGACGCGCGGGAGAATAGCGCGACGCTCATCAGCTTCACCCGCCCGCGCGACCTGGACCCGGCGCTGGGGCCGGAAACGCGCTGACCCCTAACCCGCGAACCCGTCGGTCGCGCGGATCAGCGCGTCCAATATGCCCGGTTCATTATAGGCATGGCCCGCGCCCTCGATCATCTCGAAGCGCGCCTGCGGCCAGGCGCGATGTAGCGCCCAGGCCGTCTCCGCCGGGCAGGCCATGTCGTAGCGGCCTTGCACAATGACGCCGGGAATGGCCGCCAGCCTGCCCGCGTTGCGGATCAGCTGCCCGTCCTCCAGCCAGCCGCCATGGACGAAATAATGATTTTCGATCCGGGCGAAGGCCAGCGCGAAATCGTCCGCATCATGGGTCGCCGACAGCGCCGGGTCGGGCAGCAGGCGGATCGTCTCCCCTTCCCACACGCTCCACGCCCGCGCCGCTGCAATTTGGCGCTCCCGATCCTCGCCGGTCAGGATGCGGCGATAGGCCGACACCAGGTCGCCCCGGTCTTCCGGCGCGATGGGGGCGACGAAGCGTTCCCATTTGTCGGGATAGATGCGGCTTGCCCCCGCCTGATAATACCAGTCGATCTCGCTCTGGCGGATGGTGAAGATGCCGCGCAGCACCAGTTCGCTGACGCGCGCCACATGTGCCTGCGCATAGGCCAGCGCCAGCGTCGATCCCCAACTGCCACCGAACACCAGCCATTGGTCCACGCCCATCATGGCCCGCAGCCGCTCGATATCGGCGACCAGATCCCAGGTCGTATTGGCGGTCAGGTCCGCATGGGGCGTCGATCGTCCGCACCCGCGCTGGTCGAACAGCAACAGGTCGTAGCGCGCCGGATCGAACAGGCGGCGATGATCGGGCGATATGCCCCCGCCCGGCCCGCCATGCAGGAACACCGCGGGCTTGGCGCCCGGCGTGCCGACCCGCTCCCAATAGACATGATGGCCGTCCCCGACATCGAGATGGCCGGAGGCGAAGGGGGCGATCGGTGGATAAAGCGTGCGCATGCCCTCTTTTAGGCCGCACCGGTTCGTTCGGCCAGCCTCCGTTCAGCCGGCATGATTACATCTTGCGACAAATATCTCTGGTCGTTGCCAGAAACTTGCGACAAGCGGCTGCTAGTCCGGTGATCAGTTCAAAAATTGTTGTGGGGGTTTTCGTGCGTTTTTCCGCTTGCCTATTCTATGCGTCGCTCATGGCTGGCGTCGCGCCCGGCGCGTTGCTGGCGCAGGAGGAGCAGAAAAGCGCCCCGCCCGTCCAGATGGACGAGGGCGAGGAAATCATCGTCACCGGCCAGCCGCAGCGCGGATCGGTGATCGGCGATGTGCAGCCCGAACAGCAATTGTCCGCCGCCGACGTCCGCGCACTGGGCGTCACGTCGATTTCCGAACTCATCAGCGAATTGTCGCCGCAGACCAACGGATCGCCCGTCATCCTGCTGAACGGCAAGCGCATTTCCAGCTTCTCCGAAATTCAGGACATCCCGTCCGAAGCGGTGCAGCGCGTCGACATATTGCCCGAACAGGTCGCTCTATCCTATGGCTACGCCCCCACGCAGAAGGTGGTGAACATCGTCCTGCGCCAGCGTTTTCGCGCCGAAACGGCGGAAGGGCGCGCGGGAACGACGACGCAGGGCGGTCGCGAAAATGGCCAGGTGGAAGCGGGCATATTGCGCATTCAGGGCGACAATCGCTTCACGCTGAACCTCAAATATAGCCGCGCCGCATCGCTGCTGGAAAATGAGCGCGGCATCATCGCCACTGCGCCGGGCCGTCCCTATGCGCTGGCGGGCAATGTCGTGGGCACCGGTGCGAATAGCGAGATCGATCCTGCGCTGTCGGCGCGGGTGGGACGGGTCGTCACCGTCGCCAGCGTGCCGGGCAGCGCCGCGAACGGCGCGCCCGCGCTCAACGATTTCGTGGCGGGCGCCAATGTCACCAGCGTCAGCGACCTGACGCGCTACCGCACGCTCAGCCCAGACACGGAGAATGTCTCCGCCAACGCCACGCTGGCCCGCGCGCTGGGCGGCATATCGGCGACGCTCAACGGGCGGCTGGAACTGTCGGACAATGATTCGCTCCAAGGCCTGTCGCAGGCGGCGTTCGACCTGTCGGCGGGCAATCCCTTCTCGCCCTTCGCCAACGACGTCACCCTCTATCGCTATCTGGCGCAGGGCGGCGCGCTGCAACAGCAGATCAAGGGCACGACCGGCCATATCGGGCTGACCCTGAACGGACGGCTGGGGCGCAGCTGGCAATGGTCCTTCACCGGCAATGGCGACCTGTCCGTCACCCGCACCCGCACCGATCGCGGCATAGCGACCGGCGCGATCCAGTCGGCGCTCGATGCGGGCAATGGCGGGGTCAATCCCTATGGCAGCTTCGCGCCCGACCTGATCGCCAGCCGCGTGACGGACAGCGCCCGCGCGAAGAGCCAGGCGTTGCAGGGCGACCTGCTGCTCAGCGGATCGCTGTTCAGCCTGCCCGCAGGCGACGTGATGACATCGATCCGGATCGGCGCATCGGCGAACGGCTTCGAAAGCCGGTCGGTGCGGTCGGGCGTGGAAAACAGCAATGATTACAGCCGGGAAATCGGCAGCGGGCAGGTGAGTTTCGACCTGCCGCTGACCAGCCGGTCGAAGGGCGTTCTGGGCGCGGTCGGCGATATCGGCGTCAATTTCAATGCGGCGGCGCAGCGCTATTCGGACTTCGGCACGCTTTCGACCTTGGGCTATGGCCTGCACTGGGAACCGGTCAAGGCCGTACAACTGCTCGTATCGGCCAATCAGGACCGTGCCGCGCCTACGGGCGCACAGATCACCGATCCGCTGATTGCCACACCCAACGTCTCCGTCTTCGACTATGCGACCGGGCAGAGCGTGTTCGTGTCGCAGATTGCGGGCGGCAATGCGACGCTGCGGGAAAGCGTGCGCGACCAGTTCCGCCTGAACGCCCGGATCAAGCCGTTCGACAAGCCCAACCTGACGATGACCGCCACCTATCTCAACAGCCGGACGCGCAATCCGATCGCCGCCTTCCCCACGCCCACCCCGGCGCTGGAGGCGGCCTATCCGCAGCGCTTCATCCGCGACGCCGACGGCAATCTGCTCCAGATCGACGCGCGGCCGATCAACTTTCTGCGGTCGCAAAGCGAGCAATTGCGCTGGGGCCTGGACCTGTCGATCCCGATCAAGTCGCATGTGCAGAAGCTGGTGGAAGCCTGGCGCGCAGCGGGCGGCAAGCCCGAGGATCGCCCACCTGAATTGCAGGCAATGTTCGGCAATCGCCCGCCCCGTGGCGAAGGCGGTCCACCGCCCGGTGCTGGCGGCGAAGGGGGCGACCGGCGGCGCGGCGATGGTGGCAATGCCGGGCCGGGCGGCGGCAATGGTGGCCCGCGCGGTGGCGGCTTTGGCGGTCCCGGCGGCTTTGGCGGGGGACGCGGCGGCGGCCAGGGCGGCGGACGGATGACCTTCAGCCTCTATCATACCTGGCACCTGACCGAGAGCATCGCCATCGCGCCGGGCGTGCCGCAGCTCAACCTGCTGGACGGCGATGCGACCGGATCGTCGGGCGGCCAGCCGCGGCATGAGGTCGAGGCACGGGTCGGCTATATGAACAATGGCATCGGCGCGCGGCTGGGCATCGACTGGGAAAGCGGCACCCATGTCGACGGTGCCTTGACCGGGACGGCGGGCGGCGCTTCACGGCTGAACTTCGGCAGCCTCGCCACTGCGAACCTGCGCATCTTCGCCAATCTGGGCCAGGTTCAGGGGCTGGAGCGCAAGGTGCCGTTCCTGCGCGGGGCGCGGGTGTCGATCGGCGTCGACAATATCTTCAATCAGAGGCGGGAGGTTACGGACGCCACCGGTATGGTCCCGCTGCGCTATCAGCCGGGCTATCTCGATCCGCTGGGCCGCACCATTTCGATCAGCTTCCGCAAGCTGTTCTTCCCCAATTTCGCGGCGGGCAATCGACCACGTAGTTAAATGGTCGTTAGCCACGGCTAAAGCCGCGCGTTCCCCCGCCGTTATGAAGGCGTGTAACGGTTGGGGAGACGATGAATGAAGCCCGTCAGGATAGTGGTGGTCGACGATTCGCTGACCATTCGCGCGATGATCGAAACGCTGCTGGAGCGCGACCGGCGGATCGAAGTGGTCGGCATCGCCCGCAATGGCGAGGAGGCGATCGACATGATCCGGCTGGAGAAGCCCGATGTCGTGACGCTGGACATCGCCATGCCGGGCCGGGACGGCCTGGCGATATTGGACGAGATCATGGACATGGAGCCATGCCCGGTCATCATGCTGTCCAGCCTGATGCGCGACGGCGCGCCGATCGTCGCCGAAGCGATGGACCGCGGCGCGGCCGCCTGTTTCAACAAGGCGATGATCGTGCGCGAGGCGACCCGCTTCATCGGCCTGATCCGCAGTCTGGGCCGTGGCATGATCGTGGCGGAAAAGGCGATGGAACCGGTGGCGATCGCGGCCTGAACGGGCGCCTCGAAATGTGCGCAACGACGAAGGGGAGGCGCAACATCTGCGCCTCCCCTTCGTCGTTTCATCATCCCCTACAGGTCCGCCCTGCGCAGGGCAGATTAGCGCGGCGCAGGCTTGGAACTTGCCAACGCCATGGCATTGGCGGACCCGCTGGCCGGCTTGACCGGCGCATCCTTGCCGGAAATCACATAGGCGCTGACGGCGGCGATCCCCAGAATCGCCGCCACGCCCAGCACGGCGAAATTGCCGACGCCACGACGGCGAGCAGGCTTATCATCCTCATCCCAATTGCGCATTCGATCGTCCTTATGCTGACATGTGCGTCGAACATAATCGCTAGACGGATGCAGCGTTCCGGCTGATCAACGTGACATTTTGTTGCCAAAACGGCTGTGCGCGTCACCCCACCATCGTCTTGGGGGCATTGCGCAATGTGCTGATGTCGATCGCGCCGGCAAATTCCACCCCCACCCGGTCTTCCTTCGACCAGCGGCTGGTGGCGTTGACGAACTGGTTTTCGGCCAGTTCGATCGCGAACAACGTGCCTTCGGGCACGTTCCACAACCCCTCGATCAGCGCGCCGGTGGGTGAGATGTTCCGGACCCTGCCGGTATAGACATGGCCGTCATGATGGATCGCAATGGTACGCAACATGGTCTTGCGTTCCGGGCGGCTGGACTGGAAGCCGTTGGCGCTCGCCGCCGTGCCCGCTTGAAGCTGGCCTGCCAGCACATCGGCGGCGGGCATCGGTTTCCCGTAGATATAGCCTTGGATATGGCTGCACCCCAATTGCCGGATCAGCGCCAGTTCGTCCTGCGTTTCCGCGCCTTCGGCCGTCGTGTCCATGCCCAGCGCTTCGGCCAGGCTGACGATCGCCTTGATGATCGCGCTGTTGCGGTTGCCCTTGATGGCGGCGCCGCGCACGAAGCTCTGGTCGATCTTGATCTTGTCGAACGGCGCCTTCTTCAGATAGCCGAGCGAGGAATAGCCGGTGCCGAAATCATCAAGCGCCAGCCGGACGCCGATCGCCTTCAACCGGCTGAACATCGCGTCGGTGCCGTCATCGTCGTTGAGGAACACGCTTTCGGTGATTTCCAGCTCCAGCCGCTCGGGCGCGAGCTGCGACGCGGCCAGCGCGCTCATGACCGTCGAGGGAAAGCCGGGATTGGCGAACTGGCTGGGCGACACGTTCACCGCCACGCGGATGCCGTCCTGCCAGTCGGCGGCATCGCGACAGGCGGTGCGCATCACCCATTCGCCGATCTGGCCGATCAGGCCGCTTTCCTCGGCGATCGGAATGAATATGGTCGGCGAAATCGGCCCGCGCGCCGGATGGGTCCAGCGCAGCAGCGCTTCATATCCGGTGATATGTTCGGTCTTGGACGACACCACCGGCTGATAGACCAGGTGCAGCCCATCGCCGGCGAGTGCGCGCCGCAGATCCTCTTCCAGCGCGCGGCGATCTTCCGCATCGGCATGCATTTCCGGCGAATAGAAACGGTGGACGCCCCGCCCGTTGCCCTTGGCCGCATAGAGCGCCAGGTCGGCATTGCGGATCAGCGCATCGGCCGTGACGCCATCGTGCGGACAACAGCTCAAACCGATCGACACGCCGATGACCACCGCCGTGCCCTCTATCGAATAGGGCTGCGAAATCGAGGCGATGATCGCCTGCGCCAGTTGCGCCAGCGCCGCCTGATCGTGGCGGCCAGGCAGCAATATCTTGAATTCGTCGCCACCCTGACGCCCGACCAGCCCCTTGTCGCCGACCACCCGCTGCAACCGTTGGCTGACCTGCCGCAACAGCGTATCGCCGGCAGGATGGCCCAGCGTGTCGTTGACGATCTTGAACCGGTCGAGGTCGAGCATCATCAGCGTGCATTCGCCCGGCTTGCCGTGCCGATGCGCCACCGCCTGCTCCAGCGAACCGAGCATCTGGATGCGGTTGGCAAGGCCGGTCAGCGAATCGAACTGGGCCAGCCGCGTGACTTCCGCCTGGCTGCGGCGCATTTCGGTGAGGTCGGTGCCCGATCCGCGAAAGCCGTGAAACTGGCCATATTCGTTGAACACCGGCTGGCCCGAAATCGACCACCAGCGTTCCTCCCGGGCCAGCGCGGCGCAAACCGCCAGATCGGCAAAGCCCGTGCGCGCCGACAGATGGAAACCCAGCGTGCGTTCGCCATCGCCCTGCTTCTTGTCGCCGGGCTTGACGAGGTCGGTGATCTGGCGCCCGATCAGCGTATCAGCGGACAGGCCGAGCGACTGGGCCAGCGTGTCGGATATATAGGTGAGGCAGCCCAGCCGGTCGGTTTCCCAGAACCAGCCGCGCCCGCTGCGTTCATGTTCCTGCAACAGGCGGTCGGAACGCTGCGCCCGCAGGTCCTGCCGGTGCCGGGTGATCGCAGAATCGCGATCGGTGTTCGCCTGACGCAAGGCCGCGACCAGCATCACTAGCACGCAGCTGAAGAACAGCCCGATCTGCGCCACGCCCGCCTTTTCCACCACAGCCACGATCAGCGCGCCCAGGAAATAGCTGATGCCGAGCAACCGGCGGTCGCCGAAGATGCAGACCGCCAGCAGCGCCGTGGCCAGTTCGGGCACCGCCGCCAGAAACAGCGTATCGGTCGCCGCCTTGTTTTCATAGCCCAGCCACAGGCTGAAGGTCAGGCCGGACAGGAACACCATCGGCAGCATCATCCGTTTCTGGACGTGCGGCATAAGCCGGATGAACCAGGCCCGGCGCGGCGCCAGCATCAGCGTGCCGTCGACCAGCAGCATCGCGACCATCAGGGCGAGCTGCATGTAGTTACCCGAATAGAAGGGCAGGTCGAGCAGGGCGATCAGGCACAGTTTGGCCAGCAACATCAGCGGCCAGAGCCGCGCAATGTGGGTCAAGGCGCCTGATATCCAGGATGCGGACACTTCGGTGCCGCTTTCCGACAGGCCAAGAGCGACCATCAGGGTCATGGAACGGGAGGGGTTATCGGTGAGGGATGCGCGCAGCCGGGACATGAGGCCACCCGTAGCGCAAACTCCTTGCCAGAGAATTACTTCCACCCTCCTTTGGTGCAGGTAGAACCCCGCACCAAAGGTCATATCACACGCGCATCGGCATCAGGACGTAGAGCGCAGGGCTGGCGTCGTTTTCGCGGATCAGCGTGGGGGCCGCTGCGTCGGCCAGATGCAGTTCCACCAGGTCGCTGTCGATCTGCCCCAATATGTCGAGCAGATAGCGGGCGTTGAAGCCGATATCGAAGCCTTCGCCCTGGAACGCGCCGGGCACTTCCTCGGCCGCCGTGCCATTTTCCGGGCTGGTCACGGACAGGGTGATCTTGTCCTTGTCCAGGCTCATCTTGACCGCGCGGGTCTTTTCCGTGGCGATGGTCGCAACGCGATCGACGCCCTGTTCGAAGCTGCGCGGATCGATCTTGAGCAGCTTGTCGTTCGCGGTCGGGATGACGCGGCTGTAATCGGGAAAAGTCCCGTCGATCAGCTTGCTGGTCAGGATCGCGCTGCCCAGGTTGAAGCGGATCTTGCTGGCCGACAGGGCGATGCCCACGGACCCGTCCACTTCGTCCAGCAGCTTGCGCAGTTCGCCGATGCATTTGCGCGGAATGATGATGCCGGGCATCCCTTCCGCGCCATCGGGGCGGGTCACGGTGACGCGGGCCAGACGATGGCCGTCGGTCGCCGCGGCCTTCAGCACCGGCTGGTCGTCGTCGGTGACATGGAAATAGATGCCGTTCAGATAATAGCGCGTTTCTTCGGTCGAGATGGCGAAGCGCGTCTTGTCGATGATCTGCTTCAATGTTTCGGCCGGCAGTTCGAAGGTGGTGGGCAGGTCGCCCTCCGCGATCACCGGGAAATCGTCGCGCGGCAGGGTGGACAGGTTGAACCGGGCGCGGCCGGCCTGGATCAGCATCTTGCCCTCGGCCGCCTGCAACGACACCTGGCTGCCTTCGGGCAGCTTGCGCGCGATGTCGAACAGCGTGTGCGCGGAAATAGTCGTCGCGCCCGCCTGCTCGACCTGTGCCGACACGCTTTCCACGATCTGGAGGTCGAGATCGGTCGCCATCAGCTTGATCGCGCCGTCGGCCGATGCCTCGATCAGCACGTTGGACAGGATCGGAATGGTATTCCTGCGCTCGACCACCGACTGGACGTGGCTCAGGCTCTTGAGGAGCGTTGCGCGTTCGATGGTGGCCTTCATGTCCCTGTTCTGTCCGTTTCTTTTTAAGCCGATAGCCGGGGATTCGGTCGAATCCCGGCGACAATGATGGATGCTTCTTCATAACCGCTATGACGACTTGGGCAAGCGTCCGCTTCGCGCTTTTGATCGGGCAGGGTTGCAAAAGGAGACGGCATGGGCTTTGCCCGGACCATGCGCCGGACACCGATCCTGACATTGACCCTGCTGATCCTGCCGCTGCTGGTGGGGTCGCCCGCCATCGCGCGCGATTCGCTGGGTATTTTCGAAAGCTGGGGCGCGTTCCGCGATCCCGCGACGCCGCGATGCTATGCCATCGCCCAACCCGCGGCGCGCCGCAGCCAGATGCCAAAGGGCTTCGTCGCCATCGGCACCTGGCCCCGCCAGCGGGTGCGCGGGCAAGTGCATGTCCGCCTCAGCCGGGCGCGCGCAGCCCAAGCGCCGGTCACGCTGACCCTGGGCGAACGCCGCTTCACGCTGGTCGCGGGCCAGGTCGACGCCTGGGCGCCCGACGCGCGCGGCGACGCGCAGATCGTCGCCGCCATGCGGTCGGCCAGCAGCATGAGCGTCGCCAGCGTGGGCGCGGACGGGCGCGGCTTTGCCGACAGTTACGCCCTGCGCGGCGCGGCGACGGCGATCGATGCGGCGGCCCTGGGCTGCGCCCGATTGCGTTAGGCGGCCGCGCTTCCAAAATCCGCAAAAATCGGCTATGGGCGCGCCATGCAATCAGCCGCCAGCCCGCTCATGCCGATTCCCGGCCTTATCGACCCTGTGCCCGTGCCGCGCGCGGTGACCCCGCGCGCGGATGGCCGCATCGACCTGATGGGCCTTTCGCGCCCACAGATGAAAGGCGCGCTGGAAGAGGCCGGGCTGGACGGGAAGGCCGCCAAGCTGCGGTCCAAGCAGCTGTTCCACTGGCTCTACCATCGCGGCGAAACCGATTTCGACGCCATGACCGACCTTGCCAAACCGATGCGCGGCTGGATGGCCGAACGCTTCGTCGTCGGCCGCCCGCAGGTGGTGGAGGCGCAGGTATCGAACGATGGCACCCGCAAATGGCTGCTCCGATCGGACGATGGCCAGGATTATGAAATGGTCTTCATCCCCGACGCAGATCGGGGCACGCTTTGCGTGTCCAGCCAGGTCGGCTGCACATTGAATTGCAGCTTCTGCCACACCGGGACGATGCGCCTCGTCCGCAACCTGACGCCGGGCGAGATCGTCGGCCAGGTCATGCTGGCGCGCGATGCACTGGGCGAATGGCCCAAGGGCAATATGGGTGCCGCGAACGATGCCGATGTGGACGAGGATGAGGACGCGCCGCAATATTCGCCCGACGGGCGGATGCTGACCAATATCGTCATGATGGGCATGGGCGAGCCACTCTATAATTTCGAGCATGTCCGCGACGCGCTCAGGGTCGTGATGGACGGCGACGGGCTGGCCCTGTCGCGCCGTCGCATCACCCTGTCCACGTCGGGCGTCATCCCGATGATGGCCCGCGCGAGCGAGGAAATCGGCGTCAACCTGGCCGTCTCGCTGCATGGCGTGACCAAGGAAGTGCGCGACGAACTGGTGCCGCTCAACCGCAAATATGGCATAGAGGAACTGCTCCAGGCCTGCGCCGACTATCCCAAGGCCAGCAATGCGCGCCGCATCACCTTCGAATATGTGATGATCCGCGACAAGAATGACAGTGACGCCGACGCGCGCGAACTGGTCCGGCTGATCCGCAAATATAAGCTGCCGGCCAAGGTCAACCTGATCCCGTTCAACCCCTGGCCGGGCACCGATTATGAATGTTCGACGCCGGAGCGGATTCGCGCGTTCAGCAGCATCGTGTTCGAAGGCGGCATCAGCGCACCGGTGCGCACCCCGCGCGGCCGCGATATCATGGCGGCCTGCGGCCAGCTCAAGTCCGCGAGCGAGAAAAAGAGCAAGGCGGAGATGAAGCGCCTGGCCGAAGAGAAGCAAGCCGCGCTCGGTTGATCGGGGCGACGGCGCGCCCTCGGCGCGGGACGACCAGCCCTGCCCATAGAAAAAGGGCGGCCCTTTGCAGGACCGCCCTTTCGCCCTATCCGATCGGGCCGTGATCCCGACCGGGAAAGATCAGAAGCGGAAGCCGATGCCGACCAGGCCGGCATCGCGGCCACCGATATTGGCTTCATATTCGCTGCGCTGATATTCCGCCGAGATATAGGCGTTCGGCGTCACCGCATATTCCAGGCCACCGCCGTAGCGCACGCCTTCGAACGACGCGCCGCCGTTGCCGGCGTCGATGCGGGTGTTGGCATAGCCGACCTTGCCGAACGCCAGAACCTGCGGGGTCAGCGTGTAGCCCAGACGGACCGACGCGGCCAGGTCGCGGCTGACTTCGGCGCCAGCGCCCGCGCTGGTGGTGCTGTCGCTGAACGACACTTCGGGACCGAAGGTCACGCCGTTGGCGACGGCCAGGTCGTAGCCTGCGGACACGCCGTAGGTGAAGCCATCGCGGCCATCGAACTTGTCATAGCCCAGAATGACGCCCGCGCGCGGCCCGGTGAAGGGCGCAGCGTCCTGAGCGAAGGCAGGGGCCGAAACAGCGGCGGCAGCAGCAATAGCTGCGAAAATCACAGTCTTCATAAAGTCCTCATATATTATCTTGTCGCCGTAACTTAGACATTCATCCGGCGTTCAGGTTCGATGCAAAGAAATTGCATAATAAGTCTTGCAATAACTTCTGCGACCCTTCTCTCCATTATGGGGAGATGAAGAACATGATATGCATCAGGATCACGCAATCGCCATCTAGGTTCGTCGGATTGCTTTGCAAAGGGGCAAGACCTTTATTTCAAACAATTTCAGGACTTGTGTTGCAAAACGGTGACATCGCCCATCGGCGGCCGATCTGCCCACGACCGGGTGGACCTGTCGGCAAAATCGGCTAGAGTCCGACCATGGACAGCCGGACCCAAAGCGCAGGCATGGTGGTCAATCGCCATCGCCTTTCCACCCGGCTGTGGCACTGGCTCAACGCGCTGCTGCTCTACATTTTGTTCACCAGCGGCCTTGGCATCTTCAACGCCCATCCCCGGCTCTACTGGGGGCAATATGGCGCGAATTTCGATGTCCCCTGGCTGGAACTGGATCGCTTCCCCGGCTGGATCACCCTGCCTGCCCATTACAGCCTGGCCCTGTCGCGTCACTGGCATCTGGCCGCCGCGCCGATCTTCGCCTTCGCCCTGCTCGCCTATATGCTCTGGAGCCTGGGCAACCGCCACATTGCGCGCGACCTGGCCATCGACCGTCGCGACATGGCCCCGCGCCATGTATGGCAGGACGTCAAGGACCATGCGCGGCTGCGCTTCCCGACCGGACAGGCCGCGCGGCGCTATGGCGTGTTGCAGAAGGCAAGTTATGTCGGCGTGATCTTCGTCGCCCTCCCCCTCCTCATCCTGACCGGCCTCACCATGGCGCCCGGCATGAACGCGGCCTGGCCCTGGCTGCTCGACCTGCTGGGCGGGCGGCAGACCGCGCGCTCGATCCATTTCATCACGGCCTTCGCGCTCGTCGCCTTCGTGATCGTCCATCTCCTGATGGTGATGCTAGCAGGACCGATCAATCAGGTCCGGTCGATGATCACCGGCCGCTATCGGCTGCCGCAGGATCGGCCATGATCCTGACCCGCCGCACCCTGCTGCTGGGCGCGACCGCGACACTGGCGGGGTGCGACCAGCTGGCGCGCAACGACTCCTTCCGCGAGGCGCTCTTCTCCGCTGAAAATTTCCACAAATGGGCGCAGCGCGGCCTGATGGCGCCGAACGCTTTGGCGCGGGAGTTCCGGCCCGACCAACTGTCCCCCGTCTTTCGCGCCAACGGCACCGCCAATCCCAATACGCCCGCCTATAAGGCGCTGTGGCGCGGGGGCTTTGCCGACTGGCGCCTGCGCATCACCGGCCTCGTCACGCAGGAACTGTCGCTTTCGCTGTCGCAATTGCGCGCCCTGCCCCATCGCGAACAGATCACCCGCCACGACTGCGTCGAAGGATGGAGCGCCATCGGCAAGTGGCGCGGCGTGCCGCTGAAGACGATCCTGGACGGCGCGGGGCTGCGCAGCCGGGCGCGCTACATCGTCTTCCACTGCGCCGACACGATGGGCAGCGGCCTGCCCTATTATGAAAGCATCGATCTGGCCGACGCCTTCCACCCCCAGACGATTCTGGCCTTTGCCCTGAACGACCGGCCGCTGCCCGTCGCCAATGGCGCGCCGCTGCGGCTGCGCGTCGAGCGGCAGCTTGGTTATAAACATGCCAAATATCTCATGGGGATAGAGGCGGTCGACAGCCTGGCCGCCATCGGCCGGGGCAAGGGCGGCTATTGGGAAGACCGGGCCGACTATGACTGGTATGCCGGGATTTGACGCCTGCGTAACGAGATGACAGAGTAGCCACATGAAACTGTTTGAACTGGTTCTCAAGCGGTTGGTCACGCGCGGCCGACTGACCGTCCACTATGCCAATGGCAAGACGATCAGCGTGGGGCAGGCCGACCCTGATTTCCCCGACCTGGCGCTGCGGTTCAAGGATGGCCGGGTACCGTTCGACATCGTGAAGGACCCGCGCCTGGGGATGGCCGAAGCCTGGATCGACGGGCGGGTCGGCATCGAGGGGGGCGGCATCATGGAATTCCTGTCCATGATCCGCGCCAACAATCCCTGGGAACAGGGCAAGTCGATCGAGGGCAAGAGCCTGCTCAAGCGTAGCGTCGGCAGCGTCCGGCAAAGGCTGTGGCGCGCCAATCACAAGGCGCGGTCAAAGGCCAATGTCGCCCATCATTACGACCTGTCGGGCGCGCTCTACGCCCTGTTCCTCGATCGCGACCGCCAATATAGCTGTGCCTATTATCCCGACATAGGCAATGAGGCCGGGATCAGCCTGGAGCAGGCGCAGGAGGACAAGAAGGCGCATATCGCCGCCAAGCTGCACCTGAAACCCGGCATGAAGGTGCTGGACATCGGTTGCGGCTGGGGTGGGATGGCGCTGTACCTGCACCGCACCTGCGGCGTCGACGTGACCGGCATCACCCTGTCGGAAGAACAGCTCAAGGTCGCACGGCAGCGCGCCGTGGATGCGGGCGTCGCCGACCATGTCCGTTTCGAACTGATCGACTATCGCGACATGCAGGGACCGTTCGACCGGATCGTGTCGGTGGGCATGTTCGAACATGTCGGCACCGCCCATTATCGCGCATTTTACGACAAGTGCCGCAGCCTGCTGACCATGGACGGCGTGATGCTGATCCACACCATCGGCCGGATGGGCGGGCCGGGCACCACCGACGCCTTCACCCAGAAATATATCTTCCCCGGCGGCTACATCCCCGCTTTGTCGGAAATGGTCGCGGGCAGCGAAGGCACGCGATTGATGGTGACCGACGTGGAGGTGCTACGCGTCCATTACGGCCTGACGCTGCGCGAATGGTATAAGCGGACCATGGCGCACAAGGCCGACATCGTCGCCCTTTATGACGAACGTTTCTTTCGTCTGTGGACCTTCTACCTGGCGGGCGCGGCAACCGTGTTCGAACATGGCGGCATGGTCAATTTCCAAATCCAATATGCGCGCGACCGTCGCACCCTGCCCATCACCCGCGACTATATGCAGGAAGCCGAAGCCGCGCTGCGGGGACGGTGAACCATTCGGCCTGACGGGCCGTCCGTCCGTCGTTCCAGGCTGAACCGTCGCTGACATATTCATTCGCGGACGGTTCAGTCGGCCAAGTCCATTCTCCCGATCATGCTCCCAGCCCTCATGGGCGGGAACTGTGAGGAGAAGAGAGATGAACCTGTTTTGGAAGGGCGCGGCGGCGCTCAGCCTGGCCGTCACCGGCCTTGGCGCCATGGCTGTCCCGGCCCAGGCGCAATATTATGGATCGGGCTGGCGTGGCGATCGCCATGATCGCTGGGACCGGCGCGACCACCGGCGCTGGGACGATCGCCGTCACTGGCGCGGCGACCGGCGCGACTGGCGCGGGCCGCGCGGCCATTACCGCCAGGCCTATCGCACTCGCTGCTGGAATGAATGGCGCTACGACCATTATCGCGACCGCGACGTGCGCGTGCGCATCTGCCGCTGACGCCTTTATTTCACCCGTAGCCCGCCCCGAATGAACCATGGGGCGGGTTGCGGCATTTCTGGGGCATGACCGATCCCATGCCCGTTATCCAGAGCCTCCTGTCGGGCCTGCCGATCCTGCTGCTGCACTTGGGCAGCGCGACCTTGGTCTGGATGGTGGCGCTCGGCATCTATATGTGGATCACCCCGCATGACGAGTTCGCCCTGATCCGGGGCGGCAACGAATCCGCCGCCATATCGCTGGGCGGCGCGGCGATCGGGTTGGCGGTGCCGCTGGCATTCTGCCTGGCCGGATCGATCAACGTCTGGGACATCGTCATCTGGGGCAGCGTCACGCTGGTGCTGCAACTCGTCGCCTTCCGCCTGGTCGATTTCCTGCTGGGCACCCTGTCCGCACGAATAGAGGCGAACGAACGATCGGCCGCGATCTTCCTGGCGATGATGAAGGCCGCGATCGCCTGCCTGACCGCCGCCGCGGTGGCGGGCTGACGCCATGCGCGGCAAAAAGGGCCGTGGCGGTTGCGGATGCCTGCCCTTCCTATTGGGCGGCCTGTTGCTGGTCGCCTGGTTCGGGCAGGATGTCACGCCGCCACGACTGGAGATCGAGCAGTTCGACCCGCGATCGCCCCGCCGCCCGACGCCAGGCTGGAGCGACGAGCAGTTCGTGATCGAGGATGGGCCGGATCGCCCGGCCGATTCGATGGGCACCGCCTTTGCCGTCGATCGCGACGGCGCATGGCTGACGGCGCAGCATGTCACCCATGGCTGCACGCGGGTGGGACTGGAGGATGGCCGCTTCGCCCGGCCGGTGTCGCGCCTGATCGAAAGCCGGGAGGCGGACGCGGCGCTGGTGCGCGACGGTCTGCCGAGCGACGCCGCCCTGCCCCTGTCCGACCGCATGCCGCAACCGGGCACGCCGGGCTATCATATGGGCTTTCCCACGGGCGAGCCGATGCTGGTCATGTCCGAACTGATCGGCGAAGCCAGCGCCCGGCGCGGGCGGAGCGGCCTGACGCAGCCGGTGCTGGCCTGGGCCGAAAAAGGGCGCATCCCGTCGGGCGACGGCACATTGTCGGGCATCAGCGGCGGCCCCGTCTTTGCCGAGGACGGCCATGTCGTGGGCATCAACAGCGCGTCGACCGACCGGCGCGGCCGCATCCTGACCACCGCGCCCGATGCCGTCATGCGATTGATGGCGGCCAGCGGCGCGGTGGACGAAAGCCCGGTCGCCTATCCCTTCGCGGACCTGGCCGACGCGGAAAGCCGCTTTGCCACCTGGCTGGACGAAGGGGTGATCCGCCGTATCTTCTGCGACGTCGATGAAAAGCGCGGTGGTTGACGCAATATAGGCTCAGACGCTAGGCGCAGCGCAACTTTTCAAGGAATATGCCCCATGAGCGATACGCCCCCCGACCACCTGTCCACCAATCCGCGCAGCCCCCATTTCGACATGGAGGTGCTCCAACGCGGTATCGGCATCCGGTTCAAGGGCCGCGAGCGCAAGGATGTCGAGGAATATAATATCTCGGAAGGCTGGATTCGCGTCGCCGCGGGCAAGAGCCGCGACCGCCATGGCAATCCGCTGACGATCAAGCTGAACGGCGAGGTGGAGGCTTGGTTCGAAAATCCGGCCGAAAGCGCGGAAGACAAGCCTGCCGAAGACAAGGCAGCCGAAGATAAGGCGAGCGACGCCGAATAAGCATGGAAAGGGCGCTCACCAGGCGCCCTTTTTGTCAGTTCATGACGGCTTCGCGCCGCACATCGGCGATGATCGCGCTCAGCGTACGTTGCGATGGCGTGGCGTCGGCATATTCGACGACGAAGGGATCGGCCTCCAGACGGGGCGCGGCCCTGCGCGACGATTTGGATGGCACGGGCCTGGCTTGCGCGACTTGCACGGCGCGCGCATCGACAGGGCTGTAGGGCGTTTGCACCACGCTCGGCTGGCTTGGCATCCGGGGCATCGCCAGCGCGTCCCACATATCCGCATCGACCTTCGCGAACCGCACGCTCGCGCCCAATGTCGGGTCGGGGGTGAAGTCGTGCAGCTTCGCCTTGGCGGGATAGATGAAACCATAGGTCGGGTTGATCCGCGCGCCCATCTGGCCCGTCGGGCTGTGCCACACGCGCACCTGGCTCCAGTCGCCCGCGTCCGACACGTCGATCGCCAGCACATCTTCCTCGATCGCGCCGGGCACCGACCAATTGGCATGCCGGATCAACACGCGCCGGTCGTCCAGCACCTTGCTGATAACCGCGACATGGCCCAACACCATCGGACCATTGGGCCGGAACGCGAGCACCGCGCCCTTTTTAGGCTTGGTGCCCCTTTTATACTGACCGTTCGCCTGATCCCACCAGGTGAACGCGTCGCCCCTGATCGTCACGCCCGACACCGTGCGGGCGTAGGGCACGCATTGCAGCACCGCCGATCCCCAGGAGGGCGCAGCCGCCAGACCGGACAGCAGCAGCGCCGCCGTCCAGCATATCGTTCGAAACATCTATGCGATCCCGAAACCAAGAATCGCCCCACCGGGTGCGACCCTAGGCCGTCATTCTTTGAAAATGCGTTAACCGGCGATCAGGGATGTAAGGGGTTGGAAAACAGCCAAGGTCGCGCCGTCCGCGCCACCCTTTCCAATCGCGTCAGAAAGCGGCGTGGATCGCCGCGCCGCCGGTGGCGGTGTCGGCCGACGCGATCTGCACCGGCTGATCGACGCTCTTGGGCGCCTGCGCATAGATGAAGCCGCGCGCCGGGTTGGAGCGGAGGCCGAGGTCGCCGATCGGGCCATACCATACCCGCACATCGGTCCAGTCGTTGTTGGCCGACACGTCGATCGCGCGCACATTGCGCTCGATACCGCCGCGATAGGACCAGTTGGCATGGGTCAGCAGCACTTCGCGGCCGCTCAGCACCTTGCTGACCATGGCGACATGGCCCACCGGCATCGACCGGCTGGCGGCAAAGGCCAGGACGGCGCCGACGCGCGGTTCATGGCCACGATCATAGCGGCCATCGGCCTGACCCCACCAAGTGTTGGCGTTGCCATGGATGTCGATACCGGAAACCTGACGGGCGAAGGGTGCGCACTGGAGCGTACCGGCGGTCGCGGGAACAGCGAAGAAAGTCGAAAGCGCAAGAATAGACGCCGCGAAAAACGCGCGAAAACCAACGATCATGCGATTGCGACCCCGACTTAGCTTGTAGGCTTGAACCCCGATATCGGTCTTAGGGCAGAGCGCGGACGAATGGACAAGCGCGCGTCGACGAGTCGTTTCGCCGATGCGTTATGTTGCGGAACGAAACACATGACCAGCGGTTACGGTCAATCGTGTGGCACTATCCAGATCGTTGAAAAGACTGGATTCCGTACCCGTCATCCATACCTGCCCCCCGGTGGCGCGCAATCGCTCGAACAGCGCGGCGCGCCGCAGCGGGTCGAGATGCGCCGCCACTTCGTCGAGCAGCAGGACAGGCGGCTGGCCGCGGTCGGCCGCAACCAGCGCGGCGTGGGCGAGCAGGATCGACAGCAGCAGCGCCTTCTGCTCGCCGGTGGAGCAGAGCGCGGCGGGCTGCCCCTTGGCGACATGCGTGACAGCCATGTCGTGACGATGCGGCCCGCTCAATGTCCGGCCCGCCGCCGCATCGCGTCGCCGGTCGCGCGCCAACCGCCATGCCCAGGGTTCGTCGCTCGCCTCTTCGCCGTCGATGGCAATCAGCGGGCGGGCGAAGGGGGCATCAGGCTGATCGGCCAGCACGGCGTTGAGCCGCGTCACCAGATCGCTGCGCGCGCGCGCCAGTGCCGTGCCATGCTCGCCCATCTGCGCCTCCAGCGCCGACAGCCAGGATGGATCGGCCCGGCGTGGATCGGTCAGCAACCGGTTGCGCGCCCGCATCGCCGCGTCATAGCGCGCGCTGTGGACGGCATGGCCCGGATGCAACGCCAGCGTCAGCCGATCCAGGAAGCGCCGCCGCCCGCCCGGACTGTCCAGGAACAACCGGTCCATCGCGGGGGTCAGCCAGACGATCGCCAGATGGTCGGCCAGCGCATTGGCGGATGATGCGACGCCGCCGATCCGCACCTGCCGCCGGTCCGGACTGGCGGCCGCGACCCCGGTGCCCAGCACCACGCCATCGACCTCCGCCGCGACGCCGAAGCCGCCCGCCCCATCCTGCCGCGCCATGGCGGACAGCGCCGCACCGCGCAGCCCCCTGCCCGGGGCGAGCATCGACACCGCTTCCAATATATTGGTCTTGCCCGCGCCATTGTCGCCGGTCAGCAGGATGAAGCTGTGATCGGGCAGGATCAGCGCGTCCGCATGGTTGCGGAAATCGCTCAAGGTCAGGCGGCCGATCATCGCGTGGCTGTAGCGGGGAGTATGCGCAGGGGAAAGGGTGGCGTATCTTTGGTTTTTCGCATTTTCCGAGTCAGCAGACGATTCCGTCTGCTTCGAAAATGCTCTAGCAGCGTTTGCGTGTCACCGCCGCACCATCATTGACGATGGTCAACGCCTTACCGTCCTTCGACGTCCGCAGCGCCAGCGTGCGGGTCCAGCTTTGCCCCTCGCCAGTGAAGGCCGCCTCCACGACGGCGCGCCCATCCTGATCCTGCGTCACCGTCTTCACCGTCCCCACGCTTTCGTGAAACAGCAACCGGTCGGGCGCGACCGTCAGTTCCAGATCCGCGCCGCGATCGCCGCATCGGTCGGCCGCGCCGGTCCAGCGCCCCTGCATGGCGGCGGGGATCGGTCCGGCCGAACTGTCGGCGGGGGGCGACGGCGTCTCGATCTTCGGCGACGCTTCTACCGGGGTGATGGCGTTGGCGGGCGGCGGGGCGTCCTCGACGTTCGGCAGGGTCTGGTCCATGATATTGGCGACCACGCCGGGCTGGCCGCTGCTGTTGTCCGGCGCCTGTTGGCATCCGGCGGCCAGCAGCAGGGGCGCGATCAGCAGGATGGGGGACAGCCGTTGCATGGGGAAGGAACCGGCCAGCCCCGCGCCGGTTCCCATCCGCGATACGTATCCGCTCCATGAGAATTTTCGCCGGTCGCCCCCGATTCCCTATCGGCCCACTTGCGCGCCGCCCCTATCGCGATCATCACCAGACCAGAATGGGACGCTGTCCCGGCCATTACAGTCCGACTTAAGGAAATGATCCATGAAGCGTCTGTCTCTCCTCCTCGCCGCTGCCGTCGCCCTCAGCTCCAGCGGCGCCATGGCCGCGCTTGCGATCGGGACGAAGGCGCCCGACTTCACCACGCGCGGCGCGCAGGCGGGCAAGACCTTCACACTGACCCTGTCGCATCAGTTGAAGCGCGGACCGGTGGTGCTGTATTTCTTCCCCAAGGCGTTCACGCCGGGCTGTTCGGCCGAAGCGCGCGAGTTCGCGGAAAATATCGACAAGTTCAAGGCGGCGGGCGCAACCGTCATCGGCATGTCGGCCGATTCGGTGGATGATCTCGTCGCCTTTTCGACCAAGGAATGCGCGGGCAAGTTCGCCGTCGCATCGGCGGGGCCGGCCATCGTGTCGGGCTATGACGTGGCGCTCAAGATGCGACCGGGCATGACCGACCGTACCTCCTATGTCATCGCGCCGTCGGGCCGCGTCGCCTTCGTCCATAGCGAAATGAACTATGCCGAACATGTGAAGAGCACATTGGCGGCGGTGCAGGCGATGAAGCAGAAATAAGATTCGGCATCCGTCCGGTTCGCACCTGTCGGCGCGAACCGGACATCGCGATCGTCATCTCTTCACATAGGTGCCGAACCAGGCGGTCGTCGCGTCCCACGCCGCCTTGGCGGCCGCCTCGTTATAGCTGGGACGATAGTCGGCCATGAAGCCATGTTGCGCGCCGGCATGGACGGTGATCGCATCGGGCGGCGACTTCCCCGCTTTTTTCAGCGCGGCGCGCATCGCGTCCACGTCCGCCACCGGGATGCCTTTGTCCAGTTCGCCATATTGGCCCAGCACCGGGGCCTTGAGCTTGCCTACTTCCTCGATCGCGCTGAGCGGCTGCAAGGCCGTCTTGTCCGAAACCAGCCGCCCATAATAGGCGACCCCGGCGTCCAGATCGGCGCTGTGCGCGGCATAGAGCCAGACGATCCGCCCGCCCCAGCAGAAACCGGTAATGCCGCGCCGCTTCGCATCGCCCCCATGGCTTCCGGCCCAGACATAGGTGGTGTCGATGTCGGTCAGAACCTGCGCGTCGGGCGCCTGCGACACGATCGTGCCGATCAGCTGCTTCATGTCTGCAACCTTGGTCGCGTCGCCATGCCGCGCAAACAGGTCGGGCGCGATGGCATAATAGCCCGCCTTGGCGAAGCGGCGGCAGACGTCGCGGATCCATTCATGCACGCCGAAAATTTCATGCACGACGACGATGATCGGCGCACCCTTCTTGCCCGCAGGCCGTGCGACGAAGGCGGGCATGGCAAAGCCGTCGCTGGCGGGGATGGAGATATTTTCCTCCGTCAACCCCTCGCCCGGCGTCTGCACCGCGCTGCTGGCGACCGGGCGGCAGGCCGCCGCAAACCCGGCCGCGAACGCACCACCCGCCAATATCTGCCGCCGCGCCAGCCCGGTGGAATCGATCCAGCTACGGTCTTCGGGCAGCCGCTCGACGGCGGGCATGGCATCATCGCTGCGGTCGGTCGTCATCGGCGGGTTCCTTCTGTCGGTCGGTGGGCCAGACTAACCGCCCGCCTCGCCCACGCAAGCCAGGAAGTCGCCCCCGGCGACGACAGGCAGGCCGCTCACGTCATAGGCGTAGACATAGGTCCAGGCTTCGACCGGCCCGCTGGCCGCTCGCACCATGCACCGCTCGCGCCGATATTCATGCGGCAGGGGATGATGGGGGGCGCATTCCTCATAATCATCCAGCACCGCCAGCGTCGCAGTGGCATCCCGCAGCGCGAACAGATCGCCATGGACCAGCCCCACGCCGCCCGGCACAAGCCCCGGATAGTCCGCGACCCGGTAGAGCGTTCCACCAATGACGGCTGGGCCGATCAGTTGGGCCGACCGCCGCAGCCCCGTCGCCATGGGACCATCGAACGCCGCCCGCAGCGTACCATAGACGAAG
Organism: Sphingobium sp. CR2-8; assembly: GCF_035818615.1. Lineage (NCBI taxonomy): Bacteria > Pseudomonadati > Pseudomonadota > Alphaproteobacteria > Sphingomonadales > Sphingobiaceae > Sphingobium > Sphingobium wonjuense. Next base: position 311,124 of record NZ_JAYKZY010000002.1, on the reverse strand, counting down.
AGATAGGCAGGGTCGGACGAAGGCTCAGGCATATTTCACCATCTTGCAGTGAATTTTCCCAACAGCTGGAACAGCGCCTATGTCGTCTTTCCGGAAAGCAGATATAAATCCGCTCTTTTCCGCCAAAAATGCAAATTGGCACGGCATCTGCAATCTCCCCTGACATACGGGCCGGACAGTAGGCCTCACACAATCAGGGAGTTTTCACCATGTCCATCGTCAAGTTCCAGAACGCCACCGTCGCCCTTGTCGGCGCCTTCATCGTCGCCAGCCTGTTCATCGACGCGGTCATCCCGGTGTCGCCGATCGCCTGATCGACGCGCATCGCCATCCCACCCTCATTCGTAGAAAGCCATCTTCATGACCAACAGCTTCACCCTCGACCGCCGCAACGGAAAGATCATGGGCGTATGCGCCGGCATATCCAACCGCAGCGGCCTAGACGTCACGCTGGTCCGCGTCGCGCTGGTCCTGCTGACACTCTGCGCCTTGGGACCGATCGGCGTCGTTGCCTATTTGCTCGCGGGCTGGCTGGCGGAAGGTTGATAAGGCAAAGCGTGGCGGAAAGACATCGCCAAGTTATTACCAAATAAAAAGGCCGCTCTGGTTATCCCAGGAGCGGCCTTTTTGCATCCCGATCGAACGGGATAAGGATCGCGCTAAACGCGCAATCAGGCATATAGCACCGAATAGAAAGTCAGCATCTGAACGCCGACCGCAACGGCCAGCACAGCGCCCTGAAAGGCCTGACGCATATTTTGCTCCATCTTTGCAAGAGTTCGCACCCGACTGGGTGTAACGGGGCCACTACGCCCGTCATATTCTTGTAACAATCGCAAAGCACGACATACCGATTGCACTAAATGCAACAGCCTGTCACTTTAAAGCCACGATCATCGCCTGCGCCGCAGCCGGATTGCGTTCCTTGGCGCCGCTGATGAAGAAGCTGAAGACGTCGCCCCGCTCTGCCTCACCCCTCGCCCGATCGGCCCAACCGGCGATCGCCGTCGCGTCATAGCCGGTTGGCTCTTCCGCCTGCGTGCGCATCAGCCGCATATAGGAAAAGCCGACATCATGGCCCTGGATCGCGGGATAGTCCGCATGATCGGCGAACACCACGGCGGCCCCGGCGTCCCGCGCCATGGCCAGAAAGGCGGGATCGGCGAAACTGTCATGCCGTACTTCCAGCGCATGGCGCAGCGGCACCCCGTCGACGCTGGCAGGCAGCAGTTTCAGGAAAGCACTAAAATCGTCCGGATCGAACCGCTTGGTCGCCATGAACTGCCACAGGATCGGTCCCAACCGGTCGCCCAGTTCGACGATCCCCTGCCCCGTGAATTTGGCGACCGATTCACCTGCTTCGGCCAGGACCTTACGATTGGTGCAATAGCGCGATGCCTTGGCCGCGAACTGGAAGCCGTCCGGCACCGCCTTGGCCCAACCGGCGAAAGTCGCGGGCTTCTGGCTGCTATAATAGGTGGCGTTGATCTCCGTCGCGGTCAGATGTTCGCCGACATAGGCCAGTTCGTCCTTCTGCCGCAGGCCCTGCGGGTAGAAACTGCCGCGCCACGGCTCATAGACCCAGCCGCCGATGCCCACCCTGATCCGTCCCGTCATGCCGCCTCTCCTTCGCACCCATCCTGATCGCATCGGCCGATCACAGCCAGTGGGAAAAGCCATTGGCCACTATTGCGAATAGTTCTTAACTATGGGCGCAACAAGGAGACAGCCTATGTCGCGCGACCTCATCAAGACCGGCACCTATCTGACCATCCACCTGACCGTCGGCTTCACCGTGGCCTATCTCATGACCGGGTCGCTGGCGCTGGCGGGCGGCATCGCGCTGATCGAGCCGATGATCAACGCCGTCGCCTTCTTCTTCCACGAACAGGCCTGGAAGAAGATCCAGGCGCGCCCCCTGCGCGAAGCCGGGCGACGCCGGGTGCGCGATCAGGCGGTTTTTGCGTAGAACTGTCTATTTCGCTGTTCGTTTGTTGAGGCCGATCAGCCAAGGCTTCACCCCGCGCGAGGGTTTGGGCGTACCATCCAGCCGCCGCGCGCGCAGGATGGTGATCGGCTTGACGATTATCTGCCCGCGCATCGGCCCCGACCCGCAGCAGGTCGGCACGGCCAATATCTTGCGCACCACGTCCATGCCGCCCACGACATGACCGAACGCGGCATAGCCGATATAATCGCCCCGCGCGTCCATATTGGGCGTGGCGCCGATGGTGATGAAGAAATTGCCCATGGCCGAATTGGGCCGGTTGGGCCGCGCCATGGACAGCGTCGCATCCCGATGCAGGATGCCGGTCCGGCTTGTCGGCTCGTGCGGGATCGGCGGCAGCGATCGGCGCGCGTCGGTATCGATGCCACCCTGGATCAATCCATATTTCGGATCGCTCTTGCGCCGCGCCGCGCGGTAGAAGGTGACGCCGTCGAAGCGGCCGTCATCGACATAGGTCAGGAAATTGGCGGATGTGCGCGGCGCCCGCTTCTGGTCCACCGCCACGATGATCGCACCGACCGAGGTTTCGATGCTGACGCGGGTGAAACCGGGCGTGGGCCGGTTGGGCGGCAGGGCAAAGGCCGCAACGGGCAGGGCAAGGCCAGCCAGCAGGAACAGCAGACGCAAAAGGAACGACATCGGCAGCAGCCCTATAGCCGCCGCACCCTTCGCGCAACCAAAGCGAGGGGGCAATACATAGGGCAATTGTAGAAGGAGCTTCGCAGGAACGAGGTGGTGATCCCAACGGGATTCGAACCCGTATCGCTGCCGTGAAAGGGCAGTGTCCTAACCGTTAGACGATGGGACCTCATGCAACGCCGACTGGGCAGCGCTGCGAAGCGAAGGCGCAATTAGGCGGGGACGACGAAAGGGTCAACCCCCTAAGCCCAAGAAAATTGCAATGCTGTGACGCCGCTTCTCAAACCGCCCAGGCGGCGTCCTCCAGATGCAGTTCGGCGGCCGGGCGGCTGCCCCAATCATCGATCTTCGCCTTGCCCGCGACCCACAGCTTGCGGTCGCGCGGGGCACCCAATATCGCCTGACCAAGCTCGGTTTCGGCCTGGCGGAAGGCAATGGTCTTGATCGACCGGCCATCCTCGCCGCTCATGATCGCGCGCAGATGCCCGTTGCCCACGACATCGGCCTTTATGACGCGCATCGGCCCGGCGGCGATCAGCGGCGCGGGCCAGCCCGCGCCATAGGGACCGCCCTGCTCGATCGCGGCGACGAAATCCGGGTTCACGCCCGCAGGCGCCAGCACCGCGTCGATCAACAGCGCACGATCGTCGCGCGCCTTGGAAACCGCAGCGGACAGCCGCTCGTCCAGATAGTCGGCCAGCGCGTCGATCCGGTCCGCCGCCACCGTCAGCCCCGCTGCCATGGCATGGCCGCCGCCTGCGACCAGCAGCCCGCTATCCTTGGCCGCCAGCACCGCCGCGCCCAGATCCACACCGGAAATGGAGCGCCCCGACCCCTTGCCCACGCCCGCCTCATCGACGGCGATGACGATGGCGGGACGTCCGGCCTTTTCCTTGATGCGGCCCGCGACGATGCCGATTACGCCGGGATGCCACCCGTCGCCCGCAATCACTGCGACGGCGCGATTGCCCTGCGCCGCCAGCAGCGCTTCGGCCTGTTCCTGCACCGTCGATTCGATCGCGCGGCGTTCCTCGTTATAATGATCCAGCTGCGCCGCGATGCGTGCGGCCTCGACCGGATCATCGGTGGTCAGCAATCGGACGCCCAGGTCCGCCTGCCCCACGCGCCCCCCGGCATTGATCCGAGGGCCAAGCGCAAAGCCCAGATCATGGCACAGCGGCGCGCGCGTCAGGCGACTGGCGTCGATCAGGGCGGACAGGCCGACATTATGCCGCTTCGCCATGACCTTCAGCCCCTGCGCGACGAAAGCGCGATTGAGGCCCTTCAACTGCGCCACGTCCGCCACGGTGCCCAGCGCGACGATGTCGAGCAGTTCCATCAACGCCGGTTCGGGGCGGGTGGCGAACCAGCCCCGCGCGCGCAACAGCCGCACCAGCGCCGCGCCAAGGAGAAAGGCGACGCCGACCGCCGCCAGATGGCCGTGCGTCGCCGCCTCTTCATTCTCGTCCAGCCGATTGGGGTTCACCAGCGCGAAGGCTTCGGGCAACTGGGTGGCGCATTTATGATGATCCACCACGATGACGTCGACCCCGGTCGCCTTGGCTTGCGCCAGCGCCTCGAACGCCTGCGCGCCGCAATCGACGGTCACGATCAGGGTCGCCCCCTCCCCCGCGAGGCGCACCAACGCCTCGCCCGAAGGACCATAGCCCTCCATCAGCCGATCGGGGATGTAAGGCCTGGCATGGAGACCAAGGTCGCGCAGCAACCGGATCAGCAGCGCGGCGCTAGTCGCGCCATCGACATCATAATCGCCGAAGATGCGAACATCCTCCCCCCGCTGCACCGCATCGGCGATACGCTCGGCCGCCGCGTCCATGTCGCGGAACAGGCTGGGGTCGGGCATGAACTGGCGGATGGTGGGATTGCGATGCGCCTCCACCCCATCGCGCGGGCAGCCGCGCGCCAGCAGCAATTGCGTCACCAGGTCGTCGGGCAGGTAGCTGGCGTCGCGCCCGTCGGCGCTGCCGCCCCGCCAGCGCCAGGGCTGGCCGGAAATGGATCGTGCAATATTGAGCGCAAATGTCATGCACAGGCTCTAGCCGTCCGCGAGTCCCGTGGGAAGCGCGGCGAATCATGTCGCAGGCGGAACCGTCGCAACCCCTTGGGCGTATTGCTTCTTTGCCGGGCGGTCCAAATGCGCGGCGCGAAAGGGGCATCGCGATTTCCATGAACAGACGGCAGGCCTATCATGTCCGGCGCATAATGGCCGTGGCGCTGATGACCACGTCCCCCCTACCGCTGAGGGCGCAGACCGCCGCGTCCGCGCCAAGCGCAAACCCGCCCCATGAACAAGCGCAGGACGAAGAGCCGATCCTGCCCGACGACCAGTTCGACGCGCGCATGCCGAAGATCGACAGCAGCGACACAGGTGCGCCATTGCCGTCCATCGATAGCTGGATCGACCAGCAGATGCCGCAGCAATCGACCGCACCGACCGAGTTGCCGCCCTCGAACGATCCGGCCGAAGAACGGGAATTGGCTCAGCCTTTGCCGCCGCTCGACAGTGTGACCGTGCCGACCAATGTCGCGGCCAATGCCGACCCCAATGCCAAGCTGCCCGACGTCCGCTACGCCACCAGCTTCGAAGGGTTCGGCAAGACGGGCCTGGAAGAGGCATTCAAGGACGCGTCGGCACTGATCGACGGGAAAGGCAAGGCCGAGACCGCCGCCATGGTGCAGGCGCGCGCGACGGAAGATGAAAAGCTGGCGACGCGGCTGCTCTATTCCGAAGGCTATTATGACGCGACCGCGCTCGCCAGCTTGGACCAGACCGGCGATGGTACGCTGAAGGCCGTGATTTCCGTCACGCCGGGCAAGCGCTACAAGATCGGCAATATCGTCATCACCGCTGCCCCCACGGTGCCGCCCAGCCTGGTGCGCGACAGCCTGCCGCTCAAGACCGGCGACTATATCGTCGCCGCTACGGTGGAGGGGGCAGAGGCCAATGTGGCGCTGCGGCTGCCGGAACAGGGCTATGCTTTCGCCAAGGTGGGCGCGCGCGACATATTGCTCGACCCCGCTACGGTAACGGGCGACTATACGCTGCCCGTCGACGTCGGCCCACGCGGCCTATTTCGCAAGATCACGACCAGCGGCAACAAGCAGGCGTTCGGCGCCGACCATATGGAGGTCATTCGCCGCTACAAGCCTGGCGAACTCTATGACAGCCGCAAGGTGGACGACCTGCGCAAGGCGCTGGTCGCGACGGGGCTGTTTTCCAGCGTCGGCGTCGACCCGGTACGGACGAACGAGGTGGGGCCGGACGGGACCGAATATGTCGACCTGCATGTCGAACAGGAAGCAGGACCACCCCGCACGCTGGCGGGCGAAGGCGGCTACGGCACCGGCCAGGGCTTCCGTGTGGAAGGGACATGGACCCACCGCAACCTGTTTCCACCCGAAGGCGCGCTGATCCTGGGCGCGATCGCGGGCACGCAGGAACAGGGCGCGTCGGCGACCTTCCGCCGCGCCAATGCGGGCAAGCGCGACAAGACATTCCAGACCGGCATCACGGTCAACCACCAGAATTACAATGCCTATGAAGCCTATACGGCGGGCGTGAATATCGGCTGGTCACGCCAGTCGACGCCGATCTTCCAGAAACGCTGGACCTACAGCTATGGGGCTGAAATCCTGCTGACCAACGAGCAGGTCGTGATCGACCCGACTACGGCGGACAAGACGCGGCGGACCTATTTCATCGGCGGCTTGCCGGTGCAGATCGGCTATGACCGGTCGAACGACCTGCTGAACCCGACCAGGGGGTTCCGCGCCAATCTGCGCGCCGAACCGGAAGGATCGCTCCAGGGGAATTTCTCCCCCTATCTGCGCGCCACTTTCGACCTTTCGGGCTACTATCCGGTGTCCGACGCCTTGGTGATCGCAGGGCGCGCACGCGTCGGCACGATCAGCGGCGTCAGCCGCGCCGATGTCGCGCCGTCGCGGCGCATCTATGCAGGCGGCGGCGGATCGGTCCGTGGTTTCGGCTATCAGGAACTGGGGCCGAAGGACGCGAACAGCGATCCGATCGGCGGCCGGTCCGTCAACGAGTTCGCGGTCGAAGGCCGCTACCGCTTCGGCAATTATGGCGTCGTCGCCTTCGTCGATGCGGGCCAGGTCTATGAAAGCCAGATGCCGCAATTTTCCGACATGCGCTACGGCGTCGGCCTGGGTGGCCGCTTCTATACCAATTTCGGTCCCTTCCGCGCGGACATCGCCATGCCGATCAACCGGCAGCCCGGCGAATCCAAATTCGCCATCTATATCGGTATCGGACAGGCCTTCTGATGGCGCAGGACGACAATATCCCTCCCGCTTCAGACGCTACGGCTGAAACAATCATGGTGCGGGAAAAGCGGCCCTTGTGGCGGAAGATCGCGATCGGCGTCGTCGGTCTGGCCGTTGCCCTGGTGGTTCTGGTCGCGGGCCTGCTGCTGGGCCTGAACACCCAGCCTGGCAAGACATTCCTGATCCGGCAGATTGCCGCGTTCCAGATGGAATCGGGCATGAAGATCGAAGTTGGCCGCATCGACGGATCGATCTACAGCGACATGACGATCCATGACCTGGTGTTGCGCGATCCCAAGGGCGTCTTCGCCGTCAGCCCCCAGGTGCATGTGATCTGGCGGCCGTTCCGCTACATCAACAATCATATCTCCGTGAGCCTGCTCGAAACCCCGCTGGTGGTGCTGGCGCGCAGTCCGCAGTTCCATGTCGTGGCGAGCGATCCTAACGCGCCGATCCTGCCCGACCTGGACATTGACGTCGACCGGATGAAGATCGGCAAGTTCATCCTCGCCAAGCCTGTCATCGGGCAGAAGCGGGAAATCGCGATCGACGGCGTCACCCATATCGCCGATGGCCGGGCGATCCTGTCGGCCGATGCGATCGTCGATAGCGGCGACCGGTTGCAGGCGAAGCTGGACGCGGTGCCGGACCAGAACCGCCTGGCGATGAGCGGTACGCTAACCGCGCCCAAGGGTGGCGTCATCGCAGCCATGTCGGGTCTGACCGACGGGATGACCGCAACGCTGGATGGCAAGGGTAGCTGGCAGGCGTGGGACGGCCGGATCGTCGCGACATCGCCCAAGGGCGAGCTGGCGAATATCGCCCTGACGGCCCGCAACGGCAATTTCACCGCGAAAGGCCCGGTGCGTCCCGGCCTGGTCCTGGCCGGGACGGTCGATCGGCTGACCGCGCCGCAACTGGACGTCGATCTGTTCGTCGGCCTCAACGAACGGCGCGTCAACGTCAAGGGCACCTTGCGGTCGCCGGCCATGTCCGCCGATGCGCAGGGTCTGATCGACCTGGGCAAGAGCCGGTTCAGCGCGCTCAAGATCAATGCCGCGCTGCTGACGCCCGGCGCGATCATGGAGAAGGTGAAGGGCCGCGACGTGCGCGCCTCCATCATCCTCGACGGGCCGATGGCGACGCCCTTCATCGATTATGACATCACCGCCAGAAGCATCGCCTTCGACGCCACGGGCATCGAGAATCTGAAGGCCAGTGGTCGTGCGGTCATCGACGCCGATCGCATCCGCATTCCCGTCAATGCCACCGCGACCCGCGTGACCGGCCTCAATGCAGCGGCGGGTGGGTTGCTCCAGAATCTGCGCGTGAAGGGCGACTTCGCCTATGCCGCGGGCAAGCTGATCAGCGACAATCTCAAGATCGACAGCGACAAGATCGACGCGACCGCCATCGTGCTGGCGGACCTCGACAACGCCCTCTATCGCGGCGCGCTGAAAGGCCGGGTCAACGATTACAAGATCGACGGCGTCGGCATCGTCAACCTCAACACCGATGTCGAACTGATCCCCGGCCCCAAGGGCGGGTTCGGCCTGGGCGGGCGGTTCGGTATGCGCACGGCGCGTTGGGAAAACGCATCGGTTCGCGATTTCCTCGGCGGTAACGCGGTCATGTCCGGGCGGATCGGGATGACGCCGGAAGGCAAGTTCACGCTGGCCGGATTGAAAGGCGCGGCGCCCAATTTCACTATCCACAGCGGTTCCGGCAGCTATGACACGGACGGACGGATCGCCTTCGATGCGGCGGCGTCCTCGAAACAATATGGACCGCTGGCGCTGACCGTGCGCGGTACGATGGAACGACCACAGGCGGTGTTGCGCGCGGCGCGCCCCAATGTTGGGGTGCAACTGACCGATGTCGTTGCCAAGCTGAACGGCGAAGCGGCCGGATATCGGCTGGAGGCCACCGGCGGATCGCCCTATGGCCCCTTCTTCGCCAATGTGCTGATCCGCACGGCGCAGGGTCCGTTGACCATCGACGTGACCAAGGCGCGCTTTGCCGGGGTCGACATGAACGGCCGCATCCAGCAGAGCGCCGCCGGTCCCTTTACCGGCCAGTTGACGCTGAACGGATCGGGCATCGACGGCGCGGTGCGATTGGCCGCCGTGGGCAAGGTGCAGGGCGTCGATGTCGATGCGACCGCCAGCAACGCGAAGCTGCCGGGAGAGGTCGATATCGTCATCGGCCGGGCGATCGTGAAGGCCTCTCTATTATTGACCGAACAACCGCAGATCAAGGCGGACGCGCAGATCGCCAATGCGGCCTATGGCGCTTATGTGGTGCGCAAGGCGCGGGCGCGGCTCGACTATCAGGGTGGCCGTGGCCGCGCGCAGATAGTCGCGGACGGGTCCAGCGGCGTGCCCTTCTCGATCGCCGCCAATGCGGCGCTGCGTCCCGACCTCTATGCCGTGGCGTTGCAGGGCAAGGCGGCCAATATCGATTTCCGCCTGGCCAATCCGGCTATCATCCGTGTCGAAAAGGGCGGCTATCGCCTGGAACCGGCGACATTGATATTGCCGCAGGGCAAGGTCGATCTGGCGGGCCGCTTTGGCGACACGACCAGCGCGCAGGCGCGGTTCAAGGATTTCGACCTGGCCATCGCCAATATAGTCTCGCCTGGTCTGGGCATCGGCGGGCGGGCGACGGGCGCGCTGGACTATAACCAGCAGGGCAGCGCCTTCCCGACCGCCACGACGCGTCTTGCCATCAGCGACTTCCGCCGGTCCAGCCTGACCGCCGTGTCCGACCCGGTGTCGATGAGCATCGAGGGCAAGCTGTCCTCGGCAGGCGGCGACCTGCGCGGGCTGATCCGGGCCGGCAGCAACACGCTGGGGCGCTTCACGGCCACGCTGGCGCCGCCCGGTGCGGGGGCGAGCTGGTCCGAGCAGTTGCAGAACGCACGGCTGGGCGGCGGTATTCGCTATGCGGGACCGGCCGATGTGCTCTTCTCCTTCGCCGGTCTTGCCGACCAGCAATTGACCGGTGGTCTTGCCGTCGCGGCGGACTTTAGCGGGCGGCTGACCGACCCGCGCCTGAACGGCGTGGTGCGCGCCAACGCGCTGACCTATGAGAATGAGACGTTCGGAACGCGCGTGACGCAGATGAAGCTGGATGGACGCTTCACCAACGATCATCTGGAGATCCGCGACTTTTCCGGCCGCGCTGGTGACGGCACGGTCCAGGCGTCGGGCAATGTCGGCCTGGCCGCCGCCAGCGGTTTTCCGATGGATATCGCGGTGAAGCTCGATCGTGCCCGGCTCGCGCGCAGCGAAGCGATCACCAGCGTCGTCAGCGGCACGATCAACATCAGCAACAGTGCGGCCAATGGCGGCCTGATCGAGGGCGACCTCAATCTGCCCGAGACCCGCTACCGCTTCGCCTGGCAGGGCGGGACGGATATCCGGCAGCTTCAGGGCATACGCCGCAAGGGCGGCGGGACCGACCCGCTCGACCAGCGCCTGGCTGCGCGGCAGGCCGCTGCGAAGCCCGCCGACTGGAAGCTCGACATCCGGGTGCGCGCTGACAATGAAATCTACGTGACCGGCATGGGGCTGGATTCCGAATGGAAGACCAACATGCGCGTCACCGGCACCACCGCCGATCCGCGCGTGATCGGCAAGATCGAATCGCTGCGGGGGCGCTACAGCTTCTCGGGCAAGCAGTTCGAGCTGGAGCGGGGGGTCATCACCTTCAACGGGCCGATGCTGAACCCGACGCTCCAGATCAAGGCGGAAACCCGGATCGACACGGTGACGGCGGGCATCCAGGTGACGGGGTCGGCGCAGCAGCCCGATATCGCCTTCATCTCCACCCCCACTCTGCCGCAGGACGAGATCCTCTCGCGCATCCTGTTCGGCGATAATGTCGCCAACCTGTCCGCGATGCAGGCGGTGCAGCTGGCGGCGGCGCTCAACGGGCTGCGGGGCGGCAGCGGCGGACTGAACCCGATGGGCAAGTTGCAGGGGGCTTCGGGTCTCGACCGGATCGGCATCGTCGGTGGCGACGAGGCGACCGGGCGCGGCACCTCGCTCGCGGTGGGACAGCATATCTCCAACAATATCTATGTGGAGGTGATCACCGACTCAAAGGGCTTCACCGCCACCCAGCTGGAGATCGCGTTGTCGAAGACGCTGAGCCTGTTGTCGAAGACCGGTACCAATGCCGGATCGTCGGCCAACCTGCGCTATTCGAAGGATTATTGAGGATGGGCAACCGTTTGCGAGGCAGGTCGCCGCGCGCCACCAGGGGTGGGCGCGCGGCGATGGGACGGCGTCAGGCCTGCGTCACGGTGATCGACTGCGCATTCATCATCGCGCCGCCGAAGACGGTCATGAAGGCGATGTCGGTGGCGTCGCGGCCGACGGCGATGCGGACCATGGTTTCGACCGGGGCCAAGCCGGTGGCATCGACGATGTGCCAGGCGCCGTCGAGCCAGACTTCGACCACGGCATGGAAGTCCGGTGGATCAAGGCCAAGTGCATAGACCGACACCAACCGGGCGGGAATGTCGCGCGATCGGATCAGTGCGGCGGTCAGATGCGCAAAATCGCGGCACACGCCCTGCTGGGCGACGAACGTGTCGGCGGCGGTGGTCGTGCTGTCCGAACTGCCGGGCACATAGACGAGATTGTCATGCACCCAGTCGACCAGCGCCTGCACCAGCGCCCCGCCCTGAAGATCGGGGAAATGGCTACTGACGAAACTGCCGAAGCGATCGGCCTCGCAATAGCGGCTGGGCCAGATGAAGGGGAGCACATCCTCGGGCAGGCTGGGCAGGGGGCTTTTGGCGAGGCTGGCGATCGCGACCGGCTGGCGCGCAACCTCCATGGTCGCGCGATAGGTGCTGAGCATGCGGCCGGTGCCGGTGCGGGTCCAGGTGCGGCGGCCGATGCCGCTGCCGCCGCGCTTGTTCGTCAACGGGCCTGCATTGTCGATGATGTGGGACTGGGTAATGACCTGCTGATCGGGCATCGCTGCGGCCTCTACCGCCAGCAGGACGTCGGTCGGTTCGGCAAAATCATAATCGAGTATCGCTTCGATGGCGACGCGCATGAGTGGGTTCCAATGTGAGAGGGGGCGGGTCGAATCGGCGCGCCTTAAGGAGCATCGTTTGGGCGCAGGATGTTGGCAAGGGCATTGGGATGTTTCGCCGTGAAAGCTATGCCTTTGATGGGCTGTTTCGGCTTGTTGAAGACTTGGCATGGACGGCTGCGCGCCAACGCAACGAAGGTGATTCTGCTTTTGGGGAAAGGCTGAAAATAGGCGTGCGACCGCTTAACTTCGCACATTTCCCGTCCATCTTGTTGTTTCGTTACGCGGGCTTGATCCTATCGGTATGTCCGGGCGGTCGAGATAAGGACCAAGCCCGACCTTCATAGGGGAAAACTGGCGTGCCGCCTTCTACAGGACACAAGCCATGCGGTTCCTGCGTAAGCCGCGCCCTGCCCCCCTCCATCTCGCCGACGGTAAAAGGCCCGTCGCGCGGGGAGCGCGGCGGGCCTTTTCAGAGCGTGATGCGCAAGGCGGGCGATATCCCATAACTGCGTTCCGGCTGATCCGGCCGGACGCAGTTGCAGGGCTTATTCGCCATCATCCTCCGCATCGGGTCCGGTGATCATCTTTTCGGCGACTTCTTCGGTCTTGCCACGAATCGCCTTTTCCAGCTTGTCCGCCAGTTCAGGATGTTCCTTGAGATAGGTTTTCGAATTCTCACGCCCCTGCCCAATGCGGATCGAGTCGTAGGAGAACCAGGCGCCCGATTTTTCTACCACCCCGGCCTTGACACCCAGATCGAGAATCTCACCGATCTTGGAAATGCCTTCGCCATACATGATGTCGAATTCGACCTGCTTGAAAGGCGGGGCAACCTTGTTCTTGACCACCTTCACCCGGGTCGCGTTGCCAACGATATCGTCGCGATCCTTGATCTGGCCGGTACGACGGATGTCGAGACGCACCGAAGCGTAGAATTTAAGCGCATTGCCACCAGTCGTGGTCTCCGGATTGCCGTACATCACGCCGATCTTCATGCGCACCTGGTTGATGAAGATCACCATGCACTTGGACCGCGAGATGGAGCCGGTCAGCTTGCGCAGCGCCTGGCTCATCAGGCGCGCCTGAAGGCCGACATGGCTGTCGCCCATCTCACCTTCGATTTCAGCGCGCGGCACAAGCGCGGCGACCGAGTCGATCACCAGCACGTCGATCGCATTGGATCGCACCAGCGTATCGACGATTTCCAGCGCCTGCTCGCCCGTATCGGGCTGAGACACGATCAGTTCGTCGATGTCGACGCCCAGTTTCTTGGCATAGCCCGGATCGAGCGCATGTTCCGCGTCAACGAACGCCGCCGTGCCGCCGCCCTTTTGCGCTTCGGCAATGACATGGAGCGCGAGCGTCGTCTTGCCCGAGCTTTCGGGACCATAGATTTCGATGATACGCCCCTTGGGCAGGCCGCCAATGCCAAGTGCGATATCGAGGCCGAGAGAACCACTGGAAATCGCTTCGATCTCCAGCTTTTCGCGGCTGCCCAGCTTCATGGCGGAGCCTTTACCGAAGGCGCGGTCGATCTGCGCGAGCGCCGCGTCCAATGCTTTCTGTCTGTCCATTGTCCCGTTCTTCTTGGAATCGATGAGTGAGAGCATTGCGGTCATCGGCCTACCTCCTGTCAAGCGGAGAGCGCACGAATATTCGGCGCCTTGGCGATGATGTATCCTGTTTGTTCTTAAAGAACAAGAGGGGAACAGAAATTTCCTATCCGCTTGCCCGAACGCTTTATTCGCTCAGGATCTTGCCCAATGCGCGTTCGACCGCGCCGATGGTGAAAGGCTTGGCAAGCGTCGGTCGGCTGGCGTGGCTGGACGGCAGATCGTCGGCCATGCCGCCGGTCGCAAAGACGAAAGGTACGCCGCGTTCGGCGAGGATGTCCGCCACCGGCCAGCTTTTTTCGCCCTGAAGATTGCAGTCGACCAAAGCGGCGTCGAACCCGCCATCGCGCGCATGGGCACAGGCTTCATCGACCGTGGCGGCGACGGCATGCAGCCGATAGCCCAGGGCGTCGAGATAATCCTCCAACATCATGCCGATCATCGCTTCGTCTTCGACAATCAATATGCTCTTGGCGTCCGACATGCTGTGCGATCCTCGCTAATCCAGCCAACTCGCTAACCGATCCCTGTCGCCTTGCCCAGCATATTCACCTTAATCCCGCGCAAACTCAGGGTGTGAGCGGCCGCATGGCCAGGGCGTCGCGCGCGGCTTCGGCCAGTTGGCTGACGGAAAAGGGCTTGGGCAGGAAAGCGACATTGGCGAGGTCGATCGATTTGCGCAGCTGTTCCTCGGCATAGCCCGACATGAACAGGACCGGCAGGTCGGGATAGGCGCGGCGGGCCTGCGCGACCATGGCGGGGCCGTCCATATTGGGCATGACCACGTCGGAAATCAGCAGGTCGATCTTTTCCGTGCCGCCCAGCACCTCCAACCCCTGTTCGCCGTCATTGGCCGTCAGCACCTTGTAGCCCTGGCGCGTGAGCGCACGTTCGGCGACGGCGCGGACCATATCTTCATCCTCCACCAGCAGGACGGTGCCGGTGCCCCAGGTTTCGCTGCGGGGTTTGGGCGCTTTGGCGGCAACGGGCTGTTCCGCGTCCGCGCCGCTATAGACGGGCAGATAGATGACGAAGCTGGCCCCGCGCCCCAGTTCGGATTCGGCGAAGATATAGCCGCCCGATTGTTTGACGATGCCATAGACGGTGGACAGGCCGAGGCCCGTGCCCTTCCCCAGTTCCTTCGTCGTGAAGAAGGGTTCGAAGATCTTGGCGAGAATGTCGGGCGGGATGCCAAGGCCGGTGTCGGACACCCGCAGCGCGGTATAATCGCCCGCGGGCAATATCTGCTGGCGCATTTCGCGCACCTTGATGGCGGGGACGGCATAGGTCTGGATATTGACCGTGCCGCCTTCGGGCATGGCGTCGCGGGCGTTGACCGCGAGGTTGACGATCACCTGCTCCAGCTGGCCCGGATCGGCGCGGATCGCGCCCAGATTGCGGCCATGGGTGACGTCGAGCTTCACATTTTCGCCCAGCAGGCGCTTGAGCAGATTGGAGACGTCGGCGACGATGTCGGGCAACTGCAATATCTGCGGGCGCAAGGTCTGCTGGCGCGAGAAGGCGAGCAGCTGGCGGGTCAGGCCCGCGGCGCGATTGCTGTTCGATTTGACCTGCTGAATATCGTCATAGTCGCTGTCGCCGGGCGTATGGCGCATCAGCATCAGGTCGCAATGGCCGATGATGGCGGTGAGGATATTGTTGAAGTCGTGCGCAACGCCGCCGGCCAGCTGGCCGATCGCCTGCATCTTGGTCGCCTGCGCGACCTGACGCTTGAGCTTGGATTCCTCGCTATTGTCCTTGAGGCTGAGCAGCACCGCCGCTTCGCCCAGGCCCCGCACGCCCGCCAGGCTGAGCGCGACCGGATCGTCGGGCTGGCCGCGCATGCGGACCGCGATATCGCCCGACATTTGCGGACCCACCGCGAAGCGACGGACCGCGTCGGCGACCGCCGCCTGATCCTCCCGCACGACGAGATCGCCGGGATAGCTGGGTTTCTCGCCGTCCCGCAGGCCCGCGACGCGGGCGAAGGCGTTGTTGAGGAAGAGGACGCGCCCGTCCCGGTCGGCCATGGCAAGGCCGAAGGGCAACAGCGACAGGAGCGTTTCGATATAGGAGAGCGCGGACGTGCCGCCGCCGCCCGCCGGTTCGTCGATCAGCAGCAGCAGCATCGGCCCGTCCTGCATCGACGCCTGCGACCCGTTGGGCTGGGCCGCGCGCTTCAAGGGCACCTGGAGCAGGCGCAGCGGCAGGCCGCCCTGTTCTTCGCGCGCCAGGAACAGGCGGCTCTTGTCGTCCACCCGCATATGGGCGGCGAAATCGCGGCCGATGATATTGGCGTCGATCCGCCCCGCCGCGCGCAACAGGAAGGCGCCATTGGCCGCGCGGATGCGGCCTTCGCCGCCGATCAGCACCGCCATGATGCCCGCCTCGCCCAGTTGCCGCCCCGCTTCGCCGGTGAGGAAGCGGTTGACGTCGTCCAGTGCGCTGGGCTGGCGCACGGGGGTGAAGCGCCAGAGCAGATAATCGTCGGACCGGCCGGTGCGGGCGATGGCGACGTCCAGGCGCAAGGCGCCCTGGGCCATGCCTTCCACCTTGGCTTCGCCATCGCGCCAGGCGGCGCGGGCGGCGGCGGACAGGGCGTCGTTGAGCGCGGCATCCGCTGTCACGGCGGGTGGAGTCGGATATCCGGGGAACCATTCGCCGAACAGGTCGCTCGCGCAGACCAGCCGACCGCCGCGATCGGTGACGGCGATCGCCATGCTGGACGCGTCGGCGGCGGCGCGGGCGACGGTCCAGTCGGGTGTCGCCTCGCTGGCGGACACCGGCGTAGGAAAGAGATGCTTATACCAACCGAGCAGGGCGGCGGCGACCAGGATCGTCGCGCCGAACCCGGCGGCCAGCTGCAGGCTGCCCACGGCGTAGAGCACCAGCGCGGCGGAGGCCAAGGCGGCAAGGATCAGCAGCGGCAACGCCAGACGCGAGCGCGGCTGCACCAGCCAGGCCTCTTCACCTCTTTTCAACCCGATACCCCTGAGCCTGCTTGCGAACGACAGCCGACGTCAGACGCCGGCGGCCTTCTCCAATGCGCCGCTTTGATGGGCCTTGCCAATCCTCAATTTACGCGCCTGCCATTTCCGGCCCATGCGCCGACGCCAGAACCAGTCGGCGATGACGTAGCCGACGACCGCGCTGGCGAGCGAAATCAGGACGAGGCCGAGCAGCATGGCGGGTGCGGCTTCGGACAGGAGCCAATTGGTCCACTGGCTGACGGTGGCGTGGCCGTCGACCAGCGCCATGAAGCCGGTCGCATCCGCGCTGCGGCCCAACATCCAGTTGCCCAGCCATACCGACGCCATCAGAATGAGCGGCGTGGTGGCGGGATTGGACAGGAAGGTCATCGCCGCCGCGACCGGGATATTGGCGCGGAACGGCAGGGCCAGCAGCGCAGCGCCCGCGATCTGGACGCCGGGGATCAGCAGGAAGATGCCGACGAACAGGCCCAGCGCCACGCCGCGCGGCACCGAGCGGCGAGTGAAGCGCCAGAGCGAGGGTTCCAGCACGCGATGCGCGACCGGCGCAAGCACGCGGCTCTGCTCCAGCGACTCGCGGGTCGGACAATTGGCATGCCACCAGCGGGTCAGGCGGCTCATCAGCCCTTGTCCCGCATGATGCGCTGCTGATCGCGTTTCCAGTCGCGGTCCTTGATGGTTTCGCGCTTGTCGTGGTTCTGCTTGCCCTTGGCCAGCGCCAGCTCGATCTTGGCGCGGCCGGTGCTGTTGAAATAGATCATCAGCGGCACCAGCGTCATGCCCTTGCGCGACACGGCGCTGTGCATCTTTTCGATCTCGCGTTCGTGCAGCAGCAACTTGCGCGGACGCTTGGGCTCATGATTTTCGCGGTTGCCGTGGCTATATTCGGGGATGTTGCTGTTCACCAGAAACACCTGGTTGCCCTTCACCTCGGCATAGCTTTCGGCGATATTGCCTTCGCCGCCGCGCAACGCCTTCACCTCGGTCCCTTGCAGGGCGATGCCGGCCTCGAACACGTCCTCGATGAAATAATCGAAGCGGGCGCGCCGGTTTTCGGCGACGATCTTCTTCTTGTCGAAGGTTGCGGGACGGGGGCGGGCCATGACTGTGTTCTAACTCATTTCATATATGGGGACGCGGTCCCCTTCAAACCAGTCCGGCGATTTCCAGCGCCCGGTCGACCGCGGCGCGGCTCGATTCCGACGGCCAGGTGATGGGCAGGCGGACGTCGCTGGGCATGTCGGCGCGGACTCGGGTGAGCGCATATTTGACCGGGCCGGGTGAAGAATCGCTGAACAGGGCATCATGCAGGGGATAAAGACGATCCTGCAACGCCAACGCGCCATCCCAGTCATGCGCTGCGCAGGCGGCCTGGAAATCGGCGCACAGGCGCGGCGCGACATTGGCGGTGACGCTGATGCACCCCTTGCCCCCCATTGCGTTGAAGCCGAGCGCGGTTTCGTCATTGCCCGAAAGCTGGCAGAAGTCGGGACGGCAGGCGAGCCGCTGCGCGGTGACGCGCCCCAGATTGCCGGTCGCGTCCTTGATCCCCACGACGGTCTGATAGGCTTCCGACAGGCGGTGGATCACCGGCACGCCGATGTCGGTGATGGTACGGCTGGGCACGTTATAGAGGACGATCGGCAGGGCGCAGCGTTCCGCCAGATAGGCGAAATGTTGATAGACGCCGTCCTGATTGGGCTTGTTGTAATAAGGCGCCACGACCAGCGCGGCGGCCGCACCCGCGCCCTGCGCCGCATACATATGTTCCAGCGCGATCCGGGTGTCGTTGGAGCCGCAGCCCGCGATCACCGGCACGCGTCCCGCCGCCTGATCGACGCAGATGGCGATGACGCGATTATGTTCCTCGACCGTCATCGTCGCGCTTTCGCCGGTGGTGCCGCAGGGGACGAGCGCGCTCGATCCTTCCGCGATCTGCCAGTCGACCAGGGCGCGAAAAGCCGCTTCATCCACCCGTCCGTCGCGAAACGGGGTCACCAGAGCCGGTATCGAGCCCGAAAACATGATTAAACTCCTTCAAATCTCCGGGCAGCCGGGGCATGATCGGTCCAGCGGCGCGCTATAGCGCGTCATTCAGGGCCTGATAAGGATGCAATTGCGATTATGTCCAGCATGCGCACGCCCATAATGTTCGAAAGTAGCTTGATCCGCATGCCTATCATTGCCCTGTTGTTGATGACCGCCGGCGCCGGCGCCCAGACCGAGACGGTGCAGCGCGTGCCGCCCGAATATCCGACGGCCTCTGGCCCGGTCGTGCAGCCGCTGCCCGGGCAGGACGGTCAGGGGTCAGGCGGCCCCAGCCCCTGGCAGCAGGCGCAGAGCCGGATCGGCGTGGCGCAGGACGGCAGTATCGCCGGTACGATCAGCCAGTGGCGCGCCTTGCAGCAGAGCGACGGCCTGGGCTTTTCCACCTATGCCAGCTTCATCACCGCCAATCCGGGCTGGCCGGGCGAGGACCGGATGCGGCGGCTGGCCGAGACGGGGATCAACCCCGACAGTTTCGATCCGCGCCAGGTGACGGGGTTCTTCGCGCGCTTCCCGGCGCGCACGGCGACCGGCCATGCCCGCAACGCCGTCGCCCTGATGCAGATGGGCCGGATGGACGAGGCGCGGGTCGCCGCGCGCAACGCCTGGATCGGCGGGTCGCTCAGCCCCGCCGACGAAGCGCGGTTGCTGTCGCTGTTCGGATCGAGCCTGACGCCTGCCGATCATGACCAGCGCGCCGACGCGCTGCTATGGGCCAACGACGTCAACGGCGCGGCGCGGATGATCGCCTATGTCAGTCCTGCCCGGCAGCCGGTGTTTGCCGCCCGGATCGCCTTCCGCCGCAAGGCACCCGACGCGGCGATGCTGATGCAGGCGGCCGAAGGCGCGGGCGCGAGCGACGGGGGGTTCGTCGCGGACAAGGCGATGTGGCTGCGCGACAGCGGCAACTGGGTCGCGGCGCGGCAATATCTGGCGAACCGGAGCGCGCTGACCTATCGCCCGACCAACGCCGAGAAATTCTACGAGACGCTGCTGGACCAGGCGCGCGGCGCGGCCAATGACAGCCAGTGGAGCTTTGCCTATGGCATCGCCAGCAAGATCGACGACGCCGTCGCGCCGGGCACCGACATCAGCGATCAGGCAATCGGTGTGCGCGACGATTATACCAGCCTGGCCTGGCTGGCGGGCAGCACGGCCTTCTACAATCTCAACCGGCCGACCGACGCGGTGACG
This sequence comes from Sphingobium sp. CR2-8, assembly GCF_035818615.1. Taxonomy (NCBI): domain Bacteria; kingdom Pseudomonadati; phylum Pseudomonadota; class Alphaproteobacteria; order Sphingomonadales; family Sphingobiaceae; genus Sphingobium; species Sphingobium wonjuense. The sequence goes on along the minus strand of NZ_JAYKZY010000002.1, from coordinate 291,271 downwards.
ATGTTCCGCCGCTATGCCGACGCCGCCAAGTCCCCGCAGACCCGGTCCAAGGGCTATTATTGGGCGGGCCGGGCCGCCTTGCAGGCTGGCGACGCGGCGAGCGCCAACAGCTATTTCAATCAGGCCGGGGTCTATCCCGACCAGTTTTACGGGCAATTGGCGCTGGAGCGGCTGGGTCGGCCGATCCCCGCCCCCGCCACGGTCGAGCGGCCGGTGCCGATTTCGGCGGCCGAACGCGCCGCCTTCGACAATCGGTCGGTCGTGCGCGCGGTGCAGGCGCTGGGGCAGATGGGCTATTGGGAAGACCAGAGCAAATTCGCCCGCGCCATCGCCAACAATGCCGACAGCGATGTCGACCATTATCTGGCGGCGGAGCTGGCGCAGAAGATCGGCCGTCCCGACATGGGCGTGATGGTCGGCCGCCGCGCGGTGTCGAGCGGGCTGACCGGTTATGGCACCAGCGCCTTCCCGCGCGTGCCCGTGCCATCGGAAGCGCAATATAGCTGGACCATGGTCCACGCCATCGCCCGGCAGGAAAGCCAGTTCGACAAGCAGATCGTGTCCCATGCGGGCGCGCGCGGGCTGATGCAGCTGATGCCCGGCACCGCGCGCGAGCAGGCGGGCAAGATGGGTATGAGCTATGCCCCCGCGTCGCTGAACGACCCGGCCTACAATATCATGCTGGGGTCGGGCTATTTCCAGCGGATGCTCGACTATTATGGCGGCAGCTATCCGCTGGCGGTGGCCGCCTATAATGCAGGCCCCGGCAATGTGAACAAATGGGTCCGCGCCAATGGCGACCCGCGCGTGCCGGGCGCCGACATGCTGCGGTGGATCGAGCAGATCCCGATTTTCGAGACGCGCAACTATGTGCAGCGGGTGCTGGAAAACGCCGTGGTCTATGAGGCGATGAATCCGGAGCGGGCTAAGTTCCGGGGGACCAATGCGGTGCTGAGCCGCTATCTGGGGAAACAGACGCCGGGGTAATTTTTGATTCGCGCGGAGGCGCAGAGACGCGGAGGGGATTTGTCGCGCGGCCGGTTCCTGAAAGAAGTGCGCGCGCTGGGGCGCAGAGTTTTTAAGAATGGCTTCGCCGCATTCCGGGCCGGAGACCGTTCCAAAAAATCTCCGCGTCTCCGCGCCTCCGCGTGAACCTATTTCTCCATGATCTCTACGCCCTTGCGCGAACAAATTGCGCTGCCATCCCGGCAAGGGATAAGGGAGAACCATGACCACCCCCTACCCCAACTATATCTCGCCCGAAGGCTTCGCGAAGTTGCGGGCCGAATATGACCATCTGCTGGGGACCGAGCGGCCGCGTATCGTCGAGGTGGTCAGTTGGGCCGCGGGCAATGGCGATCGCAGCGAGAATGGGGACTATCTCTACGGGCGCAAGCGGATGCGCGAGATCGACTTCCAGCTCAAGCGCCTGTCGAAGAAGATGAAGGACGCCAAGGTCGTGGATGCGCGCCAGCAGCCCGACAAGGGCCGGGTCTATTTCGGCGCGACCGTCACCATCGCGGACGAGGACGACAACCACCGCACCGTGACGATCGTGGGCAATGACGAGACGGATGTGGATGCGGGGCGGATCGGATGGGGATCGCCGATATCGCGTGCGCTGCGCGGGGCGGCGGTGGGCGACCTGCGCCGGGTGCTGCTGCCTGCGGGCGAGAAGGAATATGAGGTTATGGCGATCGCCTATCCAGTGTGATGTGTTCGCGCGGAGGCGCGAAGATGCGGAGGGGGCTGGTCCTTAGAGGCCTCTGCGCAGCCATGTTTCGGCCCGTGGCCGCTCCCAAAAAAGTCTCCGCGCCTCCGCGCGCCCGTAATGATGCGAGGCATGGGTTCGCATGCACAATGAGACAGCGAGTTGGACAGTTGTGGCGATTTTTCGCTTTGATGAATTGAAGGTAGCGATTGGCCTATTCATGATTTCAAAGCATCATGGCGTTTCCCGTGCGACGGCCGGGTTGCAGTACGCCGCATGGGACTGGACCCCGGCCTTCGCCGAGGAACGTGTCGTCAGCTCAGGTCGGCGTGGGCGATCAGCCATGTGCGGAAATCCGCCATGGCCGAACTGTCGGGGCGGGACATCAGGCGGGTGAGCCAATAGCCGCCCAGATCGACGGAAGCGGCGAAGGGCTGGACCAGGCGGCCCGCATGGAGATCCGCTGCGAACAACGCGGGCGGGGCGAGCGCCACGCCCAGTCCCCGCAAGGCGGCCTGCACCATCAGGATCGAACTGTCGAATATCGGCCCGCGCAGGGGTGGACAGGGCGCGCCGGCCGCCGCGAACCAGCGCGGCCATTCGTCGGCGCGATAGGATCGCAACAGCGTTTCGCGGGACAATGTCGCGGGATCGTCCAGCCGCGCCGACATGTCGGGAGTGCAGAGCGGGGCGAGGGGCGCGCGCAGGATCGGATCGGCATGGGTGCCGTGCCATGCGCCGTCGCCGAAGCGGATGGCGAGGTCCAGCCCCTCCCCCGCCAGGTCGACGCGATTATTGTTGGTCAGAACGCGCAGGTCGACATGGGGACAGGCGCGGGCGAAATCGTCCAGCCGATCGAGCAGCCAGCCCGACGCGAAGGTGCCGACTACGCCGATCGTCAGGATTTCGCGCGGGCGTCCCCCTGCGATACGATCGAGCGTCGCGCCGATCCGGTCGAGCGCGTCGCCCATGACCGGCAGGAGGGCGCGGCCTTCGTCGGTCAGCATCAGACCGCGTGGCAGGCGGCGGAAAAGCGGCGCACCCAGCCGCGCCTCCAGCGCCGCGACCTGCTGGCTGACCGCGCCCTGGCTGACGCAGAGTTCGATCGCCGCCCGGGTGAAATTGAGATGCCGCGCAGAGGCCTCGAAGGCGCGCAGGGCGTTGAGGGGCAGTTGGGCGCGATCCATGGTCGAAAGGCATAAGGCTGGCTTATGGCTCTGTCGAGAAATGATGCTTTGTCGGCAGTGGTCCGAACGGGCAGCTTCATGATCATAACGCAATGGAGGCAGGATCATGCGCAAGACGGTGGCATTGGCTATAAGCCTGGCTGGGATGGCGACCATGGGCACGGGTCAACCTGCCGCACCCCCTCCTGCCAAGTGGATGGCGCCGCAATCGCCCGCGCGCCTCCATGGATCGACCTATCTGGTCGGGTTCGCCGACCTCAATGTCGCGGTGATCCGCACCAGCGCGGGGCTGATCCTGGTCGATGGCGGCGTGCCGGAGGCCGTGTCGGCGATCGAAGCGCATCTTCGCCAGATCGGCCTGTCGATCAAGCAGGTGAAGCTGATCCTGAGCACCGAGCCGCATTCAGACCATGCGGGCGGCATCGCCGGTCTGGCGCGGGACAGCGGCGCGAGCGTGATCGCCAGCCTGGCGGGCGGCGCGGTGCTGCGCCAGGGCGGCGGCGATCCGGACGATCCGCAGGCGGCCTGGCTGAACCCGTTTCCCGCCGTGGCGCGGGTGCGGGCCGCGCGCGACGGGGAGGCGATCCGGCTGGGCGACACGATCGTCACCGCCCATGCGACGCCGGGCCATACGCTGGGCAGCATGAGCTGGAGCTGGAAAAGTTGCGAGGGGGAGGATTGCCGGACGATCGTCTTCGGTTCCAGCCTCAATCCCGTATCGCCCGACGGCTGGCGCTTTGCCGACCCGGCGCATCGGCGCTTCGTCGACGCGTTCCGGGGCAGCTTCGCGCGGGTCAAGGCGATGCGATGCGACATGTTGATCCCGTCCCATCCGGCCGACGATCAGGCCGACAGGCTGGCGCGACTGGCCAGGGCGCGGACGCCCAATCCCTTCCTCGATCCGGGTGCCTGCCGCCGTTATGCGGAACGGGCGGAAGCGGCGCTGCGCAAGAAGCTGGCGCAGTAGGGTCCGGGACGGCGGCACTATGCCGTTCCCCGGCGCAGGCCGGGGAACAGTTCCGTGTGCGCGACTGGACCCCGGCCTGCGCCGGGGAACGGTTTCAATGGGCCGCGTTCAAGGCTCGTCGAGAAGCCCATTCCAGGTCGGCGGCGAACGCCTATTCGTGGGGGCGCAGCGCCTGGTTGAGGCTTTCGAGCACCGCGTCGATCGGTTCGGTTACGGTGACGCTGCGCCCTTCACCGAAGCGGATGCGGGTGCCGTCGCTGACCTGGGTGACGAAGGTGACCTGCGCGGGGTTGATCGCGGTTTTGGTACGGTCTGTGCCGACGAACGTTGCGAGCATGGCGTCCTCTCTTCTTGTGTCCTCGCATGGCCCCGATGCCGGCCTTTGGGCCGCCAGCCTGGCAATGCGGTTGTTATGGACGGACAGCCTAGCGCGATTCGTGCCGCGCGCCAGCCCTGATTTATGGCGTCAGGCTGCGCGGATGGTGGCGACGAAGCCGCCGGCCCGCTGTTCCAGCCGATGCGCTTCGTCCACCAGGGCGTCGGCGACGTCGCGCATGCCGCGCGCGGCGAGCGACGTAGCCTGGGCATTGTCGCTGATCTGGCGGGCGCTGGTGCGGATATGAGCGCTGGACGAGCCCGCTTCGGCCACGCTTTGCGCCATGGTGCGGCTGAACGCGCTTTGCCGCGCGACCGCATCGAACACCGCCGCCGACAGCCGATCGGCCCGGGTCATGGTGGCGTCCATATGCGCATGGCCCGCCGCGACTTCGCCGATGGCGAGGCGGATATGGTCGATCCGCCCGGCGATGCCCGCCGCCGCGTCGCGCGTCTGCTGCGCGAGCGATTTGACTTCACGCGCGACCACGGCGAAGCCCTGCCCCGCTTCACCGGCGCGCGCCGCCTCTATGCCCGCATTGAGCGCCAGCATGGCGGTCGCGCGGGCGATGCTGTCGATCAGGGCGATGACCTCCCCTATGCCGTCGGCCTCGACCCGCAGCGCGGTGCTGCGTTCGACGCCCGACCGGCTGCGCGCCGTCGCTTCGGCGATGGCGGCGCCCGCCGCCTGCGCCTCCGCCTCCATCGCGCGGAACAACTGGCCCAGTTCCATGCCGCCCGCTGTGAGTTCGGCCAGCCGCTCCGCCGTCTGCGCGGCCGCGACCGCCATCGCCGCCGACTCCGCGCCGTCGCCCGCCGCGCGGTCCGCCGCCTGCCCCGCCAGCGCCGACAAGCGTTCGGCCATAGCCGCCATGTCGGCGATCATCGTCGCGATATCGTGGCGGAAGGCGGCGCTTTCCTGGGTGATATGTTCGACCCGCGCGGTGCGCGCCAGCGCCACGCGCGCGTCGCGCTCGGCCGCGAGGCGCAGCAGCAGCGGACCGTTCAGCACGCCGTGATAGAGGCCGTCTTGCGTTGCGATCAGCCCTTCGCATCCCGCGCCCTGCGCCGCGAACAGGTCGATCAGTGCCTCCACGTCGGCGGATCGCTCGACGCAGGCGCAGGGCCGGACATGATCGTCCAGCCGCCCGCCGAAACTGGGATTGCGCAGCAGCGCGTGGCCGAAGGGATTGAACAGGATGCGGCGCATGTCGCGCTCGTAGATCGCGCCCACCGGCCGGTCGGCCGCGTCCAGCACCGGGAGCAGGCGCAGGCCCGATTCGCGCTGGAACCAGTCGACCGCTTCGCTGAGCGGGCGACCCAGCCGGATGACGGGGCTGGGCGCGTCCAGGGACGGTGCGATCGCCGGGGGCGACGCGGGTAAGGCGGTGGAAGCTGCGAACATCGCCGATGATCTAGACCGATAATGGTAAACAGGCGGTTAGATTTTGATGACAGTTCTGTGACAAGGCACTGACATTATTTGCTTTTATAGCCGAACGCCGTTTGCGCGAGTTTGACGACTTCGGGATCGGCGGGCGGGAAATCCATCGGCACCAGCGCTTCCAGCCGATCCGCGACATAGGTGAGCGCCGCGATGCGACCAGCCTTGCGATGGTTGTTGTCGATTACGTGCCAGGGCGCATGTTTGCTGTCGGTCTTCTTGAACATGGTGTGCATCGCGTCGAGATAGTCGGCGCGGCGGGCGCGGTTGCGATAATCGTCCGCGCCGGTCTTCCACCGCTTCCAGGGCGTGTCGAGCCGCTGGGCGAGCTGTTCGTCCTGCGTGTCCTGGGTGATGTGGACGAACAGCTTGACGAAGTTGGTGCCGACCTGCGCCAGTTGCTTTTCGAAGGCATTGATTTCGTCATAGCCGCGCTTCCAGTCGGCCTTGCTGCAAAAGCCCTCGACCCGCTCGACCAGCACGCGGCCGTACCAGCTGCGATCGAAGACGCCGATATTGCGGCTGGCGGGCAGGCGCGTCCAGAAGCGCCAGAGGAAATGATGGTCGCGTTCCTCCTGCGTCGGGGCGGAAATGGGGTGGACCTGATAATAGCGCGGGTCCCAGTCGGCGCTCATCCGCTTGATGATGCCGCCCTTGCCCGCCGCGTCCCAGCCCTCCAGCAGGATGACGCTGCGCTTGCCGTGGAGGATGTGGGCGACCTGAATCTTGGCGAGGCGCTGTTGCAGGGCGAGCAGGTCGGCGTCGTAGTCGCCCTTATATTTCGCGCCCTTTTCGTAATCGGCAAGGTCGATGGTCATGGGGCGCGTCTCCTATGCTGTTGCTATGGCAGGCAACGCTTTGGAGCGGGAAAAGTCAAACTGGGCCGCGCGGTCGCGGCGGTCGGAAGACAAAAGAAGGGGACTCGCGCGGAGACGCGGAGGCGCGGAGGGCTTTTATCTCCGCGTCTCTGCGCCTCTGCGCGAACGGGTCTTCCGGCGCTAAAGCCGTTTATGCTTTCGCCTGCGGCTCCACGACGCGGACGTGGAGTTCGCGCAGTTGCTTGAATTCGGCAGCGCTGGGCGCGCCCATCAGCAGGTCTTCGGCGCGCTGGTTCATCGGGAACAGCGTGATTTCGCGCAGATTCTGCGCGCCGCACAACAGCATCACGATGCGATCGACGCCCGCAGCCATGCCGCCATGGGGCGGCGCGCCATATTGGAAGGCGCGGTAGAGGCCGCCGAAGCGATCCTCCACGTCCTGCTGGCTAAGGCCGACCAGTTCGAACGCCTTGACCATCAGTTCGGGCGACTGGTTGCGGATCGATCCCGATGCGATTTCATAGCCGTTGCAGACCATGTCATATTGATAGGCGTTGATCGTCAGCGGATCCTGATTGTTCAGCGCGTCCAAACCGCCCTGCGGCATCGAGAAGGGGTTGTGCGCGAAATCGACCGACTTGGTGTCTTCGTCATATTCGTAGAAGGGGAAGTCCACGATCCAGCACAGGTCGAAGCGATCCTTGTCGATGAGGTCGAGCGTTTCGGCGACGCGGGTGCGCGCCAGGCCGGCGAGCTTGGCGGCCTGCGATTCCTTGCCCGCCGCGAAGAAGACGCCGTCATTGGGACCGAGGCCGAGCGCTGCGATCAGCTTTGCGGTCGCTTCCTCGCCATGGTTCTTAGCGATCGGGCCGCCGGGGACGCCATCCTTGATGTTGATATAGCCCAGGCCCGAATAGCCCTCGCCGCGCGCCCAATTGTTCATTTCGTCGAAGAATTTGCGGCTGCCTGCGCCTGCGCCGGGGGCCGGGATCGCGCGGATGACGCTGCCGCTGTCGACCAGCGACGCGAAGATGCCGAAGCCGGAGCCGACGAAATGCTCGGTCACGTCGGTGATGAGGATGGGGTTGCGCAGGTCGGGCTTGTCGCTGCCATATTTCAGCAGCGCCTCGGCATGGGGAATGCGCGGGAAGCTGCCTGCCGGGGTTACCGGCTTGCCGTCGGCGAACTGTTCGAACACCTGCGCGATGACCGGCTCCATCGTGTTCCAGACATCTTCCTGGGTCACGAAGCTCATTTCAAGGTCGAGCTGGTAGAATTCGCCGGGCAGGCGATCGGCGCGCGGGTCTTCGTCGCGGAAGCAGGGGGCGATCTGGAAATAGCGGTCGAAGCCTGCCACCATCAGCAACTGCTTATATTGCTGCGGGGCCTGTGGCAGGGCGTAGAATTTGCCCGCATGGATGCGGCTGGGCACCAGAAAGTCGCGCGCGCCTTCTGGCGAAGAGGCGGTCAGGATCGGCGTGGAATATTCGGTGAAACCGATGCCTTCCATGCGGCGGCGCATGTCGGAAATGATCCTGGTGCGCTTGACGATATTGGCGTGCAGCGTCTCGCGGCGCAGGTCGAGGAAGCGGTAGCGCAGGCGGATGTCTTCCGGGTACTCCTGCTCGCCCGCGACCGGCAGCGGCAGTTCGGCGGCGGTGGAAAGCACCGTCACGCTGTCGGCCACGATCTCGATCTCGCCGGTCGCCATGCGCGGGTTGATGGCTTCGGCGGCGCGGGCGACGACCTTGCCCGCGATCGTCACGACGGATTCGAGGCGGAGCGATTCCAGCGTGCGAAGCGGATCGCTGTCGGCCTTCGCCACGACCTGCGTGATGCCATAATGGTCGCGCAGATCGACGAAGAGGACGCCGCCATGGTCGCGCTTGCGATGCACCCAGCCCGACACGCGGACGTCATTGCCGACCTCTGCCGTGGTCAGGGCGCCGCAGGTGTGGGTGCGATAGGCGTGCATGGCGTTTTGGTCTTTCAGCTTCGTTTTACGGAAATGACAAAGTGTTGCGGCCCCGCTATGACCAGTCCCGTCAAGAATTGACCAGTCCGCCGGGGCGCGGGCCAGCCCATAATAAGATCGAAGACCATATGCAAATTCATCCGCTGATTACCGACAGCAAGACGCTTTCCGATTTCTGCGCCCGCATCGCAAAATCCCCCTACATCGCCGTCGATACCGAGTTCATGCGGGAAAACAGCTATTGGCCCGAACTGTGCCTGGTCCAGGTCGCCGACCCGAACGAGGCCGCCGCGATCGACCCCAAGGCGCCGGGGCTGGACATGAAGCCCCTGCTTGACCTGCTGGTGAACAATGAGGATGTCCTGAAGGTCTTCCATGCCGGTGGGCAGGATATCGAGATCGTCCACAACCTGACCGGCAAGACGCCGCATCCGATGTTCGACACGCAGATCGCGGCGATGGCGCTGGGGCTGGGCGAACAGATCGGCTATGGCAATCTGGTCGACGCGTGGATGGGCGTGGTGCTGGACAAGGGCGCGCGCTTTACCGATTGGGCGCGACGACCGCTGGACAAACGGCAGATCGACTATGCGATCGGCGACGTCACTTACCTGATCCAGATCTTCCCCAAGATGCTGGAAGAATTGCGCAAGACCGGGCGCGGCGACTGGCTGGACCAGGAGATGGAGCGGATCAGCGACCCGTCCCATTATGAAAACGACCCGCAGCAGGCGTGGCAGCGGGTGCGGATCGCCAGCAAGAAGGCGGACGTGCTGGGCCGTTTGAAGGCGCTGGCGGCGTGGCGCGAGATCGAGGCGCAGGACAAGAACCTGCCGCGCGGGCGGATCGTGAAGGACGAGACGCTGGCCGACATCGCCAGCCACCCGCCGCGCACCCAGGAGGATTTGGGCAAGGTACGCGGCCTGTCTGCCACCTGGCGCACCAACGATATCGGCGCGCGGTTGATGAGCGCGCTCGCCAGGCACCAGCCGCTCGACAAGGAGGAGATGCCCGAGCGCGATCCCAAGCGGCCGGGGCTGGGCAAGGACGGCGCGCTGGTCGCCGACCTGCTCAAGCTGCTGCTCAAGATCCGGTCGCGCGACATCAATGTCGCGGCGCGACTGATCGCGCGGACCGATGATATTGACGCTCTGGCGGCAGGCGTGCGCGAAGGCCTCTCCATCCTGGAAGGCTGGCGTTATGAACAATTTGGCCGCGACGCGGTTGACCTGGTCGAAGGCCGCATGGCCTTTGCGGTCAAGAATGGCCGGTTGAAGATGACGCGCACGGAGTAAGAGAGTGGCGATGCGGATGGGGATCGTGGGGCTGATGGTTCTGGGCCTGACCGCCTGTGCAGGCGCGAACGGGTCGGGGCCGACCTCGCCGCCTGCTGTTGCCGACGGGCCGTGTAAGAATGAGGGCCTAGACCGGTTCCACGGGCAGAAAGCCGATGCGCAGATCGGCGTGGACCTGCTCAAGGCGTCTGGTGCGAAGACGCTGCGCTGGGGCGGTCCCGGCATGGCGATGACGATGGACTTCCGGCCGGATCGGCTGACGGTCAGCTACGATGCGGCGATGGTGATACTGTCGGCGCGGTGCGGGTAAGTTCGAAATCATCTTTACGCTGTTCGCCCTGTTTGAACGAGTTACGTACCTCTCTCAAATGTCAAAGAGCCTTCCATTTTTCAAGGAAGGGTGGGGCTTCGACAAGCTCAGCCCGAACGGATTAATAGAAAATCCCTTTGTGACGCGGGCTTGTGCATGACTGCTACCGCCGACCTTGCCATTCGTTTGGCGCGGGCCGCGTTCAATCGGGCGCTGGCGGACGGCGACCTGGCCGCCATCGGGCCATTGCTGGCGATGGACGTGGTGATGGTTACCGGCACCGACAGCGCGGTGATCGCGGGGCGGAAGGCGCAGTTGCTGGCGTGGAAGCGCGAGTTCGCTGCGCCTGATCGGCTGGTCTATACTCGTACGCCTGACGCCATCGTCGCGTCGCCGGTCGAACCGATCGCCATGGAGCATGGCCGGTGGCAGGGCGTCGCCGTGTCCAGTGGCGATCTGCTGGCGTCGGGCCGCTACAGCGCCAAGTGGCGGGCGGTGGGCGGCACATGGGTGATCGAGGCGGAACTCTATCTGACGCTGGCGTAATGCCAAGATGCATTGATAGAAACCTATAGCCAGTTGTTCCCCGGCGTAGGCCGGGGCCCAGTCCCGCGCCCAGAACTGGACCCCGGCCTTCGCCGGGGAACTGCCCTATGGGTCAGCATCATCGCATTCTGGTATAACTCGTCGATCAGGCGGCGTTGGGCAGATCGACGACCGTGCGGTTGCGCCCTTCGCGCTTCGCCCGGTAGAGGGCCGCGTCGGCGGTCTGGAGCAGGGTCGAGCCGTCGCCCGCCATCTTGTCGTCCCAGGTGGCGATGCCGAAGGACATGCTGGTCGACCCCAGCGCCCGCCCGCCCTGGCGCAGGGCGATTTCCGCAATCGCCTTGCGCACCAGTTCGACCCGGGAGGCCAGCGCCTGTGCCGTGGCGCCCGGCGCGATGATCGCGAATTCTTCCCCGCCATAGCGGCACACGATGTCGCCGTCGCGAAAGCGGTTGCGCATTTCGGTCGCGACCGATTGCAGCACGGCGTCGCCCGCGTCATGGCCGAACTCGTCGTTGAACCGCTTAAAATGGTCGACGTCGCACATGACCACGCTGAGCGGCGCGCCGGAGCGGCGCGACCGGGCGATCTCGATCGTCAGCGATTCCTGCATATAGCGGCGGTTGAACAGGCCGGTCAGCGGGTCGCGGATCGTCTGTTCGCGCAAGCCCCTTTGCAGGCGGTGGTTGACCAGCGCGGAACTGATATTTTCCGCCATCACGGTCAGGCGGAACCGGCTTTCGTCCTCCACCACGCCTTCGAGATAGAGGGTGCCGATCACTTCCCCGCCCGCGAGCAGGGGTTCGCAATGATAGATGCCGTCGCCATCGACACTGGGGTGGGTGTGCGCGCAGACGATGTCGCTGCCCGGCTGCGTGACGCAATGGCTCTGGCCCCGGCGCAGCGCCCAGCACTGGTCCGGGGCGAAACCATCCTCGCGCGGTTGGAATCCGCCCCATCCGGTGATCGGCACCAGCAGGTTGCGGCTGTTATTATGGGCGTAGAGCGCACCCGGGATGCCCGGCAGCACGCGCGGCACGAAGACACGGATGACCTGCGCCAGTTCCTCGTCGGTGCGGGCGGCCTGCATCCGGTGGGCCATGCCGCCCAGCAGGGCGATCACGTCGCTGCGTTCGCGCAACGTCTCACTGTTGCGCGTCAGTTCGTCATGGGCGACCTTGAGCTCGCGTTCGCTATGCCCCTGCTCGGCGATCGCGACCTGCAACCGGTCCGCCATGGCGTTGTAACCGTCCGCCAGCGCCGCAAATTCCTGCGACCCCATGGATTGGGTGACGCGCGTCGCACGATCGCCCTGCCCCAGCGCATCCATCGCCCGACGAATGAGGCCAACCGGGCGACGGATGCCCCAGATCAGCAAGGCCGCCACCGACAGGATCGCCAGCGCGATGATCGGCCCGCCGACCAGCGCCAATTGCCGGACCCAGGCCAGACGCCGATCGGCGGCCTCTATCCGGGTCAGGCGCAGCGCGCGTTCCTCCGCCAGGAAGCTGCCGACGCGCAGCGTGATCGTGCTCATCAGGTCGCGCCCCACGCCGCGCGCGATCGTCGTGCGCGCCTGGTCGAAATTGCCCTCCCGCGCCTGGATCAGCGTGGCGCGCAGCATGGACGTGCGCCTTTCCATCAAATCACGCAGTTCGTGCGCCCGCATGCCCTGCGCCGGATTGTCGGCTGTCAGACGGGCCAGGCGGTCCATCGCCCGGCGCGACGCCTGGATATTGGCGTCCGCCGGATTGGCAAAGGCTGCGTTGCGGGTCAGCACGAAACCACGCTGCGCGGACTCGGCTTCGCGCAGGGCGGACAGGGCGTCGTCCATCGTCTCGATCACGTCGGCGGAGTGCGTGACCCAGCGGAAGCTGTCGCGCGTCTGGGTCGACGCATCGACCAGCAGGCCGATAAGCGCCAAAAGGGCCAGGAAGACCAGCGTGCCGAAGGCAGCGATCCGGGCGGTGAGAGAGTTGAACATGCGCGACCTTTTTGCTGGCCGCGACGCTAGGACAGGAATGGTTTACAAAAACTATAGGGTGCGACGAACCGTTCGGCTTTGCGCCTTACCGCTTCCAGCGCGCCCAGATCGCGGTCGGCAGGGCGATGCCGCGCGCTTCTTCGCGCACCGCCAGTTCGCCCGCCTCGACCGTGCCGGGCAGGTCGGCGAAGGCCTGGCGCAGCAATTCGCCGATCGCCAGCGCCGACATGCGCACGGCATAGACGGTCAGGAACAGGAAGCGGCTGTCCGCGTCCAGCAGCGCGCGGCAATTGGCGATGAGACCAGGCAGGTCTTCCTCCAGCCGCCAGACTTCGCCGTCGGGGCCGCGGCCATATTTGGGCGGGTCGAGCAATATGCCGTCATAGCGGCGATTGCGGCGCACTTCGCGGGCGACGAACTTGGCGGCGTCCTCCACGATCCAGCGAACCGGCTTGTCCTCCATGCCCGACAGCGCGGCGTTGGCGCGGGCCTGCGCCACCGATTTCTTGGATGCGTCGACATGCACCATGCGCGCGCCGCCCGCCGACAGGGCCAGCGTGCCGACGCCGGTATAGCCGAACAGGTTCATGACTTCCGCATCGGGCTTGTCGGCATAGGTGGCGCGCAGATCGTCCCAGATCGGCGCCATGTCGGGGAAGAAGCCGAGGTGACGGAAGGGCGTGCAACTGGACTGGAAGGTGACCTCGCGCCAGTGAAGCGGCCATCCTTCGGCCGGGATCGGCTTTTCATAATACCAGCGGCCGCCGCCATCCTCGTCCGATCCGGGGATGAATTCGCCGTCGGCGCGCCAGTCGGTCGTCGCGGGCTTCCACATCGCCTGCGGTTCGGGGCGGATGAAGCGGAAGCGGCCATAGCGTTCGAGCTTTCGCCCGTCGCCCGAATCGAGCAGGCCATAGTCGGACCAGGGTTCGCCGATGAGGGTTTTGAGTTCCATACGGAGGCTGGGTTATGCCCGCGGCGTCGCGCGTTCGGCGATGTAGGCCGTGACCGCTTCGAACGTGCCGGGCAGCTTGGCATAGCTTTCCTCGCGCGCGAACAGATCGCCCACGCGCGCCGGGAGCGGCGGGCGGGTGCCGGTCGCGCGTTCCACGGCATCACGGAACTTGGCGGGGTGTGCGGTCGCCAGCGTCACCACGGGGATCGATGCGTCGATGCCCGCTTCCCGCGCGGCGGCGAGGCCGATCGCGCTGTGCGGGTCGAGAATCTGGCCCGCGCCATCATAGGCCCAGCGCATCGCCATGGTCATGCCATCGGCATCGACGCGGGCGGAGGAGAAGAGGTGCGCCGCGCCCTCGCGCTGGGCGTTGGTGAGGCGCATCGCCTTGCTGGCTTCGAAGCCGCGCATCTGGTCGGCGAGCGACAGGCCATTGCGGCCACCCGCGTCGAACAGCAGCCGTTCGAAGTTGGAGCTGACCTGAATGTCCATGCTGGGCGTCGCGGTGGCGACCACCTGACCCTGGCTATAGTCGCCTTCGGACAGGGCGCGATGCAGGATATCGTTGACGTTGGTGGCGACGATCAGCTTGGCGACGGGCAGGCCCATCTTCGCCGCGACATAGCCCGCGAACACGTCCCCGAAATTGCCGGTCGGGACGGAGAAGGCGACTGCGCGTTCGGGCGCGCCCAGGCGGACGGCGGCGTAGAAATAATAGACGACCTGCGCCATCAGCCGCGCCCAGTTGATGCTGTTCACCGCCGACAGATTGAAGCGGCTTTTGAAGGCGGCGTCGTTGAACATCGCCTTCACCAGCGCCTGCGCATCGTCGAAGCTGCCGTCGATCGCGATATTATAGACATTGGGCGCGCGCACCGTGGTCATCTGGCGGCGCTGCACGTCCGACACGCGGCCTTCGGGATGGAGCATGAAGATGTCGATCTTGGCCCGCCCGGCGACCGCGTCGATCGCGGCGGAACCGGTGTCGCCCGAGGTCGCGCCGACGATGGTCAGATGATCGTCGCGGCGCGAGAGGAAGCGTTCGAACAGCTGGCCGAGCAGTTGGAGCGCGACATCCTTGAAGGCGAGTGTGGGACCATGGAAGAGTTCGAGCAGCCAGTGCTGATGATCGAGCTGGACCAGCGGGGTCACGGCCTGATGGCTGAAGCGGCCATAGGCGGTGGTGCAAAGCTCGCGCAGTTCGTCTTCGGTGAGCGATCCCGCGACGAAGGGCGTCATGACGCGCACGGCGGTTTCGACATAGGAGAGACCGGCCAGGGCGCGAATCTGGTCCGCGCTGAAGGCGGGCCAGCTGGTCGGCAAATAGAGGCCGCCGTCGGACGCGAGTCCCGCCAGCGTGACGTCTTCGAAACCGAGCGCGGGCGCGCTCCCCCTGGTGCTCTGATATTGCATAATGGGAAAGCGCGGTAGCGACCCGCGCGCGCGGGAGCAAGCGATTAGGCGGCTTGCGGCGGCTTTGACGGCGTGTTGCGGCGGCGCAGGGCGAGAATATAGATGATCACCGCCACCCCGGCGAAGACGAACCATTGGATCGCATAGGCCAGATGGTTGTTGGGCACGTCGGCGGCGCTGGGCGGCGCAGAGGCCTTCAGGCCCGCTGGCGCTTGTCGCGCGATCAGCATCGGGCGGAGCGGGGGCGCGTGGCCGCCGATGCGGGTGAGGAGCGCGCGATGATCGGGTTCTTCCGATATCCAGCCACTGACCTGGCCGCCGGTCCATATGGGCTTGTCGTCCGGCTTCTGCCCCACGCCGATCGCGACCAGTGCGCCCGGCCCTTCCGCCCCGGTCGCACAGTGCGCGATATGGCGGTAGCCGGTAGACCCATCGGCGGCGCGGCCCGCCTCCACCTGCCAGCCGATCACGCGCAGGCAGTGGACCGACGACGGGCGGAAGAGGATGGCAGGGTCGACGGGTGGCAGCGTCGGGAATGCCATGGACGGCCGGCCGGGATTGGCGGCGGCCAAAGCCAGCGCCTGTTCCTTTTCGCCGCGACGCTGGAGCTGCCAGACGCCCAGGCCGATCATCGTCAGCACCGCCAGTGCGACGATGATGGTCGCGATCAGCGGGATACGGGCGGGTGCGGGCTGATCGGTCATGATGCGTCCTTGATAGGGCAGCTAGCGTGTAATCGGGACGACTTCTGTATCCGTTCGCGCTCAGCCTGTCCAAGCCTGGGCGGTTTTCCATTTCCAAGAAAGAAAGGGGCTTCGACAGGCTCAGCCCGAACGGTTTTGTGGAAGCTTGCCTGTGCCATCGTCGACGGGGCAAAAGAAAACGGCCGGAGCATGTGCCCCGGCCGCTATCGTCTCAAATAGGGTATGGCGATCAGCCGCCGTGGACCGGTGCGCCCCAGCCGCCCCAGACATAGATGGCGACGAAGAGGAACAGCCACACCACGTCGACGAAATGCCAGTACCAGGCGGCGGCTTCGAAACCGAAATGCTGGCGCGGGGTGAAGTGGCCCTTATAAACGCGCACCAGATTGACGATCAGGAAGATCGTGCCGACGATGACGTGGAAACCGTGGAAGCCGGTCGCCATGTAGAAGCCCGAGCTATAGGGCGACCCGCCGAACGGGAAGGGCGCATGGGCATATTCATAGGCCTGGATCGAGGAGAAGAGCAGGCCGAGCAGGATCGTGCACCACAGGCCCTTTTTCAGGCCGTCGCGGTCGCCATGGATAAGCGCATGGTGCGCCCAGGTGACGGTGGTGCCCGAGCAGAGCAGGATCAGCGTGTTGAGCAAAGGCAGCTCGAACGCGTTCATGACCTCTATGCCCTTGGACGGGAACAGCCCTTCGATCGGCGCGAGCGCGCTGGGGAAGAGCGAGAAGTCGAAAAAGGCCCAGAACCAGCCGACGAAAAACATGACTTCGGACGCGATGAACAGGATCATGCCGTAGCGCAGGTGCAGTTGCACCACCGGCGTATGGTCGCCGGCATGCGCTTCGGTGATGACATTGGCCCACCAGCTGTAGAAGGTGAACAGCACGCCGGCCACGCCCAGCATGAACACCCAGCCGCCGCCCGCAGGCATCGCGTCGGGGTGCAGCCACATGATCGCGCCAAATGCCATGACCAGCGCCGACATGGAGCCGAAGAGCGGCCAGATGCTGGGCGGAAGGATATGATAATCGTGGTTCTTGGCGCCTGCCATCGTCTCTTCCCTGTTCGCGGTTCGCGTTATCTGATGCCTGCCTTAGCTTGGCTTCCGGTCCTGCTCAACAGGGTAGAAGGTATAGCTCAAGGTAATTTGCTGCGTATCCTTGTTGTCGCTGTCCTGCAAAATCTTCGGATCGACAAAATAGAGCACCGGCATGCGGACTTCCTCGCCGGGCTGGAGCGTCTGCTGGGTGAAGCAGAAACACTGGATCTTGGTGAAATAGGCCCCGGCCTGCGTCGGCGTGACGTTGAAGCTGGCGGTGCCGGTCACGGGCTTGTCCGACATGTTCTTCGCGATGAAGATCGCCATGTCCTTGCGCCCGATGGTGACGGTATCCGTCCGATGTTCGGGGTAGAATTGCCAGGGCATGCCCGGTTGCACGTTCGAATCGAAGCGGATCGACATGGTGTGGCCAACTGCCGCCTGCACCTGCACATCGGCGGCGGCCCGCTTGGTGGTGCCGCCAAAACCGGTCTGTTCGCAGAAGATGCGGTAAAGCGGGACCGAGGCGAAGCCCAGGCCCAGCATCGCCAGGCCCACCGTCGCCATCGCGACCAGCGTCCGCCGGTTGCGGCGGTCGCGATCGAAGGGGGACGGCGGGAGGGTCGCCATCAGTTGCCGCCCATCTTGGCGATGGTGATGCCGTAGAAGAGCAGGACGAGCGCGCCGAGCAGCAAGCCCATCACCAGCGCGCGGGACTTCTGCCGGGCGCGAATCTTGTCGTTTTCCTCGGGCGTCATGCCAGCAGCCAGCGGTCGACGACCACCGCCCCGAACAGCAGGAAGAGATAGAGGATCGAATATTTGAACAAGCGTCGTTCCGGGGCCATGCGACTCTGGTCGCTTTCGCGGCGGCGATAGACCTGGAAGGCGAAGACCACGAACAGGGCGGTGCCCAGCAGCGCGGCGACGCCATAGACGATGCCGGTCAGTTGCAGCAGCACGGGCGCCAGGGCGGCGACCGCCATGATCGCGGTATAGGCCCAGATCTGGCGACGGGTCACGACTTCGCCGGACACGACGGGCAGCATGGGGATGCCGGCCGCCGCATAATCGGTCTTCACGAACAGGGCGAGCGCCCAGAAATGGGGCGGCGTCCAGAAGAAGATCAGCATGAACAAAGCGACGGGCAGCGCGCTGATGTCGCCCGTGACGGCGGCCCAGCCGATGACCGGCGGGAAGGCACCCGCCGCGCCGCCGATGACGATATTCTGCGCCGTCCGGGGCTTCAGCCAGATGGTGTAGATGAACACATAGAAGAGGATCGAGACCGCCAGGACGGCGGCGGCGAGCCAGTTGGTCGCCATGCCGATCAGGATGACCGAGAAGAAGGAGAGGCCGACGCCGAAATGCAGCGCCGATTGCCGGTCCATCCGGCCTGCGGGCAGCGGGCGGTTGGCGGTGCGCTTCATCTTGGCGTCGATATCCGCCTCATACCATTGGTTGAGCGCCGCGGCGGCGCCCGCGCCGATGGCGATGCACAATATGGCGGTGAAGGCCAGGATCGGGTGGATATGGCCCGGCGCCGCGAGCAGGCCGCACAGGCCGGTGAACACGACCAGCGTCATCACGCGCGGCTTGGTCAGTGCGACGAAATCGCGCCAATGGGCGGGCAGAAGAGCTTGGTCGAAGGTCACGCTTGTCATGTCATGTTCCGGCTCCGTCGCGATCCATCACGGCGCACGGAGCAAAATGCCATCGGGGCGAACCCGAACGGTCCGCCCCGATGTCGTCAGTCGATCATGCCATCAATGATGGCCATTGTCGTCGATCACCGGCAGGGTTTCGAACTGGTGGTAGGGCGGCGGGCTGGACAGGGTCCATTCCAGCGTCGTCGCGCCTTCGCCCCAGGGATTGCCGACCGCCTTCTTGCCGGCCGCGAGCGACCAGATCAGATTAACGAAGAAGATCAGCATGCCGACGGCCATGATTTCATAGCCATGGCTGGCGAGCGTGTTCCACTTTTCGAAGGCGGCGGGATAGTCGGGATAACGACGCGGCATGCCCGACAGGCCCAGGAAGTGCATCGGGAAGAACAGGAGGTTCACGCCCGCGAAGAACACCCAGAAGTGCAGGTGGCCGAGGAACTCGTTATACATCTTGCCCGACATTTTCGGGAACCAGTAGTAGAAGCCTGCGAACAGGCCGAACACCGCACCCAGCGACAGGACGTAGTGGAAATGCGCGACGACATAATAGGTGTCGTGCAGCACGTCGTCCACGCCGCCATTGGCCAGCACGACGCCGGTGACGCCGCCCACGGTGAAGAGGAAGATGAAGCCCAGCGCCCAGACCATCGGGGTCTTGAAGCTGATCGAGCCACCCCAGATAGTCGCGATCCACGAGAAGATCTTGATGCCCGTGGGCACGGCGATGACCATCGTCGCGGCGGTGAAATACATCTTCACATTCACCGACATGCCGGTGGTGAACATATGGTGCGCCCAGACGACGAAACCGACGACACCGATCGCGACCATGGCATAGGCCATGCCGAGATAGCCGAAGACGGGCTTGCGGCTGAAGGTCGAGATGATCTGGCTGACGATGCCGAAGCCCGGCAGGATCATGATGTAGACTTCGGGATGGCCGAAGAACCAGAAGAGATGCTGGTAGAGTTCGGGATCGCCGCCACCGGCCGCGTCGTAGAAGGTGGTGCCGAAGTTACGATCGGTCAGCAACATGGTGATCGCGGCGGCCAGCACGGGCAGCGCGAGCAGCAGCAGGAAGGCGGTGACCAGCACCGACCAGACGAACAGCGGCATCTTGTGCAGGGTCATGCCCGGCGCGCGCATGTTGAGGATGGTGGTGATGAAGTTGATCGCGCCCAGAATGGAGGACGCGCCCGCGATATGGAGCGACAGGATCGCCATGTCGACGGCGGGACCGGCAGACCCGCTGGTCGAGAGCGGGGCATAGACCGTCCAGCCGGTGCCCGCGCCGTTGCCGGTGCCGCCGGGGACGAAGGTCGAACCCAGGAGCAGGGCGAAAGCGGGGATGAGCAGCCAGAAGCTGACATTGTTCATCCGCGGGAAGGCCATGTCCGGCGCGCCGATCATGATCGGCACGAACCAGTTGCCGAAACCACCGATCATGGCGGGCATCACCATGAAGAAGACCATGATGAGACCGTGGGCGGTGATGAGCACGTTCCACAGATGATAGGCCTGGTCCAGCGTCGCTTCCGGGCCGTCCATGAACATGGCCCAGGTATGCAGATACTGGATGCCCGGATGCGCCAGTTCGGCGCGCATCAGGCCCGAAATGCCACCACCGATGATGCCCGCGACGATCGCGAAGATCAGGTAGAGGGTGCCGATGTCCTTGTGGTTCGTGGACATGAACCAGCGCTGGAAGAAAGCCGGCTTATGATCGGCGTCATGATGATCGTGGTCGTGGGCCCCATGGGCCGGCACGTCGCCGTGATGATCTGCGGTGATGGTTGTCATGGCTTCCTACCCTGATCAGATTTTTGTATCGGCGGCGGGGGCTGCGGGCGCGGCGTCGGCCGTCTTCTCCGCTGCCGCTGCGCCTGCTGGCTTGCCGCCCTGCGACAGCACCCACTGGTCGAACTGCGCCGGGGGCAGTGCTTCGATCGCGATCGGCATGAAGCCGTGGCGCGCGCCGCACAGTTCCGAACATTGGCCGTAATAGACGCCCGGCTTGTCGATCGTGAAGCTCTTTTCATTCAGGCGGCCCGGGACCGCGTCCATCTTCACCCAGAGCGAGGGCACGGCGAAGGCGTGGATCACGTCGGCGCCGGTGATGATCAGCTTGATCGGGCGACCGGCGGGCAGGACCAGGCGATTGTCGGGCGCGAGCAGATAGGGCTCGCCATTGGCCTTCGCCTTGTCTTCGGGCAGCATGTTCGACACGAATTCGGGGATGCCGTTGTCGGGATATTCATAGCCCCAATACCATTGATAGCCGGTCACCTTGACGACCACGGCATCCTTGGGCGCGGGCTTATACTGGTCCGCCAGAAGCCCGATCGAGGGCACCGCGACGACCAGCAGGATCACGACAGGCAACACGGTCCAGATCACTTCGATCATCGTGTTGTGCGACGTCTTCGACGGGATCGGGTTGGCGCTACGGCGGAATTTCCACATCGCGTAGATCATGAGGATCAGCACGAAGATGGAGATCGCGAAGATCAGCGGCACCAGCATCACGTCGTGCAGCCAGCGCGCGGTATGGCCGGTCGAGGTGAATTGTTCCTGCAGGGTATATTCGCCCGGCTTTGGCATGCCGATGCCTTCGGTCGGCTTCATGCGCGGCGGCGCGGCGACCTTCGCCACGGGCGCAGCCTCTGCGGCTGGCGCGGCGGCGTTGGCCAATTCGGCCGGTGCGGCGGCGTTGTCCGCAGCGGGTGCGGCGGCGGCGACATTGTCCTGCGCCAGCGCCTGTCCGTTCATACCAAGCGCTGGCGCAAAGGCCAACAACCCGGCGAGAACGAGCGATTTCACCTTTTTCATAGCGTCTTCATACCCCGTAACCCCTTGGCGCCGCTGCAACGAAGACACGCATGACACGTATAATCCTCGCCCGGTCGGTTCTGCCGCGGCTTATAGGCATGGTTTTCCTATGCCTCAAGCATGGAGGAGCAGATTTTCTTCGCTGTTGCAACGGCTCCCTTGGCCGCCTATTTCGCAGGTCCGCGCACAGGGGCGCGATCATGGCATGCCACAGGCACGCCATGCTGACTGGATGGCGGACCGGCCGATTGGCCCGGAACCGCCCGACATGGATGTACGAACGGCATGACAGACGAGGAAGTATTGGCGGAATTCCGGGCGGCGGGGGCGCTGCTCGAAGGACATTTCATCCTGTCGTCCGGGCGCCGCAGCGCCAATTATCTGCAATGCGCCCGCGTGCTGATGAATGCCGAACGGGCGGGCAAGCTGGCCCGCGCCACGGTGCAGAAACTGCCCCGCGAAGTGCGGCAGGAGATCGATCTGGTCGTGTCGCCCGCCATGGGCGGCCTCATCATCGGGCATGAAGTCGGCCGCGCGCTGGACAAGGACGCGATGTTCCTGGAGCGGCCCGACGGCACGTTCGAACTGCGTCGCGGCTTTGCCATCACGCCGGGGCAGAAGGTGCTGATGGTCGAGGACGTCGTGACCACCGGCCTGTCGTCGCGCCAGGCGATCGAGGCGGTCGAAGCGGAAGGCGGCATCGTCGTCGCCGAAGTCGCGCTGGTCGATCGGTCGGCCGGTGAAGTGGAGCTGGGCGTCCCCTTCTACCCGCTCGTATCGATCAACTTCCCGGTCTATGACGCCGATGCGGTGCCGCCCGAACTGGCGGCGATTCCGGCGATCAAGCCGGGCAGCCGGAAGCAATAGAGCGATGACCACGCCCCTGCGCCTTGGCGTCAATATCGACCATGTGGCGACGATCCGCAACGCGCGCGGGGGGGATCATCCCGATCCGGTCAAGGCCGCCTTGCTGGCGGTAAAGGCCGGGGCGGACGGCATCACCGCGCATCTGCGCGAGGACCGGCGGCATATTCGCGACGAGGATGTCGCCACGCTGATGGCAGCGCTCACCGTGCCGCTCAATCTGGAGATGGCGGCGACGCAGGAGATGCTGGACATCGCCTTGCGCTACAAGCCGCATGCCGCCTGCATCGTGCCGGAAAAGCGCGAGGAGCGCACGACCGAGGGGGGGCTGGACGCGGCGGGGCAATTTGCCACGTTGAAGCCGATCGTCGCGGCGCTGACGCAAGCAGGCATCCGCGTCAGCCTGTTCATCGAGGCCGACGCCGCACAGATCGACGCGGCGATCCGGCTGGGCGCGCCGGTGGTGGAGTTTCATACCGGCGCCTATGCGCACCTGAGCGGCGAAGCGCGCGCGGCCGAACTGCGCAGGATTGCCGACGCCGCCGCGCTGGCCGCCAAGAACGGGATCGAGCCGCATGCGGGCCATGGCCTGACCTTCGACAATGTCGCGCCGATCGCCGCCATCCCGCAGGTCGCCGAACTCAATATCGGCCATTTCCTGATCGGCGAGGCGATCTTCGGCGGGCTGGAGGGCAGTATCCGCGAAATGCGGCGGCAGATGGATCTGGCGCGGTGACGACTACCCGAACGACCCAGCCGATACTCTTTTGGGTATTATTTTCGGTTCATTGGGTTGTCCTAGCCTTTTTGGCTGTCGGCGTGTTGGTCGGCTTCATTATGTCAATGTCAGCTACCTTTTTGCTCCCTGCCCTGTGGCAAGTCGCGGGATTGGCATTGGCTCACGAACGAAAGCGCGCAATGTTAATAGGACAAGCCAACGTTGTACTAATAACATTGAGCGTCGTTGATGTTTGTGCCGTCTGGATTTTAGGATGATCATCGGCCTTGGCTCCGACCTCTGCAATATCGAGCGTATCCAGCACTCGCTCGACCGGTTCGGTGCGCGGTTCGAGCAACGCGTCTTCACCGATGTCGAGCAGGCCAAGGGCAACCGCCGCCCCTTCACCAAGGCGGGGACGCTGGCCAAGCGTTTCGCCGCGAAGGAAGCCTTTTCCAAGGCGGTCGGCACGGGCTTCAAGGCCGGGGTGTTCATGAAGGATATCGGCGTGGTGAACGCGCCGTCGGGCGCGCCGACGCTGCAACTGACCGGCGGCGCGCTGGCGCGGCTGGAATCGCTGGTCCCGGCGGGGCATAAGCCGGTCATTCACCTGACGCTCACCGACGATCATCCCTGGGCGCAGGCCTTCGTCATCATCGAAGCCCTGCCCCTGTGACCGATACACCGAGCGATCACGCGCGCGAAACTCCCCCTAGCGAAAGCCCAACCGTGACGGCCATCGACCTGCCCGAAGGCCGCATCGCGCCCGATGCGACGCCCGCCGCCGTCAATTGGTGGCACGAGCTGAAAAGCATCGTGCTGCTGATCCTGGCGGTGCTGGCGTTCCACAGCTTCGTCGCCAAGCCCTTCTACATCCCCAGCGAATCGATGATGCCGGTGCTGCTGACCGGCGACCGGCTGGTGGTGAGCAAATTCCCCTATGGCTGGTCCTATGTCTCGCCCAGCTTCCACCCCCTGCCCTTTTTGAAGGGCCGGGTGCTGGGTCGCCTGCCCGAACGGGGCGATATCGTCATCGTCAGCCCACAGAACCGGCGGGAGGATTATATCAAGCGGGTGATCGGCCTGCCCGGCGACATCGTGGAGGTGCGCGGCGGCCAGGTTCTGCTGAACGGGGTGGCGGTGAAGCAGAAGATGCTCAAGCCCCTGCGCATCCCCGTCGACGGCAACGCCCCCTGCCCGCCGATGCAATTTCCCGGCGCGCGGATGACGGGCGCGGATGGCCGCGATTATTGCGAACTGCCGGTGCGGCAGGAAATCCTGCCCAACGGCAAGACCTATGTCACGATCGACATGGGGCCAAGCGCGCTCGACTGGTACGGGCCGGTGCGGGTGCAGCCCGACCATGTGTTCCTGATGGGCGACAATCGCGACAACAGCGCCGACAGCCGCGCGCCGCTGGAAGAAAACGGCCTGGGCGGCCCGGTGCCGTGGGAGGCGATCGGCGGCCGGGCGGAGTTCATCACCTTCAGCCTGGATGGGGACGCGACCTGGAATCCACTGAGCTGGGTCCATGCGCTGCGCAGCGGCCGGGCGGGGAACAGCCTGCGACCGCAGAGCGTTGCACCACCGGAATAACCGACCGAAACAGTCGATAGAGGGCACCGGGTTTTGAGCGACACGTACGATCATCATGTCGAGCAACCCGGTCCCAGCGAGGTCCGCAGCCCGCTGGTCCAACATGAACTGAAGCGCGCGGGCGTGTGGTTCGCGCTGGCGATCGCGGTAGGGCTTGTCGCGCTGCTCGCGCAGCCGCTGCTGCTGGTCATGGGCGCGCTGGTGCTGGCGACGATGATGGACGGGGGGACCCGCTTGCTGGGGCGCATCCTGCCGATCGGGCGCGGCTGGCGCCTGACGATCGTGCTGCTGGCCGCAGTCGCCTTCCTGACCTATACCGTCTACCTCACCGGATCGAGCCTGGCGGCGCAGGCGCAGGCGATGCGCACCATTGTCGAGGCGCAGGTGATGCGCATCGGGGGCTGGATGCAACAACTGGGCATCAGTGCCACGCCGTCCGACCTGAAAAGCCTGGCGAGCCAGGCGATGAGCAGCATGGGCCGGGTGACGGCCGCAGTCGGCACCGTGGTCGGCGCGGTGACGAGCGGCGTCATGATGCTGGTGCTGGCGATCTTCATCGCGGTCGAACCCAAACTTTACGAACGCGGCGTCGCCTGGATGCTGCCGATCGAGAAGCGGGCGCATTTCTATACCGTGGCGGACAAGATGGGATGGACGCTGCGCCGACTGATGTTCGGCCGACTGATCGGCATGACGGTGGAGGGCGTGGGCGTCTGGCTGTTCCTGTGGATGGGCAATGTGCCGATGGCGGGGTTGCTGGGCATATTGACCGGCCTGTTTGCCTTCCTGCCCAATATCGGATCGATCCTATCGGGCGTGCTGATCATCCTGGTCGGCTTTTCGGGCGGCATGCATACCGGCCTCTATGCCTTTGGCGTCTATATGGTGGTGCAGATCGTAGACGGCTATCTGATCGTGCCGATGGTGGCGAAGCGCGCCACCGACCTGGCCCCGGCGCTGGTGCTGGCGGCGCAGATCCTGTTCGGGGCGCTGTTCGGCATCATGGGGCTGTTCCTGGCCGATCCGATCGTCGCGATGATCAAGGTCTATCTGGAGGAACGGTCCAAGGGACTGGCACGCAGGCATAGCGGGATAGCGTTGGGTGCGCCGGGTGGGTCCGGCGCTTAACTTCGCACATTTCCCGCTCATTGCGACATGATCGATCATAAGTGGGATATTTTCGGTCGCGGATAGCCGCTTCGTCCCCTCCTGTTATCGCCTTATCCCGCCATAGGACAGAATCGCGGGAACAGCAGGCCCTATCGGCGGATTAAATCTGTGATAGGCTGGTAAAAAGCTGGAGAGGATAGCCCCATGACCCCGTCCCTGGACAAGCAGAAGAAACTGCATTTCGACCTGACCAATGTGGGTCTGCGCGCCCATGCCACCGCGACCGGACTGTTGCAGCTCTGTATCGAGCTTCGCCGGGCGGGTGTGCTGGACGATAGCGCCGTCGAGCGGATCAAGGGCGCGATCGCGTGCGACATCGAAGTGTCGGCCCCGCGATCGGTTGCCACCGCCGAATATCGGCGCGACATCAAGACCCGGCTCGACAAGCTGTTCGCAGGCGAGGAACGGGTCGGCAGCGCCGATGCGCTGGCCTTCGGCGCGGGTCCGGCGACGATGGCGAACGACGAGGGGGCTTGTCAGGGTCACGCCTGAGCTAGCTTTCGCAATTGCGACATGAGACAAAGAAAAAGGGGCCGAACATTCGGCCCCTTTTCGTATCGGCTTTCGTATCTGCGCCCTGTGGCTCAGTTACCCGGCTGCGGCACCGCGCCCGGGGGCATAGCGCCGGGCATACCGCCCTGTTGCTGCATCTGCTGCTGCAACTGCATCAGTTCGGCCTTCGATTTGAAATCGTGCAGGTTGACGTCGAAGACCAGCACAGAACCGCCGGGGATCGGGCCGTTGTCCGCGTCGCCATAGCCAAGCTGCGGCGGAATCCAGAGGCGATATTTGCCGCCCTTCTTCATCTTTTGCAGGCCTTCGGAAAAGCCCGGCACGACGCCGTCGATCGGCATCGGCGCCTGCGGGTTTTCGTCGAAGACGGTGCCGTCGAGCAGCGCGCCCTTGTAACCGACCAGCGCCACGTCGGCGGTGGTGGGGCTGGCCCCGGTTCCTTCCGACAATATCTTATATTGCAGGCCCGATGGCGTCGTCACCACGCCATCGGCATGGGCGTTCTGCGACAGGAAGGCGGCCGGCGACGGCGCGACACCCTGCTGGCCCGCCCAGGCAAGACCACCCGCCGCCAGAGCGACGGCGGCGACGCCGATCCAGAGACGCGTCAGCGACCCCTTGGCAATGGGGCGAAGGGGAACAGCCGTCGTGGACATGGGCTTTGTATCTCGCAATTAAGGGCGGGAGGGCAGCTTCAAGAAAGCGGGGGCGGCGTCGCCCGAAGGCGAAGCCCACCCCGAACGGCGCTTACTTCGCGCCGTCGCGCTCGGCGCGCTTGCGTTCCATCTTGCGCGCGCGGCGGACAGCGGCCGCCTTTTCACGGGCGCGCTTTTCCGACGGCTTTTCGTAATGGCGACGCAGCTTCATTTCGCGATACACGCCTTCACGCTGCAGCTTCTTCTTGAGCGCGCGAAGAGCCTGGTCGACATTGTTGTCGCGAACGATGATCTGCATAAGTCCGTCAATCTCCAATCGAAAACGAGCGGTACGCCGGGACTTTTACATCCTTCCCGACGGGCCGACCGAATAGCAAAGCCAGTGAGTCGTCGCAGGTCGCCCTACGCCATGTGGGCGGCGCCCTATCAGCAGAGTCGCGCAAACTCAACCCCAAAGGGCGCAATCTCGACTTTTGCGCCGGCTGCAGCGATAGTGGCGACATAACAGACAGGAGAAGGATCGCCATGGCGACCGCCGCACAACGCCCCGATATGTCCGCCGCCGAATGGGAGGCGCGCCAGCAGCTGGCCGCCTGCTACCGCATCTTCGATCATATGGGCTGGTCCGAACTCATCTACAACCACATCACGCTGCGCGTGCCGGACGAAGAGGGCGCGTTTCTGATCAATCCGTTCGGCCTGGCCTATGACGAGGTGACCGCATCGAACCTGGTCAAGATCGACATAGATGGGCGGGTGCTGGACGGCAGCCCCTATCCGGTGAACCGCGCGGGCTTCACCCAGCATAGCGTGTTCCACCGCCACCTGCCCGACGCCCATTGCATCATCCATACCCATACGACAGCGGGCATGGCGGTGAGCGCCTGTGCGGAGGGGCTGCGGCCGATCAGCTTCTACGCCGCCGCCTTTGCGGGGCGAATCGCCTATCATGACTTCGAAGGCGTCACGATCCGTGTCGACGAGGGCGAACGGCTGATCGCCAATCTGGGCGCGCGTCGCATCATGATGTTGCGCAATCACGGCACGCTGGTGATGGCGGCGAGTCTGCCTGAGGCGTTCCTGACCCACTGGTCGCTGCAACGCGCGTGCGAGATCCAAGTCGCGGCGGGCGCGGCGGGGACGCCCGTCGATATCCCGGCGGACGTGATCGCCGTGCATCAGCGCGACCTGTCCGCCATGCAATTGCCCGTCGGTCCCGGCGTGCCCGATTTCCAGGCGATGGTGCGCCGCATCGACCGGATCGATCCGGGCTGGCGAGCATAATAGCAAAATGCGATAATGCTGGCCCATAAGGCGGCTCCCCGGCCTGCGCCGGGGTCCAGTTCTGAGCGCGGGACTGGACCCCGGCCTGCGCCGGGGGAACAACTGGTTTGGTATGAATGGCGCGCCGCCCTTCCCTTTGGGACAGCTAACTGATCGAGGTTGTGGACAAGGTGAAATCCTGAACATATCAGGAACATATGGCCCAGCTTTCCACCCGGCAGAAACTCGAAATCCTGGCGGACGCCGCTAAATATGATGCATCCTGCGCATCGTCCGGCACCGCCAAGCGCGATTCGCGCGACGGCAAGGGGATCGGATCGACCGAGGGCATGGGCATATGCCACGCCTATGCGCCCGATGGCCGCTGCATTTCGCTGCTGAAGATATTGCTGACCAACAGCTGCATCTTCGACTGCCATTATTGCATCAACCGCCGGTCGAGCGACGTGCGCCGGGCGCGCTTCACCGCGCAGGAGGTGGTCGACCTGACGCTGAATTTCTATCGGCGCAATTATATCGAAGGCCTGTTCCTGTCCTCCGGCATCATACGGTCGTCCGACTATACGATGGAGCAGATGGTCGAGGTGGCCCGGTCGCTGCGCGAGGATCATGCGTTTCGCGGCTATATCCATTTGAAGACGATCCCGGATGCCGACCCGGCGCTGATCCATCAGGCGGGGCTGCATGCCGATCGCCTGTCGATCAATGTCGAACTGCCGACCGAAAGCGGGTTGAAGGCGCTGGCCCCCGAAAAGGACGGAGGGCGGATCGAGGGCGCGATGGGGCGGCTGCGCAGCGACATGGAAGACGGGCTGGACGCGCGGCGCAAATATAAGAGCGCACCGCGCTTTGCGCCGGCGGGTCAATCGACGCAGATGATCGTGGGCGCGGACGCGGCGGACGACCGGGCGATCATCGCGCGGGCGAGCAGCCTCTATGACCGGCACAAATTGCGGCGCGTCTATTATAGCGCCTTTTCCCCCATCCCCTCGCCCAGTGCCGTGCTGCCGTTGAAGCGGCCGCCCTTGATGCGCGAACATCGGCTCTACCAGTCGGACTGGATGATCCGCTTCTATGGTTATAATGCAGGCGAGATCGCGGCGGCGACCGATGCGGCGACGGGATGCCTGCCGCTCGACATCGATCCCAAGCTTGCCTGGGCGCTCAATCATCGCGCGACATTCCCGGTCGACGTCAATCTGGCGCCGCGCGAAGCGTTGCTGCGGGTGCCGGGGCTGGGGGTGAAGGCGGTGGACCGCATCATCCTGAGCCGCCGCCATCGTCGCCTGCGGCTGGACGATGTCGCGCGGTTGACCACATCGATCAAGAAACTGCGTCCTTTTCTGGTGGCGGCGGACTGGCGGCCGGTGGCGCTGATCGATCGCGCCGACCTGCGCGCGCGGATCGCCCCGCCCGCACGGCAGCTGGATTTGTTCGCCTGAGCGCAGTTTCGGGTTGATCGCGGCCGCAACTCGTGAAATTCTGTCCTTCAGGGTCTTTGAAGGAGAATGAGGTCTTGGCGACCGCACTGGGTAATCGCGCGCATGGCAAGGGTTTCGCCAAGCGCATCAGCACGCATCTTGCCGCTGCCCTGGTCGTCTTTTGCCTCGCCCAGATTTTCATCGTCGCGAAAATGGGCGGATCGCTGATCCTGCATCTGGGCATCATCGTTGCGATCGGCGGCTATGCGGTGGCCGCGCGCGGGCTGGAGCGGCGCTGGCATATGCTGGAGCAGGGCGGCCTGTCGACAGGCGGCCTGGCCCTGCGCTTCCGCCGCGACGTGGCGCAGCTCTGGGGCGCCAGCCTGCTGGGCGCGCTGCTGTGGATTCCGGTCGCGATCATCTTCCGCTTCCTGTTCGGCTGACGGACCGAGGGCTTTTTGCCCGGAGCCAATTGCCCGTCCTGTCGTTGTCCCTGTTCGAAAGAGGAGTAGCAACGATGGCCGACACCAGCATTTTCGATTCCCTGAAGCAGGATCATGACACCCACCGCGCGCTGTTCGCCCAGATGGCGGACGTTGCGAAGGATGACGAGCAGCTGGCGAAGCTGTTCGACCAGTTCAAGGTGGAAGTGACGGCCCATGCCGCAGCGGAGGAGGAAACGCTCTACGCCACGATGCTGGCGGAGCCGGACCTGCGCGAGGACGCCCAGCACAGCGTGTCCGAGCATAAGGAAATCGACGATTATCTGGAAGAATTGGACGACCTCAAGTTCAACGGCGAGGCGTGGCGGAAGAAGTTTGCCGAGATGAAGAAGCGCTACCTCCACCATATCGAGGAGGAGGAAGAGGAGATGTTCCCCGACGCGGCCAAGCAATTGTCGGCCGAAGACGAGGCACGATTGGGCAAGCTGTTCGCCAAGCGCAAGCCTGCCGAGCTGGAGCGCGCGCAAGCGGAGGATTGAGCGGCGGATCGGGTGCGATGATTTTGGTCGTGCCCGGCACTGAACTTTCGCCAACATAAGGTCTGATCCATGTATCGCGTCGCGCTGACCGACCCCGACGATTTCGACGGTTGGCGTGACGCAGCCCGGCGGCTGGCTGTGAACGGCGTCGATCCGGCCGATGTGGTCTGGCAGGTGGGCGCGACGAGCGGCGACCTGTTCGGTGACACGCCCCTGCCCCCAGACCGGACCGAATCCGGATTTTCGGTGCCGCGCGCTTTCGTCAACCTGGCGGAATGCGCGATATTGCATAGCGACCCCGAAAGGTTCGCCTTGCTCTATGCGCTGCTATGTCGGCTGCGCGGTCGGCCGGGGCTGATGGAGGACAAGGCCGACCCGCTGCTGCGGCGGATCGACGGCCTGGCCAAGGCGGTGCGGCGCGACATCCACAAGATGCGCGCCTTCGTGCGGTTTCGCGAGATGGCGGAGGGCGACGGCGTGCGCTTCGTCGCCTGGTTCGAGCCGGACCATCATATCGTGCGGGCCAATGCGGGCTTTTTCATGCGCCGCTTCGCCGCGATGCGCTGGTCCATCCTGACGCCGGAGGTGAGCATCCACTGGGATGGGGAGAGGCTGACGGAAGGGCCAGGCGCGAGTCGGCAGGATGCGCCCGACGGCGACCCGATCGAAGCATTGTGGCAGGGCTATTATGCCGCGATCTTCAATCCGGCGCGGTTGAAGACGGGGGCCATGCTGTCCGAAATGCCCAAGAAATATTGGCGCAACCTGCCCGAAGCGGCGCTGATCCCGGACCTGATCGCCGGGGCGCAGGCGCGCGAGGCGGCGATGATCGCGACCGCGCCACTACCGGCCAAGGCCCCGCCCGCGCGACAGGGGAATATTGCCACGGTCTGGGCGTCGGTCCGGCAGGCGGCGATGGGCTGCACCCGCTGCCCGCTCCACCGCGATGCGACGCAGACCGTGTTCGGCGAAGGGCCGCTGGACGCACCGCTGCTGTTCATCGGCGAGCAGCCGGGGGATCAGGAGGATCTGGCCGGGCGCCCTTTCGTCGGACCGGCGGGTGCGTTGTTCGACCGGGCACTGGAGGCGGCAGGCTTGGACCGGTCGCGCGCCTATGTCACCAATGCGGTCAAACATTTCAAATTCGAGCGGCGCGGCAAGCGGCGTCTGCACCAGTCGCCGGACGCGGGCGAGATCGAGGCGTGCCGATGGTGGCTGGGGCAGGAAATCGACCTGATCCGTCCGCGCATCATCGTTGCGCTGGGCGCATCGGCGGCGCGGGCAATGCTGGGAAAAGCGGTGACGATCAGCCGGACGCGGGGGTCTGCCATGGCGCTGGCTAACGGCGCGGAAGGATGGGTGACCGTGCATCCGAGCTATCTGCTGCGGTTGCCTGATGAAGCGCGCAGGGCGGAAGAGCATGGGCGTTTCATCGACGATCTGCGCGGGATTGGAGAGCGGCTGAAAATGCTGGCTTAGGGATGGCCTTGGGGGGAAGAAGAGGACAGTCGGGTTCGCCGATTCCTTCGCCGGAAAACTACCCGCCATACCAAGTTGCATTGACGGGAACCTTTAGCCCGTTGTTCCCTGGCGTAGGCCGGGGTCCAATCGCGCGCTCAGAACTGGACCCCGGCCTTCGCCGGGGAACTGCCTTATAGGTCAACATCATAGGATGCTGGTATAGCACTCCGGCGTTGGCCTCCTGCCGCCCTTCGGGTGGCTGGAGTGACGGAAATGCCTAACCTGCTTTCCAGCCCTATCGTTGTGGGGAATGCGGAACGGTCGCAGTCCTAAAACCGTTCCGCACCCCAACTCCCCTTGCGGGAAGTAGCCTTAGGACGGAGCGGATCGCGCGGACCCGCCCCGTCTATCCTGTGGTGATCGTCAGAATTTCGCGACCACGCCCGCCATCGGACGGATCGAGCGGAAATTGCCCATCGTGTCGGCCTGGACGCGCAGGCGGATATTGCTGCTCTGCGCGGAGCCGCCCATGTCGGCGGGCGACAGCTCCACGCCCGCGCCATAAGTGGTGCCATGGAAGTCCGGGCTGTTCGGGCCGAGCGCGTCGAAATTGACCCACTTATAGCCGACCTTGCCGAAGATCAGGCTGTCCTTGCCCGCCTTGATCCCGGCGCGGCCCGCGACGCCATATTCCCAGTCGATATCGCCTGAGACACCCTTGGACGCGGTGCCTTCGACGCCGAGGACGACGGGGCCTGCGACATTATAGTTCACGCCAGCCACACCTTCGACCATGCGGCCCTTATAGCCCACGGGCGGAATGCCTTCCTTGCCGGTTTCGCTGTCGAAATTATGGACGCCGCCCATGACGCCGACATAGGGTTCGATGCGGCGGGTGGAGGCTGCGTCATAGCTGGCATCGCTTTGCGCCATGGCGCCGACGGGCAGCAGAAATGCGGCGGCAGCTGCCGAAAAAAGCAGTGTCTTCATGGGTGTGACCCTTTTCTAACATGGATTGTCTTGAGCGGCGGTGTGGACCCGCCGGGTCGATCTGCGCGCTCAAAGCGTCTGCCATCGACAGGGGAGGAAATGACCGGCGCTGCCCGAAGGTTTCCTGAACGAACCACGAAAGATCGGCAAAAGGCGATTATGTGACGGAAACGACACGGTTTCTGTCAGCCCGATGAACGACATGGCCGCTTTCTGAACGCCCGATAAACGCTGGCGTGGAAAGGATAATCCATTCACAACCAATTCAACCGTGCCGCGTTATGGCAGGCATCATATATGATGAGGAGACAGGCGATGACGGGCATCCGACATCGGTTTCTGGCAGTGATCGGACTGGCGAGCGCAATGGCCCTGGGCGGTTGCGCCTATGACGACGGTTATGGCTATGGCGGCGTGAGCGTGGGCAGCGGCTATTATGGCAATGGCGGCTATTATGACGACGGCTATTATGGGTCGTCGGGCTTCTATCAGCCCGGCCTTTATGGCGGCTGGTACGACAATTATTATTATCCGGGTAATGGCTATTATGTCTACGATCGGGGCGGCCGCCGCCAGCGGTGGAACGACGGGCAGCGCCGCTATTGGGAAGGCCGCCGGGTCGAGCGGCGCGACGACAATCGCTGGCGTGGGCGCGACCGGGGGCCGGGCGATGGCCATTGGCGCGATCGCGACCGCCAGCCGGGCAACGGCAACTGGACGCGTCCCGATCGCCCGCCACAGGGCGTGGACGGCCGGGACCGCAACCGGGGCGACCGCAATTGGGGCCGCGACCGTGTGCCGGGCCAGGGTGGCGACGGCAACCGCTGGCGCGGCAATGGCCGGGGCGAGGGCACGCGCCCGATCCCGCAGCCGGGTTTGCGCCAGCCCCAGGCGCAACAGCCCCGCCCCGATCGTCCGCAGATGAGCCAGCCGCGCCCGCAGCGCAGCTGGGGCGGCGGGCGTAATGGTTCACCACGGGTGCGCGACAACTGATGCGGGGAGGCATGAAGGCCGCCGCGCTGCTGTCCCTCCTGCTCGTCGCGGCCTGCGACGGGCGGGAGGAAAGCGCCATCGACAATCTCGCCAACGGCGCCAACGCCGCGCAGGTGGAAAATAACGTCCGCGCCGAAGCGATGGCGGTGATGGAACCGCTCAAGCCCCCTGCCCCCGGCACGCCGGGCGGCCTGCCCGCCGATCCCGCCCCGATCGCCGAAGGATCGATCGATCCCGACGGCGCGCAGGGTGCGGCGCAGGTGGTGCAGGGCTATTATGGCCTGCTGGAGGAAAAGCGGTTCGTCGACGCGCAAGACCTTTGGGATCAGCAGGGAGCGATCGGGTCCCAGGACGACGCCCATTTCGCGGCGCGCTTTCGCGGTTTCAGCGAGATCCACGCCAATGTTGGCGCGCCG
The DNA here is from genome assembly GCF_035818615.1 of Sphingobium sp. CR2-8. NCBI lineage: Bacteria > Pseudomonadati > Pseudomonadota > Alphaproteobacteria > Sphingomonadales > Sphingobiaceae > Sphingobium > Sphingobium wonjuense. The sequence continues at coordinate 256,980 of NZ_JAYKZY010000002.1, read as the reverse complement.
TCCGATCCGCAGGAGGCGGACGGGACAATATATGTGACGGTGCCGGTGCAGGTTTACGGCCGCATCGCCGCCAATGGCCGTCCTTGGCATGTGCTGCGGCAGGTTTCGCTCCGCCGGGTGGCGGATGCCACCGGACCGGCGAAGGACGAACGCCGCTGGCACATCGAATCGATCGGCGCGTATCAGCCGCCGGCCGATGCCACCGAAGCGGATAATGGCCCGGATAATGGCGCAGCGGCCGCGCAGAGCATTTCCATGACGGACGGTATGGCGAAAAACCGGTAGGCGGCAGGCCACATCGCGGCGCGGCTTGGCAGCACATCATGAAAAAAGGCGCCCGGTCGTATGACCCGGCGCCCTTCTTCATGTCTTTTCTGGCGATGCCCTCAGGCGACGGTCGCCTTGAGGATCTTGCCCGGCGTGCGCGGTGGCTCACCCTTGGGCAGGGCGTCGACATGTTCGATGCCCGACGTCACTTCGCCCCAGACGGTATATTGGCCATCCAGGAAGGTCGCGTCGTCGAAGCAGATGAAGAACTGGCTGTTGGCGCTGTTCGGGTTGGACGAACGGGCCATCGAGCAGACACCACGGACATGCGGTTCGCGGCTGAATTCGGCCTTGATGTCGGGCAGCTTCGATCCGCCCATGCCGGTGCCGGTCGGATCGCCGCCCTGCGCCATGAAGCCGGGGATGACGCGGTGGAAGACCACGCCGTCATAGAAGCCGTCCTTGGCGAGCGTGGTGATGCGCTCGACATGGCCGGGGGCGAGGTCGGGGCGCAGCTTGATCACGACGTCGCCGCCGCTGTCGAGGGTAAGGGTAAGGGTTTCGTCGGCCATGAAGCATCCTCTCAAAACGGGAAGGGGTAATGCCTCCATATAGGGGCTTCAAAAAGGGATGGAAGTTTCTTGTAGCGAAGCGGGCCTTGGAACCCGACCCCATTGCAATTCCATGCTGCATGGGCGAAAGCAGCCTGATGTTACAGGAACCGGACAGTAGGGGGCGCCATGAGCGAGCGCGGCGATCCAGCCGAACCCTTGGTGCATGGGGACGACACTGACGATGAGGTGATCCTGGAACAGGCCGAAACGGGCCTGGACGAGGACGACCGGTTGCGGCCCGAATTCCTGTCCGCAGTGCTGGACGCGGTGGAGGATGGCGACAGCGAAAAGGCGCGCGAGCTGGTCTCGCCGCTACACCCCGCCGACATTGCCGACCTTCTGGAACTGACCCCGTCGGAGCGGCGCGCCGATGTCGCCGCTGCGCTCGGCGACCTGGTCGGCGCGGAAGTGCTGTCGGAACTCAACGACTATGTCCGCGACGACCTGATCGGCGCGCTGGCGCCCGAACAGGTCGCGGAGTTCGCCGCCGAACTCGACACCGACGACGCCGTCGCGATGATCGAGGATATGGAGGCGGCCGACCAGCAGGCCGTGCTCGATGCCCTCGACCCCGAAGACCGCGCCGCGATCGAAAGCGCGCTATCCTACCCGGAGGAATCCGCCGGTCGCCTGATGCAGCGCGATCTGGTCGCCGTGCCGGCCCATATGACGGTCGGCCAAGTGATCGACTATCTGCGCGACAATGCCGATCTGACGCAGGATTTCTGGGAAATCTATGTGGTCGATGCGGCCCATCGGCCGATCGGCTATTGCCAGCTCAGCTGGATACTCACCTGCCCGCGCAGCATCGCGATGACCGACCTGATGAAGCGCGAACAGACGCTGATCCCGGTCGACATGGACCAGGAGGAAGTGGCGCTGCGCTTCCAGAAATATGCGCTGATCTCCGCCGCCGTGGTCGACAGCGCGGGCCGGCTGGTCGGGATGATTACGGTGGATGACGTCGTCCACATCATCGCCGAGGAAGCGGGCGAGGACATATTGCGCCTGTCGGGTGCAGGCGAAGGCGACATCAACCAGCCGATCCTGATGACGGTGCGCACGCGCCTGGTATGGCTAGTGGTCAATCTGGGCACCGCCATGGTCGCCGCGTCGGTGGTCGGCCTGTTCGAAGATACGATCGAACATCTGGCGATGCTCGCCGCGCTGATGGGCATCGTGTCGGGCATGGGCGGCAATGCGGGCACACAGACGTTGGCGGTCATGGTGCGCGCCATCGCCACCAATCAGGTTACCAGTTCCAACACGATGCGCATGATCGTGCGCGAATTTCGCATCGCCGCGACCAATGGCTCCGTGCTGGGCGTGCTGATCGGCATTGGTTCCTATCTAATCTACGGGCAATTGGGCCTGTCGCTGGTGTTCGCCACCGCCATACTCATCAACAATATGGTGGCGGGGCTGGCGGGCGTGCTCATCCCGGTGACGCTCGACCGGCGCAACATCGATCCGGCCGTATCGTCGGCGGTGTTCGTGACGATGATGACCAATTCGCTGGGCTTCTTCACCTTTTTGGGGCTGGCCACGATCTTCCTGACCTGATCGCGCATTGACCTGCGGGGCGCCGCTGCCCATCTGCGGCCTCATGCCGCTCCACATGACCAAGATCGCCTTTCGCAGCGAAAGCCCCGCTAGCCTGCGCGCCTGGCTGGAAAGCCACGAAGGCGAGGCACGGATCACGACCCGCTATTTGCCCAAACGGGTAGCGGAGATGGCGGGTGGGTCGCTTTACTGGATTCACGGGCACAGGCTGGTGGGCCGCAGCCCGATTCTGGGGTTCGAGGAAACCGGACAGGGTCGTTACTGGATCAGGCTGGAACCGCGCCTGATCCCGGTGCGCGGCAAGCCCAAGCGCGCGCATCAGGGCTGGCGCTATCTGGAGGCGGCCGATGCGCCGCCCGACCTGGACGGCGGCGAGGCGGACGATCTGGACGCCATGCCGGCCGCGATGCTCGGGGAATTGAGCAAATTGGGGCTGGTTTAACATCAGTCAGCTTTGACGGGCATTTGCGTCCTGCTGTTCCCCGGCGCAGGCCGGGGTCCAGTTCGTCGCGTGGGACTGGACCCCGGCCTGCGCCGGGGAACGGTGAGCGACAGCTTCGGCTGGTGCCGGCCCGCTTTCCCTACCCGCTGTTCCTCAGCGCGGTGGCGATGGCGTTGATCGACAGTTCGATGCCTTCCTTGATGCGCGGATCATCCTCGCCCGCGCGGTGGCGCTTCAACAGTTCGACCTGGAGCAGGTTGAGCGGCTCGATATAGGGCAGGCGCAGCCGGATCGAGGTTTCGAGCGCCGGGCTTTTTTCGAGCAGGCGCGATTGCCCGGTCGCGGCGAGCAGGCCGTCATGCGCCTGTTGCCAGCCTTCGCGGATACGGCCAAAGATCGCCTCGCCCTGCGCCTGATCCGCCACCAGCGGCAGGTAGCGTGCGGCGATGCCGAGGTCGGATTTCGCCAGCACCATTTCCAGATTGGCGAGCGCGGATTTGAGGAAGGACCAGTGCTGGCCCATATCGGCCAGCAGCGCCTTGTCCTCGAACGCGCAGAGCGCCTGCCCCACGCCATACCAGCCCGGCAGCATCACGCGCGCCTGCGCCCAGCTGAACACCCAGGGGATGGCGCGCAGATCCTCGATCGCGTTGCTTTTGGTGCGGCTGGCGGGGCGCGATCCGATCTTGAGGCCCGAAATTTCCTGGATCGGGGTCAGCTGGCGGAAGAATTCCTTGAACCCGTCGGTGCCGTAGACGAGGTCGCGATAGGCGGCGAAGGCGTTTTTCGACAGTTCGTCCATCGCCCCGGCAAAGCGCGCGGCGTCGCGTTCCGATATCCCCTCCGGCTCCAGGCTGGCGAGCAGGGTGGCGCTGGTCATCGCCTCCAGATTGGTCATGGCAGCGTCACGCGTGCCGAATTTGGCGGCGATCACCTCCCCCTGTTCGGTGATGCGGATGCGGCCCTGCACGCTGCCCTTGGGCTGCGCCTGGATCGCGGCGAAGGCCGAGCCGCCGCCGCGCCCCACCGCGCCGCCGCGCCCGTGGAACAGCTGCATCGCCGCCCCCGCATCGGCGAAGACCGGCTCCAGCGCGAGACTGGCCTTGTAGAGGCTCCAAGTGGAGGTGATGTAGCCGCCATCCTTGTTGCTGTCGCTATAGCCGATCATCACTTCCTGATGGCCGCGCGCCTTCACCACGCCCGCGATTTCGGGCAGGCCGAAATAGGCGGTCATGATGCTGGGCGCGGCCTCCAGATCCGCGATCGTCTCGAACAGCGGGATCGCCATGACTGCGGCCTGGGGCGGCGCGCCATCCGCGCCCGCCTGCCACAGGCCCGCTTCCTTGAGCAGGATGTTGACCTCCAGCAGGTCCGACACGCTTTCGGCCTTGGAGATGATATAATGGGTGATGCTCTGCGGCCCGTAGGTGCGATGCGCCTGCGCGGCGGCGTGGACGATCGCCAGTTCCGACGCGGTTTCCTCGCCATAGGCGGAAAAGCGCCCGCCCAGCGGCCGGTTGTTCGCCAGTTCCCGACGCAGCAGCGCGATGCGGGCATATTCGTCCAGCGCCAGATAGTCGGGTTCGACCCCCGCGACCTTGAGCAGTTCGGCGACGACGCGTTCGTGCACAGCGCTGTTCTGGCGCATGTCCAGCGTGGCGAGGTGGAAGCCGAACGTCTCCACCGCGCGGATGAGGCGGCCGAGCGCACCGCCGGTCGCCAACGCGCCGTCACCTTCGCTCGCCAGACCCTGCGCGACGACGACCAGATCGTGGCGCAGGTCGGCGGGAGCGGCATAGGCTTCGCCCTTGAGCGCGGAGGGACGCGGCGGCGCCTTCCCGATCAGCGCGACATAGGTGGCGGCGAGCCGCGCATAGATGCCCGACAGGGCGCGGCGATAGGGTTCGTCCTGGCGGCTGGGCGACGCGTCACCGCTGGCCTCCGCCAGTTCCTGCACGGTTTGGGGCACATGGGCGAGTTCGGTCGAGAGCGACAGTTCCGCGCCCAGCCCGTGGATGCCGTCCATGTAGAAGGCGAGCGCCGCTTCGCAGCCGCGTCCCAACGCCGATCGCAGCTGGTCCGCCTGCACGAAGGGATTGCCGTCACGATCGCCGCCGATCCAGTTGCCCACGCGCAGGAAGCTGGGCGGCCGCGCGCCCAGCACCCGCTCCCACCGCGCATAGAGGGCCGGGAGGACGGGCAGGAAGATGTCGCGGAAATAGGTCAGGACATTGTCGATCTCGTCTTGGACGAACAGCTTTTCCCGGCGCAGCGGGCGGGTCTGCCACAGGAGCGCGATCTGGCGGAAGATCGCTTCGTCCAGCGCCTCACCCTCGTCCGTTTCGGTGCGGCCGGCGTCCTTGAGATGCATCAGGTCGGCGATGCAATTCTTGTGATCGATCATGCTCTTGCGCCGAACCTCGGTCGGGTGGGCGGTAAGGACGGGGACGATCAGCGCGTTCGACAGCAGGTCGAGCACGGCAGCGCGATCGACGCCGTGCGATTCGAGCCGCGCCAGGGCGGAGGCGACATCCGCGCCCGGCTCCGCCGCGACGCCCTGCCGGTCTTCGGCCAGGTTCGCGAGCATCGAAAACAGCATGAAGCCGCGCGTGAAATTGAGCGTATCGTCGATGCTGAGCGCGTCCAGCCCGGTATCGGTCAGGTCAGCCCCCTGAAGACCGCGCGCCCGATCGACCGAGGCCGAGCGGATATATTCGGTCTGCTTGTAGAGTTTTTCCCCACCATAGGCGCGAATGACGTCGCCGAGCAGGCGTCCCAGATAGCGGATATCAGGATTCTGCGTGATCGCAGGCGCGGATTGGGCTTGGGCTAGGCTCTCCATGACGGACGATGCTGCATCGCAACAATCCGTTGGTCAAGGAAATCCACAGCCAATACCCGGCAAACTGTCCAAACGGGTTGCGCCGATGCCACCGGCTGGGCCAAAGGACGTGCGTGACCGCCAGCATCAGCATAGGAACCGACAGCCACGGCAAGGACGTGCTGGTCGACGTCGAGGAATTGCTCGCCACCCGTCTGCTCGTTCAGGGCAATTCGGGGTCGGGCAAGTCGCATCTGCTGCGCCGCCTGCTCGAAGAATTGGCGCCGATGGTGCAGCAGGTGGTGATCGATCCCGAGGGCGATTTCGTGACACTGGCCGATCATTACGGTCATGTGGTGATTGATGCGGGCGACTATAATGAGCGCGAGATCGTCAAGATGGCGAGCCGCATCCGCGAACATCGCGCGTCGGTGGTGCTGAGCCTGGAATCGCTGGAGCTGGAAGCGCAGATGAAATGCGCCGCGTCCTTCCTGTCGACATTGTTCGATGCGCCGCGCGACCATTGGTATCCCGCGCTGGTGGTGGTGGACGAGGCGCAGATGTTTGCGCCCGTGTCCGCCGGCGACGTGTCGGACGAGGCGCGGCGGCTGAGCCTTGCGGCGATGACCAACCTCATGTGCCGGGGACGCAAGCGCGGGCTGGCGGGCGTGATCGCGACCCAGCGGCTGGCCAAGCTGGCGAAGAATGTCGCGGCGGAAGCGTCCAACTTCCTGATGGGGCGTACCTTCCTGGACATCGACATGGCGCGTGCCGCCGATCTGCTGGGCATGGAGCGGCGGCAGGCGGAGCAGATACGCGACCTGGAACGCGGGCGCTTCCTGGGCCTTGGCCCGGCGATCGCGCGGCGGCCGGTGGCGGTGAAGATCGGCACGGTGCAGACGGGCACGCGCGGCGGCACCCACAAGCTGATGCCCCCGCCGGTCACGAGTGGCGAGGATTTTCAGGAAATGTTGTTCGCCAAGGTCGAGGAGGAGGCGCTGCCGCCGCCCCCGCCGCGTGCCGAGCCGACGGCGCGCCCGGCCGAGGAAATCATGCGCGCGCTGGCCGATACGCCGGCGGCCAAGCCCGTCGCGCCGGAACTGGATTTCGGGGAGAATGAGCCGATCGTCGTCGCCGTGCTGGAGGATATCGTCGCCGATCTGGGCGACGCCGCGCCCAGCGTGTCGGCGCTCTATCAGGATTTCGGCGTGCGCTGCCGGATGCGGGGGCTGAAGCGATCCCCGCTCGACCTGCCCGCCTTCCGCAAGCAATTCGCGATGGCGCAGGCGGGGATGGCGGACGCCGACGACGTGCGCTGGCAAGATGCGATCCGCGCGGCCGAGCCGGTGCCGGAAGATATGCTGGCCCCGTTCCTGCTGATCGCGCGGGCGGCGCTGGACGGGCGGCCCTGCCCGGACGATGCGCTGCTGGCGCGCGCTTATGGCACCAGTTCGCCGGGGCGGGTCCGGCGGCTGATCGACTATATGGAAAAGCTGGGCGTCATCGTCGCGCGCACCGATTTTTCGGGCAAGCGGTCGATCGGCGTGCCGGGCCTGGGCCTGTCGACGGCGGCGGCGGATTGATGGCAAGCCCGTCCATTTTGACCCCTTCCGTCCTGTTCGTGTGTCTGGGCAATATCTGCCGGTCGCCGCTGGCCGAAGCAGCGTTGCGGGCGGAGGCGGACAAGGCCGGGATCGCTATGCTGGTCGATTCGGCCGGGACCGGCGACTGGCATGTCGGCAGCCCGCCCGATGCCCGAGCGCAGGCCGTCGCCCTGCGCCATGGCATCAATATCGGCGGCTATGCGGGGCGACAGGTGGAGGCGGAGGATTTCCGGCGCTTCACCCATATCTTTGCGCTGGATGCCGACAATCTGAAGAACCTGCGGCGCATCCGTCCGTCGGACGGCACGGCGGACCTGCGCCTGTTGATGGACATGGTGCCGGGTCGCGAGGGAACGGGCGTGGTCGATCCCTATTATGGCGACGATGCCGGTTTCGACCGGACCTGGGACGATGTCACCCGCGCGGCCCAGGCGATCGTGGCGCGACTGGCGTCTTAGGACCAATCGACATTCAGATGATGACGAGCCGAGCCAAAGGCCACCGAGGGTAAAGTGGTTGTTTTTCGTGACCCGGAGCGCAGCGTACTAAAAGTACGTGAGCACCGGAAGCACGGAAAATAGCCATTTGCAGGCCGTCAGGGCTGAATGTCGATTGGTCCTAAAATCGATCCTCGAATCATGGCCCGACCTGCGCCGCCCATCTTGACGCGCGCTGCTGGACCTGTAGCTTCCCATCACCCTATTCTCAGCCCGGTTGGAGCGCCCCATGCGCCTGTTCCTGTTGCTGATTGACGCGGTGCCCGATGCCGGATCCTTCCCATCCGGCCGCCCGCCCCTGCGCGCCCGAATTTTGCCTTTCGCCTGCCCGTCATCCCTGCGGAGCGGTCGATCATAGTCATAACAGGGGGAGAGGAACGTCCATGGAAATCGTCCATATCGCCATAGGATGCGGCCTGCTGGCCATCATCTATGGCATCTTCACCAGCCGTCAGGTCCTGAGCCACTCACCCGGCAACGCCGCCATGCAGGCGATTGCGGGCGCTATCCAGGAAGGGGCGAAAGCCTATCTGGGCCGCCAATATACCACCATCGCGATCGTCGGCATCGTCGTGGCGGTGCTGGTCGCCATATTCCTGGGCCTGACATCGGCCGTCGGGTTCCTGATCGGCGCGCTCCTGTCGGGGGCGGCGGGCTTCATCGGCATGAACATCTCGGTGCGCGCCAATGTGCGCACGGCCGAAGCCTGTCGCGGCACGTTGCAGAGCGGCCTGACCGTCGCGTTCCGGGCGGGCGCGATCACCGGCATGCTGGTGGCGGGCCTGGCCCTTCTCGCGATCAGCCTGTTCTTCTGGTATCTGACCGGCCCGGCGGGCCATGCGCCAGACGACCGGCTGGTGATCGACAGCCTGGTCGCGCTCGCCTTCGGCGCGAGCCTCATTTCCATCTTCGCGCGGCTGGGCGGCGGCATCTTCACCAAGGCGGCGGACGTCGGCGCGGACCTGGTGGGCAAGGTCGAGGCAGGCATACCGGAGGATGATCCCCGCAATCCCGCCGTCATCGCCGACAATGTGGGCGACAATGTCGGCGACTGCGCGGGCATGGCTGCCGACCTGTTCGAAACCTATGTCGTGACCGTGGGCGCGACCATGGTGCTGACCGCGCTGCTGGTAACGGGCGTGGACAATGCGTTCCTGATGAGGCTGATGGCGTTGCCGCTGATCGTCGGCGGAGTGTGCATCGTGACATCCATCATCGGCACCTATTTCGTGCGGCTGGGCGCGAGCCAGTCGATCATGGGCGCGCTCTACAAGGGGTTCTGGACGACCGCGATCCTGTCGATCCCGGCCATCTATTTCGCCACCCGATATACGCTGGGCGACCTCAACGCCGTATTCGGCGCGGATCTGGACGGGGTCGGCGGCTATACCGGCATGAACCTGTTCTGGTCGATGCTGGTGGGGCTGGCCGTCACCGGCCTGCTGGTGGTCATCACAGAATATTATACCAGCACCAACTATCGCCCGGTCCGTTCGATCGCCAAGGCGTCCGAAACCGGCCATGGCACCAACGTGATCCAGGGGCTGGCGATCAGTCTGGAGTCCACTGCGCTGCCGACTTTGGTGATCGTTGTGGGCATCATCGTCGCCTATCAACTGGCGGGCCTGATGGGCATCGCCTTTGCCGCGACGGCGATGCTGGCGCTGGCGGGCATGGTGGTGGCGCTGGACGCTTACGGCCCCGTCACCGACAATGCCGGTGGCATCGCGGAAATGGCGCATCTGGACGACAGCGTCCGGGTGAAGACCGATGCGCTGGATGCGGTCGGCAACACGACCAAGGCAGTGACGAAAGGCTATGCCATCGGCAGCGCGGGTCTGGCGGCGCTGGTGCTGTTTGGCACCTACACCCAGGATCTGGACTATTATGGCGCGGCGCTGGGCCTGACCGAGCCGGTCGATTTCAGTCTGAAGAACCCCTATGTCATCGTCGGCCTGCTGCTGGGCGCATTGCTGCCCTATCTGTTCGGGGCGATGGGCATGACCGCCGTGGGCCGCGCGGCGGGCGACGTGGTCAAGGACGTGCGCGACCAGTTCGCCACCAACAAGGGCATCATGGAAGGAACGTCACGCCCCAACTATGCCCGCACCGTCGACCTGGTGACGCGCGCCGCGATCAAGGAGATGATCGTGCCCAGCCTGCTGCCCGTACTGGCCCCGATCGTCGTCTATTTCGCGATCGCGGCGGTGGCAGGCAGCGACAACGGCTTTGCCGCGCTGGGCGCATTGCTGCTGGGCGTCATCGTGTCGGGCCTGTTCGTCGCCCTGTCGATGACAAGCGGCGGCGGCGCGTGGGACAATGCCAAGAAATATATCGAGGACGGCCATCATGGCGGCAAGGGCAGCGAAGCCCATAAGGCCGCGGTGACGGGCGACACGGTGGGCGATCCATACAAGGACACGGCCGGCCCGGCGGTCAATCCGATGATCAAGATCACCAATATCGTCGCGCTGCTGTTGCTGGCGGCGCTGGCGCATGGCGCGTCCTAGAAAGCGAAGGGCGGGAGGAGGGGCTGGCCTTCTCCTCCCCCCAACATCCGGTCCGGCCGGTCGCGCGGTGGCCTTTCCAACCTGTTTTTTAACCCTTTGTTCAGAGCAGGGGCGCAGTGTCAGGCCTGTGGTCGGCCATGAGGGGGGCAGGCCGCGCTGCACCGGATTTTCCGTCATGCCCGACGCGGCATGACCCCAAGTCAATGACCGGATGCCAGGATGATGCTGCAAGCCATTGCCGACGACGAACCCGCCCGCCTCGCGGCGCTCGCGCGTTACGAGATACTCGATACGCCGTCTGAGGGGGCCTTCGACAAGGTCACCAATCTGGTGCGCACGTTGTTCGGCGTGCCGATTTCGGCGGTGTCGCTGATCGACAAGGACCGGCAATGGCTCAAGTCCCATCCCGGGCTGGACGTGTCGGAAACGCCGCGCAGCCTGGCCTTTTGCGACCATGCGATCCGCCAGACCGATCCGCTCATCATCCCCGATGCGCAGGACGATCCCCGTTTCCGCGACAATCCGCTGGTGACGGGCGATCCGCGCATCCGCAGCTATGCAGGCGTGCCGCTGCGCACGCCGGACGGCTATAATATCGGGTCGCTATGCGCCATCGACACGCGCGCGCGCGACTTTCCACCCGAGCAGATGGAGATCATGAAGGGGCTGGCCGCCATCGTCGTCGAACAGATGGAATTGCGCATGCTGGCCGAGCGCGATCATCTGAGCGGCGCGATGACCCGCCGCGCCTTCGTCGCCGAAATCGACAAGCGGATCGCGCTGTTCGTGCGGCACCAGCGGCCCGCCGCGCTGGTGATCCTGGACATCGACCATTTCAAGGCGATCAACGACGCCCATGGCCATCCCGTCGGCGACCGGGTGATCGAGGCGGTGGCCCGATGCTGCGCGGAAATGTCGCGCCCCAGCGATTCGCTGGGCCGGATCGGCGGCGAGGAGTTCGCGCTGCTGCTGCCCGAAACAAGCGAGACGGAAGCGCTGGCCGCCGCGCGTCGTTTCTGCACCGCGGTCGCCGGGCTCGTCATCCCGCACGATCCCCCGTTGCGCGTCACCGCCAGCTTCGGCGTGGCGGCGATCGGCACGGGCCGCCTGACCAGCGCGGACTGGCTCGCCGCCGCCGACGCGGCGCTGTACGACGCCAAGCGCGGGGGCCGCAATCGCGTGGTGGTAGCTCCGCTGGCGGCCGAGCGCGCCGCCTGATCGACAGGGCCGCCTGCCTCGCCCAGGATCATGATCCCGCATAGCGGACGGCGCGACATGAACTGGACATGCATTGTCATCAAAATGCAATGCAATCGTCACGTATGAGTCACGCATGCGTCATAATGGCGCTCCACCGCCACGATCGGCGGTGGAGATGATGCCCGATGCGCCCGAACCTTCTGCTGTTGCCCTTGCTGGCCGCGTCCGCGCTGCCGGTCGCCGCCCACGCCAGCGACGACGAACAGCTTTGGACCACCGCCAGCGCCACGGTGAAGCTGGGCGATCATTGGCGTCTGTCGCAGGAAGTCGTCGCGCGGTTCAGCGACGATCGGCATGGCCTGTATGAAATCGAATCCAACACGCTGGTCGGCTATAAACTCTCCAAGGCGGTGACGGTCTGGGCGGGCTATACGCATGACCCGCAATATGATGGCGGCGACTTCACCGTCATGGAGCATCGCGGCCGCCAGCAGGTGACGTTCGACAATATCGCGAAGATCGGCCGGGCGACGCTGAGCGCCAGGATGCGGATCGAAGAGCGGTGGCGCGATGGCGTGGACGGCACCGCCTGGCGGGTGCGGCCCTATGTGAAGCTGGTGCTGCCCTTGCGCGAAGGGAGCAAGACGGCGCTGGTGCTGAGTCATGAAAGCTTTTTCGATCTGAACAAGACCAATTTCCAGCGCGTGCAGGGTGAGGAGCGGATGCGCAATCTGATCGCCATCACCACGCCGGTGGCGAAGAATGTGAACGCAGAGATCGGCTATCTGCACCAGCATGGCTTTCGCCCCGGCGCGGACGACAGCAACGATCATGTCGCGTCCTTTTCGCTGAGCTTCAGTTTTTGATGCGGCGGTCGATTGCGCCGTTATGACGATAAGCCATAACGGACCCGTCTCCGCTTTGATCTAGCCCTTTGATCCGCCAGCCCTTTCCGATCTCATCGGGGGAGGGAAAGCATGCGTCTGAGCTGGCCGGAAATTCGTGCGAACGCCGCGTATTTTTCGGAAGCGTGGCGCGGCAAGGGCTATGAGAAGGGCCAGACCCACAGTTTCTACGACGAATTCTTCGCGATATTCGGCGTGCCCCGCAAGCAGGTGGCGGTGTACGAACAGCGCGTGAAGGCGCTCGACGCGCGCCGGACCGGCGGCTTCATCGACCTGTTCTGGCCCGGCACGCTGATCGTCGAACAGAAGAGCATCGGCCGCAATCTCGATCGCGCCATGGCGCAGGCGCTCGACTATCATGACTGGCTGCCGGAGGATCAGCGGCCGCGCCACATGATGGTGTGCGATTTCCAGCGGTTCGAGCTGCTGGATCTGGAAACAAGGCGGCATTGGCAATTCCCGCTGCCCGACCTCAAACGCCATGTCGAGGCGTTCGATTTCATCCTGGGCGTCAAGCCGCAACTGCTGCGCAACCAGTCGCCGGTGAACCGCAAGGCGACCGACCTGATGGGCCGCCTGCACAATGCGCTGGCCGCGCGCGGCTATGTCGGTCATGATCTGGAACGGCTGCTCGTGCGCCTGCTCTTCATCCTCTTCGCCGACGACACCGGCATTTTCGAGCGGCGCGAACAGTTTCTCGTCTTTCTGGAAACGCGCACCAGCGCGGACGGCAGCGACCTTGGCCGCTGGCTGATCGAATTGTTCGAGATACTCGACACGCCGCCAAACCGTCGACAGCAGGGCCTGGACGCCGACCTGGGCGAATTTCCCTACATCAACGGCGCGCTCTTTTCAGGCCGCATCGCGACCCCGGTGTTCGACCGGGCCATGCGCCAGATGTTGCTGGACACCAGCCTGTTCAACTGGGGCGAGGTGTCGCCCGCCATCTTCGGATCGCTGTTCGAAAGCGTGATCGACACGGTGACACGCCGCAAGCAGGGCGCGCACTACACCCCCGAAGAGGCGATATTGAAGGTTATCGGCCCGCTGTTCCTGGACGATCTGCGCGCCGAGTTCGATCGCGCCTGCGCCCTGAAATCCGGCCGGGACGCCGCGCTCCGCCGGTTGCAGGAGAAGATGGCGGGCATCACCTTCCTCGACCCCGCCTGCGGGGCGGGCAATTTCCTGGTGGTCGCCTATCGCGAGTTGCGCGAACTGGAACGGGAGATCATCCGCGAACGGCTGATCGTGGGTGGGCCGGTGCAGCAGGTGCTGGACGTGGCCGACCTGACATGCCTGAACGTCGATCGCTTCCATGGCATAGAGATCGACGAATTTCCCAGCCAGATCGCGCAGGTCGCGCTCTGGATGACCGACCATATCGCCAATACCCGGCTGGGCGAGGATTTCGGTCGCCCCTATGCCCGCATCCCGCTCGTCACCGCGCCCAATATCCGGCATGGCGACGCATTGGAAACGGACTGGGCGTCCTTGCTGCCACCCGAACGATGCAGCTATGTCGTCGGCAACCCGCCCTTCATCGGGGCCAAATATCAGACCGACGCCCAGCGCGCCCAGTTGCGCCGCATCGCCGCCCTGCCCGGATCGGGCGGCACGCTGGATTATGTCGCGGGATGGTTCATCAAGGCGGCGCGCTTCGCCTCTGCGGGCGGCGCGCATGTCGCCTTCGTCGCGACCAACAGCATCGTGCAGGGCGAACAGGTGGCGCAATTGTGGCCGTGCCTGTTCCGCGAAGGCATGGAGATCGCCTTCGCCCACCGGCCGTTCGTCTGGCCGGGGCGCGCGGCGGTGCATTGCGTGATCGTGGGCCTTGCGCCGCATGCCAGCGCGCCCAAGGACAAGCGCCTGTTCAGCTACGCCGACGCGAAGGGCGCGCCGGTCGAGACGCGCCATGGCGCGCTGACCGCCTATCTGTTCGACGCAGGCGCGGCGGACCGCCATCTGGTGGTGCGGGAGGAGGGTCGCCCGATCAACGGGGCGCGGCGCTTGCTGACCGGTTCCAAGCCATTGGACGGCGGATTCCTGGTTCTCGACTCAGCGGATCATGCCGCGCTTCTCGAAGCCGAGCCGGACGCGGAGCCATTGCTGCGCCCCTATCAAGGCGCGCATGAATTCATCAATGGCTATGTCCGGTGGGTGATCGTCGCCGCAGACGCATCGCCGGACAGGTTACGCAGATTGCCCTTGATCCGACGCCGTCTGAACGATGTTCGAGCGTGGCGCCAATCCAGCAGCAGTCGCACGACGCAGGCGCTGGCGGAAACGCCCACGCAATGGCACGTCACGGTGCTGCCGGAACGGCCCTATCTCGTCATACCCAATACGTCATCGCAAAGGCGAGACTATATCCCGGTCGGGTGGATAGAGCCATCGATCGTCCCCAACCAAAAGCTCAGGGTCCTGCTCGACGCCTCGCTGTGGGAGTTCGCCATCCTTACCAGCCGGATGCACATGGCCTGGATGCGCCAGATCACCGGCCGCATGAAGAGCGATTACATGTATTCTGTTGGCGTGGTCTACAACACATTCCCCTGGCCTGAAGCCAGCACGCAACGCACCCATGTCGAAGCGCTGGCGCAGGCCGTTCTGGATGCCCGCGCCATGCCCAAGAACGCCGACTCCACGCTCGCCGACCTGTACGATCCCGACACCATGCCGATCGAACTGCGCCGCGCGCATCGCGACCTCGACCAGGCGGTGGACCGGCTCTATCGCAAGGCGGCCTTCACGTCCGATCGGGCGCGGGTGGAGCATCTTTTCATCCTGTACCAACGGCTGTGCGGCGGGTGACGCCGACTGTCCTACAGGCCGCAGGCGCGGCATGATCGGGATCGACGGAACATAGCCGCCTTCCAGGCACCGCGCGTAACCTTATGTCGGCAATAGGAACGAAAATGACAAATTATGCGGGAAATATGCGAAGTTAAGGCACCGCTTGCTGCGGCCTGCGGCGCGGCCTATAGGCGCGCCATGACTGCCGAACCCTTCGCCACGCAACTCGCCGCGCTGGAGTCGCGCGGGCGGTTGCGCCGCCTCATCACCCGCTCCGGGCGCGATTTCGCCTCCAACGACTATCTGGGCCTCGCCGGTGATCCGATCATCGCGCAGGCGGTGGCGGACGCGATCGGGCGCGGCGTGCCGGTCGGATCGGGGGGATCGCGCCTGCTGCGCGGCAATGCGCCCGAACATGAAGGGCTGGAGGCCAAAGCCGCCGATTTCTTTCGCACCCAGGCCGCTTTGTTCGTCGCCAACGGCTTCGTCGGCAATCTCGCGATCTTTGCCACCCTGCCCCAGCGCGGCGACCTGATCGTCGCGGATGAGCTGATCCACGCCAGCGTCCATGACGGCATCCGCATGAGCAAGGCGACCGCCGTCTTCGCGCGCCACAACGACGTGCAGAGCTTTGCCGACCTGATCGCCGCCTTCCGCGCCGGAGGGGGCAAGGGCCGCATCTGGATCGCGGTCGAGACGCTCTATTCGATGGACGGCGACATGGCCCCGCTGGCCGACATCGCCAGGCTGGCTGCCACCCACGGCGCGATGCTGCTGCTGGACGAGGCGCATGGCACCGGCGTGTTCGGGCCGGGCGGGCGTGGCCTGTCGGCGGGGCTGGACGGCCTGCACAATGTCATCACGCTGCACACCTGCGGCAAGGCGATGGGCGTGGAGGGGGCGTTGATCTGCGGTCCGCGCGTGCATATCGACTATCTGATCAACCGTGCCCGCGCCTTCATCTTTTCGACGGCCCCCTCCCCCTGATGGCGGTGGCGGCGTCGGCGGCGCTGGACCGGATCGAGGATGCGAGCGACCTGCGCGACCGGCTGAAGACCCTGCGGCAGGATGCGGCGGAGGCGATCTGCGCGCCGCTGGGCCTGCCGTCGCCGCGCAGCCAGATCGTGCCGGTGATCCTGGGCGAAGACGCGCGCACCATGGCGGTCGCCGCCGCGTTGCAGGCGGCCGGATTCGACGTGCGCGGCATCCGCCCGCCGACCGTGCCGGCGGGCACCAGCCGGTTGCGCATATCGCTGACGCTGAATGTCGGGCGCAACGACGTGGCCGCGCTGGGGCAGGTGCTGCGCAAGGCGATGGCATGACCGGCGGGGTGTTGGTCGTCACCGGCACCGATACCGGTATCGGCAAGACGGTGTTCGCCGCGGGCCTGGCCGGGGCGCTGGGCGCGCATTATTGGAAGCCGATCCAGGCCGGGGTCGATCCGGAAGGCGACAAGGAAACAGTCGCTGCGCTGTCCGGCCTGCCGCCCACGCAGATCCTGCCCGAGGCTTTTCGGCTGCTAACGCCCGCTTCCCCGCATCTGGCCGCGCGGATCGACGGGGTGTCGATCGACCTGGATCGGCTGGCCTTGCCCGATGTCGAAGGGCCGCTGGTGGTCGAAGGGGCGGGCGGCGTGCTGGTGCCGATATCGGAGACGCTGCTGATGGCGGATCTGTTCGCCCATTGGGGCCAGCCCGTGATCCTGTGCGCGCGCACCGGGCTGGGCACGATCAACCATAGCCTTCTGAGCATCGAGGCGCTGCGGTCGCGCGGCGTCTCCATTGTCGGCATCGCCTTCATTGGGGAGGCGCATGCGGAGAATGAACGGATCATCCCGCAACTGGCAGGGGTGCGCTCGCTGGGCCGCCTGCCGCATCTGGATCGGGTCGATCCGCCATCGCTGGCCGCGGCCTTCGCCGCCCACATCACACTTCCCTAATATTTCAATCGCCGACAATTTTCGACCAACGACATGGACAAGATTGTTGTACGCGCGTTCAAGCTCTCGTCACGCAGGGTGCGTTACCGCGCGCCCATCTGTCACGAGCAAGGGAATGCTTCGATGAAAACCCTCCTTCTGGGCGCAGCCGCCACGGCGCTGGCGCTGGCCGCCACGGTCGCCCACGCCGACCAATCCGCAACGCCGCCCGCCGCCAAGGCGGCCGACTCCGCCAAGCCAACCTATGGCAGCTACGGCTTCGACGCCGCCGGCATGGACACGTCAGTCAAGCCCGGCGACGATTTCTACGACTATGCCAATGGCACCTGGGCGAAGAACACGCCGATCCCGGCCGACAAGTCGAACTATGGCGCGTTCAACACGCTGGACGACCTGTCGCGCGAACGCACGCGCGGCATATTGGAAGCGGCGAAGGGCGACCCGAACAGCAAGATCGGTGTGGCCTATGCCAGCTATCTGGATGCCGCCGCTGTCGAGGCGAAGGGACTGACGCCGGTCAAGCCCTGGCTGGCCGAGATCAAGGGCGTGAAGGACAAGGCGGGCTATGCGCTGGTCGCGGCGAAGGCCGCGCGCGCGGGCGTCCCCGGCCCGTTCCGCTTCTATGTCGGGCAGGACGACAAAGACCCCGAAACCTATATCGTGTCGATGAGCCAGGGTGGCCTGGGCCTGCCCGACCGCGACTATTATCTGGATCAGGGCGAGAAGATGGCGGCGATCCGCACCGCCTATGTCGCGCATCTGGAAAAGATGCTGACGCTGGCCGGCGAGAGCGACGCCAAGGCGCGCGCCGCCGCGCTGATGGCGTTCGAGACGGAGATCGCCAAGGTCCATTGGACCCAGGTCGACAGCCGCGACGCCGACAAGACCTATAACAAGATGACGCTAGCCGAGCTGCAAAAGGCCGCGCCCGGATTCGACTTCGCCGCCTATTACAAGGCCAACGGCCTGAACCCCGCCAGCCTGCTGGTCGCGCAGCCCAGCGCCATCACCGGCGAAGCGGCGCTGATCGCGAAGACGCCGGTCGGCGTGCTGAAGGACGCGCTGCTGCTGCGCAGCCTGCACAGCTTTGCCGACAAGCTGCCCGACAGCGTGGCGAATGCCGACTTCGCCTTTTACGGCACCACCCTGTCGGGCACGCCCGAGCGGGAGGCGCGGTGGAAGCGGGGCGTCGATTTCCTGAAGGAATCGCTCGGCGAAGAAGTGGGCAAGGCCTATGTCGCGCAATATTTTCCGCCCGAAACCAAGGCGGCGATGGACGTGCTGGTCAAGAATGTGATCGCCGCCATGGGCCGCCGCATCGACGGCCTGCCGTGGATGAGCGACACGGCCAAGGCACGCGCGCACAAAAAGCTGGCCGCCTTCACCCCCAAGATCGGCTATCCCGACCGCTGGCGCGACTATGATGGCCTGACTATCAAGAGTGGCGACCTGTTCGGCAATGCTTTGCGCGCCAGCCAGTTCGATTTCGACTATAATATCGGCAAGCTGGGCAAGCCCATCTATCGCTGGGAATGGGGCATGACACCGATGGAGATCAACGCCTATGCCAATTTCGGCATGGTCGAGATCGTCTTCCCCGCCGCCATCCTGCAACCGCCCTTCTTCGATCCCCAGGCGGACCCGGCCGTCAATTATGGCGGCATCGGCGCGGTGATCGGCCATGAACTGAGCCATCATTTCGACGATCAGGGCGCGAAATATGACGAGACGGGCAAGCTCAACCAGTGGTGGACCGATCAGGACGTCGCCAATTTCAAGGCGCTGACGGGCAAGCTGGGCGCACAATATGACGCCTACGAACCCTTCCCCGGCGCGCATGTGAAGGGCGCCTTCACCATGGGTGAGAATATCGGCGATCTGGGCGGCCTGGCGGTTGCGCTCGACGCCTATCATGCCTCGCTGGGTGGCAAGCCTGCCCCCGTGATCGACGGCATGACGGGCGACCAGCGCTTCTTCCTGGGCTGGGCGCAGGTTTGGCGGCGCAATTATCGCGAGGCCAATCTGCGCCAGCGGCTGGTCACCGATCCGCATGCGCCGTCGCAATATCGCACCGACATCGTGCGCAATTTCGACGCCTGGTATGACGCGTTCAAGCCTGCGCCGGGCGGCAAAATCTATCTGGCGCCCAAGGATCGCGTGAAAATCTGGTAAGCCACTGCGGTCGGCCCGGGCACGTTTACGAGTCCGGGCCGATCGGTAGTTCCGCACTTGCGAAGGCAGCTGCGATCAATCGCGCCCCTCACGCGATGAGCCGTTTTTCTGAGTCCTGTTATCTTTCGAATCGCACGATTCGCCGTTCAGCACTTTCCTGCCCGGAACGCTTTCAACAGCTTGGTCGTCTGTTTATGAGCTTATCGACAAAGAGGAGAAAAATGTTGACGGGTTTCAACACCACAGCCTTTCTGAAGGCAGGCATCGCATCGGTCGCTTTGTTCGCGGCCTATCCCGCTCTTGCACAGGCGCAGGCCGCACCGGCCGCACCTGCGCCGGTCCCCGCCGCCCCGGCACCGGGCGCCAGCAATTTCAGCGACAGCGACATCAAGCAGTTCGCCGCTGCCGCGGTCGAAGTGACCAAGATCCAGTCGGACAGCTCCATCGCTGAGGCGGAAAAGCAGCCCAAGATGCTGGCCGCGCTCCAGGCGTCGGGCATGCCGCCTGAAAAGTTCAACCAGATCGGCCAGGCCGCGGCCGCTGATCCCGCGCTGCAACAGCGTATCCAGGCCGCCGCGCCGCCAGCCCCGGCCGCAGCAGCCCCGGCCTCGCCTGCTGCGCCAGCCGATCCGGCCCAGCCCAGCCAGCCGCCGCAGTAAGACGGCATATCGCCTAACCATGATGGGCCGGTCGGTGACCGGCCCATTGTCGTTTAGGTACTATTCGATCGCGTAATACCAGAATGCGATGATGCTGACCCAATAAGGCAGTTCCCCGGCGAAGGCCGGGGTCGAGTGCTGAGCGCGGGACTGGGCCCCGGCCTACGCCGGGGAACAACTGGCTATAGGTTCCTATCAATGCAACTTGGTATAAGCCCATAGCGTTCGCCCCCAAGCTGCCTTAAGGCCCGGCCATGACCTCTCCTGTCTGGCATCCCTTCACCCAGCATGGCCTGAATGAGCCGATCCCCCATGTGAAGCGCGCGGAAGGGGCGTTGCTGCATCTGGCCGATGGCAGCACGCTAATCGACGCCATTTCCAGTTGGTGGGTGACGACGCACGGGCACTGCCATCCCCGCATCGTGGCCGCTATCGCCGCGCAGGCCGGGCAGTTGGACCAGCTGATTTTCGCGGGCTACACCCATGATCCCGCCGAGCAAGTCGCGCGCGGCCTGATCGACCTCGCACCCCGTGCGGAGGGACAGCCCGAGCTGGCGCATGTCTTCTATTCCGACAGCGGATCGACCGCAGTCGAGGTCGCGTTGAAAATGGCGCTGGGCTATTGGCATAATCTGGCGCTGGATGGGCTGGCGCCTGAAGAATCGAGACGGTCGCGCAGCCGCATCCTGGTCCTGGAACATAGCTATCATGGCGATACGATCGGCACGATGTCGGTCGGCGAACGCGGCGTCTATAACGCCGCCTGGTCGCCTTTGCTGTTCGACGTGGGCACCATCCCCTTCCCTGCGCCGGGTCATGAGCAGGCCTGTCTCGATGCGCTGAACGTCGCCTGCGCGCAAAAGCCCGCCGCCTTCATCGTCGAGCCGTTGATATTGGGCGCGGGCGGCATGCTGCTCTATCCCCCCTCTGTCCTGCGCGCCATGGCGGCGATATGTCGCAGCCACAGCGTCCTGTTCATCGCGGACGAGGTGATGACCGGATGGGGCCGCACCGGCACCCTTTTCGCGTGCGAACAGGCGGGCGTCGTGCCGGACATCATGGCGGTGGCGAAGGGCATTACCGGCGGCACCATGCCGCTGGCCGCGACACTGGCCACCGCCCCGATATTCGACGCGCATCGTTCGACCGACCGTGCCCGGCTATTCTATCATTCGTCCAGCTACACCGCCAACCCGATCGCCTGCGCCGCCGCGGCCGCCAACCTCGCCATCTGGCGCGAGGAGGATGTGCTGGGGCGGATCGCTTCTCTGTCCCATGGCATCGCCGTGCGACTCGAGGCGCTGGCGCGCCACCGCGCCTTCGCCAATCCACGTCAGATCGGCGCGATCGCGGCGATCGACCTGATCGCACCCGATGCGGGTTATCTGTCCGACCTTGCTCCGCGCCTGCGCGCCTTCTTCCTGGAACGCGGCCTCTTGCTAAGGCCGCTGGGCAACACCATCTACCTGATGCCGCCCTATTGCCTTGACGCAGATCAACTCGATCGGCTGTTTGCGGCGCTCGCCGAAGCGGGCGATTTTTTCGGTGTGCAACCCTGACTTTCATTTTCCGCTGATTGGCGCTATGGCGGCGCGATTTTGCGAATTCGGGATAATATGGCTAAAGAAGAACTGCTTGAAATGCGCGGACAGGTTGTGGAGCTCCTCCCCAACGCCATGTTCCGTGTCCGGCTTGAAAATGATCATGAAATTCTCGGCCACACCGCCGGCAAGATGCGCAAGAATCGCATCCGCGTGCTGGTGGGCGACGAAGTGCTTGTCGAGCTGACCCCTTACGACCTGACCAAGGGTCGGATCACGTACCGCTTCAAATAAGCCGCTCTGTGATGCGGCTTATTCTTGCTTCGGCTTCACCCAGGCGGCTCGACCTTCTGGGACAGATTGGCGTCGTCCCCGACGCCGTGGACCCCGCCGACATCGACGAAACGCCCCGCAAGGCCGAACTGCCCGCCGTCTATGCCGCGCGGGTGGCCGCTGACAAGGGCGCGATCGTGGCGGCGCGCCATCCCGGCGCGCTGGTCCTGTCGGGCGATACGGTGGTGGCCGTCGGCCGCCGCATCCTGCCCAAGGCGGAGAGCGAGGCGGAGGCGCGCGCCTGCCTGGCACTGCTGTCGGGCCGTCGGCATCGCGTATCGAGCGCCATCACGCTGATCGATGGCGAAGGCCGCGCGCGGCATCGCCTGTCCGACAATATCGTCATCTTCAAACGGCTGGAGCAGGCCGAGATCGACGCCTATATCGCGAGCGAAGAATGGCGCGGCAAGGCAGGCGGCTATGCCATACAGGGCCGCGCGGCCGGCCTCATCCGCACCATCCAGGGCAGCCACAGCGCGATCATGGGCCTGCCGCTTTACGAAACCCGCACGCTGCTCAAGGCAGCGGGCTATCCGCTAGAGTGATTTCAAGTGAAACGGCACGTTTCACGGCTCGGAAATCACGGAAGACAAATGCCCCTATGTGTCCGATAGGATTGCATCGGGATTGACCAGACAACGAACAACTAGGAACGCACATGGCCGAATGGCTCTATGAAGAAGGCATTGGCGAGGCGCGCGCCGCGTTGATCGAGAAGGGCAAGCTGGTCGAGGCCCTGATCGAGCGCGAGGGCGACGCCGTCCGTCCGGGCGCTGTGGCGCAGGGCAGATTGGTCGCCACCCTCATTCCCAAGAAGCGCGGCATCGTGCGCCTGATTTCGGGCGAGGAAGTGCTGCTGGAGCCGATCCCGCCCCGCCTGGCCGAAGGGGCCAATGTGCTGGTCGAAATCGTCCGCGAGGCGATCGGTGAGGAAGGCCGCCCCAAGCGCGCCAAGGGCCGCATGCCCCAGCCCGGCGCGAAGCCTCATGCCGGTCCCAGCCTGTTGCAGCGCATCCGCGCCACCGGCACCCCCGTCGTCCCCTGCCCGGCGCATGAGGAAGACCGGCTGGAGGCGCATGGCTGGAGCGAATTGATGGAGGAGGCGATCAGTGGCGAGGTCGGCACCGAAGCCGCCGCCCTTCGCCTGTACCTGACACCCGCCATGCTGCTGATCGACATCGACGGATCGCTGCCGCCTGCGCAGCTGGGACCGAAGGGCGCGAAGCTCGCGGCGCAGACGGTCCGCCGCATGGGGTTGAGCGGATCGATCGGCATCGACCTGCCGACGATGAACAACAAGGACGAGCGGATCATCGCCGCCGCGCAGATCGACAAATATCTGCCGCTGCCGTTCGAACGCACGGCCGTCAACGGCTTCGGCTTCCTCCAGATCATCCGCCGTCGGGAGCGCGCCAACCTGATGGAGCTGTTGCGCGAAGACGCGGTGCTGACTGCCGCGCTGGCGCTATTGCGCCGGGCCGAACGCCATGGGCAGGGCGGCGCGGCGACCGTCACCGCCACCCCCGCGATCATCGACCTGTTGCACAAGCGGCAGGACTGGATCGAGCTGCTGGCCAAGCGCCGCGGCGGCGCCGTTACGCTGAAGGCAGATCCTGCGTTGGCGCTGGCGGGTGGCCATGTCGCCTAAACCGGCGCCCTGCCCCGTCTGCCGCCAACCCGCCCAGCCCGCGACGAAGCCCTTTTGCAGCGCCGCCTGCCGCGATCGCGACCTGCTGCAATGGCTGGGTGAAGGCTATCGCGTGCCCGGCCAAGCCGCTGAAGAAGCCGCGAAAAAAAACGGCAATTATGGGCTGGACAGCGAACCGGATTGACGCTTATAGGCACGCCTCCATCCGGCAGGGCGTCCTTGCCGAAGACCCGTGCCCGGGTAGCTCAGTTGGTAGAGCATGCGATTGAAAATCGCAGTGTCGGCGGTTCGAATCCGTCCCCGGGCACCATTTCCCTTGTTTTCCATGTCCATAGCCGTCCGAAATCGACGGTATATTTTGGACGGTTTGCGGTATCTCGTTCGCCGCTGTCCGGGCGCGTGCCTTGCCACCCGGATGCGCAAACGGTATTTTTCTTGGCATTGAAACCGGGGAAACACTGCCATGCTTACAGATGCCCATCCGCAAAGTCGGGCTCCGCGGGAAGCCTTTCAAGGTCGGTGGCATGCACGGGCTCTATCTGCTCGTGAATCCGAACGGCGCCCGCTACTGGCGCTGGAATTTCTCCCATCGCGGCAAGCGGCAGACTCTGTCGCTCGGCGTTTATCCTGAAGTCTCGCTCAATCGGGATCAAGACTCGCAACCTGCGCCTGACCGCCATTCGAGCCTTCTTCCGCTTCGTCGCGTTCGAGGAGCGAGCCCTTGCCGGGCAGATCCAACGCTTACTCGCGATCCTTGGCTAGCTTCACGACAAACGCGAGGTGCATTTCCTGACCCGCGGCGAGATCGACGCGATCCTCGCAGCATCCGACCGGAGCACTTGGATCGGCCGGCGTGACCACATGCTGCTGCATCTTGCCGCTCAGACCGGCCTGCGGTTGTCCGAGATCGTCCAGCTTGAGCGCGACGCCGTCGTTCTGGGAACCGGCGCGCACGGCAAGGGTCGCAAGGAACGCCGCACTCCGCTTACCAGACAGACGTGCCGTGAGCTTCAAGTCTGGCTTAAAGAGGCAGGGCAGCGCGGTTCGACGATGTTGTTCCCCAACATACATGGCGGCCATCTAAGCCCTGACGCTGTGCAGCGTCTGTTGGCACGCCATGCTGAGACCGCGAAGCCTCGATACGCCTCGCTGGGCCGCAAGCGGGTCACCCCTCACGTCCTGCGACATAGCGCGGCGATGGAACTGCTCCAGGCTGGCGTGGATATCTCCGTTATCGCGCTCTGGCTTGGACATGAGTCCATCAAGACCACCCAGGTCTACCTGCACGCACACCTCGCATTGAAGGAGGCGGCGCTAGCCAAGGTCAAGCCGTTCAAAGGGCAGAAGGGACGAAGCTAGAAGCCGGAGGATCGGCTGCTCGCCTTCCTCGATGCACTGTAGCTTGGCGCGAGGACTCGCCTCTGCTAACATCTTGAGGCGCTGTGCAAAGGGCAGCGCCGGGACTGGTAATCCCGCCTGTGAAGCAACTCGGATACTTCGGTTTCCGGGGTGCCGTCGCGTATGTCCAGACCTCCGGGTTAAAGGCGGCGGCGCATGTCACAGGCATGTTACCAGCTCCGGCGGCTCCCGCGCCTAGCGTGCGGGAGTTCGGGACTGCTCCGCATCCGTCTCGTCCTTTCCGCGTGACCGCCCCAATGCGGACCGGAGATGACAATGGACCATTTTGTTCCTGTTCGATCACAGTGCGCGTTGAGTTTCGCGCCCCCAACAGCGTTGATCTCATCAACAAACGATAATTCCGCTCTCTCAGCCCTATGGAAGATCTACAGCGCCGAACCGGTTAAGCTCCGACGCACACAGCAGGGGCGCGAGCTAAGCCGCGTACGCTACCGCCGAGCCGAAGAATTCATGACTTCCCTAGCGCCCGAAGCGCCCGGTGACTGGCCCGATTTCCTCTACTCTGCCGGCGTCGTCATGCAACTCGCGTTTTCGTCCCATCTGCTGGACGTGGGTTTCCCCGATGCCTGGTGCGCTCGGCATGTTGGCCTTCACGTTGATAGGTCCTTGGCCTACGCCAACGTCACCGGGTTCGGTTGCGAATGCGCTAAGACGACCCGATTAACGCAGATTCTCGCGCCTTATTGGAAGTGGAACCGACGCCATTTGACCAACGGTGTCCACCCGGATGACGGCGGCTTCACAGCCGATCAAGTTCGTGAGCTGGCATGTGCACTGCTGCATCATGTGTCCCGAGTCACAGGCCATCGCCGTCGCCCCGCAATGAGGTCGTGACATCATCCCTTTGGCGCCGCGTGCCTGTGGAGGGGCGTATAACTATGCCGAGCCGATCACCGGAGTAGCATTGGGAAACCGAGTCATTCCGTGGCGGCGCGGCATAGTAAGCTGCTCGGCATAATCCCCCAAGACCCATAATCTGAACCGATTGCGGGCGCTCACCGAACAGATAGAGCCCCGGCTCCGGACGGTCTGGCCGACCGACAGCAAGTTCGAGAAGCGCGCCTATAATCTGTTGCGCGAGGCCTATATCAAGGCGCGCTATTCCCGCGAATATGTCATCGGCGCGGACGAACTGAGCTGGCTCGCCGAACGGGTCGCGATGTTGCAAACACTGGTCCGCGAGCTTTGCACCGCCCGGATTGCGGAACTGGAATCGTCCCTCAGCCCATCACATAGGTCTTGAGCGCTCGCAGATCGCGGGTGATCCATTTGGCGTCGCGCGCGAAATCCTCGTCGGTCATGCGGGGCTGACGAAACAGCGTCAACATGACCTCCGCGCCCTCGCCATTGGCGATCACACGCAGCGGAATATGGACCTCCTGTCCGTCCCCCGTCCCGACAAAATGGTCCATCACCCCATAGTCGTTGTGGGGCGTGAAGCGGATCGTGATCGGTCCGTCGGGACCATCGGCAAGCCATCCGGTCCCGCCCCGACGAAGATCGGATTCAATGAGGCCCGACGCCCATTTGGGGAATATCTCCGGTTGCCAGATCGTCTCATAAAGCTGCTGCCAGTTGCGATCGATCGATATACTGTAGGTGCGCGCGGGAAGAATGATGCCATCTCCTCTATGGGACGGGCGTTTTAGCGCCTGGGGCAACCTCTGTCATCCGCGGCAGGCTGACCCCGCGCGGTAGGTTCCGACCGATTCGCCGGGTGAGGCCGCCCGACACTCGATCTTTGGAAAGGGCCGCCCTCTGGTCGATTTTTGCGGGCGCATTCGCAAAGCTCATGCGAAGCAGCGACGCACGCTCATTCGAACCCCGGGCTTCCTGCACCAATCCGCGCTGGCGGAAGGCGGCGGTGATCTCCGACTGGTGATCGTCATAATGTTTGGAAAGCTCGAACTGTCTGGGCACGACGATGACGCAGCAACCGTGCTGCAAAGCGGTAATCAGCGAGCCGGTGCCGCCATGGCAGACCACGATGTTCGCCCGCTCCAGCATCGCATGCATCTCGTCGAACGACAGGGTTTCCACAACCTCCTCCAACCCTTCCGGCCGTACCCCGCCTTTACCGACCTGCGCCAACACCCGTTCGGGGATCAATCCGTCGCGCTTGGCCTGCGCGACCATGTTGATCATCCAGTCGAACGGCAGGGTCGCCCCCACCGTGACGAACATCAAAGGCTCCTTCACCTTTCGGGGTTTGTCGATGATCTCGAGCGGATCGAACACCTTGGTCTTGCGAAACGCCTGAGCGAGCATCGGCGATTAGGCAATGCGGCAATGGACGATCGGCGCGACGATGCGCGCAAAGGCGAAAGGGCGGTCAAATCGGGCGAAGGAATCGATCATCACGATCCGCGCGCCGGTCAGACAGCCTTGTCCAGCGATCAGACGATCGCTCGGGACAACGCTATCATACGGTCGACAATCGTCTGACCCGCGCGACGGTCGTCGGTCTCATCGACCATGCCGATGTCGAACCGGCATTTGGCGATCAATAATGTTAGCGGGATGTCGCATCAGGGACGCGGCCCATCGGGGCTGGGCTGCCCATCCTGCCGTTTGTACTGCGGTGATGCTTCTGCCGCCATCCAGCCCAGCCGGATCATACCCCCTGCCGTTCCCGCCGCCGCCCGTCCACCGCGCGAAACGATGCCATCCGCTATGGCGCGACGCTGCGCGGCCGTTCCCCCATTTATCGCCATCGCGCGTGATCGCCGGGCCGATGCCCAGGCGGCAAGATCCAGCAGCTTTCCATCGACCACGCCCTGATCGATTCGCACGTCGGGCAGTTCGGCCTGTTCGGGCGGCGCCAGCATCACCGACCACCCCGGCAGGGCGCGGCGCGCGCGTGCCTCCAGCGCCTGATATCCGGCCAGGCCCAACCCGGGCAGATTGGCGGCCGTCGCCGTCAGGTTTCGCTGCCCCGGTTCCACTTGAATTGCGGACGGCTCGATCCCCGCGACAAGCCCCAGGGTGGCGGTAGCCTGATCGCGGCTACCGCCCAGATCCTGTCGTCCCGCATCGCTCGCGCGGGCAATCTGGGCGGCCTCGGTCGCACCGGCGTCCAGCGAGGTGCGGAGTTGATCGACATGGATATCGATCGGACGGCCCAGCCGCGTTTGAAGGTCGGCCGCGATCAGCGCATCCGCCCGTGGCACGATGCCCGGTGTCAGCATGACGGCGCGCACCCGGATCGGCGTGCGTCCATGGTCGATCTCGACCTGGCTGAGCCGCGCGTTCGCCGGGAAGCGCGAACGCACCGTGTCGCGCACCTGACGCTGCGCCACCGCTTCGAAGGCGATTTGCCTAAGTGCGGCGCTCAGCGGCACGGACAGAAGACCCAGCGCCGCGAAGAACAATATGAGCTGCCACCCGGTATGATGGGGTGAAAGATGACTGCCAAATCCATAGACCCGCGCGACCAGCGCCGCCGTCAGCGAAATGGTAACGGCATTGGTGATGAACAGCAGCAGCGCGCCGGAAAAGATGGTCCAGTTCCAGGTGGCGAGGCCGAACCCGACCACGACCAGCGGCGGCATCAGGGCAATGGCGATGGCCACGCCGACCACCGTGCCGCCCCGCCCGCGGATGAGGGCATAGGCCCCGGCCAGAGCCGACAGCAAAGCGACAAGCAAATCGAACAAGGTGGGCTGGGTGCGCCCGGCAATCTCGCTGGTGATCGTCTGGACGGGCGAGAGGGATATGAGGAGGACCGACAGCAGGACCGCGACCGCCGATCCCAACCCCAGTGCGGTGGCGGCCCGGCGTATTTCGCGGAAATCGAGCGTCGCTATGCCAAAGCCCAGGCCGATGATCGGCATCATCAGCGGCGACAGCAGCATCGCGCCGGTCAGCACCGCGACCGACGGCATCAAAAGGCCAAGCAGGGACAGCGACGCGGAAATCAGGATGAGGAAAAGATAGCGTCCCGACCAGCCGGAATCCTCGCTGATCTGGTTGAGCACTGCCGCATGATCCACACCGCCGACGACCCAAATGTTCCACCAGCGGTGCAGTTTGCCCCTGCTATCGTGGTTCGCGACGTTCACACCATATCCCATTCTTCCTTCTGTTCCGTGCCTGCTAGGCCGACCGTGAACCGGTCGCAACCCGGATCGCCATCAGCGCCTTGCCAGGGCAGTCGGTTCCGGTGCCGTTGCGGCACGGGCAGCTCCCTGACCCAGCAATGCGACGAGGACGTGACGATCGAATATCCTTGCCTTCGCCTATATCGCGGGGACGACGCCGGTTGCGCGGACGCGTTGTGCTTGACATATCATGGCGTGGGTGTTCGCCATGATATGCGCGGGCAGGTTTTCGTCGTGGGTCGGGCCGCCAGCGACATATGGCCCTTGCCCGGAGTATGCCCGATGGCCTTATCACGTGCCAAACCGCTCAGCGCCTTGCGCCAATTTCTGGAAGGACAGGCGTCGGCAGGTCTGGTGCTGATGGGCGCCGCGGCCCTGGCGATGATCGTCGCCAATTCGCCTGCCGCGACACATTACGAACATATGCTGCACGGCATGGTCGGGCCGCTGTCGCTTCACCATTGGGTGAATGACGGCCTGATGGCCATCTTCTTTCTGCTCGTCGGATTGGAGATCAAGCGCGAAGTGCTGGACGGCCAGCTCTCCTCCTGGCCCCGCCGAATATTGCCCGGAATCGCAGCGGCGGGCGGCATGGCCGTGCCCGCCCTCGTCTACCTCGCCTTCAACAGCAGCGCGACGACGCGCGGCTGGGCGATCCCTGCGGCGACCGATATCGCCTTCGCATTGGGCGTCATCGCGTTGCTGGGCAACCATGTCCCTATATCCCTGCGCGTGTTCCTGACGGCGCTTGCGATCATCGACGATCTGGGCGCGGTCGTGATCATTGCCTTCTTCTATACGGCGCAGATATCCCTGCCCGACCTGGGCGGCGCCGCTGTCGTGACATTGCTGCTGGTCGCGCTCAATCGGCTGGGCGTCCGTCGCCTTACCCCCTATCTGCTGATAGGGTCGATATTGTGGGTTTTCGTCCTGCGATCAGGCGTTCATGCGACGCTGGCCGGCGTGATCCTGGCCTTGGCCATTCCACTTAGAGGGACACCGGGCAAGCCGGATGCCAACGAGCATAGCCCGTTGCATCGCCTAGAACATGCGCTGCACCTGCCGGTCGGCTTCCTGATCCTCCCCATCTTCGGCCTTGCCAACGCCGGTGTCCGCGTCATCGGCCTGCAACCCGATGCCTTTACCGCGCCCGTCACGATCGGCGTGGGTCTGGGGCTGCTGGCCGGGAAAGTCGTCGGCGTATTCGGCACATCGATGCTCGCGATCCGACTGGGGATCGCAGATATGCCCGCGCATGCCAGCCGGATGCAGATGGCCGGAACCGCCCTTCTATGCGGCATCGGTTTTACGATGAGCCTGTTCATCACGCTGCTCGCTTTCGCAGGCGACCCGACCCTCCAGGCGGAGGCCAAGATCGGCATCGTCGCCGGATCGCTGCTGTCGGGCGTGTTGGGATATGCGGTCCTGCGTCTAGCGAAAGGCGAAACAGCGAGGACGGCTGGCGGCAACGGCTGATGCCCGTGAAATCCCACCGCCGCCCGAATCTATGCTGCTTCGGCGATACGGGTACGTTAGATGGCGCTGAGCTGCGGCAGGATGACCGTATCGCTATAGCCCTGGGCGATGCAATCGCGACCCGCTTCGCCGATCCGGCGGCGCAGTTCGAGGTCGTCGAGGAGCCGCACCAGCGCCGTTGCCAGCGCCTCCCGGTCGCCAGCCTCGACCAGCAAGCCGTCGCGCCCATCCGCGATCAATTCGGGCAGGCCCAAGACCTCGCCCCCGCCGTCTATTATGAAGCGGTCAACGACCCTGTCGGGCAGTCAGCCGTGGCGCAGGTGATCATCAACCGCATGCGCCATCCGGCCTTCCCCAAGACGCTGTGCGGTGTGGTCCTGCAAGGCTGGGAACGATCGACCGGTTGCCAGTTCACCTTCACACGTGACGGGGCAATGAACCGAAAGCCACCGCTCGCCGCCTGGCTGAACGCGAAGGCAGTGGCGAATGCGGCGATGGCAAGCGCGG
Source organism: Sphingobium sp. CR2-8 (assembly GCF_035818615.1). Classification (NCBI taxonomy): domain Bacteria; kingdom Pseudomonadati; phylum Pseudomonadota; class Alphaproteobacteria; order Sphingomonadales; family Sphingobiaceae; genus Sphingobium; species Sphingobium wonjuense. The sequence continues at coordinate 225,970 of NZ_JAYKZY010000002.1, read as the reverse complement.
TTTTCGGGGGCGTGGGGCTTGCCACCCATTACCACACGGACTGGGTGGTCCCCTATTGGAGTTCATCGCTCGAAAAAATCGCGCAAGTGGGAACGCATCTCTTTTTCCGCTGACCTGGCGTCTTTGGCCGCCCGCCTGCGTTTCGCGGTCGATATCTGGGCGGCGAGATCTTCAACGGCGCGATGCAGGCGCTGAACGAAGCGGACCAGTTGGTCGCCGCGACCGAGGCGACCGGCGGCAGCGACGACATCATCCAGCGCACGGCACAGGTGGAATTGCCGGGCATCACGTCGGTGGATCTGCAGGGCAGCGCCGTTCGCCGGGCCGACCCGGCATCGGGGCAGTTCATCCTGCGGCTGGAACCTGGCGCATTCCTGGGCAGCTACGCCGTACTGGCCTACAAGATGTGCGAGGGGAAAGCCGCCTGCGACGTGTGGGGATGGACGAACGCGATGGCCCTGCCCCAATCGCTGACCCTGTCCCCGGCGGATCGGCGAACGGCATCCTTCCATTTTGAAAAGAGCGCGCAGTCGCCCACCGGTCTGGCGCAATGGAACTGCGCCGAATTCAAGCGACCACTCGCCAGCCAATGCCTGCCGAGCACGTCCCCTTGATGCGACGTGGCACGGTTCACCGCTTGCTTACCATTATCCGCTAGGGCTTCGGGCATGAGCCAAGCAGACCCTCCCCCGACATCCTCCTGCCCTCCATCGGCCGTCAGCCATGGTGTCGGCATCGCCGGGCTGGTCGGCCTTGGCCTCTGGACGCTGGTCGCGCGCCATTATGGCATGAATGGTCCCAATGCGGGGCTGGCCGCCGTGGTCGCCTGCGGTCTGCCGATGGTGCTATGGTCGCTGATCGTGGACAAGGTCCACCGCAACCCGTCGACCGGCATCGACTGGCGCGGGCCTGCACGGACCGTGCGGGACGTGCTGGACATCAGCATCGTGAAAATCGCCGGGCTGTGGGCGACCTGGCTCGCCATCGCCATCTTCTATTGCATCGCCCGCTGGTACTGGACAGGCAATTATCGCTTTTCCATGGACCTGTTCATGGCCGCCGCGCCCTGGCTGCTGGCCCTGTCCATTCCCTATGTGATCTGGATCGACCGGCGACTGGTGGAGCCGAAGGACGCGTCCTACAGTTTCGGCCAATGGGTGATCGGCGGCGTGGCCGGGCAGGCGGACATGGCCCAGGTCGCGCATCATGCCCGCGCCTGGGCGGTGAAGGGTTTCTTCCTCGCCTTCATGGTGTCGATCGTGCCGGGCAATTTCGCCAGCGTGGTCGAATGGCGGATCGAGGATGCGTTGGACAATCCGGTGGCGCTGGCCGGATTCCTGATCGCGGTCATGTTCATGATCGACGTCTGTCTGGCGACGGTCGGCTATATGCTGACCTTCAAGCCGCTCGATTCGCATATCAGGACCGCCAACCCCTACTTAAGCGGCTGGCTGGCGGCGCTGATCTGCTATCCCCCCTTCGTGCTGATGGGGGGCGGCGGCCCGCTCGATTATCATGCGGGCGGCGCGGAATGGGATTACTGGACCCAGGGGCAGCCCGTGCTGCAATGGCTGCTGGGCGGGTGGCTCGTGCTGCTGACGGGCCTTTACGCCTGGGCGACGGTGGTGTTCGGCCTGCGCTTTTCCAATCTCACCCATCGCGGCATATTGACCCATGGTCCCTATCGCTGGACGCGTCACCCGGCCTATCTGGCGAAGAATCTCTTCTGGTGGTTTTCAGCGCTGCCTTTCCTCGCCGTCAGTGGATCGCTGACCGACATGGTGCGCAACTGCGCCATGCTGGCCCTGACCAACGCCGTCTATTACTGGCGCGCGAAGACGGAGGAAAAGCATCTGTCCGCCGACCCGGGCTATCGCGCCTATAGCGACTGGATGGAGCGTAACGCGCCAGTGCCGCGCTTCTTCGCCTGGGTGACGGGCAAGACGCGCGAAACGACGGTCGTCACGACGCTCCCGGCGGAATAGCATAACGTGCTTCGGCGAAGGCCGGAGTCCAGTTCCGCCGTAACGCCGGAAAACCGCGTCGCTTAAAAACTCTCTTCCCCGTAAACCCGGCTGAGGTCGCCCTGCCATTCCCCATGATAGCGTTCGAGCAGTCGCTCGGCGTTGGTCTTGCCGGATGCGACGACATCGTCGAGGAACGACAGATAGCCGGTTTCATTGTCGCCCGCGCCGTTGAGCCGGGCGCGCGCGGCCAACCCGGACCGCGCGATATCGACCACCTGCCCCGCAATGTCGCGCAATGTGCGCCCACCGCCGATCGGCGCGTCGAGGCCCAGCTTCGGCACGCTATCGCGCAGGATCTGCCGTTCCTCCATGGTCCAGTCCTTGACCACATCCCACGCCGCGTCGAGCGCACCTTGGTCGTACAGCAAACCGACCCACAGCGCCGGCAGCGCGCAGATCCGGTTCCACGGCCCGCCATCGGCGCCGCGCATTTCCAGGAAGCTCTTCATTCGCACTTCGGGAAAGGCGGTGGACAGATGATCCTCCCAATCCTTCTCGGTCGGCTTTTCGCCCGGCAGGACGGCCAGCCTGCCATCCAGGAAATCGCGGAAACTATGGCCCGCCGCGTCGATATATTTGCCGTCGCGATAGACGAAATACATCGGCACATCGAGCGCATAGTCGGCATAGCGCTCATAGCCGAACCCATCCTCGAACACGAAGGGCAGCATGCCCGTACGCCCGGGATCGGTGTCCGACCAGATATGGCTGCGATAGGACAGGAAGCCGTTGGGCTTCCCTTCGGTAAAGGGCGAATTGGCGAACAGCGCGGTCGCCAGCGGTTGCAGCGCCAGGCTCACGCGGAACTTCTGCGCCATGTCCGCCTCGCTGCCATAGTCGAGGTTCGTCTGGATGGTGCAGGTGCGCAGCATCATGTCCAGCCCCATGGACCCCACGCGCGGCATGTGCCGCAGCATGATCTCATAGCGGCCCTTGGGCATGATCGGCAATTCGGCGCGCGTCTTGTCCGGCCACATGCCAAGGCCCAGGAAGCCCAGGCCCAGCATGTCGCCGACATATTTCACCTGTTCCAGATGGCGGCCGGTCTCGGCGCAGGTCTGGTGCAGATTTTCCAGCGGCGCACCCGACAGTTCCAGCTGCCCCGCCGGTTCCAGGCTGATCGTGCCGTCGACGCCGGACAGGGCGATGATATTCTCACCCTCGAACACCGGGTTCCAGCCATAACGGGTGAGGCCGATCAGCAGCGTGTGGATGCCGCCCTTTTCCTCATAGGACGGGGCGTGATGATCGCGGCGATTATAGACGAATTTCTCATGCTCGGTGCCGATCCGCCAACGATCCTTGGGCTTTTCGCCCTTGGCAAAGGCCGCGATCAGCTGGTCGCGGTTTTCGATGACGGGATCATGATCCCCGGAGTCGGTTCTAGTGCTCATACCCCGCCCTTACTGCTTCCCCTTCGCCCGTCAAACAAAGTCGGGCGATCGCCACATAGGGCTTGGCCTTAAGCGCTTCAATCCAATAGCGGAATGAAACTATTTCCAGTCGCCATTGATCGTCATCCAGGCAGACGTCGCCGCGATCGCAGCGGTCTCCGCGCGCAGGATGCGCGGACCCAGCGACACCGGTACGGCGCCGGGCGTGGCGCGGATCGCGTCGCGCTCGGCGGGATCGAATCCGCCTTCAGGTCCGACCAGAAATGCGGCAGGCCCCCTATGGGCGCGCAGGCTTTGTTCCAGCGACGCGCCGCCAGTTTCGTCCGCGAAGAACAGATGCCGATCGGTCGGCCACCCTTTCAACAAGGCGTCGAGCTTCACCATGTCGGCGAGTTCGGGCAGCGCGGTGCGCCCGCATTGCTCCGCCGCTTCGACCAGATGGCTGTGCAGCCGGTCGAGGTTCAGCTTGTCCACCACTGCGCGGCGGGTGAGCACCGGCTGGAGCCGCGCTACGCCCAGTTCGCACGCCTTCTCCGCGATCAGGTCGATCCGCCCCTTTTTGATCGGCGCGCAGCACAGCCAGAAATCGGGCACATGTTCTGGCGGTTTGGTCTGGCTGATACAGTCCAGCACCAGGTCGCGCTTGCGGATGTCGCGCGCGCGCGCCGCCCATTCGCCCGATCGGCCGTCGAACAGCAGGACGATGTCGTCGGGCTTCACCCGCATGACGCTGATCAGATAATGGGCCGGATTGCCGTCGATCGGCACCACGACCCCCTCCCCCAACTGGGTTTCGACATGGAGTCGCGGCGCGCTTTGCGGCGGCCAGGCGGGTGTTGCGGTCATTTTGTCTCTTCCGGTTCGGCCGCGCTTGTGGTCGGCCCGTTCTTCCCTAAAGAGAAGATACGGGCTTCCACAAGCTCATGCGAATGGAGTCACGGTGAATCAGACGATCGTCCCCGACAGCGAAGCGCGCGGTCTGCTGGCGCGGTTGCCGGACACACCGCGCACCTTGGCGCAACTGGCCCGGTTCGATCGGCCGATCGGCTGGTGGCTGCTCTTCTGGCCCGGCGCTTGGGGCGTGGCGCTGGCTGGCGGCGGTTTCGCGCGCTGGCCGCTGATCGCCTGGCTGCTGCTGGGCAGCATCGCGATGCGCGGCGCGGGCTGCGTATTCAACGATATCGTCGATCGCGACCTGGACCGGAAGGTCGCCCGCACCGCGACCCGGCCGCTGGCAAGCGGGGCGATGTCGGTCAAGGCCGCATGGATCTGGCTGCTGGCGCTCTGCCTCATCGGCCTGATCGTGCTGCTGCAACTCAGCCTCTATGCGCAGGTCGTGGCGCTGGGCAGCCTGGCGCTGGTCGCCGCCTATCCCTTCATGAAACGGATCACCGGATGGCCGCAGATCTGGCTCGGCCTCGTCTTTTCCTGGGCCGCGCTGGTGGGGTGGAGCGAAGTCGCAGGCGCGCTCACCCTGCCCGGCCTGCTGCTTTACGCAGGCACGATCTTCTGGGTCGTGGGCTATGACACCATCTATGCGCTGCAGGACCGGGAGGATGACGCGCTGATCGGCATTGGGTCCAGCGCGCTGTCGATGGGGCGGCATGTTCGGGGCGGCGTGACGCTCTGTTATATGCTGGCGCTGGCGCTCTGGGCCTGCGCGATCTGGCAAGTCCGTCCCCAGATGCTGGCGCTGGCCGCGCTGGTGCCCATGACGGCGCATCTGCTGTGGCAGGTGGCGACGCTCAAGGAAGACGGCGTCGACCCGCTCGTCAAATTTCGTTCCAACCGCTTTTCGGGATTGCTGATGTTTCTAGGATGCCTCGTCGTCGGGAGCGCTGCGCTTTGACACCGCAACCGGGCGAAGATTGCTGGCGCATCGCCCGCGCCGACCGGGCCAGCGTCATCATCGACGCCGATGCCTATTTCCGTCAGGCCCGCGCCGCGATGATGAAGGCCAGGCGCCGCATCATGCTGATCGGCTGGGATTTCGATCCGGCGATCAGCCTGATCCGTGAGGATGAGGCGAAGGACGGTGCCCCAGCGGTGATCGGCGACTTCATCACCTGGCTGGTCGAACGGACGCCCGAACTGGAGATTTTCCTGCTGCGCTGGGACGTCGGCGCGATCAAGGCGATGGCGCGCCCGTCGCACCTCGTCACCACCCTGCGCTGGATGGCGCATCCGCGCATCACGGTGAAGCTGGACGGCCATCATCCGCCCGCCGCGTCGCACCACCAGAAGATCGTGGTGATCGACGATTGCTTCGCCTTCTGCGGCGGCATCGACATGACTGGGGACCGGTGGGACACGCGTCATCATCGCGACGAAGAACCGGGCCGACTTCACCCCGATGGATCGCCCTATGGCCCTTGGCACGACGCGACGACGGCGCTCGCCGGGCCGGTCGCGGCGGCGCTGGGCGAACATGCGCGCAACCGCTGGGTCGGCGCGGGCGGCGATCCGCTCGAACCGGTCGAGGGTGTCGCCGATTGCTGGCCCGACAAGTTGCCGGTGCAGTTCGAAGGGGTCGATGTCGCCATCGCCCGCTCCGCGCCCAAGATGGACGATCAGGAGGGCTTCACGGAAATCGAGCAGCTCTATCTGCGCCAGATCGCCGCAGCCAAGCGGCACATCTATGCCGAAAGCCAATATTTCGCATCGCGCCGGATCGCCGAAGCGATCGCCAAACGGCTGGACGAAGCCGATGGCCCCGACATCGTCATCGTCAATCCCGAACAGGCCGATGGCTGGCTGGAACAGCAGGCGATGGATACGGCCCGCGCCCGGCTGTACGAAGCGCTCAAGGCGCGCGACACCCATGGCCGCTTCCGCATCTATCACCCCTTCACCCAGCGCGGCGCGCCGATCTACGTTCATGCCAAGATATTGATCGTGGACGACCGGCTGATCCGGGTCGGGTCGTCCAACATGAACAACCGCTCGATGCGGCTGGACACCGAATGCGACATCTGTATCGACACGACGCTGCCCGGCAATGACGGGTGGCAGGACACGATCGTGAAGATACGCCACGACCTGATCGCCGAGCATCTCGACCTGCCGGCCGAGCGGGTGGCGACGGTCATCGCCGAACGCGGGCTGGTCGCCGCGATCGAGGAATTGCGACAGAAGCCGGGGCGGACCTTGCGTCCCTATGTGACGCCCAACCTGAACGACGTGCAGCTATGGCTGGCCGACAATGAAGTGCTCGACCCCGAAGGCCCCGAAGAGATGTTCGAACCGGTCAGCGAACGCGGCCTGTTCCGCCGGATGAAGGGCTGGTTCGGGCGCGGCTGACGCCCTGTCCTATCGGCAGCGAGGGACTTATAATCACAGGCCCAGCCTTTCCGATAGGATCAGCCACACGCAATTTTATGTCAAAACAAGCGGGAAATGTGCGAAGTTAAGGGTGCAACTGTCTCTTTAGCCCCGTCCGGCAGACCTGCTATACCAATTTGCATTGATAAGGGACCTATAGCCAGTTGTTCCCCGGCGAAGGCCGGGGCCCAGTCCCGCGCTCAGAGCTGGACCCCGGCCTTCGCCGGGGAGCTGCCTTATGGGTCAGCATCATCGCATTCTGGTATGAATAGCGTGATGCCAGGATGCTGACTCATGATCGCGGTTCCCCGGCGCAGGCCGGGTCCAGTCCCACACGCGCAAACGACCCTTGGATGACCGTACCGCACTACCCTTCGACTATGCGATCAGACGCATTCTTCCCGTCAGCCTGCGTCACGCCATGACGGCAAGGCTGGCTACTCGGCCGCCAGCAACGCCTCGGCGCTTTGCAGATTGACCGACACGAGCCGACTGACGCCCTGCTCCACCATGGTCACGCCGAACAGCCGATGCATCCGCGCCATGCTGACGGCATTATGGGTGACGATCAGATAGCGCGTGTTCGTCTGCGCCACCATCGCGTCGAGCAGGTCGCAGAAGCGCTCGACATTGGCGTCGTCCAGCGGCGCGTCGACCTCGTCCAGCACGCAGATCGGCGCGGGATTGGTCAGGAACAGGCCAAAGATCAGCGCCACGGCCGTCAAGGCCTGCTCGCCGCCTGACAGGAGTGTGAGCGCGGCCAGCTTCTTGCCCGGCGGCTGGGCCATGATCTCCAGCCCGGCCTCCAGCGGATCGTCGCTGTCGATCAGTTCCAGATGCGCCTGCCCGCCATTGAACAAGGTCGTGAAGAGACGCCGGAAATGGCCGTCCACCGCTTCGAACGCGGCGAGCAGGCGCTGGCGGCCCTCCCGGTTCAGGCTGCCGATCGAACCGCGCAGCCGGTGGATCGCCTGGGTCAGCTCCTGGCTTTCCGCGCGGCTGGTCGCCTGTATGGCTTCCAGTTCCGCGAGCTCCTGCGCGGCGACCAGATTGACCGGACCGATCCGTTCGCGTTCGGCGTGGAACCGGTCATGCTCGGCCTGCTCGGTCTGCGCGATGCGCATGTCGGCGCTGGAAAAACCCAGCTTTTCGGGCAGCACCGGCGGCGGGCATTCGAACCGCTCGCCCGACAGCCGGTTCGTCTCGATCCGCCGTTCGTCGGCCGCCTCGACCCGGGCAAGGGCAGTGGCGCGCGCCTCGCGGGCGGAGGCCAGCGCTTCACCCGCCTGGGCAGCGCGCGCTTCGGCCGCGCGCAGCGCGACGTCGGCCTCCTGCTCGTCGCGACGCGCCTGTTCGGCGGCCGCAGCCAGGGTCGCACCCTGATCGCCCAGATCGGCAATGGCTTGTGCCAGCGCCTCGGGCTGCGTTTCGATCAGCGCGCGTTCGTCGGCGATCTCTCCGGCGCGCGCGACCATGGCGGCGATCCGCTTCGCCGCCTCGCCAGCGCGCGCGCGCCAGCCCTTGCTTTCCGCATCGGCCGCCGCCTGCCGCTCGCGATCGGTCGAGAGGATGCGGTCGGCCAGCGCCTGATCGGCCTGCAACTGGCCGACGGCGCTGCGGGCCTGCTCGCTCGCCTGCGACAGCGCGGCGACCTGCGCCCGCGTATCGGCCCCGTCGGGGACGGCCGTCCGCGCGGATTGCGCCTTGTGATGTTCGGCCTGCGCGCCATCCTGGTCGCGCCGCGCTTCGGCGAGCCGCTCTTCGATCGCCTCGCGCCGACCGGCCAGCCGTTCGAGCGCGGTCGTCGCCTCGTCGGCGGCACGCAGCGCAGCGCGCAGGCGCTGGTCGGCCTGGGACAGGGCGGTGCGGCCATGGCTGAGTGCCTGAGCGGCGGCCTGTTCGCGGGCCTTGGCCTGTTCCTGCGCGGCGGCGGCCTGTTCGACCTCTGCTAGCGCCGCAGGGCGAGCCGTCACGATCGCGTCCAGCCGGTTGCGGCGGATCAGCCGCTCGGCCGCCGCCGCGCCGCCCTCCGTCGCGACATAACCGTCCCAGCGGCGCAACTGGCCGTCCAGCGTGACGAGGCGCTGCCCGACCGCAAGCGCCTGACCCTCGTCCTTTTCCGCCACCGCGATTTGCGCCAGCCGACGCGCCAGCTCCAGCGGCGCGACGACATGAGCGGCCAAGGGCGTCGCACCCGCAGGCAAGGCCGGGTCGTCGGCCAGCGGATCGGCCCCCGTCCAGCGCCGCTTGCCATCCTGCCCGACCGCCGCCTCCAGATCGTCACCCAGCGCCGCGGCCAGCGCGCGCTCATAGCCCGGCACGGCCTTGAGCTGATCGAGCATGCGGGTCCGGTTGCCCGCCCCCATGTCCACCGCGCGTCGGAGCGCCGCCGCCTCGCTATCGAGTGCGGCGAGCGCGGCGCGAGCGGCGGCCAGCGCGGCTTCGGCGGTGGCGCGCGCCTCTGCGGCGGCCTGCCGATCCGTGTCGGCAGATTGGATCATGGTTTCGGCGGCGTCCCGGTCCGCCTTGGCCTGCGCCTGGTCGGCAAGGGCCGCGTCACGCTGCGCCTCCACTGGCCTGGCATCCGGAAGGCTGGCGGCCTCCGCGGCGAGACGCGTCACATCCCGCTCCGCCCGGTCGAGCCTATTGCGGGCAGCGGCCAGCGCGGCCTCCGCCACGCGCAGTTCGGCCTGCTCGGCCGCCTGTTTGGCCATCGCGCGCGCCAGGTCCAGTTCGGCGTCGCGCGCGGCATCCTCGGCCGCGGCAATGCGCGTGGCAAAAGCGGGACGCAGCTTTTCCGTGTCGGCGATGCGCGCCTTGAGCGTCGCAATCTCCCCCGTCAGCCGGGCGATGGCGTCGGCCGCGTCATTGGCCAGCGTGCCTTCGCGCGCGCGATCTTCCTCCAGCCGGGCCGCCTGCTGCGCGATGTCGGCCAGGCGGCGGACGACCGATTCCCGCTCGGTGCGCAGGGCGGCAAGGCGGTGGCCCGCTTCATTGGCCTCGTCCCGCGCCGCCTGCGCGACGGCGCGCCGCTCGGCCAGCAGAGCGACCGCCGCCTGGGCATGGGCGGCGGCGGCCAATTGCCCTTCCTGCGCATGCGATACGGCTGTGTCCGCTTGTTTGGCCTCGGCCCGCGCTGCCTCGGCGCTGGCACTCAGTTCACGCCAGCGGGCGAAGAGCGCGCGCCCTTCCGCAACCCGGATCTGGTCGGACAGGCGGATATAGCGTTCGGCCGCCTTCGCCTGCCGCCGCAGGGCGTTGGCGCGCGCGTCCATGTCGAGCAATATCTCGTCCAGCCGCGCCAGATTGCCTTCGGCCGCGCGCAATTTCTGTTCGGCGTCCTTGCGCCGGACATGAAGCCCCGCAATGCCCGCCGCTTCCTCCAGCATGGCGCGCCGTTCCTGCGGGCGCGCGGCGATGACGGCGGCGATGCGGCCCTGGCTGACCAGCGCGGGACTGTGCGGCCCGGTGGCGGCGTCGGCGAAGACCAGCGCGACGTCCTTCGCCCGCACATCCTTGCCATTGGCCCGATAGGCGCTGCCCGCGCCACGCTCGATCCGGCGGGTGACTTCCAGTTCGCCGTCCGCGCCGACATCGACGGCGTTGAATAATTCGCCCTGTTCCTGGATGGTCAGCAGCGAGACTTCGGCAAAATCGCGCTGCGGCCGGGTGGCGGTGCCGGCAAAGATCACATCCTCCATGCCGCCGCCGCGCATGGATCTGGCACTGGATTCGCCCATGACCCAGCGGATCGCTTCGAGCAGGTTGGACTTGCCGCACCCGTTGGGACCGACGATGCCGGTCAGGCCCGGCTCGATCCGCAATTCCGTCGGGTCGACGAAGCTCTTGAAGCCGGAAAGTTTGAGCCGCTTTATCTGCATGATATGATGCCGGGACGATATGCCGTCCCGGCCTGTCTATGCCTGCGCGCCTGTCCGCCCCGAGTCTGTCCGCTCCTGTGGCCCAATCAGAGTCCCGCTTCCTTGAGCTTGGGCTGGAGCAGAGCCCAGTTGGCGACATTGTCGACCAGGACGCCATTGATCAGGAAGCTGGGCGTGCCGCTGATCTGATACTGGCTGTTGGCAGCCTCGACACCCTTGGCCAGTCGTTCGGCCGAGGCGGTATCGGCCAGACACTGTTTGGCCTGATCGGCGGAAATGCCACGCTGCTGCGCATATTCGATCAGGCCCGCAACCTGTGCGATCGCGCCGGGGCGCTGGGCCGGGGGCAGCTTTTCCACGCCCTGCAGGGCTGCTTCATTGCCCTGAACCTTTTCGAACATCGCCGCCTGATTGGCAAAAAACTGTTCGGACAAGGGATAGAAGATGTCCTTGCCACCGCAGCGGGCCAGCAGCGCCGTGGTCAGGTCGATGGGATCGCGCACATACGTACGGAATTCGAAGCTCATCTTGCCGGTATCGACCAGCTTCTTGATCTCTTCCGATGCTTCGGCGGAGAAGTCCTTGCAATGGCTGCACGTGTAGGAGCCATATTCGACCAGCTTCACCTTGGCCGAAGGATTGCCCATGACGAAATAGCCTTCTGGCGTATCGGCGATGGTTTCGGACCAGCTGGTTCCCGCTGGCGCTGCAACGGCGGCAACGGGTTCGCCGGTCGGCTTGGCGCCTTCCTCGCTCTTGCCACAGGCGGCGAGGGTCAGGCTGAAGGCAATGGCGGCGATGACGGGCAAGGTGGCAAGAGTCAGGGCTTTCACGACGGGCAAGGCTCCGATGATGGCGTGTATGAAAGGGGTTTTAGATCAGCGCGCGGGCGCGGGCAATGCGGCCTGAAGGATCGGCCAGCTCGATCCTTCCACCAGCTTGCCGTTGACGACGAAGCCCGGCGTGCCGGTAATCTTCACCTTGTTCCAGGCGTCGTCCGTCATGGCGAGGATCTGCTTCATCGACGCTGGATTGGCGACACAGGCATCGAGTTGGGCATTGGTGAAGCCGCGCTTGTTCATCAGCGCATAGAGGCCGGTCTTCTGCCCGATATCCTTGAGCGCAGGAATCTGGTCGGCGGGTTTTGCCGCGCTGCCGTCATAGGCTTCGATCTGCGGCATCCAGGCGGTCTGGTTGGCGAACAGCGCCTCATGATTGCCCATGAAGCGGGCAGGCCCGCCGCAACGGGCGAGCAGCGCGGCGGTCAGGTCATATTTGTCGCGGACCGCATTGCGAACTTCGACGCTGACCTTGCCACCCTTCACATAGTCCGCTTTCAGCGGCGCGCTCGCTTCGCCTACGAAATGGGCGCAGTGGGAACAGGTGTAGCTGACATATTCCACCAGCTTGGTCGGCGCAGCGGGATTGCCCAGCAGATGCCCGCCGATCGGCGAGATCATGATCCGGTTCACCCAGTTGGCGGCGGGCGCGGCGACCAGCGCGGCGGGAACGGCAAGCAAGGCGAGCGGCAGGAGCAATTTCTTCATGAGGACAGATCCGTAAAATGGTCCGGCTGAACCGCTGCCGAACATCTCAGTTGATCTTGGGCAAACCGCTGCTGTTGGCAAGGCCCTGCGCCAGCGATTCCAGCACGGCGCGCAGTTCGGGGTCGCCGATATCGCGCAGCGAATTGCCCAGCTCGACCGGAATGGGTTTCAGGTTGCGCGGCGGCGGGCGGCGTTCGGCCTTGGCGGGCATGATATCGCCCTGGCGGATCGCGACCTTCGACACGGCGGCGTAGCCGAAGAAGCGGTTCACCCGTTCGACGATGTCGGGCAGCATATGCTGCACCATCGGCCCATGACCGCTTAGAACCGTAAGTTGCAGCGTGCCGCCAGCCTTTTGCCCCACAGGGAAGCGGATCGATTCGGGCGCGGAAATGGCCGCGTAGTGCGCGCCTGCAATCTCCGCCCAGCGGGTGACGATGCTGGATTGGACGAAGCCGAACTTGCGGAACGCAGCGCGACCGATGTCCGGCATCAGGTCGGCGATGGCACGCGGCGCGCCCGTCCGGGGACGTTCGGCAGGCGCGATGGCGCGAATCTTCAATTTAGGGGTGGCCGGGCGTTCCGTCATGACGCGCTTAATGGCATAGGGTCGCCATGCGCGTCGAGGGTAGAGACATAAAAATAGCGGGCGACCTGCTGGCCCATTACGACATGCATGCCCGCCGCCTGCCCTGGCGCGCGCCACCGGGCAGCAATGCCGCCGATCCCTATCGGGTCTGGCTGTCCGAAGTGATGTTGCAGCAGACAACGGTGGCGGCCGTTGGTCCCTATTATGCGAAATTCCTGGCGCGCTGGCCCACGGTCGAGGATCTGGCCGCAAGCGAAGACGCCGACCTGATGGCCGCCTGGGCCGGGCTTGGCTATTATGCCCGCGCCCGCAACCTGCTGGCCTGCGCGCGGGCGGTGGCGGGCGAGCATGGCGGCGTCTTCCCGGATACGGAGGACGGGCTGCGCGCGCTGCCGGGCGTGGGCGCCTATACCGCCGCTGCCGTCGCCGCGATCGCCTTTGGACAGCGTGCCGTGGTGGTGGACGCCAATGTCGAGCGGGTGGTGGCGCGCCTGTTCGCGATCGCCATCCCTCTGCCCGCCGCGCGCGCCGCGATTCGCGCCGCTGCCGATCGCATCACCCCGGACACCCGCGCCGGGGATTTCGCGCAGGCGATGATGGATCTGGGCGCGACCATCTGCACCGCCCGCAATCCGGCTTGCGGCATCTGCCCCTTGCGGGAGGATTGCGCCGCCGTCCTGACCGCCGATCCGGCCGCTTTCCCGGTCAAGGCCCCGAAGAAAGCGCGCCCACACCGGACCGGCCATTGCTGGTGGATCGAGCGGGACGGGCATGTCTGGCTGGTCCGCCGCCCCGACAAGGGCTTGCTGGGCGGGATGCGGGCGCTGCCCAGTTCCGACTGGGGCGACGCGCCCGACCCGACGCCGCCTGTCCCCGCCGCCTGGACGCGCATCGATGAGCCGGTCGCCCATGTCTTCACTCATTTCTCACTGGCGCTGCGGGTCCACCATGCCCATGTGGGACCGAACGCTACGCCGGAGGGTGCGGGCGAATGGTGGCCTGTCGACCGGATCGGTGCGGCGGGACTGCCGACATTGTTCGCCCGGGCGGCCGACGCGGTGAAGAAGGAGAGGAAAGGCGATGCACGGGACTGATCCCACCAAGGCTGTGGTGCCAGGCTTCGTCGGAAGCCATCTCGACCGGGTCGATCATATCCGCACGAACCCGGCGCTGTTGGCGGACACGTTCGCCGATCCGGCCGCGCGCCTGCTGGTGCTGGACGGGCTGGAGCCGGTGGAGGTGGACGGGCATCTGCTGCTGGAACCGCTGAAACCGGAAGCGCGGGTCGCGGATCATGTGCTGCTGGGCGTCGATCTGGACAAGCGGCCGATCTTCGCGCGGCTCATCACCGACCTTGGCCCCAATATGGTCCCGACCCCCCGCAGCCGCGCCATCGCCGGGCTGGTGCCGAACGAGGAGGTCGCCATGTACGGCACGGCGCGCAGCTTGGTCCATTGGCATGCCCGCCATCGCTATTGTTCGGTCTGCGGTGGCGCGACGCAGCCGGAAAAGGCAGGATGGTCGCGCAAATGTGGTGCCTGCACCGCCGAGCATTTCCCACGCACCGACCCGGTCGTCATCATGCTGGCCGAACATCGCGGACGCATATTGCTGGGACGCCAGCATGCCTGGCCACCCGGCCGCTATTCGGCGCTGGCAGGCTTTGTCGAGCCGGGCGAGACGATCGAGGAAGCCGTGGCGCGCGAACTGTTCGAGGAGGCTGGCGTGCGCGTCCATAATGTCCGCTATGTGATGAGCCAGCCCTGGCCCTTCCCGTCCTCCCTGATGATCGCCTGCGTCGCAGAAGCGCGGGACGACGCGCTGACGCTTGATCGAACCGAGATAGAAGATGCCTTCTGGTGCGACGCGCAGCAGGCACGCGCGGCGATGGCGGGCGATCCGGGTGCACGCTTCCTTGCGCCACCCACGATGGCCGTCGCCTGGCACCTGCTCGACCATTGGCTGGCGGGCGTTGCCCCATAGGGCACAAGCGCGTAAGGCCACCCTTCCCCACCTTCTTGATTTTTTGAGGACCCTTTCCCCTCCATGCTCAGCCTAGAAGAAGCCCAATCGCGCGCGCAGGATCTGGTCGGCGCGGCGCGCAAGGCCGGGGCGGATGCCGCCGATGCCATCTATGCCTGCAATGCTTCGACCAACGTGTCCGTGCGGTTGGGCGCGCTGGAGGATGTCGAGCGGTCAGAGGGCGAAGAGATCGGCCTGCGCGTCTTCATCGGCCAGCGGTCCGCCAGCATTTCCGCGTCGGATATGAACCCCGCGACTTTGTCCACTCTGGTCGATCGCTGCATCGCCATGGCACGTGAAGCGCCCGAAGACCCCTATGCGGGGCTGGCGCCGGAGGAGCGGTTGCTCCGGAAGCGGCCGCCAGCGCTGGACCTGACCGACACGGAGGAACCAGAACCCGCCGCTCTGCGGGAAAGGGCGCTGATCGCGGAAGAAGCCGCGCGCAGCGTACCCGGCATCACGAACAGCGAAGGCGGTGGCGCGGCGAACGGCCGCAGCCAGGTGGCGCTGGCGACCAGTCACGGCTTTGTCGGCGCCTATGCCGGGACCAGCCATTCGACGTGGGCCAGCGTCCTGGCGGGTACGGGCGCGGATATGCAGCGCGACCATGCCAGCCATAGCGTCCGCCATCTGGAAGATCTGGACGATGCCGAAGCGGTCGGTATCCGCGCCGGCCAGCGGGCCGTCGCGCGGCTCAATCCCGTGAAGGTCGAGAGCGGCGTCATGCCGGTGATCTTCGATCCGCGTATCGGCTCCAGCCTGATTGGCCATCTGATCGGCGGGATCGTCGGCCCGGCGATCGCGCGCCGGTCCAGCTTCCTGCTGGATTCGCTGGGCGCGGCGCTGTTCGATGCAGGCATCACCATCATCGACGATCCGTTGCTGCTGCGCGGGATGCGGTCGCGTCCGTTCGACGGCGAAGGCCTGCCAGTGGCGCCGCGGGCATTGATCGACAAGGGCGTGCTGACCGGATGGCTGATGGACAGCGCTTCGGCGCGCCAACTGGGGCTGGAACCCACCGGCCATGCCAGCCGCGGCGGCAGCGGCGCGCCAGGGGCCAGCATCACCAACGTCCATATGGAAGCGGGCGAGATATCGCCGGGCGACCTGATGGCGGACGTGAAGCGCGGCCTGTATGTCACCGAACTGATCGGCATGGGCGTCAACGCCGTCACCGGCGACTATAGCCGGGGGGCGGCGGGGTTCCTGATCGAAAATGGCGCGGTGGCGCATGCCGTGTCCGAAATCACCATCGCCAGCAATTTGAAGGATATGTTCCGCGCGCTGACACCCGCGAGCGACCTGCATTTCCGCTATGCCATGAACGTGCCCACGCTGCGCGTCGATGGGATGACCGTTGCCGGGGGATGACGCCGCCTTGAGGGCGGTGCTATCCGCCGTCGCGGATGCGGCTGACCATGCGCTGACTCTTTGGGCCGGTGGCGACACGCGCGTGCGCCAGTGGGAAAAGGTGCCGGGCCATCCGGTGTGCGAAGCCGATCTGGCGGTCGACGTCATGCTGCGCGAGCGGCTGTCAGCCATCGACCCGGAGGCCGGCTGGCTGTCGGAGGAAACGGCGGACACGGTGCACCGGCTGGGCGTCCCGCGCGTCTGGGTCGTCGATCCGATCGACGGGACACGCGACTATCTGCGCGGTCGACCGGGCTGGTCGGTGTCGGTCGCCTTGGTGGATAATGGCGCGGTTACGCTCGGCATCCTTGCCGCACCCGCACGCAACGAATTGTGGGTGGCGCAGCGGGGCAAGGGCGCGACCCGGAACGGCCAGTCGTTGCGCGCTGGATCGCGCGATACACTGCCCGGTGCACGGGTGCCCGCCGATCAATTGCCGCGCATCGACCGCGATCTGGTGACGGTGGACAAGCCCAACAGCATCGCGCTCCGCATGGCGATGGTCGCCGCCGACGAAGCCGATCTGGTCGCCACGGTGCGCTGGGGCAACGAATGGGATGTCGCGGCGGCCGCGCTGATCGTGCAGGAAGCGGGCGGCGTTGTGACCGATGCTTTGGGCGATCCGTTGCGCTACAATCGGCCGCAGCCCACCGCCTTCGGGTTGCTGTGCGCCGCACCTGGCATTCATGCGGCGGCCGTAGAACGGCTTACGCCGCGCGCGCGGGAGATATTGCGCCAATCACCGGCATAACTCGTACTGCATAGCCGATGCCCAACCTCACTGGTGCTGTTTGAGGGCGAGCGGCAGACCGGCGGCGATAAACTGAACCTCCGCACAGGCCGCCGCGACCCGCTGGTTGACGATACCCGCGTGGTCGCGGAACCGCCGGGCAAGACGATTGTCCGGCACGATCCCAAGTCCGACTTCATTCGCCACCAGGATGACGGGGCCACTTGCCAGCGAGAGGGCGTTCACCAGCTTTTTCGTCGCGACGCCTATATCATGATCGCCCAGCAGCAGATTGGACGTCCATAGCGTCAGACAATCGATCAGGATCACCCTGTCCGGTCGCGCATGACTGTCGATCACGGCGGCAATATCAATAGGCGCCTCAATCATATCCCAACGCGTCCCCCGGTCGTCGCGATGGCGGGCGATCCTCTCGCGCATCTCTTCGTCAAAGGCTTGCGCGGTTGCGACGAAGAGGGGCGTGAGGCCCGTTGCTTCCGCTCGGCCCTGCGCGAAACGGCTTTTGCCCGAGCGCGCACCGCCCAAGACGAATAGGCTGTGGTTCATGGCATGATCCTGACGAGAGAAAGGGCTGCGACCAGCCACAGGATGAGGCAGGCGCGGCGATAGAGGCGCAGCGCGCGACGAATATCGTCGGAGTTCGCGCTGGCGCGACCGTCGCCGATCCATGGCTTTGCATGGACCACCCCATCATAGGCGACCGGCCCAGCAAGGCGCAGGCCGAGCGCGCCAGCCATGGCCGCTTCGGTCCAGCCGGCATTGGGCGAGGCGTGGTTGCGCGCGTCGCGCGCCATGATCCGCCAGCCACCGCCGCCTGCGAGACACAGGATGACGCCGCCCAATCGCGCCGGTATCAGATTCAGCCCATCGTCCATCCGGGCCGCCGCCCAGCCGAAGGCGCGCCAGCGATCCTCCTTATGGCCGATCAGGCTGTCGGCGGTGTTGATTGCCTTATAGGCCCACACGCCCGGCAGGCCGAGCAGCAGCAGCCAGAAAAAAGGCGCGGCGATACCGTCGCAAAAGCTTTCGGACAGACTTTCGATCGCGGCGCGCGCGACTCCTGCTTCGTCGAGTTCGGCGGTGTCGCGGCCCACGATCATCCCAACCGCATGGCGGGCGTGGCCAAGGTCGCCGCCACGCAGCGCGCTTTCGACGGCGGCGACATGATCGTGCAGGCTGCGTTGGGCCAGGGCGGGGAAGGCAAGCAGGGCGAGAAGCAGCCAGGCTATTGTGTCGGGCAGGAAATCGATGGCATGTTGCACCAGAAAGGCAGGACCGGCCGACATCAGCAGCAGAAGCAGCACCGTGGTCATGCCGAACCAGCGCAGACGGCGCGCGCCGAAGGCCGGTCGGTTCCAGCGATGCTCGCAGCCATTGATGAGGCGGGCGAAAGCGCCGACCGGATGACCCACGCGCGCATAGAGCCAGGCGGGCCAGCCGATCGCGGCATCGAGCATCAGTGCGAACAGCGCCACCGGCTCAGCCATGGGCAAGCGCCTGCTCCAATCGCGCGCAAGCGGCCAGATCGGGAGGCAGGCCGATACGCAGCCAGCGGCGGTTGTCGGCGAAGGGGCGGGTCAAGATCGACCGGCGCGCCAGTTTTTCGAACAGCAGATGCGCATCATCGACCTCCAGCAGCCGGAACAGCGGGCATGCGCCGGTTGGGTTCAATCCTGTCCGGCGGAGGCTGGCGTCCAGCGCGGCAGCCTCCGCCACCAAGCGGGTCCGCATGGCGGCGATCCAGGCATGATCCGCATAAGCAGCCGCGCCGATAGCGATGGCTGGCGCGGAAAGCGGCCAGGCGCCGAGCCGATCGCGCACATGGCGCAGGAAGGAAGGCGGACCAAGGACGAAGCCGAGCCGCACGCCGGCCAAACCGAAAAATTTGCCGAAAGATCGGAACAGGATGAGGTGCCGGTCCGCGCGGACCTCTCGGGCCAGGCTGGTATCCGGCAAAGTGTCGGCAAAGGCTTCATCGACCAGCAGCCAGCCTTGACCCCGGCGGGCGAGCAGATCGTGAAGCGCCGCGTGATCGAGCAGGCGGCCATCGGGATTGTTCGGATTGGCAAGGATGAGCGTCGCCCCGTCCGCGCGGTCGAGCGTCGCGGCAGATAGCGGCGCGCTGTCCGCCAGCATCTCGCCATGGGTGCGATAGCTGGGCGTGCAATGGAAAGTCGGGCCGTTCAGCAGGGTGCCTACCAGACGCAAACCGATTTCCGTCCCCGGCACGGCGCAAAGATGGTCGGGCGCAACGTCGAAATAGCGCGCGGCAGCCGATTCCAGCGCGAGCAGATCGCGTTCGTCGGGCAAATGCGACCAATCTATCGGCGTGGTTGGGACAGGCCAGGCATGCGGATTGATCCCGGTGGACAGGTCCAGCCATGGCTGATCGCCCGTTCCGAAATGGGTGCGGGCCGCAGTCAGGCCGCCGCCATGCCAGGTCCAGCGATCGGTCATAGGCTTTCCGACAGTAAAATAGCCAGCATCAGGGCGCTTTCCACTATCTCAATCCCTGCGCCATGTCCGTCACCGGACAGGCCGCCGATATGGCGGCGCAGCCAAAGCGACCAAAGCAGGATGAGGACCGGCGTCGCCAGCAGGCCCGGTAAGAAGCAGGCCGTCGCGATCAGCGCCAGCGCCCATGCGCCAAGGTCGATCGGACGGACGGCAGTCTGGAATGTCGCACCCAACCCTTCGTGCAAGGCGGGCATCAGCCGGGCCCAGGCCAGTGGCGCTATTCGCGCGGCGAAGGGAACCGAGATGAGCGGCAGGAAGAGGCCGCGCGCGATGAGCGCGTGGATCAGGACCAGCTTGGCGATCAACTGGGTGGCGATGGCGACGATGGCGAAACTGCCGACATGCGGATCGGCAAGAACGGCGCGCAACCGCGCCTTGTCCTTGTGCGCTGCGCCGGATGCGTCCGCTATGTCGCCCAGCCCGTCTAGGTGCAGTGCCCCGGTGAGACCGACCCATGCCAGTAGCGCCAGTAGCGCGCCGACCCAATCGTCGATCGCGCACCCCAGCCGCGCAGCGGCCGCGATGAGGACGCCGAGGATCAACCCGACTATCGGGAACCAGCGGATCGATTGCGCAAATTCCTGGGCCGATACGGCGATGGGCGGCGTCGGCAAGCGCGTCAGGAACTGGATCGCGATCACCAGCCCCTTCATGCGCGCAATCCGATGATCTGCGCGCCGGGATGCGGTTCCGGCCAGATCCTGAGCGAGATAAGCGCACCATAGGGAAGGTCGAACGCCCAGATTTGCGCCGCAGTGAACCCGCAAAGATGGGCGAGCGCCGCACGCATCGCACCGGCATGGGTCACGACCAGCGTCGCGGCGGATGACAGGTCGCCGATCGCGGCGGCGACACGGGTCTGAAGCGTGGACCAGCGTTCTCCCTGCGGCGGGGGATTGGCATCGGGATCATCATGGAACCGGCCAAGCGCATCGGGAGCGACGGTCGATGGCGCAAGCCCGTCCCAGAGACCGAAATCCAGCTCTCGCCAGCGCGGATCGATGGTCATGGGGGTGCCGCAGCGTTGCGCCATGGCTTCGGCGGCTTTGCGGGCGCGTAAGAGGTCCGAACTGACAATGGCATCGAACGCCAGCCCGGTTGTCTTTTCGACGCATGTCGCGATGCCTGCCAATGTCGGCGCACCATCGGTCCGCCCCATAAGCAGGCCAGGCATTTCGGGTGCGCCATGGCGCACCATATAGAGCAGCTTTGCGCTCACGCCCCCTCCGACACACCCGCCTCCGCAAAGGTCGCCATATGGGCATGAGCGGCCAGCGCCGACCGCACGATGTTGGCGGCGACGGCCGCGCCGCTACCCTCGCCCAGCCGCATGCCCAGCTGTAGAAGCGGTTCCAGGCCCAGCCGCTCCAGCAACAGCGCATGGCCCGGCTCGGCCGAACAATGGCCTGCGATACAGTGGCCGATGATATCCGGCACGGCAGCGGCGAGCGGCGCTATCGCGGCGCAACTGATGAAGCCGTCAAGGATGACGGGGATACGCAGCTGGCGCGCGCGCAGGACCGCGCCAGCGATAGCGGCAATCTCTCGCCCGCCCACGCGGCGCAGCGTTTCGAAGGAGGTGCGAGGCGCGCTGTCATGGTAGGCCAGAGCATCCGAGATCACGCGGGTCTTGCGCGCGATGCCGTTTTGATCGACGCCGGTGCCGGGGCCGACCCATGAAGACACCGGGCCGCCGAAGCTGCGCGCGGCTAACGCCGCCGCCGCCGTGGAATTGCCGATGCCCATTTCCCCGACGACGATCAGCTGTTGATTGGGATCGACCGCTGCCGCGCCTGCGGACAGGGCCGCCAGGCATTCTACCTCGCTCATTGCCGGACCCTGGGAAAAGTCGGCAGTCGGCTTGTCCAAGTCCAGCGGCACGACGTTCAGGTCGAGATCGGCGGCCGCCGCCAGGGCGTTGATCGCCGCCCCGCCTGCCGTGAAATTCGCCACCATCTGTGCCGTCACTTCAGGGGGAAGGCGCTGACGCCATGGACGGTGACGCCGTGATTGCCCGCGAATATCAGCACCTTGCCGGATCGGATCGCAGGCCGTTCCACAGCCTGCCAGCCAGCGAAGAGGATCGCGATATCCTCCAGCCGGGCGAGCGAACCGGGGGGTTTCGTCAATTGCCCCTGACGCGCCCGCGCAAGGGCGAGCGCGTCAGCGTCGGGGACCGGCAACGTCGCCAGCGCGCGTTCAAAATCAGCGAGAGTGGCGAAGCTCATTCGGCGACATATCCTTCGGGCGGCGAACGGGTGATGAAATGACCCTTCACCCCTTCGGGCCATTGCTTGAACGGCACGCGGCCATGATCGCTGGCCGCATATTGGACGGCGTAGTCGAGGATGGCGCGCGCCGCATCAGCGTCGGGCGTGAACCGGCCCAGTATATAGCTGACCTTGCCCGGCGCGCGCAGATGGACGGTACAATGATCCGTGCAGGCAAAGAAGCAGGGCATGTCCTGAACGGCCACCGTAGCGTAGCGAGGGTCCGACGCCTGGACCGTTCGCAATGCCTCAGCCAGCCGTGCGCCTCCACGCACGGCTTGCGCATCGTCACGCGCTTCGGCGGAAAAACGGCATGTGCTGCATGCCACGATCGCGGGGCCGGGGGGAACGGACGTGAGCATCAGACCCTCCTCAAAACCGGCCGCGCAGACCGGCGTAGATACTGCGGCCCAGCGTGCCATAGCGATAGGCGGTCATATAGCCTTCGTCGAACAGGTTTTCGACGCGGGCGAAAAGGCGCAGTTGGTCGAACAGTTTCACTTCGGCGCGCAGATCGACCAGCGTATAATCGTCGAGCCGCAGCGCGTTGGACGCATTGTCGTAACTATGGCCCAACCAGCGAACCGCAGCGCCGGTCGTGAGTCCGAACGGCCAGGCATAGCTGATCGAGCCATTGGCCTGATTACGCGGACGGCGGGGCAGCCAGCGGCCGAAATTGGTCCCGCCGGGCGAACGGTCTTCCGATACCGTCCAGCTGTAATTGCCGTCGATCAGCAGACCGGGCACCGGCTCCACGCTGGCCTGCGCCTCTATGCCGTGCGCCTGTGCCCGCGCGACATTCTGGTAATAACCGCTGCGCCGGATCGTCGTGCTGCCGGGCTGGTAGCAGAGCGCCAGGGTAGAACTGGCCGAACAGCTGTTGAAGATGATCTGGTCTTTCGTCGTCCGATCGAACCAGACCCCGCCGAACCGCAGGCGTCCGTCCAGAAACCGCTGTTCCGCGCCCGCTTCCCAGCCATGCGCGCTTTCGGGCGATAGCGCCTGGTTCCCATATTCGGAGAAAAGCTGGTATAGGGTCGGCGCCTTGAATCCCTCGCCATAGCTGGCGCGCAGCACGGTGCCGGTGGGCAGCGCCCAGATCGCGCCAGCGGACGCCAGCGTCTGCCCGCCGAAGCGGTTATGATCGTCATGACGCGCGCCGCCGGTCAGCGTCAGGCCCGCCAGCGGTTCAACGGACAATTGCCCGTAGACGCTGGTGATCTCCGCACGACCACGCGCCGGATTGGGGATCGGCGCGGACAGGGATGATGGCGGCGAGACGCTGCGGAAGCGCGAGCGTTCATTTTCCACGCCGAACTGGGCGGTCCATCCATCGGCTATGGCGAAGCTGCCCTGATATTCGAGGCGCTGGTTGCGACCGGCGGAATCGAAGGTCTGCTTGCGCGCAAGGCGGGGGTCGAAATTGTCGCGATCGGTATCGGTATAGCCATAGCCGATGCGGTTACGGAAACGACCATCCAGCAAGTCGAGCCGGAGGCCCGCATAGCCGACGAACTCGCGGTTCAGCCCATAGGCCGGACTGTCGGCCGTGGTCGCGTCAAATTCCGTGCGTCCGCTGGAATAATAGCCGCGCAGATCGACCGTCAGGTTGGACGCCAGCGCCACTTCCGCCCGGCCGGTGAGCTGGCGATTGCGGTAACCATCCCTCTCCCGCCCTCCAAAGGCGGGCGCGATCGCCGAGATGCCCGCCGTCGTGAACGTCTGGCCACCGATACGCCAGCGCAGCGGACCGGTGTTCCCGCCGATGGCGGCGCGCGCGCTCACCGTGTCGCGCGATCCGGCCTCCACGTCGAAGCTGCCCTCCAGCGCCTGCGTCGGCAGGGCGGTGACGACGTTGACGACGCCGCCGATCGCCTGGCTGCCCCAGAGGATCGATTGCGGACCGCGCAATATTTCGATCCGCTCCGCGTCGCCGACCAGCAGATTGGCGAAATTATAGCCGCCGCCCGCCGCGGAAGGGTCGTTGAGCTTCACGCCGTCGATGACGACGACGGTCTGGTCGCTTTCCGCGCCGCGAATGCGCAGCGACGTCGCCGTGCCATAGCCGCCGTTGCGCGCCATGCTGACACCCGGCGTGCGCAGCAGCAGTTCGCTGACGCCGATATCCTGCATCCGGTCGATCGCTGCCTTGTCGAGGACTGTCAGCGACGCCGCAACCTTATCGAGCGGAAGGGCAAGCCGGGTGGCCGTGACCAAAATATCGTCAGCGCCTTTGTCGGCGGTTGCAGCGGCATCGGGCGGCGGCGCTTGCCGATCGGCAGCGCCTTCATCGGCAACGGCGGAGGAGGAAAGCAGGAAAACCAGAGTCGTGAAGGTCAACATCGATAGGGTCCAAACATGACGGTCCGCATCCGCAGGAGGACCAGCCGGTTTTGGAGACGCGGCACGACCCCCGCACGAATGCGGTCCACAGATTTGCCGTCATGCGGGTTCACCCCCGTCCGCCCGGAACACCCTGTCCGCACGAAAGACGACCGCGACAGGCAGGTCTCCTGGCTAGCGGGTCGATGCCAATTCGGCCGCCTTCTCGAGACTGATGTCCCAATGGCAAATGGCCGATGGCTCTCCGCTTACAGTTGCAGGGGCAGCCGGGGTTTTCCCGTTCCCATATTCATCCCCGGTCAAGGGGAACCTGTCGCGTGACTGCCGATAGGGAAGCGTAACGAGCGCGTCAATCACCTGTCGTGCGCGCGATCGGCACGATCATGGGACAGGTCGCCGCCAGTTCGATACGGGCGGAAATGCCGTAGACCTGACGCAGCGTTTCAGCCGTCAGCACATCGGCTGGCGTACCCCGCGCCACGACCGCGCCCCCGTCGATCAGGATCAGCCGATCGCAATAGCGCGCCGCCATGGTGAGGTCGTGCAGCACCGTCACCACCGTTGCCCCATTGCGGGCTTCGCGGGCCAGCAGGTCCATCACGTCGATCTGATGCCCGGGATCAAGCGACGCCAGTGGTTCATCGACCACCAGTGCGGGCGTGCCGACGGCCAGCGCGCGCGCCAGCATGACGCGGGCGCGCTCACCGCCCGACAGCTGGGTGGCATCGCGTTGGGCGAGATGCGCGACATCGGCGCGGGCCATGGCCTGCACTATGGCGGCGCGGTCGAGGTCTGTGATGCGGGACAGCGGCGCCAGATGCGGCAGGCGGCCCAGCGCTACCACGCGTTCGACACTGAGCGGCCAGTGTAGGGTCTGACCCTGCGGCAGGTAGGCGATCCTGCGAGCAAGATCGCGCACGCCCAGACTGGCGCGATCCTGCCCGTCGATCATGACCGTCCCTTCACGCGCGGGCAGCAGCCCCAGCATGGCTTTTATCAGGGTGGATTTCCCCGCCCCGTTGGGACCTATGATGCCGGTCAGCGTTGCGGGTTGGAAATCGGCGCTGACATGGCGCAGCACCGGGCGGCGCCCCAGGTCGACCGAAAGATCGTGGACGGCGATGGTCACCACAGGCGGCGCTCCCGAAGCAGATGGACCAAGAAGACGGGGACGCCGAGGAAGGCTGTCAGCACGCCCAGTTTGAGTTCGTTGGTGGTCGGGATCAACCGGACCAATATGTCGGCAAAGGTCAGGAGCACCGCGCCGCCCAGCAGCGACGGCAGCAGGAGCGACGAGGGGCGACGGTCCGTCCAAGGACGCACGATATGCGGCACGATGAGGCCGATAAAGCCGATCGATCCGGATACGGCGACCGCGCCCCCCACCCCGATGGCGATTCCGGCGAGCAGGCGCAGGCGGGTCTGTTTGAGATCGACGCCCAGCGACCGTGCGCCGTCCTCCCCCAGCGACAGCGCGTCCAGCGCCCGCCCGTCGAACAGGAGCAGCGCGCCACCCAGAAGGATGCAAGGCAAGGCGATCCAGACATGATCGATCGACCGGTTCTCGATCGATCCAAGCAGCCAGGCCATGATTTCCATCGCCGCAAAAGGGTTGGGGGACAGGTTGAGCGCCAGGCTGATCCCCGCGATCGCCAGCGTCGATATGGCGATGCCGGCCAGAATCAGCGTGAGGGGGCTTTCCGACCGGCCGCTGAGCAGGAACAACAGCGTCAGCCCGGCAAGGCCGGTGAGGATCGCCAGCAGCGGCAACATGACGATATGCCACTCCGCCATGCCAAAATAGATAGCGCCGACAGCCCCCAGGGCGGCGCAATTGGACGCGCCCAGCACCGATGGTTCGGCGAGCGGATTGCGCAGATAGCCCTGCAGGACCGCACCTGCCAGACCGAGCATGGCCCCGACTATCAGCCCGATGATGGTGCGCGGCAGGCGCAAGTCGAACAGGATGGCGTGGGCCACCCGATCGCCATGGCCCGCCAACGCCGCGAACAGCCGTTCGGGCGGCAGCGTCACCGGCCCGAAACTGAGCGATGCGATTGCCGCAACAGCCAGCCCGATTAGAAGAAGCGGGATCAGGCCCCTATGGCGTGATGGTGTCAGGAAATGTTCGTCCACATAGGCCTCGCATGGGATGGGCACCCCGTCACACTTGTGTCCCGGGATCGTGTCGCTATGGAATCTGGCGCATGACATGCTTTACGTCTTTTGCGCGCTATGGGCTTTTGGGCGGTGCCGTCGCCATCCTGTCGGTCGGGCAAGCGTCGGCCAGCACCGTGCATCCCGATCCAGCCGCGCCCCGTCGGATCATATCGCTTAACCTCTGCGCCGACCAACTCGTCCTCGCGCTTGCGGATCGCGACCAGATTGCCGGACTGACCCACAATGCCACCGATCCGCAAATGTCCGCCGCCGCTGCGCAAGCGCGGGGTCTGCCGATATTGGGTGGGTCTGCCGAAGAAGTGCTGGCGGCCGATCCCGATCTGGTGATCGGCATGCCTGCGCGGCGCAATCCGGCGATCGCGGTCCTCAAGGCGCAGAAATACAAGGCCGTGGATCTTAAATCCGCCGAAACCTATGATGCGATCCTTCTGTCCATCCGCGAGGTGGCAAAGGCGGTGGGGCATCCCGCGCGCGGCGAGGCGCTGATCGCGCGCATGAACGCGGAACTCGCGCGGATCGGCAAGGCGCGGCCCGGTCTGGTCGCGGCCTATTATCAGCGGCGCGGTTATCTGACCGGCACGGGGACGCTGATCGACGACCTGATGCAGCGCGTGGGGATGACCAACCTGGCGGCCAAGCTTGGCAAGCCGCCCCTGTCGCAGATGAGCCTGGAGGAAATGGTCGTTGCCCGGCCCGACTATCTGATCATGGAAAGCGCGACCGATCGGGTGACCGATCAGGGCACCGAAATGCTGCACCACCCGGTCCTGAAAGGCATGAAGCGGATCAGCATTCCGCAAGCGTGGACGGTCTGCGGCGGCCCGGCCTATGTGAAAGCGGCGCGAGCGCTGGCAGAAGGCACCGCGCGTAGATAGGCCGGGCGGTCGGTTCAAAATTCGATGCCCGCCTGCGCCTTGACGCCCTGTTCGCGGAACGGGTGCTTGAGCAGCGTCATTTCGGTCGCGAGATCGGCCTGTTCGACCAGGGCTTCGGGCGCGTTGCGGCCCGTCACGATGACGTGCTTCATGGCCGACCGGTCCGCCAGGACCGCCAGCACTTCGTCGAGCGGCAGATAGTCGTAGCGCAGCACGATGTTGAGTTCGTCGGCCAGCACCATGTCATAGGCCGGGTCGGCGATCATCCGCTTGACCTCCTCCCACGCTTCGCGCGCCAGGGCGATATCGCGGGCGCGGTCCTGCGTGTTCCAGGTGAAGCCCTCCCCCATCGGCTTGAATTCGACATGATCGGGGAAGGCGTCGAACACGACCTTTTCGCCGGTCGTCATGGCCCCCTTCACGAACTGGACGACGCCGACCTTCTTCCCGTGCCCTATGGCGCGCACCACCATGCCCAGCGCGGCGGTCGTCTTGCCCTTGCCCTTGCCGGTGTGGACGATCAGCAGGCCCTTCTCCACGGTCTTGCCCGCGACGATCCGGTCATGGGCCGCCTGCTTCTTCTGCATCTTCGCCTTATGCTGTTCATCGGTGCGCTCTGCCATCGTCATGCTCCTGAAAGGCTGGCGAGCAGCAAGCCCGCGCTGTTGGACTTGGGTTTCCAAAGGCCCCGCTCCAATGCTTCGGCCAGGCGGGCCGCCGTTTCGCGCAAGGCGGCGGGGTTGGCTTCGCCCATGAAGGCCCGCACGGCGTCATCCTCGATAAAGGCAGCGTGGACGGCGTCGAAATGATGATCGCGCACGGCATGGGTCGTGGCGGCGAAGGCGAAGAGATAATCGACCGACGCGGCGATCTCGAACGCGCCCTTGTATCCGTGGCGCATCACGCCCGCGATCCATTTGGGATTGGTCACGCGCCCGCGCACGATCCGGCCGATCTCATCCTCCAACGTACGGATGACCGGTCGTTCCGGGCGGCTATGGTCGTTATGATAGCTGATCGGCTTTGCGCCGCGCAGATGCTCGACGGCAGCAGCGATGCCGCCTTCGAACTGGTAATAGTCGTCGCTGTCGAGCAGGTCATGCTCGCGATTATCCTGATTCTGCACGACCGCGTCGGCCTGGGTCAGGCGCATAGCGAACAGGTCGCGTTCCGCATCGCCCTCAACCCCCGCGCCATAGGCGTAGCTGCCCCAGTCCAGATAGACCCCGGCCAGATCGGCGCGGCTATGCCATAATTTTTCATCGATCATCGCCTGGAGACCCGCACCATAGGCGCCCGGCTTCGATCCGAAGACGCGCGCGCCCGCGCGCCGGGCGGCCACGTCCGCGCCCTGCCCCTGATCGATGAGCGCCGCAGTTTCGCGGGCGTGGCGCGCGGCGGCGGGATTATCTTCTTCCGGCTCGTCCAGCGCCATGACGGCGCGCGCGGCACTGTCGACAAGGTCGATCTGTTCGGGAAAGGCGTCGCGGAAAAAGCCGGAGACGCGCAGGGTGACATCGACGCGCGGACGGCCGAGTTCGGTCACGGTCATCATCTCGAACCCGACGACGCGACCCGATGTCCAGTCCCAGCGGGGGCGCACCCCCATCAAAGCCAGCGCCTGCGCGATGTCGTCGCCACCGGTGCGCATATTGGCGGTACCCCAAGCGGACAGGGCGATCGCGCCGGGATATTCGCCCTCACGCTGGAAATAATCTTCGACCAGAAGTTGCGCGGACTTCTTCCCCAATTCCCACGCGACTGCCGTGGGCACCGCGCGGGTGTCGACCGAGAAGAAATTGCGCCCCGTAGGCAGCACATCGGGCCGACCGCGAGTCGGCGCGCCCGACGGGCCGGGCAGGACGAAGCGGCCATCCAGACCCGCGAGCAGACCCGCCGCTTCCTGCGCGCCACAGCGATCGACCCGCGGCGCGAGATCGTCGGCGACCGACGCCATCACGGCGGCGCTGCGCGGGCCGGGAGCCGCCATGCCCTCCACCAGCAGTTGCGCCAACAGTTCGAGGCGTTCGACCGTATCGCCGAGCGTTCGCCAGGGATCGGTCGTCCTTTCCGCCAATATCTGCGGATGCGGCCCATCCCAGCGATCGGCCATGCGGCATTCGAGCGGATCGAAATCGAGGTCCAGATCCTGCGCCATTGCCCGCAGCAAAGACGCCTGCCCATCATGGTCCAGCCCCCGCGACGTGCGGGCCATCGCGACGAGCAGGTCGCGGCGCAGCGTGCCTTCGGGCGAGCGGGTGAAGATGTGCAGACCATCGCGGATCTGCAATTCCTTCAGTTCGCACAGATAATTGTCGATGGCTGAAAGCGCGTCGTCGCCTTCGCCCTGCGCTCCGGCATCCTTGTCCAAACCCTGACTACGCGCGAGATCGATGATGTCGCGCCGCAAGCGATCAATCCGGCGCGGGTCCATCCCGGCGGCGAGATAATATTCGTCCACGAGCGCTTCGAGTTGCTTGAGCGGCCCGTAGCTTTCGGCGCGGGTCAAAGGCGGCGTCAGATGATCGACGATCACCGCGCCGATGCGCCGCTTCGCCTGCGTGCCTTCGCCCGGATCGTTGACGATGAAGGGATAGAGTTGCGGCAGGGGGCCAGCACAGATTTCCGGAAAACAGGTTTGCGAGAGCGAAACCGCCTTGCCCGGCAGCCATTCCAGATTGCCATGTTTGCCGACATGCACCACCGCCTGCGCGCCGAAATCCTTTGCCAGCCAGAGATGGAAGGCCAGATAGGCATGGGGCGGCGGCAGCGCCGGATCGTGATAGCTTTCCTTGGGGTCGATATGGTAGCCGCGCGCCGGTTGAACAGCGAAAGCGACACCAGCGAAGCGATGCACGGCGAGGCGGAAAGCCCCGTCGCGCACGAAGGGATCGGCTTCCGGTTCGCCCCAGCGATCCAGCATGGCGGCGCGCGCTTCGGCCGGAATGGCGGCGAAGGCGGTGCGATAGACGGCGATCGGTAGAGACACTTCGCCGGGGCGACCGAGCGACGAAAGATCGTTGGTCACGCCGCCGGTCATGAGGCGCATCAGGGCGGCGCCATCTGTCGGCGCATCGCCGATATTATAGCCCGCCCCGGCCAGCGCAGCGAGGATTGCGGCGGCGCTGGCGGGCGTGTCCAGGCCGACGCCATTGCCGATACGTCCGTCGCGATTGGGATAGTTGGCGAGGACTAATGCGATACGTCGCCGGACTGGCGGCGTGCTACGCAAGTCTGCCCAATTGGCCGCAAGGTCGGCGACGAAGGCCACGCGATCCGGCGCGACGCGCGGGACGACGATGCCGCATTGCGTGACCGCGTCGAATTGCTCGGCCGCCTTGAAGGCGACGGCGCGGGTGAAGATGCGGCCGTCCACTTCGGGCAGCGCCACGTTCATGGCGAGATCGCGAGGGCCAAGGCCGCGCGCCGATGCCTGCCAATCCCCTTCCTCCACGCCTGCGAAGGCGACCTGAAGAATCGGGCAGTCGGCGCGTTCCAGCACGCTGGCGGTGCGTGGTTCGGAGGTCGAGGATGCCGCAAAGCTGGTGGCATTGACGATCACGTCCGGCGCCACTTCACTGAGCAGGCTGCCCAGCCAGTCCATGGCGAAAGGTTCGCGCAAGGCGCGGACATGGACGGGCGCGACGTTGAAGCCACGCGCTTCGAGCGCGGCGATCATCGCGTCGACCGCGTCCAGCGTCCCGGCGACCATCAAGGCGCGGTAGAAGACCAGGCAGGCGACAGGCGCATCCGGCCTCCAGCGGCGGCGCAGGTCGGACAATCCTGGGCGGTCGATCCCCGGCACATAGAGACCCGCGTCGGCGACCGGGACGGGATCGTCAGGCGTCCCCGCATCCCGCCCGATGGTCCGCGCGGCGGTGCGCAGAAAGGCCAGTGCGTTGGCGGCGCCGCCCTGCCGCAGATAGTCGCGCAGCCGGGCGATGCGTTCGGCAGGCACGGTCGAGGCGCGGTCGAGAGAGGGATCATCCTCCCGCCCGTCGGCTATCGCGGCGAAGGCGATACCGCGCGTTCGCGCCACCTGCGCGATTTCGTCTATGCCATAGGGCCAGTAGCTCTTGCCACCGAGCAGGATGACGCAAACGAATTGCGCATGAGCGATCACCTTTTCGACATAGAGGTCGACCGAATAGGGATGGCGCAGTTGCAGCAGGTTGGCGAGGCGGACGCTGGGCGCGCCAGCGGGCAGCGCGGCCGCCGCCTTGGCGAAGCAGGCCAGTTCGCTGTCCGCCACGGTCAGGATCACGATATCGCCGGGCGACTGGCCGAGGTCGATCGCCTCGTCACCGCTGGATATCATTCCCGGTGTGGCGGACAGCAGATGCATCAGCCGATGACCGCCTTCAGCGCCTGTTCGATCGCCGCGCGATCCAGGCCCTTCTGGCCGATCACCACCAATTGGGTGTGGCGGGCTTCGCCGTCCTTCCACGCGCGGTCGAAATAATGCTGGATGCGCGGGCCGACGGCCTGGATGACGAGGCGGGACGCTTTGCCCGCGACCGACACCATGCCCTTGATCCGCAGCACGTCATGCGCGGCGATCGTTTCACCCAGGCCAGCGATCAGTGCGTCCACATCCGCGACGTCGCCACCCGACAGGATGAAGCTGTCGAAATCGTCATGGTCATGATCCTCCATGCCATCGATATGCGACGGGCGAGCGTCCAGATCATCCTCGGCCGCTGCGGTCAGTCCCAACAGTGCCGCCGGATCGACCGCACCCTGTGCTGCGCGCACGATCCCCACGCCGGGACGGGTATGGGCGTTCACTTGCGCTTCGACCATGCGGAGGCTGTCGGCATCGACCAGGTCGGTCTTGTTGAGCACGACCATGTCGGCGCAGATCAGCTGCTCCTCGAACAATTCCTCCAGTGGGCTGTCATGATCGAGATTGGGATCGGCCGCGCGGGCGGCCGCCAGCGCCGCTTCGTCCGTCGCGAAGCGACCGGCCGCCACCGCATCGGCATCGATCAGCGCGATCACGCCATCGACCGTCGCCCGCGTGCGGATGTCGGGCCATTGGAAGGCCTTCACCAGCGGTTTCGGCAGGGCAAGGCCCGAGGTTTCGATGATGATATGGTCCGGCGGATTGGGCCGGTCGAGCAGCTTCTGCATGGTCGGCAGAAAATCGTCGGCCACGGTACAGCAGATGCAGCCATTGGCCAGTTCGACGATATCGTCTTCCGGGCAGGCCGCGTCGTTGCAGCCCTTGACCAGTTCGCGATCGACGCCGACGTCGCCAAATTCATTGATGATGAGCGCCAGGCGGCGCCCCTTCGCATTCTGTAGCAGGTGGCGGACGAGCGTGGTCTTGCCCGCGCCCAGGAATCCCGTGATGACGGTAGTGGGCACTTTGCTCACGCGGCTTCTCCTTCCAGATGGTCTTGTGCGCCGCTGACGGACGGCGGCGCAGGGGTCAGGTCAGAAGCGGACGCGCACACCGCCATAGCCCGCGCGACCGGCGGTGGCGTAGCTGAACACCTCTTCGTACGCCTCGTCCGCCAGATTTTCGACGCGACCGAAGAGGGTGATGGCCGGGGTGAGCTTATATTCGGCGTTGAGGTTCACCAGCACATATTCGCGGAGCGATACGCCGACCGGGACATAGCTGGGGTCGGTGAAGGCGACGTCGCTCTGCCGCCCGTTATAGCGCATGGTCAGCGTACCGGAGAAACGCTCGTCCTTGCTGAAGACGGTTGCGTTGAAGCTGGCGACATGCCTGGGGCGGCGGACTTCCTCGACGCCATTTTCCCGCGCCTTGAGATAGGTGTAGGCTGCGTCCAGCCGGATCTGCGGGACCGGCCGGGCGCTGACGAACACTTCGACGCCGCACTGTTTCGACCGGGTGGTGCGATTGTCCGGGGTCGCGACGAAGGTCGGCGCGGGATAGCTGGTGAAGATTTCATCCTTCAGCCGCGAATCGAAATAGGTCGCGCCGACCGTCGCCAGATTGTCGCCGAAGCTCTGCTCGATCCCGGCTTCCCAGCCTTCCGACTTTTCCGGCTTCAGGTTCGGGTTGCCGATATAGCGGCCATCCGAATAGCCATAGAGTTCGTAATAGCCCGGATTCTTGACGCCGGTGCCATAGGCGCCGCGGATGCGGGTGCCGGTGGCGAAGCGATAGCTGCCCTGCGCGCGCCAGGTCGTGACATCGTCGAACCGGTCGTTTTCGTCCCGGCGGATCGACGCGCCCAGCGACAGGGCGTCATCGACCAACAGTTCATATTGCCCGACCAGACCGACATTGTCCGTGTGTCGCTTGCCCCGAAAGACGAAGGCGGAGGGTGTGGTGTTCTGGAACTGCTCGCGCTCCACATCGACGGCGGCGGTCAGACGGAGGGCGACGCTGTCCGTGCCGAAACGCAGGCTGGATTCCGCGCTGCCTTTATAGCGCTGCCCCTTGTCGCCCGCATTGCGCCCGAAAGCGGTGTAGCCCTTGCGCGTGGTGTCCGCCAACTGGGCCGACACGGCATTGGTCCAGCGGCCATCGAGCGCGGTCAACTCGGCGCGGACAAGGCCGTAAAAGGCCTGGTTCTTGAAGCGCATGCCGGGCGTGTCGACCACATAGCCGAACAGAGGACTGGACGGATCAAATTCGGTGTCGTCGGTGTCGGCGTCGGTCAGGCTGTAGCGGGCGACGCCAGTGATCTTCACATTGTCGGCAGGCGACCAGATCAGCTTGGCGCTCAGGCCCGCGCTGTCCGAACCCAATTTGCGCGTGCCATAGCGCGCGGTCGCTATGCCATCGGTGCGATAATAGGAGCCGGAAAGCGCATAGTCGAGCGTGCCGCTGACCCCGGCCGCGCGAACGCCGCCGGTGAAGGTGCCGAACGATCCGCCTTCGGCACGGGCGGAAAAGCCAGGAGCTTCCGCGCCGGTGAGCGTGATATATTGGATCACGCCACCGATCGCATCAGACCCGTAGAGCGAGGATTGCTGGCCGCGCAGCACTTCCACCTTGGCCGCAGGATCGGCGATCAGCGTACCGAAATCATATTCGCCATAATAGGGATCGGACGCCTCGATCCCGTCGATGAGGACGAGGACGTGATTGCTTTCCGACCCACGAATACGAACCTGCGTAAAGCCGCCGATCGCACCGGTGCGACTGACCGCCACACCCGGAACGTCGCGCAGGATGTCGGACACGATGCGAGTCTGGCGGGTTTCGAGCGCCTGCGCGTCCAGCACGGTGACCGAAGCGCCCAGCTGGTCCACGCGCACCGCATCGCCCGACCGGGAAGCCGTGACGACGATCGTCTCGCCCTTGTCGTTCGTGGTCGGCAGGGTCGGGTTGGATTGGGCGAGCGCCGCGCCGCTGCTGGCGACGGCGAATATCGAAACGGATATGGCAAAAATCTTGGTCATAACTACCCCCTCAAGCGCCAGAGCAACCTGGGCGGGGGCGCGCCGCTCAGTCGGCGGCCTGGAGCCGACGACAAGCGGTAGCCGGGCAAGCGCCATGATCGGGCGCTCGCCCATGGACGCGTGACCGCACGGCCCCAGCCGCACACACTCGTCGCTCAGACGGAAACATACCGTGCCTCGACCATCCCCTGGACCCAGGCAAGAGCGACCAAAACGCCGGCAGGTCTCCTGGCTCGCGGGTCAGGGCTTGATGCACGCCTTCCCAGGCCTTCAGGACAGATCGTCCAGCCCAGTGGCTGCGCCCCTTTTTCACAAAGGGCGCGATGTGCATCGCGCTCGCCGCTTACAGTTGCAGGGACAGCTGCGGATTTGGATGGAGGACCATCCGCACCGCCTTCCCATTTTAAGCCTCTTTCGAGGCACCGGCGCGATCATGATCAGGCGCGTAGCGCCCGCTCGTTCGCGCTCATAGGGCGGTTTGTCGATAATGCCAATTGGAGATTGCGGCCCGTATTGCAGGAATGCTCGAACGGGAAGATGACCGTTTGAGGGGGTGCGGGAAATTCGGAAAGGCTGTTCAGCTAATCGCGACCTGGGGATGCGGTGCGGTCGAGCATCGTTCGATCATCACCGTTTCCAGGATGACGCGCCGTTTGAGATGGATCTGATCCTCGATCCGACGCACCAGTGCGTCCACCGCTTCGCCTGCCATGTCCTCCACAGGCATTTCGATCGTCGTCAACGGCGGCGTGCTCATCGCGGCCCACGGGATGTCGTCGAAGCCGATGACCGAGAGATCCTCCGGGACCCGCTGCCCTCGCGCCTGGACATGCCGCATCACGCCGAGCGCGATCAGATCGGCGCCCACGAACACCGCCGTGGCCGTGCCGGCATCGAGCGCATCGACGACTTGACCGTCCAGATCGATCGAGAAGCTGTTCTCGACGACGAAGCTCAATTCCGCCTGGGACCGGATTGTCTGGATCGCCGCTTCGCACCGGTCGCGCATGCTGGCGATATCCATCGGTCCGCAGATCACGCCGATATGACGGTGGCCCAGTTCGATGAGGTGCGCGATCGCCGCGCGGCCGCCGCCGGCATAGTCGGCCTGGATCGTCTCGAAACCCGGCACCGATCGATCGACGACGATCGTCGGGATATCGGCGATGCTGGCACCCGCCGTGTCGACGTCGCGGATCGGGAACCAGACGATGCCGTCCACGCCACGCTCCGCCAGAACCTTCAGCACTTCCTTCTCAAGGTCGTCGACGCCCCCGGTATCCGTGACGAAGACGCTATAGTCGTGGTGGCGCGCGCGCTGCACGACGGATTGCGCGAGCGTGGGGAAAAACGGGTTGGTCAGATCGGGAACGACGAGTCCGATCGTTCCGGTCTTTCCCGTCCGCGTCGCCTTCGCGCTCATATTCTGGCGGTATCCGAGGTCTTCTGCGACGCGCAGGATACGAATGCGCGACTCCTCGCCCAACGATCCTGTCCTGTTCACGGCATAGGACGCACTGGCCAGCGAAACCCCGGCCGCCTTTGCGACATCCTTCAATGTAATGCGCTTCGCCAAGATCGCCCTTCCGTCGATGCTCACCCGGACGAATGGATCGTCACGGCATGGACTTGCTAACGGACTTCAAACATCATATCCACCATATTAAGTGAAACGTTTCATGGCAAATGGCAGATGGCTTTTGATATTGTCGTTCTCGGCAGCTTGAATACGGATTTCTCGTTCCATGTCGCGACCTTCCCCACGCCGGGTGAGACGGTGCTGGCGGATCGTCTGTCAGTGAGTGCGGGTGGCAAGGGCGGCAATCAGGCGGTCGCCGCCGCCCGCATGAACAAGACGGTGGCGATGATCGCCGCCGTCGGCTCCGATGACCGTGGCACCGCACTCATCGACTATCTCGCGCAAAGTGGCGTCGATGTGGACGGCATATGGCGGCGGGAGCACAGTCCCACCGGACTTGCGACGATCCTGGTCAATGGCGCCGGTGAGAATCTGATCGTCGTCGATCAAGGCGCCAACCGAACGCTGGCACCGTCGGATTTCGAACATCGCCTTCCTGTTGCCCGGTACGCGTTGGCGCAGTTCGAGACGCCACTAGCCACGATCGCCGCATTCCTTCGCACGGCACGTCGAGCGGGCAGCACATGTATTCTCAACGCCGCGCCGGCGAAGCTGGACGGCAAGCGGTTGTTTCCTTTTTGCGACATCCTGGTCATCAATGAGCCTGAACTCGGGGCCTATATCGGCTCATCGGTCAGCGGCCTGACCGAAGATCAGATCGGCGATGCCGCCAAGGCGCTGCTGTCACGGGACGACCAGACCGTGATCGTCACCAGAGGACGCGCCGGAGTGATCGCGATCAGGAGCGGCGCGAAACTTGTCGTGTCGGCCCATCAGGCGGAGGCGGTCGATACCACCGGTGCGGGCGACTGTTTCTGCGGCACATTGGTCGCGGCGCTGTCCGATGGCCTGGCCTTGGGGGCGGCGATCGAACGGGCGAATGCCGCCGCATCGATCGCGGTCCGCAAAGCCGGGGCAGCAACCGCATTGCCGACGGCCGACGAAGTCGATGAATTTCTGGCGTCGCGAGCGCGGGTGCAGCCGCATCTGTCACACTAGACGAATGTCGATCGAGAAGATATGAAACGTTTAACTTATTAGTGCGTCGAAAATGTTGCAGTCGCAGCGGAAAGGGAAGCGGGTTTGGGTGAGATTATACGCGCCTGCGTCGGGGTGGTCGTGTTTTTGGGATTGGCGTGGCTGATTTCGGAAAATCGCCGTGCCTTCGTCCTCCGGCCCGTGCTCGCCGGATTGGCTATCCAGATCGTGCTCGCACTCGCTCTCACCCGGCTTCCGATCATCACGTCCGCGCTTGGCGGCCTTGCCCACGGCGTCGACAGCGTACAGTCGTCCGCGTCGGCGGGTGCGACGTTCGTGTTCGGCTATCTCGGCGGTGGCCCCCAGCCGTTCGTTGCTGCCCAAGGCAATCCGTCGACCTTCATCTTCGGTCTTCAGGTCCTGCCGGCGGTGCTGCTGGTCAGCGCGCTCGCGGCATTGCTGTGGCATTGGGGCGTGCTGCGCTGGATCATCCGGATCGCCGCCCGGTCACTGGGCCGCGTTATGGGCGTGAGCGGCCCGGTCGGCGTGTCGTCGGCCGCCTGCATCTTTCTGGGCATGGTCGAAGCGCCGCTGCTGGTGCGCCCGCTGCTGCCCAAATTGTCGCGCGGAGAGATGTTCATCATCATGGTCGATGGTCTGTCGGTCATCGCCGGATCGACCATGATCCTGCTGGGAACGATGCTTGCGCCCAAGATGCCCGACGCGTTCGGACATCTGCTGACCGCCTCGCTCATCAGCACGCCGATGGCGATCGTGATGGCCCGCATCATCGTGCCGAGCGACGTCGTGCGCGAGTGGGCGACTCTGCCGCTCGAAAACCCCTATCGCAGTGCGCTGGACGCGATGACGCACGGGACCATCAATGCCGTGAAGGTCGCGGCCTATGTCATCGCGATGCTGATCGTCTTCATCGGCGCGCTCGCCCTGATCGACAAGGGGCTGGCCCTGGTCCCGACAGGCGGCGCGCCCCTGTCGGTCAGCGCGATCTTCGGATGGCTGTTCGCGCCTGTCGCGTGGCTGATGGGCGTATCTGTCGGTGATTTCCAGACCGTCGGCGCGCTGCTTGGGACCAAGATCGCGGCGAACGAGGTGGTGGCCTATGGCAATCTGCTGGCCTTGCCCGCCGGGGCGCTCAGCGCAAAGTCGCAGCTGGTCGTGACCTACGCGCTGTGCAGCTTCGGTAATTTCGGAAGCATCGCCATCCTGATCGGGACGCTGTCGGCGATGGCGCCCGAAAAGGCGGAGGAGGTCGTCCAGCTTGGCCCCAAGGCGCTGATCGCCGCTTTCCTGACGACCTGCATGACCGGGACGGTCGTGGGCCTGCTCCATTCCATCTTTTGATCCAGACGAGGTTACCCATGGCATTGCTGCCCAGTTTCATCGCTTTCACCGGGGTCGACGACCCGCAGCTGCTGAGTGCCATGCAGGCGCTTTCGGCACGATATCCCATCGAATGGGGAATCCTGGTCGATGATGCCCAGGCCGACAAACGCCTGTTTCCCGATGCAACGGAGCGTGACGCGCTGCTGTCGGCGACAGGCCTGCGTTGGGCCGCCCATGTCTGCGGCGAGCAGGCCAGGCTGATCGCCAACGATCCGGACAAGGCCACCGTCGATGTGACCCGTTTCCAGCGCGTGCAGGTCAACCACAGCTTTTCGGGCAGCTCCGCCGCTCAGATCGAATGCACGGTCCGGTTCGGACGGAAACATGGCGTCCGCACCATGCTGCAAGGTTCGTCCGACTTCCCGGCCGACGCCCGCCTCGATTGGTTGTTCGACACATCTTTCGGCACCGGCGTCGCCGCGGCGCGCTGGCCTGCCTTGCCAGCGAACGGCCCTTTCTGTGGCTATTCCGGCGGGATCAAGCCCGACACGGCCGGAGCCGTCGTCGCCGCGATCGGCGCGTCTATCGATACCGGGCAATACTGGATCGATATGGAATCGGGCGTCCGCACCGACGATCGCTTCGATCTGGCCAAGTGCGAGGCCGTGTGCCGCGCGGTGTACGGCTGAGGGCGGATCATGTCTCCTGACAACCAACATATCGTCATTCTCGATACCGATCCGGGAATCGACGATGCCATGACCTTCGCGTTTCTGCGATCGCGCCCCGATGTCGTCGTGAAGGCGATCACGACGGTCTTCGGCAATGCCGACATCGCCACTACCACCCGCAATGCGCTGTATCTGGCGGATCGTTTCGGGATGGACGCACCGGTTTTCAGAGGTGCGGAACACCCCCTGACCATCCCGCGTCGTCCGGTCGCAAGCCACGTCCACGGTCATGATGCGTTGGGCGATATCGGGGTGAGCGAGCATCATGTCGGCGAGCCTGCGGCCAGTTGCGCGCATGAACAGATTGTCCGCATGCTGCGCGACAATCCCGGCCGCGTCAGCATCCTGGCGATCGGCCCGCTGACCAATCTTGCGCTGGCGTTGCAGGCCGACCCCGGCATTGCCGCGCTGGCGCGCGACGTCGTCGTCATGGGCGGGGCGTTCGGCCACGGGACACGACGCGGCAATGTCTCCCCCGTGGCGGAAGCCAACATCGCCAACGATCCGCATGCCGCAGACGTTGTTTTGGGCGCGTCCTGGCCCGTCACGATGGTCGGACTGGACGTGACGGCGGCATGCATCCTGCCGAGCGTCCGCGCAAAGCGAATTGCCGCGAGCGGAGACACGGGGCAATTTCTCTGGGATATTTCTCGCGCCTATGAACAGCTCTATCGTCAGCATGACGGGCTGGACGGGTGCTGCATCCACGACGTGGCGGCGGCGGCCTATCTGGTCTCGCCAGGGTTGTTCGAAACTTCATCGGGACCGATCCGGGTCGTGACCGAAGGCATCGCCGCAGGGCAGACGATCCAGAAGCCGGACCGACAGTCCTTTCCACCCGGTGCCTGGGACGACGCGCCGTCGCAGACGGTCGCGGTCGGCATCGATGTCGCCGGATTCCTGGATCTTTACGAACAGGCTGTCTCGACGGCATCGTCACCCCCGCGAACGGTGGCAATCCCTTCCCTGCGATGACGATCCGACGCATGACAAGAGTTGGTCTGGCGCTCGCCGCCGTGACGGCGACAGGCGTCGCAGCCCGGCCCATGCCCGGCGTCAAAATCATGGGCATCACGACCATTCCGGCTGATGCCGACCCGAGCGGCGCTCCGGTGGGGGGCGTTTCGGGCATCGACTATGACCCGCGTTCGAAAACCTGGGTGATGATTAGCGATGACAAGTCGGAACACGCCGAGGCCAGGTTCTGGCAGGCGCGCATTGAGGTCCGCGCCGAAGGGCCGCCCAAGGTCAAGCTCTCGGCGGCAACGCCCATTCGCACGGCCGCTGGACTGCTATTTCCACGGCCCGGCATCGGGCAGGAGGCGATCGACGCCGAAAGCATCCGTTTCCAGCCCGACGGCCGCCTGCTGACTTGGTTGAGCGAGGGCGATGCCCGCGATGGCTTTGGTCCCGCCATCCGCCAGATGGATCGCTCCGGGCGTTTCGCTTCTACCATCCCGTTGCCGGACAGCTTCAACCTCGACCCTGAGCAGCGACGAGGCCCGCGCCCGAACCTGTCGATCGAGGGCCTGTCCTATGCGCCGGACGGCAAGGCTCTCTGGCTATCGCTGGAGGCACCGCTATTCCAGGATGGTCCCGTTGCCTCCCGGCAGGAGGGAGCCGACATCCGGTTGACGCGGCTGGTCCCGGGATCGAGCGCGCCGCCCGTGCAATATGCCTATCGGCTCGATCCCATCGGCCCGGTGCCGGAAGGCCGTCTCTCGGACAACGGCGTGAGCGAGATCCTGTCCATCGACGCGCGACATCTTCTGGTTATCGAACGGTCGGGCCTGAAGGGTGAAGACGGCGCGTTTCGGTTCCGGCCCCGTCTCTACTGCGCCAGCCTGGGCAATGCTTCGGACGTGTCGGGTATCGATACGCTTGCTGGGGCGCAGGTTCGACATGTGACCAAGAGGCTGATCTTCGCGTTCGACGAAGGCCGCTCCGGCGCCATCGACAATGTCGAGGGCATGGCCTGGGGGCCGCCCCTCGCCAATGGCCATCGCAGCCTCGTCTTCGTCACCGACAATGATTTCTCCGAGCATCGCAAGACCCAGGTCATTATGTTGGATGCCGGAGAACTGGGGCAATCCCCCGAACGAACCACAGCGCTTTGCGATACAGGATCGGAGTGAGTGTTGACGGCTGAATGACCTGACGGAAGGCGTGTCTGCGGAAGCGGCTCGGCCTCGACCTAGCGTCCTAGAATTTCGCCCGCATGGAAAGAGTATAGGTGCGCGGCGCCCCGATGAAGTAGCGGTCGAGCGTGCGATTGGTCGGGTTGGCGGCGGAGTAACCGAATTCGGGCTGGCTGGCGGTGGAACTCGATACCGCACCGATATACTTCTCATCGAACAGATTATCGACGTTGAACTGGAACAGCAGCTCGCCGAAAGGACCGAAGGGTGGCACCCGGTAGTTCGCGTTCAGACCGATCAGTTTGTAGCTCGGCAGCTTCTCGACGCCGATCTCGGCAAAAGTAGTTGGCGCGACGATGTGCCCGCCGACGCGGCTGCCGACATAGCGACCGGTCAGGTTCAGCGTCGCGCCTTCGAATGGCTTCACGCCGATCTGGCCGAAGGCACTGTGCATGGGGATGTCGCGTACGCGCGCGCCGCCGATGACGGCGACCGACGCGAGATTCCGGCGATCGGCCGATCCGATCGCCGGATCGTCATGTTTCGCGTCCTGATAGGAATAGGCGGCGTAGACATTGATGACGCCGAAATCGGCCAGGCCGGTCACTTCGATGCCCTTTGTCGTGACGCCCTGGATATTGGCAGCGCGGGTCGCCACGTTGCCACGCACAATCTCGTCCACATCGCTATTGTTCGGATCGCGCGGCACGATGCCGATATTGTTCTTGAGATGGACGTGGAAGCCCTGCACCGAAAAGGCGAAATTGCCGGCGGTATAGCGCGCGCCGAGATCGAAATTTTCGGTCTGGATCGGACTGAGGTCGGCCGGTGCGATCACGGCGGTCGATCCCAGGAAGGCGTCCTCCGGTATGCCGGCGAAATTCTTCGCATAGCCGCCGAACAGTTCGACATGGCGGGCCGGCTTCAGGCTCAGGCCGATCTTCGGATTGACCGAGGAGGCTTGAGAGAATTTCACGGCTGCGGAATATTCCAGCGGCGACCGCGCCTCGTACCGCACCTTCATCCACGTCACGCCGGCATCGAGGCGCAGCAGATCGGGGATGATGGCGAACTGGTCCTGCGCGTAGAGCATCATGACATCGATATCGGCGGATCGCGAATATTCGACATAATTGATGACGTCGCGATTATAGGCGAGGCCGCTGATCGGATTAGTCAGCCTGTAGAAGCGACGCTCCTCGGTCGAACTGCTGCCTTCATACCAGCCGCCGAAGCGGATCATGTTGTTCGGGATCAGATTGTCGAACCGCACCTCCCCGGTGACACCGTAGCGGTCGCGATCGCGCGGTGTGATGCGCAGGTCCTCGGGTCCACCAACGACGTTGCGCACGGATGCCGGCGTCGTCGTCAGCGTCGGCCGGATCGCCCCGCCATTGGCATTGTAGCCGGTAACGGCATAGGGATCGGCGCCGGCCAGCTGGCGTGACCGATCCTGCTGCCGGTTCGATTCGCCCCGCAGCGTCTGATAATAGGGGTTGATGTTGATCTGGACGTGGTCCCCCAACTGCAGGCGCGCGTTGACATAGGCGAGCAGATCCTCGCGGGTTCCGCCGAGCGCACCGCCATAATCGACATCGACCGACGGAATGCCCGTCAGAGCATCGGTCGCACGGTCGCTTCGCGGGTTCGCCAGGAATTCGTTGCGGGTGATGATGTTGAAGTCGTTGTCGCGCTGGTCATTGTAGCTGACGCGTGCCTTGATGAACGATCCGTTGTCGAACGTCTGCACGATCTTGGCTTCGGCATGGTCGCGATAGGACGACCGGCTGTTGCGCCCCGCCCAGACATCGTTCTGCTGGTGCGAAAAGCTGCCATAGGCGGTCAGTCCCCGCCAGATCTCGCCGCTGTCGACGCGGAAATACTGGCGATAGAAGTCGTAGGAGCCATAGCCGGCCTCGAACGCAGCGCTCGGCCTGGTCGCAGGGTCGTCGGTACCGAAATCGATGAACCCGCCCAGCGCGAAACGCGACGGCGCGCCGATATCGCCTGCGCTCTGCGAGACCGATATCTTGCCGATATTGCTGGAATCGATGAACCGCTGGGGCGGCGAACCGCCATTGAACCGTGCGTCGCCGGTCGGAATGCCGTCGATGGTCAGGCCGACCTGTTCCTTGTTGAGGCCGCGCAGGTAGAGTTCGAACGAAAAGCTCCCGCCCCGCGCATCGCCGGTCGAAATTTGGACGCCGGGCACCTTGACCAGGCTCTGGGTAATATCCGCGCCGAGCGGCCGTTCGGCGATGTCGGCGGCGGTCAGGACAGCGGCCGCGCGGCTCTGACCAGCACCGATGCGTTCACCGGTCACGACGATGTCGCTTTGGGCGCCGTTGTCGCCAGGTGCCGTGGCGGAGGCGGCGTTCTGGTCGCTCGACGCCTGTGCCGACGCCTGAAGGGGCACGAGTACAGCGAGCGCAGTGCCGGAAAGCAGGAAACACGTCCGAATCGATCGCCCCATGGTCTAACCCCCTACAAATATAGTCGCCCGTTTCATTGTCATGGAATTGAAACGTTTCACTATTTACTTCATAAACTTCATTCGATGATTCTTGCAAGGGCCTTCAGGGCCGAAATTGACATGTGCGGAGGACTTCTGATGCGGATAAAGCTGCATTCCCCTAGTTCAGGATGCGTGCGATGACCGCCCGTGTAGCTGTCCTTGGGTTCGCCACGCTGGACTATGTCC
This sequence comes from Sphingobium sp. CR2-8, assembly GCF_035818615.1. Lineage (NCBI taxonomy): Bacteria > Pseudomonadati > Pseudomonadota > Alphaproteobacteria > Sphingomonadales > Sphingobiaceae > Sphingobium > Sphingobium wonjuense. The sequence goes on along the minus strand of NZ_JAYKZY010000002.1, from coordinate 181,925 downwards.
TGTCGACACGACATCCGTTGAACGGAACCGGCACGGTCGATGCCCATATTTTTGCGGACGACGCCTGGCCCCGCGCCGGGGGAGCGGCGCTCTATGCCTGTCGTCGGCTCAGTGCCCATGGCCACGCGGCCTGGCCGATCGTGTCGGTCGGCACCGACATCCATGCCGAGGCTTACCGCCAGGCGTGCCGCCAGTCCGACGTGCGCGTGGACGGGGTGGTCGAGCGGCCGGGGGAGAAGACGCCCTGCTGCCTGCTCGTCTATCACGACAATGGGGGCTATACCTGCCTGCTTGATCTTGGCAGCGTCGTGGCCACCTATCTGTCGGATGCGCAGCGCAAATTGGTCGCCGACGCCGACATGATCGTCGTCGCAGCGGCGGACCCGGTGGTGATATCACGCGCGCTCGATCATCTCTCTGCCGATCAGCAGGTCGCCTGGATCGTGAAGGACGATCCGGCGTGCTTTCCTCCGGCCCTGCGGCGAGAGTTGGTTCGCCACGCGGACGTCATCTTCTGCAACGCCTCTGAATATCACCTCATCGACGCGTTTCTGATCGGCGCGAAGCCCGATATGATTTTGTTCGAAACACATGGTGCGGAGGGCGTTCGCGTTCGATCCAAGGCGATGGAATGTTTCGTCGCCGCCAGCCCCGTTGCCGTACATGATGCCACCGGCGCTGGCGACACGTTCGCCGGGGAAGCGCTCGCGCATCTTCTCGCCGGACGCCTCGACCTTCTTGGAATCGCGCAGCATGCGGTGGACCAGGTCGCTGCCATGCTGGCAGCCCGTCAAAGGGCTATACGGAAACCTGATTGGGCTCAGGCCGTTGCTCGGGAGTCGCCAACGAACGGGCGATGATCGATGCCGAGTAATGGCGCGGCGTCGCGAAGCGACGCCGCGCCGTCTGTCCGGTCGTCTCTTTCCAGAGCCTCAGAACCGGTACGAGACCTCAACCCCGTAGGTCCGCGGCGCATTGAAGACATAGGCCAGGCCGTTGACGTTCAACCCGCTGGTGAACCCGGTGCTGTCCGCCACGTTGCGCGACCAGAGCGCAACCTCCAGCGTGTCGATCCGGTATCCCGCGCGCACGCCGCCCTCCCACCAGCCACCGGTGCGAAACTCGGGCTGGAGGAAGCTGGTCAGCGAGAAATTCTGCGAGGAGCGGTAGGACCAGTCGGTCGACGCGAACAGTTCGGCCCGCTCGCCGACCGGAACTTTCGCGTCCGCGTTCAGCCCGGCAGTCAGCTTGGGTGCGAACGGGAACGGCTGTCCGTCGATGTCCACCTGCCCGGTCGCTGAGCGCGGATCCTGGACCAGCGTACGACCGCTGATCCGCGTATCGACATAACCGATCTGACCGCCGAACGCGAAATAGGGGCTGGGCCGGATCTGGATGTCACCTTCGAAACCGGTGCCCTTGCCGCCCGGAGCGTTGATGAGCCTGATGATATCGGCGCCCGAGCCGTTCCTGATGAAGACCGGCAGTTGCTGATCCTTGTAGACATAGTGGAAGCCGGTGAGGTTCAGGCGGATTTTGCGGTCGAGAAACTCGCTTTTCAGTCCCACCTCATAGGATGTGACTGTTTCCGGCCCCGCGGTTTCGATCGGGGAGAAGATCGCCTGTCCGGTAATCACACCGGAATGGTATCCGCGGGCGATGCGGGCATAGACGTTGACCTGCGGATTGATCTTGTAGGTCAGACTCCCGTCCCACGTGACCCGACCCGACCCCTCGCCTGCGCTGGAAAAGCGCGGCTGGGTGACCGGGAACGGTCCTCTGGCTCCACCCGCGTAAAAGGGACCGGAAAAATTCGGCTCGGCAGTGAGATCGGCCGGATTCGGCGTGAAGAAGGCCGTATCCTGCGACAGCCGGATACGATCATGTGTGTAGCGGATACCCCCCGACAGCGTCAGCGCGTCGATTATCTTGTACGATGCCTGCGCGAACCCCGCGTAACTCTCGCTCTTTTGCTGCGCGAACTGATAGGCGCCGAAGCCCGGGCTGCCATCCGACGTCTGGAATGTGTTGTTCGCGGTCGTGTTCGAATAGTCCAGCAATTCATGGAAATAATAGACGCCGGCCTGCCAGTTGAATGCGCCATCGCCCTTGCTTGCCAACCGCAGTTCCTCGGTGACCTGATCGAGCCCGTTGATGCGCGAGGTGTTGATGAGCGCCGCGCGGGGCGATCCGTCGACATCCCCGACCGTGAAGAAATCGCCCGACTGCCAAGAGGTAATCGACGTCAGGTCTACCCCGCCGAGGTCATAGGTCAGGTTCAGGTTCAAGCCGTATTGATGCGCCTCCTGGTCCGACTGCCGGTCGCTCTCCAATGCGATCCGCAACTTCTTGAACGGCAACACGCCGAAGCCCGGCGTCGTCTGCCTGCCGTTGAACAGCGTCGAAGTGCCATTGAGCGACCGCGCCGAAAATTGGAGGAGCGCGGAGAATCGGTCGTCGGGCTCGAACAAGAGCTGCGCGCGCGCCGCTATGTCGTCATATCCGCCCAGCTTGTGACCGGTGACGATGTTCTCGACCGAGCCACCCTGACGCTGATACAACAGGGACATTCGACCCGAGAGCAGGTCGTTGACGATCGGACCTCCGATCGCCCCTTCGAAACTGGTCGTATTGAAACGGCCATAGGAAACGCGGCCATAGCCCTGGACGGTGTCGGTCGGCTTCTGCGAGATGAGCTTGACGGCGCCGGCTGTCGAATTGCGCCCGTACAACGTGCCCTGTGGACCGCGCAGCACTTCGACCCGCTCGAGATCGAAGGCCGGCATGCTTCTTAGAATCTGGTTCTCAAGAACGACGTCGTCGTAATAGACCGATACCGATGCGGTGGAATTCAGCGTGAAATCGGAATTGCCAAGCCCGCGGATGTAGAAGCGTGGGAAGACCCGCCCAAAGGTCGACTCGACGTTAAGGTTAGGCACGCGCCCTGCAAGCGCACGAATGTCTTCGCCACCGACGGTCAGGCTCGAAACAATGTCCCCCGAAATCGCGCTGATCGAGATGGGAACGTCGCGGATGTTGTCGCTGCGGCGTTGCGCCGTGACGATGATATTATCCGGGGGGCTGTCAGCCTGATTGGGAACCGGCGTGATCTGTGCCGCAGCAGGTACCGCCGCCAATGCCGCTCCGACCAGCGCGCATCCCAGCGCGGTGTGCGATACATGTCCCAGTCTCATGGTCAGCCCCCTTTTGTGATGCCCGGTTCGGCGTTTTCTGTTCACTTTATGAAATAATATGAAATATAGTTAAACGATTCACTTCGGGCGCGCAATGGTGAAACTCATTCACGCCGATATGCCGCAATCGCAGCAGAAGCCTGGGTTACCGAAAGAAACAACACGCAATTGCAACCTGCTTTCATCGGAAAGGGTCACATCAGATGTTTGAGCATGCCTTATAGCAAGGCCCCGTTGCTGCACGCACCCGCGCCGATCACAAGAAACCGGTCGCCCAAGTGCAGGCGGCGGCCACGAGTAGGCCAACGATGACCTTCCAGGGCGATCCGGATGCAAGGTCGACCGCTTCCTCAACTGGCAGGGTGCGGCGGCCGTGAATCATCGGGCCGATAAGATTGTGATGTAGGCGCAGTACATAATAAAGGACCGCAGCCACATGCAGCGCCACAAGCGCCAAGAGTAGATTAAACAGCATTTTGTGAAGGTCAAAGGCGGTGCGCCCCTGATCGAAGCTGATCCAGCCTGCAAGTGGACCGGATTCGATGCCGTCCACGTCCACTGCGAACAGGCCAGCCGTTACCATTGCTATCAAAATGGCCAATATCAACAGCACGCTCCGATCAGCTTCGCCATCTGCGCATCGAAGATCGATCGTTCGGTCCAGATATTGGGACGCGTTAACGGGACAGGCGAGTCACAAACTTAGGTCGCTTTGACGACCGTTCGCTCGAGGCCACGAGCCAGCCAAGCGCTCTGATTTCGGCAACACAATGTCCGCAATATCCTCATTGAACTTCATGAGGGCCGCCGTCAGAAAGGCCTCGAAATGGGGGTAGATGATGCGGTTGGCTGGATTGTTGATGGCGCTGACCCTGAGCGCCGGGCCGATCATGGCGCGGACGCCCACCGCCGCCTTGTCGAACGAAGCGCGCACGGCCGCCTATCTGGACCGCATCGCAGGCAGCAGCCCGCGCCTGCGCATCTTCCTACAGGCCATGCCCAAGGGCGGCGACCTGCACAATCACGCGGGTGGCGCCAATTTCGCCGAGGATTATCTGCGCTGGGCGGCAGCCGACGGTCTGTGCATCGCGACAGACAATCATTATATCGTCGAACCGCCCTGTACCGCGCCGGGCCGGATTCCGGCCGCCGGGCTGGAACGCCACTATCGCCACTATTCGCGCGCGATTGACGCCTTTTCCACACGCGGTTTCGAAGCGGGCGTGGGCGACCCAATGGTATCGGGCTATGACCGTTTCTTCGCAACATTCGACGCGTTCGGGCCAGCCTATAGCCGTCATGTCGGCGAGGCTATGGCGCTGACCCGACAGCAGGCGGCGGCCGACCATGTATCCTATGTCGAGTTGGGCAGCGGCGCGCGTGCAGGCTGGATGCTGGGCGTGACGATGGCCGATGCCGACGCCAGTGATCTTGCTGCGCTTTATGCCAAGATTGCGCCGCTGTTGCCGGACGCGATCGCCAGCGCAAAGGCCGACTATGATGGTTATGATGCGCAGGTCGCGGCAATCGACGGATGCGGGACGGTCAACCCCAAGCCGGCCTGCGGCGTGGAGATGCGCTATCTCTACACCGCGATCCGCACCAATCCGCCCGCGCAGGTGTTCGCCCAACTGGCCTTCGGCTTTGCCTTGGCGCAGGCCGATCCGCGTTTCGTGGGCGTCAACATCGCCGCGCCCGAACATGATCCCGTCGCAGTGCGCGACTATGCGCTGCATATGCAGATGATCGCCTTTCTCAAGGCGCGGCATCCGCAGGTCAAATTGTCGCTCCATGCGGGCGAATTGACGCTGGGCCTGGTGCCGTCGCGCGATCTGACTTTTCACATTGGCGATGCGGTGCAGGTCGCAGGCGCAAGGCGGATCGGCCATGGCATCGACATCGCCTATGAACGCGATGCGTCCACGCTGCTGGCGCGGATGGCGCGCGATCAGGTGGCCGTGGAGATCAACCTGACCAGCAATGCCGTCATCCTGGGCGTTAAGGGCAGCGATCATCCGCTGTCCCTCTATCGCGAGGCGGGCGTGCCAGTGGTGCTGTCGACCGACGATGAGGGCGTGTCGCGCAGCGACATGACCAACGAATATCTGCGCGCCGTTACCGAACAGGGGCTGCGCTATGCGGACCTGAAGCAGATCATACGCAACGGGCTGCATTACAGCTTCCTGCCCGGCGACAGCCTGTGGCAGGGAAAGCCCGGCGGCGGACGGGTCGCAGCTTGCGCCATGATCGATACGCCGGGGTGCGGGGCCTGGCTGGCTTCAAGTCCCAAAGCCACGGCGCAGGTCAGGCTGGAACGCGACCTCCAGACCTTCGAAGCTATGGAGCGCTGACAGGATCGGGCACGACAAGGTTCAGGATCACGGCCACCAGCGCGGCGGGCAGGACGCCCGATGTCAGGATGATACGCAGCGTTTCGGGCAGGTGCGATACCGCGTCCGGCTCCAGTGCTAGTCCGATGCCGATCGACAGCGCCACACCAAATATCAGCATGTTGCGCTGCGACCATTCCACACCCGACAGGATCGAGAGCGCGGCCGAGGCGACCATGCCGAACATTACGATCACGCCGCCGCCCAATATCTCGATCGGGATGGTGGTGATCAGCGCGCCGATCTTTGGCGCAAAGCCGCACAGGATCAGGAACAGGGCGCCGATCGTCACGATGTGGCGGCTCATGATCCCGGTGATCGCGATCAGCCCGACATTCTGGCTGAAGGACGTATTGGGCATGGCGCCGAACATCCCCGCCAGCGCGGTGCCCAGGCCGTCCGCGCTGGTCGCGCCGATGAGTTCGCGGTCGGTGGCGGGGCGACCGGCGCCGCTTTCGCAGATGGCCGAGACGGCGCCGATCGATTCGATCGCGGAGATGAAGCCCATGAGGCAGAAACCCAGAATCGCGGGGAAGGAGACGGCAAAGCCGAAGTGGAAAGGTTGCGGGATCATCACCCATCCGGCCGCAGCGACCGGGGCAAGCGACACTCGGCCTATCGCCGCAGCGACCGCATAGCCCGCGAGAAGGCCCAGCAGAACCGATGCGGTCGACCATAGCCCGCGCCCGTAGAAGCTGAGGCCCAGGGTCACGACGACGACGATTCCCGCCAGCATCCAACTCGTCCCAGCGCCATAGGCGGGCGTACCCTGCGCCGCGACGCCACCGGCGGCATATTGCACCCCCACCCGCATCAGCGACAGGCCGATCATCAGCACGACCAGTCCTGTGACCATCGGCGGCAAGGCGAAGCGGATGCGGCCGATGCTACTGCTGACACAGGCGTGAAACAGCCCGCCGAAGATGGCAGCGGTGGTCAGTTGCGCCATGGCCGCGACCCCCTGCCCCGCGACGATCGGGATCATGACCGGCAGGAAAGCGAAGCTGGTCCCCTGAACGATCGGCAGACGCGCGCCGACCGGGCCGATGCCGATGGTCTGCATCAGGGTGGCGATGCCTGCGAACAGCATCGCCATCTGAATCATGTAGATCATGGGCGCGGGGTCGGCCGATCCGAAACCGAAACCGGCCGCGCCCGCGACGATGATCGCGGGGGTCAGGTTACTGACGAACATCGCCAGCACATGCTGGACGCCCAAGGGCATAGCGACGGCAAGACCGGGAAAATAATCGGGATCGCCCGCCTGCTGCGCCGTCATGATGCCGGTGGCGTGCGCGGTGCCACTTTCTGAGATGGGGCAATGGGTGACGGTCATGGGGCACTCCACAGGCTGGCAGGCGGCCGGGTCATCACGCCAGCCTCATCAGGCGGTTAAGCGAGCGGTCGGCGGCGCGCAGAATGGAGGCACGGTCGGCCTGCACCAGTTGCCCGTCGCGCACCACCGCGCGTCCTTCGACAAAGACATCGCGCGCGCCCGTGGGCGGGCTGAGGATCAAGCCGGCGACCTTGTCCCATGCCCCCATGGAGGCGAAGTTCACACCGTCCCACAGGACGATATCGGCCCGCTTTCCCGGCGCGATCGATCCGCAGTCGCGGCGGCCCAGCATCTCTGCGCCGCCCCGCGTGGCGATGTATAGCGCGTCCCGTGGATCGAAGGCGGCCGGACCGCCGATCGCGCGCTGGAGCAGCATGGCCTGGCGCGCCTCCAGCAAAAGATTGCCGCTATCGCTGGAGGCAGACCCATCGACGCCCAGGCCAAGCGACACGCCCTGTTCGAACAGGGATTTGAGCGGGGCGATGCCGGAACCAAGACGGCAATTGGAGCAGGGGCAATGGGCCACGCCCGTGCCGGTCCGCGCGAACAGGGCGATTTCGCGCGCATCCAGCTGGACGCAATGGGCGTGCCACACGTCCGGGCCGACCCAGCCCAGGCTTTCCGCATAATCACCCGGGCGGCAACCGAAACGTTCCAACGAAAAGGCTACATCGTCGGCATCCTCGGCCAGATGGGTATGCAGCATCACCCCCTTGTCGCGGGCGAGCAAAGCCGCGTCGCGCATCAGACCCTGGCTCACCGAAAAGGGCGAACAGGGCGCCACGCCAACGCGCACCATGGCTCCCTCCCTCGCGTCATGGAAGCGGTCGATCACGCGGATCGTGTCGTTGAGGATCGCGCGCTCATCCTCAACCAGACTGTCGGGCGGCAGGCCGCCATCGCTTTCCCCCACGCTCATCGCGCCGCGCGTGGGGTGGAAACGGATGCCGATGCTCTGCGCGGCGGCGATCGTGTCGTCCAGCGTCACGCCATTGGGGAAGAGGTAGAGATGGTCAGAAGTGAGCGTGCAGCCCGACAAGGCCAGTTCGGCGAGGCCTAGCTGGGTCGCGGCAAACACGTCTTCCGGGCGGTATTGCGCCCAGATGGGGTAAAGCCGCTTGAGCCAGTCGAACAACGAAGCATTGATTGCGCCGGGCAGCGCACGGGTCAGGGACTGGTAAAGATGATGGTGGGTGTTGACGAGGCCGGGCGTGACGACACAGCCACGCGCGTCCACAACATCGTCGGCCTCGGCCAGCCAGGATGCCATATCCGCCGTGGTTCCCGCGGCCAATATGACCCCATCCCGAAACGCGACCGCCCCGTCGGCAACCTCCCGCCGGGGATCATCCATGCATGCAAGCACGTCGGCGTTGCGGATGACGGTAAGGGCCATGCTATTGCGGCACGGTCTTTTCGTAGCGGTCCCAATGGCCGACCAGTTCGTCCACCACTTTGGACCCGACCAGGTAGAGGCTTTCAAGCGCGGCGGTCATGCCAGCATAGCCTTCATTTTCGGTCAGCAGATAATGGGCGGCGGTGTCGTCGGGCGGCGGCATGGTGAAATTGCTGCCCGCGCGCAACACCATGAACCGGTCCTTGTCCACCCGGCCGATCTGGTCGAGATAGACGATCGACTGATAGGTGCCGGTTTCCTCCATCGCGGAGGTGACGAATTCGCCCTTCCCCTGCGTCCAATATCGCACCCAGTCATTGGCCCAGCCGGTCATCCGCCCGCCATGCCAGAAGGTCATCGCCGCCAGTTGATCCCCCTTCAGTACGAAGGGGGGACGCCTGGCCATCGGGTGGTTGGTAAAACGCGCCCTTTCCCTGCGGATCGAAGGATCGTCGGGCAGGACGATGTCCTTGGTCAGGTTGAAGGCCCAGTCGCGCAAGGCGGGGTTGATTTCGAATATCTCGCCCTGCCCCACAGGCGGGCTGGGATCGTTTGGACCCTTGCTGTGCAGCGCAAAATAGCCGCTTTTCCAGTCGGCAGGGATTTCCCGCGCGTCGATTTCATGCGCGAGGTCGCCGTCGACCAGATAGCGTGCCCATGCGGCCGAACCGATCGACGCGTCCTGCGGATCTATGCCCGCAATACCCGCCACCAGCCAATAGGCACGGGAAAGGTCGAACCGCTGGTCGAGGCCCAACGCCATGGTCGCCGTCGCCGATTTGATGTTGCCCATGCCCGTGACCATGCCCAGCACTTGGGTCTTGGGATCATAATAGAGGTCGTGATGGGACTGCGGGAAGGGAATGCGCATGTCGAGATGGCGCCGTTCCTTCCAGAGCTGGAATTCGCCGGGCTTGTCGCCGCTATCCTCACCGATTTCGAACATCGACACGATGATGACACGAACGGGCAGCGGGGTGGCGCAGGCGCCGCCGGGGGCACAGCTTTCGATGCTGGCGGGCGCGGGCTGAGCAGCGGCGACCGGCATCGGGGCAAGGCACGCGATTGCAAGCGCGGCGGCAGATGTCAGGAAACGAATGATGATGGCTGTCCTTGTCCGTAATGAAAAGGGGACGCGACGACACGCGTCGACGCCCCCCTGTCCTTCCCGTCAGAATTTATAGGAGATCGTTGCCTGATAACTGCGCGGCCGTTCGGGCAGGACGATCGTGCTGCCGAACAATTCGGTGAAGTTGGCGCGATAGTAGGTTTCGTTGGTCAGGTTCTTGACGTTCAGACGGAACAGCCAATCAGCCTTCTCATAAGATACCCCGACATCGACCAGCGTGTAGGCGGGCAGTTTTACGACCCGCGACTGGCCCGAATAGACCGAGTCCACCTTGACCACGCTGGCGGAGAAGGCGAGGCCGCTGTCGAAGGAATAGGTGCCGGTGAGCGAATAGAGATTCTTGGGAATGCCTGCACGGCGCGCCGCCGCCTTGTTGGGAATCGGCACCAGGCCGCCCTGCTGGCCGCCCAGATACAGCCCCGGATTGGAGACGTTGATCAGATCCTCGATCCCGAAGAAGCTGAAGGTCGTGCCCGCATCCAGAAAGGTCAGGTTGGTGACGACGGTGCGGGTATAAGCGCCGGTGACGAGGAAATGCTTGTCCACCGACCAACGGAACTCCGCTTCCACACCTTTGGTCTCGACCGATTGGTTGACGGTGGAAGACTGGATATTGTGGTCGGTCCGTTCCTGCTTATACACCGAGACGGCGGTATAGAGCATGTTGTTGAGGAAGCTGCCCTTCACGCCCGCCTCATAGAGTTTCGACGCGGTGATGAAGGTGCCCGCGATCGCGGTGGCCGGGTCGATTTCGGATCCCTGGCCCGCGATCACCGTCGTCTGGCGCGCGGCCGTCACATAGGGAACGATGCCGAAGGGCAGCTTGTAGGACGCGCTGCCGTTCCACGACCAGCCGCCCTTGCTCCCCGATCCGGTCGGCGTCACGCCTGCGGTCGTTTGCAGTTTGGTCAGCAGATTGGTCGATTCAACGTCGATCTTGTCGTAGCGCAGGCCACCGATGAGGTCGAGGCCGAAGTCGAAGTCCAGGTCGACCAGGCCCGCCATGCCATAGTCGGTATAATGACCCTTGAGATTGTTGGTGTAGAGGCAGTCGCATTCGGTCGAAAGCAGGCGGTCGGACAGGGGCGTATAGCCCTTGGTCAGGTCGACGCGATGGAAATATTCGAAGTTGAAATCGTCACCATGATCGAACTTCGTATAGCGGATCGACGGCGATGCCTGCACCGAGAATTTGCCTGCCGAATTCTCGAAGGTCTTCGACAGGACGATCTTGTCCTCGATCACCCATGACTTGTGGAATTGCGAGAAGCCATAGCTATTTTCGTTGATATTGTCGATGCCGTCGTAGAAGAACTGGTTCTTGATCTCCAGCCCACTCTCGGCATTGTAGATGATGTCGAAATAGCCGGTCTTGGCGATGTTATCGAGACGATCATTCTTGCCGGTCAACACCTTCCTGCGGCTCAGCTTGGCCGTGCCCACATCGGCCAGTGCCAGCGGCGCGGCGCTGGAATAACATGCGTCGGTGATGGATGCGGCAAATACGCCGCCGCCGCAGGCGAAGCCGCCGAACGGATTGAGGCCCCTGCCGGTCAGTTCTGCCTGCGACAACTGGCCATCGCCATCGGTGTCGAGAGGTTTGGCCGCGCCGGTGATGTAGGTGTTGTCGTCGACCAGATCCTGGGTGAGGCGGTTCCAGCCGCCATTCTGCTGCCCCTTGAAATTATGGTACATGCCGCCGAATTCGATGCGCAGCGTATCGGTTATCTGGCTGTCGAACGCGGCTTGCAGGATCGTCTGCTTGGTCGACATATTGTCGTAATAGCTGCCCGAATCCTCTATTTCGGCATAGAGGCTGTAGCCAAATTCCGCAGTGCCGATCTTGCCCGGGCCGCGGACCTGGGCCTTGAGGACATTATAGTCCCAACTGCCGCGGGTGTAGCTGATTTCGCCTTCAGGCCCGCTCATCAAAGCGCCGCCTGCGACGCGGGCCGATTTGGGCACGAAATTCATGTAGCCGCCCGTCTTGGACGGGCCGTAGATCGGCGAGGAGGGGCCGCGCACGATATCGATCCGTTCCGACGCGCCGATGGGGGTGGGATAGTTGCCCGGATTGTCGAGGCGGCGGACGCCGCGGAAATAGACTTCGCCGGGCGTGCCGCGAATGTCGAGCGCGCCGCCCACGCCAAAGAAGCTGTTGGTGAAGGTGCCGGGCGACTGGGCGACGAGATCGTAGATATTGGTGATGCCAAAGCGTTCGATCTGCTCGCTACTGATAGTCGAGGCCGAGCGCGGGGTTTCCAGCAGCGTCTTGTTGAAGCCGAAGATGGAGCCGACATCCTTGAGCGGCAGCGCTTCGAGCGCACCGGTCACGACGATTTCGGCACCTTGATCAGGCGCGTCGACAGGGGCGCCATCCTGCGCCCAGACCGGTGTGGATAGAGCCGTGCACGCCAGCAGTGCCGCTGCCATCATATTGAAAGGTCGGGTGCGGCGGGCCTGATGCGACGCCAAGTCGTGCAGTCCATGCAAGCGGTCAATGTTCGCCATGAATAAGATACCCCCGATCGAAACAGGGCGGCGTGAGTTCATCGCCCTGCTGGTTAATGCCCCCTGTTCCTCTCCTCTTTTGTTCGGCGGCCGCATTTCATTGAGAAATTTCAGCGCCATCCATTCTTGACGACAGATTTGTCAAAGCCAGACGCGACCCAGACGCCGCATAATTTGCAAGGGTGCGCTGCACCACGCACGGTTCCGATCCCACCAATCGCCGGCAGGCGGTGTTATATGCATTGCAACTAGGGACTTGACGTGGTGCGATCAAATGCAATGAATTCGACGCAGCGTTGCAAAAAATAGGGTGGGTATGCCGGCACTTTCACGTTTCTTGCGCTATTTCATCGCAGTAGGTCGATTGGGATCGATCCGTCGCGCGGCCGACGAACTGAACGTGTCGGCGTCTGCGATCGATCGGCAGATTTTAAACGTCGAAGCCAATCTGGGGATGCCGCTATTCGAGCGGTTGCCGACCGGCCTTCGCCTGACGGCGGCGGGTGAAATCATGATGGCCGCCGGAAGCAAATGGCAGAAGAACATGGCCGATGTGCGCGCGCAAATAGAAGACCTGCGTGGCTTGAAGCGGGGCCATGTCGATATTGCCGTCATCGACGCGCTGGCCAAAGGCTATGTCCCGGCAGCGATCCAGGCGCTCCAGAGCAAATATCCCGGCATCACCATCGGGGTGCGGGTGCTGGAAAATGATGCCGCGCGGCTGGCGACCGTGCGCGGCGAGGTGGATTTTGGTATATTCTTCGAGCCGCAGACGGTCCGCGACCTTGCGGTTCGATCCTTTGTGGAGGTGGTGCTGGGTTTCGTCACGCCGACCGGGCATCCTCTGGGTGCCAAGAGGGAGGCACGCTTTTCCAGCTGCGTGGGGTCCAGGCTGATCGTGCCAGCCGAACCGCTGGCGGTCTATGAGCAGATCGCCGTGCTGGAGGGGACGACAGGCGTGGTAATCGACCGGGCCGTATCGTCCGACAACATCCAGATGATCACCTCGCTCGTCACCCAGGGGGTGGGCATCGGCGTGCTGACTTCGCTTGACGTCATTACAGAGGTACGCCGCGGTATCCTGTCTTTCACCAAGATTTCCGACCCGATATTGCGGCCGATGACGCTAGCGCTCTGCACCGCATCTGCGCGCACCCCATCCTACGCCGCGGGGATCGTATTGCAGGAAATCGAAAACGGCTTTCCGCAGCTGAGCTATCCGATATCGATCGACGGCCCGGCGGTGGCATAACTGCGCGGCAGCCGATTGCCCAATGGGTGAAGACCCGATAACGAACGGTCTTCCCCGACCTTCAACGGACCTTCTGCCATGAGCCACACTGCCGAGCCTGCGTTGCATTATATCTCCAACGATGCCTTCGTCGCCGACGTCCAGATGTTGGCGCGACAGATCGTGCAGGGTCAGTGGAAGCCCGATTTCATCATCGGCATCGGGCGCGGCGGGCTGGTCCCTGCGGTCTATATCTCGCATCAGACCGAATTGCCCATGCTCTCGATCGACCATAGTTCCAAGGTGCCCGGCTTTGCCGACGAATTGCTGGCCAAGGTCGCGGCCAAGAGCGCGGCGGGTCAGCGCCTGTTGTTCATCGATGACATCAACGATAGCGGCGGCACGATCGACTATGTGCGACGGTTGCTGGCGGACAATGGCTGCAATGGCGACAATCTGCGGTTTGCCGTCATCATCACCAACAGCCGATCGCGTGTGATGGTGGATTATTGGGCGGAGATGATCGACCGGGACGAGGATAAGCGCTGGTTCGTTTTCCCTTGGGAAGCTGTAGGGGCCAAGAACAGGATCGTTGAAGAGGCGCTGTCCGTGCCCGAGCGACTGGCCTGAAATGCGGGTGTGCGTCTATCTGGGTTCCTCGCCCGGCAACTCCCCTGTCTATCGGCAGTCTGCCGAGCGCGTGGGCGCTCTCCTGGCGGAAAGGAGCATTGGCCTGGTCTATGGCGGCGGGACTGTCGGGCTGATGGGCGTGATCGCCGATGCCGTCTGCGCGGCGGGTGGTGAAGTAATCGGCGTGATCCCCGAAGCGCTGCGCGCGCGCGAACATGACCATCCGGGCATTACGCAACTTCATGTCGTCAAGACCATGCATGAACGCAAGGCGATGATGGCGAAGTTCGCCGATGGCTTCCTGTGCCTGCCCGGCGGCATCGGGACGCTGGAGGAGATATTCGAAGCCTGGTGCTGGTCGCAGCTTGGCTATCATGAAAAGCCGTGTGGGCTGCTCAACGTCAACGGTTTCTACACGCCGATGTCGACCTTCATCGACTCGGTGGTGGCGGAGGGTTTCCTCCAGCCGCGCCACCGCGAGATGCTGCTGATCGATGATGACCCGAACAGATTGCTGGATCGCATGGCGGCATATCTTCCGCCGCAAACCGAACATTGGCTGGGCGACGGGGACGTCTAACTGATCGCGCCGTCATGGCGGGACATCCTAACGGAAATGGCATCCACCCTTCGGCGCTGACGAGATGAATGCCGTTGTGCATGTAGCCCTTGGCTAACGCCTATGGCGCTTATCCTAACGTCGAAGTCGGCCTCATTTTGGCCGACTATTAGCCATCAGGCGAACCATCAGCGCTTCCAGTCGAGGAGCGTCGATCGTGCGGATGACGGTGGCAGCTTGCTCGCCAAGGCCGGGGCGATAAGGCGCAAACCAAGAGAGCATGTCGCCATAGCCCGGGCCGAACTGGCTGTTATAATCGACATAGAGGGCTTGCTGATCGGTCACGAGCGTCGGATCGAGCCAGACGCCCGCTGCGATCTCGTCCCAAAGAGGGAAGCCGGGTTCCAAAGCACTGATGAAGCGGCCGAGGTCGGGGCTGGCTGATTTTGCCATATGATCCAGCAGCGCGCGGCTGCGCTGCGTGCCGGTCGAAGGATCGACGGGGACGACAGTGATCGCTTTCCACGGGCTGCGGGCAACGATGCTGGCGGCTTCGGGGTCGAAGCGGATGTTGAATTCGCGGCGGGGCGTGTTGACGAATTCGCGGGCAAAGTCCGCGGCGGCGCGATTGTCCAACCTTTGCCGGGGATTGAGAGAGCCACCCATATAGACAAGCGCCTTTGCCAGGCTGGCGAAGGCAGGGTCGAGACGCTGGGCAAGCGCGAGGTTGGTGAGCGGTCCAGCGGCGATGATCGTCACTTCGCCGGGATGTTGGCGAACCATGCGGATCAGAAAATTGGCGGCGATCTCGTCGCGCGCTTTGGTCGTTGGATTACCTTCAGGCAGGTCCACCGGATCATCGGGACCAAAATAGGGCGGGGTGGTTTGCTGGGTCGGTTCGACCCATTGCTTCATCCAGGCGCCTTTCCATGTCAGCTTGCCATAGAGAGCTTCCCAGCGGTCGGTCATGACTTCCGTGTTGAGCAGCGGATATGTCGCGCCCTTGACGACCGGCACGTCGGTGCGGTGGGCGATTTCCAGCCCGCGCAGGGCCATGGCGGTCGCACGATTTGCCCAGACGTTGCCCGATACCGTGGTGATGCCCAGCACATCGACGTCGGGCGCCTCTAGCAGCATGAGGTGCATCAGCGCAAAGCCCTCGTCATCAATGATGACCTTGCGCCGGGGCGTATCGGCATGGGCGACGCCGATGGTCATGAGCAGCGCAAGCAGAGCAGCAAGCAGCCTCATAGATAGGCATCCAGACGTTCAAGTTGGGCGGCGATCCTGTCGGCTGGGAGGAACGCACCTGCAATGCTGTTGCGGGCAAGCTGGCCCAGTTGCGCGCGGGTGAGGCCGCGCGCTGTTGCCGCCGCACGATAATTGTCGACGATATAGCCGCCGAAATAGGCCGGATCGTCCGAATTGATCGTGGCGCGCAAGCCCAATGCCAGCATCCGGTCGAGCGGGTGATCCGCCATATCATGGACCACGCAGAGTTTGAGGTTGGAGAGCGGGCAGACGGTAAGCGTCATTTCCTCTCGCACCAGCCGATCGACCAGAGCATCATCTTCCAGCGCGCGGTTGCCATGGTCGATCCGGTCGACATGGAGCAGATCGAGCGCCTGATAGACATAGGCGGGCGGGCCTTCTTCACCGGCATGCGCGGTCAGGCGCAGGCCCTTTGCGGCGGCGGCAGCGAAAACACGCGCGAATTTTTCCGGTGGATGGCCGTTTTCGGAAGAGTCGAGACCGACGGCGGCGATACGGTCCAGCCAAGGTTGCGCGGCGGCCAGCGTCTCGAACGCTGCCTCTTCGCTTAAATGGCGCAGGAAGGACAATATGAGCACGCTGCTGATGCCGTGGCGGGTTTGCGCATCATCCATGGCGGACAGCAGCCCTTCAATGACCGTGCCGAAGGGGATGCCGCGATCGGTATGCGTCTGCGGGTCGAACATGAGTTCGGCATGGACGACGCCGTCCGCCGCGGCGCGTTCAAAATAGGCGGCGGCGAGATCGTGGAAGTCCTGCCGTGTCCGCAGCACGTCCGCTCCGGCATAATAGATGTCGAGAAAGTCCTGAAGATTGCCGAAGGCATAGGCGGCACGGACGTCCTCCACACTGGCATAGGGAATGGCGACACCGTTACGCCGGGCGAGAGCGAACATGAGTTCCGGC
This sequence comes from Sphingobium sp. CR2-8, assembly GCF_035818615.1. Classification (NCBI taxonomy): domain Bacteria; kingdom Pseudomonadati; phylum Pseudomonadota; class Alphaproteobacteria; order Sphingomonadales; family Sphingobiaceae; genus Sphingobium; species Sphingobium wonjuense. Next base: position 165,371 of record NZ_JAYKZY010000002.1, on the reverse strand, counting down.
TCCAGACTGCCCTCGATATGGAGATGGAGTTCGGCCTTGGGCAGCCCGATGATGAAACTGTCGAGATCGGTCATGATAATATGCCTCTTCGGTCCCAGGCACATTGGCCCATGATATAAGTCCGGGCGACGACGCGGTCGTCGCCCAGGATTTGCAGCGCGAACAGGCGTTCTGCAAGCGTGGCTTTTGCCGTGCGGCGCGCCAGCAATGGCGTGGCGTTGCCATCCAGCACGACGAAGTCAGCCTCCTGCCCCGGCTCCAGGCCGCCGACCCGATCGTCGATCCGCAGCAGAGCGGCGCTGCCCGCCGTCGCCAGATAGAGCGCGCGGAAGGGATCGAGCGGATAATGGCGCGATAGCGCAGCCTGATAGGCCAAACCGGCGGTATGAAGCAGCGAGAAGGAGGTGCCGGCGCCAATGTCGGTGCCAAGACCCACGCGCACGCCATGGGCGTCCGCCTGCCCGAAGTCGAAGAAGCCCGACCCCAGGAACAGGTTGGAACTGGGGCAGACGGCGATCCCCGCGCCGCTGTGCGCCAGGCGGGTGCAGGCGCGGTCGGACAGATGGACGCCATGGGCGAAGACCGATCGGTCGCCGACCAGACCGAAGCCGTCATAGACGTCCAGATAATCCTGCGCCGTCGCAAAGCGATCGGCCACCGCAGCGCATTCGTCGACATTTTCGGCCAGATGGGTGTGCAACAGCGTGTCGGGATGGTCGGCCAGCAGGGCGCCCGCCACCTGCAATTGCGCGTCCGAGGAGGTCAGGGCGAAGCGTGGCGTGATCGCATAACCAAGGCGTCCGCGCCCGCGCCACCGCCGGATCAGCGCGTCGCTGTCGTCCCGGCCGCTATCGACCGTATCGGCCAGCCCATCGGGTCCCAGGTCCATCAGGATCTTGCCCGACACTATGCGCATGTTCCGGTCCAGCGCCGCGTCGAAAAGGGCATCGACCGAAAGGGCATGGACGGTGGGAAAGACCAGTGCGCTGGTCGTACCGTTGCGCAGCAACTCGTCCAGGAAAAGCGTCGCGGTGCGATCCGCATGGGCGCGGTCGGCAAAGGCCTTTTCGGCCGGGAAAATATGGCGATCGAGCCAGTCGAGCAATTGTGCGCCGTGCGAGGCGATATGATCCATCTGCGCATAATGGACATGGGCGTCAATGAAGCCTGGGACGATGAGGCCGGGCAACGGGTGGATCCCCAGCCCCGGATAGCGGGGAGCCAGTTGCGCATGATCGCCCCGCGCGATGACGATGCCATCCTCCACCACCAGCAAGCCGTCCGGTTCGTGGCGAACCGCGTCGGGATGCAGTCGCGGGTCGCGCGATACCGACAGGAGTTCGCCGCGAAAGCCCCGCAGAGTCCTAGCTTCCGCCGTCATGACGCCCTCAATTGGAGCAGTTGGGCCAGAACGGCGATGGCGATGACATCAGGCTCCTTGCCCATGACGCCTGGTACGCCGATCGGCGATGTCAGACGGCCGCGCGTCTGCGCGTCGACACCGTCTTTCGCCAGCCGCGCATGGAAACGGGCACCCTTGGTCGCGGAGCCGATAAGGCCGATAAAGGCGCAAGGCGAGCGGACGAGAGCAGCAAGGGTCAGGCGATAGTCCAGTCCATGGTCGTGGGTCAGGATAAGGATGGCGGCGTCTTCCGGCGCATCCGCAACACAGTGTTCGATCGCCAATTCGGGCACCACGGCGACTCCTTCGATCGTTTCGAACACCGGACGGGTATCGAACCAGGAGAGGCGAAGTGGCAGATTGACGGCGTGGCGGGCGATCGCCTGTCCCACATGGCCAGCGCCGAACAGATAGACCGGCCGACAATGCTGGCCGATAATCTCCGCCAGGCTGTCGCCTGCGCGGGGGCGGTCGCCGCGTGCCGACAGGCTGGATGGCAGGGCATGATCGTTGACATAGCGTTCCACCCTGTCGGGCATGAACGTCGAGACCAGGATGCGTTCGTCTGCGGCATCGGCCAGCCAGTCCATGGTTGCAGGATCGAGATGTTCGATAAGCAGCCGCACGCGCCCGCCGCAGCATTGGCCCAGCAGCGGCCCCAGCGGATAATCCTGCACCCGCCAATGCCCCGGCGGGTGGGCCAAGATGGCACGCGCCTGCTCGACCGCGCGATATTCGAGCTGGCCGCCGCCGATCGTGCCATAGAGCGCGTCGTCCGTGACGAGCATCCGCGTCCCCGCCCCGCGCGGCGCGGAGCCTTCGCTCGCCACGATGCTGACCAGCGCGCCCGATTTTTTGCCGACGGTTGCGCGCAGCCAGTCCAGCCATTCGCTCATCGGATGCGATGCTCCGTCACGGCGCGCAGGATGCGTTCGGGTGTGGCCGGCGCGTCGAGGCGCGGCAGCGCGCGTATATCCGGTGCGACGGCGGCCACCGCGCGGGTCAGAGCGGAAAAGACCGAGATGGCGAGCATGAACGGGGGTTCGCCGACGGCCTTCGAGCGATTGATGGTCGGTTCGACATTTTCCCCGTCCCACAGGTTGATCGTCAAATGGGTCGGCCGGTCGGACGCGGTGGGGATTTTGTAGGTCGCGGGCGAATGGGTGAGCAATCGGCCCTGATCGTCGAAGATCAGCTCCTCGGTCGTGAGCCATCCCTGCCCCTGGATGAAGCCGCCCTCGATCTGGCCGATGTCGATCACCGGGTTGAGCGATCGCCCGACATCGTGGAGGATGTCGACGGCCAGCACCTTATGCTCGCCGGTCAGCGTGTCGATCGCAACTTCCGCCACCGCGGCGCCGTAGGCGAAATAATAGAAGGGGCGGCCCTGATGCGCAGCGCGATCATAGGCGATGCCGGGCGTGGCATAATAGCCGGTGGCGGCGAGCGATATGCGGCCGATATGCGCCTTGCGACAAAGCTGGGCGAAGCTTAGGCGCTGCGTCCCGGCCATCACGCCTTCGGGCGTGAAGCGAACGGCGCTGTCGGCACAGTCGAAGGTGCGGGCGAGGAAGCCGGTGAGCCGGTCGCGGATCGTCATTGCGGCATTATAGGCGGCCATGCCGTTGAGGTCCGCGCCGGACGAGGCGGCAGTGGCCGATGTATTGGGCACCTTGTCGGTGCGGGTGGCGGTGATCCGTACCTGGTCGATCGGAACGGCGAAGACGTCGGCGACGACCTGCGCCACCTTGATATAGAGGCCCTGCCCCATTTCCGTGCCGCCATGATTGATCTGGATCGATCCGTCGGCATAGACCAGCACCAGCGCGCCAGCCTGATTCAAATGGGTGGTGGTGAAGCTGATCCCGAACTTGACCGGGGTCAGGGCTATCCCCTTCTTAATGATCGGGCTTGTGGCGTTGAAGGCGGCAATCGCGTCGCTGCGGGCGTCGTAGCGGGCGTCGGCGCGCAGGCGGGCGATGAGTTGCGGCGCGATATTGTCGGCAATGGTCATGCCATAGGGCGCGACATCGCGACCGGGTCCGTAGAGATTGGTGCAGCGGACGGCGAGTGGATCATGGCCCAGATGCGCGGCGACATCGTCCATCACCCGCTCGATCGCCAGCATCCCCTGTGGCCCGCCAAAGCCGCGAAAGGCCGTGTCGGAAACGGTGTTGGTCCTCAGCCGCTCCGACAGGATTTCGACGTCGGGCAGCCAGTAGCAATTGTCGGCATGGAACATCGCCCGGTCGTTGATCGCAGGGGACAGATCGACCGTGGCGCCACAGCGCGAGGCCAGGCGCAGGCGCAGCGCCAGCACATGGCCCGAAGCATCGAAGCCGACATCATAGCCAATACGGAAAGCATGGCGCTTGCCAGTCATCACCATGTCGTCGTCCCGGTCGCAGCGGAACTTGGCGGGGCGACCGGTCCTGTCCGCGACCAATGCGGCGGCGGCGGCGAACAGGGCGGCCTGCGTCTCCTTACCGCCAAAGGCGCCGCCCATGCGCCGCACCTCCACCGTCACGTCGGCGGAACTGCGGTGGAGCATATGGGCGACCAGATGCTGGACTTCGCTGGGATGCTGGGTGGAGCTGAGCAGATGAATCTGGCCGTCCTCGCCAGGAGTCGCGACCGCCACCTGACCCTCCAGGTAGAAATGATCCTGCCCACCCATGTCGAAGCCGCCGGTCAGGCGATGGGGCGCGGTCGCCAGCGCGGCATCCGCATCGCCGCGCGCCATGCGCTGGGTCGGTTCGATCAACGAGTTGGACAGTTGCGCCGCCTCTATCGTCAGGCAGGCAGGCAACGGTTCATATTCGATCTTGCCAAGGCGTGCGGCCCGGCGCGCGGCGCGCTGGCTGGTGGCGGCGACCAGGAAGATGGCCTGTCCGACGCAGATCACTTCGCCATCGGCCAGCAGACGGTCGTCGCCCGCCACCGGGCTGACGTCATTGGCGCCGACTATATCGGCGGCGGTGAAGACATGGACCACCCCCTCGGCCGCACGCACGGCGGACAGGTCCATGGCCACGATACGGGCATGCGCATGGATGCTCTGGCCAAAGGCGAGATGGAGCATGTCGGCCGGTTCCGGCGCGTCATCGGCGTAGCGGGCCGCGCCGGTAACGTGCAGATGCGCACTATCATGCGGGTGCGACGGTTTGGGCAACACACCCCAGGCGGCGTCGCGATCAGCCATGGACGGCATCCAGGTCGAGCACCGACACGGCCTGACCCTGCGCCTGATGCCACAGGCGCGGCAGCAGATTGGCGGCGACGTCGAGCCGATAGGCAGCGGAGCCACGCACATCGGACAGCGGGGTATAGTCGGTGCGCAGGGCGGTGGCGGCCTGGTTCATCGTGGCCAGCGTGAACGGCTGGCCGACCAGCGCGGCTTCGCACAGCGGTGCGCGGCGCGGCGTGGCAGCCATGCCGCCAAAGGCGATGCGCGCGGCGGCGATGATCCCATCCCGCACGGTCAGATGGAACGCGCCGCATACCGCAGAAATGTCACTGTCGAAGCGGCGCGACAATTTGGCGATATGGATGACGGCATCCTGGCCGGGGCGGGGAATCCAGAGGCTTTCGACAAATTCGAAAGGACGACGGTCCTGCTGGCCATAGTCGAGAAAATAGTCCTCCAGCGGCATGATCCGGCGTCCGTCCTTGCTGCGCAATGTCAGTTGCGCACCCAGGGCGATGAAGGCGGGCGGCCCGTCGCCGATCGGCGAGCCATTGGCGATATTGCCGCCGACCGTTCCGGCATTGCGGACCTGCAAGCCGCCGATCCGCCGGATGAGTTCGCCTAAATCGGGGTGAAGGCGCGCAAAGGCGCCATGGGCATCGGCATAGCGCACGCCCGCGCCCAGCTGAACGCCCTCCGGACTTTCCTCCATCCCCTGCAATTCAGCGATGTCGCCCAGGAAGATCAGCGTATCGATGCTGCGCAACCCCTTCGTCACCCACAAGCCGACATCGGTCGCGCCCGCGACCATGCGCGCATCGGGATGTTCGGTGAGTAGGTCGGCCAACGCGGCACAGCTGCGCGGCGCGAACCAGCGGCGTTCGCTATGCTGGCCAGACGTGCCGGGCCCGTCCGACAACGCCTTGAGCGCGGCCACGGTCGCCCTATCGTCGCGCGGCAGCGTGCCGACCGCCTCGCCAGCCGCCAGGATCGGACCATAGCCGGTGCACCGGCACAGATTGCCTGCCAGCACATCGGCCACCGGCAGGTCATGGCCGCTGGCGCCGACGCATCGACCATAAAGAGACATGACGAAGCCCGGGGTGCAGAAGCCGCATTGCGAGCTGCCATTGGCGGCCATGCAAGCCTGAAGCGGGTTGAGTGCGCCCGCAGGGGCAAGGCTTTCGACCGTCAGCAGCGCCCGACCATGCAGCATAGGCAGGAACAGGATGCAGGCATTGACCGCGCGCCAGGCCATCGCGTCGCCATCCAGTTCGCCCAGCAGCACAGTGCAGGCGCCGCAATCACCCTCCGCACAGCCCTCCTTGGTGCCGGTGCGGCGCATCGTGTAGCGCAGATGATCAAGGAGCGTGGCGGTAGGATCGACATCGGCGATCTCGACCGTCTCGCCATTCAACAGAAAACGCACGCTCACCTCAACTCCCCCGGTACGTCGAATAGCCATAGGGCGAGACGAGCAAGGGGACATGATAATGGCCCTGATCGGCGATGCCGAAGTCCAGCACCACGGTATCGAGGAAGGGTGGGTCGGCAAGGGCCACGCCGCGTCCGGCAAAATAGGCGGCGACCGAAAATTCCAGCCGATAGCGCCCCGGCGGCACCGCCGGCAGGCCGGGACAGCGGCCGTCCAGATTTGTGACGGCGGCGAATAACAGGGTCCCTTCGCCGTCGATCAGGCGCAGCGCGACCCCGGCGGCAGGACAACCATGGCTGGTGTCGAGGACATGAGTGGAAAGGCCCGCCTTCATGCCGCCGCCTCCGTGGGTCGTGGCCATTGCCCGACAAATTCCGCCTCGTCATAGGCCAGCAGGTCGGCGACCAGTGCGCCGCGATCGTCCAGGAAAAGCTGGTCGGTCAGAGCCTTCACCAGTCGTGGCAGCGCGGTGCGCAGGCCCGACAGGGCGGAAGCCGACAGGCCCAGGCTGATGAGCGCGGAATAGTTGAAGGCGAACAGGCCGTGCAGCATCATCGCGTCATCGTCGGTACGGGGCAGCAGTTCAAAACCATCCCCCAGATAGGGATGCGCGTCGATCAGCGCGTTGGCGTCGCCCTGCGAAGGCGTGAATCGATCGGCCCAGCGAGCGATGCCGTTGGCGACCAGGCTCAGTTCGGGGCGCAGGCCAGGGTCGCTGACCAGCCCGGTGGACAGGACAAGGAAATCCAATGCATGCTCCCCCTGCGGTGTCGTGACGCGCACGGCGCCATCGGCTTGCTCGACCCCCAGCCAGGGCGCGCCCAGATGCAGCGAGAAACCCGGCCAGGCGGCTGCGCGATCGAATGTGTCGTTGGTCGGCGGCTGATTATGGCCCAGGAAGGACGCCATCACCGCATATTTTTCCGCATCGTCCAGCGCTGGATAGCGGCCGGTAAAGCCCACCCGCTCCATGAAGCGGATCGGGTTGATGCGCGGCAACACCGGGCGGCGGATAAAGACATGGGTCGCGGCCACGCCCAGGGACAATGCCGCATTTGCATTGTCGAACGCCGACGCCCCGCCACCCAATATGCCGATCCGCTTGCCTGTCAGTGCGGCAAAGTCGATCGGTTCGCTGGTATGGGCGTATAGGCTGCGCGGCAACGCATCGCGGATCATGGCCGGGATATGCCATTCGCCTCCGCCCTGGATGCCGGTGGCCAGCACCACCTTGCGCGCCAGCAACGACGGCTGGCCGTCGAGATGCAGGCGATGGAGGCCATCGCCCATTGGCTCGATGCGTTTCAGCCGCGTGTCGTTGCGCACCGGGATACCCAGAACGCGACGATACCAGCGCAGATAGGCCATCCAGTCGCCGCGCGCGATCTTGCCAACCGCGTCCCAGCCCGCTGCGCCATGCTGCGCCTCCCACCAGGCGCGATAGGCCAAAGCGGGAATGCCGAAATCGATGGGGTTGAGTTCCTTGGGCGTGCGCAGCGTTATCATCCGCGCATAGGTATCCCACGGCCCTTCCAGCCCGGCGGGATTTTCATCTATGACGAGGATGTTGGACACCCGTTCGCGCATGAGGCCAAAGGCAGCGGCTAGGCCGCTTTGCCCGCCGCCAACAATGACCACGTCATAAACATGCCCTTGGGGATGGACGCGCGGCCGGGTCCAGTCGGTGCCGCCATGGCCGATCAGGACGAGTTGCCGGGCAAGTTCCGCCTCCAGCGCGGGCAGGCCGATGGGGGCAATCATGCGGCGTCCTCCAGCCTAAGCCGGACGATCTCGCCGATCTGGGCCAGGGCGGTTGCGACTTCCTCGTCGCGACTATGGCCCAGGCGTTGTTCCATGGCGGCCAATATACCCGCCTTGTCGGTCAACCGCACGCAGATGATGAAGGGAAAGTCGAAGCGCGCACGATAGGCAGCGTTGAGGGCGTGGAAGCGTTCATATTCCGGCGGGGTCAGGCGATCGAGGCCAGCCGACGCCTGTTCGGCGGCCGAAGCGGCAGTCAGCGTCCTGTCAATCGCCGCCTTGCCCGCTAGTTCGGGATGCGCGCGGATCAGCGCCAATTGCTCGTCCGGCGTCGCGTCATGAAGCACCGCCATCAGATCGGCATGGCGATCACCCGACGAGGGCAGCGCGTCGGCGCGCGCCTCCACCCAGGGACTATGTTCAAACAGCGCACTCAATGCGTGTTCCCCTCCAGGCTGACATGCGCCGATACGACTTTCCAGCCACCAAAGGGGCCGTCGGCGAACTTGACCCAGCTTTGCGTCTGGCGGCCGCGCCGGTCGCTGTTTTCGCGAAAGAACTCGGCATCGGCGGTGGCGAAGTTGTCGCCATAGACGGTGATCGCGACCTTCCCCAATGTGCGCTGGGGCGATCCGCCGCGGCCTTTGCGAAAGGCGCGAATCTCCTCGATGCCGTACAGCACTTCGCCCACGCCATAGCGATTGGTGGTGGGTGCGTCGTGGAACAGCGCGTCCATGGCGGGCACGTCGTCCGCCATCAGCGCGCGCTCATATTCGGCGAAAGCGGCGGTGATTTCGGCGAGCAAAATCGGATCGTCTATGGTCATGCGGGGTGGACCTCCATCCAGTGGCGGGCAATGTCGATGCGGCGGGCGACCCATGCGTCTCCACAAGCGATGACATGGTCGAGGAAGCGGGCGAGCGCGGCAGCGCGGGCCGGTCGACCGGCGATGCGGCCGTGCAGGCCGATCGACATCATCCGGCCGCCCTCGCGGCGCAACTGGTCGAACGTGTCGCGCAGATAGCGGAAAAACTGATCGCCCTCGGTAAAGCCGTTGAGCGCGGCGAACTTCATGTCGTTGGCGTCGAGCGTGTAGGGCACGACAAGTTGCGGTCGGCCGTGCAGATGATCCCAGTAAGGCAGGTCGTCGGCATAGCTGTCGGCATTGTAGAGAAAGCCGCCGTCCTGCGCCACAAGCCGAGCGGTGTTGGGCGAGGTGCGGCCCTGATACCAGCCGAGCGGGCGCGTGCCGGTAAGGCTCTGGTGAAGGGCGATCGCCTCCGCGATATGGGCGCGCTCCACATCCTCCGGCACATATTGATAGTCGATCCATTTCAGGCCGTGACTGGCGATTTCCCAATCGGCCGCCAGCATCGCGTCGACCGCTGCCGGATTCATCGCCATTGCCCTCGCGACGCCAAACACCGTCACCGGTAGCCCGCGTTCGGCAAACAGGCGGTGCAGCCGCCAGAAGCCCGCGCGACTGCCATATTCATAGAGGCTTTCCATCGCCATGGCGCGCGCCGGGTGGCTGGTGGCGCCAACCATTTCGGACAGAAAGGCTTCAGAGCTTTTGTCGCCGTTGAGGACGTTGTTTTCGGCGCCCTCCTCATAATTGACAACGAACTGGACAGCTATACGCGCACCGCCGGGCCAACGCGGATCGGGCGGGTTCGGCCCATAGCCGATAAGGTCGCGGGGCAGGATCATGCGTCCCACGCCTCCAGCGCCGCGCGCACCGCCGCGCCGGGGGCAGGGTGAAGCCTTCCTGCATCAGACAGGCCTCCAAAGCGCCCAACGTGATCAGCACCTTATGCTTCATCGCATTATAGCCCATCGCGCCAATGCGCCAGATGCGCCCTTGAAGCGGGCCAAAGGCGGTGCCGATCTCGATCTCGAAATGATTGCGCATGGCGGTGCGGACCCGGTCATTGTCGACCCCGTCGGGGATGAACACGCCGGTCACGTTGGTCATGCGATGGGCGTCGTCGCCAAAGAGCGTGAGGCCCATGGCGCGCAGGCCCGCGCTCATCGCCCGGCCCGCCGCGGCATGGCGGGCATAACAGGCCTGCGCGCCCTCCCCCAGCATCACCCGCGCACATTCCCGTGCGGCGTAGAGCATCGATGTCGCTTCGGTATGATGGTTCAGGCGCTTGTCCGACCAATAGTCCATGATCATGGCGAGGTCGAAATAGTTGGAGCCGATGCGCGGCCCTGCCCCGTCGACGCTGTCTGCGCTGCGAATGCCCGCCTCGACATGGCGACGGGCAAAGATATGGTCGGCTGCCCGGTCCGAAATGGTGATCGGCGCCGAGCCGGACGGTCCGCCCAGGCATTTCTGCAAACCGCCGGTGACGATGTCGACGCCCCAACGGTCCGCCGCGATCTCCATGCCACCGATGGTCGCGGTGGCGTCGACATAGCATAAGGCGCCCGCCGCGCGACACAGCCCTCCCAAACCGTCGAGCGGCTGGGCCATGGTGGTCGATGTGTCCCCATGGACGCAGGCGACGACTTTAGGGGCGGTGCGTGCGATGGCGGCGGCAATCGCCTCCATCGGCACCACTTCGCCCCAGGGCGCATCGACCGTTGCGATGACGGCGCCGATGCGGGCCAGGATTTCGCGCAGCAGCAGGCCAAAACGACCGAAATTGATGACCAGCACAGTGTCGCCCGGTGCGACCAGCGATACCAGCGCGGCCTCTATGCCTGCGCGCGCGGTGCCGTCGATCAGCATCGTCCATGGGTTGTGCGTGCCGAAGATCGGGCGGTAAAGTGCCATGACCTGATTCATATAGCCCGTCATTTCGGGATCGAACTGACCCAGCAGGTCGGCCGACATGGCGCGCAGTACGCGGGGGTGGGCATTGACCGGCCCCGGGCCCATCAGCAACCGCTGCGGTGGGTCGACTTCGCCAAAGAGCAGGGGGTCAAGCAGGGTCAAAGGTCGCTCCCAATCGGTCGATGAAGCCAAGCATGACCTTTAGCGCCGCATCGGCATCGGCAGGATCGACATGTTCGGCAGGATGATGGCTGATGCCGCCCTTGCAGCGGATGAAGATCATGGCGGTCGGGCACAGCGCGGCCATTACCATGGCGTCATGCCCCGCGCCTGATACGAGGCGGCGGACCGGATGACCCGCAGCGGCGGTGGCGGCGTCCATGAGGTCCATGAGCGCTGGATCGCACGGACTGGCGGGCAGATCGTGGACGCGCTGGATGTCGACATCGAGCGCACGGCGATCGGCGATGGCGACAAGGGCGTCCAATATGGCGTCCGCCGCCCGATCCCGCCGCGCTTCGTCGCCTGAGCGGATGTCGATGGAGAAACGCACCTCCCCGGCGATCACATTAGGCGCGCCGGGCAACCCCGCGATCCGCCCGACGGTCGCCACCAGATCGGAAGCATCGGCGCGGGCGATCGTTTCGATGGCCAGGATCATCTCGGCCGCGCCCGCCAACGAATCGCGGCGCAGCGACATCGCACTGGTGCCCGCATGTCCCGCCATGCCCGTGACGACGGCCTGATAGCGCAGTTGCGCGGCGATACCGGTCACGGTGCCAACGGCCAGACCAGCCGCTTCCAGCGCCGGCCCCTGCTCGATATGCGCTTCGAGATAGGCGAGCGTCGTGCCGGGCGGGCGCGCGGCGGCAAGATAGTCGGGCACGCTGACGCCCGCCTGCGACAGCGGGACACCGTCCGCATCGACGATATCGAGCGCTTCGGGCACCAGCGTGCCCGCAACAGCGCGGCTGGTCAGCATGGCGGAGGGGAAGCGCGACCCTTCCTCATCACCAAAAGCGATGACTTCGATCGGGAAAGGCAGGCGTTTGCCGCTTTGGTGCAATGCCGCCACGGCCTCGACACCCAGCATGATGCCCAGTGGTCCGTCATAGCGGCCGCCGTCGCGCACGCTGTCGAGATGGCTGCCGATCAGAAGCGCGGGGGCACCGGGCCGACCGCCGTCATAGCGACCGATCAGGTTGGCGGCGGCATCGCGGCGGACGACCATGCCCGCCTGTGCCATCCATAGGGCCAGCGCATCCTGCGCGGCGGCATAGGCCGGGGTCAGATAGCCGCGATAAAGGCCGCCTTCCATGTCGCTGAAGGGCGCGACGCCCAGCATATCGCAGCGGGCCACGGCGCGCGCGCCGCCAGGAGGCAGAGCGCTCACCATGTCGCCACCTGCCCGTCGCTGCGCGGATCGGTCGCGCCGTCGAGGCGGCCGTCGGCATGGCGGACGATGGCACCGGCATGGCCCATCAGCGCGGTCAACGGCCCGACACGCTCGACATCATGACCGGCGGCGGCGAGCTGCGCGTAGAGCGCATCGTCGAACCCATCTTCCAGCTTGAGCGTGGTGCTGTCCTCGCCCCAGGTTCGTCCCAACAGCCAGCGCGGGGCGCTGATTGCCTGCTGAAGGTCGACGCCGAACCGGGCATAGCGGGTGAACAGCGCCGCCTGGGTCTGCGGCTGGCCTTCGCCGCCCATCGTGCCATAGGCCATGAGCCGCCCATCGTCGAAGCGGGCCAGCGCGGGGTTGAGCGTGTGGAAGGGCTTGCGGCCGGGCGCCAGCACATTCCAGCCATCCACCGCCAGCCGAAAGCTGCTGCCCCGATTTTGCCAGGTGATGCCGGTCTGCGGCAGGACCAGGCCCGACCCGAATTCAAAATAGGTAGACTGGATGGCGCTGACTATGCGTCCATCCCTGTCGGCTGCGGCGAACCAGCAGGTGTCGCCCTGCGCCGACGGCCGGGGCCAGGGCATGGCGCGGGCCGGATCGATCGAGGCGGCGATGGCATCCAACGCGTGCGGGTCGGCCAGCAGGCCCTGATAGTCGAAATCATGGAAGTCAGGGTCGCCGACATGGATATCGCGCAGCAGGAACGCCTGCTTGGTGGCTTCGACCAGGCCATGGACATGGTCGAAGCCATCTGCCTGCGCGGCGGAGAGGCGATCGAACAGGGCCAGGATCAGGAGCGATGCGAAACCCTGCGTCGGGGGCGCGCTGTTGATCAGGTCCATGCCGCCGATCCGGGTCGTCAGCGGGACGGGACGGGTCGCGCGATGCGCGGTCAGATCTTCGCGACCGACCGGGCTGCCCAGCGCTGCCAGATCCTGGGCCACCTTGTCGGCGAGAGCGCCGGTGTAGAAATCGGCGATTCCATCGGCGGCGATCGCCCGCAAAGTGGCGGCAAGGGCTGGCTGGCGCAAGGTCGCGCCTTCATGCAGCGGCGCGCCATCGGGTTCGAAGATCGCGGCATAGGCGCCAGGCTGGATGCGCAGTTCGTCCCCCTTGGCCGCCGCGATGGCCGCGCCTCCGCGCGTTACCCCTACGCCATTGTCGGCATGATGGATGGCGTCACGCAACAGCCGGGACAGGGGCAAGGTGCCGCCGCCGCTTTCCAGCAGCGCGGCCCAGCCCGACAACGTGCCTGCCACCGTATTGGCGGCGAGCGGGCCGCGCGTCGGCACCGCGGCATGACCCGCGTAGAGGCCCAGATCGGCCATTGCCGCCGCGCCGCCGCAGCCATGCACGCTGTCGATCGATCCATCCGGCTGCGCGACCAGCCAGAAACTGTCGCCGCCTATTCCGGTCATGTGCGGATAGACGACCGCCAGCGTTGCGGCGACGGCGACCGCCGCCTCCACCGCATTGCCGCCGTCCTTCAGCACGGCGCAGCCTGTTTGCGCCGCCAGCCAGTGGGGCGCCGTCACCATGCCGTTCGTGCCGCTGATGGTGGAATGCGTCATCATCCTAGTCCGGCAGCGCCGCGACGAATGCGCGCACGACGTCGGCGCTGTTGACCGAGGCCAGCGCCATGAAGGTGTTCATCTGGTTTGCACCCGCGTCACCCCCGGCCAGGTCCGACAGGCTGCGGAACACGATGGCGGGCACGCTGTTGGCATAGGCGACCTGCACCACCGCCGCGCTTTCCATGTCCAGCACGCGCGCTTTCCAGGCGGTGGCGAGATAGTCACGAAATTCGGCGTTGTCGGCATAGACACCGGCGCTGACGCCTGTGCCGCCGACGACGAATTTGGGGTCATGGGCCAGACATCGGGCCGCGTCCGCCTTGCCATCGACGCAGCGGCGCAGCGTCACGCCGACCGCAACTTTTCGGGCGAGCGCCAACAGCGCCGGATCGACGGCCTGTCGATAATGGCGGCGCGGCGCTTCCGTCGCATTACCCAGCCGTACGCCACGGGGATACATCATGCCGAAAGGCGGCGGCGCCTCTGCGTCGACAGGTTCGGGTACGACCCAGCCCTGCGGCGTCTGGCGCGCGAACGAGACTTCCAGATATTGCGCCCAATCCTCCGGCACGACGACATCGCCGATCGACAGGGCGGGATCGACCCCGCCCGCAATGCCCGAAAAGACGATCCGCTTCACGGTGAAGCGATCCAGCACCAATTGGGTGTTCATCGCGGCATTGACCATGCTGACGCCGCTCTGCATCAACAGCACAGGCTTTCCCGCCATGGTGCCGGTCAGCATGGTCAGGCCATTGATATGGTGTGTTCTGGGCCGGGCGATGGAATGGGCCAGCGCATCCCATTCGGGCGCGAAGGCGGTCATGACCACGGTGCGCGGCGTCCGGTCCAGTGGCTTGGCCAGCGCCGAAACGGGCAGCAGCAACGCGCACAGGGCAAGGCAGAAAGCACGCATCAAGCCGCCCCCATCCAGATGAAGCGGGCAACGAACAGGGCGGCGAGCAGGAAGAGGAACCAGTCGGTCCTCTTCGCGGTGCCGCGCAACAGCTTCAAGATCGCGTGGGCGGTGATGCCGAAGGCCAGGCCATTGGCGATCGAGAAGGTCAGCGGGATCATCGCCACGGTCAGGAAAGCGGGGATCGCCGAGAGGGGATCTTCCCACTCCACTTCCGTCAGGGGCAACAGCATCAGGCCACCCACGATGATGAGCGCAGGCGCGGTCGCCGCCAGCGGGACGAGCTGGGCATAGGGGGCAACGAACATGGTGGCCAGGAAGAGGATGCCGGTGACGACCGCCGTGAGCCCGGTGCGCCCGCCCGCCTGAACGCCCGCCGCGCTTTCGACATAGGAGGTGACGGTGCTGGTGCCCGCCACCGACCCGACGACCGTGGCGGCGGCGTCGGCCAGCAGGATGCGGTTGAGGCCGGGGATGCGCCCGGCCTTGTCCATCAGGCCCGCCCGTTTCGTGACGGCCACCAGCGTGCCGATATTGTCGAACAGGTCGACGAAGAGGAAGACGAACAGGATTTCGAGGAGGCCCAGGCCATGGCTGCCAGTGAGGCCGAACACACCCGACAGGTCGAGTTTGAAGGCCGTGCCGGTCAAGGCGTCGAGGCTGTAAGGTTCGGGGCTGACGACCACCTGCCCGCACAGCCAGCCCACCAATGTCGTCGCGACGATGCCGATCAGCATCGCGCCGCGCACATTCCAGACGCTGAGCACGCCGATGACCAGCAGGCCGAACAGGGCAAGCGCGGCGCCAGGCGCTTTGAGGTCGCCCAGCGCTACGAAGGTTGCGGGATTGGCGACGACGATGCCCGCATTCTTCAGGCCGATGAAGCCGATGAACAGTCCGATGCCACCCGCGACCGCCGCGAAAAGGTGCATCGGGATGGCGGCCACGATCATCTGCCGTACCCCGGTCAGGGTCAGGAGGAGGAAAGCGATGCCGGAAATGAAAACGCAGCCCAGCGCGATTGGCCAGGGAACGCCCATCTGCTGCACGACGGTGAAGCTGAAATAGGCGTTAAGCCCCATGCCCGGCGCCAGCGCCAGCGGCGTGTTGGCGACCAGTCCCATCAGGATGGAGCCAAAGGCGGCAGCGAAGCAGGTCGCGGCCGCCACCGCCGCGATGGGCATCCCTGCCTGCCCCAGGATCGCGGGATTGACCAGCACGATATAGGCCATGGTCAGAAAGGTGGTGAAACCGGCCAATATCTCGGTCTGGGCCGACGTCCCGCGTGCGGACAGCCCAAAATAGCGTTCCAGCCGCCCTGCCCCCGGCTTTATCACCACGTCCGTCATGAAGCGTCCCCCCGAAATGCGCCCGTCGGCGATGTCACGCCGGTCAGTCCCTTATCTTCCAGTGTCGCAGCCAGGCGGAACAATGTCGCCTCGCTCCCTGCCCTGCCTATCAGTTGCAACCCCAGCGGCAACCGGCCCGGACGGCGCAACGGCACGGACAGGGATGGCAAGCCGGTGAAACTGATCGGCTGGCTGTGGATGCCGAGATCCGCGCGGGCGGGCGACAACGCGCCGTCGATCAGAATGCGCGGGTCCGCGATCGACGGCGCTACGCAGGGCGCCGCAGGGGCCAGCAGCACATCATAGGTTTCCATGATGGCGGTGATGCGTCGCTTATAGTCCGCGCGAAATCGCTGGGCAGCGTCATACAGCGTATCGGGCAGCAGGGCGCCTGCTATCAGGCGATCCCGCGTGGCCGGGTCGAACGCCATCGCGTCGCGGCACAATGATGCGCGGTGCAGCCTGCCGCCTTCGGCAGCGGTAATCAGAAAAGCGGCGGAGCGTGCGCGAGCAATGTCGGGCAGTTCGATCAGTGGCGCGTCGGGCGCGATGCTGTCGATCGCTACGATCTGGTCGGGATCGGCATTGTCGCGGAAACGTCCGCCGAGCCGTGCGACCCGGATCGGATCACTGACCGTCATGTCGACCCCGCCCAATATCTGCCAGAGACACTGCATGTCGGCGGTCGAACGGGTAAAGGGACCGATATCGTCGAAACTATCGGCAAAGGGAAATACCCCACCCATTGGCAGTGCGCCATGGGTGGGTTTCAAACCATAGATGCCGGTCAAGCTGGCGGGCACGCGGATTGATCCGTTGGTGTCGGACCCTAGCGAGAATGGCAGCAGTCCGGCCGCAACCACCGACGCCGATCCGCCAGATGAGCCACCGGCCAGGCGGTCAAGGTCATGGGGGTTGCGCGTCGTGCCGTGCCTGGCATTGATCGTGGCGAAGCCATAGGCGAACTCGTCCATGTTAAGCGTCGCGACCAGCACTGCACCTGCCATGCGCAGGCGCCTGATCGCGTCCGCATCGGCTTGCGCGGGCGTTGCATCGGCATAGAGGCTGGATCCCGCCGTCGTCGGCAGGCCGCATATGTCAAACAGATCCTTGACACCATAGGGCACGCCCGCGAGCGGCCCCGGATCGCGCCCGGCCGCGATGGCGGCATCGACGGCGGCGGCCTCTGTCCGGGCGCGACTGGTCAGCATGCGTGTTATGGCGACCAATGGCCCAGCGTGCATATCCAATCGCGCGAGGCAATCATCCAGCACGGCCATGGCGCTGGTCTGACCCGACCGGACGGCGGCAGCGATCTCTAGCGCCGACTTCACGGTGTCTCGGTTTTGAACAAGGTGTCGGCGTGGCGGTCCAGCAGGGCGAGATTAGCGGTAACGCCCGCCATACAGGGTTCGGCAATGGTCAGGCCCAGCCGCTGCGACGCGCTTTCGATTTCGGCCACGGTCCGAGGGATGAGCGGACGCGCACGCCCTGCACGTGCGAACCGGCTTGCGAGCGCGGCGCACAGGAAAAGTTGCACCTGATGAAAGATCATCAGCGGCAGGATGATGATGCCGACCTGCGCCGCCGGGAACAACGCGCCAGCCATCGGCACGCCTGACACAAGGCTCTTCTTCGACCCGCAAAACAGTAAAACGATCATGTCCGCGCGTGGCAGACCCACCAGCCGCGCAAGGCCCAGATTGGCGCCCATCACGACGATCAGCATCACCAGGCTGAGCAGCAACAGCATAAGGAGGTCGAAGATGCCCACCTCAGTCCAGATGCCGCTCACCACGGCGGCGCTGAACGCGGTGTAGACGACAAGCAGGATCGACCCACGATCAACAGGCATCAACAACCGCTTGTTGCGGTCGATAAACGCGCCGATCCATGGCCGCATCAGATGCCCTGCCAAAAAGGGGACGAGCAGTTGCAGCGCGATCGCCTGAACCGAGTGCCAGGAAAAAGCGCTACCCCCGCCGTCGACCGCCATGAACAGGCCGACCAGAAGTGGCGTCAGGATAATGCCGACAATATTGGACAGGGACGCGCTACAGACCGCCGCGGCGACATTGCCGCCCGCAATCGCGGTAAAGGCGATCGAGGACTGGACCGTCGATGGCAACAGACTGAGGTAAACAAGACCCTTGAGCAGCAAGTCATTGCCATGGCCGTGCAACAAGGCGACCAAAGTCAGGCCGATCAGAGGAAAAAGAATATAGGTGGAGCTCAGAACATAAAGGTGGAGCCGCCAGTTGCCCGCGCCGGCCAGCACCGCCTCGCGCGATAATTTTGCCCCGTGCAGGAAAAAAAGCAACGCAATCGCAAAATCCGTTGTCGCCTCGACCCAGGGAATGGCAGCGCCGCGCACCGGGATGAACGATGCGCCGACAACCGTTGCGATCAGGCAGATCAAAAAGGGATCGGGCAGGAAGGAAGGCTTTGATACGCGCACCATGCCCCCCTTTAGGCCGATCTAACCGCAGCGATCCAACAGAATGACTTGCACAGATCGTTGCAAAAAATAGTGTACCTTCCATGGATGCGGTCCGTGGCCAAAAAGGATCGCGGTCGACATCGCGACCGCCGGGACGATGCCTTTGGTCGCCATTGCCGGCCCCATCCCGTGCAAACGAGAGCGCGGACGACGGGTGGAATGATCGCAAGAGATATAATGCCCCTCGCCTTCGACCCCGCGCCCATGCGTGATGTGGTCACTCGGATGTGGCGCGCGGGGATCCCAATTTTGGTTTGCGCGCCAGGGTCGCGAACACCCAAGTCGCGGTCGATAAAATATGCTGCCCCGCCGGAAGGACAATGTTGCATTTGCAGCGGTGTCGTTGCGGCACATGCAGACCGATATGGTGGTCCCTGCGATCCGAACCGCAAAGAGTTTCATCTATATGCTGACAGGTCCACCTGCTTTCCAGGGCTGCCGATCATCCTGGCCGTCATGTCCCGCACGGGTTGGAGGCTCGCTACGCCAAGAACGCTATGCAGCAACCGGATGCCAAAACCGCTTTTGGGATGCATCAATCGTGGTGCCAGCTTGGGAATGCCCTGGCCGTCGTCTACCATAGGCCGCATGCGTTGTTCGTAGGCTTCGAACGCTGCGGCGATCTTCTCATGGCGGGCCAGTTCCTGCGCGAGAACATAGGCGCCCGTCACCGCAAGCGTAGCGCCGATGCCGCCCAGCGGCGTCACGCACCAGGCAGCGTCACCGGTTAGTATGACGCGCCCGGATGACCAGCGGGGCATTCGCACCTGTCGTAGAGCATCGAAATAGAAATCGTCAGCGTCGTCCATGCCCGCCAGAATGCGAGGCGTTTCCCATCCGGCATCCGCGAACAGGTCATGCAGGAAAGACTTCTGACGTTCCGTGTCCCAATCCTGCTCGCCCGCCGCCTTCTTGGCCACCGACAACATGGCGCGCGTCGTGCCGTGCCGATCAGGGCGAAGAGAAACACTGCGCTTGCCCGGCGCATTGAACCAGCGCCACATCCGGTCGTCAGTCGATGTCTTGGGAATGGTGAAATAGGCGATCGTAAGATCCATCCAGCGCGGATCGTTTTCGCCGGGAAAGACGAGGTCGCGCGTCGCCGAGCCGACGCCCTCAGCCACGATCACGGCGTCATAGCGCGCACATTCTCCGTTCGCGAACGTCACCATGGCGCCATCGGGCATATCGTCGACCGAAACCAGATGATCGTCGAACCTATATTGAACGCGCACTTTGGCTGCTTCGTACAGGATGCGCGCAAGGTCGCCCCGCAATATCTCCATCTCCGCGGTCGGCCCGTCCCCGTCGATCTCGCTGGCCATGAACCTGGCTGCGGCGCTACCGTCGGCATGCACCCACATGGTCCCTTCTTCGCCCGTGCCTTGGGCCAGCGCTGCACCCTCCAGCCCCATGCGGCGAAGCACTTCGCGTCCCACGCCGCGCACATCGATATTCTGCCCGCCATCGCGAAAGGTCGGCGCCCGCTCCACCACCGTGACGTCAAACCCAAGTTCGCACAGAGCGGCTGCAGCGGCATTGCCCGCTATGCTTGCACCGGTGATCAAGATATTCTTAGCCATGAGCATCGCTCCTTTTCAGCTTAAGAACATCACGAGTGATATTTATGTTCCCTGTTCCAATCCGGTGATGAGGCGCTGAAGTAAAGATATCAGCATTTCACCCTCTGCCGCCGACAGGTTGGCAAGCGCATGCTTGTTCTCAGCGCGCAAGGCTTCGCCACCGATCTGGGCCATTCGCGCGCCTGCGCCCGTGAGCGAGACAAGGGCGGCCCGTCGGTCATCAGGCGCAGGCGACCGGGCGATGAGGCCCATCATTTCCAGCTTGCCGAGAAGCGCGACCATTGCCGGCTGTTTGACAGCGGAAGCCTGGACAAGATCCCTTTGGAGCATCGGTCCGCGCCATGACAGCAGCAATAATGGTCCAAGGAGGCTCAGGGACAAGCCATGTTCGCGAAGCGCGTTGTCCACGTTACGGTTGAACACACGCGCAGCGTGATTTGCCAGATATCCAGGTGCCACTGCGGCTTCAGGATGTATGTCTTCGCGATCCATCGGGCAAGATTAGGCCGAGCATCCACAAACGCAAACATTCCTGCGAGATTTGGCAGGAAACCCGGGGATGTTGCGCTCCATCAGGTTTGGCAAGACCAACTTAATCGTTGCCCTTCAGCAAGGCGTAGAAGCCTCTAACGGGTCGCGGCTTGTGCGGCAACCATGATGGGTTCTTTGGGCAAGACTACTTGAGGCAGGACCTTGAACCCGGGACGCGCAAGCAGATAGCCTTGGATATAGCGAACGCCAAGGGCGCGAAGCGCTTCATATTCCCCAATCGTCTCGATACCCTCGGCGATGACGGTGATATTGAGGGAGCGCGCGATCCGAAGAACGCCCTCGACGATCAGCCGACGGGGCATGCTTGTGTCCAGGCCGCGCACCAAGTCCATGTCCAGCTTAATATAATCGGTCTGAAATTTAGCGAGCAGGCCCAGGCCCGCATGGCCTGCGCCGAAATCGTCAATGGCTGTGCCGAACCCCATCTTGCGATAGGAATCGACGATGGTCTGCACATGATCGGTGTCGGTAATCTCCTCGTTTTCGGTAAATTCGAAGATGAGCCGATCGGTGGGAAAGCCGGTTTTCCTGGCCGTTTTCAAAGTCAGTTGGATGCAGGCAACGGGCGAATAGACGGCGTTGGGCAGGAAGTTGATCGACAGGCGGGCGTCGGTGTTGAGAATGCCGGCGGCGGCCGCCCCCTCGATCGCGGCGACGCGGCATTGCTGATCGAAGGCATAGCGGTTCTCAGGCGTTACCCGCGCGAGAATTTCCCCAGCGCCCTCGCCATTGCTGCCGCGCACCAGCGCCTCGAACGCGAATGGGCGTCCCAACTCGATATCGACAATAGGCTGAAAAGCCATTGCGATATCGAAATCATGCCCGTCTTGCCTGCACCCTTCACAACCTGTCCGCACGTCTATGCCTCCTGAACCTTGAGGCTACGACGCAGATGCTAATAGCTTGTGAAGCCAAGATTTCCTGCGCAGCGGATAAAGGAAGTTTTCCTGACGACCGAGGGCATCAGATGCCCATAATCGACAGGCTGGTAGGCGCCCTTCATCGACCTTCCCTCAATTCCGTGCTTTCTTGCATTCTTTCATGCTAAATGGCTGCGAGGGAGTTCGCTGTTGGATAATATGGAAAACGGACCGGCACAGGTCGGACAATTGCTCGATACGCCGGGACTGGCCGATGCGTTGGAGAGCGACCGCTTCAAGCAGTTTCTCGATCACATGCCTGTAGCGATCGCGGTCTCCGAACTGTCGCCTTCAGAGCGGATCACATATGCTAATCTTGAGTTCGAACGGCTGACCGGGCAGCCTGCGGCAGACCTTGTCGGCTTGAGTTGGCACGCCTTGCCCGGCGTCGCCTCCGCGCCGGATGACGACCGGCGGCTCAGCGATGCGGTAGAACGCGATGAGGAATATATCGGCACTTTCTCGATCACTCTCAACGGGGAGACGGTCAATGTCGATGCCTGGTCGAACACGATCGAGGATGATCATGGCGAGCCCCTTTTCCGGCTGGTCGCGCTTGCCAGGACGGGCCAGGGCCTTCGCGAAGACGACGAAGCGATGCGCCAGTCTCTTCGCGACAAGGACACATTGCTGTTCGAACTGCAGCACCGGGTAAAAAACAACCTCCAGATGATCACGGCGCTCATCCGGATGGAAGCGCGCAACGTGGCCGATCAGGAAACAGGTGAGCGGTTCGATCGGCTCGCGGGCCGGATCAATTCGCTGGCGCTGCTTTATCGCTCGCTTTCGACCGAGGGGCATGGAGATACGATCGACCTTGGCATATATCTGAGCCAGATCGCTTCGTCGGTCATGCAGGCGCATGCGCCAGAAGGCATAAGGCTCGATTTGAAGATCGACACTTGGCCGGTCGCCCTGGATGTGGCCATGCCAGCAGGCCTGGTCGTCAACGAACTGCTGACCAATTCGCTCAAGCACGCCTTTCCCGATGGGGAAGGCGGCACCATCACCCTGCATAGCCTGGTGGACGAGACAGGATGTCGCGTGGTCGTTGCCGACGACGGTGTGGGTTTGGCCGAAGGAACGACTTGGCCAAAAGCCGGGAAGCTGGGCGCTGTAATCGCCCAGTCCCTGCGCCAGAATGCCAAGGCCGACTGGACGGTGACGCCCGGTACAGGAACGGGAATGCGGGTGGACATTCATTTCGCGAGGAAAGACGCCGCACCGAAGGCGTGACGGCGTGTAGGTGGAGCCCTACAACAGGTCCATTCACCTAACGTGCTCGAAGATCGCGATATGCAGCAGACGTTCCGCTTCTCCGGCATCTGTCGACTAAGCCCGACAGTTCTTGTCCAATGAAGAAACGGCCGTTTCGATCGAAATCTGGCTTTCTCGCGCTGGTAGCTTCCGCTTGTAGGGCGGCTGATTTGCCCATGAATATCCGTCAATCCGCTGCCACTGGTCCTCGCTCAACGTGTATCGCTCGATATCCATCACCCGTTCCGCGGCAAAACACAGAACCCGATGAATCACACATCCTCTCGCACGGAAATTCTAAACGTCGATCCGCCCGACAATAGAGTTCTGGCCCAGCAGGATCGCGCCCAGAGGGCCGGCATCGGCACCCAGGCCAGGCGCGACGATCAGCCGTTCCAGGGTGGGAGCGTCGAGATCCTCGACATAGAGGTTGAGCAGGTCGGCGGTGCGCCGTGCGATGAGCGGGAGCAGCATGGGACGCGCCTGGATGACGCCACCGCCCAGCACCAGCCGTTCGGGCGAGAGGGTGAGGATGAGCGTGCTCGTCCATTCGGCAAGGTCAGCGGCGACGGTCTGCCAAAGCGGGTCTTCGTCCGTCATATCGGCCGCAGGGATCGACGAGCGGGCGGCAAGCGCGGGGCCGCCTACCAGCCCTTCCAGACAGTCGCCATGGCTGGGGCAGGCGCCAGCAAAAGGATCGCCCGGCTGGCGGCGGATGCGGACATGCCCGGCTTCGGGATGGAGATGGCCGTGGACCGCTCGTCCGTTCACCACCAGTCCCAGGCCGACGCCGGTGCCGATGGTGGCATAGGCGTGAACCTTGCATCCCTGCGACGCGCCCCACATCCCCTCCGCCAGGGCCGCGCCCGCGACGTCGGTGTCGATGGCGATCGGCACGGCAAAGCGGCTGGCGAAATGGCCGTAAATATCGACCCCCGCCCAGCCGGGCTTGGGCGTGTTGCCCATATGGCCGAAATCGGGCGCGTTCGGGTTGAGGTGCAAGGGCCCGAAGCTGGCGATGCCGATCGCGGCAAACGGGGTTTCGCGCTGCCAGAGCGTCAGCGCGTCCGACAGGAGGTTAAGCGTGTCAGCCGCGCCGGTCGGCCAGCGTTGCTGACGCAGGATCGTGCGGCCCTGCGCCAGCGTGGCGATACATTTGGTGCCGCCCAGTTCCAGCCCGACGATCAGCGGTTCGTCCATGGTCATGCCAGCCATATCCTATCTCCCTCTATCCCCAGCCGCAGGTCGGGCGCGGGCGCGCCACCGAAATGGCGACGGGCTTCTGCGGGATCGGTCGGGACATGCGCGATGCCGGTCATATCGGCAAAACTCTGGACGGTGAGGTCGGGCAGTACGAACCAGCTATAGGCCTGGAACGGTGCCTGGGGCGGATTGGCGAAGGCAAGGCCGGTGCCGTTGATCGGTCGCCATGGTCCGCCCAAGCTGTCGGACGTCATGCCATAAAGGCCATTGGGACCGGCCGGGCCGTCATCGGCAAACACCTTTTGCTGGGTGGACCAGAAGAGATAATAGCGCCCGTCATGGACAATCACATGCGGCCGTTCCAGTTCGTTGTTCAGGCCATCGGCAGCGATCAACGGCGGCAGCAGTTGCCATTCGCCATCCGGAGTGCGCCGCGCCATACCGACCGCGCCGTTCCAGAAGGATGTCGATTGCGCCAGCGACGCGGCGAAGAACACATAGGACGCACCATCGGCGGGATCGCGGAAGAAGGCGGGATCGCGGAACGCCTTGATCGTGCCGATCGCCCCGCCGCCCTCCATATCGCGCACATAGTCGATGCCGTCGGGGACCAGCATTTCGATGGGCGTCGACCAGGGCGACAGGGTGATCGCGTCGCCCTCCACCGACAAGGAGGCCTGTGTTTCGAACAGGCGCTGGCTGAAGCTGAGCGCGTGTTCGCCCCGCGTGCCCGCGACGGTATAATAGAGGGTGATATGGCCATGGTCGGGCGACACGATCGCCGAGCCCGACCATTCGCGGCTGCCGGGCGAAAAGCCATGGTCGAACAACAGGCCAAGGTCGTGCCAGGCGTCGCCCACCCGGTGCATCAGGCGCAGCCGGGCCATACCATGGCGCGCGTCCGGGTCCAGCAGCGCGGGGGCGGAGAGCAGGATGAACAGGGTGCCGCCTGCGATCTGCGCCTGCGACCCGTCCTCTTCCTGCACCGGCCAATAATCCCACAGGTCGACGCCCGCGATCAGGGGCCGGGGCCGGGCGATCAGCGGCGCGCAGGCCATGGTCGCACGGTCGATCCCGGCGACATGGGCGGCGGTCCAGTGGCTTGTCATCATCGGGCATCCATGGGCGGGGCGGTGAAGGGCAGGGCGTTGGGCCATGGTCTCCACCGGTGCGTGCAGTCACCGGTGGAGACCATGATTTCCGCGGGCGTGAAACGCCTCGGAAAGACGAAGATCAGAAGTCGAACCGGACGGAGGCGGAGACGGTGCGACCATTGATCGAGCGGGCGCGGACGATGCCGTTGGCGGGGATGGCGGCATCCTCCGCTTCGGTGAAGCCCTTGACGTCGAACAGGTTGTTGGCGTTGAGCGAGAGTTGGACGCGCTCCATCGGCTTGACCGTCAGGAAGGCGTTGACCTGCGTATAGCCGGGCAGCTTCAGCTGGTTGATGTCCTGCGCATAGCTGCTGGATGTGCCGATGACGTTCGCGCCGACAGTGAAGATGCCCGCATCATATTGCGGTGTGACCTGGTAGAGGAATTTGGCCTGGCGGCGGGGACGATTGCCCACGACTGCCGGGTTCAGTACGTCGCTGGCGATCTTGGCGTCGGTATAGGTGCCGCCCGCCGTGATGCTGAACCGGCCGGTGCGGTAGCCGCCCTCCAGTTCCAGGCCATAGGCGCGATAGTTGCGGTTGAAGAATGTCTGTGTCGTCGCCTCGAAATTCTGTTCTTCGGTCCTGGCGTGGAAAGCGGTGGCGTTTAGCGTCAGGCCGCCGTTGCGATATTTGACGCCGCCTTCCAGTTGCTTGACGAAATCGACCGCCGCGCCGCTGTCGGTCAGATTGCCGGTGGTCGTGCTGACGGCCGGGCCGAACAGCAGTCGATCGGCATTGGCCCGAGCGCCCCGGCTGTAGCGTGCGAACAGCGCGACATCATCGGCCAGGCGATAATTGGCGCCGAAAGAGTAGGAGAGATATTCATAGCTGTAATCGACCGGTGCCGTCAGCGCCGGGATAACCGATACCCTGGTTTCGGGCACGGAGATGACCCCGTTGCCGTTCATGTCGCGGCTGACGACGCCTATGCGCCCACCGCCCAGGTCCGCCCCTGCGATCGTGCCCTTGGCGCTGCCGAAATCATAGCGCAGGCTGCCGTCCAGGGTCAGCGCGCCTGTGGCCAGGCTCAAGGACGCGAAGGGCGCGTTGGTGTTATAGTCGACATCGTAGCTGCGGCGGCAGCAATTGCCGAAGAAGGTCGCGCCATAGCCATAGGTGCCGTTCTGCGTAAGCGACTGACCCGCTGCATTGGTCAGGTTGACGAGCGCCGCGTTACCACCGCCGGTTACTTCGAGGAGGTGCGCGGTCCACAGCCAGTCGGTGGCGATCGTCTGGCGCGACTTGTAGAAGCCGGCCGTCGCGGTCAGCTTGCCTAGGCCGGTATCGAAATCCCGGCTGACGCGCAGGTCGTTGGTGATGTTGTTCAGGCTGTTGATCTTGACGTCGAACAGCACGATCTGCGCCAGATAATTATTGCCGTTGAACGCCTGACCCGCATTGGGGCCATTGGCATAGGACAGCCTCGATCCCGCGCCGCCCAACGCGGTCGCGATCGCCGATCCGGTATCGACCGCCGAGGGGAAGGGCGAGGTGAAGCCGCCCGATACGTCCGAATAGCGGAAGCGTTCAGTGACGTTCCAGCCATCGCCCAGTTCGAATTGCGATTCCAGGCCGACGGCGTAAACGACGGGATGCTGGCCATCGCGAATATCGCGGGTGACCGGGTTGTTGCTGCCGTCCAGCGTCACATTGTCGCGGAAATAGCGCGAATGCAGCGTGTCGCCATTGATGCTGAAACCGGGCAGATCCTGATATTTGGGATTGCTGTTGCTGCCCGTCACCAGCACGGGGTTGGGCAGGTAGCCGATGGCGCGGTCGTTGAGATATTTGCCGTAGAGACGGATATAGCCGCCGGCAAATTCCTTGGTGATGTTCGCCTTGATCTGGCCGCCCTTGTTGGCGTCATAGCCCGCCTTGCGCGGTCCTTCGCCCTGGCGGTAGAAACCGCCGATATGGTAGCGCAGGCTGTCGCTGATCCGGCCGCCATAGTCGAAGTCCAGGCGATAGTCGCGATAGTCGATGCCCGCCGTCGCCTGGATGGCGCCGCCTTCCTGCTCGCCGGTCTTGGAGATCATGTTGATGACGCCGCCAGGCGCATTGGACGCGAAGGTGGAGGCCGATCCGCCGCGCACCGATTCGACGCGGCCGATATTGAAGTCCGACCGCAGGAAGATGTCGGCATTGCCAAAGGTGATGTCGCCAAATTCCAGAACCGGCAGGCCATCCTCCTGCAATTGCAGGAATTTCGCGCCGCCCGATGCGACCGGCAGGCCACGGACCGAGATATTGGCATTGCCTTCGCCGCCCGAGGATTCGGAGCGGATGCCGGGCAGGTTGCGGAAGATTTCGGCGACCGAGCGGGGGGCCGCCTTGGCGATGTCGTCGCTGCTGAGCGAACTGACGGTGACGCTGCTGTTCAGCCGGTTCTGACCGCGCGCGACCGCCGTCACGACGATTTCATCGTCGGGGGCGACAGGGGCGGCTGCGTCGGTTGCGGACTGGGGCGCGACGTCGGGCTGCTGCTGCGCCTGGGCGGGATTCGCCACCATCAGGGTCGCCGACGTCAGTAGAAATGTCTGGAACTGCCTTTTCATCTTTTCTCTCCCACGCCGATTCGTTTCAGCTTGAGTTGCTGATGATCTTTTTTGCAAACGATTGCAATAGGGCGGTCACACAGATTGCAATCGTTTGCGAACATCGATACTGACAAAGCCGTCAAGGACGGCAACAGTCCGGCGGACCGGAGAGGGAAAGATCATGAGCGAGCCGATATTCCGTAAGCCGCACCTTTCGCTGGGGCGGATCGTGCAGATGAATCTGGGCTTTCTGGGGCTTCAGTTCAGCTTCGGATTGCAGCAAAGCAATATGGGGCCGATCTATTCCTATCTGGGTGCGGACGAGGCGTCGTTGCCATTGCTGTGGCTGGCCGGGCCGATGACGGGATTGCTGATACAGCCGATCATCGGCGCGATGAGCGATCGCACCGTCAGCCGCTTTGGTCGGCGGACCCCCTATTTCCTGATCGGCGCGATACTGTGCAGCCTGTGCCTGTTCGCCATGCCCTACAGCCGGGCGCTGTGGGTGGCGGCCAGCCTGCTCTGGGTGCTGGACGCGGCGAACAATGTCACGATGGAGCCTTATCGCGCCTATGTCAGCGACCGGCTCGACCCGGCGCAACGGCCGCTCGGCTTCCTGACGCAGAGCGCCTTTACGGGCCTCGCCCAGACGCTGTCCTATCTGGCGCCGTCCCTGCTGGTCTGGGGCGGGCTGAACGCCGATGCGATCGATCCGTCGGGCATTCCGGTCATCACGCGGATCGCCTTCATCGTCGGCGCGGTGCTGTCACTGTCCACCATCCTCTGGTCGGTATTGCGCGTGCCCGAATTGCCGCTGAGCGCGCAGGAGATCGCGGCGATGCGGGCCGAGCCGCTGTCCGCCCGCACGACGTTGCGCGACCTCAAGCAAGCGATCATCGAAATGCCCGCGCCGATGCGTCAGTTGGCCATCGCCATGCTGTTCCAATGGTATGCCATGTTCTGCTACTGGCAGTTCGTCGCCTTCGCCATCGCGCGGTCGCTCTACGATACGGCGGACGCCAGCAGCGCGGGCTTTCGCCAGGCGGTGCTGGTCAACGGCCAGATCGGCGGCTTCTATAATTTCATCGCCTTCGTCGCGGCCTTCGCCATGGTCCCGATCGCCCGCAGGATCGGCGCGCGACCGGTTCATGCCGTCAGCGTCGCGGCGGCGGGCGTGGCGATGCTGGCCCTGCCCTGGTGTTCGAGCCAGGCGATGCTGTTTGTGCCGATGATCGGCATCGGCCTTGGCTGGGCGAGCATGATGGGCAATCCCTATATCATCCTGGCTGACAGCATCCCCCCACCCGCACCGGCATCTATATGGGCATTTTCAACATGTTCATCGTCATCCCGATGATGATCGAAAGCCTGACCATGCCGTTGATCTATCACCCGCTGCTGGGCGGCGATCCGCGCCATGTGCTGATGCTGGCGGGACTATTGATGCTGTTGGCGGCGGTTGCGACACTGGCGATTCGGGATCGCCCGGCGGCGCGGGCGGTCATCCCGACCTGACCGTCAGGCAGACGCGCGCAGCACCAGTTGTGGCGCCATGCAGGCCGATACGGCGGGCGTTCCGGCCAGCTGATCGAACAACAGCGCCACCATCAGCGCCGCGCCGCGCGCAACGTCCTGCCGGATGGTCGTGAGCGGCGGGGTGGTCTGCGACGCGACCATGACGTCGTCATAGCCGACCACCGCCACATCGCCCGGCACGCGCAGCCCGGCGTCGCCCAGCGCCCGCAAGGCGCTCATGGCTATCACGTCCGACGCCGCGACGATCCCGTCGATCGGCGGATGATCGGCCAGGAAGGCGCGGATCGCGTCATAGGATGCCTGTGTCGTCAGATGGGCGGGCAGCAGCCGGCCGTCGTCCATGCCTGCCTGCGCCAGCGCCGTACGAAATCCGGCATGGCGGGCGGCAAATTCGGGTATGTCGGGATTGCCGAAAAAGGCCAGGTGCCGGCGGCCCTGCGCCAACAGATGGTCGGCCGCCATCCGCCCGCCCGCGACATTGTCCGACCCCACGGTCAGTTGCGCATAGCCATCGACCTGCGCGCCCCAGACGATCAGGGGCGCATAGCGCGCGGCCACGCGTTCGATCGTGTCGATCTGGTCCGACTGGCCGATCAGCAGCACGCCATCGACGCGTCCGCCATCGACGATCCGGTCCAGCCACTGGCCGTCGGTGGGAATGACGCGCGAAAGCAGCAGGTCGTAGCCGCGATCGGCCAGCGCGTCGGCCAGTGGGCCGATGAGGCTCATGAAGAAGGGATCGGACAGATGCTGCTGCGTTTCATGGCCAAGCGGCAGCACCACGCCGATCGCCCCGGTGCGCCCGAGGCGGAGATTGCGGGCGGCGCGGTTGACTTGAAAGCCATGCTCCTGCGCAAGCTTCTCGATCCGCTCACGGGTCGCTCGCGCTATAACGGAACTGCCAGACAGCGATCGCGAGACTGTCGCCACGGATACGCCGGCAATCTGGGCCAGGTCGGCGAGGCTGGAGGCTCTGGGCGATTTCATAAGCGAGCGCGAAGTCCACATCTGACGGAACCGCTTAGCCGCAAGACCAACGGACGAGCGAGTTTAAGCGGATATACTCTTGGCCCATGCCGCACTGAATGTCATCACGGCAGGGCTAAATTCTGCGAATTCTGCCCACGATAGATTATGGTCTCATGCCGCGCTTTACTGTGCCGGACGATTGCAGATGCCAAAGAGTGACGGCCGGGCTTGTCAGCTATCCAGCCGCGGGAAACAGACGTCTGCCAGTTTATCATCTGTGCGAAAGTCGGGCTTTCACTACCAAGCCGCCGCGTCATGGATGATGCCATGAAGGCTGACCATCAATCCGCCGCCAAGCAGGTTTGACGTCGCGTTGATACCGGCGATGCCCGCTGCCGCCGTCCGGCCGGAGAGCCAGCTTGAAGCCATGCTCCAAAATGGCCCCTTGAAGCAGTAGGCGCCCATGAGAACGAAGGCCATGCCCCCAGCCGATCGCCAGATGCTATAGGTGGGCCCGGATAATTCGCACGGTCATAGGACGTTGTTCGCCGATCACGACTTTCATTATGTCAGAGGTTTGCGAAAAATTACCTGATCACAGATGCTTTGGAGCGGACAGATCGACCGACAATCAGCACCGCGATTGCGCTGGCGACAGTTAGAAACGCGAGCGGCAGGAGCGCTAGCACATAGCTGTCCGTGGCGTCATGGATCAGCCCGTAGACATTGACCATCAGTCCCCCGCCGATCAGGTTGGAGGTGGCATTGATCGCCGCGATCCCAGCGGCGGCGGTGCTGGCGGACAGCCAGGTCGACGCCATGCTCCAGAACGGCCCCTTGAAGCAATAAGCGCCCGCGAGCACGAGGGTAAGCAGCAACACAGTCGGTGCCAAGCCGCCGACCGCAAAGGTGCCGATAGTCCCGACCGCGATCAGCAGAAGTGGAAGGGCGGTGTGCCAGCGGCGTTCGCCGGTCTTGTCCGAATGCCGCCCCCAAAAGATCATCGCGATCGCCGCGACACCGTAAGGAACCGAGTTGACGAGTCCGGTTTGCAAGTCGGTAAGGCCAAAGGATTTGAGCAACTGTGGCTGCCACACGCCCAATACGCTGCCGGCCGCCGACGCGCCGGAACAGGCGATGACCATTGCCCAGAAGGCGGGCGTCCTGATCAGCCGCCAGGCCGATCCATCGACCAGCGGCTTGTTGGCAGCGTTCACTTCCAGCGCGCCCGCAAGCCAGGCGCGTTCGTCGTCCGCCAGCCAGGCAGCCTTGGCGGGTCGGTCGGTCAGCATCTTGAGGCAAGCGAAACCGAGCAGGACGGTGGGTATCCCTTCGCAAATGAACAGCCATTGCCAGCCTCGCAAACCACCCAGCCCGTCCATCGCCAGCAACAGGCCCGACAGCGGTGATCCGATGAAGCTGGACACGGGGATGGCGATGGCGAACATCGCCAGGGTGCGCCCGCGATAGGCGGGCGGCATCCAATAGGTCAGGTACAGGATGACACCGGGGAAGAAGCCTGCTTCTGCGGCTCCCAGCAGAAAGCGCATGACGTAGAAGGAATGCGCGTCCCAAACAAAGGCCATGCAGGTCGATACCAGCCCCCATGTCACCATGATGCGCGCGATCCAGAAACGTGCACCCACTTTCTGCAACATCAGGTTGCTGGGCACTTCCATCAGGAAATAGGCGACGAAGAAGAGGCTCGCGCCGAAACCGAAGACCCGGCTGCTGAGGCCAAGGTCGGCATTCATCTGAAGCGAGGCCATTCCCACATTGGCCCGGTCGATGAATGCCAGAAGATAGCAAAGCATGAGAAAAGGCAGCAGACGCCAAGTCACCTTGCGCATGGTCCGCATTTCCAGAGTGGAAGCGCCGGTCATCTCTGCTTCTCCTTATGTGCCGCTTCTAAGGCGGCCTATTGTCATTCTAAGTGGACTTATTGGACTGCGAGATCAGGCGTTCGCCATGGCGTTGACATGATTACGTGGATCGATGCGCCCGCTGTCGAGATAATCCGCAATCTGCTCGACGCAGCTGATGCCTACGCGAACACGCGCCTCATGCGTATTGGCGCCGACGTGCGGGCTCCCCACGACATTGTCGAGCGTCCATAGCGGATGGTCCGCACCGGTCGGTTCGCTGGCAAAAGTATCCAGCCCGGCGCCGGCAATGACGCCGGTACGCAGCGCCTCTACCAAGGCGGGTTCGTCAATCAGTTCCCCGCGCGCCGTGTTGATGAGGATGGCATTATCCTTCATCCGGCCTAGCGCAGCCGCGTCGATCAAGCCGCAATTGTCCGGTGTCAGTGGGCAATGCAGGCTCACGATATCGCTCGCCTCCAGCAGGGTGTCGATGCTTTCCACCATCTGCGCCCCATGGGGTAAGCGGTCGGCCGACAGATAGGGATCATAGACCCGGACCGTCATGCCAAAGGGGGCAAGTAGCGTAAGGAACGCGCGACCGATCACGCCCAGGCCGATCAGACCGATGGACTTGCCGGTCAATTCGGTCCCGGCATAGGTGGATTTGTCCCAGGCACCCGCGCGTAAACGGCGGTCAAGATAGGCCGTCGAGCGGGCGACGCTCAGCAGCAGCGCAAGGGCTTGCTCCGCCACCGACTGCGCATTGGCCCCGCCGGCGATCACGACCGGTACATCCCGCTTCGCCGCAGCGCCAAGATCGATGCCATCTACGCCCACGCCATGCTTGGCGATGATCTTGAGGCTGGGAATGGCATCCAACGCCTGCGCAGTCACGCGACCCATGCGGATGATGAGCGCCTTCGCCCCGCAGGCATTGGCCGTGGCGATCAATTGTTCAGGCGTCGGATAAGGATCGCAGGAGGTCAGCGCAACGCCGCGCGCCTGAGCGACGGCCACCGCCGCTGGCGAAATCTGGCCGCCTACGATCAGGGCGGTGGGAATGTCCTTGCTCAATGAATCCTCGTCCTTGCTGGTCGGCTATCCGACATAAATGATGCTTTTAAACGGCCCTATACAAAATGCAACGACGTTTCAAAATATAGTTGCGTTGGATAAATTCGGGACGCGAAGATCGCTGGCAACTGTCCATTTCGCTGTATCAACCAGAAAGACGCGGCCAATAGCTCGCATCACGTCCTGCTCAGGGACGCAGCGGGTTGAGCGCTGGAAGGAAGCTATTTGGCGCAGCTTTCTTCACTGCCTCGTCAATGTCGGCGCTCAAGCAGGAGCGCCATCCGGCATCATATCGAACGACGCCTTCACGCCCAACAACATAGGGATTCGGCTCGCCCGGCTTGCGTTTTTGCAGCGCAGCGACCTTGGTCAGGCCGTCGTCGCCTACCGTATGGTTTGATAGCACGACGTCAGCTTGCATCAGGTCGGTGTAGTCGGCAAAATGATTGAGCGACCGGCGAAATTCCAGGAGGGACGGCACATCGCGCGGTGATCCCTGCCCCCGAACAGCGACGCCATATGCGGCATGCCCTTGTCCGTCACCGGGAACAGCAGAGACACGGTGCCCGGCGTATGGCCGGGCGTCAGAAGCACGGTCATGCGCTGATCCCCCAGCGTGATCGTCTGCCCGTCGGTCAGGTAGAAATCGTCGCCGCTCTTGACCGGCAAAGTGCCCCATTTGACCTTGGCGGTCCAATCCGCCTCGCTCATCGCGATCTTAGCGCCGGACAAGGATTTGAGATAGGCGGCGCCGCCGAAATGATCGAGATGATTATGCGTGATAAGAATTATGCGGATACGCTTGGGGTCCAGACCCAGTGTTTGCATATTCTTGACAATGACGTTCTTCGCGTCCTGCTCAGTCGTCAAAGCGTCGAGCAGAATGATCCCGTCTTTCGTATCGATCGCCCATATATTATTTTCCGCCGTGCCGATGGAATAGACCTTGTCGAACACTTCCATCGGTTTGGGCGCGGGCGCTTTTAGCGGATTGCGTTCACGCACCGCCTGACAGCGGTAATAGAGGGTTACAGGCCAGAGCTTGCCCCCGCTTCGGCCGCCATATCGGCATAGGCACGCGCCCCGGGCGCTGTATAGCCGCCCATTTTGCGCATTTCGTCCACGTTATGAATTTCGGGACGCCCACCGTTGGGGCTGGGCGACGCAGCGACCGTGCGCTCAATGTCGTCAGGCTGCGCCAGCACCGGCGCCGTGATGACAGGAATCATCATGGCGGCAGGGAGTAATCGGATGAAGCGCATATATAGTCTCCTGAACTTTGGGTCGGCGTTGCGATCGATTAGGCGCTAGGTCTGTCGGCACATTGCGTCATCTGGCTGACGCGGCACGTCACCCGCTCGGCCAGCGACCGGCGTACCGGCTGCCCGGCAACCAGTTTTCGCCATGTATTGTAGCTGATGCCGAACCGGCTATTGAGCGCCTCGTCCGTTTGCCCGGTCGCTAGTCTTTTCATGGTCTCGACGATCGCCGGATCGATGAAGGTCTGGCCGACAGGCGGCCGCTTGCTGTCGAGGTCGCTGCTCATATCCTGTCTCTTGCTTAAAATGTCGCGGAGGGACTAGTCGACACGCCCGTCCTGGTCTTCATGTCTATGGATGCGCTCAGCGCGCTACGCCGCAACCGATCGTTAACACGCATACGCCGATGTCGCGCGAAGGCGGTGCCTCAACAAAGTCATAAAATTATCCTCTCCACACGCTCGCTCCACGAGTCACTCATTATGTTTTATGCTTTGCGAGAATAAACGCAACAGCGTTTCAAAATATCGTTGCAATCATTTTTGGGACGCGTATGAAGCTGCCCATAAGTGGCACGAGCCAATTTTTGGGGAGAGGGTGAATGAAGATCAGTGCTTTCATGACGCGTGTTAGCCGTACCGCCTTGTTGAGCGGTGTTGCGACGATCGTTGCCATTCCATTGGCTGCGGCACAGACTGTTCCTGATCCTGCGACGCAGGCGGTGGTCGAGCAGCCGGGAACCGTCGCGGAAGAAGCGACTCCGCAAGCCAATAACGCTCCCGATATCATCGTGACGGGATCGCGCATCGGGCGCAGCGGCTTTACCACGCCCACGCCTGTTACCGTTCTGAGCGCCGACCAGTTGACCAAGGCCGCGCCGTCCACCATCGCCGATTCATTGCGGACGCTGCCGGCGCTGACTGCTACGAGCGGGCCGCAGCGCGCCAGTGGCACGCAGGGTGGCGGCCAGAGCTTCCTCAACCTGCGCAATCTGGGCGCGGTCCGCACGCTCACGCTGCTGGACGGTCGCCGCTTCGTCGCCGCCAGCCAGTTTGGCACGGTGGACGTCAATCTGCTGCCAGCCGGCCTCATTCAGCGAGTCGATGTCGTCACCGGCGGCGCGTCCGCAGCCTATGGCTCGGATGCGGTCGCAGGCGTGGTCAACTTCGTGCTCGACACCCGCTTCGAAGGGCTGAAGGGTGAAATTTCTTCGGGCATTGCCGATGCGGGCGACAATCAGGAGCTGCGCGGAACGCTAACCGGGGGCCTGGCTCTGGCGGACAATCGCCTGCATCTGCTGGCGAGCGCCGAATATTATCGCAATAAGGGTATTCTGGAAGGCGAACGGGATTGGGCGCGTCGCGGCTCCAATCTTATCAACGGTCCGGCTGGCGGCCCCGCGCTGATCGGGGCGGAGGATGTTCGCGCGATCGGCAGCTATGGTGGCCTGATCACCACTGGCAATGGTGGCACAGCGGCGCAGAACGCTATGTTCCGTGCACTGCAATTCGGACCGGGGGGTACGGTCCTGCCCTACAGCTACGGTTCCTACAGCACCGCAACCCAGCAGATCGGTGGCGACGGCGTCAACACCGAGCTCCTGCAGGAAATTAACCGTCCGCTGGAACGCGCCGCTTTCTTCGGCCGCGCAGAATATGATCTGACGGATAAATGGTCCATCTTCGGCGAAGCGTCCTATGGCACGACCAATACGCGCTATTCCACCTCGACCAACCGCCACTTGGCGACCAACCTCATCACCATCCGGCGCGACAACGCCTTTCTGCCTGCACAGCTGCGCACGATGCTCGCCGCAAACCCACAGGTGACGTCGCTCAGCATGATTCGCTGGTCGATCGAAGGCGGCCTGACGGACGTGTCGGTCGATACCAAGACGGATCGTTACGTCGCCGGTTTCAAGGGCGAACTCGCCGGACTGAAGGTCAATGGCTATTATCAGCACGGCCGGACCAAGCAGCAGACCGACGTCATCAACAATGAGATCACGCCCAACTTCACGCGCGCGGTCGATGCCGTCGTCAATCCGGCCAATGGCCAGATCGTCTGCCGGTCAACTCTCACCAATCCCAATGACGGCTGCGCACCCTTCAACGTGTTCGGCGTCGGGTCGCCTTCGGCGGCGGCGCTCGCTTACACACGTGGGGTTAGCCGAACCGATTCGACCTTCAAGGAAGACGTCGCCGCTATCAATATATCGGGAACGCTGTTCGAAGGCTGGGCTGGCCCCATCTCTTTCGCCACGGGCGGCGAATATCGCAAGGAGCAGGCGCAACTGAGCGTAGATGCCCTGTCGCAAGCAGGCGCATTCCTGTTCGCCAATCCGCAACCCTGGGCGGGCAGCTACGACGTCAAGGAAGGCTATGTCGAAACCGTGATTCCGCTGCTGAAGGATCAGCCGTTCGCTCGCGATCTCGAATTTAACGGTGCGGTTCGCTATACCGATTATTCCACCAGCGGCGGCGTGACGACCTGGAAGGCGGGCCTCAGCTGGACGCCGATCAGCGCGCTGCGCCTGCGTGCCACCCGCTCTCGCGATATTCGCGCGCCCAACCTGTCTGAACTCTTCACCAGCGGCCGGACCCAGTCCGCTACCGTGGTCGATCCTTTCAGGAATAATATCCGCACGTCCGGGATCTTCATCACGACGACCGGCAACGCCAATCTGCAACCGGAGAAGGCCGATACGCTGACGCTCGGGGCTGTGCTGCAACCGGCGTTCATTCCGGGCTTCAGCATCTCGGCGGATTACTACGACATCAAGATCAATGACGCGATCGGTTCGCTGTCCGCGCAGCAGGGCGTCGATCAGTGCTTTGCCGGCAACCAGCTTGCTTGCGGATTCATCCAGCGGGATGCGGCGGGAAATATCTCAGCGTTGACCGCTTATCCGATCAACCTGTCCACGCTTGAAACCAATGGCGTGGACGTCGAACTGAGCTATCGTGTGCCGCTTGCCGACGATGCGACCTCACTGTCGCTCCGCAGCGTCATCTCCTATGTCGGGAAGCTTGCGACGACGACGCCCGGATCGCCTTCGATCGACCGGGCGGGCGAAGTGGGGATCAACGCCAACCCGCACTGGCGGTTCAACGCGCAGGCAGATTTCAATCGCGGCAACTTCAACTTCTTCAATCAGGTCCGCTTCATCGGCGGTGGGCGCTACGACAACACCAAGGGGCCAGCCGCCGTCGACCTTCAGGATATCAAGGCGCAGGCCTATTGGGACATGCGTTTCGCCTACAAGTTCGAGCAGTTGGGTAAAGGGGCGGAACTGTATCTGAACGTGCAGAATGTCCTCGACCAGGACCCGCCATTCGCGCCTGGCGATGGATCGATCGCTGTGGCTACCAACACCCAGCTCTACGACACGTTCGGCCGCATCTACCGCGTCGGCTTCCGCTTCAAATTCTAACCCCGCACTGGAGATTATATGAGCATCGGATTTCGGGTCCTGCCCGTCGAGCGGCGTGTGTCGGCTGATCTGGTCAAGCGCGCCGCGCAATTGCCGGTCGCCAATGTCAGCGACGCCATGAATCGCATGTTCGCGGGCGGCACGGCGCTACGCCCGATGCACGGTGGGGGCGTGCTTGCCGGACCGGCCGTGACTGTGAAGGCGCGGCCGGGCGACAACCTCATGCTGCACCGGGCGCTGGACATCGCGCAACCGGGCGACGTCGTGGTCGTGGACGGGTCCGGCGACCTTACGAACGCGCTGATCGGCGAATTGATGGTGGCGCATGCGGAAAGTCGGCAGCTGGCTGGGATCGTCATTTATGGCGCGATTCGCGACGCTTCCGCGATCCGGGCGGGAAGCTTTCCGGTTTTCGCGGCGGGCATTACCCATCGTGGTCCCTACAAGGACGGACCGGGCGAAGTGAATGTCCCCATAGCGATCGACGGCATGGTGATCCATCCCGGCGACCTCATCCTGGGCGATGACGATGGCTTGCTGGCCGTCGGGATCGACGAGGCAGAGGCTGTGTGCGCCAAGGCGGCCGCCAAACATGCCGCCGAAACCGAGCAGATGGAAAAAATCCGCCGCGGCGAAAATCCCCGGGCATGGGTCGAAGAAGCCCTTAACCGCCTCGGATGCGAAGGGATTTGATAGCCTGATCCAAACCTGTCCGCTACAGCAGTCGGAGTAATGAGGATTGCAATGGCGACAGATGTTAAAGACAGGCCCGCACTCGAAGGCGTCGCAGCCCTCGAAAGAGGGCTGCTTCTGCTGACGAGCTTCAAGCAGGGCGACGGCGTTTTGGGCCTCGCCGAATTGGCGGAGCGCACCGGACTGGTGAAAAGCACCATCCTGCGTCTGGCGGTATCGCTTGAACGCTATAACCTGCTCGTGCGCATGCCCGACGGTCAATATCAGCTCGGCAGCGAGGTCGCGCGTCTCAACTCTATCTTCAGGGAAGGCAGCGACCTGGAGCGGCA
Organism: Sphingobium sp. CR2-8; assembly: GCF_035818615.1. Lineage (NCBI taxonomy): Bacteria > Pseudomonadati > Pseudomonadota > Alphaproteobacteria > Sphingomonadales > Sphingobiaceae > Sphingobium > Sphingobium wonjuense. Next base: position 126,697 of record NZ_JAYKZY010000002.1, on the reverse strand, counting down.
TGTGCAGCCGATCCTCGCCAAGCTGGCGTTCGAGACAGAGGAAACCGCGACTTTCTATGTTCGGCAGGGTGACGTGCGCCTTTGTCTGTTCCGCGTCAATTCACCCAGTAATTTACGGCTCGACGTGCAACCGGGCACGCAAAGGCCGCTGGACGGTTCGGCGTCGGCACAATTGCTGCAACTGTTTGAACATTGGCCGGATGTGAAACCCGATCTGCCCCGGCTTCCTATCTACACGTCCGGTGTCACGACCCCGCACGTCGCGTCCATTTCGGTCCCCGTCATCGGTCAGGGGGATCGTCTTGTTGGCGCACTAAGTATCGCTGGCCCGGAAGTCCGTTTGAACGACGCAATGAAACGCCTTGCTCTCCCACTCCTGCAGGCTGGGCTTAATCTATGTCGCTCGCTCGGCGGAAACGCAGAAGCAATCTATCGGGTCCCAATCGCACTGGCGACATAGAACCGCATTTTTTTGCTGCGCCTCCGGGAATGCGTGATCGCTAGCCTAGATGTGGATAGCGTACCGTCACCATGTGGCTTCTTCTCTTAGCGACAGCAAAGGGGCGATGTTACTTCTGATGGGAGCTCCATGTTTCCGTAAACAGGCATTGCGCGAGGCAACGATCCCCGCGCACGCATTATCGCCCCTTGACGTTCCGCTCAGAACCGCCCTTCGAAGCTCAATCCCAATATCCTTGGCTCGGTCAGCGTACCGCGCACCCGGCCATCGAAATCGGTGAAGAACTGGCTGGGTTTTTGCACGCCAAAGATGTTGCTGGCGGTTAGGAAAGCGCCGAAATGCTCCCCCTGCCAACCCAGTTTGGCATTGACCAGCGTGCGGCCAGGAATGTCGCGAAACGTCTGATCGACCGTGTCCTGATAATAGGCGCTGCGATAATTGGCGTTCAGATTGGCGAACAGGCCATTAGGATGATGGAAGGTCGCGCCGCCAGACAGGGTCCAGTGAGGCGCGCGGGCAAATTCATTGCCCTGCGCCGCTGCCGAGAGCGATCCGATGGTGACGTTGAATTCCTGGAACTTGGTGTTGCTGTAACCTGCGCCTGCATAAAGGTTCAGCGTCCTGGTCGGCCGACCGCTCAATTCAACTTCGAAGCCATAGAGGCGCGACTTGCCCGCATTCACCACCTGCGTGTCGAACACCGCGCCGGGGGTCAACTGGACCGAGACCTGCTGGTCCTTCCAGTCGATCCAATAGCCGTTGGCATTGAGCGTCAGGCGGCGATTGAACCACTCGGATCGCAACGCGACCTCGTAATTCCACGTATATTCCGGATCGAAGTCGTAGCTTGCCGCGCGCTGCTGGTTCAGGCCTGAACCACCCGCACGATAGCCACGTTGCGCGGTAAAGCTGAGCGCCACATCCCTGGCGAGATCATAGGTGAGGCCGATCTTTGGCAACCAGGCCTGATAGGTGACGGGGCGCACCGGCTCTACGCTGTTGGCGCCTGCCGCCGTTCCGCGCAGGAGCGCATTAAGCTGCGTGATGATCGGCGCCAGTGCCGGGATCGGAAGATTGGCAGGATCAGGCAGCGCCCGGTCGATCACCACCGTCTGAATCGCGCCGCGTTCCTGCGTTTCATGGTCGTAACGCAGGCCGACGTTGATCCGGAAACGATCCGTGACCGGGAAGGTCAGGTCAGCGAAGCCGGCGTAATTTTCGGTCAGGCGCGGCTGCGACAGGCTGTTGCGGATCGGCACGACGCCGCCATAAAGATTGAGGACGGCGTTGACTGTGGCTTGGGGCAGTCCCATCGCCAGCAACTGCCGGTCGAGGCCCAGCCGCGTCAGATTCAGGCTCTGCGTCGCCTCGAACTGATAGCCGCGCCTGTCGTCGCGCAGATAATAGCCGCCGATCAAGCCATGGACCCAGCTTTTGTCGATGTTGAATCGCAATTCCTGCTGGAAGGTCTTGTCGGGGTCATAGATGCGGCTCGTCTGGCCTGGCGTCGGGCCACGATCGGGATCGCCCACTGACCGGAACCGGATATCGCTATAATTGGTGACGGAGGTGAGGCTGAGGCCGCCACCCAGATCATAGCCAATCTCCACCGTGCCAATGTCGCTTCTTACCGTCTGGTCGTCCATGACGTCTTCGGTGGCGATACGGTCCCGGCCATTATAGGGCGCGTCGAACTCGCTGTAGAACGTGCCGCGCTGGTGCCGGTCGTGCATGAAGGTCGCGACGACGCGCAAGCCCGGCAAGAAGTCAGGCGTCAGCAGCAACTTGGCCCGGATCGTTTCCGACTCTCGGCGATCGGCATCCTTATGGGTGGTGACATTGTGGATCAGTCCGTCGGCGCGCGCGATTTCGCCTGCCAGACGAAATGCGACCTGCCCATCGACCAGTGGCCCGCCGATCGCGGCGCCGACCCGGCGCTGGCCGTCCTTGTCGGTCATCAATGCGCGGAAGCGACCGCTCCATTCATAGCTGGGGTCGGTGGTGCGGATGATGACGGCGCCAGCCAGTGCATTGCGGCCCTGTACGGTCGATTGCGGGCCACGGAACACCTCGACCTGGGCGATGTCGTAGAGGTCGAGCGGCCCGGCGGTGAGGGCGGTGCGCGGCATGACGGCGCCATCCAGATAGACGCTGGCCAGCGCGCCATCGCCACCCCCCGATACGTTGAAGGCATCTATGCCGCGAATTGAGAAGGTCGTTTTGTTGCCGTCCACCGCCAGATTGGGGGTGCGCTCCAATATATCATAGACGCTGAGCAAATTCTGGTTGGCGATGGTTTCGCTGGTCACCACAGCGACGCTGGCCGGGGTTTCCTGAAGGGTGCGATTGGCCTTCTGCCCGGTGACAATGATTTCACCATTGTCCGACGCTGATCCGGACGGATTGGCATCTGCCGCTTCCTGCGCATAGGCCAGAGGGGCTGTGCCGGCGAGCAGCAAGGCGATGCCAAAGATACGATGAAACATGGTCAGTCCCCCCATAAGATGGACGCGCCGTAAAAACATAAATGTTGCGAGTCAATATCAGTAGCAATATAGCCATGTTATGAGGTGGGTCATGGGGCGGCTTTTATGATTATCGTGGCGGTGGCCGCATCGCTGCTCGGCATCCTGCTGTGCTGGCGGGCCTGGACACGCCATGCGATGGGCTGGCGCGTCGGGACCGGCGCCATTGCGTTATGGAGCCTGTCGACCTGGGCCTGGATCGATGCTTTTGGTCCAGAGATCGGCATGGCGCTTGCGCTGGAAACGGCGGCGTTGGTGGCCTTCGCCTTCATCCTGACCCGGATCGAGGTCCGGCCCGCCCAGGCTGTGAGCGATCGCACTGCGCCGCCGCTTCCGCCCCGCCGCTATGGTCGGGGAATAGCCCGCGCACTGACGGCAGGGTTGCTGGGCTTCGCCGCCGCCATGGGCCTCGCCATGCTGTTTGCCACGCGCGCGCCGGTAGCGGAGCAGACGCGGCTCATCCTCGCGGCGCTCGCCATGCCTTCGCTCTGGGGCGCGGCGATCGCCTGGACCGCCTGCGATCGCCGCCTACTACTCCAGATCGGCGTCTTCCTCGGCCTGGCTGCAACCAGTGCCGGCATCACGTTCGTCACGGGCTGATAGTATGCAGATACCCAAGAGCCTCACCCGCGCCGCCATGGAAGGCCATGGCCTGCTTGGCGTCCTGTTCGGCGCAGTCATCTATGTGTTGTGCCTGACCGGATCAATCCTGGTGCTGGTCGACCAGATCACCATCTGGGAGCGGCCGGATGCGCCAGCCATCGCCCGCCTGTCGGATCCGGACATCGCCGCCATTTCCTTCCGCGCACTGACCAAGGCGCAGGCGGCGGGCGTGGCACACGACGTCTATATACAGATGCCCACCGACGAACTGCCGCGCATGACGGTCATCGGTTATGGCGAAAAAGGCGACCATCGCGACTGGAATGTGGATGCGGCGGGACAGTTGGTACCGCACGCGGAAACGCCCTGGCTGGAATTCATGCAACTTCTGCATTTCAACCTGACCCTGCCGGGCGCGATCGGTCGCTATATCGTCGGCATTTTCGGTACGATCCTGCTTGCCAGCATCGTCACTGGCCTGCTGGCGCATCGCCGCATCATCAAGGACGCCTTTCGTCTGCGCTGGGGCGGGTCGCGGCGGCTGACCAATGCCGACCTGCATAATCGCGTGGGCGTGTGGGCCTTGCCGTTCCATCTGATCGTGGCGTTGACGGGATCGCTGCTGGGCCTTGCCGGCCTCATCACCATCATCCTGGCCATGGTCGCCTACAAGGGCGATCAGGAAAAGGCGATCGCCTCGCTGCTCGGTCCGCAGGCCGGTGCCGATACGCGCGCGGCGCCGCCGCCTGACATCGCGCGGATGCTGCGCGACATCCAGCTGCGCGCGCCCGGCGCGGCCGTGACCCAGTTGGCGATCGAACATGCCGGCACTATCGGACAACAGGTCCGCATCATGGTGGCGGCGCCCCGCCATCTGGCGCGCAACGAAGCTTTTCTGTTCAACGCGGACGGTCGTTTTAAATGGCGGGCGGGTCTGACGGACGGCAATGCCGGGATGCGCATCTACGGCATGATCACACCGCTCCATTATGGCACCTATGGTGGCGTGGCGCTCAAGATCATCTACGCCCTGCTGGGCATGGGCCTGACTCTGATTGTCGCGACTGGTGGCAATGTCTGGTTAGCGCGGCGTCGCGAGCAAGGCCGCGCTACGCCGCGCCTCGAACGCTTGTGGGTAGCATTGATCTGGGGACAGCCGACAGTGATCGTGGCGGTCGCCCTACTCACGCTGCTTGGTCAGGTTCCGGCGGTTGCAAGCTACTGGATGCTCACCGCTTCATGCTGGGCGGCGGCTCTCCTCACACCCACGGCAGGCAAGGCCGCAGCCTCCTTCCGAATCGCACTAGCCATTGCGACAGTCGTCACCTTGTTCGTACACGCAGCATTGCGGGGTCTGGCAAATCCTGTTGTTTTGGCCGCGGACGTCATACTGATCGCTGCCATCATCGGCGCGATGATCAAGGCAGGTTGGCGTTACCAGAGGGCCATTCCGGTGTTGACGACTTAATCGCCGCCCCTTCGTCTCCGTAAGTTTTCATTCCAAACGAGCGCCGCCGTTGTTTCTGGAGGAAGCAGTCGGTCGGTACTTTTTTCACTCGCGTGAGAGGCGGATTTCTAGACGAGATAGATAGATGCGATTTTACCCGCTCCCCCGCCGGGACCACGCCTCGGCTGAATTGACCTCGCAGTCTCCAAAACGCGCTGGCTCTCGGTCGCACCGAACGAGCGGCTCGATAGGAATTAATCGCAATGCGAGCAGGGATGTGGTGGGGTAAATTTCACCTTCACCGTCTCAACCTATCGTAAGTCTTTGGAAAACTGGAGCGGGCGAAGGGATTCGAACCCTCGACCCCAACCTTGGCAACCCGATTTTAACGCTTACGCCAGAATTCTCCATTATACGATTTTATACGCTATTTCAAATAGATATTGCCATTATCGATACGACGCCTTACCCTTCAATTCCCCACGAAACGATCGATTTTTATTACGTCCTTATTACTTTTCGGTTTTCCAGGGCTCGCGTAATAAAATGGAGGCGACCACATGGCACAGGCCAAGCTCAACAAGCGAACCGTCGACGCCCTTATCCCACCCAAGATGGGTCAGGTGTTCATCTGGGACACCGAGATTAAGGGCTTCGGGATCCGCGTCGGGCCGACGGGGACCAAGACCTTCGTCATTCAGTATATGAACAAGGAAGCCCGCATCCGGCGCATCAAACTTGGCCGCTTCGGCGTACTGACTGTTGACCAAGCGAGAGACTTGGCAAAGGTCAAGTTGGGCGAGGTCGCGAAGGGTGAGGATCCGGCCGAAGAAGCACGGCGCGCTCGCAAAGAAATGACCGTTACCGAACTGTGCGATTGGTATCTGACGGAAGCGCGAGCGGGAAGAATCCTCGGCCGTAAGAATCGCCCAATCAAAGAATCATCGCTTGCGATGGATGAGAGCCGGATCAAGACGCACATTAAGCCCTTGCTCGGCAAGCGCATCGCACGGCACCTGACGATCGCTGATGTTGAAGAGATGCAGGACGACGTCAAAAATCATAAGACCCAGAAAAGCCGTAGCGGCGGACGTGGCGGCAAAGCAACCGGTGGTCCCGGCGTAGCAGCGCGCTGCCTGGGAACAATCCAGGCAATACTCGGCCATGCCAAGCATAAGGGCCTTCTAGCTGAGCATCCCACGAAGGGTGCCAAGAAACTCGCGGGCAACAAGAAGACCCGGCGACTTAGTGTCGTGGAAATCGAAACGCTCGGGAAAGCGATGGTCTACGCGGAGCAGCAAGGCGTCAGCCCGACCGGAATTGCCGTGATCAAATTATTGCTGCTGACGGGATATCGTCGCGAAGAGGGGCAGGCCATGCAGCGGGCATGGGTAAACCCGATGGGGGGCTTTGTGGCATTTCCCGATACCAAGACCGGCGAGCAAATCCGGGCGATCGGTCCTGAAGCAATCAAGGTAATCGTGGCACAGACCCAGATTGTGGCTAGTACATATGTGTTCCCGGCGACGACAGGCGATGGCCCATTCACCGCCGTCAGCGCTTGCTTGCAACGCGTCTGCGGATATGCAGGCATCTCCGGCGTAACGCCTCATACTCTTCGCCATACATTTGCCAGCATCGCCGCAGAACTGGGCTTTTCCGAACTGACGATCCGCGCGATGCTGGGTCACGCATCACAAAATGTGACGCAGGACTATATTCACGTCGATGAAGCCCTGAAACTCGCTGTTCGGCGCACATCGGACGAAATCGCCAAGCTGCTAGCGCAGGGTGCGGCCAAACTGGACCGCATGCGGCTGGCTGCCTGACGACACGTCACACTGGACATTTGGTAACGTATATGTTACTTATGAGGGCATGAGTTGATAGTTCAGGAATACATCCGTGAGGACGGCTCTTGTCCGTTCCGTGCATGGTTTGACAATCTGGATTCCTTAGCGGCAGCCAAAGCGGCAACGGCCATCGTGCGGCTAGAATTGGGAAATATATCGAACGTCAAATGGATCGGTGGTGGCCTCGGCGAGTATCGGATTGATTGGGGGCCAGGATACCGGCTCTACCTTGCCCAAGAAGGGAATGAATTGATCATCCTGTTCGTCGGTGGAACCAAGAGGCGGCAGGCAGCCGATATCGACCAAGCTGGCAAATTGCTCAGTGAATATAAGGCCCGCAAGGCAATCGGCAGGAAAGGCAGGAAGTAGCAAGATGGTGCTGACCCGCGATTTCAAGGAAACGGTGAAAGAGCGCGCCGCTCGCGATTCCGCATTTGCCAAGGGCATGTTGGACGAGGCAGCGAACGCATTTCTCAATGGCGAACCACATGTCGCGAGACTGATCCTCCGTGATTTGGTCAATGCGTCGGTCGGCTTCGAGACATTGGCCGCGGAAACCAAGCATCCAAGCAAAAGCCTCCATCGGATGCTGTCAGAAAACGGCAATCCGAGCATGGACAATCTCGCTGCCATTTTTGGCGCAATGCGCAAACGGCTGGGCGTCGCATTTGAGGCACATGCCGTCGAAGCCATTTGAGATGTTGTAACGGTTGAGCGGCGTCAGACGCGAAAGACTTTGAACACGAAGGCAGAAAAATCGCTTCCTGCTGGCTCCACTTATCGGCAAACCCGTCAGCATGAGCCTGATCGACGATGGTGGCCTGGAAGCCCTGTATGGCGTTCATCGAGGGGATCTGCGTCGATTTCTCATTGCGCGAATGGGCGATGCGACAGAGGCTGACGATGTGCTTCAGGAACTTTGGCTGAAGGCCCGGAATGTCACCGCTGGACCGATCGATAATGGTCGTGCCTATCTCTATCGTATGGCGCAGAATCTCGTCGTGGACCGTCTGCGGGAAAAGAAACGACGGATGGAACGGGAACGGCGCTGGAGCGATCAGGCGACCGATTTTGCCGCCGCTGGCGTAGAACCTCTCGATCGCAGCCAAACGGCAGAGGATGCGATATTGGCGCGCGAGGAGGTCGCGACATTGGTGTCGGCGATCAGGAACCTTCCGGATGGCGCACGTAGGGCGTTCGAGTTGCACAAGCTCGAGGGGCTGAGTCACGAAGAGGTCGCGGCACGGCTGGGCATCAGCAAGAGCGGGGTCGAGAAACATATGGCCGTAGCGATGAAATATCTTCGCCGCGCGCTGCAGGACTGAGGTTATGGTGTCACGCTATCGTCACAGAAGGAACAAGAGGAAAGAAAGGCACACGCCATGACGGCGCGACCGGAAATGGACGAGCAGATGCTGGACCAAGCGATTGCCTGGCAGATGGCGCTTGAGCAGGACGATGCCGATTGGGACGCCTATCTGGCGTGGCTGGAAGCCGATCCGCGCCATCGCGAAGCGTTCGATTCCGTTGCGCTGATGGATGCCGCGATCTCGGACAACAGGGAGCAGATTAAGCCTTTGCTGGCGCCGGATTTGACCGTTCCGGCCGATCCCCTTCCCAACCGTTGGCGCCCCCGATTGCTGTGGAGTGGCGCCATCGCCGCCAGCTTGGCAATCTTGGCTGCCGTCCCGATCCTTCGATCCAGCGCCGATCCCGTCATGTATGAGAATGGCGGGACGACGAACCGCAGCCTGGCTCTGGCGAACGGGATCAGCGTCATCCTCCCGCCGTCCAGCCGGATCGTGGTGACCGGCAAGGATGCGGGCGCTATTGAACTGGCGCGGGGTGAAGCCTATTTCGACGTGCGACACGACCCTGGCCGGACGCTGACGGTGTCGGCGGGAACCTATCGGATCAGCGACATCGGCACGCGATTCGCGGTCAATCTGGCAAACGGATCCTTCCGCGTTGGCGTCGCAGAGGGCGTGGTTTCGGTCGAGGCACCAGGCGTCGCCAAGCCTGTAAGACTTGGCGCCGGGCATCAACTTGTCGGCGGTAGCGGCGCACTCACGTTGGCGCCAGTCGATGTGGCGCAGATCGGCAGTTGGCGCCGTGGTCGCCTATCCTATACCGATACGCCTTTGGCCCTCGTCGCGGCGGACATAAGCCGCTATTCCGGCAAAGCGATCATCGTCGATCCGTCCGTGGAGAAGAATCATTTTTCGGGCAGTCTGGTCATCGGCGACGGATCGAAGCTGGTCGGCGATCTGGCCGGCGTCATGGGGATCGCAGCACAATCTTCGGGCAATGCTGTGCGCATTAGCGCTGTGCGCTGAGCCTGCACTCCTGACATCTACGGCCTTGGCGCGCGAACAGACCCGGTCGGTGGATATTCCCGCCGGACCGCTCAGCAACGCGATCGATCGATTTTCAGCCTCCACAGGAATCTCGGTCGGACTACCCGGAGATATGCCGCATGTCATGACGCGGCGGGTAACGGGCAATATGCTGCCCGATCAGATCCTGCGAAAACTGCTCGTCGGCACCGACCTGCGCGCCGTGCGGATCGGCGCGACACTTTATCGCATAGAACGGGCACCCAAGGCCCGGACGCTGCGCCCCGCCCCACCGCCGCCGCCAGCGCCGGTAGCTCCTCCGCCGGGTAACATCATCGTGACCGCCCAGAAACGGGCGCAGATTTTGCGTGAGGTACCTCTGTCCGTTTCGGTCCTATCCTTCGCACCGCTCGCCCGGTCGCGCACGCCATCGAGCCGCGATATCAGCCTCGACCTGGAAGGGCTGGCGATGACCAATATGGGTCCGGGACGCAATCGCCAGTTTATTCGCGGCGTGGCCGATAGCCCGTTGAATGGGTTCAGCCAGTCCACGGTCGCAGTGCAGGTAGATGAAGCGCGCGTGACCTTCAATGCGCCGGACCCCGACCTGCGGCTCATCGACGTGGATCGGGTGGAACTGTTAAAGGGCCCACAAGGGCCCCTCTACGGGTCCGGCGCCCTAGGTGGTATCTACCATATCGTAACCCGCAAGCCCGACTTCGAAGGCATATCCGGATCAGTCCGTTTCTCGACCGAAGCGGTCCAGCATGGCCAGCTCGGCACAGGCATCGAAGGCGTTCTCAACCTGCCTCTAGTAGATGACAGGCTGGCGGTCCGCGCTGCAGGTTATCGCTTCGTCAATGGCGGGTGGATCAGCAACAGCGGCGCGAAACGCGGCAGCAATTCGGCCGAGACGGTGGGCCTGCGCCTCGGCATGCGCTGGCGTCCTGCTGACAACTGGACGGTGGATGCGGGCTTTGTCCTGCAGGACATCAATTCCCGCGACAGCCAATATGTGGTGGCGTCCGATGACACGCTCAGTCGGCAAAATGCTTTTGCGGAGCCTACCGATAATGATTTCAAGCTGTGGCATGGCACGATCAAGGGCGCGATCGGCGCGCTGGAGCTCACATCGGCCACCAGCTATGTCGATCACGGCTTCGATTACATATTGGATGCCAGCAAAGCCGCGGCCCTCTTCGGCCTGAACGGTTCCGTCCGGTTCGAGGACCAGCGACATTATTCCGTTTTCAACCAGGAAATGCGGCTCGCGTCCGGCGGCCCGGATCATTGGCTGGTAGGCCTGTCCTATCTTCAGGCGACGACGCGCGGCAGCGCGCAGGTCATGGACGATAGCGACGCCTCGCAGACAGTAGAGACCTATGATCGTCGCGTAATCGAATATGCGGCTTTCGGCGAAGGCACGCTGCGGATCGTGAATCGGCTGGACCTGACATTGGGCGCGCGCCTGTTTCACAGCATCGCACAGGATGGGACGGGAGATAACCCGGCGATGAGCTCGGTGCGTATCGACAAGACAATCATGTCGCCCAGTGTAGCGCTGTCGCTGGACCTGGGCGGGCGCGGCCTCCTCTATCTGCGCTACGCGCGGGCGATGCGCCCCGGTGGGTTGGCTCCGGCTGACATGCGCGCATCACGCCAGTTTGACGCCGACGAACTGGGCACTATCGATCTTGGGATACGTCGATCGTCCCACGATGGACGTTTGTCGCTGTCTGCCAGCCTGTATCATACCCAGTGGGACGAAATTCAGTCCGACTATCTGCTGGCCAACGGCCTGGTATCGACACGCAATGCCGGACGCGGTGCGATCATCGGCGGGGAGATGACGACAGAATGGGCCATCGGCCAAGGCTTCACCCTGTCCGCGGGCGGGAGCGTCCAGTCGGCGCGGCTGACGCACGCCTCGGACGGCGTGGAACTGGACGATCGCCGCCTGCCCATCGCACCGACGCTGGCCGGGCGCATCGCGCTCGGCAAGAGCTTCGCCCTGTCGAACGACTGGCATGGACAGACCGCAATCCAGGCCAATTATGTCGGCAAGGCGCGCCTGTCCTTCGATGACGATCTGGACCGGAACATGGGCAATTATACCGTGGCTTCGGCCAATGCTGAATTGTCGCGCGACCTGTGGACGCTGGGTGTCCGGATGGACAATCTGCTCGACGTGCATGGTGACAGCTTCGCGTTCGGCAACCCTTTCTCCATCCGCACCGCGCCGCAATATACGCCGCTGCGCCCCCGCACGCTCATGCTCTCGGTTGCACGCTCCTGGTGACACGCTGGCGCGGGGCAAGGTTAAACGTAGCGGTGTACCCCACATGATCGGACAGCATGCTGCCATCGGCGGCATGGCCAAACGGCACATCCAACCGCTCCAGTTCGATGTCGGTCGAATGCCCTGGCGTGTAGAATTGCCAGTCCCGCGCTCTCCATTGCGCATAACGAGCGTCGTCCGACAGCGGCAAATGGTGCCGGACCGCTTCGCCGAATGCGTCGTCGATGTCGCCACTCTGACTCCAGTCGGCCTGCACATGCGATAGCAGCGCGGCGCGGCGCGGCGCCACGCTCCCGACATTGAAATCGCCCGCCACGATCAGGGGACGGGCCGGGTCATGTGCCTTACGGATGAAGTCAGAAAGATAGCGCACCTGCAGGCGATAGGCCTGCAACGACCGGTCGTCCGCCACGCCCGATGCGCGTCTGCTGTTGAGATGCGTGGTGATGATGTCGACGCGATCACCGCTGCCCGGCAAGCGAAGGCTGGCCATCAACGCGCCCTTGTTGGCAAGGCAATCATAGCCTGCGCAGGCGAAAGCCGGGAAGGCCATTCTGCGCACGCCCACGATAGGAAAGTCGGAAAGGAGTTGAAGCCCACTGCCGACATATTTGCCCAGCCCCTCCCCGCGAGTCCAGGATCCGGCCGCCATGTAGCGGGCGTCCGCTGTATCGGCGGATTCGGGACTGGCCATGTCGGCGGATGGCCCCGCGACGACATAAGGATAGCCTGCGGCATGGCCAATCGCCTGAGCTTGTTGCGTGAAGGCTTCCTGGAGGAGCACGACATGCGGTTGCCGCCCTTGCGCCCGCAAGGTTCCAAGTCGCCGTGCCATCTGAACAAATGCGTCGGAGCGGCCCCATGCCACCGGCCAGGGCAGGCCATGGATATTATAAGTCATGACCGACAATCGCCCATCGAACGCGAGTGACTGGAGCGGGCCGCGATAACTGACCGGCAATTCAGGAGCAGCTGCGCCGATCGAGGTGGCAAGGATCGTCGCCAGGGCAATGTGTCTCTTCATTCGCAAGATCCGTCTCCCGCTTGTCCGCCGTTGGACGGCATCGTGATGCGGCGACCGCAGTCCGCCCGCTCAGGAATTTTCCGAGATCTTCCCGACTGCGGTTGCAGCGGGCGGCGTCGTCTCTGCGAAAACCGGAAAGCGGGCATGATGCAAAATCACCGACAGATTGCGGCGATATTCCTGGCGATGACCGTTTGCTATCCAGTGACGGCAATGGCGCAGGCAGCCGGCCTCCCGATGCGGATGACCGACCTGCTGGTCGCAAGCGCCGCCCGACTGACGCGTACAGCTGCCCCGCCGGTGCCTGGCGCGCGCCCTCAGCCCCCCTATGCAACGATGCTCAGCCTCGCCGATCGTTTCGATCTTGCCCAGGTCCGGTCCCGCGTCTCCCGTCTGTCGGTCGGTGCGCTGGAGCTATCGCTGTCGGTCACCCGCGCCACAAATGGCGCCGATCAAGGCAATCGCGGACTCGACGGCGATCGCTGGTCGACGAAGGGCATTGGCCTCTCGGCGGCCATCCCCCTCGTTTCGGACCTCGGTCTGATTATCGAGGCCGACTATGCCCGCATGAGTCGGCGGCTGCAGATTGTCGACGTCAATCCTCGTCGACTGGCGACCCGGATGGCACGGGTCGGCATGGCCCTGGCCTTTGGCGACGAAAGCCGTCTGTCGCTCGACTATCTCTCGGTTGCGCGCTCGGCGCGCCATGACGATCTGACGCGTCTGGCGGAAACGATCGGCGGCGCGCCGCTGACAGGCCATTGCCTGGAACTCGCCTTCGCAACCGCCACCTCAGCGACGACAGGGGGAATCGACTGGCGCCTTTCGCTGGGCGCGATGCAGCGGCCCGCCGCCGATCTTGGCCTTGTCGACCAGGCGGCGCTCCACAATGACCGGCGCGCCATGGCCAGCCTGCGCTTCCACCTATGACCAAGCGCCGCCTGCTGCTGTCCCTTCACGATGTCGGTCCCCGCTTCGAAACCGAAGTCGATCGGCTGGTGGATCATGTGTCGCGCCACGTCGCCCTTGAGCATCTGGCGATGCTGGTGGTGCCCAATCATTGGGGCGCCCATCCCCTGATCGCAGGATCGCCCTTCGCATCACGCCTCCGCGACTGGTCCGACCAGGGCGTCAGCCTGTTCGCGCATGGCTGGTATCATCGCGACGACAGCCGGCACGCCGGGGCGGCGTCCCGGTTCAAGGCTCGCCACATGACGGCGGGGGAAGGCGAGTTTCTGGGCCTTAGTCATGCGGCCGCCCTGCAACGCATGACCGATGGCCGGGCGCTGATCGAGGATGTTTGCGGCAAGCCTGCTGCGGGCTTCGTCGCGCCCGCCTGGCTCTATGGCGCGCCAGCGCTTGCGGCGCTGGAGCAGGCCGGGTTCGCGCTGGCGGAGGATCATATGAAAGTCTGGTCGCCTCAGACCGGCGCCACACTGGCGCGCGGCCCGGTAATCACCTGGGCCAGCCGCAGCCGGGTGCGCATCGCATCGTCGCTGGCTGTTGCCCACATATTGCCTCCGCTGCTGCGCTTCGCACCGGTGGTTCGGATCGCGGTCCATCCCGGCGATGCGCATGTTCCGTCCTTGATACGCAGCATCGACGATGCGCTGCGACGGGTGCGACGCAGCCATGCGCCGGCACGCTATGGCGACCTGATGCCCGCGCCCACCAAGCCATGCGCATCCTGACCTTCCTCCACAGTTTCGAGCCGGGCGGCGTCGAACGTGTGGCCCTGCGGCTCGTGCGCGCGTGGCGGGCGCAAGGCGTCGATGCACCACTCTTCATGGGACGGGCAGACGGCGCGATGCGCGACGAAATGGCTGGCGGCCTGGATTATGAGGTGCCGCGCCAACCCTTTTCGACTGGCTGGATCGAGACGCTGTGGATGATTGCGATGCTGCCGCGCGCCATTGTCAGGCTCAGACCCGACGCGCTGTTCTGCGCCGGGAACAGTTATACGATCGTCACGCTGGCGATGAAGCTGCTGCTGGGGCGGCGCTGTCCGCCGATTCTGGCGAAGATCAGCAATGACCTGGAGCGCCGGGACATGATCGCCCCGGTCCGCTGGCTCTATCGCCGATGGCTGCGCCTGCACGGTATTTTCATCGATCATTTCATCGGGATGGAAGAGCCGATGGCGGCGGAGATAGCGGAGGCCATGCCCACCGCGATCGGACGCATATCGATCATTGCGGACCCTGCCCTGGACGAGGCGCAGGTGATGCGGCTGCATCATGCCGTCAGGCCAGCACGCGACGCCCGGACCGAAGCTATCCGTTTCGTCGCGATCGGACGACTGGCGGCCCAGAAGAATATCGCACTAATGCTGCGCGCCTTTGCGCGCGGCGCGACGGCGCTGGACAGACTGACCGTTTATGGTGGCGGCCCGGAACGCGCTATGCTGACGACTTTGTGCCGCGATCTTGGTATCGAGGATCGCGTCGAACTGGCGGGTCATGTGCCCGACCCGGCGAGCCGTCTTCGCGATTTCGATGTGTTCCTGCTGTCGTCGGACTATGAAGGCGTGCCTGCCGTTATCGTGGAAGCATTGGCAGCCGGGCTCCCGATCATCGCCACTCGATGCAGCGTCAGTATGGCGGCGCTGACCGGCCACGGCGCCCTCGCCCATCTGGTCGAGCCAGGCGATCTGGCCGAGTTCAGCGCAGCCATAGGCAATGCCGGCCGCCTGCGTCAGGATCGTGCGGTCAGTCTGGCACAAGCGCGACGCTTTACCATCGAACGCGCATCGCACGCCTATGTGGCCTGTTTCCAGTCGATCCGGCGGAACGCCTTCGCCCGGCAGAATAATTTCGTTTCCTTCGACTGAGGTGTCGAGACCCACGCGCCGTCAGAGCGTCCGACGCAACAATGACGAGATATTCATGACGGACCAAATATCCGCCGGTTCAGTCCTTCGATCCCATCCGCTCTATCACGAGGTTGCGGCTCCCCTCGCCGCCATCATCGATCCCCAGCCGCTGATCCGCTCCGGCCGCAACTGGACGCTGTGGGCGGGGCCGCTGGTGTCGATCCTGATCCTGGCGGTCGCGCTCCATCAGTTTCGCGATCTTGACCGGGCCAGCCTGTGGATGCTCATGCCCACATCGCCGCTCTTCTGGATGGCCTTCGTCGCCTATTATACCGCCGGGCCGGTATCGGAATGGGTGATCTTTCGCCGTCTGTGGAGCATCCCCGCCAGCGGATTCGGCGCGCTGCTGCGCAAGCTGGTCAGCAACGAGATATTGCTCGGCTATCTGGGCGAGGTCTATTTCTACGCCTGGGCGCGGCGCAGCGCGGCGATCAAGGCGGCCCCTTTCGGCGCGCTCAAGGATGTGACGATCCTGTCCGCGCTGGTCGGCAACGTCGTCACGCTGGCGATGCTGGCGATCGCCATTCCCCTGTTCGACGCTCTCCCCATCGGTGTCACGCATTGGGAAATCACAGGGTCCATCCTGTTCGTGCTGGCGACATCGCTGATCGCGATGTTGCTGCGCCACAAACTCTTCGCCCTGCCCCGCGCAGACCTGTGGTTCGTGTCGGTTATCCATCTGCTGCGCATCGTCGCGACAACCCTGCTGGCGGCCGGCATGTGGCATGTGCTGCTGCCATCCGTAGATGTCGGCGCCTGGATATTGCTGGCCACCTTGCGTCAGTTGATCTCTCGCCTGCCGCTATTGCCCAACAAGGATGTCGTCTTTGCCGGCATGGCCGCCTTCCTGATCGGGCGAGACAACGAAATCGTGTCGGCCATGGCGCTGATGGCGACGCTGATCCTGGCCGCCCATCTCGTGGTGGGGATCGCGCTGGGCGCCAGCGGCCTGCGGCGCGGGAACCGGGCATGATCGCGCCGTTGCTCCTTTGGGCGGCGGCGACGTCGCTACCTTCCTCGCCCGATCTGGGTAAGGCGGAAGGCCAGTGCCGCGCGGATGAGCATGGCCCATCTTTCCTCGTCACCGTCGATGGCATCAAGGATCGTAAGGGCCGGCTGAAGCTGGAGCTGTATCCGGCGAACGACACCGATTTCCTGGCCGACGACAATATATTGGTGGCAGCAGGCAAGCCATTCCGGCGCGTCGAAACCACCGTGCCCGCTTCCGGACCGATCCAGCTCTGCATCCGTGCGCCGGGGCCGGGCGTCTATGCGCTCAGCCTGCTGCATGATCGCGACGCCAACCGCAAATTCGCCCTGCCGATCGACGGCATCGGGTTCGCGGGTAATCCAAAGTTGGGCATGAACAAGCCGTCAGCCAGCGCTGCGAGCGCCCGCGCTCTCTCCGGGCCGACCCCGATCGCCATCATCCTCAACTATCGCCGCAGCCTGTTTTCCTTCGGACCCCTGGAGCATTGATGTCATGCGCATAGTCGATGTCTGCGCTTTCTATGCGCCGCAGGGCGGCGGAGTGAAAACCTATGTCGAACGCAAGCTAAAGGCTGGCGCGAAAGCCGGGCATGAAGTCATCATCCTCGCGCCCGGCGAACGCGGCGCGGTCCTGCCGACAGATGGTGATGGGCAGATCGTAATGCTGCCCGCGCGACGCTTCCCGCTGGATCGCCGCTATCATTATTTCGATGACGAAGCCTCGCTTCATACGATGCTTGATCGGTTGCAGCCCGACCTGGTCGAAGCCTCTTCGCCCTGGTCCAGCGCTGCGATGGTAGGGCGCTGGCAGGGGGATGCGCCCCGCGCGCTCGTCATGCACGCCGACCCGCTGTCGGCCTATGCCTATCGCTGGTTCGGCCCGGTCGCGCGACGGGCGACGATCGATCGTGGGTTCGACTGGTACTGGCGACACCTCCGCAGGCTCGATGCGGCATTCGACCTGATCGTCAGCGCCAATGAAAGCCTGTCGGCCCGGCTGCGCGATGGCGGCATAAGCGGGGCGCGGACCATCGCGATGGGCGTGGAGCCTGGCATCTTCTCCCCCACCCTTCGCAATGAGGCTCTGCGAAACCATCTGCTGCGATCCTGTGGCCTTGGTCCCGATAGTCTGTTGCTGATCGGCGTCGGTCGCCACGCGCCGGAGAAACGCTGGCCGCAGGTGATTCAGGCTGTCGCCATGGCGGGGTGCCGTCAGTCGGTGGGGCTGGTCCTGATCGGCGATGGTAGAGATAGCCCGCGCGTCCGGCGGGCAGCGGCACATAATCCGCACATCCATCTGCTGGCGCCGACGCGTGATCGCTCTGCGCTGGCCACCCTGCTCGCCAGCGCCGACGCGCTCGTTCACGGATGCGAGGCGGAAACCTTCTGCATGGTTGCGGCGGAGGCGCGGGCGAGCGGCCTGCCGGTCATCGTTCCCGATGAAGGTGGGGCCGCCGATCAGGCCGGGCCGGGCCTTGGCCTGCGCTATCGCGCCGGGCTACCCACGAGCCTGGCGCAGGCGATCGAGCATTTGGCGACGAGCGACCCGGCCGCATGGCGTCGGCGCGCAGCCGACGCATCCGCGCAAGTCGGCACGATGGACAGCCATTTCGATCGTCTGTTTGCCAGCTATGCCGCACTGGACGGGGGGCGTCGCAATGCCGCCTGAGGCGATCGTGCCGATCGACACGCCCCATGTCCGGCCGAGCGTCCGGGCGGAAAGGCGGTTGCAGCGCCGCTTGCGCATCGCCGAAGCAAGCCGCCGCCGCGACAGCAGCGCGGGTTTCACCCGTCAGTGCAGCTGTCGCTGCTGGCCGCTGATGGTGCGGATCATATGGTGGGCCTTGAGCGACAAACGCTCATGAACCGTCTTTAGAAAGCTATATTCAGCAATTTCCTTGGGCAATCGCCTCCATGGGTTTTACCATCGCTGCGTCTCTCTTTCAGAATGGCGGTTTCGTGTCGCGTCCCTGTCTCGTTCGATACCCGCTCACGCCGGTGGCAACCCTTCTTTTGTCTCTGGCAGGCTGCGCGCATTATGTTCCCGAACCACTGACCGATACGCCGGGCATTCTTGCTACGCCTGATGCCAGGCTGTTGGTCCGCCCCTTTACTGCCATGCCCGGTCCCGCCACGCTGACGATCGATCTGTCCGCGCCGCTCAGCCAAGACGCGATCGCTGCGCTGGCGGTGACGGCCAATCCCGACCTCAAGGCCATGCGCGCGCGCAACGGTGTGAATGACGCGCAAGTCTTCAAAGCGGGCTTGATGCCCGATCCGACGTTTTCTCTGGGCGTCGATCCGATCTTGTCGGGCACCGATCCCGTCGCGGGGCTTGCAGGTGCGCTCGGCTTCGATCTCAACGCCCTACGGACCCGTGCGATCGTCCGACAGCAGGCGCAGGCGCAGCAGCGGCAGGCCCGCATGGATCTCGTCTGGGCGGAATGGCAGACGGCGGGACAGGCTCGATTGCAGGCGGTGCGTATCGGCGCACTGGAGGCACAGATCCTGGTCGCGCGCGACAGTCTCGCCTCGGCGGAGCATCTTCTTGGCCGATATGGTGCGGCTGCCGGACGTGGAGATGTGTCAGCCGATCCGCTGCAAAGTGCGCGGATCGCGGCTATCGACGCGCAGCAGGTCGCACGTCAGGCGGAAAAAGACCTTGCCGCCGCGCGATTCGAACTCAATCGCCTGCTTGGCCTGCCGCCGACACATCCAGTGCGGATCGCGCCCCTCGCCGCCTTTGCGCCGTTGCCTGAAGCCGACCGGCTGTTCGCGCTTGCGCAGCGGGAACGGTCGGACCTGCGCGCCTTGCGTGAAGGATATGACGCACAGGAAGCGGCGTTGCGCAAAGCGATCCTCGATCAGTTTCCCACGCTGGACCTGACCATCAATGGCGGGCGCGACACTGGCAGGAACGTCACGCTGGGACCGGCGATCGGCTTCACCCTACCGCTATGGAACCGCAATCGCGGTGGCATCGCCATAGAAAAGGCGACCCGCACTGCGTTGAAGGCTGAATATGAGGCCCGTCTGTTCCAGACACGGGCGGAGATCACGGCGGCCGTCGCAGCCCTGACGATTTCCCGCCGCCAATATGCCGAACTCGATACCGGCCTTGCCGACGCGACAAGGCTGGCCGAGGCGAGCCGCCGTGCGGCGACACGCGGCGACCTGCCCGATGCCACAGCACGCGCAGCGGAACAGATATTGCGGGATCGCCAACTGTTGCGCCTGCACAGCGCGCAGGACATCGCAGAACAGACCATCGCCCTGGAATTGTTGACGGGCTTAGCGCGGGAGCAATGGCAGTGAAGACGATCGCTACGGCCATTATGCTGACTCTGCTGGCAGCCTGCTCATCTGCCCCGCAGGAGGACAGCCCTGAGCCGCAGGCTCTGGTCAAGCTGGCCACAGTCGGGCGACAGGCGGTCGGCGAAACCATCCGCCTGTATGGCGTGGCCGACAGCGGCCCGGGCGGGCGGGCCGACCTGTTCGCGCCGATCGAGGCGCGTTTCGTCTCCATCGACGCGCCGGTCGGGTCCTCCGTGCGACAGGGGCAGGCGATCGTTCGTCTCGCCCCCGGGCCGACCGCGATGCTCGACATGGCCAAGGCGCGCAGCGATGCGCGAGCCGCCAATGCGGCTTACGCCCGTGCCGTCCGCATGCGTGGCGACGGGCTGATGAGCGACGCCGATATCGAAACCACGCGCGCCGCAAAGGCCAGCGCCGATGCGACCTTGGCCAGCCTGACAGGGCGCAGCCTCATATTGCGCGCGCCGCGCGCGGGCTATGTCGAGAGCATCGCCGGGACGCCGGGCGATCTAATCCCGGCAGGCACATCCGTCGTCGCGATCGGCGGCACCGGTGCGATCAGGGCGCGGTTCGGGATCGATCCGGCGCTGGTCCGCCAACTGCGCGCAGGCACCGCGATAGCCATTTCGACGGCGGGCAGCGGCCGCGCCATCTCTGCCCGTCTATCTGCTGTCGATCCCATGGTCGATCCGCAGACCAAACTCGCCACCGCCTATGCCGATCTGCCCGCAGGCGCGGCGCTTCGGCCGGGTGAGACACTGACCGGCGAGGCGACGACGCAAGGCACCGGGGACTCGCCGGCCATTCCCTATGCCGCGCTGCTCGACGATGCCGGTCAGCCCTTCGTCTTCGTCGTGGTCAAGGGAACGGCACATCGCCGGGACATTGTGACAGGATCGAACGACGGCATGGCGATTGTCGTGACGAAGGGCCTTTCCCCCGGCGACAAGGTCGTGATCGAGGGCGGAACGGCGCTGGACGACGGTATGAAGGTTCGCTTGCGATGACCGCGCTGCTGGAGCGCCATAGCCGATCGATCTGGCTGGCCGTCCTATTGCTGGCGCTGGGCGGCGTGCTGGCCGCGCGGGCCATGCCAGTCAGCCTGTTCCCCCATATCGACTATCCGCGCGTGGTCGTCACTATCGACGCGGGCGATCGCGATGCGGCGCAAATGGCGGCGGAGATTAGCCGCCCGGTCGAAGTGGCGCTGCGCAGCGTGCCCGGTGTCACTCGCGTCCGATCGACCACCAGCCGCGGGACGGCCGATGTCGCGCTCAATTTCGCATGGGGCGAGGATATGGTGTCGGCAACACTGGCGACGCAGGGCGCGCTGGCGACCCTGCTGCCCGACCTTCCCACCGGCACGCGCTTTACCGTGCGCCGGTCCGATCCCACCATCTTCCCGGTACTGGGCATCGCGCTAACTTCTCCCTCACTCGACCAGCAGGCGTTGCGGCAACTGGCCGAACTCAAGGTCCGCCCTGCCCTGACCGCCGTGCAGGGCGTCGCGGCGGTCGATGTGCTGGGTGGCACCCCGCGCGAACTGGCGGTCGATATCGATCCGGCGCGGTTGCGCGCCTTCGGCCTTGGCATCACCGACGTGACCGACGCGCTCACCAAATCCAACGCGATCCGCGGCGCGGGACGGATTGAGGACAGGCATCGCCTGTATCTGGTCCTGGTGCAAAGCACGCCGACATCGGCAGTCGATCTGCTTGCCACGCCTATCCGCGGCGCGACCGGAAACGGCGCAGCGGTGGTTACGCTGCGCCAGGTCGCGACCGTGCATCCAGCGGCGGAACCCGCCTATGTCCGCATTGCGTCGAACGGGCGCAGCGCCGTACTCATCAACGTCCGGCAGGCGCTGACCGGCGATACGGTGGCTATCGTCAACGCCGTCGATGCGCGATTACATGCGCTGGGCCTGCCCCCGACGGTGACGGTCACGCCCTTCTACGATCAGTCCGAACTGGTGACGGGCGCAGCCAACGCCGTGCGCGACGCCATCCTGCTGGGCGCGATCCTGGCTGGCCTGGTGCTGTTCCTGTTCCTGCGATCGGGGCGCCTGATGCTCATCACCGGGCTGATGCTGCCCGCCGTCCTCGCAGGCACCTGTCTGCTGCTCTATCCGTTGGGCCTCAGCTTCAACATGATGACGCTGGGCGGCATGGCCGCCGCCGTAGGTCTGGTCGTGGACGATGCGGTCGTCATGCTGGAACATATGATGCGGCGCATGCAAGAAGGGACTGCGTCTGACGTCAAAACTCGGCTCGCTGCGGCCGCCGAGATGGGCCGACCACTGGTCGGCTCCACTCTGGCGACGATTGTCGTATTTCTGCCCCTGAGCTTCATCAGCGGGGTCAGCGGCGGCTTCTTCAAGGCGCTGGCGATCACCATCGTTACAGCTCTTACCCTTTCGCTGCTCTTTTCCCGCTTCGTAATTCCGCTGATCGCCGCGCGCTGGCTGCGGCAGAGCGATGCAGAGGCGGCGGAAAAAGCCGATCGCTTCATGCACCGGCTCGACCGCGTCTATGTCCACGCGGGCGACCGCTTTTTCGGACGCCCCGGCCTCGCCGCCGCCGTAATGGGTGGCGTCTTCCTGATCGCCGGCACCTTGTCCTGGTATCAAATGCCCTCCGGTTTCATGCCGGTGATGGACGAGGGCGGCTTCGTCCTCGACTATACCGCCAAGCCTGGCGCGGCGCTGGCCGATACCGACCGACTGGTGCAACAGGTCGAGGCGATCATCTCCGCAACGCCAGAGGTCGCCAGCTATTCGCGCCGACTGGGCGTGCAACTGGGCGGCGGGCTGACCGAAGCCGACGAAGGCGATTTCTTCGTAAGGCTGAAGGATGGATCGCGCCGCCCGATCAATGCGGTGATGGCCGACATCCGCCAACGGGTCGAGGCGAAGGTGCCCGGATTGCAGGTCGAACTGGTGCAATTGATGGAAGATTTGATCGGCGACCTGACGGCCGTGCCGCAACCGATCGAGGTCAAACTGTTCGGCGATGATCCCGACGCGCTGGAGGCCTCCGCCGGGCGTGTGGGCAAGGCTTTGGCGACCATCCCCGGCGTCGTCGAAATCGTCGACGGCTTGCGGGTAACCGGCGACGCCATCTCGGTGAAGGTCGACAATGGCCTGGCCGCGCAACAGGGGCTGGACCCTGATCAGGTCGCCAGCCAGATCGAGGCGCTGGTCGGCGGCAGCATCGCCACCAACATCCAATTCGGCGAGCAACTGGTCGCGGTGCGGGTGCGCGGCGCGCAGGATTTGCGCAGCCGCGCGTACGAGATCGCCGACCTGCCGCTGACCGCGCCCGATGGGCATGGCGTGCGGCTCGGCTCCATTGCGCACGTCGGCATCGATGGTGGGCAGAAACAGTTGACGCGCGAGGATCTGGCACCCTTCATCGCCGTCACCGCGCGGCTGGAGGGGCGCGACCTGGGGTCCGCCATGCAGGCGGTGCAGGCGAAGGTCGCCGGGCTTCACCTGCCAGGCTCAGTGCGAGTCGATTATGGCGGCCTCTATGCCGAACAGCAGAAGAGCTTTGCCGACATGGCGATGGTTTTTGCCGCCGCCCTGCTGCTCAGCGCCCTGCTGCTGACATATCTGTTCGAAAATCTCGCCTGGACGATGTCGGCGATGGCGACGGTGCTGATGGTAGCGGGTGCTGTGCTGCTGGGACTTTGGATCACCGGTACGGAACTCAATATATCCGCGCTTATGGGCCTGACCATGGTCGTGGGTATGGTGACCGAACTGGTGATCTTCTACCTCGCGGAAATCGAAGGCGGCGCGAGGGCGACACTGGCAGCATTGCGGGATGCCGGATCGAAACGGCTTCGCCCGATCCTCATGTCTGCATTGATCGCAATCCTGACGCTCAGTCCTCTGGCGCTGGGCCTCAGCCGAGGCGCCGGACTCCAGCAGCCATTGGCGACCGCGATCATATTCGGCCTAGTCGCGGCAGTGCCATTGGTGCTGCTATTCCTGCCGGCCTTGCTGCTCTGCTGGCCAGCAGGCCGCAAAAGCTGATTATGCCATGTGGAAAAGTTTTCGTGCGCCAACTGAGGTGCCCTCCAAGCGCCGTCGTCGTCCCGCCGCGAGCCTCCCGCTCGCGGGGGACAATCTGTGCGGCCTGGCATCGCCTCTATCATCACGACAATCTCGCTTTTCGCGTCGGGAACGGCGCATGCCTCTGACAAAAGCTGGCGCGAAGCGAGTAATATCGGCAGGGGCGCATTGGTGATCGGCGCGCTGGCGTTCCCGACCGCACAGGGCGATTGGACCGGCACGCTTCAGGCCGGCGGCAGCGTCGGCGCCGCGACCCTGCTGTCGCTGGGCCTGAAGGACGCCTTTCCCGAAATGCGACCCGACGGCAGCGATCGGAAAAGCTTTCCCTCGTCCCACACGGCGACCTCTTTCGCCGCCGCCGCCAGCCTGCAGAATCGCTATGGCTGGCAGGTCGGCGTGCCCGCGCAACTGGTCGCGGCCTTTGTCGGGCTGGCACGGGTGAAGGCCGACAAGCATCATTGGTATGATGTCGTTGCTGGCGCGGCCATCGGCGAGGCGTCCGGTTTCCTCATCACCACGAGGCGCGACGACACTATCCGTATCCTGCCCTGGGGCGACAGCAAGGGTGGTGGCGTCGCAATGGCAATGCGCTTCTAGGCAGGTGGCGGCCTATAGCCGCGTGGATAGCCCGATCTTGACCGCCATGGGCAGGCCCTGCGCCAGCAGGCTCGATCCCGAAGATGCCCAATAGCGTTTGCCGGTGATATTCTCGCCATAAACGCGCACCGTCGTCTGGCTGCCCAGCAGGTCGAAATTGTAGCTCGCGCCGACGTCGAACGTCTCATATCCGGGGACGAAAGCCTGGTTCAGCGCGTTGACGGCGCGGCGGCCGACATGGAAGACGCCGGCCGAAAGTCGCAGCCCGTCGATCATTGGCACCCGATATTCCAGGAACAGCGAGCCGGAGAATTTGGACACATTCTCGATCCGCTTGCCGACCACCGTGGCGTTGCCCGACTTCTGCGCCGCTTCGAGCGACATCGCGCTGGCGGCGATCGACAGGTTCCGCGTCAATTCGCCGACCAGGCTGAATTCGATGCCCTCATAGACGGCCTCGGCGTCCTGAACAAAGAAGTTGGCACTGTTGAGATAGGCCGAGGGCCGTTTGATGTGGAAATAGGCGGTCGTGAGCAGCAGGCCGTCCATCGGTTCGATCTTGACGCCCGCTTCCTTCTGCTTGCTGATCGCCGCGGGCAGGATTTCGCCGGCATTGTTGGCGATCTGCTGCGCGATCGGTCCCGGTTCCAGCCCCTCGATATAGTTGGCGTAGACGCTGGCCCAGCGCGCAGGCTTCACCATGACGCCATAGGACAGGGTATCGGGCTTGATCTTGTAGGATGTCGTCCGGCTGATATCGCTATAGTCGGTTTTGCGATAGCCGATCGTGGCTTGCAACCATTCGCCGAGCGATGCCCGGTCGAAGACATAGAAGCCCAGATCCTCCACCTTCGAGGGGTTCGGAATGATGCGGGGCGGGTTCGGGCGCTGGGGGATCGCGACGGGATTGTAGAGATTTTGCGCGAACGTATAGCGCACCGCCGTCGGCACATTGCCGTCACGCGTGTTGTAGGCGACACCGATCAGGACATTATGTTCGATGGGTCCAGTACGGAAGGTGCCCGACAGGTCGCCGCGATAGATGCGCGTCTTATAGTCATTGCCATGCGTCATGGCGACCGTGACGGTGCCATTGCCGGTCGCCAGATCATAGCCACCGAACGAGGAATAGGCGCGATCGCGGGTCAGGTAGGACTGGCCTGCCGCCAGGGCCAGGCGCCAGTTCGGGGCAAAATCATAGTTGAGCCGCGCAAGCAGATTGGTTTCCCATCCCTTGCCCTGCATCCATTCGCCGCCCAGATTCTTTGACGAGGATTGGAGCGGCGGCAGGGCGATCACGCCATTGACCCCGGCCGGCAGGCTGAACTCGGTGGGTTCGGTGATGCTCTTGTAAATATATTCCGCGTCCAGCAGGATTTCGATAGTGTCGGCCGGGTTCCAGTCCAGCGCGCCGGTGACGAAACTGCGCTCGCCGCGGGTGCGCTTTACGCCTGTTTCGATCAGCGAAGTGCCGGCATTCACCCGCATGCCACCGGTGCCGAACCTGCGGCTGACATCGACGCTGGCGCCGATCGAGCCGTTGCTGTCGCCCTGCACATCGACGCGCGTGATGGGCGCTGCACCGGGTCGTTCGGTAACGAGGTTGATGATCCCCGAAGGCGTCGCGAAGCCATAATAGAGGCCGGCGGCGCCCTTCAGCACTTCGATGCGATCCTTGCTCTCGATCGGCTGCTCGATCAGGTTCACCACCGGCAGGATGCCGTTCCACCGGACATTGGTGAAATTGTTGAGGATGATGCCGCGAACGGCCAGGTTGCTGTAGATGGTGGAATTGATCTGCGCTTGCGTGACGCCGGGCGTATTGCGCACCGCGTCGAGAATGGAGCGCGCCTGCTGTGCTTCGAGCAGTTCCTTGGTCATGATTGCCACGGTGAGCGGCGTATCCATGATCCTAGAATCGCGGAACGTACCCGCCTGGACATAATCGGCACCGAAGCTGTCGTTCCGGTCCGCCGTAACGACGATATCATTCGCGCCTTGCGCAGGCTCGGGGGTTTGCGCCTGTGCCTGGACCGTCATCATCGTCGCCATGACGGCGAGACTTGCAGCCTGTTTCATCGCCTTGCACGATCCTGCAATATGCCCAGCAAACGCCATCTTTATCCCCCTCGGCCCCCATCATCGATCCGCCGCGCCAATAGGGGCGAGACTTCACTAATGCAAATCATTTGCATGTTTTTTTGCAAGATGGACAATTGGTATAGTTCCGGAGAGCAGGGTTCCATCACGCCCCGATAGAGACATAGCCGGTTTCCCCTGATGGCGAGTCTCCATGCACCGCATTTTCCTCTTCTGCCTCCTGTTGCCGCTCCCGGCGTGCGGTGACAAAGCAAAGACGCCTGCAGCGGCCCCGGCCAAGGCGGAGACGATCGCGCATGAAGCCGAACTGCTCAGACTCACACTGACACCGCAGGCCGTACAACGGCTGGGCATCGCCACGGTCAAGGTCGGCGAAGGGCAGGCCGCGACGATGCGCGAGACGAGCGGCGAGATCGTCGTGCCCAATGGCTCAGGCGGTGTCCCGACCGGATCGCTCAGCAACCTCGCCCAGATCGGCGCCGCACAGGCGGCCGCCGATGGCGAAGTCGCGCGCACCCGCGCGCAGACCCGCCTTGCCCGCATTGCTCTGGACCGGGCGACCCAGCTGGTCGCCGAGGAAGCAGGTAGCGTCCGCGCGCGCGACGAGGCGGCAGCGGCGTTCGCCACCGCGCAGGCACAGGCCAGTGTTGCGGTCGAACAGCGACGCCTTCTGGGGCCTTCGGTGTCCTCGCTTGGGCGCCAGTCGACTTTGTGGGTGCGGGTTTCCGTGTCGGGGACGGATATCCCCAACGTCGGGCGATCCTCTTCCGCGCTGGTCCGGCCGCTGGGCGCGACCGACGCTGGCAGTAGCGCGCGCCCGGTTCAAGCACCGCCATCGGCCAATGCTGTCGCAGGGACGGTAGACCTCTATTATGCCATCGACAATCGCAGACAAAATTGGCGCGTCGGCCAGCGGGTCGCCGTGCAGCTACCGACGGGACGGATGACAGCAGGTATTTCCGTGCCTGCCTCCGCGATCCTGCGCGACATTTATGGCGGGGAATGGGTCTATGCCCAGACCGCGGCCAACCATTATGTGCGCCAGCGGGTGGAGATCGCATCGACCGGAACGGATGGCGTGATCATAGCGCGCGGGCTTGAACCGGATATGCGCGTCGTCACTACCGGGGCGATGGAATTGTTCGGCACAGAATTCGGGGTCGCGCACTGATGCTGGCATGGCTCGTTCGCGCCGCGCTGACCCAGCGTGTGCTGATGCTGGCGATGGCCGCCCTTCTAGTTGTGCTGGGGCTGCGCGCTTCCACTAGCGTTCCATTGGACGTCTTCCCCGAATTCGCGCCGCCGATGGTGGAGATCCAGACCGAAGCGCCCGGCCTATCGACCGAGGAGGTGGAAAGCCTGATCACCGTGCCGATCGAGACGCAGGTGAACGGCATTCCCAACCTTGCGACGCTGCGATCCAAGTCCGTACTGGGCCTGTCGTCGGTTGTGATCCTGCTCGATCGCGGCACGGACGTCATGCGCGCGCGGCAGATGGTGCAGGAGCGGGTCGCGCAGGTGCAGGGGCGCCTGCCCACCGCCGCACGGCCGCCGGTGATGCTGCCGCCGCTTTCGTCCACCAGCCGGGCGATGAAGATCGGCATTTCGTCCAAAAAGCTGGACCAGATGCAGCTCTCCGAACTGGTCCGCTGGACCATTCGTCCGCGCCTGATGGCGGTGCCGGGCGTCGCCAATGTCGCGATGTGGGGTATGCGCGATCGGCAGTTGCAGGTGCTGGTCGATCCCGACAGGCTGCGCGCAGCGGGCGTGACGCTGAACGAACTGCGCGCGGCGGCGGGCGATGCGGTACTGGTCGGCGGTGGTGGCTTTGTCGACACCGCGAACCAGCGCATGGCCGTGCAGCAGCCCGGCGCGATCCAGACGCCGGACGATCTGTCCCGCACCGTCATCAAGCTGGCGGGCGAAGCCCCGGTGCGGATCGGCGATGTCGCACGCGTGACCGAGGGCTATGCCGCGCCGATCGGCAACGCGATCATCGACGATGGCCCCGGCATCATGCTGATCGTGGAAAAGCAGCCAACCGGCAACACGCTGGACCTGACCCGCGCGGTCGAGGCGGCGCTGGAGGAGATCAAGCCGGGCCTTAGGGACGTGAAGATCGACAGCACGATCTTCCGC
This sequence comes from Sphingobium sp. CR2-8, assembly GCF_035818615.1. Taxonomy (NCBI): domain Bacteria; kingdom Pseudomonadati; phylum Pseudomonadota; class Alphaproteobacteria; order Sphingomonadales; family Sphingobiaceae; genus Sphingobium; species Sphingobium wonjuense. The sequence goes on along the minus strand of NZ_JAYKZY010000002.1, from coordinate 98,059 downwards.
CCGGCCACCTTCATCGAACGGTCGATCGACAATCTGACCCGCGCGTTGGCGATCGGCTGCTTTCTGGTCGCGGTCGTGCTGTTTCTGTTCACCCGCGAATGGCGACAGGCGACGATCAGTCTGGTCGCAATCCCGCTGTCGCTGCTCGGCGCAGGCCTCGTCCTGCTATGGAGCGGCGCTACGATCAATACGATGGTGATCGCGGGCCTGGTCATCGCGCTGGGCGAGGTCGTCGACGACGCGATCATCGACGTGGAGAATATCGCCCGCCGATTGCGACTGAACCGGGAGGTAAAGAATCCCCGTTCGGCCTTCGACGTCGTGCTGGGCGCGTCGCTGGAGGTGCGTTCGGCGGTCGTCTTCGCCTCGCTGATCGTGATGCTGGTATTCCTGCCGATCTTCTTTTTGGGCGGGGTAGCAGGCACCTTCTTCCAGCCGCTGGCGATCGCCTATGTGCTGGCGATCGGTGCGTCTTTGCTGGTCGCGCTGGTGGTGACGCCCGCAATGTGCCTGTTCCTGCTGCCCAATGCACCGGTCAAAGCGGAACGGGATACGCGCTTCGTTGTGAGCCTCAAGAGACGCTATACCGCAACCCTTCCACGCCTGATCGCTGCGCCACGCACGGTGATAGGCGTGGTGGCCGGTGGACTGCTGCTGGCGGGTATCGGCTATGCGACGTTCAAGGATCAGTTCCTGCCTGACTTTCGTGAGACGGATTTCCTGATGCACTGGTTGGAAAAGCCCGGCGCGTCGATCGAGGCGATGGACCGGATTACGATAAAGGTGTCCAAGGAACTGCGCGCCATTCCAGGCGTGCGCAATTTCGGCGCGCATATCGGCCGGGCCGAAGCCGCCGACGAAGTGGTCGGGCCGAACTTCACCGAATTGTGGATCAGCCTGGACGAGAAGGCCGACTATGACGGCAGCGTGGCGAAGATCAAAGAGGTCATCGAAGGCTATCCAGGCCTGTTCCGTGATGTCCTCACCTATCTGCGCGAACGGATCAAGGAAGTGCTGTCGGGCGCGGGCGCGACGGTCGTCATACGCCTCTTCGGCCCAGACCAGACCGAGTTGCGCGCTGCGGCCGACCGGTTGAAGGCCAAGGTCGCAGGTATAGCCGGCGTGGCCGACCTCAAGGTTGAATCCCAGGTTCTGGTGCCGCAGATCCAGATTCGGCCCCGTCCGGCCGACATGGCGACGCTGGGCCTGACCCCCGGTGAGGTGCGTCGTCAGGCGCAAAGCCTGATCGCGGGGCAGAAGCTGGGCGAAATCTATCGCGATCAGAAAGCCTTCGACGTCGCGATATGGGGTGAGCCGACGATCCGGGGCGACCTTCATGCGCTGCGCGATTTGATGATCCAGACGCCGGCAGGCACGCCGGTGCGCCTGCGCGACATAGCCGATGTCCGTATCCAGCCGGCCCCCAATGAGGTGAAGCGCGAAAATGGCCAGCGCCGGCTGGACGTAACGCTGAACGTCAGCGGATCGGACCTCGGCACCGTCGCGCGTGCCGTGGAGCAGGCCGTGTCGCAGACATCCTTCGCGCAGGGCTATCACGCCAAGGTGCTGGGCGAATATGCCGCCTTGAAGGAATTGCGCCAGCGGCTTTGGACGACCGGCCTGCTGTGCCTGATCGGCATATTGATCCTGGTGTGGCTGGAGTTCCGGTCCGGGCGGATCATGGCGCTGGTCGCGATCAGCCTGCCTTTTGCACTGGTCGGTGGCGTGGTGGCGGTGGCGCTGACCGGCGGCCTGCTGTCGCTCGGCTCGCTCGTCGGCTTCGTGACCGTGATCGGCATCGCCGCGCGCAACGGCATCATGCTGCTGTCCCATTATCATCATCTGCGCGTGCATGAAGGCGAGCCATTCGGTCCGACGCTCATCCTGCGCGGGGCGGAGGAGCGGCTGGTCCCGATCCTTATGACGGCGGCCTGCGCAGGCCTTGCTTTGGTGCCATTGATCGTCGCGGGCAATGCGCCGGGGCACGAGATCGAGCATCCGATGGCGATCGTGATCCTGGGCGGGCTGGTGTCCTCCACCCTGCTCAACCTGTTCCTGATGCCCGCGCTTTACGCCCGTTTCGGCGAGAATGCCCAAGGACCGAACCAAGCGGCGCCGACCGAGCCGGGCGCAGCGGCGAAAGGAGAAACAGCATGATCCGTCGTTTTGGCGCATTGGGCGTCCTACTGGCGGGCGGCTGCACCGCCGCGTCGATCCCGCCCGCCCCTGTCGCGCCGCCCATGGCAAGCACTCCATTCACCAGCCGAGCCGCTGCATCGATCACGCCCGTGCCCCACCAGTGGTGGCGTCTGTTCGATAATACGCAACTGGATAGGCTGGTGCAGGCAAGCCTTGCCGCCAATGCCGACCTGCGCGTCGCCTATGCCAATCTGGACGCAGCCCGTGCTGCGATCCGACAGGCTGACGCCGCCCGGTTGCCTCAGCCGATCATCGAAAGCAGCATGGGCGTGGACAACCCATCCGGCCAACCAAGCGCTGCCAATGTGTCCGCCAGTGACTATGACGCCGCTGCGACGATCAGTTGGGACATCGATCTGTTCGGGCGGCTAAGGTCGGGCGCGCTGGCCGCGCGTGCCGATACCGACGCGCACGCCGCCGCGCTGGACGGCGTGCGCGTGGCCGTCGCGGCGGACACGGTGCTGGCCTATGTCGACCTGTGCGGCGCGACCCATGTCGGCCGGATCGCGCGCGAAATCGTCGTGGCGCAGGAGCGCAACCTCAAGGGCGTGCAGGAACAATATCGCGCCGGTGAACTGTCCCCGCTGGAGGTATCGCAGGCGGCCAGCCTGCTCGCCTCGTCCCGCGCCACGCTGCCGTCCTTCGACGCCATGCGCGACGGCGCACGCTTTCGCCTTTCCACGCTACAGGGACTGCCGCCGACCGATCCGCGCATTGCCGCCATCGACTGTGCGGCGCTGCCCCGGCTGAAGGGGGGCGCTCCGATCGGCGATGGCGCGGCGCTTCTGCTGCGCCGGCCGGACGTTCGCGAAGCGGAACGCAAGCTGGCGTCCGCCACCGCCGGGATCGGCGTCGCCCGCGCGGACCTCTATCCCAAGGTCAATCTGGGCGGCGCGCTGGGCCTTCTCTCCGGAGGGTTCGCCGCGACCGCCTCACCGCTCGTCTCCTGGGCTTTTCCCAATCAGGCACCCGCGCGCGCCAGGATAGCGCAGGCTCGCGCCAAGGCGCGCGGCGCATTGGCCAGTTGGGATGTCGCGATCCTGCGGGCGCTGCGCGAAGTGGAAACCGCGTTGGCGGTTACGCAGGCGGAAGCCCAGCGCAATGCCGCGCTGGCTAAGGCAACCAGCGAAGCTGTGCTCTATGCCCGCCGCACGGCATCGCGCGCGCGGCTGGGCGATGTGTCCCCGCTGCTCGCCATAGATGCGGAGCGCACGCAGGCGACCGCGGCCCTGGCTGGCGCGCAATCCGATCTTCTGCTGGCCCAATCCTATGTCGCACTGTTCCGGGCATTGGGTGGCGGATGGCAGGACGCGCCACAGCCACTCGATCCCGCTCGCCCGATAGGGTAGGAGACGACATGCGCATCCTCATCATCGAAGACGATCATGAAACCCGCGACTTCGTCGAACGCGGCCTGCGGGAGATCGGCCATGCCGTGAGCGTGGCCGCCGATGGACGCGACGGACTGTTCCAGGCAACAGACGGTGGTTTCGACGCGATCGTGGTCGATCGGATGCTGCCGGGCCTCGACGGCCTGTCCCTGGTCAAGATGTTGCGCGCAGCGGGCAACAACACGCCCATATTGATGCTGACCGCCATCGGCCGGATCGCCGACCGGGTAGAGGGGCTGGAGGCGGGTGCCGACGACTATCTGGTCAAGCCCTTCGCCTTTTCCGAACTGGTGGCGCGCGTCAATGCATTGGGCCGCCGCCCTGCGCCGCAAGTCGAGACGGCGAAACTGACGGTCGGTGACATAGAGATCGACCTGCACCGCCGCACCGTCCATCGCGCAGGCCGGAAGGTGGCGCTCCAGCCACGCGAATTTTCGCTGCTCGCCGAATTGATGCGCAACGGCCATCGCGTCATGACCCGGACGATGCTGCTGGAACGCGTCTGGGATTTCGATTTCGAACCCAAGACCAACATCGTGGAAACCCATCTCAGCCGCCTGCGATCGAAGCTCAACGCCGGATTCGATGTCGACGCGATCGAAACCGTGCGCGGCGCAGGCTACATGATCCGGAGCGATTGATGGGCCGCCCCTGGCGCACGACGTTCGGACTTACCGCGATGGTCAGCCTGGTCTTCGCCCTTGCGACGGTCGTGATCGGGGTGCTGGCCTATGTCGTGGTGCATGAGGCGATGGAGGTGCAACTCGATCATCGCATCGCCACGGAGACCCGAGCGTTGCTTGCCCGGACCGGCGACGGCGGCAGCGCCCGGCTGGCGGCGCTGATACAACAACGGGACGCGGCCCATAGCACGGCAAGCCTGGGCTATATCCTGCTTGATGCGCGAGGACAGCGATTGGCGGGCGCTTTCGAGGCGCGGGTGCCCGCGACGCCGGGCTATGTCGAACTACTGCCCTATGGCCGGGACGGTGGCATTGCCCAATCGCTCACTACACGACTGCCCGACGGCGGTCGTCTGCTGGTCGCCGTCGATCGACAAGTGATCGACGAGATGGACATTACGATCCTGAAGCTGTTTCTGGCGGCCTTCGCCACCATGCTGCTGCTCACCGTCGGCGGCGCATGGACGGTGGGCCTAGTGACGCAGCGCCGGTTACGACGGTTTGACGATGCAGCCCAGGCCATCATCGCCGGCGACCTGCGCCAGCGCATGCCGCTCGACGGGTCCGGCAGCGAGTTCGACCGGGTCGCGCAGACCCTCAACCACATGCTCGACCGCAATGCCGCTCTGGTCGAAAATCTGCGACAGGTATCGAGTGACGTCGCCCACGACCTGCGCACGCCGCTCACCCGCCTGCACAACCGATTGCATGAGGCACTGACACGCGAGGGGACCGAACAAAAGGCGGCGATAGAGGCAGCCACTACGGAATCGCAGGAACTGCTGGAGCTGTTCGCGGCCATCCTGCGCATTTCGGAGGTCGAGGCCGGGACGCTGCGTCGTGATTTCGGCAATCTGTCCATGACCGACCTGGTCGAGGATCTGGTCGATTCCTATGATCCCGATTTCGAGATTTCCGGCCACAGCCTATCATACAGCATCGCGCCCGACCTCCGTCTCTCCGGTGACCGCCGCCTGTTGCGCCAGTTGGTCGCCAATCTGCTCGACAATGCGTTGCGCCATACCCCGTCCGGCACGCGGGTTGCGATCACGCTCTCCTCGCAGGATGATGTCCTCCTGCTATCCGTCCAGGATGATGGTCCGGGCGTCCCTGCGGAGGATATGCCCCGGCTGTTCGACAGGTTCAGCCGGTCCGAAGCCAGCCGATCCACAGATGGTCATGGGCTTGGCCTCGCGCTGGTAGCGGCTGTCGCGCGGATGCATGGCGGTTCGGCGTCGATCCTGCCCGCGCCGGGCTTCGGCATAGAGGTACGGCTTGCGCGCTGACATTACCGGAACATTGGGATTACTATACAAGATGTCCATGTCCTGAACCGCCGGTTGTATGGCGTCTCCTAACGATTATTCACCCTCCCCCGCGAATGATAACCATTTGCATTATAAATTGGGGGATCCTGCTTTGAAAATCTCATCCATAGTCCGGTCCGTTCTGTGCGCCTCCACGGCGCATGGTCTGCTTGTCGCTGCCATGATGGCCAGCCCGGCTCATGCTCAGGAACAATCTCTCGGCTCGGTCACCGTCACTGACACTCCGATTGACGACAGTGAGGCGCAAACATCCTACAAGGTCAGCCGGTCGATCAGCGCCACCCGAACGGACACGCCACTCATCGACGTGCCGCAATCGGTCAACGTCGTTGCGGTCAAGCAGATCGAGGATCAGGCGGCCAACAGCATCGGCGACGCCATCCGCTATGTCCCCGGCGTCTTTTCCGCCCAAGGTGAAGGCAATCGCGAAACGCTGGTGTTCCGCGGCAATTCGACCACCGGCGACTTCTTCGTCGATGGCGTGCGCGACGACGTCCAGACCTATCGCGACCTCTACAACATCGATCGCCTCGAAATCTTCAAGGGGCCGAACGCCATGATATTCGGTCGGGGTGGCATCGGCGGCATCGTCAATCGCGTAACTAAGGTCGCCGACTGGAACCTGCATCGCGCTTTCCGGATCGAAGGCGGCAGCTTCGAGCATAAGCGCGCCCAGTTCGACCTCGGTACGCCACTCAGCGATTTCGCGGCGGTCCGCGTGACCGGCGTCTATCAGGACAGCGACAGCTATCGCGACGGCGTCAATTACAACCGCTGGGGCTTCAACCCGACCGCCTCGTTCAAGCTGTCGCCCGACACGACCGTCACGCTGGGCTATGAACATTTTCAGGATGACCGCATCGCCGATCGCGGCGTGCCTGCCCGCTTCGGTGCGTCGCCCACCAACAGCGTTGGCCCATTGCGCACGCCGCGCGGCCAGTTTTTCGGCGACCCCACGCAAAGCACGACCGGCACCAACACCGACGCCGGCACCTTGTTCATCGAACATAAGTTCAGCGACACGATCTCGATCCGCAACCGCACCCGCTATGCCGACTATCGCAAATTCTATTCCAACGTCTTCCCCGGCGCCGTGAACGCGGCCGAGACGACGGTCAGCATTTCGGCCTATCGTTCGCCCAGCCAGCGCCGCAATTTCATCAACCAGACGGATTTCAATGCGGCGTTCGATACCGGGTCTGTCGAACATACGCTGTTGATCGGCGGCGAATATGGCCATCAGGAAAGCGACAATATCCGGCAGGAAGGCCGTTTCGCCGGGAACGCTGCTTCGGTCACGGTGCCCATTTCGGCTTCGAACATCCGCCTGCCCATCACCTGGACCCAGATAGCCAGCAGCGCCAATAATGACGGCCTGGCCGAAGTCGTCGCCGGTTATGTGCAGGATCAGATCGCCCTGTCGCCGATGTTCGATATCGTTGTCGGCGTGCGCTACGAACATTTCAAGACGAAGGTCCATGATCGCCGCAGCGTCGCTTTCCGCACCAGCGGCGGCGTGACATCGCCCGAATTTTTCGATGTGACCGACGACCTATGGTCGCCGCGCGCGGGCCTGATCTTCAAACCGGTCGAGAATGCGTCCATCTATGCCAGCTATTCGCGCACATACCAGCCACGCGGCGGCGATCAGCTGGCAGGCCTCAATCTCTCCAACGCCAGCCTCGCCCCGGAGAAATTCCAGAATTACGAGATCGGTGCCAAGTGGGACATCGTGCCGACCTTCAACGTGTCGGCTGCTGTGTTCCAACTGGATCGCGACAATGTGCTGGCGCTCAGCAATCCCAATGACGCGACTTCGGTCACGGTGCCGGTCGGGCGCCAGCGCACCAAGGGCGTCGAACTGAGCGCGGCGGGCAGCATCACCAGGCAGGTCAGCATGGTTGGCGCCTATACCTATTCGGACGGCACTTTCCTCGACAATGTGTCGGGTACGGTGCGAGTCGGCAATCAGCTGCCCAACATGCCCAAACACGCAGCTTCGCTCTGGACCCGCTTCGATCCGATCGAGCAGCTGGGCGCGGGCGTCGGCGTGATCTACCAGGGCAAGCGCTACGCCGCGACCGACAATCAGGTCTATCTGCCGGGTTATACCCGTGTCGATGGCGCGATCTTCTATACTATCGCGCCGGAACTGAGCCTGCAGGTGAATGTCGAGAATATCCTGGGCAAGCGCTACTATCTCTACGCCCACAGCAACAACAATATCACGCCGGGATCGCCGACCGCCGTCAAGCTCGGGATCAACGCACGGTTCTGATCCCCATGGCCAGCCGCTTTCTTGCTTTCGGTCGAATGATAAAAAGCGAGCGGCTGGTCATTGCCCCTGTACGCGGCGGCCCCTGCCAGCCATTGGCATCTGCATGCTTCGAGACGTACGCGGCGGAAGGCCCGTGAACTATGAATTGTCCATGGTAGCGCCCACTATCCCCTGAACGCGATGCTATGACGCGTCGCTGACGCGACCGCGCTCTATGCCCCGCCCCTGGCGGCGGCACCCAGACCCTTTGGGTCTGGTCCGGACGGTTACGATCGCTCGCGCTGGTCCGGGCACTGGCCCGGAGCATGGACGCCACGCTGCGCGTGGCGGCGATATCGGTGAGCCTCTCCCGGAGTGCGGGAGTGAGCGGCGCTCCCTGCTAGGCCCTTGGCGGTCGCCGGCAACCCGTCTGCGCTGCGCTTGAGGGTGCTTCACTTACGTTCCGCCCTTCAGTGCCGACGCCCGCCGGGGCGGGCCTTTCCAGTCGCATTTCGCCGCCCACCCCCGCTTCCGGGGAGCCTCATGTTTTTGGGCAGGCAGGAGGACAGGACATGGCTCGATATGCCTCACGTCGCGCGCGCGGCCCGCACGGTGCCGGTGCGGCGCAGCCCGAACGGCTCAACCTCTATGACGAGGTGACCGCCAAGATCATCGCACAATTGGAGGCGGGGCGCATTCCTTGGGTCCAGCCTTGGGCATCCAGCGCGGACCCCAGCCTTGGCGGCCTTGCCCCCGGCCTGCCGCGCAATGCGCTCACCGCCCGCAATTATTCCGGCGTGAACGTGCTTATCCTGTGGGGCGCGGTGATGGAAAAGGGCTTTCCATCGCAAAGCTGGCTGACCTTCAAACAGACGCGGGATGCAGGCGGATGCGTCCGCAGGGGCGAACAGGGCACGACCGTCGTCTATGCCGACCGCTTCACCCCCGAAGCGGAGAAAGAGAAGGCGCGAAATACGGGGGAGACGCCAAGTCGATCGCTTTCCTCAAGCGTTTCACGGTCTTCAACGTCTCGCAATGCGAGGGGCTACGACCCGGCCTTGCCGTGGACCCTGTGCCTTTGCCAGATCGCGAAATCGTACCGGTTGCGGAGGAACTGATCGCGGCCAGCGGCGTCGACTTCCGCATCGGTGGCGACAAAGCCTATTATGTGCCGAGCCAGGATTTTGTGGCTGTGCCGCCGCAACCCGCCTTTTTCGACCAGATCAATTTTTATCGGACCTGCCTGCACGAACTGACCCATGCGACAGGTCATGCAACGCGTCTCGACCGCAATCTCACGAACAGCTTTGGTAGCAAGGACTATGCCCGCGAGGAACTGATCGCCGAAATGGGATCGGCTTTCCTCTGCGCGGCTCTGGGTATCGTGCCGACCGTGCGTCACGCCGATTATATCGGGTCATGGCTGGAGGTGTTGCGCGAGGATAATCGCGCCATCTTCCGTGCCGCAGGTGCAGCCAGCAAAGCCGCCGACTGGCTGTTGTCGCGCTTGCCCGACGCCGGGCAGGACGAAGACACCGGCGACACGAGCGGGCGCGGCGACGTAGGTCGGGACGGGAATAGGGCCGGGCAAACGCCATGTGAACAGACGCATAGCCGCGCGCCCGCGCTGGACCGGAGGGTGGCATGATCCTCCTGACCCCCGACCTTCGCTATGCGCTGCGCGCAAACGCCATAAGCAGCGTCGCCGCGCAAACGCGGGACATGCGCTTCGATCCCGTCCCGGTCGTCAAATTCTTCAATCCGCTGGGCGCTGGCACATGGCTCGCAACCGAACTTTATGGCGATGACGACACTTTGTTCGGCCTTGCCGATCTGGGGTTTGGATGCCCTGAAATGGGCACCTTCTCGCTTATGGAAATTCAGAGCATCCGGCTGCCCTTTGGCTTGAGGATCGAGCGCGATCTGGGCTTTTCCACCCCCTATTCGCTTTCGCGGTGGAGCGAGATGGCGCGCCAGACCGGTTCGATCATCCATGCCGAGCAGCTTTTGCGCAGCCTTGCACCCGGCACTGTTCCCGACCTTCCAGCCGATCCCACCATTTAGGACCGGCGGATGACGCGCGGCGCGTATCGCCGCATCGCGAAAGCCGGACCGCCACATTTCCAAGAGCAACGGCCCGGCACTCACAAGGAGTGACACCCATGAAACTCGATTTTATCCCTCTTGCCAAGCTTTCCGTCAGCAAAGCCAATATGCGCTACGCAAAGAAGGCTCCAGACGTGTCCGATATCCTCCCGACCGTGCGCAAGCGAGGCGTGATCCAGCCGGTGATCGTGCGCCCCAATCCCTGTCCTGAGCCTGTCGAAGGGTGCGCGCCCGATGCCTTCGAGATCGTTGCGGGAAGCCGTCGCTTCCATGCCGCGCTGATCGTCGCCGCCGAACGGCGCGCGACGGGCGAGGATGACGGCGAAGCCGCGCTGCTGCCCTGCGCCATTCTCGACGAGGGCGACGATGCCGATGCCGTCGAAGCGTCGATGATCGAGAATATGGCGCGGCTCGATCCCGATGAGGTCACCCAATGGGAAACCTTCACCCGGCTGGTCAAGGAAGGCCGCAAGATCGATGACATTGCCGGGACCTTCGGCCTGCCCGAACTCACCATCAAACGGGTGCTGGCGCTGGGCAATCTGTTGCCGCGCATCAGTCAGATGTATGCGCGCGAAGAGATCGACCGCACCACCGTCCGTCACCTCACCTTGGCATCAAAAAGCCAGCAGAAAGCATGGCTGGCGCTGGCCGATGATCCCGACACCTATGTGCCGACCGGCCACCAGTTGAAGGCGTGGCTGCTGGGCGGGCAGTCGATCGGTGCGAAATATGCGCTGTTCAATGTTGAGGCCAGCGGGCTTGCGACCATAGCCGACCTGTTCGGCGACGACTGCTATTTTGCAGACGGCGATGCGTTCTGGAATGCCCAGAATGCCGCCATCGACGCCCGGCGCGAAACCTATCTTGACGAAGGATGGGCCGATGTCGTGATCGTGCCGCCGTCCGAACATTTCTCCACATGGGAATATGAGAAGGCAGGCAAGCGCAAGGGCGGGCGCGTCTATGTCGATGTCCGCGCCCACGGCGAAGTCACCTTCCATGAAGGCTATGTCAGCCGCAAAGAGGCGGATCGCATCGCGAGGGCACAGGCAGACGGCTCAGCCCAGAAAATCGCAAGGCCGGAAATCACATCGACCATGCAAACCTATATCGATCTGCACCGTCATGCCGCCGTGCGCGCTACTATTCTGGGGTTTCCGGGCATCGCACTCCGCCTGATGGTCGCCCATGCCATCGTCGGTTCGCATTTTTGGTCGATCAGGCCGGAACCGCAGACCAGCCGCAATGCGGATGTGCGCGACAGCCTCGATAATGCGCCCGCCGAGGCCGTTTTTGACGAACGCCGCCGCGCAGTGCTGGCCACGCTTGGGTTCTCAGATGAGGAACCGACCGTGATCGGCGGCAGTGGTGAGGAATATGGTATTTGTGGCCTGTTTGCGAGGCTGATCGAGCTTCCCGACGCGGTCATCATGGAAGTCGTCACCATCGTTATGGGTGAGGCGCTGGCCAGCGGCAGCGCCGCTGTGGAGGCAGTCGGGCTGCATGTCGGCGTCGATATGACCCGCTGGTGGTCGGCGGACGATGCGTTTTTCAGCATTTTGCGTGACCGTGAGGTGCTGTTGCATATCATCGCGGACGTCGCAGGCCAAAGCGTTGCCGATGCCAACAGAGGCGAGAAGAGCAAGACCCTCAAGCAGATTGTGCGCGATCATCTGGACGGCACGAATGGACGCACCAAGCGCGACCAATGGGTGCCACGCTGGATGACGTTCCCGCCCGCCGCTTATACGGCTCGTGGCGGCGTGGGTCCGGTCGCGGCCCATGCCATAGCGCAGGCGGATCGTCCTATCGACCGGCTGGCCCCCGGCGATGATGAGCCGGACCCGACCACCCCCGGCGCAGTCCTGGGCCTTCCCGTCGAAGCGCAGGCCGTGCCGCCCTGCGATGAAGAGGACGAGGCCGACCGCCTTGCGGCATGATCCCCTGCGGGCGGCGGCGCATCACGCGCCGCCGCCCGCTTTCTCCACCCTGAATTTTGGGCCGCGCGCCCGCCAAGGCGGACGCGCGGCGACAAGGCGCAAAAGATCATGGCCGACCGTACATCTGTTGCCCTCACCCTTGGCGGCGATTTGCCCACCAGCCGCCGGAACGCGCTCGTTGATCTTGTCATCGCGCAGGGACCGTTCGTGGAGTGGGATGTCCCCTTGTTCGACGTGACGAATCGTCGCATGGATGCGCCACTGACGCTTTACGCGCTTAATGCGGCATGGGGGTCTGGATCGCGCGCGGTTTTTTTGCACCGCCTGTCATCTACGGTTAGGGCGATGATCGGGTGACTGCGTCGGTGCGCTCGACCGGAAGCCTGTCCCGTTCCAGGGCACAAGGGAACCACGGCTTTCTGGTGCCGCCTCGGGTGACTATGGTCTGATCGGCCATCCCGTGGCACAGGCCCTCGGCAGCTACGCCGCGATCATCGCCTTGTTCGACATGGCCGATTCCGCCGTGCCGCCCATATGGTTTTCATCGGGATAACCGGGCACCACAAGCCGGATGATCTTTTCCAGCCTATCGTTGCAGTGCGGCTCACCGTCTTGTGGCAGGCACCGGAATGACCCGGTCGCTAAAGCATGGCTGCTACCTTTGCTCCGATCGGCATGGTGATGTCGTGCGCTGTGGTTGCCCGCGCTCCTTGACCCCATGTCGATCGCAGGGGAATATCACCAACCGCATGCCTATTCTCCTGTGGCACACGCCACCCATCCTCTTGGGCTTGATGCGTTGACCTGGCAGCGCAGCAGCGCCGCCTGAAACCATCGTTCCGCTGCTATTTCCCCGCCGTTCCGGCTCCTCGCGGCCGCTGCGCTCTCAAATAGCACCGGTCCTTCCGGTCCTTCGCTGATCGCTGCGGCCTGCGGTTCAGGCGACCCCGCGCGCTGCCGGACGGTCCGCACGCCCAGCGGATTGGCCGGGGGCGACAAGAAGGAGAATGGCAATGGCTTCCATCGGTTATGTCCAGCGGCTCGACAATGGCGGTTTCAAGGGTGTCCTCAAGACCCTCACGGTCCGTGCCGACATCGAAATCATCCCCAATAAGGGCAAGACTGGCGAGCAGCCCGACTATCGGATTCTCTCCAACGGCACTGAGCTCGGCGGCGGATGGATCCGCACTGGCGAGGTATCGGGCCGCGAATATATCCGTATCGCCATGGCCGCGCCGGAACTTGGCCCCCGCACCCTCTACGCCAATCTCGGTCGGGCCGCTGGCCAGGACGATGAGGACAGCTACGCCCTTATCTGGAACCCGGACGCCTGACCCGGACGCCCCTGCGCCGCATGGCGCGGGGGCCTACCGCACCATCGTGACCCACCGGCCAAACGCGCGCGTCTGGCCGGTCGGCGCTGTTCTTTGCCGGGAAGGCTGTCGCGGCCGTTTCGATGGCGACTGTCGGGCCACAGTAGGGATATGGCTGTAGCGTTTGCGTGTCCCGCAAAGGTTGGAGGAGCGCGCGTCGAGGTCTTCCGATCGTGACGGGCGGCGGCGCGGCTTTCAAGGCTCGCCGGTTTCCCCCAATTTGGCTTGCGCAAATCGGTTCCCCCATGCGCCCGCTGCGCGGCGCCGGGCCGTGCCCGGCGGCCCTGACAGCCTTCCGGCGTCCGTCTCTCCCTGCCGGTCCTCGATTTTGGGGATGCACAGCATAAGGAGACTTTCTCATGACCACGGTTCAGCCCATTGCCCTGGCAACAGATCGCGTGATGGCAACCTTGAAGTCCGGCCTGGAACTGGAATTCGGGCGCGGCGCCGGGGCAGCTCTGGCCGCCCGGTTCCTGGATGCCGAGGAAACGGATATCCGCTGGGATGCACGGGCTTCAGAGCGCTGGATCGGTGCGTATCTTACCCAAGAAGATGATCTGGAACTCGACCGGATCGCCGCCACCGGCTTTCTGGATGGGTGCTGGTTCGTGGCGACGTTCATCGTCGATGGCGACGGCAATGCCCATGGCATGCTCTGCTGCCGGACCTTCGCTTGCAGCCAGGCCGCATCCCAAGTCTTCGCGCAGATGCGATGACGGGTCATTTTTCGCCGGGACGCGCGCCAGGCGTCCCGGCTCTGTGTTTGTGCCAATAAGGATCGGCGCATGTGCGGATATACGTATTTACGCAAAGTCGCATCCGCCCAAAGCTGTAATGCCCCAGAATTGGCCTGGCCGAGTCGGCCGGGTGATCAGCACCGGCGCGGTCTGCGCCCTGCCAAAGGATCAGATCAGCCGCCGTGCGACCGGCCGCAGCGTTGCGCAGGCAGCTGTGCCATCCGCGCCAGTGCCGGTCATGCTTGTTTCGAGAACGCACCCCTCGCTCGCGGCCCGGTCGGGCAAATCTGGGTCTATGTCGTGGATGTCGATCTTCATCCGCCGCGACCAGGGCGATGCGGCGTCACCGACCGACTGCCCGATGCAGATATAGACAAAGCGGCGGGTCGGGCCTTCACTACGGACATCATCGCCGAAGAACTTAGGCCCCGGGGCCGACGCGAACGGAAAAGTCGAAAGCCAGCGGTTCGCCGGTTTTTCGAATATCGGGAATCGAGGACAGCCTCGTTACCGGCCTGCAGGCTGTGCATCACGCCGATCACGGGCCAGTCGATGACGATCCGCATGCGGACGTCCGTCTGATCCACGCGGGCCATTATGTTTTCATAACGACAGTCGAGGCCGGGCTCAATTGCAGGGCTAGCCTTGGCCATGGCGATCCCCCCTCATGCGTGATTTTCAGCTAATGAACCACAGATTTTTACGGCATCGGATGAAGCGCCTTCAATCCGGCAACAGGCAGCAGATCGCCACGCACTGCCCATCCCCGTCAACGCCCGGCCAACACGGCCTGCGTTCGATGGCCCATATGACCAGGGACGGCTGCGCCTCGACCGGCTGGGTCGCAACCGGGCGGCACGGCTATTGTCCGCCGTCGGCCATGCCGACTTTGCATCGCGAAGCAAAATAGCCGCGCCCGCCCGGTCCTGCGCTCACGCTGCGGCCTTGCAGGTGCGCCGCCGGTCGCCCCGGTCCCGTGATGCCCATCGAGGCCGCGATAGGCGCGGGCTCGAAGACAGGAGCAAATATCATGGCAATCATCGGCACCTTCACCAAGACCTCGGACGGCTTCACCGGCACGATCAAGTCGCTCACCCTCAACGTCAAGACCAGCATCCGCCCGAGCGCCAAGGACAATGACAAGGCACCCGACTTCCGCCTTTTCACCGGCGCAGTCGAATTCGGCGCCGCCTGGGCCAAGACGTCGGCTGCAGGTTCGGACTATATGAGCTGCAAGCTCGACGACCCCAGCTTCCCGGCACCGATCTACGCAAGCCTAATCGCCGCCGACGACGGCGAGAGCTACTCGCTCATCTGGTCGCGCTGACGAACCGGCGCCCCGCTCGCGCGGGGCGTCGATCGATTGGCCGCCCGGCAAGCCTGTCCCCCTTGGCGGACAGGCTTGTCCGCAGGCAAGGTCTTCCGCCCGGCCCGCCAGCCGCCAGCCTTGGCTGGCGAAGGGAGCCGGGCGGATGGCCAAGGTCGAAGCGAGAAGCGGGCAGGACCGGTGCGATTATGCGCAGCGCTTCCTGTCGCGCGCGCCCGCCTATCGCCTCGGCCATGCCGCCCTCAATGCGACCACCCCTTCCCAGGCAAAGGAGGACTTTGCCCGGTCGTGGGGCCTTCGCTTTCCCCATCGATCCCGACCGCTCGCCGCGCGATGATCCCGCGCTGTGGGATCCGGCGGTAGCCGCTTGCGTCGTGATCATCGACCCAGGGCCTGATTTCCCGGGTCCGCATGCCTTGCCTGGCCTCCGGCAGCTCGGGCAAGCCGATGACGGCACCCATGTCATCCTGTTTGCAGGCGGACGCACGATCCGCCTGTGGCTGCGCGGCCCCCAGCGCGGCCTGCAGCGCGAACCCCGCACAGCATTCCATCTCCCGGACGATCCGCTGTTCGACGGGCGACTGCGCGCCACCGCGCAGGCCCGCCTCTGGCTTGGGGGAACAGGCGGATCGGGCACGCCGCCAAGCGATCTGTCGCCCTTCCAGGCCGCGCGCTTCGACCTGATGCTCCGCCTGCTTGACGCCCATGTCGCTGGCGCGACGCTGCGGGCGTTGGCATATCTGGCCTATCCGGCGATGCCGGACCTGTCGGCCGCGCTATGGAAGGCCTCGAGCGAGCGCCGCGGCACCCATCGCCTGCTCACCCAAGCCCTGCGCCTGCGCGATGGTGGCTATCGCGACCTGCTCCACGCGGGCTAAACCGGGGCTATCCCGCGTCAAATAGCACGCTGCGCCGCCCACCCAGACAAGCCCCAGGGGCATGCCTTCAGGACAGGCCCAGACGACAGGCAAAGGGGTGACAATTTTCGCCCGTGCTTTTGCCACTCCGCTCGGGCCTCCACTGTTCGCCATTCTCGCCAGCGACACCCCAGGGCCGGCCAGCCATGCCAGCCCCGACGCTGGAGACCGATATGGAACGCGACTTTGCAGTCGTCACACCGCGCTATCTGCGGACCCCCGACGCTGCCCTGCATCTGGGCCTTTCGCCCCGCACGCTCGAAAAACATCGCTGCTTTGGCACCGGCCCCGTCTTTCGCAAACTGGGCGGGCGCATCGTCTATGCGCTGGTCGATCTCGAAGCCTGGGCCGACATCGGTACCCGGCGCTCGACCTCCGATCCGGGACGCGGCACCGTGCATCCTGCCAAGCGGATCGACCACGGCGCGCCGGTGCGGCGCTAGCATGATGCCCGCTTCGCCCGACCGGGCGCAGGACCGGCAACTCGACCTGTTTCGCGCGGTCCGCGGCGACATCGCGCCGCGCGACGCGCAGGACCTCATGTCCTGGCCCTTTTTCAGTCTCGCCAAGTCCAAGCGCATCGCCCCCATCCATTTCAGGATGGGCGATGTCACGATCGCGGTGGAAGCCACTCATGAGCATGGCATGGCCACGATCTGGGACGCCGATATCCTCATCTGGGCCGCCAGCCAGATTGTCGAAGCCCGCGATAGGGGGCGTCCAACCTCCCGGCTGATGACGACAAAGCCGCATGAATTGCTCAGTTTCATCGGCCGGGGCACCGGCGGCGACCATTATGACCGGTTGAAGGCCGCGCTCGACCGCCTGCAATCGACCACGGTCGCGACGTCGATCCGGCAAGCCCATCAACGCCGCCGCCATCGCTTCTCCTGGATCAACGAATGGAAGGAGCGGCTCGACGCAACCGGTCGGCCGCTCGGCATCGAGATGATCCTGCCTGACTGGTTCTATGCGGGCGTCCTCGATGCCGGACTCATCCTCACTATCGACCGCGCCTATTTTACGCTGACCGGCGGCATGGAGCGCTGGCTCTACCGCCTGGTCCGCAAGCATGGCGGGCGTCAGGTCAATGGCTGGAGCTTCGAGGTAAGCCATCTCCACCTCAAGTCCGGCATGCTGATCCCTCGCAAGCGGTTCGCCTTCAAACTGCGCGCCATTGTCCAGGCCCAGTCGCTGCCTGGCTATATGCTCACGCTCGAGACGATTGCCGACAAGGAGATGCTGAACTTTCGTCCGCTGCCGGACGATCCCTTCGACCTGGCCCTGCGCCGGGTGCGCCATGGCCGGGGCCAGAAACGATGAAAAAACTCGGCCTATCGGGAACCGCCAGACTCGGCCTATCGGGAACCGAAAACTCGGCCTATCAGGAACCGATTTCGCCCGCAAAGCCGCAGAAATGGGTGGTTCTCTGGCCCCTTAACAATGCTAATAGAGAATCCTACGGATTCTTACTAACCTGGGCTGCGCCCGCGAGCGCCGATGCGCCGCGCAAGCAGCTGTCTGCGGCGCGGCGCAGGACGCCGACCAGGCAGCGCGCCTCAGGCGGAACGAGGCGGCGGCCATGATCGTCGCCCTGCTCAACCAGAAGGGCGGTGTCGGGAAAACGACGCTCGCCCTCCATCTTGCCGGACAGTGGGCACGCGCGGGCAAACGCGTCTGCCTGATCGATGCCGATCCACAGGGTTCGGCGCTGGACTGGTCGGAACAACGCGCTCAGTCGGGCCTGCCCCGTCTGTTCGGCGTCATCGGCCTTTCCCGCGAGACGCTGCACCTCGAAGCACGGGTGCAGGCTGCCAGCGTGGATCATGTCGTCATCGATGGCCCGCCGCGCGTCGCCGGGCTGATGCGCGCGGCGCTGATCGCTGCCGATCTGGCGCTCATTCCGGTGCAGCCATCGGCGCTTGATGGCTGGGCATCGGCCGAGATCGTGGCGCTGGTGAGCGAGGCCCGCAGCTTCCACCCCGCGCTCGAAGCCCGCTTCGTCCTCAACCGCTGCGATCCTCGCACACGGATCGCCCGTAGCACGCGAGCGGGGCTTGCCGACCAGCAGCCATCTTTGCTCGGTCCCGGCATTGCCCAGCGCATCCTCTTCGCCGAGGTGATGGCGCAAGGCCGCCTGGTGTTCGAAAGCGATCCGGGCGGCCTCGCAGCGCGCGAGGTCGCGGCCCTCGCGTCCGCGATCGGGACTTTGGCCCGATGAAGAAGATGTCGACACAGGTGGGCACAGGGGCGGACACCGTGGCGGGCTTTGCCACCCGGCCCGGCGCCGCCGAGCGCTGGATCCGTCAAGCTGCACCCAGCGCATCCGACGCCGCTGCTTTGTTCAGCGCCCGGCTCACCATCGATGTGACGCCCGCCATGCGCCAGCGCCTCAAGCTCGTAGCGGTCACCCGCGGCACCACCGTCGCCGACCTTATGCGCGCACTGATCGAAACGCATTTTCCTGAAAATCCCGAGGAGCCATCATAATGGGCCACGCCCCAGGATACGCGCGCGACGCGCGCCATGCCCCCGACAGTCAGACCCATATCGAACTGATCTGGATCGAAGGCCGGCTCGAACATTGGCTGCGCTTCGGGCTGCATGTCTGCGAACATATCGTCAGTCGCCGCACACGGGTCCTGAGCTTTCCACCCGACGCGCTGTTCGCGCTCATTCGCTGGGCAGCCAACGATCATGGCACTGTCAAATCGCGCATCGACATCGTGCGCACGGTATGGCCCGGTGAAGCCTATACGACTCTCCCATTCGTGCGGCCAGGCGGTGACATCCTCCTCAGCATCGAAGGTTGGCCAAAGGTCGAAAAGGTGCTGGGCGCGATTGATCGGGTCGAAGCGACGGGGGTGGATCCGACCCGCGCCGCGCCCGATCATTGGCGCCATGTCCACAGCCGCGTTGCCGCTGGCATGGATCCGCGCGCCTATACGGCTGCACGGCATCGCGCGTTCGAACTGCGCCAAGGTCTCGATCTATGACCCGGTCGGGCTATGTTTTCATCACTGTCGTCGCGGCGCAGGTGACGGTGGTGCTGGCCTGCTTCGATCCGGCACCGCGCCTGATATGGAACGCGACGGCCAGCGCCCCGATCGGCCTCTATGCGGTGTCGCCAGGTGCCTCGCCGCTCGTCGGGGACATGGGGCTGGTGATGCCCGACGCGCGTCTGGCCCATTGGCTGGCGCAGCGTCACGCCCTTCCGCTCGGCGTGCCGCTCATCAAACATATCGCGGCCACCGCGGGGCAGACGGTCTGCCGTTCGGGCGTAACCATCACGATTGATCACAGACCCGTCGCCCGGGCACGCACCTACGATCGCGCAGGCCGGCCCTTACCCGTCTGGTCGGGATGTCGCAGACTTGGGTCCGGCGAGATCATGCTTCTCAACCCTACAGTCGGGGACAGTCTCGATGGACGTTATTTTGGACCGCTGTCGGCGAAAGGCGTGATCGGCACCGTACGGCCGATGTTGACGCGCGCGGACAGTGGCGCGCCCTTTGTCTGGCATGGGTGGAGGCCATGACGGGGCGGCTTCAGGGCAGTATGGCTGTCATCCTTGCGACCATGATCGTGCCACAGCTGTGCATCGGATCGGTAGCGATCGCGCAGACCCAAGGGTCGGTCGGCGCAACGTCGCCAGACCAGCCCTATGCCGGGGCCATTGCAGAAGCGGCGCAGCAATTTGCTATTCCGACGCACTGGATCCGGGCGGTGATGGACCACGAGAGTGGCGGCAATCCGCGCGCACTTTCGCGCGCTGGCGCCATGGGCCTCATGCAGATCATGCCCCCGACATGGGACATGCTGGCTGCGCGGCATCGCCTCGGTCCCGACCCTTATGATCCACGCGACAATATCATCGCGGGCGCAGCCTATCTGCGCGAAATGCATGATCGCTACGGCATTGTAGGTATGCTTGCCGCCTATAATGCAGGTCCTGGCCGCTACGAAGCCTATCTGCGTTTTGGTCGGCCGCTGCCCGCTGAAACGCGCGCCTATCTCGCGCGATTGCTGCCGATTATGGATACAGGAACGCCAAGGGAAGCTGGTGCCGCGCCTCTTCCGCCGCGCCCTTTCTGGACGGAAGCCGCGCTTTTTCCAAGGCGAGCGGTGGCGTCGGCGCCGGGTGCCTACCCAGCGCCATCCGAGCCGCAGGATCGGACCGACGATGCAGGGCATCGGCCCGACGCCACCCCCGTCCCTTCGCTGTTCGTTGCGCGATCGGGAGCAAGGCCATGAGGGGGTTTTGGGGATGGCGAGATAAAAGGCCCGCCGTCGGCCTGGGCTCATGTGGTTGGTTTTGGAGGGTTTTTACCGGCGGCATTGTAGTTGCCGCGACGGCGCTCGGAGCGATTTCTGCCCTGTTTTCAAAGCATCGGGCGCTGGCGACGACTATTTCTGGCGGATATCCTGCATCATGAACCGGGACGAGCAGGGCTTCGACGTCCGGCCCGGCCGAGCACGCGATCTTGGTGCCGGCCAGGGGCGACGCGCCGTATCACTGGCCACCCAGGTCCGGCGCGCGGCGGCCAAGGCCGGGCATATGCGAGTGTCCAGAGCCCGTCGGTCGGGCGGCACCGGCACGATCGGTCGGGGCAGGTTAGCAGCGGCATCCGCCCGCTTCCGTGCCGACGGGCGCAGGGTGGTCATCAAGGCGCGGATTGTGCGTCACAAGGGCGCCCGTTTCCGCGCCGCGCCACTTGCCCGGCATATCGACTATCTGAGCCGCGATGGCGTCACACGCGACGGACAGGACGCACGCCTTTTCGACCAGCGCACCGACGGGGTGGAGGTGACTGATTTCGCGCGGCGCTGCGAGGACGATCGTCACCATTTTCGTTTCATCGTCTCGCCCGAGGATGGTGCCGATATGGAGGACCTGCGCGGGTTCGCCCGCGACCTCATGGCCGACATGGCGCGCGATCTCGACACACGGCTCGACTGGGTCGGCGTCGATCACTGGAACACCGACAATCCCCATGTCCATATCCTGCTGCGCGGGTGCGCCGATGACGGGTCCGATCTCGTCATCGATCGCGACTATATCAGTGAAGGCATGCGCGCACGCGCCGAAGCGCGCGCTACGCTGGAACTGGGGCCGCGGACCAGCCAGGAGATTGCCCGGACGCTTGCCCGCGAAGTCGATGCCGAGCGCTGGACGTCGCTCGACCACAGACTGGAGCATCTGGCCGCCCGCAATATGGGGATCGTCGATCTGCGGCCTGGGCACGCGGGTTCCGAACCGAGTCAGGGCCATCATACGGGCTTGGTTCCGAGGCCGGATCAGGCGTCGGGATATGGTGACCCCGACAGCCAGCTACTGCTGGGACGCGCCGCCAGGCTCGAACGGATGGCTCTGGCCGAATCCATTGCGCCAGCGATATGGACATTGCGACCCGACCTTGAGAATAGCCTGCGCGAACTCGGCATGCGCACGGACATCATCAAGACGATGCACCGGGCAATGCAGACAAGCGGACGCAGCCCCGACCTCGCGACCTTCACCCTGCACGATGGCACGCCCACAGATCCGGTCATCGGCAGACTCGCCGCCCGCGGCCTTGATGACGAACTGACCGGAACCGCCTTTGCGATCGTCGAAGGGGTGGACGGGCGCACCCATCATCTGCGATTCGAGGATCTTGAGATGACCGGCGATACGCCGATCGGCGGCATCGTCGAGCTGCGCAGCTGGACGGGCCGCGATGGGCGCGCCCACATGTCGCTCGCAACACGCTCCGACATGCCGCTCCACGTCCAGGTCGACGCGCTGGGTGCGACCTGGATCGATCGGCAGCTTGTGGGCGACGAACCCCTGTCCATGGCCAATGGCTTTGGTCGTGAGGTACGCGATGCCCTTGACGCCCGGCGCGACAGACTGGTCGCGCTGGGCGTAGCGACCCGGCGCGGCGGACGGGTAATCCTGCCTTCAGGCATGATCGCCAGCCTTCGCGCGTCCGAGTTGCAGGATGCCGCCACGCGGATTGCGCAGGCGACCGGGCTTGCCCACCAGCCCTCCGCACCCGGCGAGATCGTGAGCGGCCAATATCGCGAGCGCGTCACCCTGGCGTCGGGCCGCTTCGCGATGATCGACGACGGCCTTGGGTTCCAGCTCGTGCCCTGGCGTCCGGCGCTCGACCGCCAGCTTGGCAGTCAGGTGCTGGGCACGATGAGCCCAGGCGGACGGATCGATTGGTCGCAGGGCCGCAGTCGCGGGCTCGGCCTGTAACTTTCTTCAACGACAAGGAGCGACGACAATGTCGGGCACGCGCATTCTCTGGGGCCAGTTGCTGCTCGTCAGCCTGGTCGTGCTGATCGCCATCTGGGGTGCGACCCAGTGGACCGCGGCCAGCCTTGGCTATCAGCCAGCGCTAGGGCCACCCTGGTTCATGATCGGCGATTATCCCATCTATCTGCCGCCCGCCTTCTTCTGGTGGTGGTTCAGCTATGACGCCTATGCGCCCCACATCTTCGAGCGGGGGGCCTATGTCGCTGCATCGGGTGGGTTTGCGGCAGTCGCGGTTGCGGTCGGCATGTCGGTCTGGCGCGCACGCGAGGCCCGCACCGCGGAAACCTATGGATCGGCCCGCTGGGCCCTGTCTGCCGATATCGTGCAAGCTGGCCTGCTGAAGGATGAAGGCGTCGTGCTTGGTCGGCATGGTCCAGACTATCTGCGCCATGACGGCCCGGAGCATGTCCTGTGTTTCGCGCCGACCCGCAGTGGCAAGGGCGTCGGCCTTGTCGTGCCCACATTGCTGACCTGGCCGGGCAGCTGTGTCATTCACGACATCAAGGGCGAGAACTGGCAGATATCATCGGGCTTTCGCGCACGCCATGGCCACGTGCTGCTGTTCGATCCGACCAGCAGTGCGTCGGCCGCCTATAATCCGCTGCTTGAAGTGCGGCGCGGGCAGTGGGAGGTGCGCGACGTCCAGAATGTCGCCGACGTGCTGGTCGATCCCGAAGGCTCGCTCGAACGCCGCAACCATTGGGAGAAGACCAGCCATGCGCTGCTGGTCGGCGCAATCCTCCACGTCCTCTACGCCGAGCCTGACAAGACGCTGGCCGGGGTCGCCGCCTTCCTGTCCGACCCAAGGCGCACAATCGATAACACGTTGCGCGCGATGATGACGACGCCGCATCTGGGCGAAGCTGGCGTGCATCCGGTCGTCGCCAGCGCCGCGCGCGAACTGCTGAACAAGAGCGAGAATGAACGGTCCGGCGTGCTCTCGACCGCCATGTCGTTCCTGGGTCTCTATCGCGATCCGGTGGTCGCCCATGTCACCCGGCAATGCGACTGGCGTATCGCCGACCTGGTCGAAGGCGCGCGCGCAACGAGCCTCTATCTGGTGGTGCCGCCTTCCGACATCAGTCGGACGAAACCTCTCATCCGCCTCATCCTCAACCAGATCGGTCGCCGCCTGACCGAGGAATTGAAGCCTGACGCCAAGCGCCACCGGGTCCTGCTGATGCTTGACGAATTTCCCGCGCTTGGCCGCCTCGATTTCTTCGAGAGCGCGCTCGCCTTCATGGCGGGCTATGGCCTCAAGGCCTTCCTGATCGCCCAGAGCCTCAACCAGATCGAGAAGGCCTACGGCCCCAACAACGCCATTCTCGACAATTGCCATGTGCGCGTCGCCTTCGCCACCAATGACGAGCGGACCGCCAAGCGGATTTCCGACAGCCTGGGGACGGCGACCGAGATGCGCGCGATGAAAAATTATGCCGGCCATCGCCTCTCGCCATGGCTTGGGCATCTTATGGTCTCGCGTACCGAGACGCCGCGGCCCCTTCTGACGCCGGGCGAGGTCATGCAGCTTCCGCCGAACGAAGAAATCGTGATGGTATCGGGGATGCCGCCGCTGCGCGCCACCAAGGCCCGCTATTTCGAGGACAAGCGTTTTACGGTGCGGCTGTTGCCGCCGCCGCAGGCTGGGGCGCTTGGTGACGGCAAGCCGCTGTCCGACGACTGGAGCGAGCACGCCACCATCGTGGCACCTGTGGCCAAGCCTGTTTCCACTGTGCTCCCACCGGCAGAACCGCCGGAGACTGATCCGCAAGCAATGCACGCAGGCGGATCGAGCGAGTCCTGTCGCGCCGATCGGCCCTCGCAGTCGGACAATGCCAATGCCGGTATCCGCCGGGAGCCCGATCTTCCAGAACAGGAGGAGATCGTTTCGCCGCAGCGATCCGCGCGAGCCGAGTTCGAGTTCCATGAAAGCGACGATGACAATGATGCGGCCCGCGCGCGGGCGATGAAGCGGATGCGCCGTGCCGCGCGGCAGGCCTCGCTCGATCCTGACGATGGAGTGGAATTATGAGCGGGCTCAAGATCAAGCACACGATCCGCCTCTCGCCGGAGATCTCGATGCAAATGGCTGACTATGCGCGGCGAAAGCGCAAGCCCCAAGCGCTTGTCGTCGAGGCGGCGCTTGCTTCCTTCCTGTCTGCCGACGGATCCGATCGGCTCGAAGCGGCGATCGGGCGGCGTCTCGATCGCATGAACCGGGAGATACAGCGGCAGGGATGGCAAAATGCCCTGAACGGTGAAGCGCTCGCCCTGTTCGTGCATGCGTGGATGCTGCAGAACCCGGCATTGCCGCAGGAAGCGCGGCGCGCCGCACTCGCGGACGCCAATATACGCTGGACCGGCTATGTCGAGGCACTGGCCAATCGCATGGAAGCAGGGCCGCGTCTCATCGACGAGATCGGGCAGGATTTCGGCGGTGACGAACTCGATCGAACATAAGGTATGAGCCGACGGCCGATGCGGCCGTCGGCGCTTGTATCAGCCGTTCAGCTTATCCTTGACTGCTTTGGCAGCGGAGAAGCCAAGCCCCTTGGAGGCCGGGATCGACAGCGGCTCGCCGGTACGCGGATTCTTGCCCTCGCGCGCGGCGTTGAGCTTGAGCTTGAACTTGCCGAAACCGTTGACGGCGACTTCCTCGCCCTTGCCAACGGCATCGCCGATCGCGCCGAACGTGGCGTCGATGATTTTCTTGGCCTCGGTCTTGGTGGTGCCGGTCGCGCTCGCCACCGCGTCGACGAGTTCGGAAGAGTTCATGGGGTCAGCCTTTCATCTGTGTCTTGGATGGCATCGGTTGCCAATTTAGCGCGTCATCGTCGAGCAAAATCGGGCTTTTGGCGGCTATGGCGTAGCGGCAGGCCCAACCATCCCCCCATTTCTTGGTATGTGAGAGCCAGGCCCCTTCTGCTGACCTTGCCGGACCTTACACAAGGGAGCCTGCCATGATGGAAATGACCGATCACGGTCATGGCGCGCGCGAAAGCGCCGCCATGCGTGCGATGTTTGCTGCCCGCAAGGAGGTCTTCATCGACCTTCTGGGCTGGGATTTGCCCGTCCTTGCCGACCGGTTCGAAGTGGACCAGTTCGATACGCCGGACGCGCAATATCTGATCCTGCTTGGCCCCGACCACGTCCATCGCGCATCCGCGCGATTGCTGCGCACGGAGGGCGAGCACATATTGGGGCATCTCTATCCGCATCTTTGTACCGGCATTGTCCCGACCGGGCCCAACATCCGGGAAATCACGCGCTTCTGTCTTGACCGCCATCAGCGATCGGCCGAGCGGCGCAGCGCGCGCAATCAGTTGGTCAGTACGCTGGCCGACCACGCCATCCGACATGGGATCACCGACTATACCGGCGTCGCCGAGCAGGCCTGGTTCGATCAGATCGCCCGTTTCGGCTGGGATTGCCGGGCGCTCGGGCCATCGTTGCGTAATGGCCGCGACCAGTTAGTGGGCCTCCATATTCGTATCGATCACACCACCATCGACAAGCTGCGCGCGAGTGGCGTGTACGAGCCGATCCGTTTCGCCCTGATCGGTAGCGACGTCGAACCATCGGCACGCGCGGGAGACATGCTGTCATGAACCCGCTTGAAACGACCGATCATCTGGCCGCGGTCCAATATTGGACCGGTCGCCTCCTGCGTGATGGCTTCTGCATCATCCCCGACCTGCGTCCCCCTTGCGCGATCCAGGTGCTGGAGCGGGATCTCTCACCCATCTTCGAGGCGACGCCTTTTTGCGAAGGCGCTTTCTATGGCGAGCGGACCAAGCGTTTTGGCGGCCTCCTGCGCCGCAGCCGTCATATCGCGCCGCTGGTGGAAGATCCGCTCATCGTCGGAATCGCACACGAAATATTGAGCCCCACATGCGACCGGATCCAGCTCAATGTCGCCCAAGCCATCGAGATTCATCCCGGCGCCCTGACGCAGTTGCCGCATCGCGATCACGACATGTGGCAGGGCGCCAAGGGCGCGCATGAATATCTGCTCAACGTCATGTGGCCCATCACCCCGTTCACGGCGGAGAATGGCGCGACCCAGCTCTATCCCGCGAGCCATGGTGCGGCCGGCATGGCCCGGCAGGATTATGACGAGCCGATCGCGGCGACCTGTCTGCCAGGGTCTGCTATCCTCTTCCTGGGTTCGACGCTGCACGGCGCGGGCGGAAACAACACGAGCGAGGTCAGGCGCGCGATCGTCACCGGCTATTCGCTGGGCTGGCTCAAGCCCTATGAAAATCCCTGGCTTGCCTATCCGCCCCCGGTTGCGCGGACCTTCTCGCCAGCGCTGGCCGCCCTGGTGGGCTATGCCCAGCATCGCCCCAATCTGGGCAATTATGAGGGGCAATGTCCCTCGATCCTGCTCAGGGACGAGATACCTGCAAATATTGCCGCAATCGATGCGCTCCGGCCCGACCAGATGGATCTGGTCGATCATTATCTTAGCCGACAGGTGCCGGGGAACGACAGGCCCTGGCTGGAAGACAATGGCGCGGGCAAGGGCGGGTAAGTCCCGCGCAGATTCTCGAGCGCAGCTACCAGAC
This sequence comes from Sphingobium sp. CR2-8, assembly GCF_035818615.1. NCBI lineage: Bacteria > Pseudomonadati > Pseudomonadota > Alphaproteobacteria > Sphingomonadales > Sphingobiaceae > Sphingobium > Sphingobium wonjuense. The sequence continues at coordinate 70,926 of NZ_JAYKZY010000002.1, read as the reverse complement.
GCTCAAGCAGCGCCTGATCCAGGGCAGCTTCCGTCCCGGGCAGCGTCTGGAAGCGGCCCGGCTTGCCGATGACATGCATGTCAGCATCACGCCTGTCCGGGACGTTCTCAACCGGCTGACAGGGGAAGGGCTTGTCGAAGCCATCGCAGGCGGAGGCTTCTACGTGCCGTCGCTCGACGAGAGCGTCTTGCGTGACCTGCTCGACTGGAACGCTGCACTTGCCCTGCTGGCCATGCGCAAGCCACGATCATCTATCTGCAGTGTCGCGACGTTGGAGCATGATGCATCAGATGTGCCCGAACGGACCGCGCGTTTTTTTCTCCGTCTGGCCTTGAGGCAAGGCAATAGTGCGTTCACTCGCGCTGTTGAAAGCGCCAATGACCGGCTCCATGCCATGCGCCAACTGGACGAACGCGTGATTGGAAACACGCGTGATGAACTGGCGGAACTGGAATTGGCCGCTGAAGCCGCGACTGCATCAGCATTGGCCAAGCACGTCCGGCAGTTCCATGCCCGGCGAAAAAATCGGCTCGCCACCTATATACGCCTGTTGCGAACACCACCCTCCGTGCCTTGAATGTAATGGCCAAGGCGATGACCGGCTATTGAGCGCGTGATCGCATCATCATGTCCATCCGGCGTGCAATGTCTTTCCATAGCGCCACGCCAGCCATGTCTCCCGCAACCGCGAGGGAACCAATTCGTTCTGCCACCTTGCGCGGTGCGTGCTCACCATGCTGCGTCATCAGCATGGACACCGCCCCCCACATAAGCTGGTCGTGCGTCATGCCAGGGCAATCCGCTCGACGGCAATCAGATCAAAACCGTCACGTACGCCGATGATGGCAACGCGCTTGCCCAGCAGAGGCCGCCAGGTCTTGGCGATCTCCAGTCGCCATTCGCCGCCGTCGGCAACACGCAACACCGGATAGAAGTCGCCTTCCAGAAGAATACCGGTCAGTTCGTGGCGCGTTCCTCTCGGCATCAGCGGCAATGCCCCCGCGCATAGCGATCCCATCGCAGGACAGTGCCTGACCTGATCATGGCGCAGCTTATGTCGCCCGTGCCCGGCAGATTGCACCACGCCCCTGTGCGACCGCCCCATGCCGATCCATTCGAAACGCAGCGCATGGTCGGCGCCGATACGAGAATATGGCCGGTCCGCGCCTTGCCTTTCGCGCCGCCCAGCAAGCGCACCAGCCGGTCTCGCGTTGCAATAGCCGATGCCTTGGGACAGGGGTGCCCCTGTTTGCATGTGCCGTCCATCTCGCGGGCAGCTATACCGGCCAAACGCACCTTTGGACCTTCCGCACACCAGATCGGGCCGTCTCCGTCCCAGACATGGGTCGGCGTGCAGGCAAAGACCTGCCCGGATGCCAGAACGACTGCGGATAGGGCGGCAAGCATGAGCTTCGCTTCAGCCTTCGGCCAGGATGTTCATGACACTGTCGAGACTGCCTTTGACGACGAGATAATTTCCTTTCTCGAAATTGATCGCGCTGATGCCGGCTTCGCCGCGGAAGCGCCGCACGAAACTGACCCGATCGACATTGACGACCACGAAATCGCCGTCCGCCGTTTCCAAACGCACATATCCGTTCATACCTGTTCCCGATTGCTTAAACGGCGACGCTAGCGCGGCTGTGCCAGGTTGCACACCCACCATGCCGCCGATTGCACGAGATAGCAGGACGCAGCAGTTTGTTCGGCCAAGCTGACCATGTGCAACACTCAAAGTGCTGTGGGTTCCAGTCACAGAGACAGCATCATTTGGCGGGTGTCAGGGATTGTCGGAGGATGCTCCTTGGCAGCGATCAGGCCCCAGGTCTGCTGTTCATCATATGCACTAATAACGCCAGGTCTGTCCCAAAAAGCGGCGATTGATTACAATAAAGCCAGCGGTGCGCCGCCCCTGGCAGCAGGCGACCAACTCAAGCCGTCCCCATAAGCGGGTGGAAACGGCGGCTAGGGCTGAAACCCGACGGTCAGGCGTAGCGCACGATGGGAATTCCAAACCACTTGACGGGACCTGATTGGAAAACCTGGCCCAACTCCCGCCGCCAACCTAGAATGTTGCGCGCCTTACGCAGCGCGCGTAATTTCGGCGAATGCCTGCACGAGCGCGTCGAAGGTGAACCTGTAGCGGCTGCCGTTTCGTAGGTCCTCATGCATAACGATCCACACCGGAAGCGGTAGATCGAAGGCGTCTGCCAGCACGCGGCATAGATCCGGATCGCGACGCGCGACGGCTGTCTGGCAGATACCGATGCCGAATTCGGCCCGAATAGCTTCGAACTGCGCCGCCGCATCGTCTACACGCAAGGCGAACGTCGAGCGCTCGATCCCCGGCAAATGGCGCATGCCCGCTCTGGTGAACGGTGTCTCAGTGTCGAAGCCGATCAGGTCGTGTTCGGGTAGGTTCTCGAGCCGGCTGGGCACGCCTCTTCGTGCAAGATAGCTGCGATGTGCGTGCAAGCCGAGGTGGACGGCGCCAACGCGCTTAGCCACCAGCGCTTTTTGCTCGGGCTGAGCCATGCGTATGGCGACGTCGGCTCGACGTTGTAGCAGGTCGTCCAGATCGTCGGTCAACGCCAGTTCGAACTGCAGCCTGGGTTGCGCGCGGCGGAGGCCCGTCACGATCGCCGGCAGGTGGTGCGTCCCCACCGCCTGGCTGGCAGTGATGCGCACCGTACCCTCCGGCATCCCCGGCGCACCTTCGGCGGATCTGCGGAGCGCTTCCGCCGCCGCGACAAGCGCTTCAGCGTGTGGTCGTAGCGCCAGCGCCTGATCTGTGGGAGACAGACCCCGCTGTGAACGGACGAACAGCGTGCCACCGATCGCCTGCTCCAGCGCATCAATATGGCGTGCAATGCTTGGCTGGGTCATGCCGAGCGCGCGCGACGCAGCCGACAGCGAGCCCTGCTGCAGCACCGCGGCGAAGCTGCGGTAGACATCCCAACTCGGTTCCTTGCTCATCTATTTTTGTATAGCAGCTGCACGCAATACGACAATTCTCGTTTATACGCGTCGACGTCATCTTCCCTCCAGACAAACAAGGAGGCGAACAATGAAGAAAACAGCGTTGGTTCTGGGCGCGACGGGAGGCGTCGGCGGTGCCGTGATGCGTCGTCTGATCGCTGGCGGTTGGACGGTCAGGGCATTGACCCGCCGTGCCGCTGCAGATTTTCCGACAGGATGCGAGGCTTTGACAGGGGATGCGATGGTTGCGGCGTCGGTCGCATCCGCTGCTGAGGGCGCGTCGGTCATCGTCCATGCGGTCAACCCGCCGGGCTATCGCGACTGGGATCGCCTCGTCTTGCCGATGCTCGACAACACGATCCGCGCCGCATCCGCGAGCGGCGCCCGCATCCTTCTACCGGGTACGGTCTATAATTACGGGCCCAACGTGTTCCCGAACATTGCCGAGGACGCACCGCAGACGCCGAAGACGGGAAAAGGCCTGATCCGGGTGGAGATGGAGCAGCGGCTCCGCATCGCGGCAGAACAGGGGAAGTGCAGCGTGCTCATCGTGCGGGCGGGCGACTTTTTCGGCCCTGGTGCGGCCAACAACTGGTTCGGGCAAGGGTTGGTGACGCCCGGAGCGCGTCCCAAGGTTATCCGTAACCCCGGCACGCGAGACGTCGGCCATCAATGGGCATATTTGCCGGACGTCGCCGAAACCATGGTCCAGCTGCTGGAGCGTGCGAACCTGCCGGGTTTCGCGTCATTCCACATGGAAGGGCACTGGGACCATGACGGGCGCCAAATGGTGCAGGCCATCGCGCGCGTGCTCGGGGATCCCGTTGTGCCGATCCGCCCGCTGCCGTGGTGGCTGCTCCGCGTGGCAGCACTAATGGCGATCACGCCGCGAGAGATGATGGAGATGCGCTATCTCTGGCGGCAGCCGGTCCGATTGGTCAACGATCGGCTCGTGGCGACGCTGGGCGTTGAGCCCCGCACGCCGCTCTTGGAAGCAGTGCGCGCAACGCTGACCAATCTGCAATGCATCTGATGCCGTCGGGGCCTGGCAGCGCGTGGCGAGCCCGTGCCGTCATGCTCCCTCGACCCACACCTTTTCGATCTACGAAGGGCAACGCCATGCAGTTGTTCGCGCCTCTACTTTTTGTTCTGATCTGGTCCACCGGGTTCATCGTAGCGCGGGCGACGACGCCCTATGCGAGCGCGGAACTCGTACTCACGGCCCGCCTTTCCTCACCGCGTCGCTGCTGGGCGTCGCCGCCTTGCTGGCGGGCCAGCGATTGCCTCAGGGGCGGGGTCTGGCGCTCCACTTTGCGGCAGGCGGGCTGCTGAACGGCGTGTATCTGGGGGCGAGTTGGTGGGCGATTGGCGATGGTATGCCTGCGGGCGTCATGGCGCTCTTGGGCGCACTTCAGCCGCTAATCGTTGCGGTCGGGTCGTTCGTACTGCTGGACGAGCGCTTGCGCTTGCGCGCGTGGCTCGGATTTGCACGGCGCACACCCTTCGCAGACGTTCATCGTACCAATTCCCGTCGCCAAGTGCAGACGTTCCGCTTAGGTGGAGCCTTGGCGTGCTCATCGACGCTACTTCAGCATTCCATTTCAATGAAAGCGCGGCTCTTGCGTCGAACGCTTTGCCCAAATGCCTATAACGGCTAAAACTCACGCATGACCAACGTTCAACCATCCATTGATCTCGATCGCCTCAGGCATATCATCGGCAGCCTGAGCGAAGGGGTCCTGCTGGTAGATGCAAACCAGACCATATTGTGGGCGAATGAAGCCGCACTTCGGATGCACGGCGTCGATCAGATGAGCGGCCTTGGAACGGATGTCGACGACTACCGGCAGCGCTTTCAGTTGCGCTATCGCAACAAGCATAGATTGGGAGAAGGGGATTATCCGATCGACCGGGTCATCGCCGGAGAAGCCTTTGATGAGGTCATCGTCGAAGTCATTCCGCAAGACGAGGACGAGCCTCGATGGATACACCAGATACGCAGCCTGATCCTCACCGATGTGGACGGGAATCCTGACCTGCTCGTGCTTGTCATCCAGGATGTGTCGTTGCGTTTTGAAGCAGAGCAGCGCTTTGAACAAACATTCAACGTCAATCCTGCGCCTGCCGTCATCATGCGCTTGGCCGACCAGCGTTATGTGAAGGTCAACCAGGGCTTTGTGGACCTCACCGGTTATCAGAAGGATGAAGTCCTTGGTCGCAGCCTCTACGAAATCGATATCCTCAAGGACGCCGAAAATCTCGACGGGGCCAAGGACAGGCTCCGGGAAGGCCGCACCGTGCCGCAAATGCAGGCGGATATCGAACTGCCCGACGGCGGCCGCAAGCTAGTGATCGTCGCTGGACAACCGGTCGAACTGGATGACGAGCCCTGCATGCTCTTTTCTTTCGCAGATTTGGAGCCGCGCAGGCAGGCGGAGAATGAACTGCGGCACAGCGAGGAGCGGTTCGTCACGACATTTCGCCTTGCCCCGGTAGCTATGGCGATCACCACGCGGGACGATGGCATCTTATGTGATACCAACGACGCCTTCCACCAGCTTACCGGCTGGTCGTCGGACGAGGCGATGGGCAGGACCATGGCGGCGCTTAAATTATGGAAAGATGGGACCTTCCTTGACACGGCTGAGGAAGAACTAAGCGAACGAACGGCTTTTCGCGGCAAAGATGCAACGGTGCGCACCCAGCACGGCGGCCTGACCGAATGTCTGGTCTCGGCCGCCTCCATCTCGCTGCGCCGAGACACCTGCATCTTGTGGGTCATCCAGGACATCCACGAACGGCGCCACAGCGAACTGGAACTGATCGGCGCAATTGAAGCCGTGATGAAGGACACCAATTGGTTCAGTCGAACCGTCGTGGAAAAGCTTGCCAATTTGCGCACGCCCCATGGCGCGCCGCGTCCAGTCGAAACCAGCGAACTCACGCGGCGGGAGAAGGAAGTGCTCAGCCGCTTGTGCGAGGGCGGCGACGACACGGTCATAGCCCGGGAGATGGGGGTTTCCCGTAACACGCTGCGCAATCATGTTGCGCGCGTCTACGCTAAGATCGGCGTCAACCGACGCGCCCAGGCCGTGCTGTGGGCGCGCGAGCGCGGCTATCCGTTGAAGCTGCCGATAAACTGACTTTATGATGCAGAACTACTATACGATTTAGTATTTACGCATCTGCCACACGGAAACGGCCCGCCTTATTTCTCCATCATCGGCGCAGCTTCGGCCCGCCACGACGATGGAGGATCATATGAACGAAGACCGCATCAAGGGCGAAGCGCGCCAGGTGAAAGGGTCGATCAAGGAAGCGATCGGCAAAATCACCGGCGACCGTAAAACGCAGGCGAAAGGCGCTGCTGAAAAGATGGGCGGCAAGGCGCAATCGAGCGTAGCCGAAACCATCGAGGCTGCCATCAAGACGCTGAAGAGCAAGTAAGCGCCTCTCCCCCCAAATAATCAAAGAACAGGAGGCTTCCATGGCAACGACCATGAACGATCCGCATTTTGACGTCCGCGTCACCCCGCGTATGAGCTGGTCGGCGCTGCTCGTCGGCACCGTCGTCGCGCTCGCTATCGAACTGATGCTGGGCCTGTTGGGCGCGGGCATTGGCTTTTCCAGCCTGGACCCGGCCGGTAATGGCGGGCCAAGCGCCGGCGGCCTTGGCATTGGCGCCATCATCTGGTGGACGCTGAGCACCGTGATCGCGCTGGGCGCCGGCGCCTTCGCCGCCGCGACCATCTCTCACACAAGGCGGCCGATCGACGGCGTCCTGCACGGCGTCGCCATCTGGGGTCTGACCCTGCTGCTGACCTTCTACCTGCTCAGTTCCGCGATCGGCGGTCTGGTGGGTGGCGCATTCCGCACAGTGGGCGGCCTCGCCACCGCGGCAACGGCCAGCGCCGGCGTCATTACGCCCACCGTGGCCAAGGCTGCCGGCATCGATGAGGCGGACGTCGATGCGCAGGTCAGCGCGCTGCTGGATGACGCCCCCGCCAACCCCGCGCAGATGACGCCCGAGCAGAGCCGCAAGGCGATCGTGGCTGAACTCCCCGGCATGGCGCGCGGCGGCGCGGAAGGACAGGAAGCGGAAAATCGCATCGCGGCGATCATCGCAGCCCAGCAGAAGATCAGCGAAAGCGACGCCCGCGCCAAGGTGGAAAAGGCCCGGCAGGACTTTCTGTTCGCCAAGAAGAGCGCCGTAGACACCGCGATCGACGCGGGGGCCAAGGGTGCGGACTATGCTGCAGGCACGGCCTTCGCCCTGTTCCTGGTCATGCTGCTGGGCGCAGGCGCGGCCGCAGCGGGCGGTATCGTCGCGACCCGGCGCAACCCCTGACCGATCCAACCATATCTACACGTATAGGAACATCATCATGAACAAGCACGACATCATGGGCACCATCAAGGACAAGGTCGGCACGCTGGAGGAGGGCTTCGGCGCTCTGACCGGGGACAAGGAAACCCAGTTGCGGGGTCAGGCCCGCCAGCTTGAGGGCCAGGTGGAGGGGTTGCTGGGGACAGTGATCGATGAAGCCCGCGCCTTTTACCGGGCGCACCCGGTCATAAGCCTGCTGGCAATTGCGTCGGCAGCACTGGCCGCCATCCCCGCCCTCAAAGGCAACCGCTGAGCCATCTGTCAGGAATGAAGGACAAGATTATGACGAAGATCGCTTTTGCAGTGACCACACTTGCCGCTCTTGGCCTCACCGCCTGCAATACGGTGGAAGGCGCAGGCAAGGATCTCCGGTCGGCGGGCAGCGCCGTGTCCCAGGCTTCCGGACAATCTGGGAAGTCCAAGTAAGAGTGGATAGGTAAATAGCGAAAACGGCGCGGGTCTTTTCGCGCCGTTTTTCTCGCCCGCGGAGCCTTAGACCCTGCCGCCCAAAAAGGGGCATAGCCCAACCTGTCCGTTATCGCCTATCTCTTGGCTTTGCCATTCCAACGGGCGGCACGCGATCCAGCTTCGCCATCAGATCGGCCAACATGTCGTCGCTGGATATAGGAAAATGACGCTGAAAGCCGTCGCCCAGCCGCTTTAGGTCTCGCTCGGTCAGAAACCCTATCGACACGATCCTGTCGGACATGAAGCACTCTCCTCAGTCTGCCAACCGCTGGCGTTCCCAGAAGTGCCAACGATTCCACGTGCGACATGAATGGGCAGGTAAACCTTTCGATCTCGCTCCAGGCTAGGAAGGGCGATCTGTTCTATAGATACCTTGTTAATACGGACAGATTTTTTGCAGAGCAAAAGTCTTTGTCTCACGACGACCCAAATCAGACGTCCAGCGGCCAATATCAGTTCTCCAACTACAGACAGTCAGCTTGTAATTCCGGCTGCCTTAGGGTGCGGCAAAATCGAAGACCTTGCTGCACTCATGCTGGAACACCGACTAGCTAGCTCAATGCCCGATGACCGCAACATCTCCTGTACGGCTTCCTGCAGGAAAGCCGTACGCACGTGCTGACCATGCCAGCATGAAACCAACCAATATTAACGCAAACATGGCCCAGGGAAATACTGTTGCCCCCCATGTCTCAAGCATGAAGCCGCCAGCAATGCCGCCCGCTGCGATCGCACCATTCCAGGCAACAACATTCATCGCAAGAGCTGTGTCTGCACTGGCGCCGGCGGCATCTGCGAGGGCGGTCTGGAGCAAAGTCGCCGCTCCGCCGAAGGTCAGCCCCCAGACCGCGGTGCCGGCGTAGATTACGATGGCGGATTGCGCATCCAACGCAAAGATCAACGTGATCAGGCCGAAAAACGCGAGGCTCGCAAGCACGGTCAACCGCAAGAAATGGTCCACCAGTTTACCGGTCACCCATATCCCGGCCAGAGCGGCCATGCCAAATATGAGCAGTACAAGATCCACATGGTTCGCCAGGCCAGCAGGTGTCACAAACGGCGCCACATATGTGTAAAGGATGTTGTGTGCGAGCATCCAGCTGATGACCACGCCAAGAACGGGTCGAACCCCCGGCGTCCTAAGCGCGCTATAGATGGGCATGCGCGCGCTGCGAAGCTGGCCGGGATAATCAGGGACCTTGGCCAACACCCATAGGATCAGCACAATCGTAAGAAATGACATCACCCCAAAGGCAGAACGCCAGCCGACAACGGAGCCTAACCAGGTTCCGAAAGGAACGCCCAACGACAGAGCTACGGGTGTTCCCACCATGGCGATCGCCATCGCCCGGCCCTGCTGTTCGGGGGCGACCATCCGGCGCGCATATCCTGCAAGCAGACTCCAGGCCAATCCCGCCGACATGCCGGCCATGAAGCGCGCGGTCATTGTGAGAACAATATGGTGCGAGAGCGCGGTTATTGAATTGAAGATCAGAAAGCCGACAATCGTCAGCAAAAGGACGCTGCGCCGCCGCAATCCTTGCGTAGCTATGCTCAGGGGAATGGCAGCGATCAGCGAGCCGATCGCATAAGCGGTGACAGTTTGTCCCGCGAGCCCCGATGAAATGCCCATACCAGAAGATATCTGCGGCAAAAGGCCAGCCGGCAGGGTTTCCGTCGCGATGCAGATGAAACCAGTCATCGCAAGCGCAAGAAGCGCGGAAACTGGCATGGCGTCATTGGACCCGTTGGAATTTTCGTTCGGCATGAGAACTCACATTTATGGATTGATCGATCCATAAATACATAAGTGACATCGGGCTGGCAATGATTTATAGATTGTTCGGTCCATAAATGGAGATGGCAATGCCACGCACGGGACGGCCGCGCGCCTTTGATCGAGACGCCGCTATCGATACTGCAATGACGCTTTTCTGGGCTCAGGGTTACGAGCCGACCTCTTTGGCGCAGTTGCGCGAAAGCATGGGCGGGCTATCCTCAGCCAGCTTCTATGCGGCTTTCACCTCCAAGGAGGCTCTGTTCCACGAAGTGGTAGACCGATATATCGGATCCTATGGACAGGTGACCGCCCCCCTAAAAGACGACACCCACACGCCGCGCGATGCAATCGAAACGGCATTGCGTGAGTCCGCAGCTATGCAAACGGCACAATCGCATCCCCCGGGCTGCCTGATCATGCTGGGCGCCAACAACTGCTCACCTGAAAACCGACAGGTAGAAGCTCTTCTTGCACAGGAGCGCGAACGCAATCGTCAAGGTATCTACCGGCATGTGGCGCGAGCTAAAGCGAACGGAGATCTGCACCCAAGCACTGACACAACGGCAATGGCAAGGATATTCAGCACCTTCTTGAGCGGCATATCATTTGAAGCAAGAGATGGCGTACCGCTGTTGCAGATCGACGCCGCAATCACGTCATTAATGAGCTTCTGGGATGAGGCCGCAGATTGAAGCTGGGAAAATGGGAGCGTGCCGCTCCATTTCGCTGATCGGAGGCCAAGCGCGTCGCTCGGGATCGCCACTTCTCCCGCCGACCCTTCTTTGCCATACAGGGACCAATTTTCGATCTCCAGGTCCGGAAGGGCAGCTATCCAAAGCTGGCCGATAGGCGAATGTCTGGTTACGCGCGGGGATGCTGGTATAGCCGCCGTTCGCTCAAAGGTGCGCCCCGACCAAATCACGCCCTTTAGCAGATAGGGCGTGAACGGTCGGTCAGGCCGAAACCTGCTACTCGCCTAATGCTCACCCACCGGCCGGGTTTGCGCTCTAAGATAAACTAGTGATGTCTTTTGGTAACCGGCACACCGCCCTTAGGCTCGAGCTGGCTCTTGGCTAGGTCCATCCCGCTAGACGCGGCTTTTCCACTTGCCAGAACGGCTAGTGCGAACGCCGTCGTCGAGCAAACGACTACGAGTGCGAACAAAGCCGCCCCGAGCTTCACATGACCCGATTTAAGAAGTTCCCGAACGACAGAGGCCGTAGCCTGCCACATCCACCTGTTCATAACCACAAAACCTCAGCAAGCGGCCGCTTTCGCGATCGTCTTTGTTGGGGGCCGCCTCGGTTTTCGGTTTTCGAGTTACAGGTTAGCGATTTTCGTCGAGTTTCGGTTTCGGAGTTACAACGGTGGCCCGTGGTCGCAACATGGACCTGCGAACGCCCGATTTCAAGCTGGTTTTGTGGCAACCAGGAGCCGCGACATCGCACCACTCCTCAAACTGGCCCTAGCCTAGCGTGCCTCTCTTTGCATAACTCTTCATGACCGACGATGCGACCGGCATGGCTGCACTGGCGATGGGCTACGGTGAACAGCATCAGTTGCCACTTCACGGACGTTCAGCAGGGAATTTTTAGCCCCTAGGCCCAGCCTGTCCGCCTTTCATTTGGCAGAGTCATCCATCATCATCCGGCCCGGTGCGAGAGCAGTACTGATAAGTGGGTTGATGTTCGTCATGTATTTGTGAAATTACCCAATAATCAGGTGACATCGCACTCGGGGGCAAGGTGATTCTAGAAGATGTTCTGCCGAATTTGAAAAGCGGCGGGTTGCAGACTACGGGATTTCTGTTCGGCGCGGGGACGTCGCTGGAGGCGGGCTATCCTATGATGGCTGGACTCACCAAGTCCGTCGTGGGTGCGTTGAACACGGCCGAGAAGAGTGCACTGGACGAAGTCCTGAACGCAGCCGGTAGAAGCTACAATCCTTCATGGGGTGATCCGAACGTCGAGGTTATCGCAGATCTGGTTATCTCGCACGCGATCTCGTCCGCTCAAACCCGGTTTTACGATCTTGAGACCCGACTTCGCGAACTGGTCACAGATATCATTCTCAGCGTTAAGAAGCCGACATTGGACCTCCACGTCCAGTTGTTGGAATCGTTGAAGAAGCGCGCCTTCGGAGCACCAGCTTGCGTGCACATCTTCAGCACGAACTACGATCTTCTGTTTGAAATGGCCGGCGCGGAAGCCGGGGTCGTCATTGAAACTGGGTTTGTGGGGTCTGTCGAGCGGTTTTTCGATCCGCAACGCTTTGCGCTGTCATGCGGGCGTCGCGTTAAAGCGAATTTTGCTGAGCACCCCGTGCTGACGGTGCGACTCATAAAGCTCCATGGTTCGGTTTCTTGGTTTGGCCGAGATGGGCGATTTTTCGAGCGGCATCCAGATGCCATTGATCCTACCGACCGGCGGGTCATGATCCTCCCGAGGCGGCGTAAGGTGATGGAGACTCTCCACGCTCCTCACGATGCGCTCTTCACCGCGGCACGCAACGCGCTCGGCGCCGAGTGCAAATATGTTGCGAGCTGCGGGTTCAGCTTCGGCGATGACCACATAAACGAGAACTTGCTAACGCCCCTAGTGAACGGCGGCGGGATCCGGCTGTTTGCGCTCTGCGACAAGGAGACCGACGGCATGGCTGCCTTAAAAACCGCCGGAGCCTTTAACGCCGGTTTTGACACCGGCGGCATCGCAAAGGGCGTCGCTCATACCACTGGGACGGATTGCTGGAAGTTCAGCAAATTCGTCGAAATGTTCAAGTGAGGGGGACGCGAAGTGACGGAATATAGGATCGGGAAGATTATCGCTGTCTCCGGTGATCAGGTTTTCGTTTCCCTGCTGGACGATCAGGCGGAAGATGGCGCGGGTGTGCCGGCGAGTATGACCGTAGATGTGCCCAGTCCGGATGGGCCAGTTCCGCTCCTGATTGGGCAGCCGGGGACCTTCGTCCTAGTCTCTTTGCCGTCTGGTTTCCTGCTGTCTATGGTTACAGGTATCGAGATGAAGGAGGAGAGGATATCCTCCCCCGAAATGCGTCATGCCGCAGAGGCCGATGTGCTGCTGATCGACCGTGTATCGCGCACGCTTTCGACCGTGCCAGTAGGCACAGTCGACGCCAACGGAAAATTCGAGCGCGGCACTGACGTGCTCCCGACGGTCAATGCACCGGTGTTTGCGGTGGATGACCGCATGATCGATGCAATCTATGCGGGCTATGCCGATGGTGACTTTTCGCTGGGCCGTCTTTCACTCATCCCGGCGCAAGACGCGAAGATCAACCTAAACTCATTTTTGACACGGCACGCAGCGATCCTAGGCCAGACTGGCGGCGGCAAATCCTGGACGGTCGCGTCTATCATCCAGCGTCTCTGCGAATTCCCACAGGCGACAGTGGTTTTATTCGACTTGCATGGCGAGTATGGAGAGGCTTTCGGCGATCAAGCCGAGGTGATCTCTGCGACGGATCTCGAACTGCCTTACTGGCTCATGAATTCCGAAGAGCTTCTCGGGCTAATGGTTGACCGAGCCGAATCCTCGGCGCCCAATCAGATCGCGAAGTTCAAGGAACTGCTTCAGGCCGCCAAACAGAACGACGCGGAAAATCAAACGCTCGGCATTCCAAAGATAACGATCGATACTCCGGTCCATTTTTCGCTGAGTGAGATCGTAGACGAATTTCGGCGACTGGATACCGAAAAGGTGCCCGGCGCTACGAAGCCTGTGAATGGACCTTTATATGGTCAATTTACGCGCCTTCTGATGCGCATTGACTCCCGTTTGAATGACCAGCGGTATGACCTAATCTTCAAGCCACAGACCTACACGTCGTCGACCACGATGTCCGATCTATTTCGTCGGTTGCTGGGTGAACTGGATGGCGGCCGCAAGAAGGTGGTTGTGATCGACCTAAGCTCGACGCCCTTCGACGTGCGTGCCTCCATCATTTCACTCATTCAGCGCTGCTTGTTCGATTTCGCTTACTGGCATCGCCGCCTGAAGGATGAGCGCTATCCGATAGCCGTTTTCGCAGACGAAGCGCATATCTACCTTTCGGACAACGACCCCGCATGCGAGGCGGCACGTAAATCGGCTGAGCGTATCGCTAAGGAGGGACGAAAATATGGAATCAGCCTGACGGTGATCAGCCAGCGGCCGCGCGAACTTTCCAGCACCATCCTTTCGCAATGTGGCAGCTTCCTTTGCCTGCGAATCTCCAACCCAGACGATCAGTCTTATGTCCGCAATCTGCTGCCGGATTCAGTTCGAGGAATCACATCGATGTTCTCGACGCTACGTCGAGGGGAAGCCATCCTTTTGGGCAACTCGGTAATCATGCCGACGCGTATCAGAATCACTGCGCCTGATCCTCGTCCTGCCAGTGACGATGCATCATTTGCGACAGCATGGGCGACCGCCCCTGCAGCGCTGGATGTCAATGCGGTGCTGTCCGCGTGGCGGGCCCAAAAGGTCTGAGGTTCCGCGGCCAGTATGCCTGAAAGGAGGAAACGAATCCGCGCGCAGAAACACCGTCAGAGAAAGGGACTCAATCGTAAGCGGTAAAAATCCCCCACGTGGCCTTGGGAGCGGTGCTGTCATCTGAGTGATCAGGCGGCGCTTGCGATGCTGCTTAGTTCGAACGAAGCTTGGGCGGCGTTGGCATCGAGCCAGTTGTACGGCAACAGATCGTCGATGGGATCGGTGTCTGCGCGGGTGATGATCCGGGCCAGGACATCGCAGAGATAGGCGTAGGGATTGACGTCCAGCATCTTGCAGGTTTCGACCAGCGAGGAGATCGCTGCCCAGTTTTCGGCGCCGAGTTGGTGGCCGGTGAAGAGTGCATTTTTTCTTTGGAGAGTCACCGGCCTGACGGCCCGTTCGGCGGCGTTGTTGTCGATCTCGATCCTGCCGTCGTCGAGGAACCGGGTAAAGCCCGCCCAGCGCTTGAGCGCATATTTCATCGCATCGCTCGTTGCCGATCCAGCCATCATGCGCGGTGCGGTGGCGGCGAACCAGGCATGGAGCTTGTCGACCAGTGGACGGGTTCGCTCCTGCCTGACGGCAAGGCGTTCCTCGGCCGCGCGCCCCCGGATTTCCTTCTCGATGCGATAGATTTCGGCAATGCGCTGCAAGGCGTCCTGCGCGACCGGGGCATCGCTGCCTGCATCGACGAAGCCGCGTCGCAGGTGAGCCCAACAAAAGGACTTCGTGACGCCGGCGTCGGCGCTATCATCCTTGCCGAACTGGTCATAAGCCTGCCAGGCATCGACCTGTAGGATGCCCTGGTATGACCCTAGCAACTGCCTGGCCCACATTTTTCCGCGTCCCGGCATATAGGTATAGAGCGCCAGAGGCGGATCGACGCCGCCATGAGCGCGATCGTCGCACACTATGACCCACATGTAGCCGGTTTTCGTCTTGCCCGTTCCCGGTGCCAGCACCTTGACCGTAGTTTCGTCGACGAACAGACGGGCACGGGCAAGCGCATCGGCGCGCATCCTGTCGGTGATCGGCATCAGCGCAGCGATGCCGCGACCAACCCAGTTCGCCAGAGTGGCGCGGCTGATCTCGATGCCTTGCCGGGCGAAGATCTTCGACTGACGGTAAAGCGGCAAGTGGTCGCAATATTTGTTGATCAGAACATCGGCGATCAGCGCTTCGGTCGGCAAGCCGCCCGGCACGACATGTGCCGGTGCCAACGCCTGGCGAACGCCGTCGCTACAGCAGCGGCAGGCATAGCGGGGTCGGATCGTCACCATCACACGATGCTGGGCCGGGATGATGTCGAGCCTTTCGGACCGGTCCTCACCGATCTTGTGTAGCGCCCCGCCACAGGCACATTCCAGGCTTTCGGGCTCGATCACTGTCTCGAAGCGCGGCAGATGCGCTGGCAGTGATGCGCGCTCGGCATCCGGAGCCCGTCGACGACGCGGCCTGAGGCCATAACGTTCGGCCTCCTCGGCGGTCTTGTCCTGCAAGCCATCGGCTTCGCCAAGGGCGACGCCCTGGTCTTCCAGCGTCAATGCCAGTTGATCGACCGGGAGCTTTTCCGAACGCTTGCCGAAGGTCGAGCGGTTGATCAGCTTGAGGATATGTTCAAGCCGCGCCGCGCGAGCGCGCTCGGCCAGCACCATCGCCTTGAGCTGCTCCACATTATCGGGAAGCTCGTCATATCCAGCCTCCGGGCTGGTCTCGAGAGGGGGTTCAGGATGCGCCGCCACGCCCGTATTCTAGCCGGTTTCGCACGGCTGGGAACACCCCTGCGCCAGACAGAATCAGGCGTGCGATCTACTGTGCATGAAGTGGTTTTGGCACGCGCGGCACATGCATGCGCGACCAGTCCAGCCCCTCGAACAACGCCGAAGCCTGGGCCGCCGACAGCTTCATCACGCCGTCTCCCGGTCGGGGCCAGCGGAACTTCCCATCCTGCAACCGCTTCGTCACGAGTACGAGCCCGGTGCCATCCCATAGCAGGAGTTTTATCCTGTCTGCCCGGCGTGCCCGGAAGACAAAAAGCATGCCTGAGAATGGGTCGAGCCGCAGTTCCTGCTGCACCAGTGAGGCGAGGCCTACCATGCCCTTCCTGAAGTCCACGGGCTGGGTTGCAACCAGCACCTTCAACGGCCCGGGCGGGATGATCACGTGGTCACCCGCGCGGCCAGGAGCACCCGCTCGATATGGTCGGCATCGACGTGCGACGGGATGCGGATCGACAGCCCGCGGGTCTCGATGACGATCTCACCGCCACTCCTCAGGCTCGCGGGCAACGATGACACTGAGGGCGCCGGTGGCCCGGAAGATGGCGGCGGTACGGGAGGTGCAGCCGGGTCTTCGATCACCGCGGGAACAAAGGCCATCCCCTCGGCCCGCTCTCGGAAACGCCCTCGCCAGTTATAAAGCTGTTGCGGGAGCATGCCATGACGCCGCGCCACCTCAGACACATTCGCTCCCTGCTTGAAGCTCTCCTCAATGATCCGCGCCTTCGCCGCCGGAGTCCATCCACGGTTGCCATTCGACAAGGGAATGACATCAAGACGCTCGGCCTTGCCTACCCTCTCAGCCCTTTCAGTTTCGAAACCCGTTTCGAAATCACCACTCATCGCAACCTCGCAAATGCAAGGCGCACTAATTACCAAATCGCCAAATCATGAAAATGTGGGGGATTTTTACCGCTTACACTCAATCTGCATAGGGATCTTGACCCTATCGTGCCGGCGTACGCAAGCCCGCAACACGTAGTGCCGTCCAGAAGCCATCAATGTCCTGCGATGCGAGCCGTGTTGGTTCTGCAATGAGGTGATCGACCGGTTTCAAATGAGTCGTGTGCAAAAGCATGCGTGGCAGCGTCACGCGAATAATGACTCGGGCCTGAAGCGCACGCATGGCTGGTTGCACCATAGCCAGAAGCGCATGGGCCTGCTCGGCGCGCTCCATCCCGGTCGCGACCTCAATCAGGAGCTTGGGAAAGACGGCCGCCTTCGCGCTGCCAACCAACCGCCTAGCCTCAAGAATCGCCTCAGCCAAGACCACAGCGGCACTCGTCTTATTGAGCGATTGGCTCGTCAAATGGCCGGCGAAGTCACGCAGGCGATCATTGACTTCCCATGCGCTATCCTGAAGCTCGCCGATGATCTCGGCAGCGCTGAACTGCACGAAATTGTACTTGGCATCCATGAGACCGCCTACGACTTGGCGATATTCCGGATGAGTCAGTCTGTTAACGAGCCCGATTTGCTGAACAAATGCCTGGGTCCAGGTCGTGCTTGCGCCGCCCGCCTGCGCAACCACACGAAAGCCGAAGTCGTCTGTCAGCAAAGCTCGTTTGGGCGCCAGTGCCGCAAGGAGGCTGTCATGATACGCAGGGTTGAGATCTGCCAGCATGTCCGAGACGCCTTGGGGTAATTGCTGGTCGCTCTCTGCCGCCACCACGGGAAAGGCCTCAGCAAGCTCTAGCGCTTCCTTCGCGTGAGCGATTTGCTGTGTGACGGCCTCCTCCGACAGCTCCTCAAGATAATATCTATCACCATCACAGCCGAAGGTCCCCGACTTGCGGCCGCGATTTCCCTCGCGCTCCTCAATTAGATGCCGAAGACTGTCGACGGTCGACTGGACTACAGCAAGCCGATCCTTAAGCTTACTAAAAATCGGACCTAACCCCATGCGCGACCAGGCATAGATAGACAGGGGATCGACGACCATTACGCCACTGTCGGCGCAAGCACGGCCGCTCGCGAACTCGGCCTCTTCGCCAAGGGCCACTTTCAAGCCAAGACCCTTAGGATGTCTGAAGGTCTCCCAGACCTCAAAGACGGAGGCCCCAGCGAAGCGCGCGAACATGGGGATCGGAACGACGCTGTCGCGGTAAAGCGTTTCTAGTTCCTTGCCACGATCTGCACGCGCACGCGCCATCGCGAACATTTCTTCAAACCGCTCATCGCCCTTGCTGTCGTCGATCGTGATCGACCCGAAGGCGCTATTGTCCGGAAAAAGGATAGGGAATTGCCGCATCGTGCGTCTAAAGGCAAACAGGACATGGGTCTGGATCTCGGACACACGATAGACCTGTGGTCGGGTTCCCAGCTTCGCGATCTCGACGGTCTCACCGACTCGCAAACCAAGCAGGCGTTTGGCGAAACCATCGACGGGCGACAGTTCGTCGCGTTCGACGCGCGGGTCGGGGCCCGTCTCGATGATGCGATGGAGTTCTTCTCCGGTCGCATCATTGATGAGAACGACACCTGTTCCGGCTTCCACCCTGTCCGGTGCCACCATCGTGACATTGCCCGATCGTCCCCCAATGATGAGGCCGAGCGCGTAGGCCAAATGGATACCCGGCTGTGCATAGCCGTCGCGTAGGGCACGATAGCCAAAGGAAAGGGCCCGTGGCGCGTCTTCAAGATAGCGGTCCACTAGTTGGGCGAGGCTGATTAGCTCAAGAGCCGCGCCCTCGATGTCATCGGGCGCCTTCTGCAACCAGTTCCTGAAGTCGCCGGGCCGACCGAGGCGGATGAGCAACTGGATCCAGATCAGCCGGTTGCGGAGCACGTCGAGCTTCTGCAGAGCGCGTTCTGCAAGAGCGAGGGCCGGCTTCAGCAGGCCCGAGCGCTCGTAGATCGCTACGCCTACCGGCAGATAACCGTCGGACGTCCTCAGGTCAGGCGGGAGTGTCTCGAACAATTTGCGTGCTTCTGCCCGACGATCGGCAAGGTTCAGAGCGTGCAGGCGCCGCCGCAAAGCATAATTGTCGTCCTTCTGGTGCAACGGCTCATAGAGATCGGCGGCCATCGAATAATGACCGGCAACATAGAGCGTTTCGGCTGCGTGCATGCGTTCGCGAACGCTAAGCTCGCTTTGTGCGAGGGTCTCGATCTCGCTGACCAATCTTGCTCGCAGAGGATCCTCTTGCGCAAGGCCGTCGAAAAGTACCGACCGGATCACAATGGAGTTCGGGTTCTCATCGATAGCCGCCTTAATGGCGGCGTCCCTTTCGGTGCCGCCCAAGATTGCCGCTTGGACCTGCATGGCTTTGACAAGTTCGATCCGTTCGGCTGGCGGCACGTCCGCTCGCTCAGCGGCGCCCAGTTTGTTCGACCACGTAATGGCCGCCTCTGCATCTTTCATCTGGAAGGCGGCATAGGTCCGAAGCAGAAATGCATCGAATGGGAGTTCGCCTTCCGGCAAATTGTCGAGTGTCTGCGCTGCTCCGGCCCAGTCGTCGTTCGCAGCCTGCCTGCGCGCTTCGAATATGCCATAGGCGGCGTAGTCGGGATTAGCGGAGAGCGCTTGGTCAAGAATTTGCTCGGCCTCGGCGTCGCGTCCCAGCATGCCTAGAAGGCTGATGAGATTGGCAGCGACGTGCTGGCCCTGAAAGCTTGAGTCCTGCTCGACAAGTTTCGCCCATGCGCCTTGCATGAGGTGGATCGCCCGATCGATGTCGCCGCGTAGATGCTCTGGAATCTCACGGGTGATGCCCAGCGCATCCAGCGCCGAGAGCGGTTGCACCAGTGCCTCTCCAACCGACGACATGATCCGCCAGTCGTCCGGCGCGATGTGCAAGGCTGCTTCAGCATAAGCGAGATGCGCCGCGCTATCCCCATTTTCGCGTGCCCTTAAGCCCAAGTGGTGTTGAATGTCTCCTGATTCCATCAACTCTGGGGACAGGGCTGCTTCAATGTCAGCGACAGGCGTGCCCGGCGCAAGGGTAGAGATCCAGATGCTGGCATTCCGCGCAGAGGACGGATCATCTTTGAAGGCGGATGTCGCGATCGGCTCTGCTTCTTCCCGCTTGCCCTCTAGGGCGAGGGCAAGGGCCTTCGTTGCGCGTGCATTGGGATAGTCGGGATGGGCTTTGAAAGCCTGACGGAACAGGCTGATCGCGCGCTCCTCATCTCCCAACGCATAGTGGGCGTTACCAAGTCCGGCTAGTATGCGGTATTTTGCAAGTGGGCTGGCCTTCTCTCCTTCCTGTGCCAACAATCTTTCCAGCGCCTTGATTGCCGCGCGAGGAGAACCATCGCCTATCAGCTTGCTTATCTCGGAGACCTGCGCTGCAAGCGCATCGCCGTCATCCGATCCGCCGCGCACATCCGACATCGTTTGTATCATGGTGCGCATCAGCTTGTGCGTCTGTTCGAAGCCAGCCGCGCTTTGATGCGAGATTTCGGCGATCTGCCCGGCGACATCAACCGGAGCCAAGTCGCTATAATATTTCAGGAGAACATCCTGATGGTCCGCGACCAGATTGCGTAGGGTCTTCCAGCCGGTGAACCGGACCTCGAACAATCCAATCTTGGCATGATCGGCGCTGATCTGTCGCGCGACCTGCTGCAGGGCCTGATCGTTAGGACCCGTGGTCGCCAGGATGAAGACCTCAAGAGGGGGCTGGAAGGTTCGAGCCTTGGCTACTTCTGCCCTGAGTTCCTTCTCGGTAACCGCGGTCGGAAGGTCGCCGTCCTTGCCTTTGCATTGGACACCGGTAAAGCGGCCTTCGACGCGATCCGTGCCATAGACATCAACGCCTGCCTGTGGCTGCCCCTCGCGTCCATGCATCTCGGCATCGTTCGTTTTCCACATCCGCCGGTAGATGTCGAATGCAAGATTTTCAAATTCCTGCCAGTGCTTTGGTGCCGGCAATTCTCGCGATGTGACAGACATGCAAGGTACATAATTGTTCTTGCTTTGATCTGAAAGCCTTCATTCTCCGGTCACTGCCGAAATCAACGTGGGCTATTTCAAGGCGCGGACCCAGTCGCGATCAGTTTGCCCGGCTAAAATTGTAACTCGGATGCGAGCGTGGGTTGAAGAAATTCGATTATCGCGCGAATCAATTGGTTGAGTAAGCAAACAGAGAAGCTTCGCAAGCGTCTATGTAGAGGGTCCACTCTGTGCATCGACGCCAGGGCATCCAGTCGGCTGACGTAGTTCGGCCGGCGAACAAACGGTTGGCGGCTTCAGGTCGCAGCAGGACAGGTAGCTCTATATCCTAATGGGCAATCCGCTCTGAACGACTGAGTTTTAGCTTCGGCCTTCGGAAGCGGACGGACCAAAAGGTCCCAGTTATTGCCGCGAAGCGGCGGGGCGCAAACTACCATCGGCCCGACAAGTAGACGCAATTTGCGCCAGTGGTAATCGGCCCAATTTGATCCGTTTTGTTCTGGGCAGCAGTGCCCCTCTGACGTTAAGATGGCGAAATGCGAACCGATCTCGAACATTTACCGGCCAACAAGCAGCGCGAGCTCGACCGGGTAAAGCAGATCATCTTCGAGGAATTCGATGATGCGCTAGCGCTTGCCCGCCATGATTGGAAAAAGAAGGGCCGCATTTTGAAGGTCATTCTGTACGGCAGCTATGCCCGCGGAGGATGGGTGGATGAGCCGCATACGGCCAAAGGATATCAATCCGACTATGACGTCCTGATCATCGTCAACGATCAGCGTCTGACCGATCGCGTCACCTACTGGTCCAAGCTGGATCAACGCCTCATTCTCGAACTGACCGTCACTAAAGGTTTGAGGACACCCGTGAACTTCATCGTCCATACCCTTCAGGAGGTGAACGACGGCCTGGCCCACGGACGCTATTTCTTCATGGACGTCGCCCGGGACGGTATCGCGCTATATGAGGCAGAGGATACCGAACTCCACCAGCCCAAGCCTAAAACGCCTGGCCAAGCGCTGGAGATGGCCAAAGAATATTACGAAGAGTGGTTCCCGTCAGCGATGAAAAGGTTCGAAGGCGCTAAGTTTTACATTGAAAAGGGCTACGTGAAGGACGCAGCTTTTGATCTGCATCAGGCATGCGAACGGCTTTATCATTGCGTTCTCCTCGTCTGCACTTTCTATACGCCCCATGTGCATAATCTGGGCTTCTTGCGGACGCAGGCCGAGCGCATCGATCGGCGTCTCGTCCATGTCTGGCCAGGGGACACGAAAAAGGACCGCGCTGCCTTCGAGAAGTTGAAGGACGCCTATGTGAAGGCGCGCTATTCCAAACATTATCGCGTCTCGCTTGAGCAGCTCAACTGGTTGGCTGAGCAGATCGAGGAGCTGGGGCGCGTCGTACATATGGTGTGTTCGGAACGCTTGGCCGTCCTGGAAGGCGAGGTCCGCACGGCGGGCTGACCCACCCTTGCATGCCCTTTGCCAAGTTGGCATGATTGCTGGGCACTACGGGATCGATCTGGCTACCGGGTGTAGGATTTCCCTGCCAGCATCATGCACACCTGTCCTGTCCGGACGGGTGGCCGTTTCGGGATAAGGCGCACACCGCGCTGGACGACGGCGACCATCGCTGATCTGGCTGTCCGGTTTTTCCGGATATTCCAGCATGCCGCGTGGACGCTTTCCATGCCTTACCATTGCTGCCCGCCTGCGCGGACGAACTGCGAGCCATTGCCATGAGCGCCGGGCCAAAGGACCGGCCGGTGCTGACGGCGCCCAGCGCGGAGAGCGCGCTGCTCGACACGCTCTTTCGGCAAGAGTCTTCACGCCTGCTTTCCTATTTTAGGCGAAAGACCGGAGATGCCGAAGCCGCCAGTGATCTTGTCCAGGAGAGCTTCGTTCAGATCGCGCGCGTCCCGCGCATTGGCGATCTGGTCAATCCCGGCGCCTATCTGCAACGCGTTGCCCGAAACCTCCTGTTTGGCCGCGCCCGTGGACCACGACGAGCCTTCGAGCGGCAGATGGTGGCGTTTGAGGATGACTGCGATTGCGCCCATCCGCCACAACAAGAGATGGAGATCGAAGCCAGTCAGCTCCTTGTCCTTTACGAAAAAGCCGTTGCCGGTCTAGCGCCAAAGACACGGGAGATTTTCCTGATGAGCAGGCGCGACGGCATGACCTACAAGGAAATTCAGGCGAAAGTCGCGCTAAGCATGGGTGCCGTGGAATATCATATGATGCGCGCCATAGCCCATATCGACCAATATCTGGACGACCATGACCAATTTGCCCGCTGATCCCGCCCCTGACCTGGACCCGCGCACCGTTGCGGCCATGTGGCTGGCGAAAATGCAGCGACCCGATGCCGAGCGGTATCGATCGGATCTGGATGCGTGGCTCGCCGCCGACCCTGCCAATCTTTCGGCTTACAATAAAGCGGCCGGCCGTTTTCACGATGCGAAGATGTTGAGCCGATCAACGCGATGGCAGCGAACACCGGGGGATAGTCCCGGTCACCGCACGCAATGGGCTCTCGTCGCGATCGTTGTCGTCGTGTTGGGCGCAGCCTGGCCGCTCTGGAACACGCTATCACCCCCTGCCACAATCGAGACCAATGGTCGGCAGACGGCTGCAACCGACGCAGTTGCCGCATCAGCCACCTTAGAAAATCAGCATGGTCCGATTTCCCGCCGGCGCCTGCCTGACGGATCATTTGTATCGCTGGATACGCAAAGCGTAATGCGGTTTGCCTTCAATCCCAAGGCCCGGGATATCTGGCTGGATGCCGGCCGCGCGCGCTTTTCCGTTGCCCATGACGGCCGCCCCTTCATCGTGCACGCCGGAACAGGTACAGTGACAGCAACCGGGACAGTGTTTGACGTCGCACTTGCGCCTGGCGGCGCGGTGCAGGTCAGATTGCTGGAAGGGGGCGTCGATGTGCAACCGTCGATCGCACGTCCATTGCCGCCACGTACGCTGAAGGCGGGTCAGGCCCTGACCTTCACCCGGATCGATCATGCCGTGCCAATCGCCGCCATCGACCCGCGCGACATCGAATGGGTCGATGGCATGATGGCATTTGAGTCTGCCCCCTCTCGGAAATCGTCGCTATCGCCAACCGGTACGCCCGCGCGCCGATCCGCATCGAGGGCAGCGGCCTTCCCGACGTGCGGCTGTCCGGACGGTTTCGGATCGACAATCCCGACCGGCTCGCTGCCAACCTGGCCCAAAGTCTCGATTTGACCGTAGAACATCGGTCGTCAGGCGCGATCGTCCTGCGACGCTGAAATTATTTTACGTCCACCTTAAGGTCTTCGCCCAACCTCGCATCGATCCCCTTGAACGACCGCCAACGGCAGGCGTCACAAAAGGGGCTGACAATGCGTATTTCCGGGATTCTGCATTCTACTCTGCTCGCCAGCGCGGCGCTGACCACGCTGGCGGTGTACCAATGTGCTGCGGCCCAAACCGACGTCGCGGTGCCTTATAATCAGTCCAGCCAGCCAATGGCCGATGCGCTGCGCGAGGCCGCCGCTGCATCCAGGATGGAGATACTCTTCGTACCTGCCGATGTCGCCGGACTTACTGCGCCTCCGCTCCAGGGACAATTCACGCCGCAGGTCGCCGTCGATCGATTGCTGGCCGGAACCGGCCTGCATGCACGCATTACAGACGGGACTATCTTCATTCGGGGGCGAGACGGGGCGGCGGATGCCCTCGCCACGGGTGAAGCGGCGAACGCGATCGTCGTCACCGGATCCCGGCTGAAGGGTGTTACGTCGCCATCGCCTACGATCGTGCTTGATCAGGAAGACATGCGCAACGCCGGGCAAACCAATCTTGGCGACGTCGTCCGGAGCATTCCGCAGAGTTTCGGTGGCGGCCAGAATGTTGGTGTTGGACTGAATGTCCCTTCGGCCAGCGGCGTCAATGTCGGCTCGGGATCGAGCATAAATCTGCGTGGCCTGGGATCGGATGCAACCCTGACACTGCTCAACGGTCATCGGCTGGCCTATAATGTGTCGCGGCAAAGCGTCGATGTGTCCGCCATCCCCATGCTGGCCGTCGATCGCCTCGAGATCGTGGCGGACGGTGCGTCCGCGATCTACGGATCTGACGCTGTCGCCGGCGTTGCCAACATCATCCTGAAACGCGACTTCGACGGCGTCAGCACCAGCGCCCGGCTGGGGATATCGACCGACGGCGGCAACGAGCAGCAGCAATATGGCGTTATCATGGGGAAGAAATGGGGCAGCGGCGGGGCCTTCATAGCCTATGATTTCGAACGCGACACGGCGATCGAGGCGCGCCAGCGCAGCTATACCGCCAACTATGGCGGGCAATCCCTCTTTCCCGCTGTAAAACGGCATAACCTGATCATGAGTGGCCATCAGGCATTGACCGCTGATCTCACATTTTCGCTCGACGCGCTCTACAACCACCGCACCAGCCTCTACAATTATCCGCTTAACGCGACCGGAGACTATCGCCAGTTGGGAACATTGCTGTTTCCGCGCAATACCTCCTTCGCTCTGGCGCCGTCGCTGGACTGGTCGGTCGGCCAGGGCTGGTCGCTCTCCCTTGCTGGCATGTACGGCAAGGACAAGACGCACTATGATTCCGACACCTACATCAGCGGATCCGTCTTTTCGTCGGTCCGCGCTTGCTATTGCAACGATGCTCAGTCGATCGAACTGAATGCCAGCGGGCCGCTGATGCAGTTGCCGGGCGGCGAGGCCAAACTCGCCGTCGGCGGCGGCTATCGACGCAATGGATTTCATGCCTATCGGACAACCGGC
Organism: Sphingobium sp. CR2-8; assembly: GCF_035818615.1. NCBI lineage: Bacteria > Pseudomonadati > Pseudomonadota > Alphaproteobacteria > Sphingomonadales > Sphingobiaceae > Sphingobium > Sphingobium wonjuense. The sequence goes on along the minus strand of NZ_JAYKZY010000002.1, from coordinate 45,340 downwards.
TCGCCGCAAAACATCAATGTGTCTCAGGACAGCTATTACGGTTTTACCGAACTGAACCTGCCGCTTGTCTCGCGGATGATGGGCGTGCGCTTCGTCGATCAACTGACGTTCAGTGGCGCGATCCGCTATGAGGATTATCCGGGCATCGACAAGATCGCCACGCCCAAGCTCGGCCTGATCTACGCGCCCACGCCCGATTTCTCATTGAAGGGATCCTGGGGGAAATCGTTCAAGGCGCCCACCATGTTCCATCAATATTCGGGGAAATTCGTATCGGTCACCGCGGTGCGCAATGTGGGCGGATCGGGCTATCCGGCGAACGCCACCGCGCTATTGGTGACCGGGGGAACCCCGATCTCAAGCCCGAGCGCGCCACGAGCTGGACAGCGACGCTCGATCTCCACCCACGAGCAGTCCCAGACCTGCAGATCGAACTGAGCTATTTCGACATTGCCTATCGCGATCGCATCGTCGCACCCATCACCTACAGCAGTCAGTCGCTGAGCAATCCCATCTATGCGGATTTGATCAATGTCTCGCCGTCCGAGGCTGACAAGGCGTCCGCTCTGGCAAATACCGAGTCGATCAATTATCTGACCGGCGCCTACAATCCGGCGACCGTTGTCGCCATTGTGGACAATCGCAACGCCAATGCTACGCGGCAGAATATCAAGGGCGTGGATCTGTCGGTTCGCTACGCGCTCGCCCTTGGCGGCGGGCAACGACTGACATTCAGTGCCAACGGCAGCTATCTGCATAGCGCGCAAAAGCTGAGTGCCAGCCAGCCGCTCGTGGCTCTGGCAGGCACGATCTTCAATCCGCCCCATTATCGGGGTCGCGGTGCCGTCACCTGGACCAACGGCGCCACATCCTTGTCGAGCACCCTGAGCTATATGGGATCGACGGAAGACCTTCGCTTCACGCCTGTCACCCGATCGGGCGAGATGACGACGATCGACCTTACGGCGCGGCATCATATAGGCGAGGCGGGTCTGCTATCGAACATGGATGTGGGGCTGACCCTTCTCAATATCCTCAATGAGAAGCCGGGGGTCGTGCGCCGCTCGCAAGTTTACGATCTGCCCTACGACTCCACCAACAATTCAGCGATCGGCCGCTTCGTCAGCCTTTCGATTACGAAGCATTGGTGATCGTCATGACATTGGCATGGATGAACTATCGCGCACGGTTGTTGATCGGGGGCATCGGCCTGCTTTTGGGCAGTGTCTGCGGGCCGCCAGCCATGGCCTCGCAATGTGCGGATTTGCTACCCGGTCTGCGTCAGGACGTCGCGCGCGCGGTAACGGCGGGCGATATCGCGAAGTTGCGGGACATAGGGCCAATCGGCGGCATGCCCGCAGGACAGAGTCCGCTAGCCCTGTCACCCGATGGGCGGTCGATCGCCTTCATCCTGACCCGGGCACATCCTGAGACTAACAGCTATTGCCAGGGCCTCGTGGTGGTCGATCTTCGGCCGGACAGCGTCGCCCGGCTCGTCGATCAAGGTGGAGAATTGATCCGGGTTACCTTCCAGAGCGAGCAGCGCGGACTTCTGACCGATACGGGTATCGCCGCGATCAACCAGCCGCGCTGGTCGCCCGATGGCAGCCAGATTGCGTATCTGCGCAAGGATGGGGGCAGGACGCAGGCATGGCGCGCGAGCGTGCATGGAAAAAGCGGCGCGCAGGTGTCCCATTCCCCCGTCGATGTCGAGGCCGTCGCCTGGTCGGATGACGGGAGGGCGCTCATATATGCCAACCGACCATCCCTGATCGAAGAAAATGCTAAGCTCGATCGGGAAAGCCTGACAGGCTACCTTTTCGACGATCGGGCGATGCCCATCTATGGTGACCGACCGATGATCCGGGGGCCTTTGCCCCTTCATTATGCCGCTGCAGATATTTCTTCGACGTCCTCATCGGATCGCGCCGCCACGCCAGCCGAGCGGACCGCGCTCGACAGGATCGGTCCGGGCATGCTGCTGGGAGGTCCTTTGGCCATCACAGGGCCTTCTGGTGAGGAAGGGTGGGTGAAGGCGGAGGTGCCCGATCGTTATCTCAGTCCCATCCGCTTGTGGGGCAAGGACCGGGAGGGACGTGAATGGCAGTGTCAGCACAGCAGCTGTACCGATGGCATCATCGGCATGTGGTGGTCCGCCAAACATGGGGCCGTCCGGTACCTGCGCCGCGACGGCTACGGCGGCAGTCGCCTGACATTCTATCTATGGACGCCCGGACACGCCGCCCCGCGAAAGATGTGGGGTACTGATGGCCTGCTGACGGGCTGCCTCCCTTTGGAGGATCATCTGATTTGCGCGCAGGAAGGGTCGACCCAGCCCCGGCGCATAGTGGCGCTGGATGCCGATACCGGCAGATCATCGGTCGTTTTCGATCCAAACCCGGAATTCCAGTATTTGCAGATGGGAAAGGTCCAGCGCCTTTACTGGAAGAATCCGTTGGGCTTTGAGACCTTCGGCGACCTTGTCCTGCCCGCCAATTACCCCGTCGGCGCAAAACTGCCGATGATCGTCGTCCAATATCGAACACGCGGCTTCCTGCGTGGCAGTATCGGTGACGAATATCCCATCCATGCCTTTGCCGCGCAGGGCTTCGCCGTCCTGAGCGTCGAGAGCCCGCCGTTCTTCGCTACCAGTCTAAAGCAAGGCAACTGGCGGACGTGGAAGGATGCGGAATCGGAAAATGTGAAAGGATGGCGGGAACGGCACAATGGGGCCTCGTCCATCGTCGCCGGCGTCGAGACGGCTATGGCGACAGGCGTGATCGATCCGAAGAGGATCGGCCTGACCGGTCTGAGCGATGGCTCGACCACCGCCTGGTATTTGCTCATCAATACCGATCTGTTCGCTGCAACCTCTGTCAGCACCTGTTGCGCCGACCCCAAGACGGACCTGATCATGGGTGGACCAGCCTGGGAAAAGGAACGGCGGCGTTTCGGTTACCCCGCGCCAACCAACGATAATCCAGCCTTCTGGAAACCCATCTCGCCCGCCATGAATGCCGCCAGGATCAAGGGACCCGTCCTGATGCAACTGGCCAGCGATGAATATCTGCGCGCGCTCGAGGCCTATACTGCCTTCCGGGAGATTGGCCCGCCGGTCGAGATGTTCCTCTTTCCGGGCGATCACCACATCAAGTGGCAACCGGCTCACCGCATGGCCATCTATGCGCGCAATATCGACTGGTTCAATTTCTGGTTGCGTGATGCCGTCGATCCGGCGCCGGAGAAGGCGGCGCAATATGATCGGTGGCGGAGGCTGAAATCGCAACTTCGTCCATAATGGGATGGGTTCATCATTAGCGCGCAGCCCATGACTGCGCCCATGCTTCGGCATCGACCAACCGCATCAGCCGCCAGAAATCGCCGTTCCGGGCATGTTGCGACCGATCGATGCTCTGCTCGATTGCGCCCATATCCAGAAGGCCCGCCTGTGCCAGAAGACCTTCCCGTAGCATGGTCGCAATGGTCTTCCGATGGGCTTCGAACAGGGTCGCTACGAAGCTGTCGGGGGTGCCTTTTGATAATCTGGCGACAAGCGGCGGGGGCAAGACATCTTCGAACGCCTTACGGGCGACGCTGCGATTGCGGCCGTCGCGGCACCAGAGCCAGGATGGAATTTTCAGGCAAAGTTCCACGATTGGCTGCGACAGCAAGGGCGAGATGACGGGTCTATTGAAAGCACGTTCGCTGTCGAGATGGTTCTGGATGCGCAAAAGCAGGGCGATATGGCTTGCCGTTCCCGGCAGCGCATTGTCGGGCGCGTCCAGCCAATCGTGCCTGCAGGCTGCAGTCGCCTCCTGCGTTGCAGCGGGAGACAGAAAGCTCAGGTCCGGCTTCCAGGCGTATTGTGCTGCTTTTTGCTGGCTCTTTCGCCAACCGCTTCTCGCGACAGACCAGATATCAGCATGCGCGAGCGCGCTCATATCCATGATCGCCCGCAATGTTCCACGACCGATCCCTTCCACCAGCATCTGATCGGCGATCGGCGCTCCGGATTGCAGATAGCAGAAGACATTGTCACCACCGCCGCCGTTGAAGAAGACATCTGCCCCTATCTCGTCTGCGAGTTCGATCCCCAGCGCGTCGCCTGCCTGGGCGAAGGATCGGACCGAGGGGCGTGGAAAGCGGGCGGCGCCAGAGCGATGCAGGTCAACGAGGCCCACTTCCAGCATTTTTTCGAACAAAGGCTGCCCGAGCTGATTGGTCAGTTGCCGGGCATAATCCCGCTCGTCGCCGGACGGGTCGGCGGTCACCAACGTCATATGGCTTGCGCGAACGTCCTGGGGCATGGCCGCCGCGACGATGGAGGAATCCAAGCCCCCCGATAGATAAAGGAGGATATGTGCGAATGGTTGCGTCCACGCCTGGACGCAGTCCATGATAGTCTCGCGCAGCAGGCGGGCGGCCTCCACCTCATCGCGGATGAGCGACACGCGATCCGTCTGTTGCCATGGTGACCAAAATGCCTCGATATTTAGCGAGCCCGTCTCGGCAACCCGCATATGCGAGCCCCCAGGAAGCTCGGTCAGGCCTTCGATACAGGTCTGCGCCGGACGCATTTGATCGGCGATCAGGAACCGCGTGAGTGCCCGCCAATCGATATTGGTCCCGACAAGACCCGCGTCGACGAGCAAAGCCGGCTCGGACGCAAACGCAATAATTCCTTTCTGCCGCACATGATAACAGGGGATCATGCCGGACGGATCGCGGGTAATCTCGATCGCCCTATCGTCCGGGCTCTGCCGGATTATGACATAAGCCCCCCAGTTCGACGACCCGCTATTGGCCAGCGGTGCTTGGGAGATGGCCGCGACCTGGCGGCTGCGACCGCCAACCTTTTCGAACATATAGCCCAGAATGATCCCGGCGCGGTCGTCCGCCATGACAAACGGGCTGCCCGGTTCAACCAACACGACCGCGCGGCCGAATGCGGCGACCTTTGTGAAGCCCGTCACGGCAATGACGCGATTCACCACCATGTCGATGCTTTCGAGGAGATCGCCTGGAAAGACGAGCGCGATGTAGCGGAGCGCCATTACAGGACCAGTATCGGCTTGAAACGCCGCACATGATCGACACGATCGTCGAGAATGAGATCGTCCTGCTCAACCCAGCTATGCGCCGAGAAGGGATGCAACTGGACACCAAAGACCAGCCTCGCATCATGGCCGCGCTGCTGCGCGTGGCGGTAGAGGGCCAGTGCCCGGATCAGGCAATGATCGACTGGAAGATAATAGCGACGTGACGCTTCATAGGCAGCGCATAGGCGCCGTATGCCGGTCGCGGACGATCCAGAGACAGCAGGCAGTGGCGTTGCTTCCCTAAGCCGACGCAGGGTCGTCGGCAAACCCTGCCGCTTTAATGTGCGACGCATGGCCGCCAAACGGACAATGATTTTAGGAATCTGGGCCGCCATGCGTGGGGCGGCATCCTCTTGGTCGAATATGCTGCGTCCAGCTGGTACATGCTGGCACGGCTCGAGAGGCTTGGCGCCTTCGCCATGGCCTATGATCCCCGCAGCGCGCAGCGGCGCTATCTCCTGTTCTGTAATGCCCGCGTCTGAGGACTTGAGGAGCTTTTGAAGACTGTCGCGCGCAGGCCCTGACAGACTGAAATAGCGATCCGCCTCATAGTCCATGAAAATGAGGTGATGCTGGATTTCACAGAATGTTAGTCCGGGGCGAAGCGACAAGCCCATGAGACGCCTTTCTGATAACCGGTGCGCGGGGGCACCGCGCACCGGCAGTGGTGTCAGTCGTCGGAAAGGCCGACCGGGTTCTGCAGCCCGATTTCGTCACCTTGGCCAAGGCCCGGGCCCTTGGTCTCCACGCTGATTGCGCCAAGGTCGATCATATCGTCGTTGCGACGTTCGACAGTGTTTTCCATCACACGTTCCTCTTCGATAGACCGCGATCCATTTCGCGGCACTGACAAGGATGTGCCCGGCTATCGATTATAAGAATTTTATAATCCGATTATAATCGCGACCGACCTTCGATCCCCACGCATAATGGACCTCCGGGCGAATGCTAACAGGGAGAAGCCAGACTATTTCCGACGCGAGACGTGACCGTGCTGTGAGACATGAGTTGGGATCATGCGCCGCCGTCTTTAGCAAAGCCTGGACATACACGACAGCGACCCGGTCACGCCCGCTCTGCCGGCGGCATTGATCCAAATCTATCCCGACATTTCTGCAATCGCAAATTCTGCCATCTGTAGCACGTGCCGCGAGGGTTCGTTTTTCCCCCATTTCTGGGGATTTTCAGCATGAGTGAACCGCGAAACATTGGGTTTGTCTGAATAACCAATGCGGCAAGGGCTGGAGCATGATCGAAATCCGTCACCTCCATTATGTCATAGCGACGGCGGAGCTTGGGAGTTTTAGCCAGGCGGCCGAGTCGCTGCGCATCAAGCAATCTACCTTGAGCCAACGGATCCGCCATCTCGAGCAGCGGCTTGGCACCGACCTGTTCGAGCGCTCGACCCGCGGCGCCCGTCTGACACGCGCGGGAGACCATTTTATATCAGGCGCGCGCCAGCTTGTGGCTGATCTTGACAGCCTTCATCGCAACACCATCATCTTTGGACAAGGGCGCCGCGGTGCGCTGAAGCTGGGCCTTTCAGGCGCAGTGCCCAGTAGCGCGGTGCAGTCTCTCATGCTGGAATTCAGCAAACGCCATGTAGACATCCAGCTATCTGCTGCGGTCTGTGACAGACAGGCGCTTGTACGTGACTTCGAGCGCGGCCAACTCGACGCCATCATCGTTGCAGGCCATCTTGCCCCGCCGGGCGCCGCCTATCACGCTATTGGCAGCAGCCGGCTTTTTGCCGTCATGGTCCACGACAACCCCCTGGCATTGCGTGCGCCGCTCTTCTGGTCGGATTTGCGCGACCTTACCCTTCTACTTGCGGACAGCGCGCGCGGGGACGACCTGCTCTCCCAGATTGCGGGACGTCTTACCCTGGCCCAATCGCAGGCTGGTCTGGATCGCGCGGCGATCGTCCGTAGCCCGCTAAATTTGAATGGGCTGTACCAGCTGATCGATACAGGCTGTTTTACCATCGTGCAGGAGCGCGCGTTCGCTCGCTTGCCCCCGCATCTGGTCGTCTTGCCCATCCACGAGCCCCATGGCCATGCGCGCATCGATTTTGGCCTCTGCTGGCGCGAAGACGCTAGCAATCCTGCGCTGGCCCCTTTGCTTCGGACCATCATGACGGTTGCCGAGAAGCCTTACCGCTGCGATGCCTTGCAAAGGCGCGGTCCCCCGCCATGAACCGTTCCAACATAGGGCCGATGAGGCGTTCGGGTAAAACCTGCGCTTCACCCGTTTCAGTAGCCAACGCCGCAGCATAGCGCACAAGGTCGCGATGGACATTGGCAGGCAATTCCAGACTGATCTTGACGGGCTTGTCGTCCGCCAGCGATCCCAGGCGCAGCTTGGCCATCACCGATTGCCCAGAGGGGGAAGGACAAGGTCGCGCGTGATCATGACGCGCAGCGGATGGCCCGGCCGGATGGTCAAGGTCGGGGCTATCGCTACCTGACGCTGTATGATCTGTTGCCCGGCCTGATTGAAGCTGTCCTGCGACCCGCGGCGCAGCGCCCGGATGACGTCATTATCGCTATCGGCCGCCAACTCCGTGCCAAGGCCCAAAAGAGTAGAGATCATGGCAGCGCGTGCAACGCCACCCCAATGATTGTTTACGCTGTCCTGCAAACCGGAAAAGCCGCTAGCATCGGCAGCAGGTTGACGCTCGAGCATCATCGAGCGCCCGTCTGGCATGATGAGGCGCGTCCACGCCATCAGAAGCCGCGACTGACCGGCATCGATTTGCGAATCATAGTCCCCGATCAACCTGGCGCCTTGCGGAATGAGCAGGATGCGTCCCGTCGGGCTGTCATAGACATTCTGCGTGACCTGGGCGCTGGTCTGACCGGGCAGGTCGGATCTGATGCCCGTGATCAAGGCGGCGGGTATGATGCTGCCGGCCTGCAGGATGTTGGCGGACGCCACGGGTTCGACGGTAGATGAGCTGAGCGAGCGCGCGTCCATGGTGCCCGTCATGAAAGCACGTTTGGCCGCGCTACCCGATGCCGTCATTGCCGATGGGGCGGCAAGGTCCGGCCCGAACGCTGGCGCGGCGGTCGGCGACCCCGTGGCGACATGCTCCGGTGCGCCGCCCGTCGATTGGGCACCCCCCTGTCCTGTAAATAACTGGCTTGCCTGCGCAGCTTCCCGTTCCTGACGCGCCTTTTGCCGTGCTGCGACGGCCGGATCGATAGCCTGGCGATCGGATGGAAAGCTTTGCCCGGAAACTTGGTGGTCGTTGCCGCCCTGTTGTGCAGCAAGGATCGGCCGTCCCAGGTCGCCCGGCAATGGCGGTCCCAATTGCGGAACCTGGCTATAGTCCTTGGGCACTGATCCCAGCCCGTCGGCCTTTGCCCGGCCCTCGGTCGTGTAGACTTCCTGGCCGACCGGTTTCTCCGGCGGCTGTAGCGCATAGATGAGAGCGGCCCCGATGCTCAAACCTGCAAACACGCCCACCCCGGCCAATGTTTTGCGCGACAGGCGCATGACCGTCGGCGCATCGCCTCCCAACTTGAACGGGGCCGCAGACGACGGCGCGGGCGCGGGCGAACTATCCTGCTCGTTACGGTCGCTCATGGTCGGCTTCTCCTCCCGCTTGCGATCCGGGTCAGACGCACCCGCTGCGCCGTCTTCTTGTCCCCCATGCGTAACTCGGCGGCGCTGAAGAGCCGGTCGATGATGATGAAACGGTCCTGCACCCGATAATTGACGAGCTCGGCATTGCCGCCGTTCCCCAGGATGAAGACTGGCGGCATTTCGCCCTGCGCCACGCTTGCGGGAAACTCGACGAAGACCTGGCTGCCGTCGTCGAACGCGCGCAGTGGTCGCCAGCTCGGCTTGTCCCCATCGATCGCATAGCCGAAATCGAGCGAGGCAATGTTGATGCCCGCGGCGATCGGCGTCTTTACGGCGATAGCGGCGTTGCGCTGCCGCAGCGCTATCAATTCATCCTGAGGGTAGGACCAGGATACCGACGCCATATAGGTGGTCGGGGTGGCGCGCAGTTCGAGATGATAGGTCCGCCGATCGGTGTTGATCACCAGGTTGGTCAGGAGATCGGGCCGGGTCGGCTTTGCCAGGATGTGGACGCGTTGCGTCTCGCCCGCGCCGCTGAGCGTATCGCCGATAATCCATCGCACGGTATCACCCGCAGCGACGGGCCCCGCGCCGACAAGCGTTTCTCCGGGCTGAAGGGCGATGTCCGTCACCTGGCCGGGCGCCGTGTAGACCTGATAAAGAGCGCCTTCCACCCAGGGATATTGCTGCATGGCGTTGATGAAGCCATCGCGCGCGGGCTCTATGCGGGCTGCGGCATTGGCAGCGACGATCCGGGTTTTGGGATCGGCAAGCGCCGGGGCGGGAGCTATGGTGGGCACCGGCTTGAGTTGCCCCGGCAACGGCAGCGGCTTGGCAATAGTCACGATCTCGACCTGTTTCTCAGGTTCCGAGATGCGCACTGCAGGCGTCTGCGTTGCCCCATACAGGGCTGGGCGCGTCGCTGCGCAGGCCGTGGTCGTGTTTACTGAAATCAGCAAAACCGCAATTGCGGCCCCGGAACGATGAACGTGCATCATTGGGAAAGCTCCTTCGACCAGTTGATGGCGTTGACGAACAGGCCGAGCGGGTTCTTGCGCAGGGCATCGGGCGCGGAGGGTGGCTGGATCACGACCGTCACGATGGCCGACCACCGGCTTGTCTCAGCCAGTGCCCCATCCTGGTATCGCCGCTCGGTCCAGGACACGCGAAAGCTGCTGTCCGACGACCGGATCACGCTCGATATATCAACCGCAACCTGCCTCTTGCCGACAAGCGCGAACGGGTCATTCGCCCGCGCATAATCATTGAGGACCATGGCGCCGCGATCCGTGGTGAAGTCATAGGCGCGCAACCATGCCTGGCGCAGGACGATCGGATCGGCCGGGATGCTGCGAACCTGCTCGATGAAGCGCGCAAGATGGAAGGCGATCTGCGGATCGGTCGGACGGTATCCCGCATCGGCGGGGCCGACGGCCTGTGCTTCGCCGAACTTGTCCACCTGCACGACCCAGGGCACGATGGAGCCCCGCGCCGATTGCCAGATCAAGCCGGCGGCAAGACCACCGGACAGCATCAGCGTGCCGAAAAAGGCGAGACGCCAATTGCGCGCCTGGACGCGCGCCGAGCCGATGCGATCGTCCCAAGCCTGGGCAGCACGTTGGTAAGGCGTGACCGGCTCCGGGGCCTGGCCGTACCGGATGGATGGTCGTTTGAACATGGTCAGTCCCTTCCGCTCAGATCGATTGAAGCGCCGCCACCACTGCTGTCGCCGCCGCGCAATGTGTGGGCGGCGGTCGAAACCCCGTGGGCGATCGTCTGCCGCTGGCGCATTGCCGTCGCCCATTTTGGCGGGCCGGACGCAGCTTCAGCGCCACCACTGTTCGTCGATGCGCCCGATTTTCCGGCGTTGAAGCTTTGCTTCATTGCATCGGCAGCGCGGCGGAGTGGGGACGTGGCGGCAGAGCCGGCCGCTCTTCCCAACGCACCGATCCCGCCCGCGACGGCGTCTCCCCCGCTCTTGCCCGCTGCACCGGCGCTATAGGTGGCGCTGGTCGATCCGGCCGCACGGGCGGCGGCGCTCGATGCGCTCGCTACGCCCCCCCGACAGCGCCTGCCGCGAGCCGGGCACCTGCTGCCCCGCCGGCCAGGGTGGCGCCGGCTGCAATCGCCGTACCCGCCGCTGCGCCTGCACCAAGCTGCGGACCTCCGGTGACGATGCCATTGGCGATGCCGGGGCCGAATATGCCCAGACCAAGCAAGGCCAATGAGGCGAGCGCGATCGACATGGCCTGTTCCGCAGTCGGCGCTGTTCCACCCAGCGCATTGATGAACTGGTCGAACAGTCCCGTGCCGATGCCGGTGATGACGGCGAGAACCAGGATCTTGATGCCGCTTGATACGATATGGCCAAGCACCCGCTCCGCCATGAATGCCGTCCGCCCAAAAAAGGCGAATGGCAGCAGGACGAACCCGGCCAGCGTCACCAGCTTGAACTCGATCAACGTGATGAACAGCTGTACGGCAAGAATGAAGAAGGCGAGGATTACGATCATCCAGGCCAGCAGCAGCACAGCAATCTGGACGAAATTGGCGAAAAACGAGGTGAACCCCATCATCTCGGACGCGGACTTGAGCAGCGGTTCGCCTGCATCAAGCCCAACCGCCGCAACGCTACCCGGCTTCATGAACTCGGCGAGGCCGATGCTGGCTCCGCTGGCCTTAAGGCCGAGCCCGGCAAAGGACTGGAACAGGATTTGCGAGAGCGAGGAGAAGTTGCCGATGATGAAGGCGAAGAAGCCGATATAGAGCGTCTTCTTGACCAGGCGTTGCAGAACATCCTCGTCGGCACCCCATGCCCAAAACAGCCCGGCAAGCGTCACGTCGATTGCGATCAGCGTGGACGAGAGAAACCCGACTTCTCCGCCGAGCAGGCCAAAACCGGAATCGATATAGGCCGTGAAGGTCGCCAGGAACCCGTCGATGACGCCGACATCATTCATGTCCGGCACGCTCCTGCCGATGGGATCGGGCGCTGTTGCTATCCTCTGTACCAAAGAAGCGGCGTCGCTCGGCTTCCCAGGTCGCTGCGCAGGTTGGATCCTGTGCCTTAACGTGCCGACAGCGAACAAGAGCGGCCGCGCGATTCTCGATCGACAACGGAATCGGTGGTATCTGTTCAGGGGGCGTGCCCCGTCGCTGGTGCATGACCGTGAGCACTGCAACCGTCAGCATGCCACCGCCTGCGAGGCCCGCCAGCGCTAGGCGTCCGCTTCGCATCCTATTGGCCCGAACGCGCCATGAAGCGTTGGAATCGGATGCGGCCCTCCGCCTCCGCAGTGGCTGCGCGCGCCGCTTCGATCGTCTGGGCGCGGCCCTGCGCTGCGAGCATGGCGGTGATATCGGCCAGTTGCTGGGATTGGAGCGCGACAAGCTGGTTCCCGGCCTGGGCAGCCTGCAACGCGCCCGATGCCGACTGGCTGGCTGAAACAAGATCGTCCATCGAGGTCCGGGTGCCGTCGATGTTGCCGACCACCCCGGCCTGGACCTTCAGCGCATCCTCGAACGCATCGACGCTGGTGGACCAACGGTCCCGCGCACCGGCGACCAGATCGGCGTCAGAACTCGACAGCGCTATATTGCCATATTTGTTGGAAAAGGCCTGCTCGATCTGGGTCACGTCATAGGCCAGGCGCTGTGCTTGCCCCAGCAGCCGCTGGGTCTGCCGCACCTGCTGCTGGAGCGCCTGAAGGCTGCTGAACGGCAAACTGGCGAGGTTTTTCGTGTCGTTGAGAAGCGAGGCCGCCTCGTTCTGCAACGACCGGATCTGGTTGTTGATCTGCTGCAAGGCGCGCGCCGCCTGCACCACATTGGAGGCATAGTTGGTGGGGTCATAGACGACGAGTGCCTGTGCCGGTGTCATGGCCACCGCGAGCGCAGCGGCGCACAGGCCAAGCGGGCGAATGATGAAGCGCGATGTCATGAACTTTGCTCCTTTGGATGTTGCGCGGAAAGCAGGTCCGCCGCCCAGTCGTGACCGCATGCGCGCAACCAGGCCGCTGCGAACTCTTCGTCGCCCGGTTGGCTCAGTATCTGATCGATCCTGCGTTGGTCGGACTTGGAGGAAGCGGCGGTAAAGGCGAGCGCCACCTCCTTTAGCCCCAAATCCATCAGGCGATTGCCGCGGCGCGACTGGACATAATAATCGCGCTTTGGCGTTGCCCGCGCCAAAATCTCGATCTGCCGGGCATTGAGCCCGAACCGGGCATAGATCGCGCTGATCTGCGGTTCGGTCGCGCGCTCATTGGCCAGGAATATCCGGGTCAAGCAGCTTTCGATGATGGCTGGCGCAATGGCGCTGGTTTCGATGTCGGCCAGGCTCTGCGTCGCAAAGATCACGCTCGCATTCTTCTTGCGCAGCGTCTTGAGCCATTCGCGTAATTGCGCGGCAAAGGTCGGGCTGTCGAGCACCAGCCAGCCTTCGTCGATGATGACGAGGCTGGGCGATCCATCGAGCCTGTTCTCGATCCGGTGGAAAAGATAGGCCAGCACCGGAGCGGCTGCGGCCGAACCTACCAGTCCTTCGGTTTCGAATATCTGGACATGGGCATCGCCCAGTTGCTCTGCCTCGGCATCGAGCAAGCGACCCCAGGCGCCGCCCACGCAATAGGGCTGCAGCGCCTGTTTGAGGGCTTGGGACTGCAGCAGCACAGCAAGCCCCGTCAGCGTCCGTTCGTCGGGCCTCGCGCTGGCGAGCGATCGGAGCGCCGCCCACACATGGTCCTTGGCCTGGGGATCAAGCGTAATCCCCTCCGCCTCCAGGATCGAACCTACCCATTGCGCCGCCCATGTCTGTTCGGCCGGATCATCGATCCTTGCAAGAGGTTGGAGCGATACAGCCGCATTCTCGGCGTGAAGCCCGGTCCCCAGATCCTGCCAGTCACCGCCCATCGCCAGCGCTGCGGCGCGCATGCTGGCGCCAAAGTCGAAGGCGAAAATCTGCGCGCCGGGATAGCGGCGAAACTGCATCGCCATTAGGGCGAGCAGAACCGATTTGCCCGCGCCTGTCGGCCCCACCACCAGCGTGTGCCCGACGTCGCCAACATGCAGCGAGAAGCGGAAAGGCGTCGAGCCCTCGGTTTTGGCATGGAATAGCGGCGGACCATCGAGATGTGCATCGCCCGTGGGGCCTGACCAGACGGCCGACAACGGCATCATATGCGCCAGGTTGAGCGTGCTGATCGGTGGCTGCCGGACATTGGCGTAGACATGGCCCGGCAGCGACCCGAGCCATGCCTCCACAGCGTTGAGCCCTTCGGTCGTGCAGGTGAAATCCCGGCCCTGGATCACCTTCTCGACCAGACGAAGCTTCTCGGCGGCGATTGCAGGGTTTGTGTCCCATACCGTCACCGTGGCGGTCACATAGGCCTGGCCGATCATGTCCGAGCCCAGTTCCTGCAAGGCCAGATCGGCGTCTGCAGCCTTGTTCGATGCGTCCGTGTCCAGCAGGGCCGAGGCTTCGTTAGTCATCACCTCCTTGAGAATGGCCGCGACCGACTTGCGCTTGGCGAACCATTGCCGTCGGATCTTGCCCAGCAATCGGGTGGCATCGGCCTTGTCGAGCATGATCGCCCGCGTCGACCAGCGATAGGGAAAGGCCAGACGATTGAGTTCGTCGAGCAGTCCAGGATAGGTCGAGGTCGGAAAGCCGGTTACCGTCAGGCTGCGCAGATGGCTGTTGCCGAGGCGGGGTTCGAGGCCACCGACCAGTGGTTCGTCCGCCAGGAGCGCATCCAGGTGCATCGGCGTTTCGGGCACGCGCACGTTCTGACGCTTGGTCGAGATCGTCGAGTGAAGATAGGTGAGCGTCGCGCCATCGTCGAGCCAAGCGATTTCCGGCAGGAATCCTTCAAGCAGCTGGACGATCCGGTGTGAGCGGTCGATAAAACTAGCGAGCAGTTCGGCTCCGTTGGACGCCGTTGTCGAACGGCCCTCGTAGAGCCAGCGTTCGGCCCGGGCGCTGTCTTCCGCTGGCGGCATCCACAGCAGGGTGGCATAATAGGCGCTGTCATAATGCGCGCCTTCTTCATGGAATTGCTCGCGTCGCTCCCGGTCCAGCAGTCGCGAGGCCGGATCGGGAAAGACGTCGTCGGGATAGTCGTTCGCTGGCACCCGCTGCGCCTCGGTGAACAAGGCCCAGCCCGAGCCGAGCCGACGCAGGGCGCTATTCAGCCGCGCTGTCGTCGCCACCAATTCAGCGGGCGTCGCGGAATCGAGGTCCGGTCCCCGGAAACGGGCGGTGCGCTGGAACGAGCCGTCCTTGTTGAGGACGACGCCCGGCGCGACCAGAGCGGCCCAAGGCAGGAAATCGCTCAGGCTGCTCGCGGTCGAGCGATATTCGCGCAGCGACATCATGACCGTAGCCAGGTCGGATAGCGAACATGCCGCCGGGCCACATCTACGAAGTTCGGATCGTGGCGCGCGGCCCATACGCCCAGCACATGACCGATAGCCCAAAGCACGAGGCCGGCGATCCATAGGCGTAGCCCGAGGCCGACGGCGCCCGCGAGCGTCCCATTGACGATTGCCAGCGCGCGCGGCGCGCCGCCCAGAAGGATCGGCTCGGTGAGGGACCGATGGACCGGCACCTCAAAGCCTGGAACCTGTCCGACCCTATCCATCAGACGAGCGCTCCGCCGCCAAACGAGAAGAAGGAGAGGAAGAAGCTCGTTGCGGCAAACGCAATACTCAGACCGAATACGACCTGGATGAGCTTTCGAGCGCCGCCCGATGTATCACCAAATGCCAGGGTCAGGCCGGTTACCGTGATGATCATCACGGCGATTATCTTGGCGACCGGTCCTTCGATCGATTCCAGGATGGACTGGAGCGGCGCCTCCCAGGGCATCGACGATCCGGCCGCATAGGCCGGGATCACGGACGCCATAGCGAAGATGCCGGCAAGCGCCAGATGACTGGCACTCCGCCGGATTGGCACGACAGGCTGGATCATCAAACGTCTCCTTGGCTGGTTAGGAAATATTCGCCCCCGGGATCGAGGCCATCGACGCGGACCAGTTCGGCCAGACGGCGACCATGGCCGTCGCGCACAAGCACCGCGACGATGTCGATTGTCTCGGCGATCAGGGCACGAGGGACCGTGACGACGGCTTCCTGGATGAGCTGTTCCATTCGCCGCAGTGCGCCCATGCCTGATCCTGCATGGACGGTGCCGATCCCGCCCGGATGGCCCGTCCCCCATGCTTTTATGAGGTCGAGGGCTTCGGCCCCGCGCACCTCACCGATCGGAATGCGGTCGGGCCGCAGTCGTAGGGCAGACCGCACGAGATCGGACAGTGTGGCGACCCCATCCTTGGTCCGCATCGCGATCACATTCGGAGATGTGCACCGGAGCTCGCGCGTATCTTCGATCAGGACGATTCTGTCGGTCGTCTTGGCGACCTCGGCCAGAAGCGCGTTGGTAAGGGTCGTTTTGCCGGTCCCTGTGCCACCGGCCACCAGGATGTTCTGGCGCGTGGAAACAGCTTGCGCCAATATCTCGGCGTGGCGCGCAGACATGATATTGGCGGCGACATAATCCGCGAGCTTGAACACAGCGACGGCGGGCTTGCGAATGGCGAACGTCGGCGATTGGACGATGGGCGGGAGCAGCCCCTCGAACCGCTCGCCGCTATCGGGAAGTTCGGCCGACACGCGAGGCGCTCCGTCATGAACCTCCGCCCCGACATGATGCGCGACCAGACGGATGATGCGATCACCGTCGGCGGCCGACAGGCGGACCCCGGTATCGCTGAGGCCTTCGCCCAGCCGATCGATCCAGATATGCCCGTCGGGATTGAGCATGATCTCGATGACGCACGCATCGTCGAGCCAGCCAATGATGGCCGAACCAAGCGCCGTGCGGAGCATGCGCGAGCCGCGTGTCCGGGCGTCTGTACGGAGCGGGTATATGCTCATGAATCGACCCTGCCAATTGCCGGACCGTTGGCGGTCCAGCCCAGGGGATGATCAAGAAAGCCACATTGCCCCTACGCGCAACATCCAAATCGTTGCGGCGTAGGGTGGCGTAGAAAGACAGGGAAACGGCGGTTATGCGATACCGTTCGACGAGGGGACGGCGTTTCGTCCCCTCGTCCCGACGTTACCAATATCGATGTCGCTGGAAGATTTCGGAAAAGGAGATCAGGCCATCGAACAGCGCCCGGATCACGAGCGAGGTTCGCTTCCGTACACCATAGCGCTCGCGCGCGAACTTGAGATGCTGGATCACGGTTTCCTTCGAAATGCCCAAAATGTCGGCAATCTCGCCGTCGGTATTTCCGCGAGCAGCCCATAAAACGCAGTCGCGTTGACGTTCCGTGATCGCGGAATCCCCAGACAGGGTCGTGCGGCCCAGAAGGCGTTGTCCGCGTTCGAACGCGAGACCGCCAATGATTTGCGCCGTCCAGATCTGATCGCGAGGCAGCGGTTCGTTCGTTCGGGTGACAAATGTACAGGATCCGCTGACTTCGCCAGGGATGTGCGAGGGGACGGTAAATCCTTCACCCAGCCCATGGGCTTGCCCGGCAGCTAAAACGGCGCGGTCGGCAGGAGTCAGTGTTAGAAATCGTGGAATGGTGAGCCAGGCAAAGCCCAGATGGGTCCGGTGGCTGGCCCGTCGGATAGGATCGCGCGGCCCCAGGTCCCTTTCCACATAATAGGCAGCCCAGCCGCGTGGATAATTGTGGATTTGAAGAGGTTGCTGTTGTGGCACCCTCAGATCGATGTGCTCAGCCAGCGCGAAATAGTCGAAACCCATTTCCCGCGCGATCCTCGCCAGGAATTCGTAGAGCATGTGCATATCCGATGCCTCTGCTAACCCAGCGGCAAGGGCATCCAACCGTCGATAACGACCCATGATAGTAGCATAACCGACCGCAAGGGCGTTCCCAACCCGCAGGTCTCGCGATTCGCCTTCCTCCTTCTATGCGCTCCCCGTTCGTCCTCACAACGATCGGTGAAACGGGATGAGCGGACAGCTTATGGAATTTTCTAATTATGACAATTGCATGACGACCATGTTAAATTGCCAAACGTGCAGCCTGTATCTGGCAGCCCCCCTCCGGCCAGCGAACTCTGCCCTCTGTTTCCCAGACGCCGGTCCATGTGCATTAGGAAGAAGGGTGAGAGATAACACGGCTTAGCCGCAGATCGCCATGACTATGCCCGCCAATCTAAACCATCCGGCAGCCTCGACGGCCACATCGCTCGGTCAGCTTCTGCGGAAGCCAGATTTTCAGTGGCTCAACCTACGCCAGAACTACCCGCAAATACGCGCGCAGCATATTACGTCCTTATTACTTCAATCTTTTCAGAAGGCCGCGTAATATGAAAACTTGGCCCAGTCGCCCCAGAAACCATTGATTTTTCGATGATTTCTGGAGCGGGCGAAGGGATTCGAACCCTCGACCCCAACCTTGGCAAGGTTGTGCTCTACCCCTGAGCTACGCCCGCTCTGGCGGCCGGAGGATGTGTCCCTCTCGGCGGGTGGCGGGGAACTAGCAGCGCTTTTGCAAAGGGGCAAGGGAAGAATTGCACAAAAGTGAAATTCTCCCGTCTGGGCATAAAAACCCAAGATTTTCTGCGCTTTAGGTGCGGGCCAGTCCGTAGCCGCTCTTATGTGGGCGGGATAGACGTTACGAATCGGGTTTTATCAGCGCCTGTGAACGGACGCTTGGCGGCTAGCATCCATCTGTTAGATTGCGCGATCCCGTGGCGCGGCTGGATCGTTTTACGCCGCCCTTCGTAGTGACTTGCAACCAACAATGAGGACCAGCCATGTCGTCCGACCATCTCACACGCCGTGGCCTCCTGCGGGGCAGTGGGGCACTCGCGGCAGCCGCCCCCCTATTGTCCACGCAGTATGCCGCCGCCGCGCCGCGAGGCCGCAATGAAGGAAATGCCATGACGCCCGTCGAACTAACCGTCAACGGACGCGAAGTGCATCTGCAACTCGACCCGCGCACCAGCCTGCTCGACGCGCTGCGTGAGCATCTGCACCTGACCGGCACGAAAAAAGGGTGCGACCATGGCCAGTGCGGCGCCTGTACGGTGATCGTGGAGGGACGGCGGATCAACAGCTGTCTGACCTTGGCGTTGATGCATGATGGCGAGAAGGTGACGACAATCGAAGGATTGGGTACGCCGGAAAATCTCCATCCCATGCAAAAGGCCTTCATCGTGCATGACGGCTATCAATGCGGCTATTGCACCCCGGGCCAGATCTGTTCGGCCGTTGCAGTGCTGGAGGAGATCGAAGCAGGCATCCCCAGCCATGCGACGGATGACTTGGACAAGGTGGCGATGAGCGACGGCGAACTGCGCGAGCGGATGAGCGGCAATATCTGCCGCTGCGCCGCCTATCCCAACATCATCGCGGCCATGCGTGACGTGGCCGGGGAGGCAAAGGCATGAGGCCATTCACGTATGAGCGCCCGTCCGACATCAAGGCCGCGGCCAAGGCGGCAGCATCCGTCCAGGGCGCACGCTTCATCGCGGGGGGCACCAATCTACTCGACCTTATGAAGTTGCAGATCGAGACGCCGACCCATCTCATCGACGTCAACCATCTGGGCCTGGACCGGATCGAGAAGACGCCCGAAGGCGGGCTGCGCATCGGGGCGCTGGTGCGCAATACCGATCTGGCGGCCGATAAGGATGTGCGGCGCGATTATGCGGTGCTGAGCCGGGCGCTACTGGCCGGCGCATCGGGACAGTTGCGCAACAAGGCGACGACCGGCGGCAATTTGTTGCAGCGAACGCGATGCCCCTATTTCTACGACACCCGTATGCCGTGCAACAAGCGTAAGCCCGGCAGCGGCTGCGGCGCGATGCAGGGGATGAGCCGCAGCCTGGCGATATTGGGCGTCAGCGACGCCTGCATCGCCCAGCATCCCAGCGACATGGCCGTGGCGATGCGGCTGCTGGACAGCGAAGTGGACACTATCGACGCGAACGGCGTGACGCGATCCATTCCGATCGCTGATTTCCATCTGCTGCCCGGCGAGACGCCACAGCGGGAGACGGCGCTGAAACCGGGCGAGATGATCACGTCCGTCACCCTGCCAAAACCCATCGGTGGCACGCATGTGTATCGCAAAGTGCGCGACCGGGCTTCCTATGCCTTCGCGCTGGTCTCCGTAGCGGCGGTGTTCGGCAAGGATGGCAGCGCGCGCTTTGCATTCGGCGGGATCGGTGCGAAGCCTTGGCGGGTGGAGGCGGCCGACACGGCGGCGAAACAGGGCGCAAAGGCCGTGGCGGAAGCCGCGTTGGCGGGCGCGCGTACGACCCCACATAATGATTTCAAGAAGATGCTGGTCGAACGGACGCTGACGTCGCTCTATCGGCAGCAGGAGGCACGGGCATGAAGTTCGAGACAGCTGCGGGCACCAACCCGATCGACAAGGGCCGGGTGATCGGCATTCCCCATGATCGCATCGACGGCGCCGCCAAGGTAACGGGCAGCGCCCCCTATGCCTATGAACGCCATGATGCCGCGCCCAATGCCGCCTATGGCTGGATGGTCGGGTCCGCCATCGCCAAGGGGCGGATTGCGGCGATGGACCTCCGCGCAGCAGAAGCCGCGCCGGGCGTGTTGGGGATCGTCACCCACGCCAATGCTGGCAAGCTGGGCAAGGGCAAGATGAATACGGCGCCGTTGCTGGGCGGGCCGCAGATCGATCATTATGAGCAGGCGGTCGCGCTGGTCATCGCCGACACATTCGAAAATGCGCGGGACGCCGCGAAGCTGGTGCGGATCGATTATACCAACGAAGATGGCCGTTTCAGTCTGGCGGCCGATCAGGGCAAGGGCGTCAAGCCGGAGAGTGGCGGCCCCGACACGGCAGCGGGCGATTTCGATGGCGGTTTCGCCAAGGCGGCGGTGAAGATCGACCAGACCTACACCACGCCCGACCACAGCCACGCGATGATGGAGCCGCACGCCACGACCGCGGCCTGGAACGGCGACAAGCTGACGCTCTGGACATCCAACCAGATGATCGCATGGGGCGTAGGCGAAGTGGCCAAGACGCTGGGCATTCCCAAAGAGAATGTGCGGTTGGTGTCCCCCTATATCGGCGGCGGGTTCGGATCGAAGCTGTTCCTGCGCGCCGATGCGCTGCTCGCGGCGTTGGGGGCAAAGCAGGTAGGGCGACCGGTCAAGGTGGCGCTTGCCCGGCACCAGATTCCCAACAACACGACGCACAGGCCTGCGACGATCCAGCGCATCCGTATCGGCGCGGACAAGGATGGCGTGATCGATGCGATCGGCCATGAGGTCTGGTCGGGCGACCTGCCGGGCGGCGGGCCGGAAACGGCGGCGCAGCAAACGCGCCTGCTCTATCGTGGACCCAATCGGATGACGGCGCACCGGCTGGTGACGCTCAACCTGCCGGAAGGCAATGCCATGCGCGCACCGGGCGAAGCGGTCGGCCTTCTGGCGCTGGAGGTGGCGATGGATGAGCTGGCGGAAGCCTGCAACGTCGATCCGGTCGAACTGCGTATCCGCAACGATGTGCAATATGATCCCGAAGCCGGGCCGCAGCGCCCCTTTTCGAGCCGCAAGCTGGTGGAATGCCTGCGTGCAGGCGCCGATCGGTTTGGATGGGACAAGCGCCAGACGAAGCCGGGACAGGTCCGGGACGGGCGCTGGCTGGTCGGCATGGGCATGGCCGTCGCCTTCCGCAACAACCTGATAACAAAGTCGGGCGCGCGTATAGGGGTCGATGCGCAGGGCAAGGTCATCGTCGAAACCGACATGACCGACATCGGCACCGGCAGCTATACCATCATCGGCCAGACTGCCGCCGAAATGCTGGGCGTGACGCTGGATCAGGTCGTGGTGCGGCTGGGCGACAGTCGTTTCCCGGCTTCGGCCGGATCGGGCGGGCAATGGGGCGCGAATAGTTCGACGGCGGGCGTTTATGCCGCCGCCGTCGCCTTGCGCACGAAGCTGGCGGAAAAGGCAGGCTACCCGGCGGACAAGGCGCAGTTCGACGACGGGCTGGTGAAGTTCGACAATAACTCGCAGACGCTGGGCGCGCTGGCTGGGCGCGAAGGCGTGTGGGCCGAAGACAGTATGGAATATGGCGATCTCGATAAGCGCTATGCCCAGGCGACCTTCGGCGCGCATTTCTGCGAGGTTGGCGTCGATATCGATACCGCCGAAGTGCGGGTACGGCGCATGGGCGGCGCCTTTGCCGCCGGGCGTATCCTGAACCCCAAATCCGCGCGCAGTCAGGTGATCGGGGCGATGACCATGGGCGTGGGCGCGGCATTGATGGAGGCGCTGGACGTTGACACCCGCTTCGGCTTCTTCGTCAATCACGACATGGCCGAATATATGGTGCCGGTGCATGCCGACATTCCCGAACAGGATGTGCTGTTCATTGAGGAACTGGACGACAAGAGTTCGCCGATGAAGGCCAAGGGCGTGGGCGAACTGGGGATATGCGGCGCGGGCGCGGCGATCGCCAACGCGATCTATAATGCGACCGGCATCCGCCTGCGCAACTATCCCCTGACGATCGACAAACTGCTGGAGACGCAGGCGGCGTAACGGCGTCGCCCCCTCCTTCCGACGGACGGATGCAGATCGTTTCCGTTTGCCAAAGCCTTGGGAAATGGGGACAGAGGCGATGAAGGGGTCGCCGTGAAAATAACTGTTCTGCCTGCGCTCATAATGTTTTCGCCTGCCGTTGCGTTGGCGCAGTCGCCTGAGCCATCCCGAGTTGACGCCGCACAGATCGTCGTCACGGGGACGGGGCTGCCCCTGCCGCCCGGAACGCCCGCTTATGGGTCGGTGGTGATCGACCGGCAGCGGCTGCTCGACAGTGCGTCGGGCCGCATCGAAAGCGCGCTGGGCGATGTCGCTGGATTCCAGCAGTTTCGCCGGTCCGACAGCCGATCGTCCAATCCCTCCAACCAGGGCGCAACCTTGCGCGCGCTGGGCGGCAATGCGTCCAGCCGTACGCTGGTCCTGCTGGACGGGGTGCCGGTGGCGGACCCCTTCTTCGGCTATATCCCTTTCAGCGCGCTGGTGTCCGACCGGCTTTCCGTCATGCGCGTAACGCGTGGTGGTGGCATTGGCGCGTTCGGCGCGGGGGCGGTCGCCGGAGCGATCGAACTGGCCAGCGCGACGCGCGACCAGTTGCCCAACTTTTCCGCCAGCGCTTTCTATGGCAGCCGCGATGCGACGGAAATGTCCGCAGGCCTGACCCGGGATCTGGGCGGCGGTTATGTCTCGCTATCGGGGCGGTGGGACCGGGGTGACGGTTTTCAGACCACGCCCCGGGATCAGCGCGTCGCCGCCACCGTGCCAGCCGCCTATAATGGCTGGTCGACCAATATCCGCGCGGTCGCGCCGCTGTCCGCCATATCCGAACTCCAGTTTCGCGCGACCCTGTTCGAGGATCATCGTACGCTGCGCTTTGCAGGCGCGGACAGTATGAGCCAGGGGCAGGACGCCAGCGTCCGCTATATCCACCGCGGATCGTGGCAGGTCGATGCGCTGGCCTATATCCAGGCGCGCAACTTTTCCAACATCGTGATTGCGTCCAGCGCGCCTTTTCGCAAATCGCTGGACCAGCGCAACACGCCATCGACGGGCATCGGCGGCAAGATCGAGATCCGCCCGCCGGTCGGCCCGGACCATGTGCTGCGACTGGGCATCGATAGCCGCTTCGCCACTGGCGACCTGTATGAGGACGCCTATAACGCCAATGTCGCGGGCAATCCGCGCACCTTCCTGCGCCACGCGGGCGGCAACCAGTGGGCCACAGGCGTCTTTGCCGAGGATGACTGGACGCCGGAAGGTCTTGGGGGCAAGCTGGTGCTGACCGGCGGCGTACGGGGGGATCGCTGGTCGATCCGCCAAGGCTTCTATCGTCAGGTCAGCGCGACCAGCGGCGCGACGACGGGCGGCGACTTTGCTAACCGATCGGACTGGGCCATGTCGGGCCGGATCGGGGCGCTCTATCGCGCGAACGACGCGATCGCGCTGCGCACGGCGGCCTATAGCGGCTTTCGCCTGCCGACGCTCAATGAACTTTACCGGCCGTTCGTGGTCTTTCCGATCACGACGCAGGCCAATGCCGCACTGAATCCGGAGAAACTGAAGGGGGCGGAGGCCGGCATCGACCTGACGCCGCTGTCGGGCGTCACCCTGTCCGCCACCGCTTTCTACAACCGGCTGGACAACGCCATCGCCAATGTCACAATCGCGACCAACATACGCCAGCGCCGGAATGTCGATCGCATCGTCGCCAAGGGCATCGAATTGACTGCGGCGGCGGCGCTGGGCGATATCCGCCTGTCGGCATCCTATGCCTATAGCCACAGCAGCGTCCACGCGCCCAGCGCGGCATTCGACGGCCTTACGCCCGCGCAAAGTCCGCGCCATGCGGCCAGCGCGACGATCGCCTACAGCCCGGCGCAGGGGCCATCGTTGTCGACCACGCTGCGCTACGTCGCCCGGCAGTTCGAGGACGACCTCCAAAGCGACATCCTGCCCGACGCGCTGACACTGGATGCGATCGCGCGTCTGCCGGTCGGCCATGGCGTCAGCCTGGTGGCGCGCGGCGAGAACCTATTCGATGAACGGGTCGTCACCCGCAATGCGGGTGGGTCTATGGACCTGGGCACGCCACGCACCCTGTGGATCGGTGTCAGCTTCACAGGCTGACGCGATCCGGGCGATGTGGATGCTATCCCTGGGCTTGGCCCTGCTGCTGGCGAACCTGATCGCCTTCGCCCTGTTCGGGACGGACAAGCGGCGTGCGCGAACAGGTGCGCGGCGCGTTGCCGAACGAACGCTGCTTCTGTGGGCGCTGGTGGGCGGCACGGCGGGGGCATTGGTCGGCCGCCATGTCTTTCGGCACAAGACGCGCAAGCAGCCCTTCTCGACCCTGCTGTGGCTGATCGTCGCCGGGCAGGCGATGGCGCTAGCCGCCTGGGCGATGTTATGACTTTGGGATGTTCGGGGGAGAAATGGTGCTGCCGGTGAGGATTGAACTCACGACCTCAGCCTTACCAAGGATGCGCTCTACCACTGAGCTACGGCAGCACTCTATTTCTGTCCCGAGGCGCTGTTCGCGCTTCGGAGGCCGGGCCTATGGCCGCCCCCCGGGCCGATGTCAAGGCGGGTTGCGGCCGACGGCGCATTTTGCTTAAGCCCACGCCATGGCTGAAACGCAGGACGAGAAAAAGACACGGCTGGCGCAGGCGCTGCGCGACAATCTGCGTCGGCGCAAGGCGCAGAGCCGGGAAGCGACGCGGGAGGGCGCGCCGCCGCCCCCTCCCGCCGATGAGCCGAACGACGAGGGTTAAAGCGGCGCGCAGGCCGCCTGGAGCCAGGCGAGGGCATCGCCGTCCAGCTGCGGACCGACCAGTTTCAGCACCAATTCATGATAGGCGTCGACCCAGTCGCGCTCTTCAACGCCGAGCAGGTCGGTGACAATCAGCGTGCGATCGATGGGGGCGAAGGTCAGCGTCTGGAACCCCAGCATATCCTTTTCCGCGCCGGGGACCGCGCGATCCTCGACCAGCACCAGATTTTCGATACGGATGCCATATTCGCCGGTCTTGTAATAACCCGGTTCGTTCGAAAGGATCATGCCCGCCGCCAGCGGTTCGTCCCCGCCGCCGAAAGTCGCGATCCGCTGCGGCCCTTCATGCACCGACAGGAAGCTGCCGACGCCATGGCCGGTGCCATGGGCGTAATCCAGCCCCTCGGCCCAAAGATACTGACGCGCCAATATGTCGAGCTGGCCGCCGCGGGTGCCCTTCGGGAAGACGGCGCGCGCCAGCGCGATATGCCCTTTGAGCACCAGGGTGAAACGGCGGCGCATTTCCGGGGTCGGCGTGCCGATCGCCAGCGTGCGGGTGACGTCGGTGGTGCCGTCGCGATACTGGCCGCCCGAATCAACCAGATAGAGGCTGTTCCGTTCGATCGGACGGTTGGTCTTTTCCTCGGCACGGTAATGAACGACGGCGCCGTTCGGCCCAGCGCCACTGATCGTGTCGAAGGACAAGTCTTCGAGCAGGCCGGTGTCCTTGCGAAACGCCTCCAGCCGGTCGGAGGCGGACAGTTCGGTCAGGCCGCCCTTGGGCGCTTGGACCGCGACCCAGTGCAGGAAGCGGCTGAGCGCCGCGCCGTCGCGCGCCTGCGCCGCCTTGTGCCCGGCGATTTCGGTGGGGTTCTTGATCGCCTTGGGCAGGACGGCGGGATCGCGCAGCGACAGGATGGTCGCGCCGCCCGCGTCCAGACCGTTGAAGATGGCGGCGACGGCGCGTTCGGGATCGGCGACCACGGTCTTGCCCGAAAAATCCTCCAGCGCGGCGGCGAAGGCTGCACGATCATGCACGCGCACCGCATTGCCCAGATGCTGGACGACGGCCTCGTCCATCTTCTCCGGCGCGACATATAGGTCGGCGGTCGCGTCGGCATGGACGATGGCATAAGCGAGCGCGACGGGCGTGCGGTCCACATCCTTTCCGCGAATATTGAAGGTCCAGGCGATCGAATCGAGCGCCGACAGGACCACCGCGTCGGCCTTTTTCTCCGTTAGCCAGTCGGCCATGGCGGCGCGTTTTTCCGCCGCCGACTGACCCGCGAAGCGATCATCATGCACCACCAGCTTGGCGGCGCTGCGCGCGGGGCGATCGGGCCAGATCGCGTCGACCGGGTTGGTATCCACCGCCACCAGTTCCGCGCCCTTCGCCGCCAGCGCCTGCGTCGCCTGGCTCACCCAGGCGCGGGTGTGGAGCCAGGGGTCGTAGCCGATCCGTGCGCCCTGCCCCGCATGATCCTTCAGCCAGGCGGCGATCGATGTCTGCGGCACGCTTTCATACTGCCAATGGGCGCCGTCCACCTGCTCGCGCACCTGGAGCGTGTAGCGGCCGTCCACGAAGATCGCGGCTTCCTGCGGCAGCACAACCGCGCTGCCCGCCGACCCCTGAAAGCCGGTTAGCCAGGCGAGCCGCTGCGCGTATGCGCCGACATATTCGCTCATATGCTCGTCGGTCAGCGGCACCACGAAACCGTCCAGCGTCTGGCGCACCAATTGCGCGCGCAGGGCCTTCAGGCGGTCTTCATAACTGGACATCACTATTCCCTTGGATCATGTCGGGCCTCTTGCATCGGCCATCATGCCGACAACATAGAGGGATGAGCGCGCTTATTCCAGCGCATGACCCCGTCTGGACCATGGATAGTTAATGACCGATCAAACGCAGCCCCCTTCCCTGCCCCCCATCGCCGAGCGCCGTTCGCATAGTTTCACGCATCATGGCGTCACCGTGGACGATCCCTGGGCATGGCTGCGCGATCCGGGATATCCGGACGTGAAGGACAAGGACGTGCTGGCCTATCTGGAGGCGGAGAATAGCTGGTTCGAAGGCGCGATGGCGCCGCACAAGCCTTTGCTCGACACACTGTTTGCCGAGATGAAAGGGCGGATCAAGGAAGACGACCAGTCGGTCCCGCAGAAGGACGGCGACTATGTCTATTGGCGCGCATTCGAAACCGGGGCGCAATATCGCAAATGGTTTCGGCGTCCCGTTGCAGGCGGTGAGGACCAACTGATCCTGGACGAACCGGCGCTGGCGGAGGGCCATGCGTATTTCCGGCTGGGCGCGATGTCGGTCAGCCCCGACGGGCGCTATCTGGCCTATGCGATCGACATCAACGGGTCGGAGCGGTTCGAGGCGCGGATCAAGGATCTGCTGACCGGCGACATATTGCCCGAGGTCATTCCCGACACGCTGTCTTCGTTGGTCTGGACCGCAGACAGCAAGGGGCTGCTCTACGGTCTGGCCAATGAGAATTGGCGGACCGACAATGCGCGGCTGCACTGGCTGGGGCAGGATGTCGCGCGCGACGTCGAACTGTTCCATGAGGATGACGAGGGGTTCCGCGTTTCGATCGGCCTTACCTCCTCGGAAAAGTGGATCGTCATTGCGACCGGGGACCATGTGACCAGCGAAGCGTGGCTGATACCGTCCGACGACCCGACCGCCACGCCTTTACGGGTGGCGGCGCGCAAGCCCGGCCGCGAATATGATGTCGATGAGCATGAGGGCACGCTCTATATCAAAACCAACGACGTTCATCCCAATTTCCGGCTGGTGAAGGCGAAGCTGGACGCGCCGGACCAGTGGGATGAAGTAATCGCGCCCGACGATCATTTCTACCTGACCGATTTCACGCTGTTCAAGAGCTTCTACGTGACCGAAGGGCGGCAGGACGGCCTGGACCAGATCGAATTGCGCGATTATGCGACCCACAGGCCAAAGCGCATCCCCTTCCCCGAAGCGAGCTATTCCGCGAGCCTGGACGACAATCCCGAATATGACGTGACGAAGCTGCGCATCGGTTATGAATCGATGGTCACGCCCGACACCATCTACGACTATCATTTGGCGACCGGCGAGTTGGACGTCCTGAAAATGCAGGAAATCCCATCGGGCTATGACGCCAGCCGCTACGCCACCGAGCGTCTGATGATCACCGCACGGGACGGCACGGAGATCCCGGTATCGATCGTCTATCCCGCCGATCTCCCCCGCGACGGCAGCGCGCCGCTGCATCTCTATGGCTATGGCGCCTATGGCCTGGCGATGGAGCCGGGATTCTCCACCAGCCGCCTGTCGCTGCTGGATCGCGGCTTCGCCTTTGCGCTGGCGCATATTCGCGGTGGCGACGACCTGGGCCAGCAATGGTATCTCGACGGGAAGCTGGACAAGCGGGTCAACACGTTCACCGATTTCGTGGACGTGGCGAAGGGACTCATCGACCTCGGCTATACGTCGAAGGGCAGGATCAGCATTTCGGGCGGATCGGCGGGCGGCGAGCTGATGGGCGCGGTGGTCAACTCCGATCCCGACCTGTGGGGCGCGGTTGTAGCGCATGTACCGTTCGTCGACGTGCTCAACACCATGCTGGACGAGACTTTGCCGCTGACGCCGGGCGAATGGCCCGAATGGGGCAATCCGATCGAGGATGAGGCCGCGTTCCACACGATCCGCAGCTATGATCCCTATAGCCATGTCAGCGCGCAGGCCTATCCGCCGCTCATGGTGACGGCCGGGCTGAACGATCCGCGCGTGACCTATTGGGAGCCGGCCAAATGGGTAGCGAAGCTGCGCGCCACCAAGACCGACGATAATATCCTGCTGCTCAAGACGAATATGGGCGCGGGCCATGGCGGCAAGTCGGGCCGGTTCGAAAGCCTGCACGAGACGGCCGAAGAATTCGCCTTCATCCTGTGGCAGTTGGGTGTGGAGGGATAATGGCCGCGTCCTTCACCAAGCAGATTATCGCGCTGCCCGAACATATCGACATACTGGGTCATGTGAACAATGCGGTGTGGGTCCAGTGGATGGAGCAGGTGTCGGTCGAACATTGGGAGCGGGATGCCGACCCGGCGCATGTCGACGCCTATATCTGGGTCGTGACCCGGCATGAGGTAGATTATCGCGGCAATGTGACGGTGGGCGAGACGGTGACTGCACGCACCTGGATTCCCGATCCGCCGCGCGGGGCGCGGTTTGACCGGCTGATCGAATTTACCGGGCCGGACGGCAAGGTAAAAGTATCCGCCCGGTCGACATGGGCTATGCTCGACAAGCAATCAGGACGATTGATGCGTGTGCCAGCAGAGGTCGCAGCGCCTTTCCTGAACCTTAGATAAAGGAACTTAGAGGAGAAGATGCACGTTAACTGGCCCGTCATCATAATGATGGGAGAGAAATATGAACAAGTTTTTCAAGACCAGCCTCGGCGGTCTACTGACTGCTTCCGCCCTTGCCTTTAGTGCTGCGCCCGCCTTTGCTGGCGACGAAGAACGTGCGCTCGCCGCTATTGCCGAAGCCAAGGGCAAGATCGAGGCCGCATCTAAACTCAACCCCTCTCCTGACTTGATTGCCCGCGCTCAGGCGTCGCTGCGTCTAGCGCAGGAGGCGTTGAAGAGCGGCAAGGAGCAGAAGGCGATCACTGCTGCCCTGGAAGCGCAGGCCAATGCCGACACTGCCATCGGTGAAGGCCAGCAGCGCGCCGATGCCAATGCCCAGATGCAGACGCAGGCTACCGTAAACGCGCAGCAGCAGGCCGATGCGGCCAATGCCCGCGCCGATGTTGCGGAGCAGGCCGCCGCTTCGGCCGCTGCGGATGCACAGGCCGCCCGCGATGCCGCCGCTGCCGCTACGGTCAAGCCAGCCACCACGACGGTCACGACCGAAACGACGAAGGCGGTGCAGACGGCGTCGCGCAGCACGACCGCGCCCAAGCGCAAGATCGTGCGGAAGACGACCCGGACCGCGCCCCGCGCTACCGTCGCCGAACGCACGACGACGACGGTGACGACGCATAACTGACCCGATGGCGCCCCCTGAGCAAAAGGCTCAGCGGGGCGTCACCACCTCAAATATATTCTCGATACCCGGCTCGGCTGGCATTTCCTCCCGCTCCGCTGCCTGACGGTTCCACATCAGGGCGTAGAGGCCGTCGGCCCGGACCAGGTCGGCATGGCGGCCGCGTTCCACGATATGTCCCTGGTCCAGCACGATGATCTCGTCGGCATCGACCACCGTCGACAGACGGTGGGCCACCACCAGGGTCGTGCGTTTGCGGCTGATGTCGCGCAGCACGGTCTGGATTTCCGTTTCGGTGCGGCTGTCTAGCGCGCTGGTCGCTTCGTCCAGCACCAGAACAGGCGGGTCTTTGAGCAGGGTGCGGGCGATCGCCACCCTCTGCTTTTCGCCGCCCGAGAGTTTCAGACCGCGTTCGCCGACGCGGGTGTCATAGCCCTTGGGCAGACTGAGGATGAAGTCGTGGATGGACGCCGCCTTGGCCGCCGCCTCTATCTCCTGCTGGCTCGCGCCTTCGCGGCCATAGCCGATATTATAGCCGACCGTGTCGTTGAAGAGGACCATGTCCTGCGGCACGATGCCGATCGCGGCGCGCAGCGAGGCTTGGGTGACGCTGGCTATATCCTGCCCGTCGATAGAGACCTGACCCTGCTGGATGTCGTAGAAGCGGAACAGGATGCGGGCGATGGTGGACTTGCCCGCGCCGGATGGGCCGACGATCGCCAACGTCTTGCCGGCCGGGACGGTGAAGCTGACATCGTGCAGGATTTCGCGTTCCGGGTCGTAGCCGAAGCGGACATGGTCGAAGCGCACTTCACCGCCGCGGGCCTGAAGATCGGTCGCGCCCGCCACGTCGGCGATCTCCTGCGGCGTGTCGATCAGAGTATACATCGCCTCCATGTCGATCAGCCCCTGGCGGATGGTGCGATAGACCATGCCGAGCAGGTCGAGCGGGCGGAACAGCTGGCTGAGCAGCGTATTGACCAGCACCACGTCGCCGGTGGTGAACTGCCCGACGCTCCAGCCCCACACGGTATAGGCCATGGCCCCCGCCATCATGAGGTTGGTGATGAGCGACTGGCCGATATTGAGCCAGGCGAGGCTGTTCTCGCTCTTGACCGCCGCTTGCGCATAGCGGCGCATCGCCATGCCGTAGCGGGTCGCTTCGCGCTGTTCGGCGCCGAAATATTTGACCGTCTCGAAATTCAGCAGGCTGTCGACGGCATGGGCGACGGCGTTGGTGTCCATGTCCACCATGTCGCGGCGCAGCTGGTTGCGCCATTCGGTGACGGTGCGGGTGAACCAGATATAGAGCGCAACCATGACCACGGTCGCGACCACCAGGCCAGCGCCGAACTTGACGAAGAAGATGACGCAGACCGCCACCAGCTCCAGCACGGTCGGCGCGATGTTGAACAGCAGGAAGTAGAGCATCGTGTCGATGCTCTTGGTGCCGCGCTCGACGATCTTCGTGACCGCACCGGTGCGGCGGTCGAGGTGGAAGCGCAGCGACAGGCGGTGGAGATGGATGAAGACGTCGTCGGCCAGTCGCCGCCCCGCTTCCTGTCCGACCTTTTCGAACACGGCATTGCGCAGGTTGTCGAACAGGACGCTGCCGAAGCGCGCACCCGCATAGACGGCGACCAGCGCCATGGCGAGGCCGACGGCCGGTTCCATGCCGGGCGCCATCCGGTCGATCGCGGCCTTGTAGGCGAAGGGCATGGCGAGGCTGATCGCCTTCGCCAGCAGCACCAGCCCCATGGCGAGCGCGACGCGGCGACGCAGCGGGGCCGAATCCGCAGGCCAGAGATAGGGCAGGAAGCGGCGGAGCGTCGCCCAGATGGGCGGGATCGGCGTGGATGAAGCGATATCGGGTGGCATTGGGCGCTATGTAAGCGCGATCGCGGGGCAATCCAATGGAATCGGTGCATGGTGTTGGCCAAGGATGTGCCAATGGTCGGGATCGGGCGACGGGGCCGCTGCGACATGGCTTCGGCTCCGCGCTGTGGGGCGTCCCGCGACCGGCTGGAACAAAGGGGCGCTTTAGGCCCTTTTCCTTTGCTCTTCTGCGCGGCATGATAGCTGCGTGGCATCGCAGGAGGCAGACAGGCGCATGTTCGGGTCTTTGTGGAAGCGGATTTTTGGAACGAAGACTGCCGGTAGCGACCAGATATGCGAGGCGAACAGCCCCGCCCCCAGCCCCATCGCCAGCTATGATCCGGTGGCGGCGCTGCGCGATCTGGTGCGGCGCGACGTGGCGGGCGGCTTCTTCGACGACGACGCGATCCTGACCAACGCCAATGACGTGTTCGAGGAGGAACTGCCCCGGCCGCTGCTCCGGATCGAGGCGTCGGCCGCGCTGCGCGCGGCGCTGGCCGATCATCGCGCCGCCGAGCGGGACTGGTCGGACATGACCGATTGCGACCGGCTGGACGCCGCCTTTGCCGCCCTGGAGGAGGAAGGCATCGTCGCCCGGCAGAATTTCACCTGCTGCGGCACATGCGGCGCAACCGAAATCTGGGACGAGATCGAGGCGGCGCAGGATGAGGGGATGGTGGTGGAAGGCTATGCCTTTTTCCATATGCAGGACACCGAATCCGCCGTGGAAGGCCACGGCCTCTATCTGAACTATGGGGCGTGCGGCGAGGGCGAAGAGGCAGCGGCGATCGCGATCGGCCATCGTATCGTGGAGCAACTGGAAGCGCAGGGGCTGACCACCGATTGGGACGGCCAGATGGCGCAACGGATCGGCGTGTCGCTGGAATGGAAGAAGCGGCGCAGCGCAGTGCTGTTGCAGGGGTAAGGCGCGCAAAGTTCACGCCATAGCGGGGGTTTTCGGCCCGAAGCGCTCGCAAGGCGCCCCCGAAGCGTCACCGATGCGTCCCCGAAGCGCCGCTTCCTATTGCCTGCCAGCGCGCGTCCGCGCATGATCGATCGCCAACGGGCGGGTCATCAACTGGTCATGCAGGAACAACGCCTCCGCCCAGTTGCGGTCGAATTCCGTGTCGGCGAGGCGACGGCGCAGGCGATGCGCGCTGGACGGCGACAGACCCACCGCGCGCGCGGCATGGCGAACACTACCGGTCTGCAACAAGGTGCCGAGAAAGGATGCCTGAAGCGCGGGCGTCCAGCGGGCGCGGCGTTTTGGGGCGGGGCTGGTGGGCGGATTGGGGGAAGGCTGCTGTTCCATCCATCAGGATAGATCAGAGGATTTCCAAATAGGAAAGGAGTTAGGAAGCGGGGGCGAGATGGTGGCGGAACCAGTCGGCGAATTGATATTCATATCCCGGCAGCAGGGATCCATTCATCAAAACATTTACCTCGTGATAGCCATACATATCACCTGCGGCATGATTTTTTCTGTCCAGTCTGCGCGTTAGTTTTCCTAGAGGCACTGCGCACTAAACAACTGATAAAATTATAGAATCTCTTCTGCATCCACTTCAGTGAAGTTTACGATCTTTCGGACTTCCGGCAGCTGGATCTTTGGCATCATTATATGCTGAAAGAAGTTGGGTCGCGAGACACTTATCCAGCAGCATCTCCAGAGCGGTAAGATCAATCTTACCTTCTACTAGATGTTTGTCAGCGTTCTCGAGTGCTTGATAATAAGGCGTACGATCAGCAGCTATCTGCTCTGGAACTGTTTTACTACCAGGAAGCAGATACCCCACTTTTCCACATAGCACATAATAAGCCAAGGCACGCGAAGTTCGTCCATTTCCATCGGTAAATGGATGTATCCAGTTCAACCGCCACATTACATAGGCGCATAAGTGAAGAGCTTCACTAGTTTCCGCGTTGTCCATCACATATTCGCACATCTCTTCAATTAGAGATGGAACAAGATGTGCCGCGGGAGGAATGTGCTTGCTCTGACCAATCTCAATATCTGCCGGTCTGTAGTTTCCGGCATAAGCTGATAAACCATCCAAAGCAATTCGATGAAGATCAAGAATCATTGATGCCCGCAAGCGAAACGGACGCGTGCCACGCGCTATCTCATCGACCATGTCCAATACGCGGTCAAATTGCGCTACAGCATTCTCAGACTCCCGAACAGCGACCTCATCGGGATCGTCAATTAGCGTTGCATCTGCCGCAATGCTATGCCGCTGTCCTTCGCTCACTCGGCTAAACTTCCAAGCTTCTCAGCCGCAGCCGCCACCATTTCCCGTGTGACTCGCTCGTTCTCAATATGAGCGTTTCCGTAAGCAAAACTTCTACGCTGTGCTTCCTTCTCTGCACCCGACATCGCTTTGCCACGCGCGGCCTCCATCAGCGCTGTCAAATGTTCGCTCATATCTTACTCCCAATAGCAGCCTGTTGTTGCTGTCCCTCACGCCATCGTCAACAGCTAAGCGATGAGATGGGCCGTTCTACCCGTTGGTTTCACGTGCAAAGCGCCGCCTCAATCATGCTCCCTTCCGCCAGCGCCCATATAGAGTTCGCTGCCGGTGGCCTTGAACAGCTTGCTCATCTCTTCCATGCCCTTGAGCGCAGCGGCCTTGCTCGCTTCGGCGGTTTCGCGGCCGGTGAGGCCCGCTTCGACGAAGCCGTCGGCGGGCTGGTTCTTCTTCGCGGCGAAGTCGCGCACTTCCTGCGTGATCTTCATCGAGCAGAATTTGGGGCCGCACATGGAGCAGAAATGCGCGCTCTTCGCGCCTTCGGCAGGCAGCGTCTGGTCGTGATATTGTTCGGCGGTTTCGGGGTCGAGCGACAGGTTGAACTGGTCGCGCCAGCGGAATTCGAAGCGGGCGCGGCTGAGCGCGTCGTCGCGGACCTGCGCGGCGGGATGGCCCTTCGCCAGGTCGGCGGCGTGGGCGGCCAGCTTGTAGGTGACGACGCCGACCTTCACGTCATCACGGTCGGGCAGGCCCAGATGTTCCTTGGGCGTGACGTAGCAGAGCATCGCCGTGCCGTACCAACCGATCTGCGCCGCGCCGATGCCGCTGGTGATATGGTCATAGCCCGGCGCGATGTCCGTGGTGAGCGGCCCCAGCGTGTAGAAGGGCGCTTCGCCGCAGACCTGGAGCTGCTTTTCCATATTCTCCTTGATCTTGTGCATGGGCACATGGCCCGGCCCTTCGATCATCACCTGCACATCCTGTTTCCAGGCGCGGTGGGTCAGTTCGCCCAGCGTGTAGAGTTCGGAGAACTGCGCTTCATCATTGGCGTCGGCGATCGATCCGGGGCGCAGGCCGTCGCCCAGCGAATAGGCGATGTCATACGCCTTCATGATTTCCGTGATCTCGTCGAAATGCTCGTAGAGGAAGCTTTCCTTGTGATGGGCGAGGCACCATTTCGCCATGATGGAGCCGCCGCGCGACACGATGCCGGTGACGCGTTTGGCCGCCATCGGGATATAGGCGAGGCGGACGCCCGCATGGATGGTGAAATAATCGACGCCCTGCTCCGCCTGTTCGACCAGCGTGTCGCGGAAGATGTCCCAGGTCAGATCCTCGGCGATGCCGCCGACCTTTTCGAGCGCCTGATAGATGGGGACGGTGCCGATCGGGACGGGGGAATTGCGCAATATCCATTCGCGCGTGTCGTGGATATTGCGGCCGGTCGAGAGGTCCATCACCGTGTCCGCGCCCCAGCGGATCGACCAGACCAGCTTATCGACTTCGGCCGCAACATCGGACGCGACGGCTGAATTGCCGATATTGGCGTTGATCTTGACCAGGAAATTGCGGCCGATCGCCATCGGCTCGGATTCGGGATGGTTGATATTGTTGGGGATGATGGCGCGACCGCGGGCGATTTCGTCGCGCACGAACTCCGGCGTCACATAGTCGGGGATGGACGCGCCGAAGCTTTCGCCGTCGCGGATATAGGCGGCGAGGCGAGCGCGGCCCAGATTTTCACGCTCCGCCACATATTCCATTTCCGGCGTGATGATGCCGCGACGGGCATAGTGCATTTGGGACACATTGGCCCCCGATTTGGCGCGCAGGGGGCGCTTGACGAGGTTGGGGAAAGGCTGGACGCCAGCGGAGCGATCCGGGCCTTTGAGGCCGTTATCCTCCGGCTTGATTTCGCGCGCGTCATATTCCTCGACATCGCCGCGATCGCGAATCCAGTCGCGGCGCAGTTGCGGCAGGCCCGCCATGATGTCGATGCGGGCTTCGGGATCGGTATAGGGACCGGACGTGTCATAGACGCGCACCGGCGGCTCGCCGCAGCCCGGCTCCAGATGGATTTCGCGCATCGCGACCTTCAAGGGGCCGACATGGATCTTCTTCGATCCCCGGATGGGGCCAGTGGTGACGCGCATCTCTGTGCGGGCGGGGACATCTGCCATGCTTATACCTTTCAGACGGAAATGGTGGCGCGGCCGGTGAGGCCCGCGAGGAAGAGGAGAAGACCGAAAATGAGCGCGACGATCGCCCAGATGCGGATGAAGCCCGTCGACCAGTGGCCGATGCGGATCAGCGGGCCGGGCACCGCCAGCAACGTCGCGCCCTCGATCAGGGCAACATAGCCGATCAGGCTGACGATGATAGCGAGCGGGTCGGTCCAGATGCTGTGGATCAGCACCAGCGTACCGCCGACCGCGAAGACGGCGAAACCCAGCGCGACAACCAGGCCCGGCGATCGATTGAGATCGTCCATGACCGCGCGCCAGCGCTGCGGACTGGCGACGCCGCCCAGGCCGATGACGATCATGTAGAGACCGAAAATCTCCGCCAGGCGCAGCGTCAGAACCGAAATCGTGTCCATAAGTCCGCCTCCTTGTCGCCACGTTCGGGGCGGAGGGCGGGCGCGGTCTGCGGGTTAGACAAGCCGTTCCCTCCCTACGCCGGTCTCAACCAGATCAGGTTCAACGGGTCGTGGCCACATCAGCCACCTCTCAACCGCCTGTGCGCGGTCCCCCGGGGATGCTGGACAGGATAGGGACGAAAGGCCACAAGGTCCAGCACCTTATGTTCGACCACCCGCCTCCCGATCTGTCCACCAAAGCTGGCCGCAAGGCATGGCGTCATGAAATGCGCATGGTGGCGGTGCGGCCGCGACGATGGGGGTTGTGGCTGCTGACTTTGGGATTCCTGCTGGTGCTGGCCCCATCCGCTTTCGGGCTGCACAGCCTGTGGGGCTGGTCGCCCAGCCTGATCGGGAGCCTGTTGATGCTGGGCGCGTTACCTCTGCTGGTTGCGGGCGCGCTGTTGCGGCGACGCTATCGCCAGGGGCGGCTGGCCGCGCCAAGGGGGAAGATGTGATGAAAAGGATGTTGTTGTTGGTGACTGCCGCGATGTTGACAGGCGCAGGTGCGCCCCCTGCCCCGGCCCCGCAGCCTGCGCCCGCCGACGATCCCTTCGTCTGGCTGGAAGACTGGACCGGCCCGCGCGCGATGCAATGGGTGGAGGCGGAGAACAAGGCGACCGTCGCGACCCTGCAGGGTGATCCGCGCTATGCAGGCTATTATGCGCAAGCGCTGGCGATCGCGTCGGCCAAGGACCGGATCGCCATGCCGATGCTGGTCCATGGCCGCGTCTATAATCTGTGGCGCGACGCCGATCATCCCCAGGGCATCTGGCGCCATACGAGCGAGGCCGACTATGCGACCGCCGCGCCGCGCTGGACCACGGTGCTGGATCTCGATGCCCTGTCCAAGGCGGAGGGGAAGAAGTGGGTGTGGAAGGGCGCGACCATCCTGGACCCCGAGGAGCGATTGGCGCTCATCAGCCTGTCGGACGGCGGGGAAGATGCGGTCAGCCTGCGCGAATTCGATCTGGACAAAGGGCAGTTCGTGTCGGGCGGATTCGATATTCCGACGTCCAAGCAGAATGTCGCCTGGCTGGACAAGGACACGCTGCTGCTCGCCCGCAATTGGGGAGACGGCAGCCTGACCGCGTCGGGCTATCCTTTCGTGGTGAAGACGCTCACGCGGGGGCAGCCGCTGTCGGCGGCGCAGGAAATCTATCGGGGTGCGCCTGGTGATCAGGTCGGGACGTTTCCGATGCTGCTGTCGGATGGCGCAGGGCATCGCGCGGCCTTTCTCTATCGTGGCGTTACCTTCTTCGGCAACGAAACCTATCTGGTCACGGCCGATGGCGTGAAGAAGCTGCCGCTTCCGGCGAAGAGCCAGTTGCAGGGCATGGTCCAGGGGCAGGTGCTGATCCAGACCAGCGAGCTATGGAAAAGCGGTGGCGTGACGGTGCCGTCGGGGTCGCTGGCGGCGGTGCCGCTCGCCGCGTTGCAGGCGGGCGAGACGCTGAGGCCGCAGATCCTGTTCGCGCCCAATGCGCGCCAGTCGATCGACGGCGTCGCGGCGACGAAGAACCGCGTAATCGTAGCGATCAACGACAATGTGCGCGGACGCGTGCTGGTGCTGGCGCCTGGCAAGGACGCATGGACCACGACACCGGTCTCCCTGCCCGACAACGCCACGATTGCGATCGTCAGCGCCACCGACAAGAGCGACAATGCCTATCTGTCGGTGTCCGGCTTCCTGGCGCCCACGACCCTGTGGGCGTTGGATGCCGCCAACCCGACGCCGCGCCAGGTGAAGGCCATGCCCGCGCGCTTCGACGCCGACGGGCTGGTGGTCGATCAGTTCGAGGCGACCTCTACCGACGGGACCAAGATCCCCTATTTCATCGTCCATCGGAAAGACATGAAGCCGGACGGTTCGACGCCGACGATCATGACGGCCTATGGCGGTTTCGAAGTGCCGATGACGCCGAGCTATGCGGCGATCACCGGCAAGCTCTGGCTGGAACGGGGCAATAGTTTCGTGCTGGCGAATATCCGCGGCGGCGGCGAGTTCGGCCCGGCCTGGCATGAGGCAGGGCTGAAGACCAAGCGGCAGATCATCTATGACGATTTCGCCGCGGTGGCGCAGGATATATTCGCGCGCAAATTATCGTCGCCCAGAAAGTTCGGCATCTATGGCGGCTCCAATGGCGGGCTGCTGATGGGGGTGGCGTTCAACCAGCATCCCGATCTGTGGAATGCGGTCGCGATCCAGGTGCCGTTGCTGGACATGGTGCGGTACGAGCAGATCGCGGCCGGGGCATCCTGGGTCGATGAATATGGCAGCGTGTCGGTGCCCGCGGAGAAGGCGTTTCTGGAGAAGATTTCGCCTTATGCGAACATCCGTCGGGGTGTGAAATATCCGGTGCCCTACATCTGGACCACGTCCAAGGACGACCGTGTGGGGCCGCAACATGCACGCAAGTTCGCAGCACGGCTGAAGGATTATGGCCTGCCCTATTATTTCTACGAAGATACCGCCGGTGGCCATTCGGGCGATGCGGATATCGCGCAAGGCGCACGATTGCAGGCGATGCAGATGGTGTATTTCAGCCGACAGTTGGAAGGGGCCGAGCGGTGATAGGGGGATCGGGGGCGGCAGGTGTCCGCCTCCGACATGTTGGTTGCGCATGTTGTAGGCGATAAAAAACCCCGCTGTTCAGGCGGGGTTGTGTGTGGGGTTATGGGTCCCGGCCTTCGCCGGGACAACACAAAGCCTAAGCTCACTGCGTTCGCCAATGCTTTGTGTTGGTTGCGGGAGTAGGATTTGAACCTACGACCTTCAGGTTATGAGCCTGACGAGCTACCGGGCTGCTCCATCCCGCGTCACTTTTGTTTAGCCTCAAGCGCCGGCGGGAACATCCGTTCCCTTGGCTTTCCTCCCCGGACTTGATCCGGGGTCGGGCGGCCGTTCGGCCTTGCGGCCTGCGGCCCGTTGGTACGGGCCGAGACGTTGTGAATGGGTTTTATGTATTTTCCGATATATGCGCGCGCTGCAATGCCTGGCGACGCCCTACTCTTCCAGTGCTTGAGCAATAGTACCATCGGCGCAGACTGGTTTCACGGCCGAGTTCGGGATGGGATCGGGTGGGTCACAGACGCTATGGTCACCAAGCAATGAAGCGGGCGCATATAAGGGGGTTATAATCGATACCGTGCACGTTTTGTGTGTGTTTGTAAGCATATATCTGGGCTGGCTTAACAACCTACGATCGTCGAGCGCTGCTGTATGACCAGCATTGTCGTTGATGGTGGGACTCTTAAGCGCGAATAGGACAATTAGTATCGGTTAGCTTCATGCGTTACCGCACTTCCACATCCGATCTATCAACGTGGTGGTCTTCCACGGTCCTGTGAAATCTTATCTTGAGGGAGGCTTCCCGCTTAGATGCTTTCAGCGGTTATCCCGTCCATACATAGCTACCCTGCTGCGCCACTGGCGTGACGACAGGTACACCAGAGGTATGTTCAACCCGGTCCTCTCGTACTAGGGTCAACTCCTCTCAAATTTCGACGCCCACGGCAGATAGGGACCAAACTGTCTCGCGACGTTCTGAACCCAGCTCACGTACCACTTTAATTGGCGAACAGCCAAACCCTTGGGACCTGCTCCAGCCCCAGGATGTGATGAGCCGACATCGAGGTGCCAAACGATTCCGTCGATATGAGCTCTTGGGAATCATCAGCCTGTTATCCCCGGCGTACCTTTTATCCGTTGAGCGATGGCCCTTCCACGAGGGACCACCGGATCACTATGACCGACTTTCGTCTCTGCTCGACTTGTCAGTCTCGCAGTCAGGCGGGCTTATGCCATTGCACTCTAACAGACGGTTTCCAACCGTCCTGAGCCCACCATCGCGCGCCTCCGTTACTCTTTAGGAGGCGACCGCCCCAGTCAAACTACCCACCACAGAGGGTCCCTGCACCGGATAACGGTGCGAGGTTAGACATCAGAAAACAGCAGGGTGGTATTTCACCTATGGCTCCACATCAACTGGCGTCGATGCTTCAAAGCCTCCCACCTATGCTACACAGCTCTTTCCTAATGCCACTCTGAAGTTGCAGTAAAGGTGCACGGGGTCTTTCCGTCTAACCGCGGGTACTCCGCATCTTCACGGAGAATTCAATTTCGCTGAGCATATCCTGGAGACAGTGGGGAAGTCGTTACGCCATTCGTGCAGGTCGGAACTTACCCGACAAGGAATTTCGCTACCTTAGGACCGTTATAGTTACGGCCGCCGTTTACCTGGGCTTCAATTCAGAGCTTGCACTCCTCCTCTTAACCTTCAGGCACCGGGCAGGCGTCAGGCCCTATACGTCGTCTTGAAGCCGACTTAGCAGAGCCCTGTGTTTTTGCTAAACAGTCGCTACCCCCTGGCCTGTGCCCCCCATAAGTGCTTGCGCATATATGGGGCCTCCTTCTTCCGAAGGTACGGAGGCAATTTGCCGAGTTCCTTCAGGATACTTCTCTCAAACGCCTTGGTATACTCTACCATTCCACCTGTGTCGGTTTAGGGTACGGTCTATACGGAGGGGCTATTTCCTGGGACAACTTCACAGCCTGGAGCAATCCAATAAGCCCAGACCATTTACGCCATCCGTCACACACCTCCAGGCCCACGAATATTAACGTGGTTCCCATCGACTACCCCCTTCGGGCTCGTCTTAGGGGCCGGCTTACCCTGCTCAGATTAGCTTTAAGCAGGAACCCTTGGAATTTCGGCGACAGTGCATCTCACACTGTTAATCGCTACTCATGTCTGCATTCGCACTTCCGATACCTCCACGGTCGGTTACCCTCCCGCTTCAACGGCCTACGGAACGCTCCGCTACCGCTCAGTCAAAGACTGAACCCTAAGCTTCGGTGCATCACTTTAGCCCCGTTACATCTTCGCCGCAGGATCTCTTATTTAGACCAGTGAGCTGTTACGCTTTCTTTAAAGGATGGCTGCTTCTAAGCCAACCTCCTGGTTGTTTTGGAAATCCCACATGCTTTCCCACTTAGTGATGACTTGGGGACCTTAGCTGTAGGTTAGGGCTGTTTCCCTTTTGACGACGGACCTTAGCACCCGCCGTCTGTCTGCCGGACTAGACTCGTTGGTATTCGGAGTTTGGTTAGTATTGGTAGATCTCGCGACCCCCGCAACCATCCAGTGCTCTACCCCCAACGGCAATCATCCGACGCTCTACCTCAATAGATTTCGCGGAGAACCAGCTATTTCCCGGCTTGATTGGCCTTTCACCCCTAAGCACAACTCATCCGACAATTTTTCAACATTGAACGGTTCGGTCCTCCAGTGCGTGTTACCGCACCTTCAACCTGGTCATGCATAGATCGCCGGGTTTCGGGTCTAATGCATCAAACTATGGTCGCCCTATTCAGACTCGCTTTCGCTGCGCCTACACCTAACGGCTTAAGCTTGCTTGATACACTAAGTCACAGACCCATTATGCAAGAGGTACGCGGTCAGGTCTCAAGGACCCTCCCACTGCTTGTAGGCATCCGGTTTCAGGTACTGTTTCACTCCCCTCATCGGGGTGCTTTTCACCTTTCCCTCACGGTACTGGTTCACTATCGGTCATGTACGAGTATTTAGGCTTGGAGGGTGGTCCCCCCATGTTCAGACAGAGTTTCACGTGCTCCGCCCTACTCAAGTCCTGGAATATCATTTTCGCATACGGGGCTGTCACCCGCTATGGCCGCACTTTCCAGAGCGTTCTGCTAATTATATCCCAGGCGCTGGCCTGGTCCGCGTTCGCTCGCCACTACTAACGGAATCTCGGTTGATGTCTTTTCCTCCGGGTACTGAGATGTTTCAGTTCTCCGGGTTCGCTTCACCAAAGCCTATTTTATTCAGCTTAGTGATACCTCTCCCATTTAACACTGGCCCTGGATCGCTCCAGAAGCAGTCTTAAATGGTGAAGGTGGGTTATCCCATTCGGAAATCGCGGGATCAATGCCTGCTCACGGCTCCCCCACGCTTATCGCAGCGTGCCACGTCCTTCATCG